>NZ_BAJN01000006.1 GCF_000613725.1 Hoylesella pleuritidis JCM 14110
TTATAGACACTTATAATTCATCAAACTCACGTTATTAATAACAAATATAAACAAAATTATGAGACATCTATTTTCTGTTCTTCTCTTCGTGGCAACACTAATAGGCACAAGTAGTTTTACGTATGAAACGACATCTACAACCCGCGCAGAAAACATTAGTTTGCAGACGCAAAAGAAGTATAAGGGGAGGAAAGCTTGTAAGCGTTCGAAAGCCCGTAAGCCAAGTGTCCATAAGAAAAGATCTACCCGCTCTGTTAAAGTAGGTCGGGGTGTATACATCACTCCTACAGGTTCTTGTTACCATTCACGAACATCTTGTCCTGCATTGTGGCGTGGAAACTACTCTCGCACATCTTTAAGTTCTGCACGAAGTGAAGGCTATCGTTCATGTTCAAGATGCTATTAACATAACGAGAATTCGTCGAACTCACGTTATTTTAGGATTAATTCAATCGGACAATGATCCGATCCTAATATTTCGGTGTGGATTCGAGCATCCTCCATTCGGTCTTTCAATCGGTCTGAGATCAGGAAATAGTCAATGCGCCATCCCGTATTCTTTTCTCTTGCACGGAAACGGTAAGACCACCACGAATAAGTTATCTGTTCCGGATATTTCGAGCGAAATGTATCGGTAAAACCATTAGTCAGTAATGTTGTCATCTTTTCACGTTCTTCATCCGTGAATCCGGCATTGCGGTGATTGGTCTTCGGATTTTTGAGGTCGATTTCTTCGTGCGCTACATTCATATCTCCACATACGATGACGGGCTTGCGAGCATCTAATTGTAGGAGATAGGTGCGGAAAGCGTCTTCCCAAGTCATTCGATAGTTGAGCCGACGAAGTTCATCTTGCGAGTTGGGGGTATAGACAGTGACGAGAAAGAAGTCATTCATTTCAAGAGTAATGACGCGCCCTTCGTGGTCGTGTTCATCAATGCCGAGTCCGTAAGTGACATTGAGCGGTGGGTGTTTCGTATAGATAGCCGTACCGGAATAGCCTTTTTTATCAGCATAATTCCAATAAGACATATAACCATTGAATTGCAAATCTAATTGACCTGCTTGCATCTTGGTCTCTTGTAAGCAGAAAAAGTCAGCATCAAGGGCTTTGAATGTTTCTTCAAAGCCCTTGTTGACACAGGCCCGCAGGCCATTGACATTCCAGGAAATAAACCTCATTTTATTTCTTACCTTCTACGAGAATGAATGCTCTTCCTTGTGAGTTATCGAACATTGTACCGTCGCTCAGTTTAATTTCTTTCGGTATCAAGAAGAATTGGAGAGCTTTCTTCGGTTTATAATACAGGTTTAAGCTGTTGTAGTTGAGTCCTACGCTTGCCCCTCCCGGTACGAAAGTGGCTGTCAAAGTCTGAGCTGCGCTATTGTGTGTATATGGATAAGAGAGCATCCACGGCTTGCCAGTCCCTAACTTTTGAGGCCATAATATGAAGAAATAAGCATTACCTCCATACAGATTCTTGATATAATTCGACTGAGAATAAAGCCTAATATCGCTGGTGAACTCGGCTGTCAGTTTCTCCAATGCTGTTTTTACCGTTCCGTTGGCAGCGTTTAAAGCAAAGAGTCTGACGGGGAAATCTTTCACTGTAATGATGGAATCCGTACCTACTGTGAAATGAACGACGGCACTGTCTGATTTTATCAGTCGGCCGTTAGGACTTGTGTACAATCTGGCTTTTCCTGTATATGTACCGGCCATTGCGTGGATTTGTGTCGTTTTTTCTGCTGGAGTAAGAGGCACAACAGTTGAGTCGATATCGTTACCATTGTTACTGATACACGCGTTCAGCGAGAAAGCAGCTGTCACAAGACATGCTGCGGTTAAAAGGTTTTTTGTTAATGCTTTCATTTTTATTTATTATTATTAAAATTGTTTATCTGTAAAATGCTGTGTATATCGAAATCTTGCACGAGATATAGTACTTTTTTATATCTTTTTAGATTCACCTCTCAACAAATTCATAAATTCTTCGCGGGTCTTTGCTTGATTGAAAGCACCGCTGAAATCGCTGGTTGTCGTGATGGCGTTCTGTTTTTCTACACCGCGCATCTGCATACACATATGTTTGGCTTCGATGACGACCATCACGCCCAAGGGATGCAATGTATTCTCGATACAGTCTTTAATCTGTTGTGTGAGACGCTCTTGCACTTGCAGCCGATGGCTGAAAATATCGACAACTCGCGCTATTTTGCTTAATCCGGTGATGTAACCGTTTGGGATATAGGCAACGTGGGCTTTGCCATAAAAGGGTAGGAGATGATGTTCGCACATCGAAAAGAAGTCGATGTCTTTGACTATCACCATTTGATTATACTTCTCTTCAAAGAGTGCATCGGTCAGAACCTTATGTGGGTCTTGTGTATATCCGCGCGTTAAAACCTGCATAGCCTTGGCTACTCGTATCGGAGTTTTCTGTAATCCGTCGCGTTCAGGATCTTCTCCAAGCAATTCTAATACGCGCTCGTAATGCGAAGCAAGTTCATCAAGGCCGTCTCTCCATTCTGTTTCTGTATTCATTTCTGAGTTTTTAAGTTTGTAAGTGAGTTTCTAAGTTTATGAGTTTTAATGTTTTGAATTTAGTAAGTTTTAAGTTACAGTGGGTGAAAACTTATAAATTTAAGAACTCGTAAACTCAAATACTAACTCACCGTCACTCTTGCACCGTTATTTTTCCTCGTACCACGATGGACGATTTATAGCCCATTTTTTGTATTTGCAGCAACATTCTACTGGCTTCTTCGTAACTTCGATAGTTACCTACGCGACAGATCCAACGCGGTGAATAGAAGTGAACATAAACGGGTTGGTCGGGAAATCTCATTTTAATAGCATTGCCAATCTGTTGAGCCCGAGTTTTATCCGCCCGTGAATTTCCTCCTGCGAATGCCTGAACCCGGTAGCCGTCAACCTTGTAACTGCTACGCATCACTTTTTTCCGCATATCTACGACGGGAATATCAAACTCGTCATCGTCTTTATTTTCTTTCTTTGTTGTCGTTTCGAGTTTAACGGATTCCTCTTTTTTGATTGAGTCAGGATTGTGATGCTGTGGTTTGATGGGGGATGCCGATTTATTGGCTGCGACTTTCTCTTTAACCGGGATAGATTTGTCTTTTACAAGTGTCGCCTTGACTGGTTGTTTGGTTTGTGGTTTACCGTTAACCAATTCGTCGATTTCCTTGCTCTGGTTAACGGTCATGGTGCCCTGTCCTTTGTCCTTCCGCTGGATGTGTTCAATGAAAGTCTGTGCCTGAACGCATACCGTGGAGCACAGTGCGATCATCAGTGTAGTGACGAATTGTTTCATTTTATCCGGATTCAGTTTATGTGAGCTGTCTCAGGCGAATGGTTTAAGGTGGCAAGATTTGCTTGTCAAACCTTAAACCGATACGCCCTCAACCGTAAGTGATTATTTCTTCCAAGCGTCGATAATTCCTTTGAAGTCGGCTGCTTTCAGTGAGGCACCTCCTATCAAACCACCATCGATATCAGGTTTGGAGAACAATTCTGGTGCATTGCTTGCTTTGCAGCTGCCGCCATAAAGAATGGTGGTCTCTTCGGCAACCTCTTTTCCGTATTTTTCTGCAATGACTGAACGCACGAAAGCGTGGATTTCCTCGGCCTGATCTGCCGTTGCAGTCTTACCGGTTCCTATGGCCCAGATAGGTTCGTAAGCAATGATTATATTCTTAAATTCCTCTGCTGACAGATTGAATACACTGCCTTCGAGTTCTGCCTTGCATACTTCATTCTGCTTGTTAGCTTCACGTTCTTCTAAGGTTTCACCGATACAGAAGATCACTTTGAGGTCGTTTTTCAAAGCCAGAAGTACTTTTTCTTTCAGGGTCTCGGGTGTATCATTGTAGTATTGACGGCGTTCCGAGTGACCAAGAATGACATATCGGGCACCGGTACTCTTTACCATCTCTGCCGAAACCTCTCCGGTAAAAGCTCCTTTCTCCTTATCGGCGCAGTTTTCTGCACCCAAACCGATAACATCTTGGTTCAAAACGTCAGCCACAGAAGCCAAATGAATAAACGGTGTGCAGATGATCACGCCGCAGTTAGGCTTTTCTGCTGTCAAGGCTGCATTTAATTCTTTGGCCAAAGCCACACCTTCTTGAAGGTTTAAATTCATCTTCCAGTTACCTGCTACAATTTTCTTTCTCATTTTCTTTTTTCTTTTTAAACGTTGATATATTTTGTTTGAATCTTCTTTTTGTTTCAACCAGCGAGTCCAAGCCCACATCCGGTCGGCTACAGTGAGTAAGAACAGCGGTAGCGCAAACCATAAAAGGATTCTCAATATCTTACTGGGGACGCTGTCGGTAGGTATTTTCCCAATGTCTAACTGTTGTAAAGGAGCATTCAATTCATCGCTTTTAGGCAGATCATTGTGGCTCCATTTGCGAATAATCGTACCGTTTTTGAGTAATACCAAGCCCGGATTACTTCTGATGATTGTCTTTAATGTTGTTTCGTCTGCTGTACAAAAGGGGTATTCAGCGCCTGTAATGTCTTCCCATTTGGTAATTGCTTTCTGTGTGCTTGCCGTCAAGCAATAGAATGGGATATGCTCTTCTTGTGCATATTCGTATACTTGATCGATGGCTCCGAAATTGCTGTCGTCGGCTTGTTCCAAATGAGGTGCAATGAGCAGGAAAGTATATCCTGAATCGGAAAGCACTTCATTGGTAATATCTTGACCGTCACTGAGGCGCTCAATAGTGAAATCGTGAATTGGCGGAACATATCCCGCTTCGGTCTGTACTGTCTTACTATCAACAAATTGCCACGTAGAGTCGGGGTAATTGGCCAATGTAAATACTTTCTCTACACCATTCTTGCGCATCAGAAAGGTTGTTTCAAACTTCGGTTTCGGGGCTCCTGGAGGTATCTTCATTCCAGCTTTGATATTCACCCCGATGCGGTAAGGCCGGAAATCGAACTGCGGTAGCTTGTAAAGGCTGTATCCGGCGGACATCAAAATAAAGATAATCGTGTAGTTGATGATGATCCATTGGTTGCTTTGAGAGATGAATCGCACCATTCTTAACGGCCAGACGGCCACTGTAATGGCACAAATCAACAGTCCAATATTTTTAATCAACGACTCGGTATTGGTCAGCACGATGATTTCTCCGAAACATCCGCAGTCTTTTACAGGGTCAGCTGCGACCAGCCAAACAGTGATAAGTGTCATCACTGACATCAGAACCACAATTAGCCGAGATGTAAGTCGACGTCGGATTGCGAACAACATCAAGATACCTAATGTGAACTCAACCGCCGATAAACCCACCGAAGTACCCAAAGTTACCCAGTCGGGGATGTAACTGCGCAGGTTCAAGGCTGTGAGATAGTCCTGAATCTTATATTGTGTACCTAAGGGATCGATTGCTTTGACATACCCCGCGAAGATGAATGTTACTGCAATGATCAGTCGGCACAAGTTTACTATAATGCGCTTGACGTTCACGCTTCTTGTTCCTGCTCTTTCAATTTGATGGCACCGAATGTTGCATAGTTGACAATGTCCATATAGTTGGCGTCGATTCCCTCTGAAACAAGGGCCTCACCGTTGATGTCTTCCAATTCTTTTATACGTTGGAGTTTGGTCAAAATAAAGTCCGTATAACTGCTGACACGCATTGCTCGCCATGCCTCATCATAGTCGTGGTTCTTGCGAAGCATCAGTTTCAATGCTTCGTTTGCGTACCGATCATAGAGTGTCAGTGCCTCGTCGGGATTAATATCCACCTCATCGGTGAAGCCTTTTGCCAATTGAATCAGCCCCACAATACCATAGTTGATCAGCGCAATGAACTCCGGGCGAATACCTTCATCTACCATTGCCTCCTTTTTCAACTCCAAAGAACGAATGCGCTTGGCCTTGATGAAAAGTTGATCTGTCAGTGACGAAGGTCTCAGAATACGCCACGATGCACCGTAGTCGTGCAATTTCTTTTCAAAAAGAGCACGGCATTCGCCCATCACTGTGGTGAATTGGTCTTCCGTTTTCAACGAATTATCTACCATAAAAGTCTGAAATCTGTGTGCAAATTTACGCATTTCATTTGAGACAACCAAATTAAATGATTTGAGTCATTTGATAATTGAAAATTGAGAATTAATTAATGCGATCTCTGTTTCGTAAATATATAAAATGCAGATGAGTATTAAGGCGGGTCCTGACAGCCGATTCTCAATTCTTAATTTTTTAATTCTCAATGTTCCTTTTGTCGTTTATGAATCACGCGCACCGTGCTGCATAGCACGTCGTAGCGTATTTGTAGCGAATCGTGTTTTATTCGCAGGGCAGCTGGATAGACACGATTGCCATATTGGGCAATCTGCCGTTGTACCGTTTGTAGTGCTGAATCGGTGTGGGCTATGTCGTTTTGCGTTATTCTCAATGACGCTTTCTGCCAGAATTCCAGTGCCTTTTTGCGCGCGTTGATAGCCTTGGGATAGCGCTTGCGGAGAGTTTTAATCGAATCGAGAGCTTGTCGATACTCCTTATTATAATATAGGGTCTCGATGCGGGCGATAGCTTCTGCCGCCCGTTCTTCATCAGTCTGACCGCACGCTATACATAGCGCCACGGTGAAAATCATTACAAGTTTCTTCATAATCAGGGGACAAATCTACAATAAATCGGTGGAAAAATCGAAAGAAACGGGAAGATTAACGTAATTCTTCCATTCATATAAAAGGCTTTCCACAATTAAATTATTCTCTTTTTCTTGCAAGTTTAGAATTTCTTAATTACTTTTGTCGCGGTGGTGGATTCCAAAAGTCTTGTAACACACACAAGAAATGCTACTTTTACGACAAAATCGTGATAAAAAGTCAATGTCTTTATGGGAAACGATGTACTTATTAGAATTACAGGTCAAGAAACAGTCCCTCCCCTCATAAAGGTGCAATACAAATCCAGAATAGTTTTCTTATTCACAGCGGACCACCTACTTTGCAGGATAGCGGATGGGGAAGCGCCGGGTGCATTGAGATTATTGGAAACTTCTCCGACTTCAAGGAGGACATTAAGACCGTATCAGGAATAGGAGGATATTTGCTGAGTGATGAAATCATTTTCAGATTGATAAAGGCAGGAAAGTTATATATAGAGATTGAGGTAGCTTCCAAACCTAACATTACCCCAATGTCAAATCAGTTTAAACTCAAGATATAAAAAGCAATATGAAGAGATTTGCATTATATTTCGTATATCTGACTTGTATGCTTTGCAATTGCAAAGCGCAAACAGCACCGTCGCCAGCAAAAGATATGACACGGCAATATATGTGTGAAAATCAGCTGGTGGATTCCATGGGATACCGAAATACGCCAACTTACCGTGTTATATCCGTTGAGAACACTTATACACTGCGATGGACAGGCAAGACTTTTACCGGCGTGCACAAAAACAAAGCTAATCCATGGCTTATCAGTGCCGTGGTGAAAGGTATGAATACCAAATGGCTGAACCATTCCCTTTCGATTGCGACAAAAGATGTATGGGTGCTTAAAGACAGTATTCAGAAAGATGTAATAACCATCGTTGCCTTGAAGTCTGCCGAGACGGGGTGGAACATCAATACCTTTAACAGGGAATATTTTATGATAGACGAATGCAAAGCGCCCTTGTATGCAGTTCCATACTTTATAAACGGCAGTGTTTACGTCATCTGCATTATCCCATCATTCCAAATTGTGGGTAATGAGGTGCGTCCCGTCATCGACAGAAAATCTTGTATGAAGATATATTGAAGCCACTTATGAATAAAGTTTTCCTGTAAAGGAATGTATCTTTTCGATTCTTTCCGGTGTTTCAGATAATTGGAAAGAATTGGAGAAAAGCAGAATGGGAGTATTCCTGGCACTCATTTGTGAAAATAAAAGAGGTAATCTGCAAGGTATATTTTGCTTTTCGACCGATTTGTCGTAATTTTGCAGGCAAATAAAAAGATGATGAGAAATCTCACAGATGCCGATTTGGCAAAGCTACTCGATAAAGACATATTCCATCAAATATCTGAAGCGGCCGACTCATTGGGGCTGGATTGTTATGTCGTCGGCGGCTATGTACGCGACCTTTTTCTTGAACGTAACTCCGGCGATATTGATGTTGTGGTGGTAGGAAGCGGTATTCAGGTGGCCGATGTGCTGAAACAGCGACTCGGGAAGCGTGCCCATATCTCCGTGTTTCGCAATTTTGGTACGGCACAAGTGAAATATAAAGATACCGAAGTGGAGTTTGTCGGTGCACGAAAAGAAAGTTATAGTCACGATTCTCGCAAGCCGATCGTGGAAGATGGAACATTGGAGGACGACCAAAACCGTCGAGATTTCACTATCAATGCATTGGCTGTATGCTTAAATAAAGACCGGTTCGGAGAGTTGGTTGACCCTTTTGACGGGCTAGCTGATATGGAAGACGGCATTATCCGGACGCCGCTCGACCCCGATATTACTTTCAATGACGACCCGCTGCGTATGCTCCGATGTGTGCGTTTTGCTGCTCAGTTGCGTTTCTTTATCGAGGATGAGACTTTCGATGCACTTGAACGCAATGTCGAACGCATCCGAATCGTCAGCGGCGAACGTATTGCCGATGAACTCAATAAAATAATGATGACCGATCAACCCAGTCGAGGCTTCTACGATTTATACCGTTGTGGGCTCCTCTCCATTATCTTGCCGGAACTCGTTAGATTAGATATCGTGGAGACACGAAACGGAAAATCGCATAAAAATAACTTCTATCATACGCTTGAAGTGGTGGATAACATCAGTCGGAAAACGGATAATCTGTGGTTGCGTTGGGCTGCTTTGTTTCACGATATAGGCAAACCGAAAAGCAAAAGATGGGATAATGCGGCGGGATGGACATTTCATAATCACAACTATTTGGGTGCGAAGATGGTGCCGGAGATTTTCAGACGGTTGAAGTTTCCGATGGACTCGAAGATGAAATATGTGCAAAAGCTGGTGGATTTGCATATGCGTCCCATCGTGATTGCTGATGATGTGGTGACCGATAGTGCCGTGCGCAGACTGATGAATGATGCAGGCGATGACATCGATGATCTGATGACGCTGTGCGAAGCCGATATAACGAGCAAAAGTCAAGTGCGAAAACAGCGTTTTCTTGATAATTTCCGCATTGTTCGCAGTAAGTTAGTCGATCTCAAAGAACGTGACTATAAGCGTTTGCTTCAACCTTGCATTGATGGAAATGAGATTATGGAGATGTTTTGTTTGCCTCCTTGTCGTGAGGTGGGATTATTGAAGCAAGCGCTCAAAGAGGCTGTTCTTGACAATCGAGTGCCTAATGAACGGGGGCCGTTGATGGAGCTGTTGATGAAGAAAGCAAAACAGATAGGGCTCGTTAATGTCGACCGATGAATGGTGAAAGAGCGAAAAGGCGGAAAAGTGAAAAGAATACTTGAACAGCAGAATTTTCTTTTTACCTTTCTGTCTTTTCGCTTTTTCATTTTTCATTTACCGTTAATCACACTGCGAAAAGTCGTTAAACGGCGTGCGATTAACGGTTAATTGCATGGTGATTAACGGTTAATTGCAGCCCCATTTCTATGTATTTGATTTTCAGTAAGATACAGTCCTGTTTTAGGGAATGCATTGGCTGTGTTTTATGAAAATATGTAATGAGAGGCAACGAGATTCTTGTCAAGAAGACAAAAGGTAATAAGTGTCGTGTTGACAAGGGTTATATGTTGTATTGCCAATGATTCGCAAGAATGTGATTTTGTTTTGATGTGCTTCTATGTGAATCTTTCCATCCTGCTACTTGATTGTCTTTCCGTTTTTTATTCCAATAATTATTGTTAAAAGGAGGTGCCTATCAGAACAACGTGTAAAGATTATTCGTACCTTTGTAGGTGAAAACTTGTAATTTATTTTGGGTTTCCTTTGTGGAGCATTAAGATTGTAATACAAGCGAAGTAGATAATTTTTATGTATATAATATATAAGGTATGAAACAAAACAGATCGTTTCTGATTGGTGCCTTGGCTGCTCTGATGATGTCGTGCGGTAATAAAGGAGGTATGGATTTAAGTGATAACGAATATCCGGTGCGTACGATCGAGGCACAGGATGCTGCTTCGCAGACTACGTATCCGGCTACGATTAAGGGTGTGCAGGATGTAGAGATCCGGCCGAAAGTATTTGGATTTATCACGAAAATATGTGTCTGCGAAGGTCAGCGTGTCAATGCGGGGCAACTATTATTCGTAATTGATAATGCGACTTACCAGGCATCAGTACGCCAAGCGGCGGCTGCGGTGAACACGGCAAAGGCACAACTGGGTACGGCTAAACTAACTTACGACAACAGTCAGCAGTTGTTTAAGAATAAAGTCATCGGTCAATACGAACTGCAATCGGCTCAAAACACCTATGAGAGTGCCAAAGCCTCTTTGGCACAAGCACAGGCTATGCTGGCTTCTGCCAAGGAAACGTTGGACTTTTGCTATGTTAAGAGTCCGACGAGTGGCGTTATCGGGAGTCTGCCTTACAAAGTGGGCGCCCTCGTCAGTGCATCGAGTCCCGACGCACTGACCACCGTTTCTAATACAAGTGCAGTGGAAGTGTATTTCTCGATGACTGAAAAAGATATTTTAGCTATGACCAAAACAGACGGAAGTGCAAGTGCAGCAATCGGCCGGATGCCATCGGTAAAGCTGCAATTGGCTGATGGAAGCCTTTACGATCATCCTGGGAAGGTGGTTAAAATGAGCGGAGTGATCAATCTGTCGACGGGTTCTACTTCGATGATTGCGCGTTTTGACAATCCTAAGCATCTGTTGAAGAGTGGTTCGTCCGGTTCGATTATCGTACCGCATACCAGTAATGGCGCCATTGTTGTGCCGCAAGAGGCTGTGTTGCAAGTACAGGATCGCTATTTCGTTTATGTGGTCGACAACAACGGAAAAGTGAAATATACCGAGGTAAAAGTGGACCCCAACGATGACGGAGTGAACTATGTGATTACCGCCGGACTGAAAGTAGGTGACCGTTTTGTGGTTAAGGGCACGTCGTCTCTGACCGACGGAATGGCAATTAAACCACTTACAGAGGCACAATATGCCGAGAAATTGAAAAAGACGGCGCAAATGGGCGCTGATCAAAGTGACTTGAACAAGCTGAAAAAAGATTTCGGAAAATAAGGCGAAACGGTCTGGCAGCATAGCAGTAGATGCTGAGTGTGCAGGCTGATGATAACTAAAATATACACAAATGAAACTTGATAATTTCATCAATCGCCCTGTTTTGTCGACGGTTATATCTATTTTAATCGTCATTCTGGGGCTTATCGGGTTGGTGTCGCTGCCTATCGAGCAGTATCCGAACATTGCCCCGCCGACCATTATGGTGCGTGCCTACTATCCGGGAGCTAATGCGCAGACCGTGTTAAACTCGGTTGTGGCTCCGCTCGAAGAGCAAATCAATGGCGTGGAAGGTATGACCTATATGACATCTTCGGCTACAAACGAGGGCTCGGGTAGTATAACGGTATACTTTAAACAAGGAATGAACGCCGATATGGCGCAAGTCAATGTACAAAACCGTGTTACCCAAGCCAGTTCTTTGCTGCCGGCCGAAGTTACGCAAGGTGGTGTAAGTGTGGAAAAGCGCCAAAACTCTACTGTGCTTTTGTTTGCTCTGGTAGGCGATAGCACACGATATGACGAGCAATTCCTTTCCAATTATGCGGATATCAATGTGGTCCCGGCTATTAAACGCGTTAATGGTGTGGGTAGTTGCGAGTCGATGGGAGCCAAAACGTATACGATGCGTCTATGGCTTGACCCTGCAAAGATGAAACAACACAACTTGATTCCATCGGATATTGCAGGTGTTCTCGCACAGCAAAATATCGAAGCTGCTCCCGGAAAGTTCGGAGAGCAAAGCCAAAATCAATACGAATACGCCATCAAATATAAAGGAAGGCTTCGGACTCCGGGAGAGTTTGGCAATATGATCATATCTACTGACAACAATGGTCAGACTATTCGGGTGAAGGATGTAGCCCGAGTGGAGATGGGCGCATTGTATTATGCGGTGCGACAGAGTCTTAATGGCAAGCCGTCGGTAATGATGATGGTGAGCCAAACGGCAGGTTCTAATGCTACACAAGTGGTGAACGACATTAAAAAAGTATTGACCGAGCAGGAGAAAACACTACCGCCGGGACTGGAATTCAAGGCGATGCAGGATGTGACCGAGTTTCTCTATGCCTCTATCGAAGACCTTGTCAAGACGCTGGTCGAGGCTTTCGTACTCGTGTTCATTGTTGTTTACATCTTCTTACAAGACTTCCGGTCAACGCTTATACCATTAATCGCGGTGCCTGTATCGCTTGTCGGTACATTCTTTTTCCTCTATGTATTCGGGTTCTCACTCAATTTGCTGACTCTTGCGGCGTTAGTGTTGGCCATAGCCATTGTTGTCGACGATGCGATTGTGGTCGTCGAGGCTGTTCACGCGAAGTTGGATCTTGGCTATAAGTCGGCTAAAACGGCATCTATTGACGCAATGAGTGAGATTTCCGGAGCCATTATCTCCATTACATTGGTGATGTCTGCGGTGTTCATTCCTGTCTCTTTCCTTGGCGGAACATCCGGAACGTTCTACAAAGAGTTTGGTATCACGATGCTATAGCCATTGTTATCTCGGCTGTTAACGCTTTGACGCTTTCTCCGGCATTATGTGCCATCTTGCTGAAACCGAAAAACGAAGATGGAAGTAAGCGTAAAATGTCGATGATCGACCGTTTTCACACGAGCTTCAATGCCACATATGATAAGGTGTTGAATAAATATAAGGTGGGTGTTCGGCGTATTGTAGAGCGTCCGATCATTGCAAGTGTAGCTGTGTTGATAGGTATTGCGGTGCTGGGAATCACTGCAATGAACACGAAAACGGGTCTTGTACCCGACGAAGACACTGGAACGCTCTTCGTAATGGTATCTACTCCGCCTGGAACCAGTCTCGAAAAGACGAGTCAGGTAATGGATCAGGTAGACGCGATGTTAGCTACCAACCCGGCCATCGACGGTCGTACGCGAATCACCGGTTATAATTTCATTGCCGGACAAGGCTCCAATCAAGGTACATTTGTTCTGAAACTCAAACCGTTTGAGGAACGAAACAAAGATGAAGGACCGTTGAAGTATATCGGCGTGCATAACGAGGGCTCGATGATGGTACTCGGAATGATCTATAAACAGACCGCAGCTATCAAGGGAGCACAGGTTTTAGCCTTCCAGCCTCCTATGGTAATGGGTTACTCTTTGACCAATGGTTTGACCTTTTCAATGCAGGATCGCACCGGCGGTGATGTGGATAAGTTCTTCAAGATTACGCAAAACTTCCTGGCAGAGTTGAACAAACGACCCGAGATTAGCAATGCGATGACCACGTACAACTCTAATTATCCGCAGTATATGATGGATGTCGACGTGGCGAAATGCAAACAGAGCGGAATTGCTCCAAGTGTAGTGCTCTCCACAATGCAAGGTTATTTCGGCGGACTTTATGCTTCTAACTTCAATGCTTACGGTAAACTGTACCGCGTTTACATTCAAGCTGCGCCCAGTGCACGCACGGATATCAAGAGTTTGAATAATATTTACGTGCGCACCAATGCCGGAATGGCACCTATCAATGAGTATGTGACGCTGAAAAAGGTATTTGGTCCGCAAGCCATCAATCGTTTCAACCTATTCACTTCCATTAATGTGAATGCCAGTGCAGCCGACGGTTATTCTACGGGTGATGCCATTCAAGCAATGGCCGAGGTTGCAAAGACGACGCTGCCACAAGGTTATACCTATGATTTTTCAGGTTTGACGCGATCCGAACAGGAGTCAAGCAACTCGACAATGATGATTTTTGCGCTTTGCCTCACATTTGTTTACCTCATTCTGAGTGCGCAATACGAGAGCTATTTGTTGCCGCTTTCCGTCATTCTTTCTATTCCGTTCGGACTCGCCGGAGCGTTCCTCTTTACGCAACTCTTCGGTAGAAACAATGACATTTATATGCAAATCGCACTGATTATGCTCATCGGATTGCTTGCCAAGAATGCAATCTTGATCGTAGAGTTCGCTCTTGAACGGCGGCGTACAGGTATGGCAGTGTCTTGGTCGGCCATTTTGGGAGCCGGAGCACGACTTCGTCCGATCCTGATGACATCTTTGGCGATGATCATCGGGCTATCACCGATGTTGGTTCCGACAGGTGTCGGTTACAACGGAAATATGACTTTGGGTGCGGCTGCTATTGGAGGAATGCTCATCGGAATGCTTTGCCAGATTATGATTGTACCTACTCTCTTTGTGATCTTCGAGCACTTGCAAGAACGAATCAAGCCGATTGTCTTTGAAGATGAGGAGAACCCTGAAGTGGCTCGTGAGTTACAACCGTTCAAGCGCAAACCGATCGAATATAAAATGGATGAATAAGATAAGGTTATGAAGATTAAAAATATAATCATTATGGGGCTTGCGGCAGTGGCATTCACAGGTTGTAAGAGCCTCTACGGTAGGTATGAGCGACCCGATATCAATACACGCGGATTAGTGCGCGACGCTGTTTCGGCTACCGATACACTGGCTGTGGCCGATACTTCGAGCTTCGGTGATATGCCGTGGCGCACGGTTTTCACCGATTCTCAGTTACAAGCGCTTATTGAAAGAGGACTGGTTAACAATACGGATCTGCTGAATGCTGCTCTCAATGTGAAGATGGCAGAAGCCCAACTCAAAGCAGCGAGACTGGCATTCGTTCCTTCTTTTACATTCTCTCCACAAGGAACAATTAGCTCTTGGGATGGAAATAAAGCTATGAAGACCTACCAGTTGCCCGTTGCTGCAAGCTGGTCGATTGACCTTTTCGGCAATCTGCTCTCGCAAAAGCGTAGTTCTCAGATGGCGCTTTTGGGCACACGGGATTATCAGTTGGTTGTCAAGACTAATGTGATCAGTAGCATTGCCAATATGTATTACACCCTTTTGATGCTCGACCGACAGTTGGCAATTGTCACAGATATGGAGAACCTCACAAAAGATACGTGGGAGTTGATGAAAGTTCAGAAGGATTTGGGGCGCGTTCGGTCGACAGGTGTGCAGAGCGCAGAGGCCAATTACTATTCTGTTCAGACTCAGCGGGTAGATCTCCAACGACAAATCCGCGAGACCGAGAACTCTCTTTCGCTACTGTTGGCACAACCTGTGCAGACCATTGCGCGTGGAAAACTTGAAGATCAATCGTTTCCTACGAATCTCTCGATAGGTATCGGACTCCGAATGCTCAACAATCGTCCCGACATTCACTATGCCGAGATGTCTTTGGCACAATGTTTCTACAATGTGGAGACAGCTCGCAGTAAATTCTATCCTAACTTAACGATCTCCGGTTCGGGCACATTCACCAACAGCTCAGGTATTGGCATCGTCAATCCGGGTAAATGGCTGCTCTCAGCTGTGGGCAGTTTGGTGCAGCCGATATTCCAACACGGACAGATAGTTGCAGGACTTAAAGTGGCCAAAGCACAGTATGAGCAGGCTTATAACAAATGGAAGAATGCCATTCTGAGTGCTGGAAGCGAGGTGAGCAATGCTCTCGTGGTATATAACTCGGCCGAAGAAAAGAGTAGATTGGAGGCTAAACGCATCGCTACTCTTAAACAAAACGTAGAGGATACGAAACAATTGCTCAATCAATCGAACAGTACTTATCTTGAAGTTATTACCGCACAGCAGAATCTTCTCAATGCAGAGCTTTCGAAAGTGGCGGATGATTTCAACAAGATGCAGGCTGTTGTGAATCTTTATCAGGCGTTAGGAGGTGGCGCGAAGTAATCGAGTTGATTGTTGAGAACGAATAATCGATAGTCGAAATTGAGCTCATAAACATAACAACTGCATAAGTCACAGACTCTAAAACTCATAAACTTAAAAACTGAAAATATGGCAAACGACATAAGTCCAAAGGCAGAAATCTCCCCCAAAGCGAAGATCGGAGACAACTGCAAGATATTTCCTTTCGTGTATATAGAGGCAGATGTGGAGATCGGAGACAATTGTATCATCTTTCCTTTTGTCTCGATACTGAATGGTTCGCGGCTCGGCGCTCACAACAAAATACATCAAGGATCAGTGATCGGCGCTCTTCCACAAGACTTCGACTTCACCGGAGAGAAGACCGAACTGATTATCGGCGACAATAATATCATCCGCGAGAATGTCGTTATCAATCGTGCGACCCACGCAGGAGGGCAAACCGTCATCGGAAACGACAATTTTCTGATGGAGGGTGTACACATCTCGCACGATACGAAAGTAGGTAACGGCTGCATCTTCGGTTACGGAACCAAGATTGCCGGCGACTGTGAGATTGGCGACGGAGCCATTTTTTCCAGTAATGTTGTAGAAAAAGCGGGTACGCGTGTGGGTTGCCGGGCTGCTATTCAAGCCGGAGTTACGCTTTCGAAAGATGTCCCGCCGTATATTGTTGCAGGTGGATATCCTGTTGCTTATAGCGGACCGAATACTGTGATGATGACCGAAGACGGTATCTCCGATAAAGTACAGAAGCACATCGCGAATGCTTACAGATTGGTATTCCACGGTCAGACCAGCGTGTTCGATGCCATTATCCAGATCAACGAACAAGTACCCGACAGTCTGGAAATCCGTAATATCGTCGACTTTATCAATCAAACAAAGAAAGGTATTATTAGTAAGATGTAGCTCATACCTCTATATCTTACTATATTTGCAGAAGGGTTGTCCGTGAGGCTGGCCCTTCTTTTGTATCGACCGATTTGCAATTGATGTGATACCGCGTGCAGAATAAGTGCTGCAAGACCGTGATCGTGGCATTGCGTTAAGCTCCTTGCGTATGGCTCTCTGTGATTTCCCTCGTTTGATAAGATGTTCTTTAAAGTATGTTTAATATTCTTATAAAATACAACAAACGCAGTTATTGAGATTAATTTATATCCCGTTGATTATCAAACAGATAGATTCGACTTTGTGATTAGCCGTTAATCACCGTGCATTTTACCGTTACTTGTACGGCGTTTAACGGCTTTTCGTAAGGCGATCAGATGCTTTTCGCAAAGCGATCAATGATGTGTTATTTTCAAGTTAATTGTAGTTAATCCGTCTTTAAATCATATTTTTTTTCGTTACTTTGCATCGAACTTGGTGTAATAGTAGCTTTGAGAATGAGAAAAAAGCGTAATAAAGCCGGCAGCCGACACGGTTTGCAGGCTGTAACTTTATGCATCAGCACCGCTTTGGTACTGATTCTGTTAGGGTTGGTAGTGTTTTCCGTGCTGACGGGTAGAAATCTTTCGTCTTATGTGAAAGAAAATCTTGTAGTCACGATGATGCTCGAACAGGATATGACCAAACCCGAAGCACACAAGTTAGTGACGTCGCTCCACGCGCGTCCTTACATCAAAAATATCACGTATATCAGTAAAGAACAGTCGCTGAAAGAAGCAACTCGTGAGATGGGAACGGACCCCTCGGAGTTCACTAACGGCGTAAACCCTTTTCCTCCGTCGATAGAACTGACGCTGAAATCCGATTATGCCAATACCGATTCATTGAGGTGGGTTTCTGCCGAACTGAAAAAGTATCCCAAAGTGAGTGAAATCACTTATCAGAAAGACTTGATTGAGAAAGTGAATCAGAATCTGACGAAGATCGGTTTTGTGTGGCTCGTTTTGGCAATGCTGCTCACTTTCGTTTCGTTTACACTCATCAATAACACCATTCGATTAGGAATCTACGCTCGAAGATTCTCTATTCACACGATGAAATTGGTCGGTGCGTCGTGGGGATTTATACGAGGCCCATTCGTTCGGAGGGCAGTTCTATCGGGCATTTTGGCTGCTTTGCTGGCTGATGCCGTGTTAGCCGGTTGTGTCTGTGCACTTTTCAATTATGAACCAGACGTTCTCGGTATCGTCACTTGGGAGATAATGGCTGTCACAGGTGCCTCGGTGATTTTGTTCGGAATTGTTCTCACGGCATTGTGTGCCTATATTTCGGTCAATAAGTTCTTGCGAATGAAGGCCGGAGAGTTATATAATATATAGGAGTTAAGGAGTTAAAGGAGTCGGGGAATTAAGTATATTATCTTAACTTCTCGCACAGATAAACGATTAATTATGGATAAAAGAAACTTTGCTTTTGATCGAATCAACTTCCTGTTGTTAGCTGTCGGGATGCTGATAGTTATCATTGGATTCATCCTGATGAGTGGAGGCAACTCTACGGACACGCACTTCGACCCGGCTATTTTCAGTGTACGGCGTATCAAAGTGGCCCCAATTGTTTGCCTTGTCGGTTTTGTTTCGATGATTTATGCTATCATTCGTAAACCCAAAGACGAATTGAACAACTAATGACTGTATTGCAAACGATTATTCTGGCAATTGTAGAAGGATTGACAGAGTTTCTTCCCGTGTCGTCGACCGGGCATATGATAATCACGCAAAGCTTGTTGGGTATCCCCAGCGATGAGTTTGTCAAGGCGTTCACTGTTATCATTCAGTTCGGTGCCATACTGTCGGTTGTGGTGCTGTATTGGCGTCGTTTCTTCCGACTTGACCACAGTCCGGCACCAGAAAGAGCATCGAATGTGCAGCGATTTCTGCACAAATGGAATTTCTATTACAAACTCCTCGTAGCTTTTCTACCTGCAATGGTTATTGGCGGACTGCTCAATAGCGTTATCGACAGACTCTTGGGATCGGTGATGGTGGTTGCAGTGATGCTGGTATTAGGCGGTGTTTTTATGCTCTTTTGCGACCGATTGTTCGACAAAGGCCGTGAAAACACGATGTTGACAACGCGCCGAGCATTGTACATCGGACTCTTTCAGTGTATCGCAATGATACCGGGCGTATCTCGCTCAATGGCTACCATTGTTGGCGGAATGGCCCAGAAGCTCACCCGAAAAGATGCAGCTGAGTTCTCGTTTTTCCTTGCCGTACCCACGATGTTTGCCGCAACGTGTCTCGATGTGCTGAAAATGGTGCTCCGAATGCACGAAACCGGTGACACGGGCGTATTTATCGATCATCTCGGAACATTACTTTTGGGTAGTGTTGTCGCCTTTTTCGTGGCACTGCTGGCCATCAAAGGTTTTGTGGCTTTCCTCACCAAGTATGGTTTCAGAGCGTTCGGTGTTTATCGGATTATTGTCGGCGGATTCATCATTGTATGGCTTTTATTGGGACACTCATTAGTAATGGTAGACTAAATGAATTTCAACGAAGGAGAAATTATCTATATTAATAAGCCCTATCGACTGTCGAGTTTTGGGGCACTGGCCCATATTCGCTATTTGATTTCGCAGAAGTTGGGTGTCAAACGGGTGAAAACGGGACATGCAGGAACGCTCGATCCCTTGGCTACAGGTGTCTTGATTTTGTGTACCGGACGTGCAACGAAGCAGATAGAAAGCCTGCAACGACACACAAAAGAATATATTGCGACTCTTCAATTGGGCGCAACTACGGCGAGCTATGATATGGAACATCCTGTAAATGCTGTTTTCCCGACAAATCATATTACGCGAGAGTTAATCGAAGAAACACTCAAACAGTTTGTTGGAATCATCGAACAGGTGCCACCTTCGTACAGTGCGTGCAAGATAAACGGTGATCGCGCCTATGATTTAAGGCGTAAAGGTAAGAAGGTTGAACTTAAACCGAAAACTTTGCAGATTGATGAGATCGAGCTGACTGCCTTTGATCGGATGTCGATGCGGATGAGTATCCGTGTGGTTTGCGGCAAAGGGACTTATATTCGGGCTTTAGCACGCGACATCGGACGGGCTCTCGGCAGTGGTGCTTACCTTACTTCGCTGTGCCGTACACGCGTAGGTGACGTACGATTGACGCAGTGTATCGACTACGATCGTTTTCAGGAATGGCTCGACCGACAAAACATTGAACAGTAAAGGAGAATAAATAATGAAGCTATCACAATTTAAATTCAAACTACCCGAGGAGCAAATCGCACTCTATCCGCATAGTATCATCCACTCGGTAACGAATGATGACGGCTCGGAAGGTTTGTTTCGTGTTACGCGTAGGGATGAATGCCGCTTGATGGTACTGCATCGGAAGTCGCAAACCATCGATATGTACAAGAAAGATAAGAAAGGAAAGCCCATCGAAGGCGAGTTCTTGGATTTCCGAAATGTACTCGATTATTTCGACGAAAACGATACTTTCGTGTTCAATGATACCAAAGTCTTCCCCGCAAGACTATATGGAATGAAGGAGAAAACAGATGCAAAGATCGAGGTTTTCCTGTTACGCGAGCTCAATGCAGAGATGAGACTCTGGGACGTTCTTGTCGAACCGGCCCGCAAAATACGCATAGGCAACAAGCTGTTTTTCGATGACAGCGGTACGATGGTGGCCGAAGTGATAGACAATACCACGAGTCGCGGACGCACGTTAAGGTTTCTTTACGACTGTCCTCACGACGAGTTCAAACGTGAATTGTTTGCTTTGGGCGAAGCTCCGTTGCCTCATTATATCATTGATCACAAAGATGCAGATGGTAATCCCGACCGACCTGCGACCAAGGAAGACTTAGATGACTTCCAAACGATATACGCCAAGAACGAAGGAGCGGTTACTGCGCCTGCATCTGGACTGCATTTCAGTCGCGAAATGATGAAAAGGATGGAGATAAAGGGTATCAACTTTGCTTACATTACATTGCATTGTGGGCTCGGAAACTTCCATGGCATCGAAGTGGAAGACCTTACTAAGCATAAGATGGACTCTGAACAGATGATCATTTCGGCTGAAGCCTGCAACACAGTAAACCGTACCAAGGAGGCTGGTCATCGTATCTGTGCTGTCGGAACGAGCGTGATTAAAGCCACAGAAACGGCTGCCGGCACCGACGGACTATTGAAAGAGTATGACGGATGGACCAATCGCTTCATCTTTCCACCATATGATTTCAACATTGCCGATGCTATGATTGCCAACTTTTATCATCCTTTATCAACGCTGTTGATGTCTACCGCGGCTTTCGGTGGTTATGACTTAGTGATGAAAGCTTATGAGTTGGCTGTTGAAAACGGTTATCTCTTTGGTTGTTATGGCGATGCACTCTTGATCGTTGATGATTGATTGACGTTGATGCACACTGTATATTTAGCTTTGGGAACCAATCTCGGTGATCGGGAAAAGGCCATTCAGGAGGCTGTGAGACGTATTGGCGAAGAAGTGGGGACCGTTGAACGCGAGTCGTCTCTGATAGAAACGAAGCCGTGGGGATTTACTTCGACACACAATTTTATCAATGCTGCCGTGCGAGTCAGCACCTCGTTGAGTCCACGCAATGTGTTAGAGACAACGCAACACATCGAACGCGAGATGGGACGAACGCGTAAATCGACAGAACGTCAATATCACGATCGTGTCATAGATATTGATATTCTGCTTTATGATAATATCGAAGTAGATGAGCCCGACTTGCATATCCCGCATCCATTGATGCACGAACGTGATTTCGTGATGCGTCCGTTGCAGGAGATTTTGAAGTAAACGAATGAATCAGTCAGTCAGAACTTTTGCGCTGGTAGGTATTATTGTGTCGATTCTTTTGCTGATGCACGCTCTGCCTTCTTTATCAATAGGAGGCACGGAATTACGCAAAGTCAACCTGCTCAGTGATATTTCGCCTTATAAACTCAATGAGATAGATGTGGAAGTTGTTCCTCGTCCGGCTCCGCCTAAGCCTGTTTTGACGGCTAAGGTACACGGAAAGCGTGTGGAATTTAAAGAGATTTGGCCCAAAGGAGTAACTCCTATCATTGATTATTCAGGCGGATCCGCCGGCGGAATGGACCATTTCTATCAGGTATTGACTGCTGTCGGCAAACTGAATAAGCCTGTTCGTATCGCGTATTTCGGTGATTCGTTCATCGAAGGCGATATTTTGACATGCGATTTGCGCGAGATGTTTCAGCAAAAGTTCGGTGGAAGCGGTGTAGGATGGATTGATTGCGCGATGATGTCGGGTGTAGTTCGTCGCACGGTAACGCAAAAGAGTAGTGGGCTTACCGCTTATTCGGTGGTGAAAAAGCCGTTCGATCGAACACGACAAGGCATTAATGAACGCTATTTCATTCCCTCGGAAGGAGCCATGATGACAGCAACGGGCACGCGATATAAATCCAAATCCACTCGTTGGGACGTTGCCCGGCTTTTCCTTCGTACGTCAGGTGGCTTGCAAGTAACTGTTACCGGCGATGCAAGTAACCATCAATCGCAGTGTGTTCAACCGTTAAACGGCGTGCAAGAAACGGTCTTTCGTAACCCAACGAACTATATTCGCTATCGGTTTAACGATATAGGAGTTGGCACTTACTTGTTCGGCGCCTCGTTGGAATCGGATCGTGGGGTGATACTCGATAATCTGAGTACGCGCGGATCGAATGGGCTGACACTGCGAAATATTCCGATTGGCACGCTGAAAGACTTTGCTCGGCTCAGATCTTACGACTTGATTATTGTGGGATTCGGCCTTAATGTGGCTGTGCATGGCAATCCTGACAGTGTGATGAAGCTGTATACGAAGAATATGGGAAAGGTTATCGGTCACCTGCGCGAAGCTTTTCCGCAGGCCAGTATATTAGTTATGAGTGTGTCGGATCGCGATGGTCGGTCGGCCGATGGCATCCGTACGTTGAAAGAAGTGGAACATCTCACGGCCTTTCAACAGCAGATGGCCGCCACGACTAAGGTCTCGTTTTTGAATCTTTATCAGGCAATGGGCGGCGCAGGAAGTATGAAACGCCTTGTAGACAAGCGTATGGCTAATAAAGATTATGCCCATTTAAGCTACGGAGGTGGAGCTTATGTGGCACAAAAAGTATTCTCTTCGTTCACCGCGGGACTTGAAAACTATAAGCGAAGGATAACTCTCGAAAAGCAATGATAGATAAAATTCTGACTCAACTGATGTATAATCCGCGCGAACCGATGATTTTTTCGAGTGGGCTTTTCCTCGTGTTGTTTCTCGGTTTCACGTTCGTTTATATGTTGTTGCAGCGTAAACTCACGGCAAGATTGCTTTTCGTGACGGCGTTTTCTTATTATTTCTATTATAAAAGCAGTGGATTCTATTTCTTTCTCTTGGCTGTAGTTACGGTGAGCGACTATCTTATAGCTCGCTCTATTAATGCAAACCGAGAGAATCGAACGCTCAGTCGGCGTCTTGTTTGCCTGAGTCTGCTTATTGATTTAGGTCTGTTAGGGTATTTCAAATACACAAACTTCTTTGTGGGAATGGTCGATAGGATGTTGGGTAATAATTTCCAACCCTGGGATATATTTCTACCCGTGGGCATTAGCTTCTTTACTTTCCAAAGTTTAAGCTACACCATCGATGTCTATCGTGGCAATTTAAAACCACTTCCGTCACTGCTCGATTACGCGTTCTACGTATCTTTCTTTCCGCAATTGGTCGCCGGGCCCATTGTTCGAGCCTGTGACTTTGCGCCGCAGATACGTCGTCCGCTTGTCATTAGCCGTGAGATGTTCGCCCGCGGCGTTTATTTCATTGCTATCGGACTGTTTAAAAAAGCTGTTATCAGCGACTATATCAGTCTCAATTTTGTCGACCGAATCTTCGATAATCCGTCGCTCTATTCAGGATTAGAGAATCTTCTCGGTGTGTATGGTTATGCAATGCAGATCTATTGCGACTTCAGCGGTTACAGTGATATGGCTATCGGCATCGCGTTATTATTGGGATTCCACTTCCCAATCAACTTCAATGCACCATATCGGAGCACGAGCATCACCGACTTTTGGCGTCGTTGGCACATCTCTTTGTCTACTTGGATACGCGATTATATTTACATTTCGCTCGGCGGTAACCGCAAGGGGAAGGTTCGTCAATATGTGAATCTCTTGTTGACGATGCTTTTGGGTGGTCTGTGGCACGGTGCAAGTCTCAGCTTTGTGGCGTGGGGCGGAATGCATGGAGTGGCTTTAGCTGTACACAAATACTTGCGAACAGATATTCTTCATCACAATCGCGCGTATCAAAGTACGGGCTTTCGCAAGTGGATTGCTATCTTTCTGACATTTAATTTTGTGTGTCTCACGTGGATATTCTTCCGTAACGGCACTTTCGAAGCATCTTGGTTGATGATTCGTCACATCTTTATTGACTTCCACGCAGAACTTTTTCCGCAGGTAATTGTTGGTTATAAATACGTCTTTGCACTGATACTCTTCGGGTATTTAACCCACTATTTGCCCGACAGTTGGCAGGAATCGATCATCACTTTACTTCGACGCGGCAACATTTTGGTTGATGCTGCTATTATCACAGCCGTTATTTATATTGTCATCCAGATCAAGAGCAGTGATATTCAACCCTTCATCTATTTCCAATTCTGATAATTACCTCGTTATAATATAAGGTATTTCGACAGTAATTCAATAAAAACCGCCACAGTCACTTAGCGTGATTGCGGCGGTTTCAATTGCTTTCAGCAAATGCGCATTACTTGCGAAGTCCAAGAGCTTTGATAATAGCACGGTAGCGATTGATATCGCGATCGTACAAGTAATCAAGTAAAGCGCGGCGTTTTCCTACCAATTTCGTCAACGAACGGGCGGTAGTATGATCTTTATGGTTTCGCTTGAGATGTTCCGTCAAGTGGGAAATACGGTATGAGAACAATGCTATCTGGCTCTCAGCTGACCCAGTATCAGAGTTAGACTTTCCGTAATTTCCAAAGATCTCTTGTTTTTTTGCCTTGTCTAAATACATAGAGCTTTGTTGTTATTAATTATTATTTTGCGAAAATGCGAGTGCAAAGTTAATACATTTAATTCGTAATTCGTAATTCGTAATTCATAATTTGCTTGTTTTTAACATATTAGTCTATGAATTGTGGACCATCAACGGTGCGTTGTGAATTAATTTTCGTACTTTTGCATCGTAATTTTTTTAAGGTATTAAAATGCAAGACATCAGGAATATTGCAATCATCGCCCACGTCGATCACGGTAAGACGACACTTGTGGATAAGATGATGCTCGCCGGAAAACTCTTCCGTGACGGACAGGATAACAGCGGACAGATATTGGATTCGAACGATTTGGAACGCGAACGAGGCATTACCATTCTTTCCAAAAACGTCTCAATCAATTGGAAAGGCACTAAAATCAACATCATAGATACTCCGGGACACTCTGACTTCGGTGGCGAAGTGGAGCGCGTTCTCAATATGGCCGACGGGTGTATTTTGCTTGTCGATGCCTTTGAAGGGCCTATGCCGCAGACTCGTTTCGTGTTGCAGAAAGCCTTGCAAATAGGTTTGAAACCGTTGGTAGTAGTTAATAAGGTAGACAAACCTAACTGTCGGCCCGAGGAAGTATATGAAATGGTGTTCGATTTGATGTTTTCACTGAACGCAACAGAAGATCAACTCGACTTTCCGGTAGTCTATGGCTCGGCGAAAAACGGTTGGATGGCCGAAGATTGGAAATCACCTACGGACAATATAGACTATCTTCTCGATAAGATTATCGAAGTAATTCCTGCTCCAAAACACATTGAGGGAACCCCGCAAATGCTTATTACGAGTCTGGATTATTCGAGTTACACGGGCCGGATAGCCGTAGGGCGCGTACATCGAGGCACTTTGTGCGACGGGACGAACGTCACTATCTGCCATCGAGACGGATCAATGGAGAAGACAAAAATCAAAGAACTGCATACGTTTGAAGGTATGGGACACTCCAAAACAGAGCAAGTTGCCAGCGGAGATATCTGTGCCGTCATCGGATTAGAGCGTTTTGAGATCGGTGATACTATCTGCGACTTCGACAATCCGGAGCCGTTGCCACCCATTGCAATCGATGAACCCACGATGAGTATGCTCTTCACGATCAACGACTCACCGTTTTTCGGTAAGGAAGGCAAGTTCTGCACGAGCCGGCACATCAACGAACGTTTGCAGAAAGAGCTTGAAAAGAATCTCGCTTTGCGTGTGCGCCCGTTTGAAGACAGCACAGACAGCTGGATTGTCAGCGGTCGTGGCGTGCTCCATCTGTCTGTTTTGATCGAGACGATGCGCCGAGAGGGCTATGAATTGCAGGTCGGTCAGCCACAGGTTATTTATAAAGAGATTGATGGTACACGTTGCGAGCCCATCGAAGAACTTACAATCAATGTACCCGAAGAGTTTTCGAGCAAGATGATCGATATGGTGACACGTCGCAAAGGAGAGATGATTTCGATGGAAAGTCAAGGCGAACGTGTGAATATTGAGTTCGACATACCATCGCGTGGTATTATAGGCTTGCGCACGAATGTGCTCACAGCCAGTCAGGGTGAGGCTATTATGGCGCACCGATTCAAAGAATATCAACCCTATAAAGGTGAAATTACGCGTCGTGTCAACGGCTCGATGATTGCTTTGGAAACCGGAACGGCTTACGCTTATTCTATCGATAAGCTCCAGGATCGTGGTAAATTCTTTATCGATCCGGGTGAAGAAGTCTATGCAGGGCAGGTTGTCGGTGAGCACGTTCACGACAACGACCTTGTGATTAACGTAACGAAGGCCAAGCAGCTGACCAACGTTCGGGCATCGGGAAGCGACGAGAAAGCTCGCGTGATACCTAAGACTGTGATGAGTTTAGAGGAGTGTCTCGAATACATCAAAGCCGATGAGTATGTCGAGGTGACGCCGAAGAGTATGCGAATGCGTAAGATTCTTCTCGATCATCTTGAACGGAAGCGTGCCAATAAAGGAAACGAGTGAGCAGAAAAATAAGTGAATGAAGAAACGAGTTGGTAAGAAAACGAGGAATACGGATGGTCTGCTGAATAGAAATTCGGCCCTGGCGATTGGTTGACTTGCCAACCCGTCAATAATCATTTAATGATGAAGAAACAGCTTTTGATACTGATACTCCTGTCGGGAGTATGTTTGGTGAATGCCCAAGGAATATCAGGACGATTTTCAATCATACCGAGACTTGGCGGGACTGTTGCCAATACGACCGATACAAAGGCGGCAACGGGGCGTAATAATGCGTCAATCGATTCACGATATAGAGGCGGATTCATTGCAGGTCTTGACATAGAGTATACTGTCTCGGAGCAGATCGGCATTGCGTTAGGTGCCTGTTATGCGACGGAAGGCAGCAGATTTCCCGATATAGAAGTGTTCGGAAAGCAACCGAAGTCGGCCGGTTATCACGATTGGCATACCGACTTGCATTATGTGAACGTCCCGTTGACTGCCAACTATTATGTTCTTCCCGGACTGGCAGTCAAGGCCGGCATCCAATTCGGTTTTTTGTTAGATGCCAAAGAGAAGTTTCAGCGGACGGAGATAACCACTGATAAAACCGGAGCTAAGCAATACGGCGCTACCGAAGAGCATAGAAACTCGTTGAAAGATAAGTTCCGTCATACCGATTTTTCTATTCCCATTGGTTTTTCTTACGAGTATATGAATGTGATTCTCGATGCCCGTTACAACTTCGGTCTCACCCGAATTCATACCGGCGAATTGTCAAATACCGTGCATTCTAAGAATCGTTTCCTCACGTTTACGGTCGGTTATCGTTTCGGTTTGTAAGTGAAGAGTCGGTAATTGCCAATTAATACTTTTTTGATTGAGAGTAAAACGAGATACGATTAGATTTCAGACAATAGGATAAAGGGGGATAAAGCAAAAGCGATAAATGTTGGTGTAGGCTCTCATCGAGTTCTCTCGCTTTGATGAAAAGGAGAGAAGTGAATATCATTTTATATCTGTTTGATGATTAACTATATACGGTTCATACAGGCAGTGAGCGTCTGTCCTTATAGTGATCGTATCTTTCTCTTATACTGTTGTTTCACAATCTTGTATGAATCTTGTATGAGTGAGCGCAGTATTCGGTCGTTTACGTCTCCGTGGAAGTGAATACTGATCCAGTATTTTCGATTCATATTATAGGGATTGCTGATGGATTCGTAACGCTCTTTCAAACAATCGATTTGTGTAGTATTGCATTTGATGATACAAGCATCGAATTTGTCGATATCGAAATAGCAGAAGATGTGTCCCGATACATAGAAAGCACAAATGGATTGTGCCGCTTTGAACTGCTGAAACGGCATCTTCTCGGTTACGCCATCGAATGAAAGGCAATAGTCTCTAAGTTCTTCTATGTTCATATTTCTATCGAATTTATTCTGTGTAAAGATAAAAAATATTTTGAAGAAAGACATTTCGCTAAATGGATTTTATTATCTGTGAGCTATTCAAGGATTATCTTCCCGATACCGTCTTGTATATATCTGATAATCAGTTATATATAAGGCGCCCTCCGATTAGCTGTTAATCAGCGTGCAACTAACAGTTAATCGCATTGCGTTTAACGCTTTTCGCCGTATGATTAACAGTTAATTGAAAACCGATTAAAACAAAAGGACAAAAGGGCAGAATTTATCGGTGGTGCCGATAGGCCCTTATGTCCTTTTGTTCTTATGTCTGTAAACCTTGTATTTCTATTTGGATAGGAGATTTATCGAGGTCTTGTGGCTCTGATGAAATAAACTATCAGCAGAAGATAAGCGCCGAGCGCGCAGAGTTCTGACAGCGGGTCGGCTAACCACGCATTGTTGATCAAGTTAACACCGGCAAACCGCAGTAGTGCACTTACAACTCCCATCAAGGCGCCGCCGGCAATAAATCCGCTGGCAATGAGTGTGCCTTTCTCATTGCGTGCCTTGTTTTCTGCTTCGTTTTTAGAGCGAGTTGTGACAAACCAATTGACTGCGCCACCTACAAGCAGCGGAATGTTCAGTTGCAAGGGAATGAACATTCCAAGCGCAAAAGCCAATGCCGGGATTCTGCACCACGTGAGAACGATGGCAATCACAGCACCGATGGCATAGAGAATCCACGGGGCGCCGACACCGTTCATCAGCGGATCGATGACTGCTGCCATTGCATTAGCCTGCGGTGCAGCCAACTGTCCGCTGGTGAAACCATAAGTTTCGTTGAGCAACATCATTACACCACCCACCGTGGCAGCGGAAACCAGCGTGCCGAGAAACTTCCACGTCTCTTGTTTTCGCGGTGTGGTGCCGAGCCAATAACCGATTTTGAGGTCTGTAATGAATGAACCTGCCATTGAAAGAGCCGTACATACCACGCCGCCCATAATCAAAGCGGCTACCATTCCGCCCGGACCCTTCAGTCCGACGGCTACCATTACGACCGATGCTAAAATCAAAGTCATCAGCGTCATACCCGAAACAGGATTGGAGCCGACAATGGCTATGGCGTTGGCTGCAACCGTAGTGAATAGGAATGCAATTACTGTGACAAGCAGAATACCCACAAGAGCGAAGAGTAGGTTATCCATTACGCCGAACCAGAAGAAAAGAAAGGTGATGAGAAGTGCCGTTCCTGATCCGATGGCAATGAGTTTAAAAGAGATATCGCGTTGTGTACGTACTTGTTGTTTGATTTCGTCGCTACCACCGCGCAGCTCTTTCCCTGCCAGTGAAACAGCCCCTTTGATGATGCCCCACGACTTGATAATGCCGATGATTCCGGCCATTGCGATGCCTCCGATACCGATACTCTTGCCGTAAGCAGCGAAGATTTGTTCGGGAGACATCGCTCCGACAGCCGTTGTTATGCTCGGATCCCAAAGGCTGAGCACCTCATCGTGATACAGAATAGACATTCCCGGTACGATCAACCACCACACAGTGAGTGATCCGAGACAGATATACAGCGCGTATTTCAGTCCGATGATGTAGCCCAATCCTAACACTGCGGCTCCTGTGTTGACCTTAAACACCAGTTTGGCTTTGTCCGCCAGTATTTGTCCTAAGCCCACGACGCGTGTCGTAAAATTCTCATTCCACAATCCGAATGTAGCGATGATGAAGTCATAAAGCCCGCCGACGAGTCCTGCAAGGAGCAGAGGCTTGGCCTGACTGCCGCCTTTGGCACCGCTCACTAATACCTGCGTGGTGGCCGTTGCCTCGGGAAATGGGTACTTGCCGTGCATATCGCTGACGAAGAATTTGCGAAAAGGAATCAGGAAAAGGATTCCGATGACTCCGCCTAAAAGTGAAGATATGAAGATTTTTAAGAACGAAGCGCTCATATCCGGATATTTGGCTTGCAGGATATAAATGGCTGGTAGCGTGAAGATTGCACCTGCCACAACGGCCCCCGAACAAGCACCGATGCTCTGAATGATAACGTTCTCGCCTAAGGCTCGTGACCGATGGGCGGCCGTCGAAACGCCCACGGCAATGATGGCGATAGGTATGGCGGCCTCAAATACTTGTCCGACTTTCAGTCCCAGATATGCAGCGGCGGCCGAGAATAGCATAGCCATCAGGATTCCCCACGTAACCGACCATCCGTTTACTTCCGGGTAAGTCTGTTGTGGACTCATTATCGGTTCGTATTCTTCTCCTTCTTTCAATTCTCTGAATGCGTTTTCGGGCAGTTGCACCGCCTCTTTCTCTTGTTCTTTCATATGGATTTTGTTGGTTGTTTATGGATGCAAAGATAACGGAAATATTTGATTAAATCAGAAAAAGAGATGTGATTATTTGTCGTTCGAGAGTTGACACGAGAGGGGAAAATGGGAAATTGCTGTTGATTGGGTTGATTTCTGTGTTTTAATTTGCGTGAAATAAATGAAAAAGTTACCTTTGTGAAAATTTAAATACATACATACCGATGAAAAAACAAATCTTATTATGGGTGTTGATAATGGTTGTGTCGGCAGCCGAAGCTGTCCCTGCGCAACGCGGAATATGGAAGATTATCCGATTGGCAGACGGTAGTCGGGTACGAGTTGAGTTGTGTGGAGACGAATATCTGCACTATTGGCGTGCCGCAGACGGCATTTGTTATATTCAGAGTGACGGCGATTCTGTTTATCGTGCCGTAGACGGTGCGATATCGGAGACGATGAGTCGTACTGCTGTCCATCGTTTGGGGACAAGTCGACAGATGCGGCACGGAGCGGCAAGATTACCCAAGAGCCGAACTGCTTATACTGGAAAGAAGCGCGGTTTGATTATTTTGGCTGAGTTTAAAGACAAGCCTTTTCAGGCGGCACACGACAAACCGCTATATCTCCGTATTGCCAATGAGGAAGGATTTACTTCGTCCGATGGATTCAAAGGTAGTGTCTCGGACTATTTCAAGGCACAGAGCGGTGGTTTGTTCGATTTGAAATTCGATATTGTAGGGCCCGTCCGATTGCCTGAGAAGTATGCTTATTATGGCCGAAATAACGACGAACATGCTGGTGAAATGATAGCTCGAGCCTGCCTTTTGGCTGCTGATTCAGTGAATTTTGCCGACTATGATTGGGACGGAGACGGCGAAGTGGAGCAAGTTTTTGTTCTCTACGCCGGTCACGGTGAGGCTTCTTGGGATGATGCCAACACGATTTGGCCGCACAAATGGACTTTGTCAGCATCTGATTACGGAAAAACCGTGAGAATAGACGGCGTTACCGTGAATACTTATGCGTGCAGCAGCGAGCTCGGATTTAATGGAATCGACGGTATCGGAACCATCTGTCACGAGTTCACGCATTGTTTGGGATTGCCCGATTTCTATGACACGGGTGGCAAAGGACACTATGGAATGGGCAGTTGGGACTTGATGAGCAGTGGCTGTTATAATCAGGGCGGTTTCATTCCGGCCGGATATACAAGTTATGAAAAAATGTTTTGCGGATGGCTTACGCCCAAAACGCTGACCGATGATATTTCGGTGACGGCTATGGAAGCATTGAGTAACGGCGGCAATGCATACATTATCTACAACGATAACCATCGAGACGAATTCTATCTATTGGAGAATCGGCAGCCGACAGCGTGGGATGCAGCCCTACCTGGTCGTGGATTGCTTGTGCTACACGTAGATTATGATGCAACGGCGTGGGTAAATAATGTTGTGAATGCTGTCGGTAGGTTTCGACAGAATGACGGATACACCACGGATTTCAGCAATAATCACCAGCGATTGACCATTTTTCACGCCGATAATGACGATGATTCCCGTTATTGGAGTGCAGCGCAAGGGGGCTATATGAAGATGACCGAGTCTACGGATGCATATCCTTGCGCCGGTAACGACAGCCTTTGTAATACCTCGAAACCGTCAGCTCGCCTGTTCAACGCCAATGCTTCGGGTACAAGATTAATGAATAAAGCCGTCAAAGGAATTGTACAAAATGGTGATGGAAGTATCGTCTTTCGCTTTATTTCGACAGATTCTGCAGGATCGCTCGAGGCTAAAGGTGATACGATTTTCTATGAGTCGTTCGACCGTTGCAAAGGAGTGGGTGGCAATGACGGTGTTTGGAGCGGAACGATTGCAGGCCGGAGCAGTCTTCGCACGGATAATGAAGGTTGGTCATTCCCATATGCTTCGGCTTATGGTGCAAACCAATGTGCGAAGTGCGGAACAGGAAAAGCGCTTGGAACAGCGGTTACTCCTGCTTTCACTGTGAAAGACGGAACTGTCATTACATTTAAAGTGGCTCCGTGGAATGCCGAAACTAAGTCGGTGGATTTGAGTATCATCGGTGAAGGTGTGACACTCTCTGCAACATCGTTCGACCTGTCTCCTCGTCAATGGACCACTTGTTCGGCCACGGTTTCTGGGTCGGGCACTATTCAGGTAAGCATTACACCGGCAGGCAGACGCTTCTTCTTAGACGAGTTCTTGGTTCTTCGCACTGAGGCGACAGGTATCAACCGCGTTACTGGTCACACCTCACCGTCATCAGATCACCGTATTTTCAGTCTTGATGGACGTTATCTCGGCACAGATCCTTCTGTCTTGAAGACCGGTATATACATCAGAAGTGGGAAGAAATTACGAATTACTAATTAACAAGAAATTACGAATTACTTTAATAATAAGGTAATTCGTTATCCTAAATTCTATATTCGTAATTTATCTTCTTACCTTTCCGAGTGCAGTTTCTTTGTTTTCTGTTTCTTTCGTAGAGGGCACGTAAATGCATTGTTAGTTTTGTTTCATATATTTTGTGTTTAATGGATTAGCCGTGTTTAGGATTCTTTGTCTGATAGAATGATACTAAATGGAAAAAGACACAGCCTTGACTGCGAGGTCAGAGCTGTGTCTTTTACTATTACTGAATCATTAATTGCGGAAAACGAGGCTGTTTCCGAACGAATCAATGGTGATGGGTTTATCGTTGGAAACCTCGCTTGCGAGGATCTTTTTAGACAAATCGTTGAGCACGTAACGTTGGATGGCACGTTTCACGGGCCGTGCACCGAACTCGGGGTCGTAGCCAATCTCTGCGAGATATTGAATGGCTGCGTCGGTTACTTCAAGTCGGAAGCCCTGCGGTTCAAGCATCTTCCTAATGGCGTTGATTTGTAGTTTCACGACATCGGCAATCTCTTTCTTGCTCAACGGCAAAAACATAATCGTCTCGTCGATACGGTTTAAGAACTCGGGGCGTATCATTTTCTTCAGCATTTCCATCACTTGGCTGCGTGTTTCGTCGATAAGTTGATCGCGAGTGGTGTTGTCGAGCTTCTCGAACTGCTGCTGGATGAATTGACTGCCGAGGTTGGATGTCATAATGATGATGGTGTTTTTGAAGTTCACTGTGCGTCCTTTGTTATCCGTCAGACGACCATCATCAAGCACTTGCAGCAGAATATTGAACACATCGGGATGTGCTTTCTCGATCTCATCGAATAAAACAACGCTGTAAGGTTTGCGTCTTACGGCTTCGGTAAGCTGTCCGCCCTCGTCGTAACCGACGTAACCCGGAGGCGCACCGATGAGTCTCGACACACTGAATTTCTCTTGATACTCGCTCATATCGATGCGTGTCATCATCGTTTCGTCATTGAAAAGATAATCGGCAAGCGCCTTTGCCAACTCTGTTTTGCCTACCCCAGTGGTACCCAGGAAGATAAACGAGGCTATCGGGCGCTTAGGGTCTTGTAGTCCGGCCCGCGAACGGCGCACGGCATCACTCACAGCAGTAATCGCTTCGTCCTGACCGATGACGCGTCGATGCAACTCCGTTTCCAAATGCAACAGTTTATCGCGCTCGCTTTGCAGCATCTTGGTCACAGGAATACCGGTCCATCGACTTACCACTTCGGCAATATCATCGGCCGTCACTTCTTCGCGCACCATCGCTTCGCTGCCCTGCGTGGCTTTGAGTTGCAGTTGAATACTGTCGATGTCGTCTTGCAGCGACTTCAATTTTCCGTAACGAATCTCGCTACACGTTCGTAATTGCCTTCGCGTTCGGCGCGTTCAGCCTCGAATTTCAGGTTTTCTATATCTTGTTTATCCTGCTGAATCTTGTTTACCAGTGCCTTCTCGCCTTCCCATTTGGCGCGGAATGTCTTCTCCTGATCACGTAACTCGGCAATTTCTTGATCCAGTTGCTTTATTTTCGGTTCGTCATTTTCCCGCTTAATAGCCTCTCGTTCAATCTCCAATTGTTTCAACTTGCGTGTAATCTCATCCAATTCCTCAGGCACCGAGTCGCGTTCCATCCGCAGTTTGGCGGCTGCTTCATCCATCAAGTCGATGGCTTTGTCGGGTAGGAAGCGGTCGGAGATGTAGCGTTCAGATAGTTTTACGGCCGCGATACACGCATCGTCTTGAATACGTACCTTGTGATGGTTCTCGTACCTTTCCTTTAAGCCGCGCAGAATACTGATAGCGTCTGTCTCGGAGGGCTCGTCTACCATCACGGTTTGGAACCGACGCTCCAGCGCTTTGTCCTTTTCAAAATACTTCTGGTACTCATTCAGCGTCGTCGCACCAATCGCCCGGAGTTCTCCGCGAGCTAAAGCCGGCTTCAGAATGTTGGCTGCATCCATTGCACCTTCGCCACCGCCGGCTCCCACGAGAGTGTGAATCTCATCGATAAAGAGGATAATTCGGCCCTCGCTGTTGGTTACTTCCTTGATCACACTTTTGAGTCGCTCTTCGAATTCACCTTTATATTTAGCGCCGGCAACCAACGCACCCATATCGAGTGAGTAGAGTTGCTTATCCTTTAAGTTCTCGGGTACATCACCGCGAACGATTCTTTCGGCCAGACCTTCCACGATTGCCGTCTTACCCGTCCCCGGTTCACCTATTAATATCGGGTTATTCTTGGTGCGGCGAGACAGAATCTGCAATACGCGACGAATCTCGTCGTCGCGTCCGATAACGGGATCGAGCTTGCCGGCGCGGGCATCTGCCACTAAGTTCTTGGCATATTTCTCAAGCGACTGATAGTTCTCGTCGCCGCTTTGCGATTTTACCTGTTGCCCTTGGCGCAGTTCGTTAATAGCCGCACACATCTCTTTTTCCGTGCAACCTGCGTCTTTCAGAATACGGCTCGCCGTGGAATTGATTGCCAGCAGAGCCAATAACATCGGTTCGACAGACACGAATTCGTCGCCCAGTTGCTGCGAAATGTCCTGTGCACGAGTCAAAATTGTGTTCGTTTCATTACTGAGGTAAGGTTGACCACCCTCAACACGCGGCAGATGTTGAATCTCCTGCTCGACGAGTGTTTCGATTTGGGCACCGTTGACACCTAATTTCTGAAAGAGATAGGCGGTGATATCCTTAGCCTTGGCAATGATTCCTTGTAGCAGGTGGACGGGTTCGATGGTCTGCTGACCAGCTCTTTGTGCTGTATTTACAGCCTCCTGAACCGCCTCTTGTGCTTTGATTGTAAATTTGTCAAATGTCATATCTTTCTCCTTTCTTCTTATTTTTGTTTTCTGTTAAATAAATTCCAAAAGACGTGCCTATATAAAACAAGGTGACAAATAGGCAGATAAAAGAGACAGAATGACGTAAATAAAGGGCGGCTTTATCTCCGTCCTTTCTCCAAAAGGGGGAGAGAAGAGGTGTCTAAAATGAACTTTTGGATGATGAAAATATTGATTTGCGACGCGAATCCACCGTAAATAGAGTATGAAATCAATATCACTTCCATAAAGTAAAGGGTAATCCGCTATGCGGATAATTGCCTGATGCGTTTTGACGGAGTGGTAACGGTTGTGGATTGGTGTGAAAAGACAATAGAAGTATCGTTGAAATTTTAGCTGATTCATTCTTTGCTGAGTTTTATTTGTACGTTGACCATTGATATTTGGTGTAAAATCGCAATAGAATGATTATTGACTTTTTAAATTATTCATCATTTACGGAATTTTGATTTGTATATTGTTGATTTTCAGGAAAATACGGTCTATGCTCTAATTAACCGTTAATCAGCTTATAATTAACGGTTAAACGTAGTGCGATTAATGGTTAGTTGCACGCCGATTAACGGTTAGTTGCAAGGTGACTGGATGTTTGTCGGATTTCGGACAAATGACATCCTTTATCAGAGCAGATTCCAAGGACCATCTGACCTGCTATAAAACCAACAGGCAGAAAGGTTGATAGAGCACATTTTTATACGCAAAAAAACATTAAATATGGTACTGAATGGTGTCAATGTTACTGATTTTTATTATATTTGTATCGAAAGATGCAAGCTGATAGGGGCCGACTTGTATTCTAACTGATGTCTAACTTAAAACATTCTTATTATGGAAAAGGCAGTGATTGGTTTTAATGCAGGTAGAGTGTGGCGCTACTTGAAAGACAGAGGTGAGGCAGATATCAACAAGATGTGCCTCGACTTAGGGCAGAGTTTTGATAATATCAGCCTCGCAGTGGGATGGCTTGCCCGTGAAAATAAGGTGATAATCCGAAGAAAAGACGGTGCATTGCTGGTATCAATCAATAATGTTGAGTTTGCTTTCGGTTAATATTTGTGCTGCGTTTCTGGTAAGCCAGTCGTGGCGTTCCATTGTGTGTGCGGATGATTCCGCAATAAGTGAAACCGGATTTTTGTAACAGATGTTGCATAATCCGGTTATCTTTGTGTGTGTCGATGCGGATATTGGGATGGCGCTCCATACACCATTGCAAGCAGAAATTCATCAGTCCGTGCACGGTTCCATCTGATGCGATGCGATGAATCACGCCGTAAGGCTCGTCGTCGAGCCATTTCCCGTCGTATATTTCGGTATAAGTCGGCTCTTCGCCCACCCACCAGCAAAAGACGCCTGCAATGTGTCCGTCGTCTGCCAAACATACATAGCTGTGCCCTTGAGTAATGTCTTCATCAATCAACTCATCCGAAGGGTAGCCCGCAATCCATTGATTTGCGTTTCCGTTCATTGCCATCTGCTCCCGTGCATAGGCATAGATGCAGTGCAATGTGTTTCGATCTGCCGTTTCGGCATTTCTGATTTGCATCATCATTTTATGTTGGTTGGATGCAAAATTACAAAATAAATCGTATCCGAAAACGTTGTCATATAATAATATGTATAATAAAACGACAATGAAATTCATTCGAAGCGGTGTGCCGATCGCGGTAATTCTGATCGTGATTCTGGCCTGCGGACCCGAGCGGAATGTCCGAAAGGGCGACAGATACCTGGCTTTGGGTGAATATTTCGATGCTGCCGACCAGTTCAAGCGTGCTTATTCAAAAACGCCTGTGAAGCAGCGGGCCGAGCGGAGAATGATTGCCTTGAAACTGGCCGGCTGTTATGCGCGCATCAATATGGCGCCGAAAGCTGTAGCAGCGTATCGCAATGCTGTTCGATTCGGGAATATTTCGGCGGAAGACCGACTGTTGTTTGCTCGCCAACTGCTGAAAAACGGCTTGTATCGAGAGGCTGCTGAGGTGTTCGGGAATGTGCTCGACTCGCTGTCTGATAATGAATTGGCTCGTAACGGACTGCTTTCGGCCGGGCAATCGCCCATCTGGCGCAAGGCAGGTTCACGATATACCGTTCGGCGGATGGATGTGCTTAATTCGCGTCGGGCTGATTATTCACCCGTGTTTGGCGGCGATAGCTATGACCGATTGTATTTCACTTCTACGCGTAGTGAGGCTTCGGGTACGGAGTTCAGCGGAATTACGGGTACTAAGGAGGGCGATATTTTCGTTTCGGAAAAGGATGATCGGGGTGTATGGAGCAAGCCGCGGCCTGTTGACGGGGGAGTGAATACACCGTCGGATGAGGGTGCTTGCACGTTTTCTGTCGATCAACGGACGATGTATCTCACACAATGTACGACGAGCCCTACGGTTCCGCGTTATGCAAAAATCGTGCAGTCGGCCCGTGCTGATGCTGTTTGGGGCAAGGCAACAGAGTTGGTTATCAGTCGGGATACACTTTCGAGCTATGCGCATCCGGCTGTTTCGCCCGACGGTGAGTGGTTGTATTTCACGTCGGATATGCCTGGCGGACTCGGCGGATTGGATCTTTGGCGTGTCCGGTTGACTGCAATGGGGCTCGGTGGAGCGGAAAATCTCGGCGCGCCTATCAATACTTCGGGCAATGAAGAGTTTCCGACGTTTCGGCCGAACGGCGACCTTTATTTCTCGTCCGACGGCCATCCTGGTTTCGGCGGGCTTGATATTTTCATCGCAAAGGTCGACAGTGGCGGGCGATATACGGTAGAACATCCCGGCGTTCCGCTCAATTCGCAGGGCGATGACTTCGGAATGACATTTGAAGGAGTGCACAATCGCGGTTTCTTTTCATCCAATCGGAGCGACGCCCACGGCTGGGATCATCTTTATTCGTTTGAATATCCCGAGGTAATTCAGACGTTGAAAGGCTGGGTTTACGAACGAGACGGCTACGAACTGCCTGCTGCACAGGTTTATATCGTGGGTAACGATGGTACCAATGAGCGGTTGCACGTCAAAGGAGACGGCTCTTTCAGTCGTGTGATCAGTCCCGGGGTAGACTATCTTTTGCTGGCAACCTGCAAAGGATTTTTGAATCATCAGGAAGCATTTCGAGCCGATTCGGTAAGCGAATCCAAAGAATACGTATTGCAATTTCCGCTTGCTTCGATCACGGCTCCGGTCTTGATCGATAATATTTTCTATGATTTCGACAAGGCAACGCTGCGTCCTGAGTCGGCGCGAGCATTGGATGAGCTGGTCGGTTTGTTGCAAGAGAATCCGCACGTGACCATCGAACTCAGTGCGCATTGCGACTACAAAGGCAGTACCGAGTATAATAAACGACTCTCGCAACGGCGTGCTGAGACCGTAGTTGACTATTTGGTGGCTCACGGGATTGCGCGTGCTCGCCTCACACCAGTGGGTTATGGCAAGGAGAAACCTAAGCGCGTGCGCTCTAAATTGACTGAAACTTATCCGTGGTTGAAGGTTGATGATGTGTTGACAGAGGCATTTGTCAAGTCGCAAAACGAACAGCAACAGGATATTTGCAACCAACTCAACCGTCGAACAGAATTTATCGTCCTTCGCACAACGTACGGACTATTCGACGAAGAAGGGCACCTGAAACCGCAATCGCAATCTCAACGATCTGTCGAAAAGTCGCATAAAGAGGAAAAAGTCAATGTTATCTTTGATTGACGGAAAGTAGATAACTTGTTGAGATATGTCTTTTTCTATGATAGAAAATGCCGATTTGCGAACTGATAGGTACACAATTTGGGAATATCAGTTCATAAATCGGCGTTTATTTGTTTCTTATTGAGAAAGAAATCTATATAATTTTCTTTCACTGTTCGCTTTCAATTGCATTGTAACCGGCTACGGAAAGCAGTGTGAGGAAGAACACAACTGCTATCAACGGCGACACGTTGTGCAGATCGACAGAGGCAAATTGGCCGATGAAATCGCCCAAAATATTGTGTAAGATGGTCTGAATGCAAGCCAATCCACCTGTCAACGCAATGAAAACGACACCTACCGCTACACAGAGCAACGTCCAAATACGATTTAACAGGACTGCTTCCTGTGCCGGCAAACGCTGCATTACGCGTTCGGAAAAGCCGTTATCGGCAAACTCCTGCTTATTTTCAGCAAAGAATTTAGCTATTAATTTCTCATCATTATCCATCATATCCATTCTCCTTTAAATAAGTGGCAAGTCGCTGTTTACCCCGAGAGAGGTGAGACTTTACCGTTCCTTGGGCCATACCCGTTATCTCTGAGATCTTGTCTATGGGTTGTCCTTCCATCAATTGTAGGGTGATACAAGTACGTTCGGCGGCAGTCAGTATGGCCATTGCATCGTAAATATCCATTCGCAGATTGCTGTCAGCAGTCTCGGCATTACGTCGCGACACGGCGGGTGTATCTAAGTCGCCCGTTAGTTTACGGCTGCGCGTATAGTCGTAAAGCACATTATAGGCAATGCGATAGAGCCAAGTACTGAATCCCGAGAGCCCTTTGAACTGCCCGATATGCGTATATGCCTTGACGAAAGTGTCTTGCGCGAGGTCGTCGCTCAGCTGAACGTCTCCCGAAGTCTGGTTCATAAAGAACCGACGTATAGGCGACTGGTACTTCACAACCAGCTCGTTGAAAGCCTTTTTGTTGTGAAATACCGTCACCTGCGTAACGAAAGAGATGTCATTCAGCTTATCCACGGCCTGCGATTAAAATTCGTCGTGATCACGTTTTCTGCCTGATGTTCGGGCAATAAACATCTGACCGATACCCATACACAGCACAAGCGCGCCAACACCAGCAATCTCTTTGGTGCCCATCCACCAAAACATCAGCATCAATCCCACGCCGATGGCAGCATTGTTTATGCCTTTTCGCCACAGGTCTTCATTCGTTCTCTTAGGCGAGGGAGCAACATCGGCAGGTACGGGCTGCCCTGTTTCCATCGCTTTTTGGGCTAAAATCACTCGGTCGTTGTGGCGTTTGATAAGATACCTGATGATGAATAGGATAATAATGACAGGCGACATCAGGAACAGAAAGATCATAACTACGATAACAATAGCCAATAAGGTGCCGCCGAAATTCCATCCCACGTGGTCGCCCCAATACTCGATCGGGTTGTCGCTGTCGTCAGAATAGTTTGGGTTATAATCCCGTTCGTCTTCTTGTTCAAAGCCGATATCGTGCTCTGTCTCAGCCAGTGCCGTGCTGTCCGAATAGGCTTCGATACCTGTCGAACTTGAGTCGGCCATCGTGGTAACGGCTGTTTTCTGTGGATGATGGCGGTGTTTGGGTACCGCATTTATTGCCAATGCACTGAAAGTCAGCATCAGTGCCAATGCTATCAATGACTTTTTCATATTCTATTTTTTTGTTTTAGTAGACCAGTGGACAAGTAAACGAATGAACGAGAACTTTGTTTTAGTTGATGAGTAAACCAGTAAACGAGTGAATGAGAGCTTCGTTTTCTCCTTGTCAACTGATTCCCCGCCTTGTCAACTTGTTAACTTGTCAGTTCGTTAACTTCTGAATTTCTGTTCATTTGACGCAACAAGTACTTCATTAGTTGCAAAGTTACAAGAAAAAATGCGTATTTTTGCACCCATATATATAAAAGGTGATGAATTTTCCTGCGGACTTCGAGCAATATACTCGGCAACTGATGGGGCCCGAACTGTATCAGACGGTGGTCTCGGCACTGACTGATGAGCCGCCTGTCAGCATTCGGTTGAATCCGTTTAAATGTCGGATGGAAGATGTCCGTATCCCTTTGGCCGACGGACGAGTGCCTTGGTGCAACACGGGAGTTTATCTTCGGCAGCGGCCTAATTTTACGTTCGACCCGTTGATGCACGCCGGTGCCTATTATGTTCAGGATGCTTCGTCGATGTTTCTGCACCGAGTGATTCGCCAATATGTGGTCGATCCCGTGATGATGCTCGACCTTTGCGCTGCGCCTGGTGGTAAATCTACATGTGCTTTGGCTGCATTGCCCGTGGGAAGCGTGCTGTTTTGCAATGAACCTGTGCGCAATCGGGCACAGATTCTGCGTGAGAATATCGTGAAGTTCGGCCATCCTGACGTCGTTGTTACTAATAATTACGCACGCGATTATCAGCGAAGCGGCTTGATGTTCGATGTCGTTCTGGCCGACGTACCGTGCAGCGGAGAGGGTATGTTTCGCAAAGATGCAGGGGCAATAGCCGAATGGAGCCCGGCAAATGTGGCCCATTGCGACGTCTGCAACGAGAAATCGTGAGCGATATTTGGCCTTGTCTCAAACCCGGTGGATTGCTGATATACTCTACTTGCACGTTCAATGCTTGTGAGAATGAAGAAAATGCTGCGTGGATTGCAGCTGAATTAGGAGCCGAATTCCTATCTGTGGACACTGAGCAGGCGTGGAATATCACTGGTTCTTTGGTAGATGAAAACCCTGCTTATCGCTTCCTTCCTGGACGTTCGCGTGGGGAGGGATTTTGCCTGTTTATTCTTCGCAAAACAACTAACGGCTTTTCACCTTGCAAAAAGCATCAAATCGCACGACGAAAAGCCGTTAATTGCAGCCTGATTAACGGCTTATTGCAGAGCGATGTGTATGAGGTGGCGCAACGTTCTGATAATGAGCTCGTTGCGATCCCGCGCAGATGGGCCGATCTTTACTTTTCGGCGGCGCAGTCGTTGCACGTCATTCACGCGGGAATTACACTCGGGATACAAAAAGGAAAAGACGTAATTCCTCATATTTCATTGGCTTTTTCTACGGCACTGAACGCCGATTTTTTCCCGCAAGTGGCATTAGACGATGCGCAAACTATCCGCTTTCTGCGCAAAGAAGCTGTCGGTTTGCCTGCCAAAACACCACGAGGGGCCGTGCTGCTCACCTATCGCGGTCGGCCCATTGGCTTCGAGAAGAACGTCGGTCAGCGTGCCAACAATCTCTATCCCAATGAATGGAAGATTAAAAGTAGCCATATTCCACAAGATAATCACAATGTAATTACATAAATGAAACAATATCTCGATCTGCTCGATCGCATTATTCGCGAGGGCGTTAAGAAAGAAGACCGGACGGGAACGGGGACGATCAGCGTCTTTGGAAACCAAATGCGGTTCGATCTCGGACAAGGTTTCCCCTTGCTAACAACCAAAAAACTGCATCTGAAATCCATCATTTACGAACTGCTTTGGTTCTTAAAAGGTGATACGAACGTGCATTATTTGCAAAAGAACGGCGTGCGGATATGGAACGAATGGGCTGATGAACACGGCGATTTGGGGCCTGTTTACGGTCATCAATGGCGCTCGTGGCCCGACTATCAGGGCGGAACTATCGATCAGATTCAGCAAGTGCTCGACCTGATTCGTCATCATCCCGACTCCCGCCGAATGATTGTCACGGCGTGGAATCCGGCTGAAGTCGAGCAGATGGCATTACCCCCGTGCCACTGTTTGTTTCAATTCTATGTGGCAGAAGGCGTTTGAGTCTTCAACTTTACCAGCGCAGCGCCGACACTTTCTTAGGAGTACCGTTCAATATAGCCTCTTATGCGCTGCTGTTACAGATGATGGCGCAAGTCTGCGGACTGCAAGTGGGCGACTTTATTCATACTACCGGCGACACGCATCTTTATCTCAACCATCTTGATCAAGCCCGATTGCAACTCACCCGAACGCCTCGTGTCCTGCCCGTGATGCGTCTGAATCCGGACGTAAAAGATCTTTTCGCGTTTAGATACGAAGATTTCGAACTCGTAAATTATGATCCGTGGCCGCATATTTCGGCGCAGGTCTCTGTCTGATGAACTTTAAAACAGAATGCAAATGACCGTTAATATCATTGCTGCTGTGGCCCGAAATCGTGCCATTGGCTATCAAAACAAACTGATTTATTGGCTTCCAAACGATTTGAAACGCTTCAAACAGCTCACCACGGGGCATACAGTTGTGATGGGTAGACATACTTTCGAGTCGTTGCCTAATGGTGCTTTACCCAATCGTCGCAATGTAGTGCTGAGCCGTACGCAGGTCCATTTCGAGGGGTGCGATGCTTATACGTCTCTCGATGAGGCGTTGGCCTCGTGCCGACCTGATGAAGAGCTATATATAATAGGTGGTGCACGGGTTTACGAACAGGCATTACCCAAGGCCGACCGACTGTATCTTACTGAGATAAACGACACGCCTGTCGAGGCCGATGCATTCTTTCCGCCCTATGACGAGTGGCAGGAAGTAGCGCGAGAAACGTACGAATGCGATGAGCGGCACCTCTTTTCCTATGCCTTTGTAACGTATGCTCGGCGTTGATTCTGCGGCTTTTCGACAGGATGTTTACAGTATTGTAGCGGCCATTCCGCGTGGAAAGGTGATGAGTTACGGACAGATTGCCGAACTCATCGGTCGTCCGCAAAATGCCCGTTTGGTAGGGAATGTTTTGCGAGGAGCCACAACCGAACTTGCACTTCCGTGTCATCGGGTGGTCAATAGTCAAGGCCGCACAGCCCCGCATTGGTCCGAACAGCAAGAGATTCTTGCTGCTGAAGGTGTAGCTTTCAAGTCTTCCGGACTTGTGGATATGCGTAAGTGTCGGTGGAATTATGAGGAATGGGCCGACGAGTAAAACCAAGTAGACTCGTTAAATATATCGAAATTTCTTTCTATTTTTGCATTATATGAGTAAAGGAAAGTTACAGAAGTTTGCCGAAATGGAGACATTCAGCAACGTTTTTCAATATCCCTTCGCTGCGATGGAGGGTGTTTCGTTTGATATGAAAGGTCTTTGGCGTGAGCGATTTTTCTGCAATAATCATCCCATCGTTCTTGAATTGGGATGCGGTAAGGGCGAATACACGGTTGGATTAGCTAAACTTTATCCGGAGATAAACTTCATCGGAGTGATATTAAAGGTGCAAGAATGTACACGGGAGCTAAACAAGCGTTGGACGAAAAGCTGTCGAATGTAGCCTTCTTGCGTACCAATATCGAGATTATTGACCGCTTTTTCGGACCCGATGAGGTGCAAGAGATTTGGCTGACATTCAGTGATCCGCAGATGAAAAATGTACACAAGCGACTCACGAGTACGTTTTTTATGGCGCGTTATCGGCATTTTCTGGTGGATCGAGGTATTATTCATCTGAAAACCGACAGTAATTTCCTATTCACTTACACGTCTTTGGTGGTGGAACGCAATGGTTTTCCCCTCTTGTTTAAGACCGAAGACCTCTATCATTCGTCGCTTTCCGAAGAGCATTCGCCGCTTCTCACCATCCGCACTTACTACGAATCAATGTGGATGGAGCGCGGTTTGAATATTCGATACATCCGCTTTGAGCTTCCGCATAACGGCGAATTGGCCGAGCCGGAAGTTGAAATTCCTTTGGATGAGTACCGCAGTTATCATCGCTCTAAACGCAGTAGCCGTTCTGTAAGTAAATAAACGGGTTATTGAGCAGGCTTTACAGGGAAGACATAAAAGTGTCGATCGGGAACGAAATCGAGCATCCATTGGTCGGCAATTACAGCTCCTCCCACTGCTTTCAGCGTTAAAGTGTGGGGCCCTTGGGTTATATTGAGGGGGAGATTGAGGCGCACTTGACCTTGCAAAATATTGTTTTCCCACGCTTCGGAACGGTAATCGGTCTTCACAGGAACTGTCATCGGTGTGGCGCCATCGATGCTGATGGCAAGCAAACGGGTGTGTTTCGTGTCCGTGGGAGTAGGAATCAGTGCGATGCGTAACACGGCATCGCCACTCCGCTCGGCATAAAATGAATAGGTGAGTGAACCGTTTTGCGGGATGAGTACGGCTTCATACTGTGTCCCAACATCGAGATCGGGCGTACATCAGTTGTCGATGAAGCATAGTCGTACGCGTTTTTAGCTGTGTATTTATCGAGATTTACACGAGGTTCGGGCGTGTCTGTCGTAGCATATTGCTTGATTTCTTGCTCCGAAAGACGATCGGGTAGATAGGGTTCGGCAAATACCGGCAAGTTGTGTGGCGCCATATTCATCAATCCTTTCCATTTACCTGCAGCCAATTTATTGTTGTAATAGGCCGTGAGTTGTCGGATTTCGCGATATGCCTTGATACTGTTGGCAGCTGAAGTGAGAGCTTCGCTGTCGTGATGAAATGACTGAGGACGGGCCAATTCGCGCGCTTCTTGTGCTTGAAGTTGCTTAGTTGCCATTGCGGCAGCAGCCAAAACGGGATACTTTATTGCTGCAAAGAAAGCATCGCGAAGTGCTGTCGGGATGTCGCGTTCGACATTTTGTACGGCAACTCGCAGTGTATTATAATCGCTCAGGTAAGTTTCCAACTCGTTGCCGAAAGCATTTGCATTGAAGTCTGTGTTCTGAACGGATCGTGACTTGCCTGCTGTTCGATTCCATCCCATCCATTCCGGACGACGGATAGCCGTGAGATGATAGAACTGTTGCATAACAGAGCGTAGACGATAAACGGCCTTTTGCCCTGCGATTTGTAGTAAAATATTGTCCAAATACCGGTCGATGGCGTTGCGTTTAACGGCATTCGGATTCCACGCCAAATCCATTGCGAGCGACAACTGAATGATGGCCGACTTGGGATTAGTCACATTAAGCACCCACAACTGTTTGATTCCGTATTCGTAAGCGGTCTTCAATTCGTGACAGACGAGTCCTGGTTGAATAGTGGTGAGCCACAGATCGTCGTGCGGTCTGCCCGCGGAATTAAGATGATAAGCCAATGCATCGTGGTCGTTTTGTTTCTTATGAACGAGCTCAGCATCGCTCGTAAGATAGCCGAAACCGTCGTCTCGCAATGTGAAATGTACCGGAATCGTTTTCTTTTTGCCTTTAACGTGGGTCAGCAGATGTGTTTTTGTCCCGACAAACAGGTCGCAACTGTCGGCCAATTCCATATTGCCTTTGACGGAAGTAAAGGCATTCCATTCGGTATCTCCATTCCAAAGGGTATTGGCACGCAAGCGAAGCATCAGCTCGAAAAGTCTGCGATAGACGGCTGGACCAAGCTGTTTTCCCGACGTCTGATGCTCGATCGTAGCCCGACTCCACGGTATCAGGTTGACATCTTGTTCGTTGAAAGCAATGGCCCGATATGTAACAGCCGGCGACTGAGTGGTACTGAACTGTCCGTTCATCACCAATCGCTGCTTGCGTTCAGGCACGACGTCTCCCCACCACACCCAAGGCGAAACGCCGGCAATGCGCGATAGCTCGAGCACTCCATACGCAGTACCCCGCGCATTGCTGCCCATCACGATGATCTTTCCGTTTTTCACACCGAGATAAAAGGCATCCGATTTGGTGATAATCTTACCGATGGGTAGCCGAAGATTGTCGATTTGTTTGAATTCTTTATTATTCAGCAAGTCGAGTTGGTAGATTTCGATGGGTGCATTGCTACGAGCTGCAGCCGGAAGTCCCGTTACCGCCTGCATATCCGATGTGAACATTCGCAGCGCAATACTTACGACGGGCGAGAGTTTTTCTTGTGTAGCGTAAGTAACTTGGTGCGTTCCGTCGAACCAAACCACGTTGGCGGCCGTCGAAACAGTTGAGAAAAGCAAAAGAAAAGAGGTTATGAGTTGTCTGAAATTCATCATTTTAATTCGTCACTGATTATTGTGCAAAGTTACTGAAAAATCTATCGATAAGTTCGAATAGTTCTTGTTTTATTCGCGTTTTTATAAATTAATGGGTAATTTTGCAGCAAACGAACAGGCAAAATGCCCTGTTTCAATGCGATAACATTATGACATTATATCCTAAGTTGATTATGGATGCACTGCAAACGGTAGTGTATCCCGGAACGAAAAAGAATCTCGTGGAGAGCGAAATGGTGGCCGATGACATACGTATAGACGGTATGTCGGTGTCGTTCACCTTGATTTTTCCGCGTGATACCGATCCTTTTATGAAGTCGACTATCAAGGCTGCCGAGTCGGCTATTCATTATCACATCAGCGCCGATGTGCAAGTGACGATCTCAACGGAATTTAAATCCAAACCCAGACCGGCCGTAGAGAAACTCCTTCCACACGTGAAGAACGTCATTGCAGTAAGTTCCGGCAAGGGCGGTGTGGGCAAAAGCACTGTCGCTGCCAATCTATCCATTGCGCTGGCGAGGCTCGGTTACAAGGTAGGACTGCTCGATGCAGACATCTTCGGACCGTCGGTTCCCAAGATGTTTGGTGTAGAAGACGCCCGTCCTTACGCTGTGAAGCAAGATGGGCGCGACCTGATCGGCCCCGTCGAGAAGTATGGTGTGAAGCTACTGAGCATTGGTTTCTTTGTTAATTCAGATACAGCGACACTCTGGCGAGGTGGAATGGCGTCGAATGCATTGAAACAACTCATTGCAGATGCAGACTGGGGCGACCTCGATTACTTTATTCTTGATACGCCTCCGGGTACAAGCGACATTCATCTCACGCTTTTGCAAACGCTCGCCATCACCGGAACAGTCATTGTCAGCACGCCGCAGAGTGTGGCATTGGCCGATGCGCGCAAAGGCATCGATATGTATCGTAATGATAAGGTGAATGTTCCTATCTTGGGATTGGTAGAGAATATGGCGTGGTTTACACCTGCCGAACTTCCTGAAAATAAGTATTACATCTTCGGAAAAGATGGGGGTAAGAACCTCGCTAAGGAAATGAACTGTCCGCTTTTGGCACAAATTCCCCTTGTTCAGAGCATCTGTGAGAGCGGCGATGCGGGCAAACCGGCTGCGCTGAATGCCGACTCTATCACGGGACAAGCTTTCATCAATCTGGCACAAGCCGTAATAACGGTAACCAATCGGCGTAATCGAGAACAGCGTCCTACGAAGATTGTGCAAGTGAAAGAGTGAGTTTAGGGATGGTCTCACTCCCGGCTCCTCTCCCTTGGGAGAGGGGAGAGCAAGACATTGAGGTCTTTTGGCAAATGGTAATCGGTGTATTGGATGGCTATTGAGTCATAAGGTGCTCGGACAGGAGAAAATGAATAAAAAGGGATTTGTATATGATTGATTTCCAATTACATACAAATCCCTTCTCAATTAATGGTTACTTGCATTGTGATTAACGGTTAAACGCAGTGCAAGTAACCGTTAAACGGCGTGCAATTAACCATTAGTTGCACGCCGTTTAACGGCTTTTCGTCTATCATTCAACTACTCTTCGCAAGGTGCTTAATGAGTATCCGTAAACGAATGAGAATTTTATCTACATTCGTTTGCCTCGTTCGTAACTACGACTTAATGAAAGTCACGTTTTGGATAGAGGTCTTCGGACATAAGATGATAGCCCTTTTCTCCTTTCTGAGAGTGAGAGAGAGGTGCCATTTCCTACTTTTTCTTACAGCGAAATCTTAGCACCGATGAACCAACTGCGGGGCATCGACGGACCGTAAATATAGTTGGCGTCACGGTTCCAACCTTTGTCTAAATCGCGTTGGAATGCATCGGTAAGATTCTGAATACCGCAATTGACTTGCAATTTGATTTGATTGTAGAGTTTGAAATCATAAGCCAGTTTGGCATTCAACGTGAAAAAGGCGGGCGTATTGACGGCAACGGGAGCTGAAACACCTGATCCCTTGGCGTGACCGACCAGCATCGAGCCGGTATAATTGCCCGAAAGAGAGGCTGAGAAACCGCGAACGGGAGTGAAATGGGCCGTGAAATATCCGTAGGTATTCGGCGTTCGCATCATCCGTTGTTCCTTGGGTGCCTCTTCATCCCATTCTATCGCGTTGCGATAACGGCTCTTTTGTAGCGTGACACCGGCCTGCAACTGAGACCAAGAGGTGAAAGCGGCCTTGCCCTCGATATTGAATCCGAAGACGTTGGCGGCGTTGGCATTGTATCGTTCGAGGATTCCGTTACCGTGTTCGTCCTTATCCGACAGTTTACGCAGCGCAAAAACATCAGACAAATGGGTATAAAACGCTTCTACCAAAAGATTGGTTTGTACGCTGCCGAACGTGTGATACAGATCGGCTGAGAGGCTGATGCTGTTCGATTTCTCTTCTTTCAGTCCTTTTGCCAACCGTGTTTTGATGCGCTCTCCGCCTGCCAATGTAGTGTGAAGATCTTCATCGAATGCCTGCGGAGCACGAAAACCGCCGGCATAAGTGAGGCGGATGTTGACGTCTTTTGCGGGATTATATCGGAAATTTATACGCGGACTGAATATTAAATGATGGATAAGATTGTGCTTATCGAGCCTTCCGCCGAGGAGGATTCCCCACTGATCGTTCTTCCATTCGTTTTGAAAGAAGAAGCTGCCGATGCGTACACGCTGGTCGAGCAGTGTGTGATAACCCAGCGACTTATCTTTCAGTCCATCGTAATTGAACTCTGCTCCGGCGGTGAAATCAGCCGGAAGAAAGAGCAGCCGGTCGAAAGTATGAACGTATTGTGCGCCTCCTACTAAGTTCAGATCGCGTGTAATACTGTACGCTTTGAGTGCATCGGCCACAGATTCTGCCGATCCGTCGCCCGTACCTCCGTAATAACTCTTGCGTGAGACAGTCTGGAACGAAACATAAGACGTGAAATGATTGTGTTCATCGGGCGTGAAGGCATCGTACGTCAGGCCGCCTCCGTTAATGTGATGATCAAGTTGTTCGGCGATGTTTGCTTCGTGTGCAGGAATGTCCAAATGGTTTCCGCCGCGGCGAAATTCATTCAGTCCGTGATATTGCAACGTGAATTTGGAGTAGTCGGTGAGGCGAATGAACGAGCTGAAACCGACTGTCCGATTGATGAGTTTAGGCAATTCTGTGTATCCGTCGCCGTCGCGGTCGTAACCGTTTCGTTGTCTGCTTTGTCCGTAAACATAGAATCCGGCTTTATTGTTATCGGTAATGACAGAGCCGTTCATCGTCGTATTGTTTTCAAATGCTCCTTTTCCGCCGATCGACATCAGTGTATGTGCAAGCTCGGCAAAGTTTACTGTGGGTTCCTTTGTAATGATATTGATGGTTCCGCCAATAGCCGATGAGCCGAAAAGAGCCGATCCTCCGCCCCTGACTATCTCCACTCGGTCGATCATATTAGCCGGAATCTGTTCGAGACCGTACACACCTTGCAGAGCCGAGAATACCGGTCGGGAATCTATTAAGATTTGAGAGTAATGCCCGTCGAGGCCGTTTATGCGCACCTGTGAGAATCCACAGTTCTGGCAATTGTCCTCAGTTCGTACGCCGGGTTGAAAGTTCAGTCCTTGCGCTAAGCACATCGAGTGTGTTCGGTCGAATGTTTTCGTGTCGAGTACGTTGACTAATGTTGGGGCATTTCGACGTAAAGCGAGATTTCTGTTGGCCGAAACTACCACTTCGTCGAGTGCAATTTCGTCTTGGGTTATCTCGAAGTTGAGTTCTTCCGTCTTGTTTTCCACGGCCGTTATCGTCTTTCTCACCGTGCGATAACCCGTAATGCGTACTTCAACCGTATGTTTTCCAGACGGTAAGTCTTTGATCATATAATGTCCGGTAGCATCGGTCGAGGTTCGGATCATTGTGCCGAGGATGCTCACCGAGACGTGAGACAGATGTTCACCCGTACGCTTATTGAGCACGTGTCCGAACAGATTGGCATCCGTGCCGTGCCGATCGGTCTCTTCTCTTGCATTGTCGGATGGCGAATGAACGATGCAAGTGGCAGCGTCTTTGTGCAGATCTGTTTTCCCGACTGCGGCTGACAATGGGAGAAAAGCGATGCAAGCGAGTGCCAAGAGTCGGCCCGGTATATCGCAGATACGTGTAGATGGTTGTTTCATACTTGTTTTACCTTTCTTTTATTAATTATTATTGACTAATTATTTATCGGTATTTCGCGATGCTAATGTAATTTTACGGTGGCAGTTTTTACCTGTAATGGCCTGGTGATTCCATTCCGATTTCTGTCTAATACTCATTTTTCTAATCTGACTATCAGTGCGTTATACTGAATAAATCGATAGGAATTACAACTGTAATTGCTCCGTTTTTGATAATTCAAAGGTACTGAAAGTTTTCTAAACAGACAATACTCATAAGGTATGATTTTGCCGTTTACGACACATTCAGCATACGGATTCTGTACAATCGCATATAAATTATGGAAAGAATTCACTCGAAAAACCAAAAGATTATGCTATCTTTGCAAAGATAAAGCATATAGATGAGAAAGAGATTGGATGAAAGAATTTGTCATATCTGAGGTAAAGGCCGAGACGGCTGTGCTCGTTGGACTGATCACGCAGACGCAAGATGAGGCTAAAACCAAGGAATATCTCGACGAGTTAGAGTTCTTGGCTGACACCGCCGGAGCTGTTACCGTGAAGCGATTCACCCAGAAAGTGGGTGGCCCCAACAGCGTGACGTATGTCGGAACGGGCAAACTCGAAGAGATTAAGCAATATATTCGTGATGAAGAAGATGCCGAACGTCCCGTGGGAATGGTAATTTTCGATGATGAATTGTCGGCTAAACAGATTCGCAATATTGAGGCATCGTTGGGTGTAAAGATTCTTGATCGCACATCGCTGATATTAGATATCTTCGCGATGCGTGCTCAAACGGCCAATGCCAAGACGCAAGTCGAACTAGCACAATACCGTTATATGCTGCCCCGTTTGCAACGACTTTGGACGCATTTAGAGCGTCAAGGCGGTGGATCCGGCTCCGGAGGAGGAAAAGGTTCGGTAGGTTTGCGAGGTCCGGGAGAGACTCAATTAGAGATGGATCGCCGTATTATCCTTAACCGAATGTCGTTGTTGAAGCAGCGATTGACCGAAATCGACAAGCAGAAAGCTACCCAACGCAAAAATCGTGGGCGAATGATCAGGGTGGCACTCGTGGGTTATACCAATGTGGGTAAGTCTACAATAATGAACCTGATGGCTAAAAGCGAGGTATTTGCAGAGAACAAACTCTTTGCCACTCTTGACACAACGGTGCGTAAAGTGGTGATAGAGAATCTGCCTTTCTTATTGGCTGACACCGTGGGTTTTATTCGAAAGTTGCCCACTGACCTTGTAGACTCATTTAAATCAACGCTCGATGAGGTGCGCGAAGCTGATCTTTTGTTGCACGTTGTGGATATTTCACACCCTGATTTCGAAGAACAAATTAATGTGGTTGAGAACACTTTGAAAGACCTCGGATGTGCAGACAAACCTTCGATGATCGTTTTTAACAAGATCGATCAGTATCATTGGGTGGATAAAGAGGCCGATGACTTAACGCCGATAAGCCGAGAAAACATTCCGCTCGACGAACTTCGGCGTACGTGGATGGCTCGGTTAAACGAGAATTGCTTGTTTATTTCAGCGCGCGAGCGGGTTAATCTCATCGAGTTTCGCGATACCTTATATAATAAGGTGCGTGAGTTGCACGTGCAGAAATATCCTTATAACGACTTCTTATACAATATAGAATAACGCAGAAAAGCCTTCCCCCGCTCCTCTCAAAGGGGAAAAGACACGCTGTTTATCATAAATATATGGTGTGAATATGGATGAATACAGACTTCTTACATATGAAGAGATCGGCATTTTAGAAGACAATGGCTGTACCGCCGAGGACTGGACAGCCATCCAAGTGGCCGATGACTTTGCTCCGACACACATCCGTCACGTGGCGTTTTACGGTGAAGTAACGCTCGGTGTGTTTGAAAAGAACGTCGAGGTGAGTCCTGATTTCCGCAAGCATTCAGGCATTCGGAATGCCACTTTGCGTAATGTCACGGTGGGAGACAATTGCTTAATCGAGAACATCGGCAATTATATCAATAACTATCATATAGGAGAAGAGTGTTATTTATCGAATGTTAACACCATCGAAACAACTGATGGAGCCACTTTCGGACAAGGAAATATGATCTCGGTGCTCAATGAAGTGGGCGAGGGTAACATCATTTTGTTCGACGGATTGACCAGTCAGATTGCTGCACTGATGGTGAAACATATCGGTGATAAAGACTTAATCAATGCCATCAGAGTATTGGTGAAGGCTGAAATCTGTGCTAAAGTACCCGAGCAAGGCACCATCGGTGACAATGTTAAGATTATCAATACAGGCGAAATAACCAATACACACATCAGCAACGACTGCGAGATAAACGGTGCTTGCAGGCTCAGCGACTGCTCTATCAAAAGTATTCCGCAGGCCAATGTGTATATCGGGAGCGGCGTTATCTGCGAAAATTCTATCATCTTCGATGGTTCTTCTATCCTGAACAGTGCGAAAATAGAAAACTGTTTTGTGGGAGAAGCTTGTCAAATTACCAACGGATTCACAGCCGAAAGCAGTGTTTTCTTTGCCAATAGCTATATGGCTAACGGTGAAGCGTGTGCTGCTTTCTGCGGTCCTTTTACTTCGAGCCACCATAAAAGTTCGTTGCTCATCGGCGGAATGTTTTCTTTTTACAACGCCGGATCAGCTACAAACTTCAGCAATCACGCGTATAAGATGGGCCCGATGCATTACGGAATTATGGAAAGAGGCTCTAAAACAGCCAGCGGAGCCTATCTGTTGATGCCGGCACATATCGGTACTTTCTCCGTATGTTTCGGTAAATTGATGTACCATCCGGACACTCGGGCGCTTCCTTTTTCGTATCTTATCGCTTATAGTGATACGATGTATCTTGTGCCCGGCCGCAATTTGACTACCGTCGGACTGTATCGCGATATCCGAAAATGGCCCAAACGCGATGTCAGACCACGTTGCGGACAGAAGAGTATAGTGAATTTTGATTGGTTAAGTCCATTCTCTGTGGGTGAGATTCTGCGTGGAAAGGAAATCTTGGAGAATCTGCGCGCGGCCTCGGGCGATAATGTTTCTGCCTATAACTACCACGAGTATGTCATTAAGACCAGCTCACTGCGTAAGGGAATCAAATACTATGACATCGCGCTTCGCATCTTTATGGGCGCCGTTTTGAAGCGACACCGCCTCGAACAGCCGCAAACCGACTGCGGAACAGGTCCTTGGACCGACCTTTCAGGTCTTTTGTTGCCCTTGTCTGAGGAGTATCGGCTGATTGAAGATATCAAGAACGGAACCTTAACAACGATCGATGCCGTTACTGATCGGTTCAACCGCATTCACGAAAACTATTCCGAATACCGATGGGCATGGGCTTATCGGATGATTCTTGATTATTACCGTCTGAATGAATTGACCCCGGCCGACGTCGAACGGATACGCACCGACTATGTAACTGCACGCCGCGTGTGGATAGCTGAGATTCGGAAAGACGCCGAAAAGGAGTTCTCTTTGGGCGATGTAGACGAAAAAGTCTTGAATAGTTTTATTAAGCAGTTAGACAAAGAAGTAGATTTTGAAAACCAAAGATTGGATATTTAAACTTTAAACAAATATGATATGAGACTACGATCACTGACAATGGGTATCCTTTTGACGCTCACTTTGAGCGCACAAGCAAAGGATTACAAGTATGTTTCGGTCAAAGGCGATCCGATGCAGACCCGCATCTACACCCTTGACAACGGTCTGAAAGTTTATCTTTCGGTCAATAACGAGAAGCCGCGCATACAAACTTACATCGCGGTTCGTACCGGTTCACGCAATGATCCGGCTGAAACTACCGGCTTGGCACACTATCTTGAACACCTGATGTTTAAAGGAACGAAATTGTTCGGTACCAATGACGCAGCTAAAGAGGCACCGCTGTTAGATGATATTCAGGCTCGATACGAGACCTATCGCCGTCTTACCGATCCGCAACAGCGTAAAACAGCCTATCACCAGATAGACAGTGTGTCGCAGATTGCAGCTCAATACTTCATTCCGAACGAGTATGACAAGCTGATGTCGGCTATCGGAGCCAAGGGAACCAACGCCTATACGAGCAATGATGTGACGTGTTATGTGGAGGATATTCCCTCGAACGAGGTGGATAACTGGGCCAAGATTCAGGCCGATAGATTCCAGAATATGGTTATCAGAGGCTTCCATACCGAGTTAGAAGCTGTCTATGAAGAATATAATATAGGCTTAGCCAATGACGGTCGAAAGGTTTGGGCGGCGTTCTCGAAACTGTTGACACCCACCCATCCGTATGGAACGCAGACTACGATCGGTACACAAGAGCATCTCAAAAATCCCTCGATCGTCAATATCAAGAACTATTTCAACCGCTACTATGTGCCTAACAACATAGCCATTTGTATGGCCGGCGACTTCAATCCGGATGAAGTCATCGCCACGGTCGATAAATATTTCGGTATGTGGAAGTCCAACCCGAATCTCACTTTCCCGCAATTCCCGGCCCAAGCAGCCATTACTGCGCCGCGAGATACTACGGTTGTGGGCCAGGAAGCCGAAAACCTGATGCTCGGATGGCGCTTTGATGGGGCTTCCTCACTGCAATCCGACACCTTAGACGTTATCGCTGAGATTCTGTCTAACGGCAAAGCCGGCTTGATGGACCTTGATTTGGATCAGAAAATGAAGTATCTCGGCGGTGGTGCTTTCAGCGAACAATTGGCCGATTACGGTGCGCTCATCTTGCAGGGTATGCCCAAAGAAGGACAGACTCTCCCCGAAGTACAACGCCTTTTGTTAGGAGAAGTGAACAAACTCAAGCACGGAGACTTCTCAGATGACCTCATCCCGTCGGTCATCAACAATATGAAACTTTTTTATTTCAAGTCTTTGGAGAGCAACAAAAGCCGTGCAAGCCAGTTTGTCGATGCGTTTGTCAACGGCAAGAAGTGGGCAGATGTGGTAGACAGAATGAATCGGATCGTCCGCATTTCCAAGTCACAGATCGTGGCTTTTGCCAACAAATATCTTAATGATAACTATGTCTGTGTTTATAAAAAACAAGGTGTCGACAGCACACAGAAGAAAATCGACAAGCCCGCCATTACGCCGATACCGGCCAACCGCGATATGCAGAGTGCTTTTGTCAAGACCGTTCTCGACTCGAAAGCAAAGCCGATAGAGCCCCGTTTTGTTGATTTCAACAAAGATCTCACCCGCACTCGCACCTCGAAAGGTCTGCCCGTGCTTTATGTTCAGAATAAAGATAACGGCTTGTTCACACTCTCTTTCTATTTCAAATTCGGTCAGAAAGAAGATAAGCGACTCCCCATTGCAGCCGATTATTTCGACTTTCTTGGCACTGATAAGCTCTCGGCAGAACAGGTCAAGCAGCAGTTCTACAAACTGGCGTGCTCTTATTATATTCAGGTAGGCAATCAAACAACATCTATTGTTATCAGCGGACTCAACGAGAACTTGCCGCAAGCATTGCGTCTCGTAGAAAATCTGATTGCGAATGCTAAGGTTGATCGAGACGCTTATCAGCGCTATGTGAGCAATATGGAGAAATCCCGTAAGGACAATAAAGCCAATCAGAATGCTAACTTCACAGCTTTGTCCAACTATGGAATATATGGTTCATATAATCCTATACGCAATGTGCTGAGCAATCAAGAGCTCAAAGCAACCGATCCGCAGACTTTGCTCGACTTGATAAAGGGTCTTCGCAACTATCAACACACTGTTCTCTATTACGGTCCGTATTCAACGAAAGAGCTGACGGCCGTCATAGACAAGCAGCATCAGACGGGAAAGAATCTCAAACCAGTTCCTACGGGTAAGGATTTTATCAATCAAGTTACATCGCAAGATGAGATTTTGCTGGCTCCTTATGCTGCAAAAAACATCTATATGGTGCAATATAACAACGGGAATCGCGCGTGGAAACCCGAACAGCAGCCGCTGATCGACCTCTTCAATGAGTATTTCGGCAAGGGGATGAACGCCATCGTGTTCCAGGAATTGCGTGAAACCCGCGGTCTGGCATATAGTGCCGGTGCTTCTTACATCACTCCGTGGCGTAAGGATCTGCCCGAATACGCGAATACGTTCATCATCACACAGAACGATAAAATGATGGACTGTACCAAGGCTTTCAAGCAAATCATCGACACGATGCCGCAGTCTCAAAAGGCGTTCGACCTGGCTAAACAGGCTCTTTTGAAGCGGATTGCTACGGAACGAACGACTAAATTCGGTATCATCAATAAATATCTGAGTGCTCAGAATTTAGGAATCGATTATGATCTGAATGAAAAAGTCTATAAGGTTGTACCTTCGTTGATGCTTAAAGATATTGTGACTTTCGAGAAAGAGACGATGGCTCGTAAGCCTTATAAATACATTATTTTGGGCGATGAGAAGAATCTCGATATCAAAGCACTCGAAAAAATCGGACCGATTCATCGCCTTTCGACAGACGAAATATTCGGATATTGAGTGAGCTATTTAAGTCATTGATTTTCAAATAAATAAGAATGGAGTCTTAATTAACCGTTAATCGCACACTATTTAACCGTTAATCGCAACGCATTTAACAGTTAAATGCAGTGTGATTAACGGTTAATTGCAAGGCATAAAACGAAGAGTTGTAATGCATTGATTATCAGTGAGAATCTTTTTTGTCTCTTCGAAGGGACAGAGAGTAGCCCGGATGCTCACGAACTCATAAACTTATAAACTAACATAACTTACAAAACATTATGGCACAAACACCAGAATTCAAGTACGCACCGATGTTCCAGCTGGGCAAAGATGATACGGAGTATTATCTGTTGACCCGAGATGGCGTTTCGATTGGTGATTTTGAAGGCAAACAAATTCTGAAAGTTACACCCGAAGCTTTGACTAAACTGGCCAACACTGCATTCCGCGACGTTAACTTCTTGCTGCGTCGCGCGCACAATGAGCAGGTTGCCAAGATTCTCACTGACCCCGAAGCGAGCGACAACGACAAGTATGTGGCCCTGACTTTTCTACGTAATGCCGAGGTGGCTGCTAAGGGAAAGCTCCCTTTCTGTCAAGATACGGGCACGGCAATCATACACGGTGAGAAGGGGCAACACGTCTGGACAGACTTCAGCGACGAAGAAGCACTCTCGCGAGGAGTGTACAAAACCTACACGGAAGAGAATCTGCGATACTCTCAAAACGCACCGCTCAATATGTATGACGAGGTGAATACGCGTTGTAACTTGCCTGCACAGATCGACATCGAGGCAACAGAGGGCGACGAATATAGATTCCTTTGCGTGGTGAAAGGTGGCGGATCGGCCAACAAAACCTATTTTTATCAACAGACGAAAGCACTGATCCAGAATCCGGGAACGCTTATTCCGTTCCTTATCGACAAGATGAAGAGTCTTGGAACGGCTGCTTGTCCGCCCTATCATATCGCTTTTGTCATCGGTGGAACCAGTGCAGAGAAGAATCTTCTCACGGTAAAGCTGGCCTCAACACATTACTATGACAATCTGCCTACGACCGGAGACGAAACCGGAAGGGCGTTCCGCGATGTCGAATTAGAGCAACAACTGCTTGAAGAAGCGTACAAAATAGGACTTGGTGCACAGTTCGGCGGTAAGTATTTTGCTCACGACGTGCGTGTAATTCGCCTTCCGCGCCACGGTGCTTCGTGTCCTGTGGGCTTGGGTGTGAGCTGTTCGGCCGACCGAAACATCAAAGCCAAGATCAACAAAGACGGTATTTGGATTGAGAAATTAGATGATAATCCCGGCCAATTGATTCCCGAAGAGCTGCGACAAGCAGGTGAAGGCGATGCCGTGAAGATTGACTTGAATCTCCCGATGCGTGAGATCTTGAATGAGTTGACCAAATACCCTGTTGCTACACGCGTGAGTCTGAACGGTACTATCATTGTTGCGCGCGACATTGCACACGCTAAACTCAAGGCGCGTCTTGATGCAGGAGAAGACCTTCCGCAGTATTTCAAGGATCATCCCGTACTTTATGCTGGTCCCGCTAAGACTCCGGAGGGTATGCCTTGCGGCTCAATGGGCCCGACGACAGCTAACCGTATGGATCCGTATGTTGATGAATTCCAAGACCACGGAGGCTCGATGGTGATGATTGCAAAAGGCAATCGCACGCAGGTTGTAACCGACTCGTGCAAGAAACATGGTGGTTTCTACCTCGGAAGTATCGGTGGCCCCGCTGCGGTTTTATCTATGAACTCTATCAAGAGCATTGAATGTGTAGAGTATCCAGAGCTTGGAATGGAGGCCGTTTGGAAGATTCGAGTGGAAGATTTCCCTGCTTTTATCCTCGTAGATGATAAAGGTAACGACTTCTTTCAGCAATTGAAGCCGTGGAATCCGAACTGTTCGAAATAACAATTTACTAAAAACAGAAGAGGGAATGAATTCAAATGATTCATTCCCTCATTCTTTTTCACCTCTCAGACTTATTTATCCGGAGTCGTGAACAATGATTATTTATGGCTCGAATACAATCTCGCCGAAGAAGTCGGGACGATGAAAGTCGGGACAGGGAACCGCTATCGGAGCCCACGAAAGGAAGTGTGGGGTAGACGTTTTGTCGCCACATTTGTAGAAATTGGCTTTTACCTGTAAACTATCTAATTGTTGAATGCGATGCTGGAAGAAAGTAGTGACGGGAATAATTAATGCCATTTGCCATTTGAAATCGCCGTCCTTGGTCTCGAAAGGAACCCGACCGAGAGAAGACCAACGCTTTACTTGATCGAGAATCGACTGCGGAGCCAATTGCCGTTCTTCACGTCTTGAACCGGATCCGACCAACAATGTGCCTGCACAATTGCACTCAATATTGTAGTAAATACCGTCGGTTGTGGGCTGAATAAAGAACTCACAGCACGAGTCTTCCCACACTTTGCCGTTGTCCTGAGGTGCAACCGCTCGGATACAACGCTCTTCCACGCAGTAATGAAGCCATATCTCGCTGCCTGTATGAGCGATACCGAAGTTTATCTTGGGGGCGTAAGGGAACTCATCAGACCAGTTCACACAATTCACTTGATGGTATTCCACCCCTGCATCAGCCAATAATGTCGGTATGTTTTCTGCCGAAATTTCCTGTGCAGAGAGCCTTTTAACGGTCAGTTTTTTCATTGGTTTTCAAGCATTCGTTGATAAAATCGGTCATCATTTGCTTATGAGCACATACGCTTCTATAAAGCATCAGTTGGTTTTTAGTACGTACCAAGTTGTGCTCTGGGTATTTAATGTGATAATAAGTGTCGCCATTGATGTAGTCGGTAAGGAATCTTACGCACTGCATATACGGAAAGAGAGCCACTGCATAAGGCAGATTCTCAATCTCGATAGGTGTGAGGAACGAACCGGCCGACTCTAAATAGCCTTTCGTAAATGAGCGGAAGACACCTTCATTAAAGCCCACTCGGTCGAAATTCGAGTCATCTTCGGCCACGAAGTTGGCACCGGTGCGTAGGAAATCACCGTAATCCGAGAAGATGAAACTCGGCATAACCGTATCTAAATCGATAACACAAAGCACGTGTCCGGCCTCATCGAACATCATATTATTCACCTTTGTATCGCAGTGACAGATACGTTTGGGCAATTGACCTGCACGAAACAGTCGCTCAGCTTTGCACATTTCGTCAGCGTCTTGCTCCAACTCGTTGATGATGGAGCGTACTTCGTCCACTCGTCCTTTTGCATCCGTTTCTACGGCAGCACGCAATTGCTGCATACGTAGTTCCATATTGTGGAAGTCGGGGATAGTTTCGCCTAACTCTTCGTTCATATCCACGAGCATATTTTCAAACTCTCCGAAAGTTAATCCGCAGTAATATGCATACTCGGGAGTCACTGCTTCGTAAGTCTTTGCATTGGGAATGAATACTGATACACGCCAAAACCGGTCGGAATCGTCTTTAAAATAAGTCTTTCCGGCAGCTGTCGGGATAAAGGTCAATACCTTTCGGTCAATGTCCGATTCGTTTCTTGCCATCAGTTTTTTACGGATATGCGCCGTTACTGCTTCGATATTGTGTTGCAAGAGTTCAACATCCGTAAAGACGGCATTATTGATTCGTTGCAATACATAGTCCGATTGGTCCTGCTCTAAGGTGTTTACCTTGTACGTGTCATTAATTAATCCGTTTCCCAAAGGCTTGATGGTATCGACCGTTCCGCTGATACCGAAATGGGAGATAATTGCTTTCAGTTCGTTTTCTTGCATTGTTTTCCAAGATTTTTGTGAGTTACAAATATAACCATAAAATCTGAAATGCAATGCATTTTTCAGCAAAAAAGATAAAGGGATACATCTTTTTGCATCCCTTTGAACTATCTTTCTATTTCTTTAACTTAAATGAATTCTCGATACTTACTATCTCATCTGAGAACAATCGATCGGTTTTCAAACGGTTTTCTACCTGTGTACAACTATGAATAACCGTAGAATGATCACGCCCTCCTACCAATTTACCGATTCGACTGGCCGGCATCTTGGTATATTTCTGGGCCAAATACATAGACACTTGACGTGCCGTGACCAGCTCGCGACGGCGACTTTTGCTGTTGACAGCGGTCGCAGAAACATTAAAATGATGACAAACGGTGTCGAGAATATCGTCAACGGTGAGCGGTTTATCATCTACTTTCACGGCGCGTTTGATAACACGTTCGGCCAAACGCATATCAATATGACTGTTATAAACCACAGAATAGGCCAGCAGACTGTTGATAACACCCTCTAAATCACGTACACTTCCGTTGGCAGTCGACGCAATATACTGCACTACTTCATCAGGAATACGAAGTCCGTCACGCCTTATTTTGCTGTTGAGAATGTCTACACAGAGCTGCACATTGGGTTTCTCCAATTCGGCAATCAGGCCGCAAGAGAAGCGGGTTAGTAAACGGTCGTTCATTCCTTTAAGGTCAACGGGTGGGCGATCGCTGGCTAAAATGATTCGTTTTCCATTGCGGAAGAGATGGTTGAAGATGTGGAAGAACGTGTCTTGAGTCTTCGTTGCCGTGATCCATTCTTGTATATCATCAACGATCAGAATATCAATGGTTTGATAAAAATTGATGAAGTCGTTGGTCTTATTCTGTAAAACGGCGTTGGTAAATTGCACTTGGAAGAGGCGGGCACTGATATACAGCACACGTTTTTGCGGATAGAGCTGCTTTGCTTGCACGCCGATCGCATTGATCAGATGCGTCTTTCCGCAACCCGAAGGCCCGTAAATGAACATCGGATTGAACTGAGTGGTGTTAGGATGTTCTGCAATGGAGAGACCGACAGAGCGTGGCAGCTTGTTGCTATCGCCCTCGATGAAGTTTGAAAAGGTTTGATGCGGGTTGAGTTGTGGGTCTAATTGTTGCGGAACGGCTGCGTCGAGAACAGTGGGTGACTGATTGGCGCGGGTCTTTTGTTGCGGAGCGAGCGAGGCATCTGTGGGATCTGCTTCGATATCTTGTGTCAACTTGTGTTCCTGATCGGTCACAACACGATACGTCAGACGAATACCCTCACCGAAAACACGGCTTAGTACTGTTTTAAGCAGGTCTACATAATTCTCTTCCAAATACTCATATACGAAAAGACTCGGCACCTGTACTAAAATCGTGCGGGTCTTCTCGTTGAATGATTCAAACACAATCGGTTTGAACCACGTAGCATATTGCTGTGCGGACACGTTCTTACTGATGAGCGCAAGCACCTCGTTCCAATGTTGATCAGAACTCACTTTCATTTTCACAACTCCTATATTATTAATAAGTTTGCAACTGCAAATTTCGCAAAAAAAAACAAGAAATGCAAACTCTAACATTTAATTAGATTTTGCCCGGATTGCATAAAACGCTATAAATGGGCACTTTACGTAAAAGATTCACATCAACTCGTTTTCCTACCTCTTGCGCAATTCAAACAAACTGAATATTAGGCACTTATAGAGTCTTATCGAGCGGCGGTTCCAAATGGTGAAACACTGATGTAAAACGGCTGAAATGCTTGTGGGAAAAGCCATTTTCGAGCGTTTGAAATGTTGTGAAACAAATGGTAGCTTATTTAGAGTAAATTTATATTTGATGCGAAATTAGCTCTTGTTTGAAATCGACTAATTTGGCTGTTTGCTTTTAGATAGGAGGTCATAAGAAATCAAAAGGAATGAGATTTGTATATTGTTGAGAATCAATATTATACGGAGATCATTGCGATTAACGGTTAATCACCTTGCAAAAAGCCGTTAAATGGAATACGATTAACTGTTAGTTGCGATGCGAAAAGCCGTTAATCTGCGTGCGATTGATGGCTTTTCGCACAGAGATTAACGGCATCTTTATAAACTATTGATTAACAATTATTTATGAGAGAATGGCCTTTTTATTTATCTTTACGTCCGAACAGCGAGAAATGTATATAACGTTTGGGGTGTTGCCGCAGGTTGACCACGAGCGAGTCGGCATTGCGCATCACTGAATTGAGATTGTTGTAGAGGCTCGGATCATTCATCAGCAGTCCCAAAGAACCGTCATTGCTGTTGAGTCTGTCGGTCAATGCCTGTATGCCGGCAAGTGTTTGGTTGACTTGATTCATCGTTTCATTGATGTCGACAGCTGCTAAATTTGCTGTCAATGTGTTAGTATTGTTGAGCACTCCGTTGGCTTTGCGGATCAGTCCGGGTACTTGGCTGTTGAGGCTCGACATCAAGACGTTGAGCTGTTGGGTCGTAGCGGTCAGATTTCCGGTGATATTTCTCACATTGTGTAATGATTGGGGAATGTCCGGATTGGTTAATAACACGTTGAGATTAATCAAAATCGAGTCGAGTTTAGGCAACATTGCTTCGATGGCCGGCACCATTTGAGCCACTTTCGAGACCATTCCAGCGCTCACATCACCTGGAATCACATCGCCGGGGCGCAGCATTTGCGTTGTGTTTCGGTTGAGTTTGAGGTTTACTTGCACGTTTCCGAGTACATCGCTCACGATTTCTGCCGTACTGCCTTGCGGTATAGACATTCGTTTGTCGATACCAATTCGGGCTATAATACCATTCTTTCCTGAGTAGTCATACGTGAAATCTTTCACGACTCCAATCTTAAACCCGTTGGCATAAATGGGATTTGAGCCGGAGAGTCCCGTTATATCCTTGAATGAAATATAATAGGTGTTATCGTTGGAAAATATTGTCAGTCCTTTCAGAAAGTTCATTCCGAAAAACAAAACGATAATTCCAACGACGGCAACGAGCGCTATTTTGATTTCTTTTGCATAATTTTTCATATACGGTTTATTTGTTTCTATTCTGTTTAAACTCCTGAACGGCTTGATTGATGTTCATCTTTTCGCCGTGCTTGAACGCAATGACGAAAGCGTCGGGGAACTTATCGAGGATGCGGCGACGGATTCGACAGATCTCGTAAAAGTCTTTCGACGAGCCGTAAGTATATTTGATCAGGTCGCCTTCGCGATAAGATTCGATGACATCTAAGCCCTTAAACTGACTGCAACCCTGGTTTAACACCAGTTTGCTGACGAAAACTTGGATCTTGAACAGCGGCCAGTCGCTGCCCGTCTCGGCGTTGCCCGGCGGTTCGATTTGCGGCGAATCAGCAACAGTTCCATCGCCTCTTGTCTCGTTGTTATCCGTCGGCGGAGGTATAGTTTGCGGTTCTTTCTGTTTGTAGTCATCGGGAACAATTGAGGGAATTGTACGTTCTTCCTCGCTTCCACTGGGTTTATAAGGCACTACAATCTTGTTATCATAACGGCCCTTATAGCGTTTGAAGGCATTGAGAAATCCCCGGGAGTAAGCCCGAAGTGCCTCATCCGAATTGAGATATTGTTCTTCATCGGGCGTGGAAATAAATCCAAGTTCCATCAAACAACCCGGCATTGAGGTGAGTCTAAGTACGGCCAAGTTATCTTGATGTGCCCCGCCGTTGACTCGTCCGGTAGCTGCACAGACCTCATTTTGCAAGAGTTTGGCCAGCTCTACACTGCGTTCGCGGTTCTTGTCTTGGATAAACTCGAACATAATATCGCTTTCCACCGAGTTGGGATCAAATCCTTTGTACGTGCGCCGATAGTCTTTTTCAAGATAGATAACGGAATTTTCGCGCTTGGCTACTTCTAAATTCTGTCGTATTCCTTCGCTGTTTCCGTTGCGCAAACTGCGTCCTAAGGTGTAGGTTTGGTAGCCGTGGGCGTTGCGCGAACCGTCAACGGCATTGATATGAACGGAAACAAAGAGGTCGCCTTTGCATCGGTTGGCCAGCGCAGCACGGTTGGCTAAGGTGAGGTAGGTATCAGTTTTGCGAGTGAAAACGACCTTTACATCGGGACAATTTTGCTCAATGACGCGCCCGAAAGCCAAAGCGAACTTCAAAGTAAGGTCTTTTTCCTTGGAGAATGAACCCGGAGCGCCGTGGTCTTTACCGCCGTGTCCGGGATCGATAATGAGCGTAAAGTAGTTGTTCGCGGCCCAAACGGATGTCGCGAGCATCAACATTGGCAACAATATAACCATCAACCTTTTACGCATATCAGCTCAATTGGTTTTGCAAAAATAGCTAAATTCCGGCGGAAGCGCTAACAACCGCTATGGTTTTTATTCTTTATTAATGAAACGAAAATGCACACCGGCCCCCTTACTGTCGGTTCCCATCGGCGGATTCAGCTTGCGGATATCAAGCTCAATGGCGCTGATTGCGGGATAAGCAGCTGTTAATCGCTCACAGATTCGATATCCGACACGCTCTAAAAGACGGCTTGGCAAGGCCATTTCCTGTGCAATCAGTGCAAAGACTTCGGCGTAATTGAGAGTGTCTTCGACATCATCCGACAGCATTGCACGCGCTACCGAGTAGTCGATTTGCACATTGACGACATACTCATTGCCTATAACACGCTCTTGCGGAAGTACACCGTGGTAAGCGTGAAACCGAAGATCGCGCAGGTAAATGTGGCTACTCTCTAACTGCATCATTTGAAAACGTATGTTCGTTTGTTATCCGCAGCGTGATGCACCACAGTTTTTGCAGATGAGACAACCCTCTTGATAGACCAGCGTTTCTTGTCCGCAGACCGGACATCTTTGTCCTGCTGCCTCGGTCCCATCTACAATATACTTCTTTAAGGCACGCTCTACGCCGTTCTTCCAGGTGTTAATGCTCTCGCTTTTAAGTTGCAATGAGCCTACAAGTTTAATCACGTGATCGATCGGCATACGGTAACGCAGCACGCCGGAAATGAGCTTTGCGTAGTTCCAATACTCCGGATTGAACTTCTCACTCAATCCTTCGACCGTGGTTTTATAGCCTCGTTTGTTTTCAAATTGGAAATCATAACGGCTGTTTCCGTCGTCGGTTCGGTTTTTGATAATACGTCCTTTGGTGACCGATTTCGGTAAAACGATACCCTCGTCATCGTCTTGCAGACCTGTAAATATCTCGTAAGGGTAGCCATCTAACAGTCCGACGAAAGCCACCCACTTCTCTTTGTTATTCTGGAAGCGTACAACATCGCACTCTAATTCACGTGGACGCACCTCCGTTACAGTGGGATGTTTGCACGGAATAGGTTCAGATACCTCCTCGGTAACTTCTTTTTTCTTGTCTTTGTTCGATACAGAGATCATCACTCCGGCCCTACTGCCGTCGCGATAAATAGTGCATCCTTTACAGCCTGAGCGCCAAGCCTCTACGTAAAGACGGTTAACGAGTGCTTCGTCGACATCATTTGGCAGATTGACAGTGACACTTATCGAGTGATCTATCCACTTCTGAATAGCTCCTTGCATCTTAATCTTCATCAGCCAATCCACATCATTGGCCGTGGCTTTATAATAAGGAGACTGCGAAACCAGATTATCGATCTCTTCTTGGGTGTATTGTTTGGTCGTATCGAACCCATTGATACGCATCCACTCCATAAATTTCTTGTGGTAAACGATGTATTCTTCAAACGAGTCTCCTACTTCATCGACAAAGTCTACGTGCACATCCGTGTCGTTGGGATTTACTTTTCGACGGCGTTTATACACCGGCATAAACACCGGTTCGATGCCGCTTGTGGTCTGAGTCATCAGACTTGTTGTGCCGGTAGGTGCTATTGTGAGGCACGCTATGTTGCGTCGGCCGTACTTTACCATATCTTTGTAAAGTTCGGAATCGGTTTCTTTGATGCGAAGTATAAATGGGTTGTTCTGCTCGCGGGCTGCATCGAAGATCTCGAAAGCGCCTCGTTCGGCAGCCATTGTCACCGAACTTCGATACGCCGACAATGCCAATGCCTTGTGAACAGATACGCTGAATTCGGTGGCTTCTTGTGTTCCGTAACGTAATCCCAATGCCGCGAGCATATCGCCTTCGGCTGTTATGCCCACGCCAGTGCGTCTTCCCATACTGCTCTTGCGCTTAATCTTCTCCCAAAGATGATACTCTGCTCCTCTCACTTCATCGCTCTGAGGATCAGTTTGAATCTTAGCCATTATCTTGTCGATCTTTTCGAGCTCGAGATCAACAATATCATCCATTATACGTTGGGCATAAGCGACGTGCGTCTTGAACTTATCAAAATCGAAACGAGCCTCTTTCGTGAACGGATTTACAACGTAACTGTACAGGTTAATACTTAATAACCGACAGCTATCGTATGGACATAGTGGTATCTCTCCACACGGATTGGTGCTCACAGTGCGAAAACCCAGGTCGGCATAACAATCCGGAATGCTCTCGCGCAGAATGGTATCCCAGAACAAAACACCCGGTTCGGCACTCTTCCAAGCATTATGTACAATCTTTTCCCACAGCTCTTTGGCCGAGATTTCTCTCTTTACCATCGGCTCGGCAGCGTCTATCGGGAACTGTTGGACATACGAACGGTCGTCGATGGCGGCCTGCATAAACGCGTCGTCGATCTTAACTGACACGTTGGCACCGGTTACTTTGCCCTCGGTCATCTTCGCATCGATAAACGATTCGCTGTCGGGATGCTTGATACTGACGCTCAACATCAGTGCGCCTCGGCGTCCGTCTTGCGCCACTTCACGTGTGGAGTTGCTGTAACGCTCCATAAACGGCACGAGACCTGTTGATGTCAGCGCCGAGTTATTGACCGGAGAGCCCTTCGGGCGGATATGAGACAAGTCGTGTCCCACGCCTCCGCGACGTTTCATCAGCTGCACTTGCTCTTCGTCGATGCGCATAATCGCACCGTAAGAATCGGCATCGCCGTCCAATCCGATCACGAAACAGTTGCTCAGCGACGCCACCTGATGATCGTTTCCGATGCCCGTCATCGGACTTCCGGCAGGTACAATGTATCTGAAATGGTCTAACAAGTCGAATACTTGTTGTGTAGTGAGCGGGCTTTTATATTTATTTTCGATGCGTACAATCTCGTTGGCGATGCGTCGGTGCATATCTTCGGGCGAACATTCGAATATGTTTCCGAAGCTGTCTTTCATCGCATACTTGTTCACCCAGACCCTTGCGGCGAGTTCATCTCCATCAAAATATTGCAAGGAAGCAGTATAAGCCTCCTCATAAGAATATGTTTTGCTACGCTCCATCGATAGAAAATGAGAATTGTCCTGCAAAGTTATGTACAATAATCGATAATCAGAAACATTTTTATGGATATTTCTTTTCTTTTTTATAAGCCCAAGTTGACCGAAAGAGAAAAGTTTTGTAACTTTGCGAAAACAAATGTTTGACGAAATGGAAACAATCAAAGAACACAGAAGTATACGAAAATATACCGACCAACCGGTGTCTGACGAACTCTTGAGTCGGCTCTTGACCGAGGCAGAACGTACACAGACGATGGGTAATCTGCAACTATACAGTGTCATCGTTACGCGAGATAGCGAAATGAAACATCGGCTTGCGCCTGCCCATTTGCATCAACCGATGGTAGAGTCTGCTCCTGTCGTACTCACGATTTGTGCCGACTTCCGCCGTACAAGTATCTGGGCGGACAACCGAAAGGCGCAACCCGGCTACGACAATCTGCTTTCCTTTATGAATGCAGCTACAGATGCGCTGTTATTTACACAGACTTTCTGCTGTCTGGCAGAAGAAAACGGACTGGGATATTGCTTTCTCGGTACCACGATTTACAGTCCGGAACAGATCATCGACACGCTTCGGTTACCCCGTCTTGTGATGCCCGTGGCCACGCTTACGTTGGGTTGGCCCGACGAACAGCCGCCGCTTACCGATCGTTTGCCGCTGAAAGCCATCGTACATAACGAAACTTACTACGACTATACGCCTGCCGCAATCGACGAATTTTACGCCGAAAAGGAGGCGTTAGAGGTCAATCGCCATTTCTGCGAACTGAATAATAAGGAGACGTTGGCTCAAGTTTACACCGACATTCGCTACACCCGAAAAGACAATGAACGAATGTCGGCTACTTTCCTCGATGCACTTCGCAGGCAAGGTTTTATCTAAACCATTCCTCATTTGGTGTGAGTTGGTAAGTTTATGAGTTTTTGAGTTAATGAGTTTTTAGCTAAGCTGTTTTTCATTTGATGCTTTTCGCCTTGCGTTTAACCGTTAAACGCGCTCCGTTTAACGGCTAAACACAAGGCGATTAACGGTGAATTGATTTGTATTTGCTAACTTTTTGGAAATCCGTTAGTTACAAAGAAAGAATAAAAAGAACACAGACGAACTTTTGATAAGTTCGTCTATACTGATTCATTGAACTGTAATCACACGGTCAGTCTTGAAAATACACCCGCTTGACACGTGTACTTACGCCCGTCAATACCTCATAAGGGATGGTTTCTAACACGTCACTGAGTACCGTAACAGGCAAATGATCGCCAAAGATTTCAACGCTATCGCCCTCTCGGCAGTCGATTCCCGTTACGTCGATCATCGCCACATCCATACAGATATTGCCCACATACGGGGCCTTTTTGCCGTTGACCAGACAATAACAACGGCGGTTTCCGAGGCGCCGATCAAGTCCGTCGGCATACCCGATGGGGATAGCTGCAATCAAACTATCGTGTTCTATTACCCCCTTTCGACTGTAACCGACGGTTTCTCCGGCCTTAACACTGTGCATTTGTAGGATAGTGGTTTTCAGAGTACTCACATTTTGCAGCATCGCATTGGTGCGAGGATCTACGCCATAAAGACCCAATCCCAAACGACACATATCCATTTGTCGTTCGGGAAAGTGTTCGATACCGGCCGAATTGTCCATATGTCGCAGGATTTTGTGGCTGAATGCCGCTTGAAGTTGCTTGCTTCCAGCCTCGAACAACGCAAACTGGCGTGCCGAAAAATCGTCGAACGCATCGCTGTCAGAGCCTACGAAATGGGAGAAAACTGACCGCGGGATGATTGCATTTTGGTGTTTCAGCCGGTCGATAAGCCGTTTCATATCCGCAGTTGGGTCGAAACCGAGTCGGTGCATACCTGTATCGAGTTTCACGTGAACGGGATAATCGGTGATGCCTTCTTTCTCTGCTGCTCTGATTAACGCTTCGAGCAAACGGAAGGAATACACTTCGGGTTCGAGATCGTAATCGAACATCGTTTTGAAAGCCGTCATTTCGGGATTCATAATCATAACATTGGCCGTGATACCGTTCCTTCGCAGCGTCACGCTTCATCTGCAACGGCAACGGCCAGATAGTCTACGCGATGGTCTTGCAGTGTTTTTGCGATTTCAACCGAGCCCGAACCGTAGGCATCAGCTTTAATCATACAGACGAGTTTGGTGGTCGGTTTGAGGAACGAACGATAGTGATTGAGATTCTCGACCACGTTGTTGAGATTGACTTCCAATATCGTTTCGTGCACTTTCTTGACCAAAAGCTCGGTCACTTGGTCGAAACCGAACTTGCGGGCACCTTTTAACAAAATTACTTCATTGTGCAAAGAGCGGAACACTTCGCTGTGAATGAATTGCTCGACTGTGTGAAAAAAGAATTTCTCAGGCAACTGAATCTCTTCCGCCTGCGCACAAAGCTGCGGCCCGATACCGATGAATTTCTCTACGTCGCGCTTCAAAGCGAGATCCGAAACCTCTTTATACAGCTCTCGGGAAGCCTTTCCGCTCTGGTAAATATCGCTCAAAACGAGGGTGTGTCGGCGCCCTTTATGATCGGGGCGACGGTTCATAAAGTCGAGTGCGATGTCCAACGAGTTGATATCCGAGTTGTAAGAGTCGTTGATCAGCGTGCATCCGTGCTGCCCTTCTTTCACTTCCAAGCGCATTGCTACGGGTTCTAATAGGCGCATTCGGCGATCGAGTGCGTCGCGACTGAGCCCCAACTGCAAAGCCACTACGGCGCAAATGATGGAGTTGGAGACCGAAGCTGCGTCGATGAAAGGCAATGAATAACGTCCCGCTACGCCTTTATATATGTAGGAAACGACCGACATCGCATCCTCTTTCTTGACTTCCGACACATAGAAAGCGGCGTTTTTGTCCCGTCTCGACCACGCAATCGTTTCGCCTTGAATATCCGTTTTGCTCACGATTCGGCGCACGATGGCGTCGTCGGCATCGTAAACTACGGTGCGAGCATCGTGAAACAGCGCGAGTTTTTCACGACATTTGGCTTCCATCGAACTGAAATTCTCTTGATGTGCAGTACCTAAATTGGTGAGAACGGCAATCGTCGACCGGATGATTGCACGTAAAGCGGCCATTTCTCCGGGCTTACTGATACCTGCTTCAAATACACCCACCTGTGTATGTTCATCCATCAGCCACACCGAAAGCGGTACGCCGATCTGCGAATTATAGCTGCGGGGCGAACGAGTGACGAACATCTCGGGCGAAAGCAGCTGATAAAGCCACTCTTTGACCATTGTTTTCCCATTGGAACCGGTGATTCCTACGACGGGAATGTCAAACTCGTCGCGGTGCCGCTCGGCCAGTCTCTGCAAGGCTTTCAGTGTGTTGGACACTTTTAGGAAGTTGGCATCCGGATATGTTTCGGCTCTGTCGGTAGGTACATCAGTCACGACAAAGTTTCTCACTCCGCGCTGATACAACTCCGGAATATACTTATGGCCGTCGTTGCGATTGGTTTGAAGGGCAAAGAACAATGTTTCTTCGGGGAAACAGAGCGACCTGCTGTCTGTCAATATAAATGCTATATCGGCAGCGTTTTCACCGTAATGGTGTGCGCCGATGAGTGTGGTTATCTTTTCAATAGTATATGTCATACGTCTGTTTTATACGTTGCTGCAAAGGTACAGCAAATTCAACAGACAGCAAAAGGAATGAAAGAAAAACGCGGGTGACAAGGTCTTGTCTACTACTGCTCTATTTCTAAGAGATGAAATAAGAACAAACTGCTTTATAAAATGTCGTTAATCGCACTGGGAAAAGTCGTTAAAATACCAGGGAAACGCTTTATAAGGTCTGAATCAATCTTATGTATTCGGATAAATATGATGTCATATCCGAGTAAATATGACGTCATATTTATTTGAATATGACGTCATATTTTTTATTCTATCCTATGATATTTTTGTCAAGAAACGCAATTGTCGGAGGCTCTCCATTTACATTTAGGAAGATATCCGCCTGTTATTCGACGAGTATCGGGCGAATAGAGTTGCCGTGACGGCAGTCTTCTCCGTTGTTGTCATACACGCCGTCATTGTCGAATTGCAGACTTCTTGCCCAGTCAGTGGCATCTTCAAAGAGAATGGATGCGAAATAATAGCCACCATATCCTGCATATTTTACGGCATTGGTATTGTCATATCGCGAGCCGGCACAGGGTAAGAAGAGACCTTTGTCTATCTCTTCCTTAGTGAGCTCACGGGCCACTCTATTCTTCATCGGAGTGGTTTCGGGGTTGGTTACTAAATAACCGTAAAGCCGATTGTTGCCTTCGAGGACGACATAACCGAACTGCCACGATGCTTTTTCTGTCAATTCGAGAATTTCTCGGTAGCGAGGCATACGGTATTTACCGTTCGTGGCCCAATAAGCGATATCTCCGAAGGCTGCCTCTTGAAAGTTGTTCGTCTCGTGTTGCAGTTTATCGTCAGTGTACATCTTGCCAGAGATATCTGTCTTTGTCGTATTTGCGAATATCATGTTGCTGTAAGTCAGTGCGTTTTTGCCGCAAACGCCATAATTGAAATGGTCGATCTGATCTTCGGCTTGCGGTATTTCATACTTATAGGCTTCGCTTGATGAGTTGTGAAAGCCGTAACGTGGCTTGAAATAATCCCACTGGTGGTCGGCGATTTTCCATTTCCCCTTGTCGTATTGCAGGTTGCCGGTAGCCCATTTGATACCGGCAACAGTGATGAAACGGTCCGGTTCTTGGGGCGACTGGGTTGTTTCAAAAGTGATGTCTTGAATGGCATCGGCTGCGATCTCAATCGTTTCGCCATTGGTTTTGGTCACTTTCATCTTGTAGTTTTGAGCAGACAACGAGGTGAATACCAAAGAGACGAATAGTAAAAGTATATATTTTTTCATTGTGTAAAGGATTTGTTTATTTGTAATGGATGAGTTTTGAGATCAGTGTTTGTTGAAAACTTTAATACTTATGGTAGGCGTTCGGAGTATGTAAATACCGGTGTGCTGTTGTGAAAGGTCGATGTCTGCCCGGCCGTCTGTACCGGCCTGCGTTTTGAGTACGAGCCGTCCGTCGATCGTTACGACGCTGATGGGGGCGCGTGCAGGCAGATTTGTAAAACGAACGTGCCCTTCTTCAAACACCGATTGTGGTTGTGAGGATTGTGTTTTGGTGTCATCCTCGATACCGGTTGTACCTCCTTCTGTCTTGAATGTGTATCGAACGACATCAGACAGGGATGCTGTAATGGTTTTCCCCGCTGTTGCCGCTTTCATCATTCCGCCCGTCAGCGTGATTACGGGACGATCTGCAAGGGCGAATTCTGCCGTTGTTCCGTTGCGGAGTTCGATGCTAAGGAATTTCACTTCGTTGTTGGCGAAGACACCCAATGGTGTGAGTAGCCAACTGGATAGCAATAAATAAATGAACTTTTTTTTCATAACTGTATGAATTGATTAGTCTGATCGGTAGGGGAGAATACGTCTCAGTAAGACATACTCATATCTTCGGGCACGCAGATGTAATAATCGGCGAGTCCTTTGTAGGCGTCTTCCAAATGCGAAATGTTCTCTTGTCGCACGGCGCGTACGGTCTTGAACGTTGTTCCCGGGTGGTATTGCAGTAGGTAAGGGACGATTCCCTCCTTAGCATCTGAATGATAACTGCCGTTGAAGTGTAGGAATTTGCCGTGCAGATTCTTGGTTATAAACCAGCCCATTGTAGCATCTTTGATGGCTTGTGCCTGTGCAATGCGTTCGGGATCGGTACCTTTGTTCTTGCCCATTGCCCCCATCATAGCGAAGCCTGAGACAGCATTGGCATTGGGAACATACCGAATCGGCAGAGGGGGAAGGTATCGCTTGGCTTCGGGCGAGAGTGAATCAAGGTATGCCAGCCCGTGATTCTTTACGGCATTGGCATATCTTCGGGGTACGTTTGTGGCGATCAGTGGTAGCCGATTGTCCTTGATGTAAGAGACGATAGGTGCATAATCAGTGCTGTAATTAGGCCAAATGCGTGCCTCTTCTTCAAAGCGGTCGGATGAAATGGCACCATTCAAATACTCGTCGATGATGAGTTGTGTATCGGCTTCAAACATTTCCATTCCCACTTCGAGGTTTTTCCCGTGGATGTCGTGCAGCGATTCGAGAATCTTCAACTCTAACCAGTGAGTGATAACACAGTTATGCATCTCACCGATGAAGACGACATCGGGAGTAGAAAGCGCGTTGATCAAGGCTGATACGTCATTTCACGTCCTGTGTTGTCGTAAAGTTTGTAGGCTTCCGGAGCCTTTTGTGCACCGACATTGAGTCCGAACAGCAGTGTCGTCGACAGCAAGATGTAGCGTAAGTGATTATGGATTGTCATTGTTTTTGGATTTAATGAGTAAAATTTTCTTGTCCCATTGCAGATCGTCTGCAAACCCTTGACAGATGTCTTTCGGTGTAATCGTATCGAGACAACGGGTGTATTCGTTGAAGTCTGTAAGGCTTTCATTGTTGCGGATGAGTGAAGTCAGTGCTGTTTTCCATTCGGACGGAGCTTTGTCTGACAATGCTTTGCGTTTCGTTACAATGAAAGAGCGTTTCATTTTATTGAGTTCTGCAACCGAAACGGGATGTAGCTTCAGCTCGTCAATGATATCTTTCAGTAGGCGATCGGCGCGCCCCCGGTTTGCATCTTTCACCGAAATGGTGAGTCGGAAGTGATAAACCTGCTGCGGGCGACCACTGTAATAGAGGTCGGCAAAGGGTGAATAGACGATATTTTCGCGTTCTCGCAAGATACGGATAAGGCGATCTTGTAAGATGTCACGCATCAGTTTGAGACGCAACGAGTTGCGAAGTGAAGGTTCATAATTGCCTACAAAAACATAATTGAGTACTGTCTGGTCATCGTTCCCGTTGTTGAACGACTCAATATAAGTTGTTGTTGGTGATGCAAAAGGGGTATCTTTGAATGAGAAAGCACCGTTGGGGCGTTGCATTCGAGCGAATGTTGCGATAGCAATTCGGGAAATTTTGTCTGGCGGAAAGTTGCCCGTGAGAATGATGGTAAGTTGTGACGGGTCGGCAAACAGTCGTTTGTAATACTGTGTAAGCGTGTCGATGTCGAGCGCATTGATATCGTTTTTCGTCAGCATCGGCCGCATTCTGCTGAGTGCATTGCCTGTAAGCGAGTCTATCCGATTATTGATCAGCCGGTCGGCGTCGTGTTGCATTAGTTTTTCCAATAGTGTTTCTTTGCCCATTCCGTCAGCTTCGGCCTTACGTATCTCTGTAAAATCGGTACGGTTCAAGCCCGGATGGCACATCTTTTCGTAGATTAGATTGAAGAGTTCTGTTGCTTTTTGCACTGGTGCCGATGCCAAAATCTGATGCCAATAGTCATCTTCGCCGATGACCATAGACAGCTTTTCTTGGTTCATTACGGTCAAAAGCGTGTCTGAATTTATTTTTTCGAGTCCGCCCATATCCACATAACTCACGGCATCGTGATATTTCCGATAGTCGCGATCGGTGAGATCGGCAGTGCCACCACGGCCGAATGCCGCAACGAAAAGCATTTGTTCGTCATCTAATGTGGGCCGGAGAAGGAGTCGGAGACCGTTACTGAGCTTGATACCTGTTACTCCTAAGTCGGCGTATTGTGTCTGATTGGCTATTTGTCGGGCGTCGAACGTGTGCTTGGTTGTCAAGCACAGCGGTATGTCGACGGGCTTTTCGTCGCTTATCTGCGGATGAAAGGCGTAATTTTCGGTCGTCTGTTGCCATCCTATTTGCCATGCCTGGTCTGCCTCTTTAACCGTTAATGGCGTCTCATTGGGCACACATGGATTGGTGTAAGCAAGCAATCGGCACTGTTGTAAATTGTGAATCAGCTGGCGGAGAAGTCTTGCCAATTGTCTGTTCGTGGTTTTTCGTAACGATATTCGTACTGTTTCGATATCCTTGGGAGCACGAAGCGGACGATCGCCGGCAGTGATATAGTCTACGAAATCATCGCAGAGATCGGTGGATAAGTGTTGGGCGGTATCCGGTTTCAGGTGAGTGAGCCGACTGTCGATGCCGATTTCCAATTCGCCCGGGCAGAATCCATTCTTCAATATACGCCGAAACTCTCGGGCTGTCGATGTGATTTGATGTAGTAATTCGGACTTTTCTTTAGCTGAAAAACTTAAAACGAAATGGTCTTTATCGGCTAAATACCAATTGTTCGATACGTCACAGCCTGTTTTCAATGCGTTCAATCGATTAGAAAGACAGGCGATGAGTAGGTTCATTCGTTGTTTTTGCACGGCCGATGCAATGGAATTGACCATCGTTGTGCGGTGAGGTACGATGATTTCAAACTTTGTTGAAGTCTGCATGGAATCTCTTACCTCCTGCCAAGACACGCCTTTGGGATAGTCGAAAGGATAAATTTGCGCTCTCATTGACGGTTTTCGAGGGATAGATGACAGCCTGCGACGCAACAAGTCGACCGTTTTTGCGGCGTCGATGTTCCCTATTACGACGACGGTTGCTAATTGCGGAGCATACCATTGGTTGTAAAAGGTTTGCAAAGTGTGGTTGTCGATATGCTGAATATCGGTTTCCGTGCCGAGTGGCATACGTTGGGCATAGCGCCCTTTGCCTATCTTTAATGGATAAAAATCATCGTTTGTGCTGTAACCTCGCAATTCTTCGATAATCACACCACGCTCTTTTTTTACTCGTTCGGGATCGAAATTGATACCATCTAACCAGTCTCTGACTGCCAATAAGGTAGAATCCATCACGGTTTCATTACCTTTTTCCATAGGAACGGATAACCAATAAATGGTGCGATCAAAGCTCGTGAAAGCATTGATATCACGTCCGAACTTCATCCCTTGTTGTTCAAAATAGTCGATCAGTTGGTGTTTGGGGAAGTGTTTCGTACCGATAAAAGCACTGTGTTCTAAGAAATGAGCACTCCCTTTTTGTCGATCGGTTTCCATTAATGATCCTACCCGCATTACTAATCGTATTTCAACATCGTGTTTGGGCAAGTCATTGGGGAGGATGATATAATGAAGTCCGTTATCAAGTGTGCCTTCGATGGTTCCTTTCGGAAGACTAATGGGGTAGGACTTAGCCGTATAGGCCTGCGTGATAACGGTCGCTTGCCAAGCAAATAAGACCGTTATCAGCAGACGGAAAAGTATTTTCGGACAAACCGGAGCTTTCTTTTTCACAAGCGTTTATTTATGCATCGTGTAGGTTACACGTACTTGTTCGTAGCCGTTAGCACCGTCGAAGTCCCACGGGAATATAAAAGTCATCGTTCCTTTTGTGAAATCATAGCTTGCAGTCGGTTGTATCCAATCTGTCGGAGTATGTGTAAACGTATCTCTGCTGACATCACTTACGGCAAGCCAACGCTGCGGAGCGATCGATCCTCCCATAGTAAGGAAGTCGTCATCAATCTTATATCCCACTAACTTTCCACCTTCTTCGATCTCTACAACGGTACCTTTCTCTTTCAAAGCGAGTAATCGATCCCATGCCGAAAATGTGTAATCGAAAGCAAGACCGATGATGGGATAGCCATAAATGTCATTCCTATGCACGAGGAAATTAATGGATTGAGTTGCAGGAACGAGCTTAATGCTGTCGAGAGAGGCGGTGAATGTCTCCTTGGCCGGATCATACTTGATGGCTTTAACAGCTGCATTGCCATAAGGAGTAGCTAAGAAGAATTCTGTGTCTTCTACTGTTTTACGTTTCAATACACTATAAAAGAAAGAGGTAAGTCCCATCGGATTATCTGTCATTTTCAGTATCGGAGTGTCGGCTGTGGCCTTTTGGCTGAGCGTAATGATAGTATATCCCTTGAACGTTTTTTGTGCTGCGCCGTTGAAATATGTCTCTTTATCTTCTGTGTTGAATGTAACGACAGCTTCAACAGCAACTTTTCCAAGTATGCGCGACACATCGATGCCATACTTCTCTTTATATCCTGCGATGAGTTTGAGTTGTTCCTGGGTGAGAACAGGTACATCCGAGTCGGGGTTTATGGTAATCTTAATGTCTTTTTTTACTGCTTTGATCATCGGATCGGATGTTTTTCCGACGGCCAAAGAGATCGTTCTCGGTACTGAGAGTGCGTGTTTCGCATTAGATAATACTTTGATTGTTGCTTCCTTCTGCCCCGGTTTGAAAGTTAAAACGGTGTTTTCAATTCGCACGATATCATCTTCATTGCCGGTAACTACGAGTTCTACAGTTTTTTCTTTGTCGGGAGTGAATGCCAGAAAAGCTTTGATCGTGATGCCGTTCGTATCGTCTTCGGACATAAAGGCGTTGCCGGAGATACTGAGATCGAGCCCGTTTGTCATCTGTTCTTTTTTGTTGTTATCGTCACTACAAGCTGTTATCGCGAAAATAGAAGCGATGAACAACACACTAAGTTTGATGTGTTTCATATCTTTCTTATTTGAGTTTATTTATTGATGGGCCAGCCTTCGTTCTGGCTTACGTTATCATTGAACCTATATTCAGATCGTGGAATGGGGAAAGTCCATCGATAGTCGTCGACGGATATATTTGCATTCGATGCACTTCCCCAGCGTGATAAGCGCGCCAATGGTTGTAAATGAGTGCGCTTTAAATCAAAGAAATTGACGCCTTCACCCACAAATTCGCGTTGCTTGTCGAGTAAAATACGGTCGAGTAGGGCATCTGAGGTGATATCGGCAGGTGCTTCTTCTACCCCGATCTGTTTCCAGTAACGGTTGATTAAGGTACGAGCTGCGTCAGTATTACCTGTTCTGCAATAGGCTTCCGCAGCTATATAGAAAGCTCCGGCATAGCGAATCTGGTTGATATAAGTTGTGGTTTTGCCTTCTTTATTATTCTTGTTATACTTTCCCAAGAGATTACGCACAGCACCGTCCATTGTAAATGGATAAACGGAGAATGCTTTGCGAACATCCGAATCGGTAAAATTGAGAGCAGGATTAAGTGCGAAATAGTCGCCTTCTGCCGCCGAATATTGGATAGAAACATATATCTGACTCGTTGTATTGAATGCGAAGATGCGACCGTTATAGCTCTCTCCCGACCAAAGCCGATTGAGTCCGTCAGAAGTAAAATAGCTGTTGTCGGCCAGAGCGATTACTTGTTCGGCCTTGTTTGCAGCCTCCTGATAGTCAGAACTGTAAAGAGCGAGATCTGCCAAAAGATACTTTACGGCAGTCTGTGACAGCCAACCGTTGCGATCGGGAGTGTTTTTTACCTGTTCGGTGTCGGTGAGTAGCTGCCGGATATAGGCAACACACGCCTTGATTGATGAACGCTTGTTAGTCTCCAAACCCAAAAAGTTTTTGATAACTACGCCGTCTGCTTCAGCATTTCGATCGTAAGCCGGAGCGAAAATACGCAGGAGTTGGAAATAACAGAGAGCTTTCAAAGTTTTGGTCTCAGCCTCAATAGCCTGTTTCTCCTTGTTCTCAGCTTCGGTGTTAGTCGTTACTTGCGGAAGTCTTTCAAGTAAAGCGTCGCACGAAGAGATGGTATTGTAATAGCCAAGCCATATTGTCGGTGCCTGTTTACTGATTTCTTTGTCCTCCCAACGATAAAGATTGAGTGTAGAAATGTCTTTGATTGAAACGGAAGTAGGGCAGAAATCATTGCCCAGTATTGACAATTCGTACTCGTAATGCGGGTAAGAGAGATAGGCGGAAGCTAATAATGAGCGTGCATTCTCAACGTTATTGATGGCGTTTGGATCAGAAAATTGATCTTGCGGAGGGATGTTCAGCGAGCAAGAAGCGAGTGAAATACTCCCCATTCCTATACCTATTATATATATGGCAATTTGTTTCAGCATAACGAGAGATTATCAAAAGGTGAGATTTAAATGGAAAGTAAAGACGGGCTGAACCGTTCCTGCGAGTTTGCCACTTTCCGGATCAGACTCTTTGTAAGCTGTCCACGTGAAGAGATTAGAGCCTTGTAGCCCAATATTGGCATATTGTATGAACGGCAAAACTTTGTGAAGTGTGCCCGAAGGAATACGATAACGAAGTGCGAGACTTGATAGTTTGAGATAATCGCTACGCCCGACGGTGCGTGAGTTAGGATAAAGCGCTAGATTTTCTTCTGCTATTGACTGTGTGTAAAACGGTGTCCAATACTCTTTGTGTTCATCTCCGCGTTTGAACCACATCTTTTCCGTCTGACCTGCAACGGCATTATAGATTGCATTATCACGGTTCCGCACATACTGGTAGTTGAATCTCTGCTTACCGCCGAATACATAATAGAACGAGATATCAAAGTCGAAAGACTTGTAAGAAAAGCTAACGTTGAAACTACCGGCATAAGGTGGAGTGAGATGTCCAAGTGAAACGAAATCATCTCGGGTTAATTGCTCTGTTCCTTGCTTTTCTTTTCCATCGGCAGTAAGAAATACTGGATAGCCTGTTAACGGATTAATGCCCAACGAATGAGCACCGTAGATCATATCATAGGCCTTTCCTACCTCGTAATTCGGTAACATCGCTTGTTCGTCTAAATACAGTTTGTCTGTCCAATAGAGACTGAGCACCTTGTTACTGTTATAAGCTATGTTCGCGCCTAAGCCCAAACGACAGTCATAAGTGTCGATGACCCGAGCATTGATACCCGCTTCGATGCCCCTGTTCTGTAGCACGCCAATGTTTCGTTTCAATGTAGTGAAGCCCGTACTTGTAGGAATCGGGACATCGAGCAGTGCTTGTTCGGTGCGGCGATTGTACCAATTTACGTCCAAAGTAATGCGTTTGAACAGTTCCATTGTCATTCCGATGTCGGTGGCTTTATTCTGTTCGGCCTTCAAGTCTTTGTTATAAAGGGAGAGAAGAGCCAACGACCGACTCGTTTCGTATGCTTGTTCGGAGAAGGCGAACGTGCCAGTGGTACTCGAAACGGTGACTCCATTGAGATTGGCAGTGACCCCGTACGATGCTTTCAGATTGAGTCGGGTAATCACTTTATTTTCTTTCAGCCACGAATAGTTAGTAGGTGTCCATCCGATACCGGCTGCCCAGGCTCTGTTCCATCGTTTGTCTCGGGGTAAAACGGATGAAGCGTCGGCTTTGTAGGTAAGATATAAATCGTAGAGTTCATTAAAAGTATAGCCCGCTACGACTCCGATACCCATCTGGGCATTCTTATCGCGTGGGTTTCTGACTTCCGGTTGTCGATAGCCTCGTAGTGAACGGTTGATGGCCGATGGCGAATCGACGTTCCCCACACCGTAACCGGTGATACCAACAGCATCATAGTTATACAGATAATAGTCCATATTGGCCCCTAAGGTGAGGTCGTGTACATCGCCGAATGTATGATTATACGTAACGCGTAGATTGCTCGAGAGGTTTGTCGTGGTAGCTTTCGTACGACTGTAAATACCTTGTGCCAATGTTGGAACACCTTTCTTGGATTCCGAATAGGCCGAAGCTGGAGTGAAACGATGGTCTTCTCCTAAGAGAATATCAAGTCCGGCGACATATGCAAGGGTCAATCCCTGCACGGGAGTCAGCGTTAAGTTGGCACTCACTCCGGTGTTTTTATCATTTGAATCGCTGTTAAATTGATGGATCAAATCGTTATATGTACGGTCAGGATAGGAATAAAGACTACCCGTTTTGCGTTCATATGGATTAAGGTTGTACACCAGCGATGTTAAGTCGAAAGTTGTTCCGTTGGGCGTCTTGCTTTTGGCGTAGCCGCCGTTGACGCCTAACATCAAGTAACCTATCCGCCCGATCCGTTGGTCTAAACTCATTCTCACGTTGAAACGCTGCTTGTTATTGCCTTCCAAGCGCCCTCCTTGGTAGGTGTAGTTACCTGAAATATAATAGGTAGTCGTATTGTTTCCGCCTTTGATACTGATGCTGTGCTTCTGATAAATATTGTTATGGATAAGTTCTTTAAACCAGTCTGTATGAATGTTTCGTAGTTCGGCGAGCTTTCGTTCGCCTTCGGCGATGAGCTGTTCTTTATTCGGATCGGTGGCATTATATTTCTCATAGTAATCCCGACTGAATCTATATCCCGGCGCAGCAGGGTTTTGCAACAGTCGTTCTAATTCGAGTTTCTCTGCCGAATCCATCATTTTCACACCTCGCCGACCGCGTGCCGTGAGTCCGAAGTCCATTCCATAAGTTACGGTCAGCTTGCCGTTGTATCCCCGTTGAGATGCAATTTCAAGTACACCGTTAGCTGCTTTCACGCCGTAAAGTGCACAGGCAGCCGCGTCTTTAAGCACTTTGATGCTGCTGATGTCCTGAGGATTGAGGTTATAGAATGTTTCTGCGGAGATGATTTGCCCGTCAAGCACATACAACGGTTCGTTGGTCTCATTACCGCGACGTAGCGATGAGTTGCCACGAATACGTATTTGAGGAACCGATCCTAACTCGCCCGTGTTGATGACATTCAATCCCGGCACCATACCTTGCAGTGCGAGGCCTATGTCGATCATAGGTTTTTCGGAGAGACGCTTCATATCTACGTTCTCCACTACACCCGACTTGGCACGCAAGTCGATGGCATTGATGTTGCTTTTGGCCTTGATAACTACCTCACCCAAGTTCTTCGCGTTCTCAAATAGCTTGACATTGAGCTGTTTCCGGCCGTCGTATTTAATGCGTTTAGTGGCATATCCGATGTAGGAAAACACGATTTCTGTGCCTTGCTCCCACGTACCGCCAAGCTGATAACGGCCTCCTGCGTCGGTCACGGCAATAGAGTGGGTGCCCGTTACGTGAACGGTCACACCCACCAATGGCTCGTTTTGTGTATCGGTTACATAGCCGAACAGTTTGCTTTCCTGGCCGTTACATCGGAAAGAAATGGCAAACAGCAGGCCGAATATCAACAGAACGGTTGTTCTGAATCTCTTCATTGTCTCCTGATTTCTTATCTTGCGCTATGTAACCACTGCTTGGTCTGCTCCACAATCCAGTCAGCTACGAGACCGGTCGAGGCCGGAAGAATACCCTCGGCACAGTAAATGATCTCCACACCGCGGCTTTTTACTAATGCGGCTTGTTGTTCATTCATCTTATGACGGTCTGCCATTTGCTTTACATCCGATGTAAGATAGATGCCCTGTACAATGATGCGTTTCTTGGCTTGGGCAGCTTTCGTCAGAAGTGGCATCAGCTTTACGCCGAAGTTATAGCCCATTTCGATCAGTCTTCCGTCAGTATACGTAATCTTGCTGTGCTCTTTTACATACTTGCTTACATTCTCCAAGATATTGTTCCAGAAGCCGATGCGATCGTTATCACCGTGTGCAAGGAGAATGACTGCTTCGTTGGCAGGGTCTTTGGAAAGGCTTTTCACCCGCTCCATCATTGCCTTTTCCAAGACGTAGCTATAATAAAAGGTGGGCCCGAGCACGATAGGTGTGCGACTCTTGACCATTTCTGTCTTTTCCTCTGCTAATTCTTTACGTACGTGAGGATTATATTTCTGTCCCAGAATATTGGGTAAATCCTCTTCAGTATGGCTCGACGGGGCCATAAATAGCGGCAGTGCGAAAATCGAGTCTACACCCTGTGTTTCGCAATCTTTAATAACCGATGCTATCGAAGGCTCCGTATATTCCATCAAAGCCACGCGAACATAGTCGATTCCTTTCAACTCTCCGGCCTTTACTTTGGCCCGAACGATCTCTTCGAGGTTTAAAACAGGCTTGCGCCAACTTTCCATCGGCGATCCGTGAGCAATCACAACGAGTGCGTTCTTGGCTTCTGAGCCATAGACGCCTGCCATCAACAGGGCAAGTGAAAAAAGTAATTTTTTCATCATTTAATTTGTTTTTAGTTTATTATTCGACCTTTCAGACACGCGCAAAAAGCTGTCTTCAATAGGCAGATCGGTCTTGCGACGTGCAAAAATATTAAGAAGTAGGGAGATGTGCAATACTCAAAAATAGTGAAATTCACCGTTGTAGAGTGGGAGATAGCCGGTCAGTTACCCAATAATTGTTATTTTTTTAGAAGTAAGGAGAAGGAGAGTAGGTGGCAAGCAGGCAGGAGTAAGGAGGAAAATAGTAGGTAGTAGAGTGGTAAGTAATAATGGGTTGGTGTATTAGGATTTAAGAGCTGTAGTGCGCAAAGCCGTTAAATGTGCTGCAACTAACGGTTACTTGCATTGCGATTAACGGTTACTTACACGCTGATTAACGGTGAGTTGCACAGTGTTTAACGGTTACTTGCTGAGCGTTTAACGGTTAATGAGGTTGCGTCAGGAACCGAGCTGGCGGATCATTGCATCGAAATCCTTGGCACCGCCGACTTTATTGAATAGCTTGTTGAGCAGGCGTACTCGAATGTTTGTCACCGACTGAGACGACGATGCGGTGAGAGCGGCAATCTCGGAAGGAATGAATCTGAGGCGGATCAACAGACAGATATTGCGTTCTTTATGAGAAAGCAGACCGGCAGTATCCAATGCCTGAACGAATGTCGATTGCTGTTCGCTCATCAGATCATATACAGCCTGCCAATGTTCTGTCGTTGCCGATCTGCCGTGAGCTGCCAAATTATGGAGCTGCAGCACGGCTTCGGCGTTGAGCAATGTGTCTGGCAATGCCCAATTTTCAGGCTTTTGACGGTCTTCCTGATAGTCGGCGAGCTTCTGTTGCAGACTTCTTATTTCCTCCATCTTGGTTGCAATTAACGCATTATTGGCCTGTCGCTCGTGCCGAAGATGCCGAAGCAGGTTACGGGTTTGCGTATATTGTTCGAGATCGGCAATGTAACGGGCATTTTGTTGTTCGATGATTTGCCGGTATTTCCGTGTTCTGACACGATACGACAGATAGATAACGAGCACTGACAATAGCAGAGCGGAAATTGAAATCATCCACACGTGTTCTGTCTTTCGTATCTTCCGGGCCGCTGTGCGTGCATCGAATTCTGTTTGATAATTGGCAATCTCGGTGGCGTTGACAGCCTGATAATTTTCATATTCGCGGTTGAGCCGATGGCTTAAAGACAGTTCTCGACGGGCATCTCCTGCCTGTTTTGCGTATACAATCAGTTTCTTGTAAGACGCGATGCGTGTTTCCGGGTCGCGAGCTTCTACCGACATATAGTAATAATCACACGCTTTCTCTTTGTTGCCGAGCTGCTCATAAAGGTCGCCTGCACTCTTGGCCGTCTCGTAAAGATGGCTGGTAGTCATCGCGCTGTCTATGTAATTGCGGGCCAATTGGTAGTTTTTCTGTTTGAAATAGAAGTTGCCGAGCTGAGCCATCACCTCTTCCCGCACCGCAGAACTTGTGGAAAGGGGCTTACAAAGACGGATGTAGTGGATGAAACTGTCGGCTTTGCCCAATCGTTCATACAGTGAGGCGATTCTTGAAAGGCATTGTGCGCGGGCATCGACCGTGATTCGTGGGTCGTCGATAGACAGTGAACGCTTGAAATGTTTCAATGCGATTTCCTTGCAATTGGCCGCTGCATTCGTCTGTCCGAGCATTGTTTGGATGGAGAATTGCAGGTAGTTATCGGGCAAGTTGCGCGCCATCAATTCGGCATCTTTAAGATATTGCACTGCCCGAAGATATTTTCGGGTGTTGTAAAAGGAAATACCGTGTTGGAGATATGCCCGCACTAACTTATCCATTTGCTTGCTCTGGCGATAGAATCGCTCGCTGGCGGCAATCATCGAATCGCTTTTCGTATAGAGGCCCACATTGTGCAAAGCCTCGATATAAAGCAGATTGTAGAGTGCCGAGTCATCGGCCGTAGCTAATCCGCCCGTTGGAATGCTGTCGAGAATCTCAAAAACGGTATACGGGTCGGTGTCGACAATTTGCCAGGCCGCCGTTAACCGATTGTCTGTCGCTGCTGTTTGCCGCAGCCGACAGACAAAATGGTGAGGGATATAAGGACGTTTCGGATGCTGAATTTCATCTTTATCCCAGGCTGAAAGTTACGGGAAGATTGAATTTCACACGTACAGGCTTACCCTTTAAGCGGCCGGGCATCCATCTGGGCATCGATTTTACCACTCTAATTGCTTCGGCGTCAAGCAGTGGATGCACCTTGCTCATTACGCGAACGTTGCTGATTGAACCGTCTTTCTCAACGATAAACTGTACCAAACAACGGCCTTGTATCTTCTTCTTAACGGCTTCAGGCGGATACTTTGTGGTCTTAGAAAGAAACGCCATCATCTCTTTCTGGCCGCCGGGAAACATCGGCATCTCTTCAACCATTTCATAAACTTTGTGCGACTTTTGGTTTGTCGCATTAGCGTTGACAGCCGTCGAGGCCGAAATTGTCATTGGGCACAGCATCAGAAGCAGTGCCACGAGTGCTTGAATCATTGTCATTCTTTTCATAATCGTTGTCTTTTAAAAATGAGATATTAGGTTGTCCGGACGCTGCAAAAGTACGAAACAAACAGGCAGCAAGCAAGTTTTTCATTACACAAAATTACACATCGCCTTACAAAAACGGCCAATTGGTTTGCAATTAACAGTTAAATGGTAGTAAGGAGTAGGGAAATGAGGAGGAAAATAATAGGTCGTAGCCTGTGATTAACGGTTAAACACGATGTATTTAACCGTCAGTTGTGTTGCGATTAACTGTTACTTACGATGTAATTAACGGTTAAACGGCGTGTGATTAACTATTAGTTGCAAGCTGTTTTGTAATATATTAGATGAAGAATGGAAGATAAAGGATGAAAGTTTGTTTGCCGGTTCAAGTAAACTTTCATCCTTTATCTTCCATTCTTCATCTAATATTATTTCCGAATCAATACATATCCCAACTTGTGTGATACGCCTCGGGCATTGAGCGAACGAATGATGTATATGCCGGAAGGGATGTGTCGTATATCAACTTGCATATTTCGGTACGGTCGAGTAGCGATAATGGTGCCTTGAAACGTCTCGATGGCAATGAGATCGGCATCTAAGATCTTGCTCTTTTGCGGTAGATAGATCATCTTTCCATCGCATTGCAGCAATTCGACAGCAGTCGATTCCGTTTGCGGTCGCTCCATTTGCGCGGGCGAACTCTCGTTACCGTATCTGTCAACAGCTGTCACGGCATAATATCTTCGGCCCTTGACAGAAGGCAATTCGATATCAGTAGCCTGTACACGTGTAGTTATCAAATTACGTGCATCATCGATATCGACAGGATATTCGCGACTGCTGTACACATTATATAATAGGTATGACCCGTTGCTTCGATCCCGAGCGCCCTGCCACGAAAGACGACTGGAGATACCGTTATCCTGTGATGAGATACCGATGGAAGTAGGAGGCAGCGGCGGGATGTCGTGAATCCACGTCATTGCAGGAATGAGTGCAGGGCTGCGATCGAACTCATCAGCCGTGAAATCATATATTCCTTTTACGTTATCGGTGAAGAACTGTGAGCGGAAATGTGCAAATCCAAGATGCCATCGACGCAGAAGTTCCATCTCGCGGGTAATCGTTTCCAAGGGCCAATCGGCCTGATCGGGCGACAGGAAATAAGTACCGAGTCCGGGAGCGACGATTCGTCCATTGCTCTGTTCGGCCCAATCGATGGCAAAAGGATAGAATTGATTACCCTGAAAATACATCATCGGGAAGAGCTCATCTATTATCCCGGCTCGTAACCAGCCCTGAGCATCTTGACAAACCTTAGTATATGCATTCCAACCGTGGCTTCGGAAGCGACTCAGATCATCATATTTCCCCACGGGCGAAGCACTCAATTTCACCCACGGTTTGCGCGATTTGATCCGCGTATAGATTGCTCGCACAATGCCGGTGATATGCTTTCGAGCCTCATTGCGCGTTATTCGGATGGGCCAAGTCTCCGGATAGCGGATGTAATCGAGGTGAATGCCATCTATATCATAGTTGCTTGTAATCTCATCGCATATATTGGCAAGCCACGAAGACGTCCGCTCATCTTCTGGATTCATATATCCGTCGGGCCCGATGCGGCGTATCAGTCCTGGAAGTCGTTGTCGAAGATGGCGGCATCCCAATGCATCCCACTTGCCGACAGGCATCGTTACTACCCACGCCTGTATCTCCATACCACGCTTGTGGCACTCGTCGACAGCAAATTTCAGTGCATCGTAGCCCGGCGATTGTCCCGTAACACCCGACAGACAACCGTCCCATGGCTCGTATTGGGATGGATAAATCATCGTGCCTCGTATGCGTGTCTGCATCAAAACGGTGTTGATACCGGCCTGTTTCAACTTATCGAGAATGTCGCAAAGCGCCTGTTGCTGCTTGGCAACCGACTGTTCGCTGTGCGCATAGCCGTGAGGCCAGTCTAAACCGCCTATTGTCGTGAGCCAAACGGCACGCACTTCGTATTTCGGAGAAGCTGTAAACACATCGGCCTTTATGCTGATCGGCAATGCAAACAGCACGGAAAGGAGCAGAAAGAAAAGACTTTTCATCTTGTCAGAAATCTTGTAACCGTTTGATTTAAATATGTTTTAACTTGCGAATTGACTGCAAAGTTATGGATTTTTTCGCGTTATTCAAATTATTTGTTTACTTTTGCAACGACTATTTACACAATTCATCGGGCTATGATTTCATTCACTTTGTCGCTTTTGGCACTGATTATGGGCTACCTGATTTACGGTAAATGCGTCGAGCACGTGTTCAAACCGGATGATCGACCGACACCTGCCGTAGCACAAGCAGACGGTGTTGACTATATTGCTCTGCCCACTTGGAAAGTCTTTATGATTCAATTCCTCAACATTGCAGGTACTGGTCCCATCTTCGGAGCTATTATGGGAGCCTGGTACGGGCCTGCTTCCTACTTGTGGATTGTGTTTGGTTGTATTTTTGCAGGGGCTGTTCACGATTATTTCAGCGGTATGTTATCCGTCCGTCATAAAGGAGCGGGCTTGCCAGAGTTGGTTGGAATCTATCTCGGTCAAGGTACCCGACGCGTGATGTTGGTCTTTTCCGTGGTGCTGTTGCTGATGGTCGGCGTGGTATTCGTGTATAGTCCGGCCATCATTTTGGGAGATATTTGGGGCTCGAAGATGACGTGGATCATCGCCATTTTCATCTATTATATCGTCGCTACGATGATGCCGATCGATAGAATCATTGGTAAAATCTATCCACTTTTTGCCTTTTCGCTGCTGTTTATGGCGCTGGCGCTGTTGGTAGGACTGTTTATTAAGATGCCCGAATTGCCCGAATGGTGGACTCATCTCAGTCAGAGTAATCTGAATGAGAATCCTGCTTGGTTGGGCGAAAGCAATTTTATGGAAGTTAATCCGTTATTCCCTTGCCTGTTTATAACTATTGCTTGCGGGGCGATCAGCGGTTTCCACGCTACCCAGAGTCCGTTAATGGCACGTTGCTTAACGGCCGAAAGACACGGGCGTCCTATCTTTTACGGTGCTATGATTACCGAAGGCATTGTGGCATTGGTATGGGCTTCGGTCTCAATGTACTTCTTTTATTACGGCGGTTGGCGCGAAGTCGTGGCACCGGAAACGGCTAATCAGTTTATCGCACAAGCCAAAGGCGGACACAGTTTGATTGAGTTTTTCAGTGCTCCGACCGTTGTCAAAATGGTATGCGAGGGTTGGTTGGGTGTCTTCGGGGGGATTTTGGCTTTATTAGGAGTGGTTGCAGCACCTATCACGAGCGGCGATACCGCCTTTCGCAGTGCCCGACTCATCATTGCAGAATTCATTCATCTCGATCAGAAAGCTATCTCCAAGCGTCTCTATATCTGCCTGCCGATATTCTTAGCAGCCATCGGTCTGCTTGTGTGGCAGATGGAAAACCCTAACGGTTTCAATATTATCTGGCAGTATTTCGGCTGGGCCAACCAAACGTTAGCAGTCTTTACACTGTGGACTATCACTGTATATCTTGTGCAAAAGCATAAACCTTTCTATCTCACTCTTATCCCGGCGCTCTTTATGACCGTTGTTTGCGCTACGTTCCTGATGGTTTCTCCGCAGGCGTTCGGATTGAGTCGGTCAGTCTCTTACATCGGAAGCGCAGTAGTATTAGTGATGGCTTCAGTATGGTTCTTTGCTTGGTATCAACGACAAATCAATCAAAACAAATAATGATATGAAAAAGAAGATTGTATTAATAATGGCAACTCTGTTGCTCACTCTTACTGCCCACGCGCAGTTCGAGGCTGAAAAGATGTATGTAGGAGGCTCATTAACGGGGCTCAATCTCAATTACAACGGGAAAGATAAGCTCAATCTCGGTGTACAAGCACAAGTCGGTTATTTCCTCGAAGATAACTGGATGGTGCTGGCTCAGGCTTCTTTCCAACACTATGGCAACGATTCTGCACCCGATAATGTGTCTATCGGCGTAGGCGGTCGTTATTACGTCGTGCAGAACGGACTATATTTGGGCGCCAATTGTAAACTCGTTCACGCTTATCATAACTATAATGACCTGATGCCCGGAGTAGAACTTGGATACGCGTTCTTTATCAGTCGGACTGCAACTATTGAACCGGCGATTTATTACGATCAATCATTCAAAAGTCATAAAGACTATTCTACGGTCGGATTTAAGATCGGAATAAGTCTGTATCTCTAATCAATTGCACTGACAATTCACTCAATTCGGGATTTATCGGACTGCTGGAGACAGAATGAAAATATGTCGATCAGCGTCTGATAAATTCCTATTTTTTTGTAACTTTGCCGTGAAATGGAACAGCAATATCCCTCGAAGTTATTGGAAAAAGCGGTTACGGAGTTTGCAAGTCTGCCAGGAATCGGACGCAAAACGGCGTTGCGTTTGGTGTTGCATCTACTCAGACAACCAACCGACGACGTACAAGCGTTTGCCAAAGCGGTGTCGACGGTGAAACAAGACATCAAATATTGTCGTGTATGTCACAACATCAGTGATACCGAAGTGTGCCCGATCTGTTCAAGTTTACATCGCGATACGTCGCTGATTTGCGTCGTTGAGAATATCCAAGACGTGATGGCCATCGAGAATACACAGCAATACAACGGTCTGTATCACGTCTTGGGCGGTGTCATTTCACCGATGGACGGTGTGGGACCGACCGACATCGAGATCGATTCTTTAATCGAAAGGGTGCGCAGCGGAGGCATAAGCGAAGTAATTCTGGCGCTGAGTTCGACGATGGAAGGCGATACAACCAACTTTTATATATCGCGGAAACTGACCGAATTCGATGTGAAGCAGAGTGTGATTGCACGCGGAATATCCGTGGGCGACGAACTGGAATATACCGACGAGGTAACTTTGGGACGCGCCATTGTGAACAGAACGGCGGTAATGAACAAATAACGACGATGTATGGAACGAATAAGAAAAATCTTAATGACGGAATTTTGCACGGCGCTGGGGCTCTCGTTGCTCGTCGTCGTGCTGTTTGAGACCGATCTTTTACCCGTCGGTCTGCTGGTAGGTGACAAGTCTTCTGAATTTGTTCCGGCCACAGTGATGGAGCTACTTACCCTCTGTACCATCCCGTTAGCTTTGCGATTGTTCCGCTTCAGGCGTGTATCTGCACAATTGAAAACCGCTCCCGAGCGTGCATTACTGTGCTGGGGAACGTTTCGGATGCTGCTCATTTGTGTGCCGATGATGGCCAATTGTCTTCTCTATTATCTCTATATGTCCACCACTTTTGGCTATATGGGGATCATTCTGATGCTTTGTCTTTTCTTCATTTATCCCTCCCGGCAACGTTGTCAGGGTGAAACTGAACGATGAAACTATCTGTCGTTATTATCAATTACAACGTAAAAGATTACTTAGGACAATGTCTTACATCGCTTGAACGGGCTTTGGCAGATGTCGAATCAGAAGTTTTAGTGGTTGATAATCACTCTACCGACGGGTCGGTAGCCTATATCGAGAAGCACTTTCCTACTGTAAAACTCATCAGCAGTTCGCATAATTTGGGCTTTGCACGTGCTAATAACCTGGCCATTCGGCGTTGTCAAGGCGAATTTATTCTACTGTTGAACCCCGATACGATTATCGGTGAGGAAACGATTCACCGCTCGATCGATTTTATCGAATCGCATCCCGCAGCAGGTGCAATGGGTGTTCGGATGCTGAAAGCAGATGGTTCGGACGCTAAGGAATCACGCCGCGGAATGCCGACTGTGATGACCTCGTTTTACAAAATGAGCGGACTCTGCGCTGCATTTCCCACAAGTCGTCGCTTCGGACATTATTATATGGGATACTTGCCGTGGAATCAGGCAGCTCTGATCGACATCGTAAGTGGGGCCTTTTGCCTGTTACGACAGTCGGCCTTACAGCAAATAGGACTCTTGGATGAGGACTTTTTTATGTACGGTGAGGACATCGAGCTCTCTTGCCGACTGTTGAAAGCAGGTTGGCAAAACTGGTATCTACCCGTAAAAATCTTGCATTACAAAGGTGAAAGCACGCAAAAGTCGTCCTTTCGATACGTTCACGTCTTCTATGAAGCTATGCTGATCTTCTTCCGAAAACACTATCGGCACACAAGTTTTCTGCTTACCGGACCAATCAAAGTGGCCATTTGGCTGAAAGCTTTAGTGGCTTTAGTTGGCCTTCTCGTCGTGAAAACACGGCGCAGTATGGGCTTTTTTGAACGGAAAAAGATAGAATGCGACTATCTCTTCATTGGAAACGAAATATCGATAGCCACTTGTCGTCGATTGGCAGACAGCAAAGCGCTGAACGCCCGATTCGTTGTAGGAAGCGAACAGACGTTGCCCGCAGGACATCAAGGACTGACTGAACCTGTCCGTCTCACTTATGTCGTCTACGATATAGATGCTTACAGGTTCGATACGATATTTGAAATCTTCTCAAAAAATCATCACCCTAACGTGCGTTTGGGCACTTTCAATCCGCAAACACGAACTATTATCACCGCCGAAGATATATTGCAATGAAATTACCCGAAGTAAAAATCCGAGCGATGGAGCCCGAAGACTTAGACGCGTTATATCGAATCGAAAACGATACGACACTGTGGGATATCGGGCCTACCAATGTTTCGTATTCCCGCTATGTGCTGCGTGATTACATAGCACATTCATCTGCCGACATATATACAGATAAACAAGTGCGTCAAATCATTGAAAACGCTGCCGGAGAAACGGTTGGCGTTATTGACCTTTGCAACTTCGAACCGCGCCATCTGCGTGCGGAGGTCGGCATCATCATCCAAAACGACTGTCGCGGAAAAGGCTATGCGGCAGCTGCAATGCACTGGCTCATCGATTATTCGCGCCGCATCTTGCATCTGCACCAGCTCTATGCTGTGGTGGACAGCGATAATACACGATGTCTGCAATTATTCTCGCAACTCGGATTCGTCCATAATGCCGTGTTGAAAGACTGGCTCATGCAATATGATTGCTACCGCGATGCCGTACTGTTGCAACTAATGCTATAAACAAAAAACGCCGAAGACGATATCTTCGACGGTTTCAGCGGTGCGTACGAGATTCGAACTCGTGACCTCCTGCGTGACAGGCAGGCATTCTAACCAACTGAACTAACGCACCAATCAGGGCTTTTCAAAAGTGAGTCAGCGGTGCGTACGAGATTCGAACTCGTGACCTCCTGCGTGACAGGCAGGCATTCTAACCAACTGAACTAACGCACCAGAACTCGTTTGGCTTTTATTAAGCGGTTGCAAAGATAGTGATAAAAATCCGTCCGACCAAATTCTTTCCGATGTTTTTTAAAGAAATGTTTATCCATTCGACGTCGATTGCATAATAAATCGTCGTAAATCGATTTGTCTCAGCATCTCTCTTTTCGCTCAATAGGATAGGGCAGGACCGATTTGGAAAACAGATTCGGCAAGAGAGTTATATCTTACTGATTATCATATAGATACAAAGTGCATAACAACTAATGGTTAATGACTGCGTATTTAACCGTTAATTACCGTGCGTTTAACCATTAATCGCCCGTCGTTTAACGGTCTTTTACACGCCGTTTAGCCGTTAACCGTAGAGAGATTTGTATATATCTGATTATCATATATATACAAACAGTAACGTTACGCATATTTTTTCCCAAGAAACCTTGCCGCTAATCTCTCCTCCGCAGAGAGAGAAACAGAATCGTATTGATATGATCAAAGCTATTGTCTCGTTTTTTTCACTTCCCACTTTTTACTTTCTCACTTTTAACGATATGTTAAATAAAATTTAATCAACAACCAAACACTTGACAAAATCAAATAAGTATACTATCTTTGTGACATCAAAATAATATCAAATTAAATTAATCTAAAAACGAATAAAACGATGGAAACAAAAGAATTTGCATTTAACGGCTTAGTACTGAACGGCTTTCTGATGCTTTTTGTGGGCTTTCTGCTCCCGATAGCAGGTATTGCAATCTTTGTCAGTGGTATCGGATCAGAAGGTAATATATCACCGGTAGTAGGTATCGTAGGTGTTCTTGCCATTCTGTTCGGCGTGTTGATCTTCCGCGGTTTCATCAGATTGGAGCCCAACGAAGCCCGCGTGATGATGTTTTTCGGCGAATATCGCGGTACGTTTACACTTGTGGGCTTTCACTGGGTGAATCCTTTCATCAATACAAAACATCTTTCTCTTCGGGCGCGTAACTTGGATGCAGAACCTATCAAGGTAAATGACAAAGTGGGAAATCCCGTAATGATCGGGATGGTTTTGGTATGGAAACTGCGCGATACGTATAAAGCCATCTTTGAAATAGACTCGCAGACAATGGCGCGAACGGCCGGAAGCAATACGCTCGGCACTGATGTGACAAGCATTATGCGTGCTTTCGAACGTTTCGTACAGATTCAAAGCGATGCCGCTCTGCGTCAAGTGGCCGGTCAATATGCCTATGACAATGCGGAAGTGGATACCAGCGAGCCCACGTTACGGGACAGCGGCGAAGAAATTAACCGTCAATTGGAAGAAAAACTCGATGAACGACTGGCAATGGCAGGTATTGAAATCGTAGAGGCTCGCATCAATTACTTAGCTTATGCACCTGAAATTGCAGCCGTAATGTTGCGTCGTCAGCAGGCCAGTGCTATCATTTCGGCTCGCGAAAAGATTGTAGAGGGAGCTGTTTCGATGGTGAAAATGGCTCTCGAAAGATTGTCCGAAGACGGCATCGTGGAGTTAGACGAGGAGAAAAAAGCCGCTATGGTGAGCAATTTAATGGTGGTTTTGTGTGGTGACAATACAGCTCAACCGGTAGTAAATACAGGTACATTGAATATGTAAAGCAGCAAATGGATAGCTCATATCTCCCTTCTGAGGGAGAAGAGAATCGACTTTATATGTCTAAAAAGGAAAGTAAGATTAAGAGTTTTGTGCTTCGTGTCGATGCCGATACGATGAATGCGATAGAGAAATGGGCCGCAGATGAGTTTCGTTCCATCAACGGACAACTGCAATGGATTATTTCCGAGGCATTGCATAAGGGCGGTCGACTTCCCCGAAAACGAAAAACGACAGAGGAAAACTAATCAAAACAATCGTATGAATAAGATGAAAAGACATATTATTGCATTACTGTTGTTCGCTTGTCCATTGTTGACAATGGGGCAGAAAATCACCGGAACGTGGTCGGGTGAGCTCACCATAGGTCCTCAGAGACTGCGTGTCAACTTCAATCTTAGTCAAAATGAGCGTGGCGCAGATGTCTGTACATTAGATAGTCCGGATCAAAATGCGATGGGAATAGAAGCTGTTGCCGATCTCGTTTCAGCCGATTCGCTGCATATCAGTATTCCGATCATCGGTGCGTCGTATGCAGGCAAGTTGCAAGATGGTGTTATTCGAGGCCGATTTACGCAGAGTGGTTATACGCTTCCACTTGAATTGTGCCCCGGATCGTACGAACCCAAGCGGCCGCAGACACCGAGTTCCAAGTTGTCTTACCGTACAGAGGAAGTTAGTTTTACCAATCCCGAGGGTACAGCAGTGCTCTCGGGCACTTTATCTTACCCCTCAGAGTGGGGCAAGGGACGTCGAATGCCGGTAGCATTGATGGTTACTGGCAGTGGATTGCAGGACAGAGACGAAGCAATTTTCGGTCATCGGCCCTTTGCTGTAATAGCAGATGCATTGGCAAAACGCGGCATAGCCACGCTGAGATACGATGATCGGGGATTCGGAAAGTCGACAGGAGATGGGAAAAATGCCACGATTTACGATTTCGCTAAGGATGCCGCGGCCGGTGTTCAGTACTTACGCAGGTTGGGAAAGTTTGGTAAAGTGGGTGTCATCGGCCATAGCGAAGGGGCTGCTATTGCGTTAATGTTGGCTTCGGAAGGTAAAATCGACTTCGCCATTGCATTGGCTTCGCCTGGCGTTCAAGGCGACAGCATCAGCACAGAACAGAACAATCGATTGCTTACTCGTGCCGGTTCATCCGTCAGGATGACCGTTCGTAGCCTGCGCGAAAAGCTGAAATCCGCCCCTACTAACCTGTGGATCCAATCCTTTTTAGACTTTAACCCGCAGCCATACATCGAAAAAGTGAAGTGCCCTGCAATGATTTTAAATGGCGAAAAAGATGTACAAGTGATTGCAGCAACCAATCTTTCTACCATCGAACGTCTGCTTCCGCCGAACAAGCAAAACTTTATCAAGGTGTATCCGGGTCTCAACCACCTTTTCCAACACTGTCAGACAGGTTTCCCTGACGAATATTCGCATATAGAAGAAACCTTTTCGCCCGAGGTGTTAACGGATATGGAAAAGTGGATCAATTGTTTGCGGTGAACCAAAATGTACTATTACACCTTTCTTAATACGCTTCGCGATATTTGTTTTCATCCTTATCCTCAAGCATATTGAGGTAAGATTGGTAGCGACTTTGAGCTATATAATGGTTGTCAAGAGCCTTACGCACGGCGCAACCGGGCTCGTGTGTGTGTGTGCAATTATTGAAACGGCAGTCTTTCGAGAAATGAAATATCTCCTTAAAATAACTTGTCAGTTCGGCGGGTTCAATGTCGAAAGTGCCGAATCCTTTGATTCCGGGCGTGTCAATGACGTATCCTCCACCGGGCACTTCAAGCATTTCGCTGAACGTTGTGGTGTGAATTCCTGTATTATGAGCATTACTAATCTCGGCCGTTCGCAGCCCGACGCCGGGAATCAGAGCGTTGATCAATGTCGATTTACCCACTCCGCTGTTGCCGCTCAGCAGCGTAATCTTATCTTGAAGCAATGGTTTCAGCTTATCGATACCTGTTCCTGAGGTTGCCGAAATGGCGTAACAGGCATATCCAATGGTGTCATAGAGCGTCATCATCATATCTTGATAACGGCGCTCTTCGGGTGAGAGAAGATCCGTTTTGTTGAAAATCAGACAAACGGGAACACGATATGCTTCGGCCGAAGCTAAGAAACGGTCGATAAAAACAGTGTTGGTCTGCGGATAATTCACCGTCACCAAGAGGAAGACTTGATCAACATTAGCTGCCAGGATATGACTTTGCTTCGATAGGTTAGAGGCTTTTCGGATGATATAATTGCGTCGTTCCTCAATGGAAGCAATAAAAGCGGTACCCTCTTGATTAGTAATCAGTTCCACATAATCGCCTACCGCCACAGGGTTTGTACTGCGGATACCTTTCAATCGGAAGTTACCTTTGATTTTACTTTCCACCGTTTGCCCGTCGTCTGTACGTACCGTGTACCAGCTCCCGGTGTTTTTTATCACGAGTCCACGCATTAGTTAAAGATAGCCTCACCCTAACCCCTCTCCCAAAAGAGAGGGAAGGGATCGGCAAAAATAATTAATTTCTTTTCAAACAGAGGCATATTATACCCTTCTCCCATTGAAAAAGGGACGGAGGTGAGGCTTCTTACACCGTCATTATCTCCTTATTCTTTGCCTCCAACAGGTCATCTAACTTCTTGATAAACTTGTCGTGAATCTTCTGCAAGTCGTTTTCAGCATCCTTCTCGTTATCTTCCGAGAGTCCGTCTTTGATGGCTTTCTTGAGTTTCTCTTTAATTTCGGCACGCACGTTACGCACTTCCACCTTCGCCTTTTCACCTATTTTGTTGCACTGTTTGGTCAAATCGCGCCGCCGTTCTTCCGTGGGTTGAGGGATACCTAAGCGCACAATCTCTCCGTTGTTTTCAGGAGTTATGCCCACATCACTATCCATTATGGCTTTCTCTATATCCTTAATGGCCTTCTTATCCCACGGTTTGATTGCGATAGTACGGGCATCCGGCGTCGAGATATTGGCCACTTGGTTCAGCGGAACCATTGAACCGTAAGAGTTAACACGCACTCCATCGAGGATGGCTACATTGGCCCGACCGGCTCGAATGCGTGAAAGTTGCTCCTCTAAAAACATTGCAGCCATCTCCATTCGCTCCTCTGCGTCTTTCAGTGTTGCTTTAACGTCAATCATATTTATGTCTATATTAGTTACAATGATGCACAAATTTAGAGATTAATTTGCAATTATGCAACTCTTTATCCAAGTTTTTGACAATTCCGACCGATATTAACCATACAACGACTCAGCCACAATTCGGGCCAATTGTTCCAAATACAGACCGTCGACAGCATCAAATGCATCTGTATCTGTACTGTCGATATCAATCACACCGCACACTTCAGCTTGGCGGTTGAACATCGGAACCACAATTTCAGATCGCGACTGACTGCTGCAAGCGATATGCCCCGGAAACTGTTCTACATCTGGAACAATGACCGTCTGCGCCTTTTCCCAAGCCGTTCCGCACACACCGCGCCCGCGTTTGATACGATAACAGGCCACAGGACCTTGAAACGGGCCAAGCTGCAGCTCCCCGTCACGCACCAAATAGAAACCTACCCAAAAGTAACGGTCGGCGAAAGCTCGTACATTGCAGCTGAAACATTAGCCAAAACACCCATCTCATTGTGTTCACCCGCAATTAGTTCTCTAATCTGCGAGCACAACATCTTATATCGTTCTTCCTTTGTCTCCATACGTGCAAAGGTAATATAAATCGCGAGATTATGCAATATTAGCATAGGATAATGATTAAACAAAAGGAGTTTTATTCTCATATAGAAGTATGAAAGACTAAAAACGAAGGGAAGTTTATATCTTACTGTGAATCAATAAGATATAAATAGATTTTTAATTAATTATTAATTGACTTGCGATTAACTGTTAATTGGTGTGCGAAAAGCCGCTAAATGCAACGCATTTAACCGTTAGTTACAATGCGATTGACCGTTAATTGGAAAGAAACTCATATTTCATTGATTCCCAGGTATATATAAATCCACTTTCATTTCTGTTCTTTTATTCTTCCGATTGAAAAGAAACGGGCTTCTAACTCTAATTTTATCAGAGAATATTCAATTGTTAACTATTAATTCTCAATTCGTTTTCCACGAGATTGGTTAAAACAACAAACTCGGCAATGGATAATTGTTCGGGACGCCGTGTCATTATATCCTGTGTGTAAAATGCGGCTCGTGCGGGAGCACCGGCAAACAATTGACGAAGACTTACACGTAACATCTTGCGGCGTTGGTTGAATACCGTCTTGACCAAACGCTTGAAAAGCATTTCATTACAGCCTAAATTCGTAACGTCGTTGCGTGTCATTCGGATGACGGCACTTTTCACTTTGGGCGGCGGATTGAACACGTTCTCATCCACAGTAAAAAGGTATTCCACATCATACCACGCCTGAATGAGCACTGACAAGATGCCGTAAGCTTTGCTACCCGGCGCCGATGCCATTCGCTGAGCTACTTCCCGCTGAATCATTCCGGTGCAACAGGGTATCAAATCCTTATAATCGAGCATCTTGAAAAATATCTGCGACGAAATGTCATAGGGATAATTGCCTGTGAGAACGAACTGATGACCGTCGAAAACGTCATTCAAATCCATCCGAAGAAAATCTTTGCCGATGATATTTTCACGCAAAGCAGGGTATTTCTCGTGCAGATAGGCCACCGACTCGACATCGATCTCTACGGCTTTTACCTCTCGTCCTTTGGTCACAAGATATTGCGTGAGCACGCCCATACCCGGTCCGATTTCCAAAACGGGGATAGCGGGGCAAGCATCAACGGTGTCTGCAATGCGGCGAGCTATGTTTTGGTCGATCAAAAAATGCTGACCGAGATTCTTCTTGGGCTTAACTGATTTCATCGTATTGTGTTGTTTTTGCGTGCAAAGGTAGTCAGATTCGGAGAAAGAACAAAAGAATCAACGAAAAAACGGACGATACTTAAACACTGTCTAAGTACCGTCCGTCTTTTTATTTTCAATGAAAGGGAGGTCGTTTACGACTTCCGCTCTTTTGATTTCACATTTTGTTATCCTGTGAATAGCATCTATAAGCCTTCTTGACTTACATCCGACCGAGGTCGATCTTCTTGCTGAGAACCAATGCTTCGGCCAAAACTGCTGCTACAATTGTTACGATTCCAAATACTACCATAATCTTTTTACCTTTCTCTTCAATTAATTTGTTATCCTATTTTCTTATTGACGATGCAAAGATACGACAACTTTCTGTGTGCGCAAACAATTTGAACATCAATCGTCCGATAAACGGTGTTTTGTTGATTCAAATCAAAAATAGGTCGAAATAATCGCCGTTTTTATTTTGAATTACGCTCAAATTACCGTAACTTTGCCCAAATAAAGAAAAAGACAGTATAACATTGGAATTGAAATCAATACTTAATCGGATTGTAAAGATTATATTCCCTCTGTTTCTCGGAGGTGCAATCCTCTATTGGATGTATCGAGGTTTCGATTTCAAACGCATCGAACACGTAGTGCTTTACGAGATGAACTGGACGTGGATGTTACTTTCTTTTCCTTTCGGAATACTTGCCCAAATGTTTCGCGGATGGCGATGGCGGCAGACTTTGGAGCCGCTTGGCGAGCATCCACGCACAACCACCTGTATCAATGCAGTCTTTCTGTCGTATGCGATGAGTTTAATTGTTCCGCGCGTAGGCGAATTTGCACGCTGTGGTGTACTCAAGCGCTATGACGGAACATCTTTTCCGAAAGCGCTCGGTACCGTAGTCACCGAGCGAGCCATCGATTCTTTACTGCTGGCAGTTATTGCCGGACTCACCATTCTGGCCCAAATACGGGTTTTCTCTACGTTTTTCGATCACACGGGAATGAGTATCGATACGTTGATTCGTAGTTTCTCATTCACAGGTTATCTCGTAACAGGGATCTGTGGCATTGCAGTGTTCGTCTTATTGCACATTCTTCTTCGCAGATTATATATATATAATAAGGTGAAAGATATGTTGCGAGGTATTTGGCAAGGCGTGATCTCCCTGCGAAAAGTACACAATATTCCGCTGTTCGCATTCTTTACACTGGCTATTTGGGGCAGTTACTTCCTGCATTATTATCTCACATTCTTCTGTTTTTCAGACACTTCGCATTTAGGAATGACGTGTGCGCTGGTGACATTCATCGTGGGAAGTATTGCCGTTATCGTGCCGACGCCTAACGGAGCAGGATCTTGGCACTTCGCAGTCAAGACAATGCTCATTCTATATGGTATCATCGAGACAGACGCTCTCTATTTCGTGCTCATTGTACATACCGTACAAACGATGCTTATTGTCGTGCTCGGTATCTATGCTTGGGCTGCATTAGCATTTACAAAGAAAACGACTTTAACCCTAAACCAAAATCAATAATTATGAGTGAAATTAAAAATCTGAATCCCGAGTGCATCTGGCGCAACTTTTATGCACTGACACAAGTGCCGCGTCCGTCGGGACATTTGGAGCAAGTACAACGTTTCTTGCTCGACTTTGCGAAGCAAAACGGTGTAGAAGCCTTTGTCGATGATGCACAGAACATTGTGATGCGTAAACCTGCTACGCCCGGAATGGAAAACCGAAAAGGCATTATTATGCAGGCACATATGGATATGGTGCCGCAGAAATCGCCTGACAGCGATCACAACTTTGAAACTGATCCGCTGCAACCGTATATCGACGGCGAATGGGTGAAGGCTAAGAATACTACGCTCGGTGCCGACAACGGTATCGGAGTGGCTGCCATTATGGCTGTGATGGAGGCAAAAGATTTAAAACACGGCCCCATCGAAGGACTTATTACGGCAGATGAAGAGACGGGAATGTTCGGTGCCAATGACTTGGCCAAGGGCATTCTGCAAGGTGATATATTGCTCAATCTCGACTCGGAGACGTGGGGAAATCTCGTAATAGGTAGTGCCGGAGGCATCGATTTAGATGCATCGCGTACTTACAAAGAAGTTCCCGCTGACCAAAATCACGCGGCACTACATGTGATCATTAAGGGATTGAAGGGTGGACACTCGGGTTTGGAGATCAATGAAGGCCGAGCTAACGCCAATAAACTGATGGCTCGCGTGCTGTTGAAGCTCGTCGAAACGTGCAATGCCGAGCTTTCGAGTTGGCACGGCGGTAATATGCGCAATGCCATTCCGTTCAAAGCTGAGACCGTTGTAGTGCTGCCGAAAGAAAAAGTAGCCGACGCCAAGGTACTCATCAACGAGCTCAGAGAGATGTTTGAGGCTGAATATAAATTCATCGAGAACCAAGTTGAACTCACAGCTGAGGATATTCCGACACCCAAGATGCAACTTGACAAAACCGATCGAGAGATGATTCTGCGTGCTATTTATGGTCTGCATAACGGTGTAATGCGGATGATTCCCGCCATTCCGACTGTTGTCGAAACATCATCTAACCTCGCAATCATCGACATCGAGGAGGGAAAAGTCGCTATCAAGGTGCTTCCCCGTAGTTCGAGTGAGACGATGAAAGAGTGTATTTGCAAGACATTGCTCGGCCCATTGGCATTGGCCGGTTTTGAAGTTAAGTTCAGCGGAAGCTATCAGGGATGGGATCCTAACACCGATAGTGAGATACTTAACCTGCTGAAATGCCTCTACAAAGAGATGTTTGGCGAAGAAGTCGTCGTGAAGGTAGACCACGCCGGCCTCGAATGTTCAATCATTCTGAACAAGTATCCGCATTTAGATGTCATCTCAATGGGCCCAACCATTCGTTCTCCGCACACTACCAACGAGCGTTGTCTTGTTGAAACTGTGGCGCCGTTTTGGGAGTTGCTGAAACGAACAATGGAAGAGGCGCCGGTCAAATAAACCGATCGGAACAGCTATTGACAGATAATCACAGACCGTTCTTCCGTTTAGGAGAACGGTCTTTTGTGATTTTCACTACCGCCAATGGTCTTTTTTCTTCCCATTTTTTCGCACTTTCAACTTATTTCACTACCTTTGCACCGCCAAACAGAAATGAACAACAATTCGATGGACGATTATCACGCGGAAAATAAAGACTTGTAGGTTGGAGAAAGGATGCTCTATGGGCTGATCTCCACCTTGATTTTAATCTTGGAGATGAGCGAAATGAGAACATACTGGAATATAAACGCAAATCTGAAAGTCATCAATGAATGGCAGCCCAACTGTTGGATACAGGTCACTTGTCCCACGGACGAAGACCAACAGTTTTTAGAAGACCGATTTAAAATACCTGATTATTTTCTTTCTGACATCAGCGACACCGACGAAAGGGCGCGTTATGAGTACGATGATGGCTGGATGCTCATCATTCTACGCATCCCTTACGTCAAAGAAATACGGTCGCGTACACCCTATACCACTGTTCCGCTCGGCATCATTCACAAGCGCGACGTCACCATTACGGTGTGTTACTATGAGAGTAATATGATGATTGATTTCGTCACTTATCAACAGAAGCGTGGCGAAGGATTCACAGACTATGTCGATATGATCTTCCGCCTGTTCCTCTCTTCGGCCGTTTGGTATCTCAAAAGACTGAAACAGATCAACGCACTCATCGAAAAAGCCAAGCATAACTTGGATCACGGCGTGAACAACGAATCATTGATCGGACTGAGCCGGCTGCAAGATTCGCTCACATATTTCATTACGTCGATCCGTGGAAATGAAAATCTCTTAGCTAAACTGAAATTCAAACTCCAAGTGGATGAGCTGGATGCCGACCTTATCGAGGACGTAAACATCGAGATGACGCAGGCTCGCGAAACTACGAGCATCTATTCAGACATTCTCGAATCGACAATGGATACCTATTCGAGCATCATCAACAACAATATGAATACGGTGATGCGAACCCTCACTTCGGTAAGTATTATTATGATGTTTCCCACGCTTATCGCCTCGCTTTTCGGTATGAACCTCATTAATGGAATGGAAACGAGCCGCTATGGATTCGTTATTGCACTGCTCATCTCGTTCGTTGTATCGGGCGTTTCGTGGTGGATTTTACGCTTTAAACGTTTACTTTAACCCCATAAAGTACAAAAAGTGCGTTTTAAATTAGGTGATTACGCTTTTTTTGTTTAAGTTTGCAAGCAATTAAAACGTATTGGAAAACCGAATCATAAACTTAAAGTAGTGAAATGATGGACTCTCAGTTGAACACCCTGGAACAGGGAATGAATGAAGAAGAGAAAGTATTGCCGGACAGTAAGATGGTTAATGACGATGTAAAAGACACTGAATCACCTTCTGACACGCCGTTAAATGTAGAGCAATTAACGGCAGAGCACGATGCCGATAACGATTACTTGCAAAAGGTTTATACAACCAAGCAAGAGATATTGGAACGCGTTCGTGAAATCGCTCACGGCGAAGAGGCCCCTCGCAAGGAGGAAGTAGACTATCTGAAAACCGTCTTCTACAAACTGCACATTGCCGAACGCGATGTCCAACAACGTGAGTATTTGGAGGCGGGAGGCAATCCTGATACCTATTCCGTACTTCCCGACGATGATGAAGAGGCGTTCAAGGCCGAGATGATCATTATTAAAGAGCGACGTGCGAAGCTCTTCCAAGAGAAAGAAGCAGAGAAAGCGGAGAACCTGAAACGCAAACTCGAGATCATAGAGAAGATTAAAGCGATGGCCATTTCGCCCGATGAGGCTAACAAATCATATCTGCAATTCAAAGAATTACAACAAGAGTGGAAAGAGATCAAGGCAGTCCCAGCAGAGAAAGCCAATGAACTTTGGCGTAATTATCAATCTATGTGGAGCAGTTTTATGATTTATTGAAATTGAATAGTGAAGCGCGCGAGTATGATTTCAAGAAAAATCTTGAACGTAAAACAAAGCTTTGTGAAGCTGCAGAAAAGTTGGCTGATGAGTCAGATGTAATCAGTGCTTTCCATCAATTGCAGGAGTTGCACCAGCAGTATCGTGAGATCGGCCCCGTTTCTAAGGATTTGCGTGAAGAAATTTGGGCTCGCTTCAAAGCTGCTTCCACTGTTATCAACAAACGCCATCAGCAACATTTTGAACAACTTAGAGCTAAGGAGAATGAGAATCTGACCAAAAAGACGGTCCTCTGTGAGCAAGTTGAAACCTTAGCACAGCAAGAATGTAAGACCGCAGCCGATTGGGAGAAACTCACCAAAGAGATTATCGCCGTGCAAGCAGAATGGAAAACCATCGGATTTGCACCGCAGAAGATGAACGTTAAAATATTCGAGCGTTTCCGTTCGACTTGTGATGATTTCTTCAGTCGTAAAGCAACGTTTTTTCAAAGAGTTGAAAACGCAATATGCAGAGAATGCAGAAAAGAAGAAGACTTTGGTAGAAAAGGCCCGCGCTCTGCAAGATAGTACTGAATGGAAATCTACAAGTGACAAACTCATTGCTCTGCAAAAAGAATGGAAAACCATCGGAATGGTTCCCCGAAAGTTGGGTGATCAGCTATGGAATGACTTCCTCAATGCTTGCAATCATTTCTTCGAGGCACGTAATTCGGCTAATGCTGGCACACGAAATGAGGAAAAAGACAACCTCGGAAAGAAGCGAGACATTATTGCTCAATTGAAAACACTGGCCGAAGAAAAGGCAGACAATATTCAGGAAAAGGTTCAGAGTCTGGTAGACGAATACAATCAAGTGGGGCACGTACCATATAAAGAAAAAGATAAGCTGTACAAAGAGTATCACGATATACTTGATAAACTGTATAAAGAACTGAATATCTCTATTGCACGGAAGCGTCTTGATAATTTCAAGAACAATTTGAAGAACGTGGCTAAGCGTGGGGAAGACGCCTTGGACAATGAACGTGGTCGCCTGATGCGGCGTTATGAGCAAGTGAAACAAGAAGTTCAGACGTATGAAAACAATCTTGGTTTCCTCAATGCCAGCAGTAAAAAAGGCAACAGTTTGATTGACGAAATGAATCGGAAAGTGCAGAAACTCAAAGATGATATGAGTCTTTTGCGCGAAAAGATCAAGGCAATCGACAAGCAAAGTGAAGCCGAAGAATAAATCTTCCTATATAAATAGGAATGCGACAGCCACGCAGATGTATTATCATTTGCGTGGCTGTCGCTTTTAATGAATCCCCCATCGTTCACCTCTATACAACAAAAAAGCATCTCCGATATGGAGATGCGTCTTGTTGGGATACCAGGATTCGAACCTGGAATGACAGGACCAGAATCTGTAGTGTTACCATTACACCATATCCCAAGATGTGTCTTGTCTGCCGATTCATTTCTGAATACGTGTGCAAAGATACTTCTTTTTCCCGAAACGACAAACTTTTTCAGCGAGTTTTTTAGTGATCTGCTATGAATTCAACATCCAAAAGAAATGTCGCCTATAAAAAATCCAAATAAAAGCGGCATTGTATTGCTATCTCAATAAATAGCTGTAATTTTGTAATTCATAATGAAACAACATTGAATGATTAAGACAAACGAACTGGTAAAGACGATAACCAAGGGGATTCAAGAAAAGAAAGGGAGTGGCATAGTTATTGCAGATCTCGGAAATATAGACGGAGCCATTGCCCGATATTTCGTGATCTGTCAAGGCAATTCGCCCTCGCAAGTAGAAGCAATTGCCGAATCGGTAGGTGATTTTGCTCGGAAAGACGGTGGCGAAAAGCCTACTCACGTAGTCGGATTGGGAACAGACCAATGGGTGGCGATGGATTACAGCGATGTGATGGTACACATCTTCTTGCCTGAGACACGCGCATTCTACGACTTGGAAAATCTTTGGCAGGACGCGAAATTGACCCGTTTACCAGACATAGATTAATCAATTAAGAACAAATGAACAATAACAACAATCCCTTTAACGGCCCGGATCAACAGCCGAAGATGCCCCGATTCAATATGAATTGGGTCTATGCCATCGTGTTGGTAGCGCTCATCGTACTGTTTCTTTCGGGTGGCGGCGAGGCGCTTGGCGGCAACGGAGCCAGCCAACAGGCCACTTACACGAGGTTTAAAGAGTATGTCGAGAAAGGTTACGCACAGAGTGTGGTGGTCAATAAGAATGAGGGTACGCTGCGAATGTATGTCAAAGCCAAGAATGTTCGCGATGTTTTCAATATGTCGGCCAAGCAAGTGGGAGCACATCCATATGTGAATGTTGACTTCGGCTCTATCGATGAGCTGGACAAATATCTCACCGTTGAACAGCAAAAGGGTAAGATCGTTGATTTCAGTTACGAAAACAAGCGAGGCAACGATCTGATAAACATCCTCCTCAATCTGTCTCCTTTCATTCTGATGGCCGTGGTTTGGATCTTCTTGATGCGGCGTTGGGGCGGTGGAACCGGTGGGGCGGCGTGTTCAATGTAGGCAAGAGCAAGGCCCGAATGTATGAAAAGGGAAACGAGATAGGCATTACTTTCAAAGACGTTGCCGGTCAGGCAGGTGCCAAACAAGAGGTTCAAGAGATCGTGGAGTTTCTTCGGAATCCGCAGAAATACACCGACTTGGGGGGCAAGATACCGAAAGGCGCGCTATTAGTGGGACCTCCCGGAACAGGAAAAACGTTGCTGGCTAAAGCTGTTGCGGGCGAAGCGGGCGTGCCGTTCTTCTCGATGAGCGGCTCAGATTTCGTCGAAATGTTTGTAGGCGTAGGTGCCAGTCGTGTGCGCGACGCTTTCCAAAAAGCCAAAGAGAAAGCTCCGAGCATCATCTTTATTGATGAAATCGACGCGATTGGCCGTGCCCGGAGCAAAAATCCGGCTATGGGCGGTAACGACGAACGCGAAAATACGCTCAATGCACTGCTTACTGAGATGGACGGATTCGGTACCAATAGCGGCGTTATCATCCTCGCAGCCACTAACCGAGTAGATATGCTCGACAGTGCATTGCTCCGTGCGGGCAGGTTCGATCGTCAGATCAATGTCGATTTACCTGACCTGACCGAGCGAAAAGAAATCTTCCAGGTGCATCTTCGCCCTGTCAAGATAGACGAAAGTCTTGACATCGACTTGTTGGCACGGCAAACTCCGGGTTTTTCAGGCGCAGATATAGCCAACGTTTGCAATGAAGCTGCCCTGATTGCAGCCCGACACGATAAGAAAAAAGTGGGTAAACAAGATTTTCTTGATGCCGTAGACCGCATCATCGGAGGTTTGGAGAAAAAAACGAAAGTGATGACTGCCAGAGAGAAACGTACCATTGCGCTGCACGAAGCTGGGCACGCCACGGTGTCGTGGTTCTGCGAACACGCCAATCCTTTGGTCAAAGTATCCATCGTTCCGCGTGGGCGCGCATTGGGAGCAGCGTGGTATCTGCCCGAAGAACGCCAGATAACGACTAAAGAAGAGATGCTCGATGAGATGTGTGCACTCTTCGGCGGGCGTGCAGCCGAGGAACTTTTCACCGGTCATATATCGACAGGTGCAATGAACGATTTGGAAAGAGCCACCAAGAGTGCATATGGAATGATTGCCTATGCAGGTATGGGCGACAAACTGCCGAATGTTTGTTACTATAACAATCAGGAATATCAATTTCAGCGTCCGTACTCAGATACAACCGCAAAGATTATGGATGACGAGGTGATCAAAATGCTCAACGAACAGTATGAGCGTGCAAAGAAAATCCTGATAGAGCATAAAGAGGGGCACAATCAGCTGGCAGAGCTCCTCATTCAACGTGAAGTCATTATGGCAGAGGATGTGGAACGCATCTTTGGTAAGCGTCCGTGGGTGAGTCGCTCGCAAGAACTGATGGAAGACAACGAACCTAAACTCGAAGATATGCCTGACGAAGTGAAGCTGGCACAGGCTGAATTCAAACAGTCGGAAGCCGATAAACAGGCTGACGAAAACAACAAATAACAATCACGGCCGACTTGGGACGCACAGTCCCTGGTCGGTCTTTTAACTGTAAAAAGATGAGCAGCAAGACCAAAAACTTATTGTCCGTACAATTACGGGCGTGCTTTTCATAGCCATAATGGTATCGGGATTCCTGCGTCCGCAGGCTATGGTGTTCCTATTCAGTCTCATTACGGGCCTCACGATATGGGAATACTGCTCGTTAGTGAATGAATTAAAGACTGTCACCGTTAATCGTTTTATCGCTACGGTGGCCGGAGTCTACTTCTTTCTGGCTGTTGCCGGCATCAACAGCGGTTACATTCAGACCAACGGTGTGTTTGTTCCTTATCTGCTGACGATTGTTTATCTCTTCGTCAGCGAACTCTACACGCGCAACGAAAACGCCATACACGACTGGGCCTATACAATGCTTTCGCAGATGTATATCGCTCTTCCGTTCTCAATGATCAATGTTTTGGCATTCCGACAGGCCCCCGACGGCGACATACATTATTATTATCTCCTGCCGCTCAGCGTGTTTATCTTTCTGTGGACGAACGACACTGGTGCTTATTGCAGTGGTTCGTTGTTAGGCAAACACAAGTTATTTCCACGTATCTCACCTGCCAAGAGCTGGGAAGGCAGCATTGGCGGAACTCTCTTCGTACTCATTGCAGCTGCTGTTGTGGGCTATTTAGAATCACAGAGTAATGCGCTTTCGGGGCTCACCATTGTTCAATGGTTAGGTTTGGGGCTCGTTGTTACCGTCTTCGGAACATGGGGTGACTTGGTGGAAAGCCTCTTCAAACGTACCTTGGGCATTAAAGACAGCGGCAATATTTTGCCTGGACACGGCGGAATGCTCGACCGTTTCGACTCATCTTTAATGGCGATTCCTGCCTCTGTGGTATATCTTTATACTTTGAGTCTTTGTTAGAATTATGACATTCGATTATTCGGCTGATTGCGACTAACTGTTAGTTGTATTGCAATTAACCGTTAGTTACAACGCGAAAAGCCGTTAATCGGACGACGATTAACGGCTTTTCGCAAACCAATTTACACTTGATCACTTTCGGGACTGCCGTTTTGGCTGCGACAAAAAGGCAGTATCACTTGATCGCCTTTCCCCTTTCGGCCACCCTTTCAGGCGTTTTTTAACAAGCGGATCATCATCTTTGCAGCTTGATCGGGGGCTATATCGTCACCCAAACGATGACGAATGTCGGCATAGTCTTGCAACATTTTCGCGCGATAAGACATGTCGTTGAGGAGCCGGTTGAGTTCTCCGGCGATGTTATCTACAGTGAACCGATCGGCCAACAGCTCTTGGACGACTTCACGATCGGCAATGAGATTGACCAGAGAGATATATTTCACTTGGATGATATGATTGAAAGCGAAACGGATGAGATGCGGAACGGGCGTCTCATAACACACCACTTGGGGAACATCCAACAATGCCGTCTCGAGCGTTGCAGTTCCGCTTGTGACAAGCGCTGCGGCCGAATGCGAGAGGAGTGCGTATGTTTGATCTTTCATCAACACGACATTCGTACCCGAAATGAATTTCTCATAATACGCCTCTTCAATCGACGGCGCACCCGCCAACACCATTTGGCAATTCGGGAAACGGCTGGCAGCTTCGATCATAGCCGGTAAATTATCTTTGATTTCCTGTCGTCGACTGCCTGCCAACAAAGCAATGACAGGTTTGTCGAGCGCCAATCCATTCTTTCTTTTAAAAGCTTCGGCCGTCTGCTGATAATCTTTTCGGAACAGCCGAACCTCATCTGCCGTGGGGTTTCCTACATAATGGATAGGATAATGATGCTTCTGCTCATAGAAAGGGACCTCAAATGGCAGAATCGAGAACAGTTCGTCGACATCTCTCTTGATGTTTTTAATGCGGTATTCTTTCCATGCCCAGATCTTCGGTGAGATGTAATAGTAGACGGGGATACGGCTGTGCGCGTGGATATAACGGGCAATATTGAGGTTGAAACCAGGATAATCGACCAAAATCAAAACGTCGGGCTGCCACTGAATGATATCTCGTTTGCATGTGGCCATTGCCTGAAAGATGGTGCGCAAGTGCAGTAGCACAGGCACGAATCCCATATAAGCCATATCCTTATAGTGACGAATGCATGTGCCCCCAACCGCAGTCATCAGATCGCCGCCCACAAACCGGAACTCGGTTTGCGGGTCTTCAGCTTGCAAGGAGCGCATTAGGTGTGATGCGTGAAGGTCGCCCGAGGCTTCGCCTACTATCAAATAATACCTCATTTTAGTTGAAAGTTAAGGGCTGAAAGTCAAGAGTTGTCCAATTAGAATTGTCAATTGTCAGTTCTCAACGATCAACTTCTGCACCTCTTTCATTGCTTCATATGCCGTGACATCCATCGTTGTAGGCGTTATTGAGACGTAACCGTGTGTGAGAGCCCAGCTGTCTGTGTCCTCAGCCTGCGGTTCATCGTTGGTATATTCACCCGTCATCCAAAAGTAATCATAACCGTGCGGATGACGCATTTTCACGCATTCGTTATCCCACGTGCCGTAAGCCATCCGGCAAATTTTCACACCTCGGAACTCAGTCAGCTTCGGGAAGTTGACGTTTAGACACACGCCTTTGGGCAAACCGGTCGTTAACACACGTGTGACAATCTGTCGAACAAGCGGTCGCAAGGGCGTAAAGTCGGCGTCATCACGATGATCACAGAGCGAAAAAGCTATCGAAGGAATATATTTCATACAGCCTTCCATCGTAACCCCCATCGTTCCGCTGTAATGCGAATTAACTGAAGCGTTATCTCCATGATTGATTCCGCCGATTATAATATCAGGCTTTCGGTCGTGGAAAAACTGATCCAAAGCTAACTTTACACAGTCAGCCGGTGTACCGCTGCACGACCATACTTCGGCATTTTCAATCGGCCGGCGCAGCTTCAAGCGCAAAGGCTCGGCTGCAGAAAAGGCACAAGAGAATCCCGAGCGGGCCGATTCAGGGGCACAAACAAGAATATCGCCTAAATCACTGAGCATTGCTACCAAACTGCGTAACCCTTTGGCGTGATAACCGTCATCGTTTGAGATTAATATAAAAGGTCTCTTTTTATCCATAAATTATAACTGTTTTCAGATTGCAAAAGTACGAAAAAACCTTTAATCTACCGCTTTCTCACATAAAATATGTATCTTTGCAATCTACATTTCATAGAAGAAAGAAGAATCAAATGGGAAAAATTATCGCATTAGCCAATCAAAAGGGAGGTGTCGGTAAGACGACAACGACCATCAATCTTGCTGCTTCGCTTGCCACACTCGAGAAGAGTGTCCTTGTGGTTGATGCCGACCCGCAGGCCAATGCATCAAGTGGCTTGGGCGTAGACATCAAAGAGGTGGATTGTTCTCTTTATGAGTGCATCATCGATCACGCTGATGTGCGCGATGCAGTCTATACCACCGATATCGACGGTTTAGACATAATCCCAAGCCATATCGACCTTGTAGGAGCGGAAATAGAGATGCTCAATATCGAGAATCGTGAGAAAGTGATCAAGAATTTGCTTGATACCATCCGCCAAGAATACGACTATATCCTTATCGATTGCTCACCTTCGTTGGGCCTGATCACTGTAAATGCTCTCACGGCTGCTGATTCCGTAATCATTCCTGTACAATGCGAATACTTCGCTTTGGAAGGAATCAGCAAACTGCTGAATACAATTAAGATTATCAAAAGCAAGCTCAATCCGGCTTTGGAGATTGAAGGTTTCTTGCTGACAATGTATGACAGCCGGTTGCGTTTGGCCAACCAGATTTATGACGAGGTAAAACGCCACTTCCAAGAACTGGTCTTCAAGACTGTTATTCAGCGCAATGTGAAGCTCAGCGAGAGTCCGAGCCACGGTCTTCCGGTTATTCTTTACGATGCCGATTCTACCGGATCAAAGAATCATTTGGCACTGGCTAAGGAGATTATCAGCAAGAGCGAGAGTTAGGGTTTTAGTTTTTGAGTTTTCGAGTTGATAGGTTTTCTCTATTGAGATATATCGGCTCTGAACTCAAAAAACTAAAAAACTTGAGAACTCAAAAACTAAAATAACTCATCAACTTATATGGTTGTACATAAGAAATTCAATGCGCTGGGGCGTGGACTCGATGCTCTTATTTCCACCGAAGCAGTTCGTACTCAGGGCAGTTCGACGATAAACGAGATCCAGATAGACCAGATTCAGGCCAATCCGAACCAACCTCGGCGCGAGTTTGACGAAGAATCGTTGCAAGAATTAGCCATAGTATTCGCGAAATCGGCATTGTTCAGCCTATCACACTGCGTCAGATTGCCGACAACAAATTTCAGATCGTAGCCGGCGAACGGCGCTGGCGAGCCTCACAGATCGCTGGATTGAAAGCCATTCCAGCCTATATCCGTACCATCGACGATGAAACTGTGATGGAAATGGCACTTGTCGAGAATATCCAACGTGAAGATTTGAACGCCATCGAAATTGCTTTGGCCTACGAACATTTGATGGAAAACAGCGGAATGACACAAGAGAAGGTGGCTGAAAGAGTCGGAAAGAGTCGTACGGCAGTGGCTAACTATCTGCGATTATTGAAACTTCCCGCCCAGGTTCAAATGGCTTTACAAAAGAAAGAGATTGATATGGGGCACGCCAGGGCCTTGCTCTCACTCGAAAGCCCGTCTATGCAAATCAAACTTTTCAAGGAAATACAGAAAAACGGATACTCGGTACGCAAGGTGGAAGATCTTGTGCGCAATTTTAAAAGCAGTGAAACCGATGGCGACGAATTACAGAAGATTACCCTGCGACCCCAACTCCCCAAAGAGTTCAATGTCTTGAAAAAACGCCTCTCTGCGTTCCTTAATACCCAAGTACAAATGAGTTGTTCGGCAAAAGGCAAAGGAAAAATTACTATTCCGTTTGCAGACGAACAGGAATTGGAACGCATTATGAATATTTTCGATAAACTGAAAGAGCAGTAACAGCGTGGACAGACATCATCATAAGATATTACTTTTATTGCTGATTGTCAGTATTTTATTAGTCATTGCCCCCCGATCGGTATTCGCTGGGGAACTGGACACATTGCAAGTAACGGTCAATCACGATGCAAAAAGCATCGAATCGGAAAGCGAAACACCGTTAGATACACTGCAAAAGACCGTTCTTCAGAATACGCCTAAAAAGAAACCGGCACGTGATTGGGCCACTTGGCATCCCAATCCCAAGCGAGCATTGTGGCTTGCATTGGTTCTACCTGGTGCTGGACAAATCTATAATCGTAAGTATTGGAAGTTACCATTAGTATATGGAGGCTTTGTTGGCTGTGTCTATGCAATGCGATGGAACGACCAGATGTACCACGATTACTCACAGGCATATTTAGATATATCGGATGATGACCCCAACACGCAGAGCTATAACCAGTTTCTGCATTTAGGAAAAGCCATTACTAAGGAAAATATGGCTACCTATCAGAATCTCTTCAAGCAGCGAAAAGATCGCTATCGGAGATGGCGCGATCTCAGCTTCTTTTGTCTTTTGGGCGTCTATGCTTTGTCGGTCATCGATGCTTATGTAGATGCTTCGCTCTCTGAATTTGACATTTCAAATAATCTCAGTCTACGAGTTGAACCGGCCATCATCAATAATCGTATTTCGCGTAACCCATTTACGGCTTCTGCTGTGGGACTACAATGCAGCTTGAATTTTTAAAACGGAAACAGAAAAAACAGCAAACAAAATAATGAAAAGAATTTATTTACAGATAGTCACAATGTTTTTCTTTAGCGTTTGCACCATACAAGCGCAGACAGAAGATAAGAAAGCTAACGAGATTACGGTTACTAATGCACAAGGCAAACAAGAAGTGATCGATGTGCCCGAGGCTATGAACACAGAAGTTGACAGTCTGCTGAATTTATATTACACGAAAAACTACCTCCATCCGGATACCGGTTGCAATCTGCCCAACGTGAATCCGATTTACGATAAAAGTGTTTACATCGATCGTTTGAGGCGAATCCCGTCGGTGATAGAGCTTCCCTACAATGAAGTTGTGCAAAAGTTCATCGACCGTTATAGCGGGCGTCTGCGCCGTTCGGTAAGTTATATGCTCGGTGCATCTAACTTTTATATTCCGATCTTTGAACAGGCGCTTGAGACTTACGGGCTTCCGCTCGAACTAAAATATCTTCCCGTAATCGAGTCTGCGCTCAACCCGAAAGCCGTTTCACGTGTAGGTGCCACGGGGTTGTGGCAGTTTATGCTTGGAACGGGCAAACGGTACGGCCTTGAAATAAACTCGCTTGTCGATGAAAGACGCGACCCCGTAAAGGCATCTTATGCCGCTGCACATTACCTGAGCGACTTATACAAGATCTTCGGAGACTGGAATCTCGTCATCGCTGCTTATAATGCGGGCCCCGATAAGATAACAAAAGCCATCCATCGAGCCAAAGGTCAGACCGATTATTGGCAAATTTACCCTTATCTTCCGCAAGAAACGAGAGGCTATGTACCTGCTTTTATCGCGGCCAACTACATTATGAACTATTACTGTGAGCACAATATCTGCCCGTTAGTAACAGATCTTCCAGCCAAGACCGATACTGTTTTAGTGAACCGTGATATTCATTTTGACCAGATTGCCCATGTGCTTCACATCGATACCGAGCAATTATTGGAACTTAATCCGCAGTATCGTCGCAATGTAATCAATGGCAGTTCGCAGCCGTCTGCATTGCGTTTGCCTGCTGCTTTAATTAATACCTTTATTGATAAAGCCGACTCCATTTATGCGTATAACCCCGACGAGCTGCTCAACAAGCGTACAGAGGTCGTTGTGAATGATGATGTTCCGATGTATACGAGTCCTCGGAAGACTTACAGTCGTAAGTCGGGCAGGCACACAAAAGAGACTCGTCGGCACGGGAAAAAGCAGCGTTCGCAGGGCAAGAGTATTACAATTAAGGATGGTGATACGCTCTCTGAAATTGCCGCCCGTAATCACACAACAGTCAAGAAACTGCGAAAACTGAACAATATAAGCGGTTCTAATATTCGCGCCGGCAAGAAAATCAAAGTTAAGTAAGGCGTCTTCATACAGCAATCAACAATATGGAAACAGACAAGATACAGCAAGACGACAAAGAGAAAGAGGCCACCGAGAATCGAATGGTTGACCAGGCGTTTCAGCATTTGCTTGAAACATACTTGGCATCACGCCATCGCAAGAAGGTGGATATCATCACTAAGGCTTTCCATTTTGCGCGTCAGGCACATAAAGGAGTGCGTAGACTGTCCGGCGAACCATACATAATGCATCCCATTGCGGTTGCTCAGATTGCCTGTGAAGAGATGGGACTCGGGTCGACCAGCATCTGTTCGGCCTTGCTCCACGATGTAGTCGAAGACACGGATTATACTGTCGAGGATATTGAAAACATCTTCGGCCCTAAGATTGCACAAATAGTCGACGGACTGACAAAGATTAGCGGCGGCATATTCGGCGATAAAGCGTCGGCCCAAGCAGAGAATTTCAAGAAGCTTTTGCTCACAATGAGCGATGATATACGTGTTATTCTCATCAAAATTTGTGACCGGTTGCACAATATGCGCACGTTGGCCAGCCAACCGGCAAACAAGAAATACAAGATCGCTGGTGAAACTTTGTATATCTATGCACCGTTAGCCAATCGTTTAGGATTGAATAAAATCAAGACCGAACTTGAAGATTTGAGTTTCCGCTACGAGCATCCCGAAGAATATGAAAATATCAAGCGCAAACTCTCTCTGACCAAAGAGCAACGCGACCTACTGTTTGAACAGTTCACGGGTCCTATCAAATCGGCTCTCGATAAGATGGGAATCGGTTACCAAATCAAGGCTCGTGTAAAAAGTCCTTACTCTATTTGGAGTAAGATGCAGAATAAACACGTTACCTTTGACGAGATTTATGACATCCTCGCTGTGCGTATTATCTTCACGCCTAAACAGCAAGAAGACGAAATAAACGAATGCTTTAATATCTACGTTGCCATCAGTAAAATCTACAAATCACACCCTGACCGACTGCGCGATTGGCTCAATCATCCCAAGGCCAACGGTTATCAGGCTCTCCACGTGACGCTGATGAGCAAGCAAGGACGATGGATCGAGGTGCAGATTCGCAGTGAACGGATGAACGAAATTGCCGAACAGGGGTTCGCAGCACACTGGAAATACAAGGCTGGTAATGAAATAGCCGAAGACGAGGGCGAACTGAACGACTGGTTGGGAACCATCAAAGAGATTCTCGATGACCCGCAACCGGATGCAATGGACTTTCTCGATGCCATCAAACTCAATCTTTTTGCGTCCGAGATATTTGTTTTCACGCCCAAAGGAGAAATTAAAACACTGCCCGCCGGATGCACGGCGCTCGACTTTGCATTTCAAATTCACACGTTCTTAGGTAGTCATTGCATTGGTGCCAAGGTCAATCACAAACTTGTTCCGTTAAGTCATCGTCTGCAAAGCGGCGATCAAGTGGAGATACTTACATCCAAATCACAGCACGTTCAGCCTTCGTGGATCAACTTCGTATCTACTGCCAAGGCCAAGGCTAAGATTCAAGCGATTCTCAGAAGAAACAATCGCGAGGTGCAAAAGCACGGTGAAACGCTACTGAACAACTGGTTGAAAAAGAACAATTTAGAGTTGACGACCTCGGTGTTAGACCAACTTTGTAGGTTTCATGAAGTGCAAAAGTACGATAATCTTTTCTTAGCTTTAGGCGAAAAAACCATTATTCTTGGTGACAAAGATCTCGATGAGCTGCACGGAAGGAATCGGGATAGGGAATCGGGAACATCGGGTTGGCGCAGATATGTACCTTTCTTGGGCCACGATAAAAAGAAAAAAGCAGTGGCGGAAACCACCGATCCACTTATCGTCGATAAAGATTTCAACAAGAAAAAGCCCTGTATCATCACCGAAAATTCCATTGGTCGCTATATCTTTCCTACCTGTTGCCATCCTATTCCGGGCGATGATATCCTTGGATATATCGATAATAAGAATCAGATTGAGATTCACAAGCGTACCTGTTCGGTAGCAAGCAAACTCAAATCCAGCTTCGGTAATCGCATTCTTGATGCTCAATGGGATATGCACCGTAAGTTACTCTTCGATGCAACGATTGCTATTCACGGTATCGATCGTACCGGAATGTTGCACGATGTGGCTGATGTCATCTCCGGCGAACTTAATGTAAACATCCATAAAATCACCATTTCCAGCGATGAAGGTATCTTCAACGGAGTCATTGAACTGCGCGTTCACGACCGCGAAGATGTAAAAACCGTTATGGATCAGCTCCGAAAAATTCCCGATATGCAAGAACTCCAAGAGCTACTTTGAGCTTTTGCTAAGACGAAAAGGGGATGCCATCTTGCAAAATGACATCCCTCTTTATTATAAATTCACACCAAACCGTCAAGCTGAAGCTTGAGTTCTTTCAGTTGATCACGTACGGAGATGAGGGTAGTAAGTACTTCCGCACTTTTGTCAACCCCCTTTCGATTCTCGTTGATCATCTTTCTCGCAGCTGCTAATTTGAATCCCCGCACTTTCACCAGCGTGTAGATACTGCGCAAGAGTTCAATATCCTTCTCGGTATATTGTCTGACTTTCGTAATTGATTGCGTCTTAGGCTTGAGCTGCGGGAGCTCCGTCTCCCAATATCTCAGGGTACTTTCGTTCACGCCTATCATCGCTGCAACTTCCTTAATGGAGTAATACAACTTCAAATTTTTATCCGGATTCAGTGGCATAACAATCTACTTTGTCTGCAAAAATACTGAAAATATTCAAGAAAACTATTCCCTTTTCTCCTTATTTTATATATCTTAGAGAACGGCCTCACCCTCTATCTCTCTCCCTTGGGAGAGAAAATATATCCATTAGTCGGTAAACGCACAGCTTATAATAATCTGTATTAGAGAGGAAAACGTCTTGTTTATCTGTATTGGAGGACGATTGGTGCATCATCCTCCAATCAAACATAAATCCAAAAGAATAAAAACGGAACAGAATTTGTATGTGATTGATTTTCTGCAACATACAGATCTCTTTTCAATTAATGGTTACTTGCACGGCAATTAACGGTTGAACGCACAATGAAAAACGGTTAAACGACAAGTGTTTAACCGTTAATTACAGGACGATTGACAGTTCATCAGGAAGCAATTTGTATATCATTGATTTTCAGTAACATATAATAAGCCGCAACGTTTTTCCCTTGGGGGCTTCTTTCTAAAAATAATTCACCCAACCATAAGGTTTGAAAAAAATTGCGTACTTTTGCATTCAATTATTCAAGAATATATCAATTCTGGCGAAATAAATGATGATGACAGCGAATGAAATACGCGACTCATACAAGAAATTCTTTGAGTCGAAGGGACATACCATCGTGCCTTCTGCGCCGATGGTCATCAAAGACGATCCCACACTGATGTTTACCAATGCGGGAATGAATCAGTGGAAGGACATCATTTTGGGCAACAAACAGCCCGAACCGCGCCGCCGCACCGACTCACAGAAGTGTCTGCGCGTGAGCGGTAAGCACAATGACCTCGAAGAAGTGGGGCACGACACTTACCATCATACGATGTTTGAGATGCTTGGAAACTGGAGTTTCGGCGACTATTTCAAAGAAGGCGCCATCGATTATGCGTGGGAATATCTGGTAGATGTGCTGCATCTCAATCCCGACGACTTGTATGTAACGGTGTTTGAAGGCGCTCCCGAGGAGGGACTTTGTCGTGATTCGGAGGCGGCTTCCTATTGGGCGAAGCACGTTCCGACCAGTCATATCATCGACGGTAACAAGCACGACAACTTCTGGGAGATGGGAGATACAGGGCCGTGTGGCCCTTGTTCGGAGATACATCTTGATTCGCGCACACCCGAAGAGAAAGCAAAGACACCGGGACGAACGCTTGTCAACAAGGACGATCCGCAGGTAATCGAGATCTGGAACATTGTTTTTATGCAGTATAACCGCAAAGCCGACGGGTCGTTGGAGCCGCTTCCAATGCACGTTATTGATACGGGTATGGGCTTCGAACGCCTTGTTCGTGCCCTGCAAGGTAAGCACTCTAACTACGATACGGATATATTCCAACCCATTATCAAAGAGATTTGTCGGCTCACTGGCCACGAATACGGCAAAGACGAAGCTACGGACGTGGCGATGCGTGTGGTTGCCGACCATCTCAGAGCAGTGGCTTTCTCCATCGCCGACGGGCAATTGCCGGGCAATGCAAAGGCCGGTTACGTCATCCGTCGCATTCTTCGGCGTGCCGTTCGCTATGCTTACACGTTCTTAGGACAGAAAGAAGCCTTTATGTATAAGCTCCTCCCGGTGCTCATTCACGAGATGGGCGAGGCTTATCCCGAGTTATCCGCGCAGCGAGAACTCATCGGACGGGTGATGAAAGAGGAGGAAGACTCGTTCCTCCGCACGTTAGAGAAAGGTATCTCGCTGCTTTCCAATGCGATCGATGAACTCAAAGCGGCCGGCAAAACACAGCTCGACGGGATACAAGCATTCCGACTTTTTGACACGTATGGATTCCCCTTAGATCTCACCCAACTGATTTGCCGCGAACATGGAATAACTGTCGATGAGGCGCAATTTGATGAGGAGATGCAGAAACAGAAATCTCGCGCACGCAATGCAGCGCAGGTTGAGAACAGTGATTGGGTAGAAGTGCACAGCGGTGAACAGCAGTTCGTAGGCTACGATTACACCGAATACGAGTGCAGAATACTGCGTTACCGCAAGGTTACACAAAAAAAGAACTCGTTTTTCGAGCTCGTTCTCGACTTCACTCCATTCTATGGAGAGATGGGCGGACAAGTAGGTGACCAGGGAGTGCTGGTCAATGAGAACGAGACTGTCAACGTCCTCGACACTAAACGAGAGAATAACCAAAGCATACACATCGTTAAAGAACTGCCCAAAGACCCCGAAGCGCCGTTTATGGCGTGTGTAGACACTGAGAAACGAGAGGCCAGTGCGGCTAATCATACAGCCACTCACCTGCTTGATTACGCTCTGAAACAAGTCTTGGGAGACCACGTTGAGCAGAAGGGTTCGTATGTTTCGTCCGATACATTGCGGTTTGACTTCTCGCATTTTCAAAAGGTCAGTGATGCAGAAATCCGTCAAGTGGAACGTTTGGTCAATGAAATGATTCGCCAAGACTTCCCTCTCGACGAGCACAGAGACACGCCGATGGAGGAAGCTAAACAAATGGGCGCTGTGGCATTATTCGGTGAAAAGTACGGCGATAAGGTGCGCGTGGTACGCTTCGGACCGTCTTGCGAGTTTTGCGGAGGCATCCACGCCAAGAGCACCGGTCGTATCGGGCTGTTCAAAATCATCAGTGAGAGCTCCGTGGCAGCAGGTATTCGCCGCTTCGAAGCTATCACCGGAAAGGCTTGCGAAGAGTCAGTCTATGTCTTGGAAGATACGATCAAGGATCTCAAAGCCCTCTTCAACAATGCCAAAGATTTGAAAACCGTCATCACAAAGTATATCGACGAGCACGAAGCTATGCGTAAAGAGATTGATAAGTTTCAAGCACAAGCTGTGGAACGGACCAAGAATCTGCTCATCGAGCGTGCCGAAACAATCAACGGAACAACTGTGATCAAAGCCGTGTTGCCTATCGATCCCAACGTGGCTAAGGACCTCGTGTTCAAGATTCGGGAATCGATTCCAACGCATTTGCTGTGTGTTATCGGTTCAACCGCTAACGAAAAACCCCTGCTGAGCGTGATGTTGAGCAACGATTTGGTGAAGGATCACGACCTGAATGCAGGTCAGATGGTGCGCGAAGCAGCCCGACTCATCCAAGGAGGAGGCGGTGGTCAGCCGCATTATGCATCTGCCGGCGGCAAGCATCTCGATGGTTTGACGGCCGCAGTGGATCGAGTTGTCGAATTGGCGAAGCTTTGATACGAGCCTGGAATTAAGAATTTGAAGAATAAAGGAGTTAAGCCGAATGTAAAACGAATGGCTTAACTCCTTTTCTTTTTCAGCGTTTGAATACTCAATCAACTACTATCTGTCGCATCGAGGGCAGCATCTCGTCGAACAAGTTACGACTGACGCGCCGTCCGCGAAGGCTTCGGACAACCGGATAAGTAGCAAAACGAGTATCCGAAGAGATGTACCACGCGAAATGATTTACTGTAAATAATTGCTTCAATTGTGCGTTGATACGAGTAGCATAACCACGATTTACCACCGAGAAATAGCACTCACCGCTTCGCATTTCCAATGCCAATACTAAATAATCAGTTGTTTTTTGAGATACGACAGCACATCCAACCTTATTCATTCGGACACTAATTGAGATTTCCCAACCGTACTTTCGATTGAGTGCATCCATCATTTCGCGAAACACGATGCCGTGAGGCGAAGTATCTTTCACGCCCGTATAAGCAATAGAATAATGTATCATTTCGTGTAAAAGCGTGTTTTGGAATTGCCGTTCGGTCTGTTCATAATAAATGCTCAGGCGTATCGCGTAGTCAGAAAAAGTTGTTTTCCCACAGCGAATACGTCTCTTACAGGCCATCGTTCCCAATTGGGTACGCGACCGGGAGAGTGCTAACTTCGGACGAGGAAGCCCTCCGCCGAAGTAGTCTCGATTGAATCGGTCGAACCAAAAGGTAAGCCACGCGAGATCAATCGTCATAAAGGATGACCTCCCTCAGTCCCTCTGAAAGAAGGGAGAATGATTGAATAGTAAATGGAAAATATTGATAAACTAATCATTTGTTATGTAATTCGGCTACAAGATATTCTGAATAAGTGCCTATCTGGTGTAAATCGCTCATCATCACGATTTTGAGTGGTTGCTTCAACGACCTGGCTGTGATCAGTTCAATCGGCCGACGCACCTTGTTCCGATAATGAACGTTACCGTAAACAAAGATTCCCACAATGAGAAACAGCATTGCCAAGCTCCCCTTCGCACTGTTGATGAGCAGCGATGAAGGCACGATGTGTACGAGTCTGCCAAGATCTAAAAGCCCGAACAGCATCACTACATAAAGCAAAATAAAGATAGATGATGTGCCGATCTCATACATCGGTACGGCTATCGATATTGGCACGCGATTCAATCCGAGACCGAAGTCTACGAAAAGCAGCACGATCGACAGAGCCAACAGTACCACAATGCCGGCTTTAAAACCTGTATTCAATGGCAGAATCTGCCAAATACGCCAAAGAGAATAGGCTGTTCCGAGAATCGGGAGCAGCAAAAAGAACATTATCCCTAATTTCATCGCTGCACAGGTAATGCAAAAAATCCGAACGGAAAATGCATAATTGATGAAAGCCTCATCCCCGTCTCCTCTCCAAAAGGAGAGGGGAGAGGCTGTTCTTTATATTTTATTGATAATCAGATAGATACAAAATACTCTGTAATTAACGGTTTCCCGCATTGCAAGTCGCGGTTAAATGCACTGCAATCAACCGTTAATTATACGCCGTTTAACCGTTAAATGCAAGGTGTTTAACGGTTAATTGGAATGCACTTTATATTCTGTTGATTCCCAACAATATACGAGCTATGATTCGCCTTACCTACCATTCATTCAGATGCAGAGGCAAGACAGTGCTTATTTTGTATCGAATAGCTCATTGAGTGCTTTCTCCAACTTATCCGAGAGTACGGTTCCAAGAATCACTTTACCGTCTTTTCCGATGAGATACAGGGCCGGAATCCATTTCACGCCGTATGCTTTTGCAATGTCGGTATCGTGAAATTTCTTCAGCTCACTTACCTGAACGTAAGGGATATTGAACTTTTCCACCCCTTTGCGCCAAGCTTCACGATCGGTGTCGAATGACACACCGATAAACTCTACGCCGCGTTTGTGAAACTCGTTGTACATCCGCACCACATTCGGAGCATCTTTCCGACAATCCGGACACCACGAAGCCCAAAAGTCAATCACCACATAACGGCCTTGGAGTCGGGCCGAATCGAAATTCTTTCCGTCGAGAGTTTTCAAGTTGAAAGCCGGAGCCTGTACTCCCGGTTTCAGCATTTCGGTGGCATACTTGGCATCGTCGTCCGACTCGGGAGTCGTCTGTGCCGTGACAGAAAGTGCAGAAAACGCCATCGCTAACAATGAGATGGCCATACGTAAATGTTTCATTTTCTATTTCTTTTATCATTATTGTAGGCTGCAAAGATACGGATTAATTCATAATTTATAACGCATAATACATAATTTAAAGACCGAATGCCTTTTCGCAAGCCCTTTAACGAACTTTCATATAAAAAAGAGACGGAATAAACAGACATTTATGAGAAAAAGAGTAATTTTGTCGTCGTAATCAGGTAATAATTAAACGCTACCAAAATAGATGAATATGAAAAAGATAAGAGCAGTCGTTGTAGGTTACGGCAATATCGGACGCTATGTCGTGCAGGCATTGGAAGCAGCCCCGGACTTTGAGATCGCAGGTGTCGTTCGCCGAAACGGCGCTGACAATAAACCGATGGAGTTGGCCCCATACACGGTGGTTAAGAATATCAAAGAACTGGAAAACGTAGACGTTGCCATCTTGGCAACACCCACACGAAGCTGCCCTGAGTATGCCAAAGAGATTCTCTCGTTGGGCATCAACACCGTAGACAGCTTTGATATTCATACAAGTATTCTCGACTATCGTGCTCAGTTGGCACCCATCTGCAAAGAACATCAAGCTGTTTCGGTGATTGCTGCGGGTTGGGATCCGGGTTCTGACTCCATCGTTCGTACTTTAATGCAGAGCCTCGCGCCCAAAGGTCTCACCTATACCAACTTCGGGCCAGGTATGAGTATGGGCCATTCGGTATGTGCTCGCGGCAAAGCGGGGGTGCAGAATGCCCTTTCGATGACCATCCCTTTGGGTGAAGGAATCCATAGAAGGATGGTCTATGTGGAGTTGGAAGACGGTGCCAAGATAGAGAATGTAAGTAAACTGATTAAAGAAGACCCGTATTTCGCCAACGATGAAACACATGTTTTCGCCGTACCTTCGGTTGATGCTGTGCGCGATATGGGTCACGGCGTACATCTGGTACGTAAAGGTGTGAGCGGAAAAACACAGAATCAGCGTCTTGAATTTGATATGAGTATCAACAATCCGGCACTGACAGGACAAGTGTTGGTCAATGTTGCGCGCGCATCTATGCGTCAACAGCCGGGCTGCTACACGATGGTAGAAATTCCGGTCATTGATATGCTCGCGGGCGAAAGAGACGAATTAATCGGTCATTTGGTATAAAAATTGTGTAAAATATAAATAGAAAAACGATGAATAAGTATTTCAAGATGATGCTTCCGGCCTTAGCTGTTGCCGCAATTGTAGTATTTGCCAGTGCAAAACAAGATGATGAAGTTATCACCAAGCGTGAAGGAACAACTATTGTCAATACAACTTCACTAAGTAAAAACGTCAAAGGATTTAAAGGTTCGACACCCGTTAAAATCTATATAGAAAAGGATAAGGTGGTGAAAATAGAGGCTTTGTCCAACAAGGAGACGCCGAAATTCTTTGAAAAAGCCAAGACTGTGCTTGCCACTTGGGAAGGAAAATCTGTTAAGAAAGCAGCCAAACAAGATGTAGACGGTGTCAGCGGAGCTACATATTCATCCAAGGCACTGATCAAGAACGTGCAATTGGGTTTGCAATACTACAACGAGCACAAGTAGATTCCACATTTTTCACAAAGGAACAATTGTACTCACAATGATCAATATTCAAGGAATAACTAAGAGTTTCGGGGCGTTGCAGGTGCTCAAAGGCATTGACCTGCATATCGACAAGGGCGAAGTGGTAAGCATTGTCGGCCCGAGCGGAGCCGGAAAAACTACGCTTCTGCAAATCATCGGTACGCTCGACAGACCCAACAGCGGCTCAATCGAGGTGAACGGAATCGATATTTGCTCATTGAATACAAAGAAATTGAGCGACTTCCGCAATCGAAACATCGGCTTTGTATTCCAATTCCATCAGCTGTTACCTGAGTTTTCGGCCTTAGAAAACGTAATGATTCCGGCCTTTATAGGTGGTATCGGCAAGAGCGAAGCCAAGGAACGAGCCAAAGAATTGCTGGCTTTTATGGGGCTGAACGACCGCATTCACCATAAGCCCAACGAACTCTCGGGCGGCGAAAAGCAGCGTGTTGCCGTAGCACGAGCCCTGATCAACAACCCCGCCGTTATCCTTGCAGACGAGCCGAGCGGTAGTCTTGACACCCAAAACAAGGCAGAACTCCACCGACTATTTTTCGATTTGCGTGACAAATTCGGGCAAACTTTCGTCATAGTCACCCACGATGAAGAGCTTGCAAACATCACCGATCGCACCATTCATTTAAAAGACGGAATGATTGTCGATACCGATACTCCGACAAGAACTCTGCTCCCTGAAAGCGAAACATCTGAAATCGAGAAGTAAGGGAGATATCAACAAGCAATGATGAAACGAATCAAATTAGGCGAATACAATCGACTTACCATTGTGAAGGCCGTGGATTTCGGGCTCTATCTCGACGGAGGAGATGAGGGAGAGATTCTTTTGCCAAGTCGATATGTGCCGAAAGACTGTCGGATTGGTGATGAATTAGATGTTTTTATCTATCTCGACAATGAAGAACGAATCGTTGCCACGACCCAGAAACCATTGGCAAAGGTAGGCGATTTTGCCTATTTGGAGGTGTCATGGGTCAACGAATACGGCACATTTTTGCATTGGGGACCGCTGAAAGACCTCTTTTGCCCGTTCCGCGAGCAGAAAATGAGGATGGAAATAGGCGAAAGTTACATCGTATTTGTGTATATCGACAGAGAGAGTTATCGTATCGCGGCCTCTGCTAAGATTGAACACTACTTGCAAAAAGACACTCCGCCCTATACCGTCGGTACTGAAACGGATCTGCTGATATGGCAGAAGACAGACTTGGGATTTAAAGTTATTATTGATAATCGATATCAGGGGCTGGTCTATGAAGACCAAATATTCAAGCGAATTCATACCGGTGACCGGATGAAAGGTTATATCTCACGGGTGCGCGAAGACGGGAAACTTGACGTAACACTGCAACCCTTGGGCTATCAGCAGGCCCGTGCTTTCTCGGACACATTGCTGCAATATCTCAAAAACAACGGAGGCTTCTGCAATTTAGGCGACAAGAGTGATGCTGAAGATATCAAACGCCGCTTTCAGGTAAGCAAAAAGACATTCAAAAAGGCCGTCGGCGATCTGTATAAACGATACTTGATCGTGCTCGACGAGCAAGGAATCAGACTCGTGTAATCTCTTATCTCATCACCATTCCATCAGCTTTCTGAATCGAATGAGAACCGATTTCAGCACGGACTCTATTCAATCAAATAAAAAAAGTATGGACTTTTAAATCAGAAAATCTGTATCTTTCAGAAAGTACTAATATACAAACGGAAGTCAACCAACAACCAATCGCCTTTCATTTAACGGTTAATTGCAATACAAAGGAGCATAAGAGAAAGTGAAAAAGGTGAAAAGTAAAGGGGTGAAAAGAATGATTAGAGAAGTAAAATCATTCTTTTCACCCCTTTACTTTTCACCTTTTCATCGTTATTTATTGATGTCTGCGAGATAGCGTTCGGCTTCTAAGGCAGCTTTACAACCGCTTCCTGCGGCCACGACGGCCTGCCGATAGACACGATCTGCACAGTCTCCGGCAGCAAAGACACCCGGAATGTTGGTGCGAGGAGTACCTTCGATGGTCTTAATATACCCCACTTCGTCGAGGTCGAGCCAGTCTTTGAACACGTCGGTGTTAGGTTTATGACCGATGGCGAGGAAGAAACCATTGAGCGGGAGATCGTATTTCTGTTCATCTGCTTCACCTTTTCGCTTAATGAGATGTGCTCCTTCAAGTCCGTTTTCACCGTAAAGGCCAAGTGTATTGTGCTCGTAAAGAATTTCGATTTTCTCATTATCTTCTACCCGTTTCTTCATAACCTCAGAAGCACGAAGATAAGGTTTGCGTACAATCATATATACCTTGCTGCACAATCCGGCCAGATAGGTGGCCTCTTCGCAGGCTGTATCGCCGCCACCTACAACTGCAACAACTTTCTTGCGATAGAAAAAGCCGTCGCAGGTAGCACACGCACTGACCCCCTGTCCATTGTATTTCTTCTCGTCTTCAAGGCCAAGATACTTGGCAGAAGCACCTGTTGCAATAATGACAGTCTCTGCTTCGATTTCCGTTCCACGGTCGGTAGTGAGTACATAAGGTTGTTTGCTTAAGTCGGCTTTGGTGATAATTCCGTCGCGGATATCTACACCGAAACGCTCGGCCTGCTTTCTCAGGTCCATCATCATCTGATTGCCGTCTATGCCTTGTGGGTAACCCGGGAAGTTTTCTACCTCTGTAGTCTGTGTGAGTTGGCCTCCCATCTGCAATCCGACGTACTGGATGGGGTTGAGATTAGCCCGTCCTGCATAAATGGCAGCTGTATATCCTGCCGGTCCGCTGCCGATAATTAAGCAGCGTGTGTATTCTCGTGAATCCATAAGTTGATAAGTTTTAAATTGATAAATCTTTGAGTTTTATAAGTTTTTTAGTTGATGGAGCTTCAGTTTTACCGTTCACTATCAGCTATAAATTGTTGGTTTATAAGTTGATGAGTTTTTAAGTTAGTAAGAAAACTTATAAACTTAAAAACTCATCAACTAACAAACTCACGCTACTATTTCAGCAATTCCTCAATCTCTTTGGCTATATTCTCAATCTTTTCAGTAGGTTCGAAGCGAGCGATAACCTGTCCTTTCTTATTGATGAGGAATTTAGTAAAATTCCATTTGATGTCGTTTTTCTGCTTATAGTCGGGATCTTGCTCAGTCAACATCTTTTCCAAGATAGGTGCAATGGGATGACTCATATCCCAACCGGCAAAACTTTTCTGCTCTTTTAAAAACTTATAGAGGGGGGAGGCATCGTCTCCGTTGACCTTAATCTTTTTAAAACGCGGGAACTCCGTACCATAATTGAGCTTACAAAACTCGTGAATTGACTCGTCAGTACCGGTGCTTGTTGTCCGAATTGGTTGCAGGGGAAGTCTAATATTTCAAATCCCTGTGCGTGATATTTCTCATATAATTTTTCCAACTCTTCATATTGGGGAGTGAAACCGCATTTGGTGGCTGTGTTTACAATGAGGAGAACCTCGTCTGAATACTCTTTGAGAGATACTTCTTTATCCTTTCTGTCCTTGACAGAGAATTCGTAAACTGTTTTCATTTTTATCTTTTCTTTAATTGATAACATTGCAAAGATAGTAATTTTAGATGGAAAATGACGGTCGAGTAGGTGGAATTAATGATATTTAGGGAAATCCCTCGTAGGGGTAGGAGTTGTCCTATGCAGAAATAGATGAAATGATTTGCCTCGGCTTTATGTTTTTTCTATATTTGCAGCAGAAATAAACGACAGAATAAATAATTTTAAATAGTAAGACAATGAAAAAGATTTCGACTTTGATTACGGCGATGCTGGCGGTGTTGTTGTCATTTACCTTTACCTCGTGTGATGAAGATTCGGATATAGCTTATACCTTGGAAGGTACGTGGAAAGGCAATATGTATGTTTCATCGACCTATAATGGCCGGACTTATGACACTACTTATTCGGAGATTTGTTTCTTACGCGATCCTTATACTTACTCTTCGGGAACGGGTTATTGGATTGATCATTATCGTAATACGGGTTGGGGAAGGAACTATGTGGCTAATCATATTGAATGGACGGTGGATAACGGTACTATCACTGTTTATTTCGTGGAAGAGAGAACCACTGTTCAGATTCGGGATTATGGACTGAATGGAAAGTACTTTAAAGGCACGATCTATTATGGAAAACAAATCGTGGATTTCCGTCTGACACACGTTTCGTCGCCTAATTGGAGTGACTATGATTATGGTCGGAACCATTTCCCTTACGGTCGGGCCGTCGTAGACAGTACGACAACGAACGAACAGCCTGTCAGATTCTTTCGGGAGAAATAAGAAGTAATAGTATTGCGATATGAGAAAAATGATGACATTGATGGCCGTTGTGGCAATAACCGCACTGCCATTAGCTCTGATCGGATGTGAAGAGGAACATTATTATCGGAGGGATAACCATTATTATCCCAATGGGAACAGGCAACAAGGGCAGAGCAATGATGATGATTTCTGGGTGGCAATGGCCCAGACAATGGCTGGAAAGTGGAGAGGCACGATGCGAGCTTATGAAATTGATAAGAGCGGAAAAGCAATAGACAGTATTGATTTCAGTACGGATATCGAGTTTATACAGAGCAATAGTCGTGCAATCAACGGCACAGGAACACAGTATGACTTTAAGAAAGGAAACTCATCGGATAATGCCGACTATGTGAGAGCATTCTCTTGGGAGATCGACCGACAATCGGGAGACGTCTATCTCACGTATAAAGAACAGAAAGGAGATTATAAAATGCGGATTCCTTACAAAGAGTTGAATCTTAATGATCGTGTTTTCACGGGCTATCTCTATGCAGCAGACGGCGGTGAAATAGATGATTTCTATTTCAAACGTTATTCAGCGAATGTCAAACAGATGAAAATCGTATTTGAAGAATGATGCCGGCGATTCGGTTGATTTGTATAAAATAAGACAAGCCTGATAGGAATATCCTATTAGGCTTGCTTAATTTTATTTTGCTTCTAAGTCTTTGGGCTCGTTTCTTTCCAAATTTTTCCGACTAAGTTTATTTCAATCCCCACGCTCTTTTAATGTTATCGGTATGTTGACTCTCTACGTGTTCCTCTATATTATCGGGTAGATTGCAGAAGAAGTCGATTCCCGTAAGCTCCTCTAATTGGTCGATATTCGTGATGTAATCGCCGAGACGACGCTTCTTTTTATATTTCTTGTGCTCGAACCAAAAGCCAAGCGCCTTGTAACCGGTTGCATTTTTGCAGAGGATTGCTACGAAGAAGAATTTTGGAACGGGGATTCTTACAGAGCCTCTGCTGAGATATTGTAGAATATTTCCATTGTCAATAGTTCCTCCCTTGACCACATAAAGCGTGTCGCGAAAGCTCGACATATTCCAACTACGCACTTGTTCTTCCATCTGTTCCCACGGATAATCCACTTGGTTGAACTCTTTGAACTGCGGTTGCATATTCGTGAGGAAGAAAGTTTGTCTGTTTGCCTCTTTTGAATATTGTCGATCAGCCGACGGACAGATGTGCCCGTGGTCGAATCCGGAACCGTAATAAGGATCGGGAATCAGTTGATAGTCATGCGGCAACAATTCATCGTTGGGATAACCGTTGCTGGTGTCATAGCGACCAACGTGTCCGCCGCTGTTGCTATCATACATCTGATAACACGACCAGCGCTGAGCCGACAACCGGGTATCCCACTCCGTAGAATAGTTTACGCCATATTGGTCGTTTGTTTTATGCACAAGGACGATGCTGTTTCCGTTTTTGAGTTTTGGAAATTCAAGTCGGACGATTTCTTCGGGGATGTCTGCCGTAGGTATATTGGCGTTGGCATTAGGGGTAGTAGGGTGTTTGTTGTCGTTATCATCCTTGCTGCACGATATGAAACTTGAAACAGAGAAGACGAGACAAATAATGATTTTGATAACTCTCATAGCTATAATACAATAAAAAAGTGCGACCAACCGCATATGCAACTACGGCCGAACGCACTTTTATTTTCCTTAATGTATCTTACGATATTCTATTTCTTGATCTTACCGTAACGGTTCATAAAGCGATCAACACGACCAGCCGTATCAACAAGTTTACTCTTACCGGTATAGAACGGGTGTGAAGTGCTTGAGATTTCGACTTTAACCACGGGGTAAGTCTCGCCTTCAAATTCTACTGTCTCAGTTGTTTTGCAAGTAGACTTTGTAAGGAACATATCGCCGTTGGACATATCTTTGAATACGACGGGACGATAGTTTTCTGGGTGAATACCTTTTTTCATTTTTAATTTATTGTTTAATCTTGATTCTATTCAATATGGGTTGCAAAATTACTAAGAATTTCGCAGCCCGCCAAATATTTCTCGATGTTTTTAGTTTGCATATGTAATGGTGATCGTTTGCACGCGAAGTTGAATGCCACCGCCTGTTGCTTCGGTAAAGACATTGGTATAAATGGCTTTCACCCCATCAAATTTGACGGTTGCTTTGGCATTACCCACATAATTGGTGCCTTTAAACGAATCGCAGGTAAATACGATTTTGGCTATTGCTTTCTTGCCGTTGATCGTGATGGTGTTGTTTTTGTAGACACGTACTCCTTTGGTCTTAGAATGAAATAGAGGAGCATTCGTCTCGCCGTTAGCATCAAAGGTGATGGTCGTTCCATCTGTTAGAGTGAATGTTGTGACTGGTTTGTTATGGACAAAACTTTGTTTTGCCAAATCCACTTCAATCGTTTCAGTGCCTGCTGTGGCAGCCTTGTTGATCATGGTGACAGTTTTTTCCGATATGGTTACAACGTCGCTCGATGGGGTCGGAGGTATAACACCGCCCGAAATTTTACCGTTCAAGGAGTAAAGATAGGTCTTATTGGTAACTGATTCGGGTGTATTGCCTTTGAAATTGACGAACGGCCCAAAGACCACTACATCGTCTCCCACCTTGAGATCCTTGTCGGATGTGAATTTCTGATTGCCCAATCCTTTCGAGCGGAAGATGCAAAGCTGATTCTTTTCAGTGCCGTCATCGGAAATATAATAGGTAGCATTGCCATATTGTAGGTCAATTTTATTAATCGATACAATCTTACCTTTTACGTACATATCGTCTGAATTGACATCGGCTTTTAGTGCTTTGATTGTCTTTAAAGCTGCTGCTACATTGTAAGGGTCGGCTTGCGTGCCACTGCCTTGGGGATCGCCTTCGTCCGAAGAGCCGCCGGCTGTCTTTCCGTTGAGCGAATAAATATAGTTGCCTTGTGCAAACTCGTGTGTACCATTGAAGTCGATGAGTTTGCCGCAGACGATCACTTCGTCGCCTGCTTTGATTTCGCCCTCTGTCTTGAACTTGACTTTACCGAGCGAGAAGCCGCGAAATACTTCCAATTGGTTGTTAACCGTACCGTCGTCAGATATATAATAGGTGGCGTTGCCATATTTTTTGCCATCTACTTCTTTCACCGACACGATTTTGCCTTTTACATATACTTCTTTATCTAAACCGATTCCAGCTTTGATAAAGTTGTGTGCTGCTGTCACATTAAATGGATCTGCCTGTGTGCCTGTACCTTTGGGATCGGCTGGTTGAGGTTTTTCCTCATTCTTGGTCGGAGTGTTGTAAGGCGCCGGAACGTTTTCACAGTTGACGAAGGTCATTGCGATAAGAGCCAGCACAAGCATTGAATAAATGAGCTTTTTCATATTGATGTTCTTTTATTAATTGCAGATGATGATATAATTATTCGATGGTGAAGTCCTTGATTTCCCAGGTTCCCGCAGTGGTTGACGTTCCCTTGTAGACGAAAGCCACCTGAATCTTGTTGCCGGCATACTTCGTTATGTCGATGCGTTGTGTGGCTCCTGGAGTCGAGAATGTTGTAAAGCCTTTCTCGGGTTTGGCCGGATAACCGATTTTCAGGGGCTCCCATTTGCCCTTTTCGGTCTTGATATAAACCATAGCTTCCTCTTCCAGCTTTCCGAAATAAGCATTGATGACTTGCTTGAAAGTCAGCGTTGCTTTCTTAATTTTGCTCAAATCGATAACAGGTGATATCAACCAACCTTTGGCGTCATTGTTTTTACCATTGGCATAAGCGCTGGCTTTCATATAAGAAATGCCATTATAGGTGGTGTGTGCCCACACTTGCTTGAGGTCTCCGCTTAATTTCAGACTGTCAATAGTGAATGCCCCCTGTCCCGTTGCAAACTTTTCGCTGAAATAAGCCAATACGGTCTTCTCGATGTCTGCTGGTGTTCGCATCAATATCTGCCACGTGTTGCGGTAGCGGGTGAAGATTCCGGTGAGATTGATGGTGTCTTTTGTCATTGGCACATTGGCAAAATCTGCAAATGTGTTGGTGCGAACCACCAGATTTCCGGTGCTGATATTCGTGCCTGAAATCAGATCCTTCAGTTGCCGATTAACGTTCCCGCCCTTGTCTTTCTGGTTCTTGGGCGCGTAAACGGCCTTACCGTCAGCACCTACAAAGACCACTTTCGTGATCGTCATCAGTTTTCCTGCATTGGATTCCAGGTATTTGGCATCGCTGATACGACTCATATCAAACTCTTCTGCCAGTGCCTGAGCCTTCGTGGCATCTGCTTCGCCGATGAGTTTGAAGTGTTCCTGCCACATAAATCGGTTTATTCGGCCCACGGATTGGGCACCAGTCGCGGTGTTGGTATATATACCTCCGAGTTGAGCTTGTTGTCCGTAACCGCCTATTACCAAACCTTTGAGGTTGATAAGAATCTCTTGCCCTACGGGCAAATAGCCGTGAAGGCCAGTCGCACCAATGCCGACAAGTAAGGCGCCGGTCTTGTCTTGCACGGCGATTTGCTGATAAAGATTTCCCTGAATATCGTTACCCGTGACGATGACTTTCAGTTGTTGCTCTTCGGTTATCTCTTTATAACTATTACTGGAGATAACAGATTGGTAAGTGGCCTTCAATTGGGCGACCGTGATCACATTTGATTCCGTCAGGCTGTTGTTACCCCACGGCGAATCTTTTCGGTCGAAGTCGGGGCCTGCGTAGTCGCTTCCCATACAGGAAGTGAGCAGTGTGCCGACCATTACCATTATAATATATGTCAGTCTTTTCATATCTTTGAAATTATTTAGAATCTGTAAGCGACTTGGAACATACCGATTGTTCCGAAAGCATAATACTTTTTGGGGTTATGAAGGAATGAGTAAGTGCGCATCTTGTTGAGCGTGCCGTCATCTTTAACGGTGTAATTGCTCCGGCTGTACTCATATCCGCCGGTTACGATTCGTTGGTTATTCAGAATGTTGTTGACAATGAGATTAAAGCTGAGTTGACCTGTATGGAGGCGGATTGACTTGCCGATGCTACCCGACATCATCCATCCGCCGTGCCCTTTCGCCTGCTTAGGCACGATGAAATTGCCTTCGTTGTCGATGCTGTGCATTGTGGTGAGGGTGCCTTGATAGCGGAAACTCGGCGTATAAGACAAGTAGATGCGATCATAATAGTTCATATTCAGATCCGCATACCAGCCGTTTTGGTGGAAACTTAGTCCGATACTGCCGGCTGTAAGCGGTGTTCCAGCTTCGCGCATACCTTTATTCATCACAATGTCTTCGGTTATTTGGGCCGAAGTTGAATTCAGATAAGCCACGCGCGAATTGTTGGTATTCTTTGCTTCACTCCAAGTGCCGAGAGCTTTCAGATCAAGATATGAAGTAATTTTGAACTTCGCCCCTAACTCTATACCATAATACGCTTTCTTAATGCCTGTCATCGAGACATAAGTAAATGAATTCACGTCGTCGAAGAAAAAGTTTTGCCACTCCGTTACATGGTCTAACCGACTGTAATAGCCACTCAGATTGGCGTGCAGCCATGCATTTTGGTATTGATAACTGATATCGCTACTTAGTATATGTTCGTTTTTCAGGTTGGAAACGAAATCGTTATTCATTTCGGGTGCCATAAAAGCGGTTGTTGCTTGGGGTGCGCGCCACTCGTAACCGAAGCCGAATTTGAATACGTGTCCGTATCCGGCGTCGAACGTTACGGCCCCCTTACCTCCGCCTTCACCGAACTTTGCGCGCCTACCTCTGCTGTAAGAGTTTTCCGGGAACAAGCCGTTGCGCATGTATCCATAACGCTGCATATCCGTAGCTCCGAGTTTTCCTGCTGCTATCAGATGCCATCTCCCGGTGGTAACGGCATAGTTGCTCCATACTAAACCTTTGTGAATGGTAAGTCGATAGTCATAACCGAACCTGTCTCCTTCGTATACCAACTTGCCCAAACGGTTAGGACCGGCTGTATTAAGGTCGTAATGGATTGCGTTGCTCAATGCAGGATAATTGCCCAAGGCATAGGTATTGATATTGTGGAAAGACTTTCCGCCTAAGAGATCTTCCATTGTTTGATAGTGGCGACCTTCGTTTTGTCCTAGTACAAGTCCCAAATTCCATACCTTATTTTTATCTATATGGGTGGTCAAAACAGATGAGAGTGTAATTGTTGCATTGTTATTGTGTTTAGTCTGAACGTAATAGAGCGCGTCGTTTCCATTCTTTCCGGCCTGCTCGTTAGCCCAATAGAGACGGTCCCAATTGATTTGTCGGTTAGCCTTTGCAGCAGTCCAGTAATCATAAGCAGCTTGCCAGTCGTTGAAAGCGGCAGCATTGGTGTTATGATTGGCTGCATTGCGCTCTCCCCAAACATCATAGAATGAACTCGGCATATTCTTCCAGTAATCGGGTTGAGGATTCTCTGCATTGCTGTAATTGAGCTTTGTGCTCTTATACACACTATATTTCCCGAAAAGAGAAGTGGTAAGTCGCATATCCTTATTAATATCCCAGTCCCACGTAAGGATAGCAGATGGTGCAAAATCGTTGATAACTCGCGAGTTGCGTTTATGTCCGTTGAGATAGCCCCAATAAGGATTGTAATAATAATCATTAGCCAACCAATAAGCCTCATCGGTAGAAGCGCCTTGTGACGTACGTTCGGTCGGATTACCCCAAGTACTGAATGATACGGAGTGGCCGTTGTTCCATTGCTTCTGAACAGCGAAGAAATAAGAGAGTGCATTATAGAAAGTGCCCTCTACGTAACCCCGATTAGCCCAGCGATAAGTGACGTTAGCGGCAATAGCCCAGCCTTTGCTGTTGAAACCGGAAGCATAGGTATACATTCCGCGCAATGTGTAATTGCCGTTTGAACCGAGTAAAGATACACGGTGACCGGTTGCCATATTGCCGGCCCGAAAGTTGTAGTTGTTGCTTCCGGCCATACCGGCTACGGCAAAGTTGCTGTTTTCGAATGGCAATGCGAAATCTACATTGCGGGTCTGTTGATTGAGACCGCCGATCATTGAATAGCGAAACTGCCCTGACTCCATATCATTTACTGGCATTCCATTGATGTAAATATCATTGTACTTTTGATTGAAAGCACGGTAACGAAATCTCATCGGCGAAAACAGATATCCTACTTGTGATGCGTAGATGTTGGTATTGGAATTGAGAATCGTCACATTCTGAGACATATCATCATCCTCTCCCAACTGCGATTCAGAGAAAGTGAAGGCCGATTCGTCAATAGATTTGGCCGTCTGTTGCTGTGTTTTAGTACTCTGAGCAAATGTCAAAGGAGCATAACACAGGGCGATTACAGCTAATCTCAGCTTTTTCTGCATAGTTGAAAACGATTAATAGTTATTATTCTTATTGCTGCAAAGTAACAAAATAAGTTTTAAAAAAGAAAGGATTTTTTTAAGAAAAATCGACAATATTGCCTTTTTGTCGGATTATTTTGCGATATTTGCACGTTAGATTCACTACATTCGAGAAGTTATATGGAGATGAGATACATTATGAAGAAGCATCTTTTTGCGATCATGTTATCGCTGTTGATATCGGTTTCGGCTTTTGCCGAGAAGAAGTTTGCTGTTTATGCCGTAGGCTTCTATAATCAGGAGAATCTCTTCGACACGTGTCATGATGCAGGAAAAAATGACTATGATTTTCTGCCAAACGGTTCTTATAAATGGGACGGACTGAAATATTCCCATAAACTCCGTAATATGGCGCGGGCGCTTGCCGATATGGGAACCGACGTCTTGCCGCAAGTGGGATGTGCGATCATCGGATTGAGCGAAGTAGAGAACGACAAAGTGTTGGACGATCTCACAGCACAAGCTCCTTTACACGCGCGCGGATATAAATATGTACATATCGAAGGACCTGATAGACGGGGAATAGATTGTGCCTTGCTTTATAATCCTGTGCTTTTTAAAGTGACGAATTCACGTCTTGTCTCCTATATGCAGGAATTGGAGAAAGACAGCGCTTTCTATACGAGAGGGTTTCTCACAGTAAGCGGCCAACTTGCAGGCGAACCGTTGACTGTGATTGTTTGCCATTGGCCGAGCCGTTTCAGCGGGTCATTTTATCGCGAATCAGCTGCTCGGCAGGTTAAAGCGATTAAGGATTCTGTGTTGAAAGAGAATCCTGCCTGCAAGGTATTAGTAATGGGTGATATGAATGACGACCCCATTAATAAGAGTATGTACAACGAACTCAGCGCCAAAGGAAATATCGAGGAAGTGAAGGACGGTGATATGTTTAATCCTTGGTATAATCTCTTGGTTAAGGAGGGAAAAGGCACGTTGCAGTATCAAGGTTCGTGGAATCTCTTTGATCAGATTGTAATGACGCCTAATTTGCTCAATGAGAAAGGGCAGAAAGACTTCTCCACATTAAAGTTTTGGAAGAATCAAGTGTGCCGTTTCGATTATCTTTTGCAAACCGAGGGTGCGTATAAAGGTGCTCCCAAACGTACTACGTCAGGTGGCGTGTGGCTCGACGGATATAGCGACCACTTGCCGGTGGTAGTTTACCTCGTTAAAGAACAAAAGTAATGAAAGAGATAGAAACACACCCTTTCGAACCGTTTATGCCCGAGAACGCTCGGATGTTGATGTTGGGCACGTTTCCTCCGGCTCGGAAACGCTGGTGTATGGAGTTTTATTACCCCAATTTTCAGAATGATATGTGGCGCATATTCGGCCTTGTTTTCTTCGGAGATAAGAATCATTTTGTTGTGAAAGACCGTAAGACATTCGATGTTGACGATATTGTTGCTTTGTTGAAAGATAAGGGAATTGCCATCTTTGATACTGCCAGACGTGTCTGCCGTACTAAAAATACAGCCTCAGATAAAGACTTAGAAATTGTCGAACAGTCGGATTTAGATGCAATGTTGCGACAACTGAGACATTGTCAAGCCATTGTTACTACGGGGCAATTGGCCACTTCGGTTGCCGTCGATCATTTCGGTATTACTCCGCCCAAGGTCGGTCATTTCACAAACTTTATCTTCGAGGGGCGTTTGATGCGTCTTTACCGAATGCCGAGCAGTTCTCGCGCATATCCGATGCGTGTAGAAAGCAAGGCCGAAATATATAAAAGCTGTTTAGTTGATGAGTTCTTAAGTTTTTGAGTTTGTAAGTTTAATGAGTTCTCTGTTATTGCTTAGCAATTCGTTAACTAAAAAAACTTACAAACTCAAAAACTTAAGAACTCACCAACCGGTTAGCTCATCAACTTACAACCCCATCAACTAAAAACTCACATATGACTATTATTGGTATCGCTGGCGGAACGGGCTCAGGTAAAACCACCGTCGTCAAGAAGATTGTAGAAACGCTACCGCCGCATTATGTGGCTGTGGTTCCTTTGGACTCTTATTACAACGACACAACGGGGATGACCGAAGAAGAGCGCCACGCCATCAATTTCGACCATCCCGATGCTTTCGATTGGAAGCTCCTGATCAAGCAAGTTAATGAACTGCGAGAGGGTAAAGCCATCGAGCAACCCACTTACTCGTATCTGCAATGTAACCGTTTGGCTGAAACCGTTCACGTCGAACCTAAGCCTGTGATCATCATTGAGGGGATAATGACCTTACTCAATAAAAAGTTGCGCGACGTGATGGACCTGAAAATCTTTGTCGATTGCGATCCCGACGAACGATTGATCCGCAATATCCAGCGCGACACCATTGACCGCGGACGTACCGTTTCGATGGTCGTTGAGCGCTATTTGCAAGTGCTTAAACCGATGCACGAACAGTTTATTGAACCTACGAAACGTTATGCCGACCTCATCATACCGCAAGGTGGCGAGAATGTCAAAGGCATCGGAATCCTCTGCAAATATATCGAAGGGCTTTTTCCTGTTTAGTAAATGTCCTAAATAATCGATAGAAATAATGATGATTTTATTTGTTTATTTATGAATATTTTATAACTTTGCAGCGTTTTAAGGTAAAAAAGAAATAACATTAAGATTGCAAGTTTATGAAAAAATTATTTCTCGCATCGTTGATGATGCTCTCGTTAAGTACCGTTTGTCTGGCCCAAGGCGACTCGAAAATGGAGTCTATGAAAGAGCAACAGAAAGTATTGAAGCTCAATACTAAATTAAATGGGCTACGAATGGACTATCAGAAAGCTATCCAAGAGACAGCTGAACTGCAACAAAAAGCTGCTGAGGCCAATGCCGAAGCCAATAGCTCGACCACTGCAGCTTTTTACTCTACTTCCGACGCATCGGCCACAGCCAAAGTTGCCAAAGAACGCGCTAAAGTTTTGAAGAAAGTAAAGAAAGCTAATGATAAATTGGCAAAGAGTCAAAAGAAAGTCAAAACGTTGGAAAAGAAGATTCGGGATACAGAAGCCGAATTAGCTAAATTAGATGAGAAAATCCAGTTTGTAGATCAGTAATTTATTACAGGTCTTTGCAATAATATCGCTTAAAGAGAACAGTCTTTTCACTGTCATTCCATAGGAGTTATTCCGGATGGAAGGCATTGGAAAGACTGTTTTTATTTTGTTTAGATATATAATGTTCAATAAAGAAAGTCGGTATTCATAAGTTAATAGACCTAATGCTTGGTGGCTGATAGCATACCTATCGAGAATGGTCTTTTGGCCGATCTGTCACTTTGATATCAGCTCTATCGATTAGTTATCTCCTCCGGGAATTTCTTGCAGTAAATAAAATCCGAACACTTCCATTTTCTATTGTTGTATAAACTGAGTATAAAATCGATTGAATAAAAGTAGTTGTTTATGAGAATGAACAGATAAAGCAAATAGATAATACCGTTTGAGGATTTAAAACGAGTTGAAATTTGAAAGAAAAACATTTATATTTCTGTTGATTTTTATTAGTATATTATTGTTATGCTTTTGTTTTATTCTGTTTTGAGTATATTTGTGTCGAATGAGAACTATACGACTTGATGATGAGAACTATGGGACTTGTGGGGCAGAAGTTCCGTACTTTTTCTCATATTATATTAGAAGGGCTTTTATGGATAGATTTTTGTAATATGAGTTTAGGATGGTCTACGATTTCTACTAAGCTTTATTTTGTCATAATAATAACTTTACAAACCCATATAAAGAACCAAAAAAGCATTACCATTTTAAATGGTAATGCTTTTATTTATAATTGTATCAAGTAATATATCAATTATCTGTTTCCGGACGAATAGAGAAGGCGTTGGCACGATGGAACGCACTGTGCACAGGGTTTACCTTGTTTTGGTCGAGATATAGTGATATTGCCTGATATAAGGATGACGGTATGGCTGTCCAGTAATAGCCGGCTACTTTGTTCTTATATAGTTTGTTATCATGACTACCTCGGTGTCCGGCTGCGGGGAAGTATGCCGGAGAGAATCGGGATATGCCGACGAAACTCCATCCATTGTTCCACTCACCATCTACCTTGATGCCTGCGGGTGCAGACTCTTCTTTCCCAGACGTCGTAAAGCCGGTAAATGCGGAGGACGACGGTACATGGAACCCGACAGGACTGGGGTCGTAAATGGTCTTGACGACAGGTGCTGCGCTGTAACCATGGTCTTCATTGTCAGCAGACCACAGGTTCTTGTAGTGGCAGTAGCTCCAATCCGGATTCGCGCTGATTCCCACATAGAATGTAGCTGGGTGTTGGAGGGCTGCACTCTGGAATACACCATTACCTCCCGTTGCTATCGACATAGACTGAGAAGACAGACTTTCCGTTCCCGGGAATGCTTCTTTACGTCCCCATTGATAATGGGTGGAATAGCCTTCACTTGCTGTGGTACCACCGGTCTGCCTGATAGTGATGATTGCTGTCTGTTTGGGCTGATTACCAACTTTCTGCATAACTTTCACCTTGATACTACGTTCTTTGTAAGAAGTTCCACGCCATTGCGTGTATTTCCAGCCCAAATCTTCGGTGGTAAATCCATGTTTCATATAATCATGGTCGCTGACTTCAATTGGTTTCAATACATCCGATTCTGTGAACCACAGATGCCAGCTCCACAGCACACGTTCTTCCCGAAGACCACTGGATGTGATGAGCTTGCCAAGTGCAGCTACTACTGCATTGCCGTGCTTGATGTCGTCTTTGGTGACTTCGAAAGCCAGATAACTCTTTTTCCCACTTCCGATGATACGAAGGTTCTTGACAAGACTCTCCCCGTCTGCCCAGATCAATTTCGCGCCTGTGGGCTTAAACTCGAACAGGTTAGTGCGCGCATGCTTCACGCCGCAGATGTATGGGCTGTTTATAGGGTTGCCCATATGGTTCTGGAAGCGGTACATAACATATTGATCATAAGGTTTGGAAGACGTATATCTATACGAACTCTCATTCGCCCGGCCCTTGACCATTGCGTTACCAAAGATGAGTGGCAGTTTATAGTACCCTGGGGCAGAAATGACGTAGCAATTGGCTGTGGTCATCGCTGTTTTGGTTCCATCGGCGAGATGAGTGGACAGGTCGTATTCTTTACCAATATTGCCTTTCCGAGGTGCATTCCGCAAGTTATTGTTACGCTGCTCAAGCAGGTTGATGATAGCTCCAGTGTTGTTAACAGTGGCTTGTCCTTTTTCTTCGAACATACCGCCGGTTCCTTCTGTCTTGCTCAAAGATATAAGCCAAGCTCTATCTTCCTGTGTCATCGTGTAGTTGCCGTCATTATTGCCATCGTAGCCTACTACTTCCCAAGCCACGGGTTGTTGCGTGCCGTCGGGCGCCTGGCGATAACTCGTAATGCCATAGTTGCCTGTCACAGATGTTTTGTAGTCGATGGTGGCAGGAGAGGAAGCCGTGAGAACGTATTCCCAGTTGCTCTGCAACCTGCTCAGTTTATAGGTCTTGGTTACACCGGGTTCCCATTCGCCTGTCAGAGGGACCTTGACTTCCGTCCCGTCTGTAAAGTGAATGCGTACCTCTACATTTTTTCCTGTAAGCATCTGAGGAACCATCAGGAATGCATAGTCATCGTCATCCTTTCCGATAATGATCGTATTTGGATTCTCCTTGGTGCTCACGTTGATACCGTCGAGAACAAAATTCTTCTTATCACTCAGGTTGCTCCATTTGCCACCTGTTCCGTCGGCTTTATCGGAGAGCGTGTAACGGCCTTTGCTATAAGCATTTCTAATCTCTAATCTGTCGATCACTTTATTCCAAGAGAGATTCTGACCGACAGCAAAGCGGATGGCAGTAAGTACGGGGCGGAATGTAAGGTTGGCAGTAGGCCCTTCGTTAGGCAAATTATCCTGAACGATTCCCGAACAAGCGGTGGATAATCCAACCTGCTTAGTGATTTCATCCTCCACGGTAAAGTTTACATAAGGTACACCTTCATAGGTTGCCTCAGAAAGGCGTATTTTATCTGTCGCCTTATTTTCCGTATAGGGGAAAATACCATAGAAGATTCCGTATTTATGGTTCTGTGGCCATGATTTGGGAGTATAGAGTTTCCCGCTCTTATCGCTCTGGGCATTGTACAGATAATTGGGCGTCTTGGAGATACCTTGTTCTGTCATTCCGGTGTATGCTAAAACGCCAAAATCACTGTCAATTGCGGACTTTATTTTCCCTCGCGTAGCAGCACCATACATCACAGGGTTCACTCCCTCTACGGTAGTTTCTAATAGGCAGGTGTTAGCAAACTCTGCCGGACCGATAACCTTGTGCTCTTGGGGAATGAACTTCTTGAATGCAGGAGAAAAATAGCCTCCTCGCGTAAACGCATTCTGCATCTGCTCGAGAGCCGTCTGCTGGCCATCGATGACATTAAAACGTACAGAAGAGCCATTGCCATCTCTTTGGCTGTTATCCATCAACTCTCTGTCTGTGCAACTCCCTACCGCCAGTATCGCCATCAGCATGAGGCCGAATATCGTGGTAGTGCTTCTAAAAAAACGATTCTCTTTTATATTTTTCATACTTTTATTTTTATTCCGCAAGACTGATGGACTTGCGGAATTTAAATAATAAAACTACTTGAAATCGAAATATCCGTTTTTCAAGTAGAGTAATTGATCTCTTTGTCTCTTCTGGGAATGATTCTATCCCGGGATAATAAGGTCCTCCTCGTCTTCGCTACCTCCTCCCTCGCCTGGTACGATTTTCGGTTTTTTTCCTTTGCTACCTGCCATCAATGGCTGTTCATCCTGTAATGCAATAATTTCAATTTCCGGCGTAGCATAGATTTGCTCTAACCAGTTGTTTGATTTTTCTTTCATAAAACTTTTGTAATTAATAAATTAGAAATTATTCTCTTAATATTTATACACTATTATTAAATATAATACATACCTCGTAATAAAACTATGAGTTCGTTGTTACCTCAACAAGCTTAAACTTATTTTTTTGCAAAGGTATAAAGTTTCTTTCAAATAAGTGAGATTTGTGTGATTTTTTAACTAAATACGGAGTGAATTAGGCAAATTAGAATAATTGGGTCTGTGTGTTGGCAGTCCTTTAATTGGTTAGTTTAATATATAATAGTCTTTCTCCTTATTAAAATTAAATAAAATGCTATTTTATTTTCTGTTTTCAATAATAATCGCTATATTTGCAGTCAATAAAAAACTAAGAACTATGATGAAAAGAAACATTTTGTGGGTATTTGTTGTTGTACTGGTGAGTGTGATACTGACGGCGTGTGAGAAAGCGAATTGGGATGATGGAGGTCAGAAACCGGTTCAGGGAGATGAAGTTCGTGTGGTGTTCAATGTCAAACGTTTTGAACAGATTCCATTTAATGATGGTATCGATGTAACAAAGGCGAATGTAAGTGTTGACAATATTTGTACGCATATCCATTTGGCCGTATTTAATAATGGTGGGAAAGTAAAGACAATCAGTCAAAAAGCCGGCGATGAACACTTCGGAACAATTACAGCCGATTTACCGAAAGGTACTTATAAAATCGTTCTTATTGCTCACAGTTGTAAAGGAACGGCAACTATAACTTCGCCAGAAAAGATTTCATTTCCTGATAATAAGTTGACTGATACCTTTTATTATTGTAGTAATGTTACCGTGGGGAATGATACAGAATACAATATAGAGCTTAAACGAGCTGTATCTATGTTTCGGCTGATTACCGAAGATGCGATTCCTGAGCGAGTTGCAGCAATACGATTTTATTATACCGGAGGTAGTAGTTCACTGAATGCTGTGACGGGATTCGGTTGTGTCAAATCGCGTCAAACGGAGGTACGGACTATTGATGCAGCTTCAGTGAATAAGTCAGGAAAATTCGAGATTTACACTTTCCCTCACGAAGAAACAGATAAATTGAAAATAACGGTCACGGCTTTGGATGCTGCCGGCAATACTATTAAAGAGCAAATATTCAGTAAAGTACCTGTTAAACGTAATGTGATTACACAATATACCGGTAGGTTTTTCGATGGTTCCGGAGCTTCCTCTTCTTCTTCTTTTGTCCTGACTGCCAATGATGTGTGGGCTCAAAATGATTTTCGTTATTGAAAGTAGATAGCGCAGTCTATCTTAGGGATACTCAAATCTTAGTAATTTGTGGAATGAGTACGATATTGCATATACCTATAATTATTATTATTTAATAAACTAATAGTGTAGGAAAGATAAGGAGTATATCGCTTTTTATTGTAACTTTGCACTGCAATGAATATTTTACAGGAGTTGAGAAGGAAAGATCATCCGAGGATTTTGGGTGGACTTGATATCTTGAAATATATCGGACCGGGATTACTTGTTACCGTCGGATTTATTGATCCAGGAAATTGGGCCAGCAACTTTGCTGCTGGGTCAGAGTTCGGATATGCGTTGTTATGGGTGGTAACACTTTCGACGATTATGCTTATTGCCTTGCAGCATAATGTGGCGCATCTTGGTATCGTGACAGGATTGTGTTTGAGCGAAGCAGCCGAGAAGTACACACCACGTTGGGTGGGGCGCCCCATCATCATCAGTGCTGTCCTGGCCAGTATCTCTACGTCGATGGCAGAGATACTTGGGGCTGCCATTGCGCTGCAAATGCTGTTCGGAATCCCTATTGCGTGGGGCTCAATTCTTACCGTGGCAGCCGTACTCATTATGCTTTTCACCAATTCTTATAGGCGGATGGAACGTGCCATCATCGGGTTTGTATCAATGATTGGCTTGTCGTTTGTTTATGAACTTTTTCTTGTCGATATCAACTGGCCTGCAGCAGCTTATGGTTGGGTCATTCCAAGTGTGCCGCACGGTAGTTTGCTCATTATTATGAGTGTACTTGGAGCAGTCGTGATGCCCCATAATCTATTCCTTCATTCTGAAGTAATTCAGAGTAGGCAGATCAATACTCAAGGAAAAATGAATATAGAGAAGACGCTGAAATATGAGTTTATGGACACGCTTTTCTCAATGGCCGCAGGTTGGGCAATCAATAGTGCTATGATTTTGCTCGCTGCCTCTACGTTTTTCCAAAATGGTACACACGTGGAAGAACTTTCCCAAGCACAGGCTCTTCTTGCACCGTTATTGGGTAATAATGCCAGTAATATTTTTGCCATTGCTTTGCTCTTAGCGGGAATTTCGAGTACGATTACGAGTGGAATGGCAGCCGGAAGTATTTTTGCGGGGATGTTCGGTGAGGCGTATAATACCAAAGATACACACTCCATTGTGGGGATTTTGATCTCACTCGGTGCGGCATTGCTCATCATTTTTTTCATTGCTGATCCATTTGAAGGATTGATTTACTCACAGATGATTTTGAGTGTTCAACTTCCCTTTACCGTTTTTTTACAAGTGAGTCTTACGTCTTCTAAGCGTGTGATGGGGATTTACGCCAATCGTTCGTGGAATTCGGCTTTCTTATATTTTCTTGCTACGATTGTTACTGTATTGAACATTTGGTTATTGGTGGAGAGTCTGATGTAAAAAGTAATCAAATAAATTAATTTATCTTCAAGGTATGAGTTATCCGATGAGATTGTAGTTTGGTTCTGAGTAATAATTTATCAGTAGGATTTAGAGAACTGTCTTAGCCTGAAAAAAGTTGACTCAATAAAAATAAGAGTCAATATTAAAAATCGTTCAGAAGAAGAAGTACTAAAACGTGCTTTTAATTCACAGCAACAAGGCTCCGTTGTTCTTCAGAGCCGTTCGGAAGTTCTACGTCAAAACTCTCCCACCAATGAGAGTCTT
>NZ_BAJN01000005.1 GCF_000613725.1 Hoylesella pleuritidis JCM 14110
TGCCTCTCAGCACGACGGTTTTCAAGACCGTTGTAATCGACCACTCTACCATCTCTCCAAAAGATAAAAATAGCTTCAAATCTAAATTTAAGTGCAAAGGTAATGCATTCTTATGAAGTTCGCAAATTTTTCACAGACTTTTATTTATAAACTCGTAGAATTACCCCTTAAAATCAAACCAGTAAATATAAATTTAATAAATCAAACCAAAAGAATAATCCTTAATGCTATTCATAAAAGACCGTTCCAGAGTAATTACTGAAACGGCCACCTCCACATAATTTGAATATCAATTTATCCAAAATTATCAAACATAATACTCTCAGGATCTACACCGAGACAATCTAACATCTGTTGTACAGCCTTACTCATAGGACCAGGACCACACATATAGTATTCGATGTCTTCGGGTGCCTCGTGATCTTTCAGATAGGTTTCATACATTACTTGGTGTACAAATCCGACAGTATAAGGCTCGTGTACTTTGTCCGCTTCAGGGTCGGGACGATCAAGTGCGAGGTGAAAATGAAAATTAGGGTACTCTTTTTCCAAAGCACGAAAATCTTCAATAAAGAAAGCTTCACTGAGCGACCGAGCGCCATAAAAATAGTGCATCTCACGGTCGCGCACGTGCAGAGTTCTCAGCATATGCATAATTTGTGCACGTAGAGGAGCCATTCCGGCACCTCCTCCCACCCAAATCATTTCCTTTTGGGAATTGAATATAGGATGAAAATCACCGTATGGACCACTCATACGTACCTTATCTCCAGGCTTGCGCGAGAAAATATACGACGACGCGATACCCGTAGGTACATCTTGGAAACCAACTTCAGGACGCGGTTTGAAAGGTGTGGTAGCGATACGCACAGTGAGTGTGATTCGATCGCCTTCGGCCGGGTAGTTAGCCATTGAATAGGCGCGAACTGTTGGCTCAGCATTATACGCCTTCAAAGAGAAGATATTGAACTTCTCCCACACCGGAAGATAGGTTGAACCTATATCGTTTTTATCGAAATCTTTATCGTAATCAATGCAATCGTAAGCAGGAATCGCGATCTGGGCGTAGGAACCAGGAATAAAGTCCATATGCTCTCCAGGTGGCAATTCTACGATAAACTCTTTGATAAACGAGCTTACATTTTTATTCGATATCACCGTGCACTCCCACTCTTTGACACCCAGCACACTCTCGGTACTTTGATCTGGAAATCGCCCTTCACCTTGCATTGGCACCCCAGTCGCCAGTGATCTTTGATTTGTTTCCGAGTGAAATGCGGCCGCTCCGAGTCGAGAATCTCTCCGCCACCTTCCAATACCTGCACTTTGCATTGCCCACAACTGGCTTTGCCGCCGCACGCCGAAGGAAGAAAGATTCCATTCTCGTTCAGCGTGGCCATCAGATTATTTCCTTGCCCAACGATTAGTTCTTTGTCACCGTTGATCGTGATCGTCACTTTTCCACTCGGCGAAAGATATTTTTTTGCTACAAGCAGCAAAATAACCAACAAAAGGATAGTAATTAAAAAGACACCAATACTTATTAATATAAATTGTCCCATAGTTTTCTATAATTTAAGTCCTGAGAAACACATCATTGCCATTGCCATCAGTCCTACGGTGATAAACGTTATTCCTAATCCCTGCAAGGGTTTGGGCACGTCACCATATTGCATTTTCTCGCGAATGGCTCCCATTGAGACAATAGCGATCGTCCATCCGATTCCACTTCCGATAGCATAAGCAATGCTGTCCCAAATGTTTCCGATATATTGCGTGTTACTCGGATCGAGATTGATACGCTGCTGCATAAACAACGATGCCCCCATAATCGCACAATTCACAGCTATCAAGGGCAGAAAGATTCCCAGTGCAGCATATAATGAGGGCGAATATTTCTCAACAATCATTTCTACGAGTTGTACGATGCCGGCTATCACAGCAATAAACAAGATAAAGCTAAGGTACGACAGATCCACACCTTCAATCAAACAATCGGGTCCGAGAACGCACGTTTGCAAGAGATAATCTACCGGTACAGTAACCAACAGCACGAAAGTAACGGCCAATCCCAGGCCTAATGATGTTTTCACATTCTTAGAAACGGCAAGAAACGAACACATACCGAGAAAGAACGCAAAAATCATATTGTCGACGAAAATCGACCGGAAAAAGAGATTTATAATGTGTTCCATAACTTATTTTTCCTTATAAAAGTAAGCACGATGCACCCAAATAACACATCCCAAAAGGATTAATGCCATCGCAGGCATCGTCATCATCCCATTATTTATATATCCTGCATCATAAGCCGATTGCGGAATGATAGTGAATCCGAGTAATGTTCCACGTCCGAAAAGCTCGCGAATAAAACCCACAATAACCAAAATCACCGCGTAACTAAGTCCGTTACCAAGCCCATCGAGGAAACTTGGCCAAGGTTTGTTCATCATAGCAAAGGCTTCGAGACGTCCCATCAAAATACAATTAGTAATAATCAAGCCCACATACACCGACAACTGCATACTCACATCATAGGCAAAAGCTTTCAACACTTGGCTTACAATAGTAACCAATGCAGCCACGACAACTAATTGAACGATGATTCGGATTCGGTTAGGAATGGTATTCCGGATAGCAGATATAATGACATTAGAAAATGCTGTGATGATAGTCACGGCGAGTCCCATCACGATTGCCGGCTTCAACTGCGAAGTCACGGCCAAAGCGCTGCAAATACCGAGTACTTGAACCATAATCGGGTTATCCAAATTCAGCGGATTCACAAACACCTCTTTATTTTGTTTTGAAAATAGAGCCATTTCTTTTTAATATCTAAATGTTCACATTCTATTTGTCAGATAGAAACTTAACATACTGTCCGAGACAGTCGTGCAGCATATCACTCACACCGTTCGAAGTCAGCGTAGCACCTGTTACCGCATCCACTTGTGTAGAAGGATCTTTCAAATCACTGAGTTTTTTCACTGACAAGGCTACATTTTCCACACTGTTTCTGGCAAAAAGATGCCTACCTCTGAACTTTGCTTGCCACTGTGCATTATCTTTAATTTCGGCACCTAAACCTGCCGTTTCACCTTCGTGATTGAAATACGCACCGTAAACCGTAGCTTTGTCAGCATTAATGGCAATGTAGCCGCTGATCGGTCCCCATAATCCCATACCATAAACAGGGATAACATACTTTTCTTCTCCATTCACTTTACAAATGTAGAGCGCCAATTTACCGGCCTTGAAATCTGCACTTTTGAGAGCAAAGCCATCTTTTTCGCCTCCCATCGAGCCCGACTCGATGATTTTTCCTTGTGCATTGATCACTTCATCGGCCACGATCACCTCCTTATATTTAGCTGATACCTGCTCGTCACTCAATCCGCGAATATTCAAAGAATACAGTATCTGCTTTTTTTTATCCAATGCCACATTCGCATCTTGAGCTGATTTCAACGTCTGAGAGACAAAGGCAAGTAGGAAAGAGACAATCACCACGATGATCGCCGAATAAATAAGGGTGTATGAGTTGGAATTAGTATCCCATCGTTTCTTCATTTCTTCTGCCATAACTTTATCTCTCATTAGAAATTAAACGTTTCATTCGCTTTCCGATATTGCGCTGAACCACACAGTGATCGATCAGCGGTGCGAACATATTCATCAGCAAAATAGCCAACATCATACCCTCAGGATACCCAGGGTTCATCACTCTGATAACAATGGCCATCGCTCCAATGAGCAGTCCATAGACATATTTTCCGCTTTCAGTACGGGCCGATGTCACCGGATCTGTGGCCATAAAGACAGCACCAAAAGCAAATCCGCCCAATACCAGATGCTCATACCAAGGGATGGGTGTCGACCCCAAAGCCGAAAAAAGAGCAGCTATCAGACCTCCGCCGACAAAAACACTCATCATCGTTTTCCACGAAGCAATGCCTGTCCAGAGTAAAATCACGGCACCGATAGTAATAGCGATGACACTTGTTTCGCCGATAGATCCCGGGATAAAACCCGTAATCATATCGCAAAGTGTATAAGGTACGCCACTGCCTTGGGCAATCTCACCTAACGGCGTGGCACAAGTCATTGCATCAGGAAGTGTATTTCCTAATCCGAAGATGGTATCCTTAGCCACCCAAACGGCATCGCCACTCATCTTAGAAGGATAAGAGAAAAAGAGAAATGCACGTGTGATGAGGGCCACATTGAAAATATTCATACCCGTTCCGCCGAAAATCTCTTTGGCAAAAACCACAGCAAAGGCACAAGCAATGGCCAAAATCCACAGCGGACAATTAACAGGCACGATCATCGGGATGATGATTCCCGACACCAAATAGCCCTCTTGGATCTCTTCTCCTTTCCATTGTGCCCACGCAAACTCAATACCTAATCCCACGATATAGCTTACCAGGATTTTAGGTAACACGGCCAGGAATCCGAAAAAGAACAAATCAAGGAAAGAGGCATCGGCCAAAGTCCCTGCCAATCGATAATTCTGATAACCGATATTATACATACCAAAAAGCAATGCAGGCATCAGTGCGATAACTACAATACTCATAATACGCTTCGAGTCAATGGCATCGTGGATATGGGCACCTGTCCTTGCTGTCGTATTGGGCACGTACAGAAAAGACTCAAACCCTTCGAATACGCTGCGAAAAGCGTGAAGTTTACCGCCATCTTCAAACTGCGGTTTGATCCTATTGAGATAGTTTCTTAATCCAGACATAACTATGCGTTTTCTTTTCTTAACTTATTCAAACCCTCGCGAACAATGTGTTGCAGTTCGAGTTTAGATGAATCGACAAACTCGGCCACCGCAAAGTCTTCAGGAGAGACCTCATAGATGCCGAGCTGTTCCATCTTATCAATGTCATTGGCAATGATAGCTTTGATGAGATATTCACCCAAAATGTCCATCGGCAGCACCTCATCGTATTCGCCGCTCATAATCATATGGCGCTCGCCGCCTTTCATACGCGCATCGAGCGTGTATTCCTTATTCTTTCCGAAGAGCCAACTGAAATAGCTCCGAGACGTAGAAAACTGACTCGTTCGCGGTAAAATCCATCCCAAAAACTCATCGGCATCGTCCCCCTCGGGTATCACCGTCACCTCCGAAACGTGTGCCCCGAGATAATCGCTCAATGTGCTTTTACGTCCTGTCAACGGATTTCCATTAATAATCCGCACGTGATCCGTATGGTTAAGCCGCCCTTGCAGTATATCGGCCAATGGTGTTCCCACCAAAGCATCAACATAAGCCGGAGACTCAACTTCACTTCCTGCCACAGCAACCGTACGTGTCAGATCAACCTTTCCTGTTTCGAACAACCGACCGAAAAAGATTACTGCCGTTGGGTCTACCGTCCAGACTACTTCGCCTTTATTGACCGGTGAAATATGATTGACCTGCACCCCGACATTGCCTGCGGGACAAGGACCATCGAATATTACGTTAGTTACATCGTGAAAAGCCGTTAATTTGGTTGTATTTTGCAGTTTCCCACAACCCAAATAAACGTTAGTGATCTTGGATAATGCAGTCAGACCCGTTTGAAAGGCTGATTCGTTGCCCTGCAACTCGAAGTCGAAGTCACCTGCCAAAGGCATATCCCGCAATGCCGAAACAAAGATTCCCTTGGGTTGCGAAGTAGGCGTTGTAACCACAGCATAGGGTAATTGTGTGATGAAACCAAACAATCCGGCTTCAAGCAAGGCCGTTTTGACGGCCTCTCCGTCGAGCATAGCCACGTCTTTCACACCGAAGTCCGTGAACTGTTGCTCTTTATCGGCCTTTACTTTCACACAAAGCACTTTGCGCCGATTACCTCGAACTACAGCCGAAACCGTCCCGCTGACAGGCGAAGCGAACCTGATTACAGGTTCATTCTTGCTGACAAACAAAGCATCGCCGGCCTTAATAACATCGCCCTCACGCACAACCACCTTCGGAGTGATGCCGACGAAATCATCAGGTACCAGCGCATACTCCTCGCTTGGCCGCAGTTCCGTCTTCACGTCCTTAGCTTTGCCTTTCAGGTTAATGTCTAAGCCCTTGCGCAACTTAATCACATTTACCATAATAACAGTATATTTTTTGAAGATTCAACTAATTCCTCTCGTTATCTTTCAATCTCGTTGTTAATCTTATTCACCGCTATTCAACAAACGACATGAAATAAGATCCCCCCACTCGGCACCGGACCTCATCTGTCATAAGTTGTTTACGCGATGCAAATATAGTGAAAAAACACCATTAGAGAAAGAAAAACGGATGATTTGTTTCAGTTTACCGCAAAATTAGCGTAATTTTGTCGCACAATAAAAGAATTGAAACGGTTAAAGCATCTCATCAACAGCGTGATATGGATCATCGCCGGTCTGTATCTTTTCATTATTTTACTGCTGCACATCCCGGCAGTACAACGCGTTATCGGAACAGAAATCGGCTCTCTGATTGCAAACAAGCTCGGTACAAAAGTGCATATCGGGCGTGTGGATTTGGGATTGATGAATCGCTTGATCATCGATGATCTTACCGTTTTCGACCAAAAAGGGAAACCTCTTTTACGAGCTTCTCGACTCTCGGCAAAATTTGATTACTTACCGCTTTCACAAGGTCGAATCTCCATTTCATCTGCACAGATCTTCGGACTGCGAGCCAATCTCTACCAGGAAACAGCTGAAACGAAACCGAATTTTCAATTTGTCATAGATTCATTAGCGCCAAAAGACACTACTACAAGTACTCCACTCGACCTCCGCATTCGGTCACTCATAATTCGACACGGTACTGTCAAGTACGACAAGTGGTACATTGCACAGACCAGCGATATCTTCTCGCCGGCTCATCTCCATCTGACCGACATTAGTTCTCACGTCCTTCTCAACATATTTCGTCCCGATTCGCTGAATATCAACCTAAAAAAACTGTCGTTCAACGAATCTTCGGGCCTGCAATTGCGCTCTCTTTCTTTCAAAATAGCAGCCAACCGACAATCTGCATCGCTCAAAGATTTCAAATTAGAGATGCCTGCTTCACGTGTAGAAGTAAGTGACTGCAACGCGACTTACCGCCTGACGGACAACAAACTCGAATGGCCCTCGCTACAATATGCGGCTAACATCAAATCGTCTTCTGTTACACCAGCCGACTTCAAATGGTTAATGCCACAACTGAAAGATTTCGTTCATCCGCTGACCGTCGCCTCATCCCTCTCCGGGACAAGTACATCTGTTCGTATCAATGCCCTCAATATCGGATCAAACAATGGTAGCTTGCGTCTCACTGCAAACGGATCGGTAGGAAATTGGCTATTAAGACCCAAATGGTATGCACACATTTCCGACCTGAAAATGAGTGCTGCGGGCATCAAGTTCATTGCCGACAATCTCGGAACACGGCTCAACCTCCCCGCCATCGTTACCCGATTGGGCAATATTCATTATCGAGCGAAATCGGAGGTTACGGTACCGATATTGCCGCCAGAGGTGTTTTACAAACCGATGCGGGACAAGCCAACCTAATGATGGGTAAACATCGCCAACGATTCAATGCCCAAATAGAAACGCAAGGACTTGATTTGAAACGCCTTTTAACCGACAATCATTTCGGGAATGTGGCTACCCGCATTGCCGTTGACGGAACTTTTCATCCCAACAGTCTGCCAACAATTACAGCTCGAGGCACCATTTCCAAGTTCGAATATAATGACTATGTTTACCATAACTTATCCATTGATGGTTCATTCCATCAAGGAACATTCGACGGAACATTCGGAATGGACGATCCCAATGGGCAAATCGACCTCAAAGGACGCTTCAATTTCATTTCCAAAACGCCTTCTGCCAATCTCATCGCAACGATCAGACACCTCAATCCGAGTCGACTCAATATCTCGCATCAATGGCCCGGCACGACATTCGACTTCAATTTGGCAGCCGATTTTGAGGGAAAGACATTGAATACAGCAATTGGAAAGATCGACTTAACAGATTTTTCAATGAAGTCGGAGAGCCGAACCTATGCGCTCTCTGCCTTCAAGCTCAAAGCCATAAACGAAGGAAAGGCCCGTGTGTTGACTCTTAACAGCGATTTCGGAAACCTCACCGTTAATGGAAAATACGATTACACCACACTCGCCCAGAGCTTTATCAACCTTGTAGGAAGTAAGCTCCCTACTCTACCGGGCCTTCCTCGACTAACGAAAACTGTCCAAAATGACTTTGCAGTGAATGCAACCATTACACGTTCAGACTGGTTACAGCAGTTGTTCGATATTCCGTTGGAACTCAGAAAGCCCTTGCACATTGAAGGAAATATCAGCGACAAAACCCGAGAACTCAATCTATCGCTCAATGTTCTCGACTTTTCTTACGACGGGAAACGCTACACCGGCGGGAATATTCGAATCAAAACGCCTAACGACACATTGACGGCCATTACCCGAATCAATAAAATCGGCGACGACGGCCATCGCTTCGAGCTAAATATCAACGCATCGGCAACCGACAACAAGCTATCTACTTCCATCGCATTCGACAATCACAGCAAAACCCATTTACGCGGTGTTTTCAACAGCAGAACTCATTTTTTCAAGACCGAAGCGGGTATCTCGGCCGCTCGGATCAATGTGTTACCATCGGATATTATGGTGGGCGACACTGTGTGGAACGTGCAACCGGCAGACATCACATACAGTAAGAACCATTTAGAAGTAAACGATTTCACCATCGCCCACCACAATCAACACATCATTCTGTCAGGACTTGCAACGCAAAAAACTACGGATTCGCTTTTCGTCGATCTGAAAGAAGTAAATGTGAACTATATTCTGAACCTCATAAACTTTCATTCTGTTGAGTTCAGCGGCCTCGCTACGGGGCGTGCTTACATCGCCGGAGCTTTTGCCAAGCCCCAAGCTGCCGGCCGACTCACTGTCGACCGATTCAGATTCGAGAATGGGCAGATGGGCATTCTCACAGCAAACGTCGCTCTGAACAATCGAGATGACCAGCTCGACATCAATGCTATTGCCAATGACGGACCGCTTTCGCAAACATTAATCAATGGTTATGTGTCGCCGAAACACGACCGCATAGATCTCACCATCAGTGCACGCAACACACGAGCAACTTTTTTTAGAGAGTTTCTGCGGCAGTTTTATGCGTAACGTCAACGTATTTGCCACAGGCGATCTCCGTCTTTACGGGCCGTTGAGCAATATCAATTTGGCCGGTGATGTTACGGCAAACGGCACAGTAGACATCAGCAGTCTGAACACGACTTACACGTTAAAGAACGCCGTTATCAGTCTGATTCCCGACGAAATACGATTGATGAACGACACAATATATGACCATCAAGGACATCGAGGCATCGTTTCGGGCAGTCTTCACCACAAAAGTCTGCGCGATCTATCGTTCGACATTGGCGTAAAAGCCAACAACCTATTGGCATTAGACCTCAAAGGAATAAACGGGAATTCTTTTTACGGTACTGTTTTTGCTACCGGAAGCTGCAACATTCGTGGTAAAAGCGGAGAAGTGAACATAGACATAGACGCACGATCAGAGAAAGGAAGTGAAGTGGTTTACAACACAACGAACCCTGATGCCATCAGCAACGGCAGCTTTATCCATTGGAAACAAACATCGATCGGCACCGACACGACAGCTATCGAAGCACTGCAAGAAAAACCTACACCTCCCAATGAGATCGACATTCCTACCGACATTCGTCTGAATATGCTGATGAATGTCACCCAAGATGCCACATTGAAACTGATAATGGACGCAAAAACAGGAGACTATATCACACTGAACGGAAATGGAGTGATACGTGCCACTTATTATAATAAGGGTGGATTGGATATGTTCGGGAACTATCTTGTCAACCACGGAATCTACAAACTCACCGTGCAAGACGTCATTAAGAAAGACTTCCGATTTAAAGAAGGCGGCACAATTACTTTCGGCGGTGATCCATATAATGCTCGCCTCAACCTCACTGCACAATATACAGTGAACGGCGTGAGCCTATCCGATTTACAGATCGGGCGCAGTTTCTCCAACAACAACATCCGGGTGAACTGCCAAATGAAGATTACCGGCACGCCCAACACCCCTAAAATAGATTTCGGTCTTGATATGCCGACGATCAACAGCGATGCCAAACAGATGATATACAGCCTCATCAACAGTGAAGAAGAGATGAATCAACAGGTACTTTACTTGCTGACCATTGGTCGATTCTATCATCAAAGCAGCAACAACTCATATTTGGATAAGAATAACCAACAAAGTCAGACATCACTGGCAATGCAGAGTCTGCTGAGCGGAACATTGAGTCAGCAGATCAATAATGTACTGAGCAGTGTAGTAAATAATACGAATTGGAACTTCGGAGCTAATATTTCAACCGGAGATGAGGGCTGGAACAATGCTGAATACGAAGGCTTGCTGAGCGGACGATTGTTCAATAACCGCTTGCTAATCAACGGTCAGTTTGGTTATCGGGACAATCCGAATGCCACGACGAGCTTTATCGGCGACTTTGACATCCGTTATCTACTCTTCGCCAGCGGCAATTTAGCTATCAAAGTATATAATCAGACCAATGATCGCTACTTTACGCGCAACAGTCTGAACACCCAAGGCCTGGGATTCATTATGAAAAAAGATTTCAACGGATGGCGGGATTTATTCGGAATATATCGCAAAAGGAAGACAGAAAAGCGAAAACAAAGACAAAAATAATCATCCGACAGAAAACTGTTTAGCAACTCTCTCTCAATAGCTGAGTCCTCCTTTCTGCACAAAGAATTTGAGACCGCCCTGCGATTAACACCTCTTCACCTTACAATTAACGGCTAATCGCAAGACAAAAAGCATCTAACGGCAAGCCATTTAGAGACTTTCCATAATGTTAAAAACAAAACATTATTGATTGAAAATTTGCTTTTGTCAAATATAAAAATTATATTTGCCGATGTATTTTGTGATTTCGAGATTTTCGAAATCGTCCCTCGAGGTTGGTAGCTTCCTGCACCAACCTCTTTTATCAATGTGAAGTTCTGGATATTTTTTGCTGAATATTTGCACGAATCCACAAAATTCTCTATCTTTGCAACAAATTTTAATGTTCCAAATACAATAAATTCGTAAAGCCTATTGATAGAAATTTACTCAATCAAAACATTTAAAGGATGAAAAATCTGATGGATATGACAGATGAGGAACTCGCTCTGTCGTATACAAATGGAAGCAATAGGGCTTTCGACATACTGCTGGAACGCAACCAGTCGAGGCTTTTTTCATATATCCTTTTCGTGGTTCGTGACCGCGAGCAGGCTAATGACCTCTTTCAGGAAACTTTCGTGAAGATCATTACCAAGTTACAGGAGGGGAAATATACTACCACCGGTAAGTTCGGGGCGTGGATAATGCGAATCGCTCACAATGTGATAATGGATTGGTATCGCAGTAAACGATCGGACAAAACCGTGGAACAGGGCAATGATAACGATTTATCTAAATTCAGTCCGGCAGATCTTCTTGACCTCAATGTTGAGAATCGTTATGTTAACGATCAAGTAATGAGTGATGTGAAGAAAATAATGAATCTGCTGCCGGCCACACAACGCGAGGTGGTTTTTATGCGATTCTATCAGGATTTGTCGTTTAAAGAAATCGCAGAACTGACCAATGTCAGTATTAATACGGCACTCGGACGTATGCGTTATGCCATTCTGAATATGCGCAGAATAGCCAAAGCCCACAATGTAGTCTTGCAATTAGACTAAGGCCGTCATTTTTTCAGTTCTTTCAAATGACGGATGATGGCAAACGGATCTGCTGATTTGAAAATATAACTGCCGCTGACCAAGATGTCTGTTCCTGCCTGTACCAGTCTCGGAGCTGTTTCTTCTTGTACACCTCCATCGACTTCGATAAGCGCCTTACTGCCTGATTTGGCAATCATTCGGCGCAGACATTCTATCTTACGGATGGTATTCTCTATGAACTTCTGCCCTCCGAATCCGGGATTCACACTCATCAGCATCACCATATCCACATCTCTAATAATATCTTCGAGAACACTCACAGGTGTAGACGGATTCAAGGTGACACCCGCTTTCATTCCAGCAGCATGGATTTCTTGTATCACACGGTGCAGATGTATACAGGTTTCGTAATGCACACTCATCATCATTGCACCCGTTTTAGCTGTCTGTTGAATATAATGTTCAGGATGAACGATCATAAAATGCACGTCCAACGGTTTAGTACAAACTTTTGAAACAGCTTCCAAAACGGGGAAACCAAATGAGATATTGGGTACAAAGACGCCATCCATCACATCGAGATGCAACCAGTCTGCCTCGCTTTTATTGATCATTTCTATTTCGCGCCCCAGTTCTAAAAAGTCAGCTGAAAGCAGCGAAGGGGATACTAATATACTCATTTTTGTCAATTCTTTAATTCAGGCTGTACACTTCGGTTTTTCCGTTAATTCTAATCACACGATAACTGTATGCTAATTGTCGGATAAGACTTAACGTTTTCTCTGACGGAAGGGCGGTTTCAGGTGTAAAAATAGTCATAGGCCAATGTTTTATTCGTAATTCTTTGTATCTATTTAACGATGATGTTGCACCTTTATTATATGGCAATCAGAGAAAAAGAAGAAATCAGAAAGAAAAAGTAAAGAAGATGCTTGGTATTTAAAAGAAATGTTTTAACTTTGCAGAAGTTTTAATGAGAAGTCCAAAAGAAATAGTAAAACATTCGAAGAAGCCTGTCGTTTTGACGATGGGCTTCTTTCATTCAAACTCATTCAGCACACAACTATGATTATTAAAGTATGTGGAATGCGCAATTCTGAGAATATTCGCGCTGTGTCAACATTAGACATCGACCTGATAGGATTTATCTTTTACCCTAGAAATCCGCGCTTTGTGCGAATGATTCCGTCAGGTGCCGGCATTGTACCCGATTACAGTGAGGAACGGTTGAGGCGCGTTTCTCGTATCGGTGAAGAAGCTAATCTGAACGAGGGGAAGCCGTTGCAGCGTGTTGGTGTATTTGTCGATGATATGCCACAAAACATTATCACGCGAGTATATAATTACCAATTAGATTACATCCAGCTTCACGGAAACGAACCACGCACCACGTGCGACAATCTTCGCAATACCCTTGATCCGGATATCCAACCTGGAATCAAAATCATCAAGACCATTCGTATACAAACAGAAAGCGATTTGGAAAAATGTCGCGAATACGAAAACGTCGTAGATTTATTTCTCTTCGATACACGCAGTGAGACTTTGGACAAGAACGAAAGCTACTTCAATCCGTCACTTTTAACACACTATAAAGGAAAGACACCTTTTCTTTTAAGTGGCAAAATCGGCCCTGATGAAGTCGAAACGATACGCAACTTTAAACATCCCAGATGCATAGGTATCAATCTCAACAAGTATTTCGAGACTGCTCCTGCTATCAAGGATGTAGATAAATTGAGAAATTTCATCAATCAAATCAGGAATAAAAGAGAATGAGATGAAGGTTATTATTATCGATAATTACGATTCCTTTACTTACAATCTCGCACATTTAGTGAAAGAACTCGGTGCTGATGTCACAGTTTGGTATAATGACTGCTTTAAACTTTCACAAATCGCTGCGTTCGATAAAATCCTTCTTAGCCCCGGTCCAGGCCTTCCATCGGAAGCAGGTCTGCTTCTTGATGTCATACGAGTTTATGCCGATAGCAAATCAATTCTCGGAGTTTGCCTCGGTCACCAAGCCATTGCCGAAGTATATGGTGGCGGCCTTTTGAATCTCCCTAATGTCTATCATGGTATAGCAAGTATGGGTACACAGTTAGGAAACGACCCCATTTTTACTGGTCTTCCGGAACAAATCACAATGGGGCGTTACCATAGTTGGGTGGTAAATCGTGCAGATTTTCCTGGTGTTCTCGATATTACCGCTCTTAGCAACGACGGCCAAATAATGGGGCTTAAACATAAACATTATGACCTCCATGGTATTCAATTCCACCCCGAAAGTATTCTTACGCCACAAGGGCGTGTGATTATTCGGAATTGGTTAGAAATATAATATCCAATCATATTTATCTTGTCAATATCTATTTCTATGAATGTATTCTGCCACTAACGAATAGAGAACAACTCAAAAATGATATTGTTGAAAACTAAATACCCGAGAACGACCGTTGTCTGCTCTCGGGTATTCTTATCACTCTTTTAAAACTAAATCTATTCTGCTATCCAATGATTTTAGAATAAAAATCAAACGGCCATTCTATTTTGCATAAGCTACAGAGCGAGTCTCACGAATGACGGTGATTTTAACCTGTCCCGGGTAAGTCATCTCATTCTGAATTTTCGTAGCTATTTCGCTGCTCAACTTCTCAGACTCAGCATCATCCATCTTATCTGCCCCTACAATGACACGTAATTCACGGCCGGCCTGAATGGCATAAGTCTTTGTTACGCCGGGATAACTCATTGCAATAGCCTCTAAATCATTGAGACGCTTGATATAAGCTTCTACTATTTCACGACGCGCACCGGGTCGAGCGCCTGAAATAGCATCGCAAACCTGAACGATAGGAGCCAAAAGTGTGTTCATCTCCACTTCATCGTGATGGGCTGCAATGGCGTTACAAATATCGGGCTTTTCCTTATATTTCTCTGCGATCTTAGCTCCGTAAAGTGCGTGCGGCAGTTCGCTCTCCTCATCGGGAACCTTACCGATATCGTGCAAAAGCCCTGCACGCTTGGCTTTTTTCGGATTCAAGCCCAACTCCGAAGCCATTACAGCACAGAGGTTGGCTGTTTCACGCGCGTGCTGCAATAGATTCTGACCGTAAGACGAACGGTATTTCATCTTTCCTACAATACGAATCAGCTCCGGGTGAAGACCGTGAATACCCAGGTCAATGGCTGTTCGCTTGCCGGTTTCAATAATCTCGTTATCTAATTGCTTCTTAACTTTGGCCACAACTTCCTCAATACGCGCGGGATGAATGCGCCCATCAGCCACCAACTGGTGTAGAGCCAGACGGCAAACCTCACGACGTACAGGGTCAAAAGCTGAAATAACGATAGCTTCGGGCGTGTCGTCTACCACGATTTCGACACCGGTAGCAGCTTCAAGTGCGCGGATATTGCGCCCCTCACGACCGATAATACGACCTTTCACTTCATCATTATCGATATGGAACACACTGACCGAATTCTCAATGGCTGTCTCCGTAGCTACGCGCTGTATGGTTTGAATAACAATTTTTTTAGCCTGCGCATTGGCATTAAGTTTCGCCTCATCCATAATCTCATTGATATAGCTGGCGGCATCAGTGCGTGCCTCGTCTTTCAAACTCTCAACAAGCCGACTCTTAGCCTCTTCCGCACTGAGTCCTGACATCTCTTCCAGTTTAGCGCGTTCCTGACTCTGCATCTTCTCCAGCTCTTCTTGCTTAATGCTGAGCAACTTCTTTTCGTTATCTATACGTTGTTGATTTTGCTCAACTTCCTGCTTTCGCTTTGCCAATTCTTCTTGACGCTGATTCAAAGAAATCTCACGCTGTTTAAGTTTGTTCTCACCTTGCTGAATCTTTTGGTTACGCAACTGGACCTCTTTTTCAAGTTCGCTCTTCTTATTGAGGAACTTTTCTTTCACCTCCAACAGTTTCTTTTCTTTCACGACATCAGCTTCTTTCGTGGCTGCATCTATCATTTCATTATACTTTCCCTTGATCACATAACGAAAAACAGCGTAACCTGCCAATCCACCGACGATGAATGACACGGCTGCAATAATTATTGTTGCTACAATCATAATATTTATTTTGTAATATTCTTTTATCCATTCACATCCCGACAGTCTGTAAAAGATTTCTCAAAAAACATCAATCTTTCAGAGCATCTTCGATTTCAGAAGTCAACTTCACGAGAATATTACTGTATGGAGCAGTATCATTGCGTCCTGATTCCTGCTCAAACCTGAGTGCTATTTCAATGAGAGCCATATACAACAATTCCTTATCGCTCCTGCGTCCTTTAAAATGCACGGCGTAAGCATTGATTGTATCCGTAATAAGTTTAGCCGCATTGCGATAATCTTCTTCATCCTCACGCGCGATAGTCACGGGAATATCGGTATCGTAAATGTGCAATCTTATATTGAGTTTGTCTCTGTTGTCTTCTGTCATCGCTCCTGCTATTTGTCGTTCAGTAGCGTTATACACTTATCCACATCCCTTATCAGCTTACTCAATCGCTTCCGAGCTGACTCCATATCAACATCCGTTATCTCGATCATTTTAGCCATTTTCAAAGCATTATAATCATTTCTTGCCTGAGTCAACTGACATTCCAACTGCTTGATCTTTCCTTCGCACTCATCCACCAACTCATATAACGCATCATTCTCCTGCTTAATCTCTTTGTATTGAAGAATCATCTGTCGAATGCGAGTGGTAAATTGTGTCAAGGTTTTCTCATCAGCGGTCATAGATGTACAATTTGTCTGCAAATTTAGTCCAATTAGTTTAAAGTTCCAAAAGAATCGAAAGATATTTTAGCAAAGCTATACCAATCAGACCAGAATTCATTTATTTCTTGCCCATTTGATTATTATTCGATGCCCGCGGCTCTTTCTTAGCCAACATCACCACCTGAAAAACAAAATCGGTAATCCACTTTTGACTGAATCCTAATCGCTTATCATATTGCCGGATATTCACCACTGTTTTCATTACACCGGCATCCGTATAGTCGTTCTTTGCAAAGATGTCGTGCACAGTCTTCTCCGTCATTGAGTAAATTGCCTTCTTAAAAAGAGATGGCATACGCAATTTGAATTTCATCAGATTACCCATCAGCATCATCAAATCCTGTGTGAAGCCTTGGAATTGAATCAAATAAACCTGCACATCTTGTATCTTATGACAATTCTTTCGTATACTTTGATCAATCTCTTTGAAAAAATTGTCATCGCTTCGATACAATTCTTTCAGCATCTTTCGACACTGTGCCTTTTCACCTACACCCAACTTATTGTTTTGGTCGGTACGTGCAACGTAGATTTAAACATTCGCAAATCAGGTAACATCGCCAAATTTGTAATCCCTAAATTGGCAGCCAACGAGGCTTGAAAGTATACCCTGACCAACGTCATATAGTCTTCCATTCCCCCGATCTTGCCCGCCTTATTTCTATTTCCGAATAAATTAGAAAGTAATCCCATTCTCAATATATCTAAAATATGTAAATATATACAACAAAAGTTATCATCAACAAACGCATTCCATTACGTTCTACGAATGCAAAAATACAATTTTTTATCAAATCTACAAAACAAAATTCGAGGAAAATATGCAAAACCGTAAATGCACGGATTCTTCTTGCATTATTCAATTGAATTTATTAAATTTGCATTTCAAGAACAGAGAACTTGTATATGAATTGCAATTTACAAAAAATTCAAGAAGGGTCAGAACAAGACTCTATAAAAACTACAATGTGTGAAGAACAGGAAAGCACCAAGAGTCAATATCCGTGGTATGCTGTTCGAATATTTTCATCTAAACAAAAAGAAGTCGTTGACTATTTCCAACAGAAAGGAATAGAATGTTTTGTACCGATGGAATACATTTGGGTTATCGACAAAGAGGAGCATAAACGACACGTTTTGAAACCCGTTGTCCGTAATCTCGCCTTTATTGAAAAATCAATCACAGAGCAAGAAATCCGTAAAATAGTCCGTGAAACTCATCATAAGATCGCTATCATACGTAAGGATAGAGAGCACCAAGATTATTATGAGATTCCGGCCAAACAGATGAATGAATTTCGCCTGATGTGTAATCCAGAATTGGAAATGCGTAAATACATCAGCGGAGATGAAGCAAAGCTGAAAGTAGGAAGTCCAGTCACTGTTAAATATGGTCCATTAAAGGGATTAAACGGTAAACTTGTACGACAAAGCAAGAAGTATTATCTGTTGAAAGAAGTACCCGGAGTAGGTGTAATGATTAAGGTAAGTCGTTGGTGTTGTCAGGCTTTGTAATAAAAATAAGGAGAATTTCGATGCCGATAAACAATTTTTTCCGTATCTGAATAATACTGAATATTTGCTTATACTTAAAAAGAAAACAAATCAAAAGCGCCGAATCAAAATCAGATTCAGCGCTTTTAATAAATTGTTTCGTTACAAACAGATGAGCGGTCAACGTTCTACGTGCTGCGGAAGATGGAACTCATACGACTTATCGAACACCTGACGAACACGATTGATTTCAACAAACGTAGTGCCGCCACGCTCTCCGAAGCTACCGCTTAAATACGCAATCTTATCATCGAGCGTGATATATCCCTTCTGACGAAGCATCCGGATCGCTGCAGTAAACATATACTCAGCACTCTGATGCTCCTTTTGATAGATGGGAATGATGCCGTAACTAAGATTGAGCCAACGTTGCGTCTTTTCCTTATAACAAATGGCAAGTACGGGGGTTGGTCCGCGAAAGGCTGCGATATTGCGCGCCGTCTCACCCGTTTCGCTATCGGTGATGATGCCGGCAACACCCAACCGGCGCGTGGAATCAATCGCTGAATAAGCCAAAAACTCTTTCTGCGTGCAGTTGTCATTTAAGACGATGTCGTAATCTCTGATTCCGAATCGGTCCTTTTCTGCCTGTTCGGCCACTGCAGCCATCGTTTCCACAGCCTCGACGGGATATTTTCCGCTGGCGGTTTCGCCACTCAACATCAGTGCATCGGTATTAGAGTAAATGGCATTGGCGATATCCGTCACCTCAGCTCGTGTGGGACGAGGGTTATTAATCATCGTGTGCAGCATCTGGGTAGCCACAATCACAGGCTTCTTCTTCATCACACACTTGCGAATAATCTGCCTTTGAATACCTGGAATCTTCTCTATTGGCACTTCAATTCCTAAGTCGCCGCGCGCAATCATAATGCCATATGAAGCATCGATAATCTCGTCTATGTTGTCTACTCCCTCCTGATTCTCTATCTTCGATATGATTTTAATGTCACTTCCGTGCGCATCGAGAATATCTTGTACAGCCTTGACATCGGCCGCATTACGTACGAACGAGTGAGCAATAAAGTCGATATCTTCTTCGATTGCAAGTAAAATATTGTGCCGATCTTTCTCAGTGAGCGCCGGAAGGTCAATATGTTCGCCTGGAACATTCACGCTTTTGTGAGCACCTAACACACCGTCGTTCTCCACACGAGCTATCAACATCGGACCTTCAACACCGATCACTTTCATATCCAAAGCTCCATCGTCGAAGAGCAAATCGTCGCCCACCTTGACATCTTTTGCTATGTCAACGTAAGAAACATTGATGATATCGTGCGAAGTCTCCATTTCGGGCCGCCCGAAGATTTTAATTGTCTCACCGGTCTTATACGGAATGGGGGCAGCAACACCAGTCGTACGAACCTCAGGGCCTTTCGTATCGATCAGAATGCCGATATGCGGTGAGACAGCCCGCACATTACGGATAATCTTCCGAATGCCATCAGGAGTGGCGTGGGCCGTATTCATCCGCACGACATTCATCCCGGCGAAGAACAATTTGCGGATAAAGTCTTGCTCACACTTTAAATCACTGATGGAACATACTATTTTCGTTTGTTTCATATTGATGCAAATTTAATTTTAATTTCCTGCAAAGTTACACTAAAATAACCACAATTCAAATAATCGGCAACCTTATTTTACTCCTCGAACGGCAAATAACCCTCAATCCACTCGGCCCGATCGACAGGTTCGGAATCCAACGGATGAGAGACGGACAAACCGATGAGACGTATTGGATTGACGGCAGAGAAGTCAACTTCTTTCAACAAAGCCTTGGCCATCGGCAGTATATCGTCTTTGGTGTGCAGGCTTTTCTGCGCTGTTTTACTGCGGGTAATCTGGTCGAAATCAAAGAATTTCACCTTCAACGTCAGCGTTTTGCCCTCGAAGTGAACTGCAGCGATGCGGTCAGTCAGTTCCAACACCGTGTGATAAAGCTCAATCAAGACCTGCGACCGACTGCTGATGTCTTCGCCAAAAGTCTGCTCACAGCCCACTGATTTACGTTCGTGCTCGGTAACAACAGGACGAAGATCGATACCGCGAGCAAAGTTATAATAAACATTTCCAGCCTTTCCAAAAACTTCTTGCAAATGACTTTGCGGTACTTCCCGCAACTGTGCCCCCGTAAAAATCCCCATTCGGTGCATTCGTTCGGCCGTTTTCGGTCCCACACCCCAGAACTTTCCGATGGGCAGTCGGTCTATGAAGCCGAGCGATTGGGCCTCGGAAATCGTGAAAAACCCATCGGGTTTGCGATAATCCGATGCAATTTTAGCCAAAAACTTGTTATAAGAAACACCCGCAGAAGCTGTCAGTTGGGTCCGCTCTCTGATTTTTCGCTTGATTTCTACGGCCAACTCTTCAGCCCGTTCGATTCCACCTTCATTATAGGTGACATCGAGAAAGGCCTCGTCGATAGATAGAGGTTCGATCGTATCGGTGTATTCACGAAAGATATCTTGTATCTGATGCGACACCTCCCGATAGAAACTGAAATGCGGACGCACAATAATGAGCTGTGGACAAAGCTTTCGGGCCCTGCACATAGCCATTGCCGAATGTATACCGAAGCGTCGGGCTTCGTAGCTTGCCGTGGAAACCACACCCCTCGGACCGTCGCCCCCCACAACAATAGCCCGTCCCCGTAACTCGGGATGCTCTCTTTGCTCGACCGAAGCAAAGAAAGCATCCATATCGACGTGTATGATCTTGCGCACATCCATCACTGCAAAAGTACGCAAAATCCTCGAACAAAACGGTAAATCAGGCTGAATGTTTCTTGCCTATACGACAGAATGCTGACGATTAGCCGTTAAACGTACGTCACTAACCGTTAATTGCCCGCCGATTAACCGTTAAACGCAGCGTGATAAACTGTTAATCGCAGGACGAAAAGCCATTAATCGCAACTTCTAAACAATTGAAACAGAAATAGTTCTACAAAAAATTATCGGGCGAATCGGCAAAAAATGCGAAATAAATTTCCTTTTCACGCAAAAAACTCGTATATTTGCACACTCATTTGGAATAAGGAGTTAAGTATCACAACAATAATAACAAATCATACAATGACAAAAGCTGATATAATCAATGAGATTGCAGAGAAGACTGGAGTCCCCAAAAGGGATGTCGCTGCCGTTGTAGAAGGATTTATGGACACCGTTAAAGATAGCCTCTTAGAGAAAAGAGAAAATGTCTATCTGCGGGGTTTCGGCAGTTTCATCATCAAACACCGCGCTGCCAAAACAGCCCGTAACATCTTGAAGAATACGACTATCAACATCGAAGCACACGATCTTCCGAGCTTCAAGCCTGCCAAGAGTTTCATCGAGCAGATGAAAGGCTGAATGTGGCCGGTTCCGAATCGAGGAATATCAACAACTTATAACAAACAAATTAAATTTAAGAATTATGCCAAACGGTAAAAAGAAAAAGGGCCACAAGATGGCAACGCATAAGCGTAAAAAGAGATTACGGAAGAACAGACATAAGAGCAAGTAAATCCATTTGGCTCGACAGTCTTTTCTGACTGGGGTATGTCAATGTATCCGGCGAGGATTTTTTGACATACCTTTTTTATTAAATACACTAAGTTTTCAAGTAAAAGAATGACCAGCGAAGTTGTAATTGACGTTCAACAGAAAGAAATCTCGATCGCACTCTTAGAGGACAAGAATCTCGTGGAGTATCAGAACGAACCGCGATCGGCTTCGTTTTCTGTTGGAAATATCTACGTGGCGAAGGTCAAAAAACTGATGCCCGGGCTCAATGCTTGCTTCGTAGATGTTGGATATGAACGCGATGCCTTTCTTCATTATCTTGACTTAGGAAGCCAATTTAACTCTTACGAGAAGTATCTCAAACAGGTACAGAGCGACCGAAAAAAACTTTATCCCTTTGCAAAAGCATCCCGATTGCCCGACTTAAAGAAAGACGGAAGCGTGCAGACTACGCTCACCGTGGGGCAAGAAGTGTTGGTTCAGATTGTCAAAGAACCGATTTCCACCAAAGGACCACGCCTGACCGGCGAACTGTCTTTTGCCGGACGATTCTTAGTTCTGATTCCTTTCAATGATAAAGTGTCGGTTTCATCCAAGATCAAAAGTGGCGAAGAACGTGCCCGACTCAAACAACTCATCCACAGCATTAAGCCTAAAAACTGCGGCGTTATTGTCAGAACGGTGGCCGAAGGTAAACGAGTAGCCGAATTAGATGCCGAATTGAAAGTGCTGAACAAGCGTTGGGAGACAGCTATTGAGAAAGTTCAGAAAACACAGAAACGACCCCAATTAGTGTTTGAAGAGACCGGACGAGCTGTCGCTTTGCTGCGCGATCTTTTCAATCCGACTTACGAGAACATCTACGTCAATGACAATGATGTGTTTAAAGAAGTACAACACTATGTCTCTTTGATAGCCCCTGAAAAGGCTGGCATCGTGAAACTGTACTCGGGCAAGACGCCGATCTTTGACAATTTCAACATCACCAAGCAAATCAAATCGAGCTTCGGCAAGACCGTCAACTACAAACATGGTGCTTATCTCATTATTGAACATACCGAAGCACTGCACGTTGTGGATGTGAATAGCGGCAATCGGTCGCGTCAAGTGAGCGGACAAGAGGCTAATGCATTGGACGTTAATCTCGGCGCAGCAGACGAATTGGCCCGCCAATTGCGCCTGCGCGATATGGGAGGAATCATCGTTGTCGACTTCATTGATATGAATTTGGCCGAAGACAGGCAGATGCTTTACGAGCGAATGTGCAAGAATATGCAGAAAGACAGAGCTCGTCACAACATCCTTCCATTGAGTAAGTTCGGTCTGATGCAGATCACGCGCCAGCGAGTTCGCCCTGCAATGGATGTCAACGTTGAAGAAACATGCCCTACCTGTTTTGGAAAAGGAAAGATTAAATCAAGTATTCTGTTTACAGATCAGCTCGAGAGTAAAATTGACCGATTAGTTAATAAGATTGGTATCAGGAAGTTTTATCTGCACGTTCACCCTTATGTGGCGGCGTATATCAACCAAGGCGTTGTCTCATTGAAGCGCAAATGGCAGTTGAAATACGGTTTCGGCGTGCACGTTCTCTCTTCTCAGAAGCTCGCTTTTCTGCAATATGAGTTTTACGATGCAGACAAGCAATTCATCGATATGAAAGAAGAGATCGAGACAAAATAAAAAAGAAGAGCAGTTCAGACATTTGAACTGCTCTTCTTTTTATACGATCATATCCAAAAAATACTGATGAATACGTGTGTCTTCATTCAATTCCGGATGGAAAGCCGTCACCAACTGATGTCCTTGCCGAGCAGCAACGATATGTCCGCCGACTATTGCCAAGGCTTGACAATCTGCTGATGCCAATGCTTCTATATAAGGAGCCCGGATGAAAGTCATCGGAACCGAGTCCCCTACTCCATCAAACGGCGCCTCAACATAGAAACTTCCCAGCTGACGGCCATAAGCATTGCGGCGTACAGCAATATCCATTGTCGAAATGCCGTCATACGACTTGTCGTCTACTTGTTTTCCCAAAAGAATCAGTCCGGCACAGGTTCCAAAGACGGGTAATCCTCCGCGGATTGCCTCTTGGATGGGATGGAGCAGACAGAGCTCACGAAGCAGTTTGAGTTGGGTGGTACTTTCGCCGCCGGGAATGATCAGCCCGTCTTTCGGTTGGTTCCAATCGGCTGCCTGTCTGATCTCAAAACTGTCTGCACCCAATGCAGACAGCATCCGCCGATGCTCGATAAAAGCTCCCTGTAATGCTAATACGGCAATTCTCATTACTTGCCTCTCTCAGCCATCAACAGCTGAATCTCCTGCTCATTGATGCCTACCATCGCCTCGCCAAGGTCTTCGGAAAGTTCGGCTAGCATCTTGGCATCGTTGTAATTGGTTACGGCTTTCACGATGGCGGCAGCCCGCTTAGCCGGATTTCCACTCTTGAAGATGCCCGATCCGACGAACACACCCTCTGCACCCAGTTGCATCATCAGCGCTGCATCGGCAGGAGTAGCCACACCGCCAGCTGCAAAGTTCACCACGGGGAGCTTGCCATTATCGTGCACATACTGCACTAACTCGAACGGAACTTGAAGCTGTTTGGCGGCCTCAAACAGTTCATCGTCGCGCATCGAACCGATTCTGCGAATCTCGCTCTGCATCATCCGCATATGCGTCACGGCCTGCACCACGTCACCAGTGCCCGGTTCGCCTTTCGTCCGAATCATCGTTGCACCTTCGACAATGCGCCGCAAAGCTTCGCCCAAATTCTTCGCACCGCAGACGAAAGGTACGTCGAAACGGGTCTTGTCAATGTGATAAACATCGTCCGCAGGCGAAAGCACCTCGCTCTCGTCGATATAATCGATCTCGATAGCCTGCAAAATCTGCGCCTCGGCAAAGTGGCCGATGCGGCACTTGGCCATCACCGGGATGGAAACGGCAGCTTGAATACCTTTGATCATCTTCGGATCGCTCATCCGCGAAACACCGCCAGCTGCACGAATATCAGCCGGAATGCGCTCGAGCGCCATCACTGCACACGCACCCGCAGCCTCGGCAATACGAGCCTGTTCGGGAGTTGTCACGTCCATAATCACTCCGCCCTTAAGCATCTGAGCCAAGTTGCGGTTCAATGTTTGTCTGTTTTCAGTCATAATGATATTTATTTTTTACGGTACCGACTTGGAGATATACCTTTCATCTTCTTAAAGAATTTAGTGAAATGCGCCTGTGACGAAAATCCGAAAGCATAAGCCGTCTCCTGAACAGTTTTGTCCGTGGTTTTGAGTTGCTGCTCGATTTCACTGATAAGATAATCGTCGATGATACTCTTGGGCGATTTCCCTGAGATACGTTTGGTAACTTGAGCCAGATATCTGCTACTCACATTCAGGCAATCGGCATAAAAATGCACGTCGCTATTGGTACGGTGATGCGCCATTACCTCGCTGACAAATTCATTATAAAGTTCGCTGCTCCGCCCTGTCAGGTCTGAAGCGACTCGTATCTGCTGATTCATAAACGTCTTGGAACGGCTCAGGGCCTCGTCCATTGGCAATCCCTGACCCAAATAAACAGCAATGGCCGAAGCCAGACTGTTTCCCAATCCATGTGCATACTGCGGCAGAAGATCTTCCTGCATTATCACGTTGCAGCAACCGAAAGTCCCGAACCACGATGCTATCTGATCTCTACCGACCGTGTCCGCCCCCTTGCCGCGCATAAAATAGGCTGCATCGCGTTCACGTACAATGACCAAATCGATGAGCGGCAACAACTGACACTTCACTTGTGCAATCACATCGTCGGCCATCAGAACATCACCCCGACTCGAATAGACAATCGGGTCGTAGATCGTCTGCCGCGGTTTATACTTAGACAGCGCGCCAACCACTGCATTCAGTGTACCTACGCTCCGAATCATACCGATCTTGACCACCTCCGGTTGAATATCATTGATAATAGCCTCAATTTGGCCGGCAACGATATTGGCCGGCAGATTGAAAAACTCCTGAATACCGAGCGTGTTCTGAACTGTAATCGCCGTGATTGCCGACAAGGCATACCCGCCCAGCGCCGAAATCGTCTTGATATCTGCCTGAACACCAGAGCCACCCGTACTGTCGGAGCCAGTGATAGTGAGGATGGGTATATTCGTTTTCATAAGCACTTGCAAAGGAAAGAAAAAAAATGCAGACAGCGAAATAATGTTCCCGTTTTGACAAAGCAAACACGCGTTTGGATAAAGATTAAGGAGATCTTGGCCTTTTGGTTATGCTGAAAACCTACATAGCTTTTCTTTGGAAAGCTATGTAGGTTTTCAGTGTTAGATTAATTGAACTTCACGCACCGCATTCCAGCCTCGCGCGTGCTTCGATGTACTCCTACATGGGTTCTTTTGAAAGTGAAGTTGAATGCACCGTAAAACATTTTACCCTCAGCCGTTGTAGGCAGAGCATAGCAGGTGGAAGTCCAGTACTGTCCTTCAAGTCCCATGCCTCTTCCTATTCCCTGTCTGATTTCCCCGTATAGATAATTATCTATTGCGGCAGATAGAAGTAATTGGTATTGTCAGCAGGAGGTGTCTGCGGATAGCCTTTCACCCTGAAAGGAAATTCCTTCTGCATAGCTTTCGTACCTCGACGATAGTCTTTACCATTATACGATTCTTTCAGCGCATTAGGCTCATTCCGCCGTTGTCTGATGCGATGGCATATGCTTTTTTGAGCCACAGACCACCTTTATACAGGTGTTTGAGTACAGTCCAGAGTTTGACGTCATCCCAATGCGGGTCGCCTTTATGGGCATACCACATTATTTCGTTGATATTGGGACAGTCTTTTGCCATGTGTGTAGCCTGCCGTGTTCCTGTACCGTTCATCAGAGTCGTATTAAACCAGCGGCTGTCACCTGCATTCCGAGGATAGTTGGAATTGGGCAGATCGCTGTTGAGTGCGGGCTGAACATCTTCGAAGTCCTTCCAATAGTCGGTCATGGCGTCCCACATATAGACCTTATTGTCGTAGGCCGCCACATCTAACCGTGACTCAATGCTATAATAGCTGCCCACCTGATAATCGAGCGAACCATACTCGTCGGTGATAACACCATCTACTCCGGTCTGAATATCCTTGACATAATACTTGATGGTGAGCCTGTGTTTTCCGGGAGCAATAACCATAAAAGCACTGTTAAGCTGACTGTTCGGTGCATTGTTCTTCAAAGGGAAACCATGCGTATAACCGGCTGCATCATCGATGATGAGCGCGATGGTCTTCTGACTCCCCGAACCAACGAGTTTACCGGAAGCTGGATCAAGCTTATAAGTTCCGGCGATGTTGTTATTCGAAGTCACCTCAATCTTCGTGATATAGGTACTGACAAACTGATGACTGGTATAAGGCAAGAAACGGAGATAAGCAGCCTTATGATTGAGCTTGAACCTGAATCGGCCGTTCTGCTTCGTAGCCAATCCTATGCCGCAGTCGCCCGAGTCACCGAAATGATCGGTATTGTTGGGAGCCTTCTGCGTCTGTTCGGAAGCAATGGTCACCTGGTCGTTATACCCTTTCGTACCAGGATAGTAGACCAAGTATGAGTTCTTGGTAAAGTCGCTGTTGGGCAACTCAAAGTCAAAGACAGGTTGCCGAGGTCCGGGATTGGTGTTGCTGATCTTCCTGAAAGTGTTATGATCGTCTCTCACGTAGATATAATCGTCTGCCTCCCAAAAGAATGTACCGCTATCCCAGTCCATCGATGTGCGTGTAGCCACCTTATCCGAAATAAAAGAGCCTTGTCCAGTATACCCTTTGATGGCGGCTTCTTCCCTCTCCGTCTCTTGGTTTATGGCATCGTTCGAGCAACTTGCCATAAATATCAATAGGCCGACAGCAGCAAGACACAACAAATTCTTCGTCGTTGTCATCATCTTCGCGTTTTAGTCATTCCACAAATTACTTTCTTCCTCGCCATCCGGATCAAAGGCCTCTGCTTTAGCTCCGTGAGGCACCGTACCGCCACCCTGTCCCGGGTTGTGTGTTCCACTACCCGGACTGCCGGCTAGGATTAAACTCTCTGTTGCAACACATAAGACGGTGATCTCGGGTCGGCGATAAACACTGTTTGTTACTTGATTTTCTCTCATTGTCATATAATTTTAGTGAATAAATAATATTTGTTATTGTGATCTTGAAATAATCCAGCAAGAGGGTATAAATACTGTGCCTCCTTTCAAGAAGAAAGGAAGTGAAGACAATCGCTCATCCTCGCGCGCGTAGGAAGAAGACATAATAAATACTACATCAGATTGTGTGTTAAGACTTTTTCTGAGATAACCAAGTACAAAGCACTAAAAGATGTAAAGAAATCAATATTTCTTCGCGTCGCGTTGTTGCTTATATTTGTTTCTTTAATCATATCTCACTTGTTCAGCCCCTCAACACCCTGACTTAGATGGCTAAAGAAATTAATTGGATTTGTCTGCAACAAGGTAACTACATTTTCTTAAATCTGCAAATAGACAACATAAAAACTGCCATACGGTAGTTTTTAATTCATAATGTATAATTCATAATTGGCGTAGTGCTGAGCTTCGTTTCATCATCCTTAATTTGCGTAATCTTTCATTGTTCTTTGTTCACTCATCTACTTATCAACTCATAAAACCATTTACTCCTATAAGCCTTCGTCTACTCATCTACTCGTAGGTTCAACTCCTTTCCCTACGTTACTCCTAATTGTAGAGATACCGAACTTATTGAATTTTCATCACGATGGTACTGAATTTTCATCACGATGGTACTGAATTTTCATCACGATGATAATTTAGTTTCATCACGATGAGACGAATTTCTCATCACGATGAAAATTCAATAAGTTCGGTATCTCTACAATTAGGAGTAACGTAGGGAAAGGAGTTGAACCTACGAGTAGATGAGTAGACGAAGGCTTATAGGAGTAAATGGTTTTATGAGTAGATAAGCAGACGAGTGAACAAGCAGACAAATCAACGAGACATTGTGGGAACAGAAAAATAAACGCGTAGACAAGGAATATTAGTCGTCTACGCGAATCATGGACGCGGGATTAGGAACTTTGCCTGCTAAAAAGAATAAGGCCCGATAAGAAACCTGTGCGAATGATGGATTATAAATTGTGAATTATGAATTAAGAGGCCACCACCTTGAAACGGATGCGGAAGGAGTGGGTCGACTCGTCCCAATTGGTACCGAGAAGCTCGAAACGACCGATCTGCGAGGTCGAACGCACGTGTTTTCCGATACAAGGACAGACGTCGAAGTGGCCGATACGTACCAGACGAATGGTTTCGGAAGCATCGTCGGGCAGACGATCGAGCTTGACATCTGCCGGGATATGGTTGCGATCTACATATTCATAAGTCACGGGCAGGTCTTCGGCAATGAGTTCGTTCATCCTTGTTTCAATGGCTTTCTCCTGCTTTCGGTCTGGCTTACGTTCGAGAATATAACTTACCTTGCTCTTTTTCCGCTCGATATGGGCATTGCGCGATCGCTCGCAACCGAACATCTGAACCATCACTTGATTGAGTAGATGCTCTGCCGTGTGAGCCGGCGGAAACTCTTCCTTGTTGTGCTCATTGAGCACATAGCCGTTCTTTTCCATCTTCATACTGAATTTATAAATACGCCCGCCATACGGGCGGATGTCTGCCGGCAAGGTCCCGTCGCGCTTCAAGGAAAAGAGACAACTCTCACCTGTCAGCAGATCTGTGGCTGCCACCTCGCGCTCTGACATCCCAAGATAGTCGAAAGCGTGGCCGGGAATATTGACATTGAGCAGCACACGCTGTCCCGAGAAGTTGACGATGACCAACAACACGTCATCGTCACACTTGCGCAGGAACGCAAACTGAGAATAGGGATTGAACTGCCACGACTGTGGATTGACATACATCAGATCGAAGAATCTGCCCTCACGCACAGCCTTTTCGCGATTAGCAATCCGCAGAATCTGCTGGTATCGCAAGGCCAAATGCTTCTGTTCGGCCGTTAACGCTGCACGTTTGAAATAGCCTTTGTATATGGCATCCACAGCCCAATAGTCGAAAATGGTGGTCCGCCCGTCTGTTCCGCTAAAGCCTTCGCGGTCCATTCCTCGCTCACCATACTCCTGTCCGGCATACAACATAAAGGGATTGGTCTGCATCAGGGCACTAACGATCAGTCCGGGCAGGGCTTTCCGACCTTCTCCGCAGAAGTAATCACTGGCCACACGCTGCTCGTCGTGGTTCTCTAAGAAATACAACATTCGGTCGGTCATATCACCGACAGCCTGCCATTGATAAGTGATTGACGAGGCAGGCCGCTCTCCGCGTATAACCGCACGGACACAATCGTACATTCCTACTTTATCATAAAGATAATCGAATCCGCTGTCGATGTAACTACGATATTGCTCCGGGTCATAGACCTCGCCGATAAACAACAGTCCGGGAAATCGTTCTTTGACAATCTGCGTGGCATAAGCCCAAAAGGCAGTCGGCACCATCTCGACCATATCGCACCTGAAACCGTCCACGCCTTTGGCTGCCCAAAAGAGCAGAATATCGGTCATTTTAATCCACGTATTGGGCACGGGGTCGAAGTGTTCGCTGCGCCCGCCGGCATCGCAATAATCTATTCCGTAATTTAGCTTCACCGTCTCGTACCAGTCGTTGATGCCGGGATGGCTGTCGAAACGGTCGTTTCCCGTCGCCTTGGCGGGCATTTCAACATACGGTTCGGCTGCTCCGCACTTTAAATCGAACTGAGGCGCAAAAGGTTCTCCCGTACAATAATAGAAGTTGTTCTGTAAATCGAAACGCTTGCCAGCGTCATCGTCCTCACCAAGATCTCGGACATCGGCAGGCTTGACAATCGAATGGTACTGACGCGCTACGTGATTGGGCACAAAATCAATGATCACACGCATCCCCGCGGCGTGTGTTCGGTCAACAAGCTCGCTCCACTCGTCCATCCGTTGTTCCACATCGTCAGCCAAGTCAGGGTCGATATCATAATAATCAGTGATGGCGTAAGGCGATCCTGCACGTCCCTTCACCACAGCTGGATGCTGACGAGGAATGCCGTATCGTGAATAATCGGTAGCAGTAGCATGACGAACTACGCCCGTATACCAAATATGAGTGACTCCGAGCGTGTGGATGCGCCTCAATGTGGGTGCATCAAAGTCGCTCAACTTACCACAACCGTTTTCGGCAAGCGTACCATTCACCTTGCGAGTGAGATTCCGATTGCCGAAAAGTCGCGGTAAAGTCTGATAAATAATAATCTTTTTTTTGTTCACTTCGGTTGTCTGTCCCTCTCCCGCAAATAAGGAGAAACTGTGAAAATCCGTTCGCTTAGGCCTCTATCCCATGTGCCTTTACGTCTTTGGCAATGCGGGCAATCATTCCCTGCAAAGCCTTGCCGGGACCGCATTCGGTAAAATCATCAGCACCGTCGGCCACCATATTCTGCACGCTCGATGTCCAACGGACGGGACTCGTGAGTTGCGAAATCAAATTGGCCTTGATATCTGCGGCTGCGGTATGCGGTTTCCCATCTACGTTTTGGTACACAGCACACTTCGGATCGTTGAAGTCGGTCTTCTCAATAGCCTCTTGCAATTCGTCCTTGGCAGGCTTCATCAACGGCGAATGGAATGCTCCACCCACCTTCAAAGGCAATGCCCGTTTGGCACCGGCAGCTTTCAGCCTTTCGCACGCAGCGTTAACGGCACCTACATTACCCGAAATCACCAACTGACCGGGGCAGTTATAATTAGCAGGAATAACCACATCGCCTGCCGTACTTACTTCACGGCAAATCTCTTCTACCTTTTCATCAGACAGACCGATGATAGCTGCCATCGTACTAGGAGCCACATCACAGGCCTTCTGCATCGCCATAGCACGAGCATAAACCAATCTCAAGCCATCTTCAAAGCTTAACGCGCCGGCTGCTACCAATGCAGAGAACTCGCCGAGCGAATGTCCTGCTACCATCGAAGGCTTAAATGCGTCGCCCATACACAATGCACTGATCACGCTGTGGAGGAAAACGGCTGGCTGAGTAACTTTCGTCTGCTTCAACTCTTCATCCGTTCCGTTGAACATAATATCTATGATTCTGTACCCGAGAATGTCGTTTGCTTTATCAAAAAGTTCTTTTGCCAACGGGCTGTTGTCGTAAAGTTCCTTACCCATACCGACAAACTGCGCTCCCTGTCCGGGAAAAACAAATGCTTTCATATACCTTAATATTATATACTTTTATTATTTCAGAGATGCAAAAGTAATAAAAATATCGCGAACCAAACAGCGTATGCCGGTTAAATTAATGATTATTAGTGTCTTCCTAATACCAACCGACATACCTGTTCATTAAACATAAAAAATCCCGACGGCTTACTTGCGTAGCGATCGGGATTCATATAGATTTGCTTTACAGTGCAAATGTTATTCTGCTGCGGATTCCTCGTTTTCTGTAACAGAGACTTCTACTTCTGCAACAGGAGCTTCCTCTACCTTGACTTCAGCCGAAACCTCTGCCTCGGGAGCTTCTTCCACAGCGGCATTCTCTGCAACAACTTTCACAGGAACTTTCACTTCAACATCCTTGTGAAAATGAATCGTTGCCTCAAAGTCACCCACTTTCTTAATATCGTGCATTGTAATGATCTTGCGATCAACTTCAATACCCCGTTTTTTCAATTCTTCTGCCACTGTGGCAGCATTTACTGAGCCATAAGTTACGCCCGTTGCTGAAACCTTAGCCTCAATAACCAAAGCCACATCTTGCAACGCTTCGGCACGCTTCTCGGCATCAGCCTTGATAGCAGCCAGTTTATGTGCCTGCTGTTTCAGATTCTCTGCAAGAACTTTCTTAGCAGAATCCGAAGCGATAACTGCCTTACCTGTCGGAATCAAATAGTTGCGACCATAACCGTTCTTCACGGTAACGATATCGTTTTTATAGCCCAGTCCGATAATATCTTCTCTCAGTATGAGTTCCATTCTGTTTCCCTCCTCGTTTAATTATTTCATCAAATCGGTCACATAAGGAAGCAAAGCGATCTGGCGAGCACGCTTGATAGCCTGTGCCACACGGCGCTGATACTTCTGAGATGTACCTGTAATACGGCGCGGGAGAATTTTACCCTGCTCATTCAAGAACTTCTTCAAGAACTCGGGATCCTTATAGTCGATATACTTAATACCACTCTTCTTAAAGCGGCAATATTTCTTTTTCTTCGTATCTACTGACGGCGGAGTCAAGTAACGGATTTCTGATGATCTCTGTTCTGCCATAATTAAGCCTCCTCTTTTTTAGCGTATTTGCTCTTTCTCTTCTCTGCATATTCAACCGCATACTTGTCGAGCTTGACTGTCATAAAGCGAATGACTTTCTCATCTCGGCGGAATCCGGTCTCGAGAGTTTTAATTACAGACGGCTCTGCTCTGAATTCCAACAAGTTATAAAAACCCGTCGACTTCTTTTCAATAGCATAGGCCATCTTCTTCAGCCCCCAGATCTCCTCATTCACAATCTCTGCACCATTATCGGCAAGCAGTTTCGTGAACTTAGCGACCGTTTCCTTCATCTGTTCATCAGACAAAACGGGAGTCAAAATGAAAACGGTTTCGTAATGATTCATACTACTTATAAAATGAATTAATTTGTTGTTATTTTGCAAAATGCAGTGCAAAGGTAATGCTTTTTATTGAGTCTGCCAAACATTTCCTTTCCATATTTCCCCAGACAGCTATACTTTTTCCCTAAAATTAACTATTTCTTATTGCCTCTCCTGTCTGTCTTTTCAAATTGAATACTTACTTTTTCATATCCTATTGACAGCATCAACTTACGGAATTGGTCACGAGCATTCTGTTCGGCAATACTGACATTTTGAGGCGTCAGACAGCGGTGAAGCATCGTCCGGCAAGCCCGCTGATAGAGAACATCACGATCCTGTCCCGTCCAAGTTCCACTTTCAAAGAATGAAGTTGTGCGAGCCTCATCAATGAAATCATTATCGAGGAGTTTGACCGGAGGTAGCCGGACAACAACTGAATCTTTTTCTGCTTTGATCCAACCAGGAGTAGCCTCGTGAAGGTTGATGCCGAGACGCAATGTTCCATAATAAATACGCACTAATTCGCTGTCGCCGAAAAAACCGTGAGCAACAGTATCAATAAGTTCTTCATCGCTGACGGAGAGAAACTCCCATTCACCGATATCTTCAATAGCACGTATCTGTGTGGGCGTCACGCTGATTCGGTCATTCTGCGTAATGCCGACGGAAGTCCCTCTAAGCCCCCAAACGATAAGGCCAAGCAAAATAACGACTGCTACAATAGCAATGATGAGTGACAACCCGTGCAAACGTGAGATATAATCGAGGGCAGAAAAGAATCTATGGGTTAACTTTTTCATTTCGTTCTGATATTTGATTTAAGAATAAAACGATATCACCAAATGTAAATTGTTTGCGGAACGTAATAGTAATATTTTGTTCCTCATATCCCATCCGACGTAATATCGGAATCAGTATACGCGCAGCACTTTCCTGTGCTTGGGCGATAATACCCATCCGCGGAATATCATTAATGATAGCCTGACGCCCCTGCCGCTCATAGGCCGACAGTTCTTCGTCGGTGAAACGTGAGCGAGTGAGGGCCACAAACTGCCTGACATCACGATTATTGATACGACTCGACGTGAGCGTAACACGCGGATCAGGAAGGATGATCTCAATCTTTCGACCTCTGCGATGAATCTGATCAGCCGAAAAGTCACTGAAATCCACATAAGCTTTTAGTGTAGCATCCATCGGAATAGCCACCTTACGCTTCCCCAGAGGCAGGTCGATGCTGAAATCATGACGCAGGAATCTGCCGGTCAATTTCTTCTGATCATTGTGCGTAATGATTTTGTGCACACGAAACTCAGTGGTATATAGACGCGAGCATTTCTGTATTTGCAGCACCATCATAGGTATTGTGTCCACAAAATTGGCTTTGTCGGCAGGTTTCTTGTGCGTACAGGAAAGAGCAGTGAACATTGTCAACAAGAATATCAACAGATTTATCTTCATTTTCTTAATGTATAATTTGCTTGCAAAGATAAGCATTTACTGTTAGAATTTTAGTACCTTTGCACGCAAAGCAGTATAAAACGATGAGAAAAATTCAATATTCAGCATTGGGAATATTGATTGCCAGCACGCTGACTGCATGCCATAGCAAACGCAATCCCAATGAGATTATCGTAAAAAAGCCTGTTATCGTACAGCCGAGAAAGACGATCAAAATGGGCGATTATGAGCAGACACGCAAAGTGGAATGGTTGGGAGCCACGTACACAATTGCTGTTCGGTTTTCCGCGGACACATCGTTACCGACAGCTTCAGACGGCAATCAAAAATATTTTGACAACCAAGTCCAACTTCGGATATCACGCAAAGACGATAGCGAGTTTTTCAATCGCACTTTTACCAAGGCAGATTTTGAGAGTTGTTTGGATGAATCCTTCCGCAAGAATGGTGCTTTATTAGGTATAGTCTTCAATCGCACAGAAGATGATAATCTTTATTTTGCAGCAAGCGTGGGATCGCCTGACAAATCAAGCGATGAATATGTGCCATTGGTATTGAGACTATCCAAAACGGGAAAAGTCACTATCAGCAAAGACAATCAGTTAGATACAAGCAGTGATGTCGCACCCGAAAAAACACCAGATGATGACGACAGCGTCTAAAATAGACAGCACTTGTGAATAACTGATCCATAAATACCACATTTACTCGTGGACAAGCATCGCGTGAGCCTCTTCAAAAACCTTGGGATATTGGCTGATAAAGCAGAGATTGATTAAGCAATTGGCGGCCAATTCAATATCTGAAAGATCTACGCCAGGCTCCCTGATGACATCCTTACCAAGACAAAACGACCACGTGCCTTCAAAATCTCGATCTTCTGCTCCAATTGTGGAATAAGAATATTTTTCGTTATGCATTACTTTATAACGTATCTTTTTCTTGGACGGAGCTATTGATGTATCCATCAACAAATTGTAAGCCACCTTGAGCGGATGTCGATATTTGCCTGTTCCTGGGAACATATCGGCAATGATCGGCATCAGTTCGTCGAAGTCATAAGCTTGTAATAAGTCTTTCAATTTCATCTTTTATTCTATTGTTTTATTTTCCTTGTAATAGAAATAGGCAGACAGAGCCTTACGCTCGTTTATTACAGAATGCGAAGTGCAATATGGGCACACGCCTCGGCATCGGCAAGTGCGTGGTGATGAGACTTCAAATCGAATCCACAACGTGCGGCAACGGTCTGCAACTGATAATTGGACAATTCTCCGCGAAGAAACGCCCGACGGGCACCCAATAGCGTACAGAAAAACGGATAATCGGGGTACGCCATCCCATAAGCCTGAAATACGGCTTTCAGACAATTCTCATCAAATGCCTTGTTGTGTGCAACTAATGGCAGATATTTGATTTTCGGGGCAATCTCTGCCCAAATTTCGGGGAAGAGCGGTTGTCCATCGGTATCCAGTCGGGTAAGTCCGTGGACCTGAGTAGTAAACTGTGTATAGAAATTCGGTGTAGGTTGAATCAAATGATAATACGTATCGGCAATCTCACCATCTTCTACAATCACTACCCCTACGCTGCATACACTGGTACGATAACCATTGGCTGTTTCAAAATCTATGGCAGCGAAATCTCGCATCGCTCAGAATTTGGCCATCTTAATCGCATCAATAGCACACTCATCGCCTTTGTTTCCAAGTCTGCCTCCACATCTATCTTTAGCTTGTTGCAGATCATTGGTGGTGAGAAGGCCATAGATAACAGGGATTTCTCCGGTAGAATTAAGGCGCGCGATACCGTAAGTCACACCTTGGCAAATGTAATCGAAATGCGGCGTTTCACCCCGAATGACACACCCCAAGATGATGACAGCATCATAACCGCCATTGAGACACATCTGATGTGCACCGTAAATGAGTTCGAAACTACCCGGAACTCGTTTAACGTGAATGTTCTCCGGTAGTGCGCCGTGCTTCTCTAAGGTGCTGACAGCACCAGAAAGCAGGGCTCCAGTTACTTCCGGATTCCACTCGGAAACTACGATCCCGATGCACATATTGCTGGCATCGGGAACTTGAGCATTGTCGTAATCCGACAAATGATGTAATGAAGTAGCCATTATTTAATGGATGCGCGTTCGATATATTTGTCTATTTCCTGACTCTGAACGAGCGGAGATGTGACATATTTCTTCTTGATATCTTGATAAAGAGACAATGCTTCGTCTTTCTTATTCTGGTTTTCGAGAATTTCGCCAGCCTGCAACAGAAAGATCGGTGAGAGACTATAATTAGCTCCATCGGCTGCTTTCGAGTCGGCCATATCCGCTGCTTTCTTCAAATTACTTACCGCTTTATCCAATTGATTGAGATGAGCGTAAACGTTGCCGAGTGCGGCAACAGCTGCAGGACTCACCATTGCGTCACTCGAAGGTGAATAAGCGTCAAGCGCCTGCTGTGCTTCTTTCCATTTACCAAGATTTGCATAGCAAAGACCTGCATAAAGATGAGCCAAATTCGCGGCGTCTGTCCCACTGTAATCAGAAGCAATCGCATTGAAGCCTGCATAGCCTTGACCATCGCCGTTAAGTGCTTTATCAAATATTTCATTGTTAAAATACTCCTGCCCTTTAGCCAATGCCGTACTCGCTTTTTCTTCCCGCGGACCGGCAAAGAGTGATTTGTAAGCAAAAAAGCCTGCAATCACAATGACAATTGCGGCTACTGCAATGAAGATCGGCTTTCTGTATTTGGTCAGAAAAGCCTCAGACTTCGGTTGAGCCTCGTTAGCGGCTCCTTGAACGTGTTTGTTTGCCATTATCTTTATTCGTTTTATATGTTCCTGTTTTATAAGCGTGGCAAAATTACTGATTTTCTCTCACATTCTGAAATATATTCTTTACTTTTTTCGTTTTTCACTACTGAAACCCTTAACTTTGCAGTATCGAAGACAGATACGAAGCAAATGATTTTACAGAACATCTCTATTTTGAATTATAAGAACATACGGGCGGCAAATTTGGAACTGTCACCCAAGATGAATTGTTTGATCGGACACAACGGCGAAGGAAAGACAAACTTCCTCGATGCAGTGTATTATCTCTCGTTCTGTCGCAGCGCATTCAACTCTATCGACTCGCAACTCATTACCCACGGAACCGACTTTTTCGTACTCGAAGGTCTCTATCTGACTGACGACGGCGATGAGGAAAGCATTTATTGCGGGATGAAGCGCGGCGTGAAAAAGCATTTCAAACGGAATAAAAAGGAATATAAGCGGCTGTCGCAACATATCGGACTGATTCCGCTGATCTTCGTATCACCTGCCGACTCGGCACTGATCGAGGGCGGCAGCGACACGCGGCGACATCTGATGGATGTCGTTATCGCACAGTATGATCGCACTTATATCGAGGCATTGGCGCTCTATAACAAAGCGCTTCAGCAGCGTAATGCTTTGTTGAAGATGGAACAAGAGCCCGATCCGGCACTGATGGAGATTTGGGAACAGCAAATGGCAGAGCAGGGTGAGATTCTTTTTGAAAGGCGTACAGCTTTTGTCGAGCAACTCACTCCGATCTTTCAGGATATCCACAACCAACTCTCGGGCGGCAAAGAAACCGTCACACTCCGTTATATCTCGCACTGCCAGCGCGGCCCATTGCTGCAAATCATCCAACGCGACCGACAGAAAGACCGTGCCGTAGGCTTTTCCCTACACGGCATCCATCGTGATGACTTAGAGATGTTGATCGACGGTTATCAGATGAAACGCGAAGGAAGCCAGGGGCAAAACAAGACTTATGTACTGGCTTTAAAGCTCGCCCAATTTGATTTTCTCCGTCGCACGGCTTCTCAAACCACACCATTACTGCTCTTGGACGATATTTTCGATAAACTCGATGCCCGTCGCGTAGAACAAATTGTACACTTAGTCTCGGGCGAAAACTTCGGACAAATATTCATTACAGACACCAATCGCGATCATCTTGACCGCATTCTCCGCAGTGGTTCATTCGACTACAAACTCTTCAACGTGGCCGACGGAGAAATCACCGAGAAGAAAGGAGACACCGGTGTTTAAACGCGACGTACTGCCTTTGGGCCAAATCCTACAACGATTGTTACGCGAAGAGGGTTTTGAAACACCGCTTAACCAAAAGCGATTAGTGGAATCGTGGAGCAAAGTGGCAGGTCCTACAGTGGCGCGCTACACCTCCGAGACCTTCATCAAAAATCAAACACTCTTTGTCAAGATACTCAATCCTGCCCTTCGGCAAGACCTTTCGATGATGCGCAGCCAACTCGTGCGCCGTCTCAATGCTGAAGTGGGAAGTCAGGTCATCACTGATGTCAGGGTTTATTGACAATTGATCGTCAGTATTCGGATTCCGGATAAAAGAACAAAACGGATGCAACGAAAGGGCTCTTATATATGTCTAAAATCTAAATGTATAGAAAATGTCTTGCAATTAACTGTCAGACGCCGGCCAATCAACTGTTAAACGCCGGTCAATCAACTGTTAAACGCCGGTCAACTAACCGTTAAACGCAGTGCACTTAACGGTTAGTTGCACTGCGTTTAACGGCTTTTCATTTTCCGTTTAAAAATAACGACATTCACTCCGCGATCTCTCCGCTACCGAAACAGCGGTGATGCTGCTCATCATAAACCACACAAAACTGACCGGGAGCTACACCTTGCAGCAACTCCGAAGAGTGAACGAGATATTCGCCAGCAGCAGTCTGCTCCATCCGTGCTGAATGAAATTCGGGTGTATGGCGAATTTTGAAAGTTACATTCACCATTTCCACAGGTTCGGTCAGGAAGTGGAAATCCCGTATTTTGAAATCTTTCTTATAAGCCGTAAGCGGTTCGTAACCTTTGCTTACATAGAGAATATTTTGTGCAATATCCTTTTTCACGGCATACCAAGGGCCACCGCCGAAACCCAATCCGTGACGTTGGCCGATAGTATGAAACCAAAGTCCCTTATGCCGGCCTATTTTTCGCCCAGTCTCCAACTCCAACACATCGCCCGAATTCTCACCAAGGTATCGACGAATATAGTCATTATAGTTGACCTTTCCTAAGAAACAGATTCCCTGACTGTCTTTGCGCTTAGCATTGATCAGATGTTCGCGCTCGGCTATTCGGCGCACATCGTCTTTCATATAATGACCAATGGGAAAGAGCGCTTTCTTCAATTGCCAACCGTAAATCTGTGCAAGAAAATCCGTTTGATCCTTAACGGGATCCGGACTGGTTGTCAGCCATTTCTTACCGGCGATGATCTCGGTCTGTGCATAATGCCCCGTAGCTATCAAGTCATACCGATGCCCCGCCTTTTCATCAAAAGCGCCGAACTTGATAAGTCTGTTACACATTACATCCGGATTAGGCGTGAAACCCGCCCGCACCTTATCCATCGTATAACGAGTCACCTCATCCCAATACTCCCGATGACAGTCAACCACTTCCAAACGACAACCGAATCGTCGAGCCACAATCGTTGCCATCTCCAAATCTTCTTCCGAAGAACAATCCCAAGCCTCATTCTCGTCGGGGCCAATCTTGATATAAAAGCAATCGGGATGCAATCCGTACTGCGCCAACTCGTAAACCACAACCGAACTATCCACGCCTCCCGACAGGAGTACGGCTATCCGTTTATCCGTCAAATTCTCATTCATAGTTGCAAACTTACGCATTTTTTCCGAATTTCGCCTATGAACCCATTCAAAATACAATAAAAATGTTATCTTTGCAGCCATTAAAACACCAAACGGATGACAACTTTCACAGAAACGATTACCGCCGAACTGCAAGTGCTCTCACAAGAAGAAAAGCGCCGAATACTGCCGCGCTTTTTCAAAACAGGCAAAGGCGAATATGGTGAAGGCGACAAATTCTTAGGCGTTGTGGTGCCGAACGTGAGGGCGGTAGCACGGAAACACAAAGAGGCAAGTCTCGACGAAGTGCGCGATCTGATGAGTTCAGTATGGCACGAAGTACGTCTCTGCGCGCTGCTCATAATGGTCGAGCGATGCAAACGTGCCGATAACACGACCCGCAAGGCATTTTTCAACCTCTACCTATCGCTCACAGAGCGCATCAATAACTGGGATTTGGTCGACCTTTCCTGCCGTTTCATCGTCGGCGAATATCTATTAGACAAGCCGCGCGACATCCTCTACCGTCTTGCAGACAGCCCGTTGCTATGGGACAACCGCATCGCCATCGTGTCCACCTATGCCTTTATACGGCTCAATCAGCTCGATGATACGTTCACATTAGCCACCCAAATGATGGCACATCCACACGACCTGATGCACAAAGCCATCGGTTGGATGCTGCGCGAAGCCGGCAAGCGCGATGAACCAAGGCTCCACGAGTATATCCTGCACCATCGGAGAGAAATGTCTCGCACAATGCTGCGATATGCCATCGAGAAATTTTCGCCTCAGATCCGAGCCCAATTAATGGCTCGTCCCTAATCGTTACAACGCCTCTTTCAATACGTTGGGAATCTCGATTTCGTTGCATTTAATGATTTCCAACTTGCGAACACCTTCTTCTGAAAGCGAAAAATTCATCTGCCGATGGTCGCGCTGCCCCATCACACGATGAACAAAATGTTTGTCTTCGACCTGCCGAATGAGTTTCGATGCAATCGAAGGAAGCACTCCGAGCGCTCGGGCGATATCGCCCGACGTCATATCGCCCTCTTCACTCAATGTACAGAGCAACATCGCCTCGTTGATGCTCAGGGAAAATTGTGCCTCAAAAGTGTCTTCAAATACGGATATGGCACGGTAAATATCACGTATTTTGCAAATCGTATTCTTATCCATTGTTTGTAGTTTTTTTAATTTTTAATTGATCAGTTTTTTCAAGTCATTAAACTTTGAGTTGCCGGTCTGTCGGTTTTCCGTATCGAAAAAGGAGAAACCCACGAACTTTTCCACCTAAAACACACATCGTTTCCCGATAAAAACAACATCGTTTTCGACGAAAGATGACGCCGCTTTCAGCAAAAGAACTATACTTCTCAATAAAAGACATTACTGCTTTTGAAGAAAAAGTACGGACCTTTTATCAAAAAAGTACGGACTTTTTGCCCGAAAGGTACGGACTTTTTCAGTGAAAAGTCCGTACCTTTTTCAGTGCACACTCGCATCATTCCGCAACATACTCATTTACAACATATTATATAAACAGGTTTACATTGGCATTTTCGGCCCGTTCCATATATGTGGCCACACCGCCGACGGTAACCCCGTCTATCAATTCTTCTCTCTGCACCCCCATCATATCCATCGACATCTGGCAGGCTATGAACTCGACACCATTGTCCAAGGCTTGCTGACGCAGCTTCTCGAGCGAATCGATGTTCTTTTTCTTCATTATATAGCGCATCATTCGGTCGCCGAGGCCGAGCATACTCATCTGTGAAAGGCGCAGTTTTCGGGAGTCGGACGGCATCATCCACGAGAACATTCGCCCGAAAATGTCTTTCTTTACCGCCGGTTTCCGCTCTCTCTTAATCACGTTCAGTCCCCAAAACGTAAAGAAAACAGACACTTTATGCCCCGTTGCGGCGGCTCCGTTGGCCAGTACGAACGTGGCCAATGCGCGGTCGAGATCATCGCTGAACATTATCAGTGTCTTGTTTTTGCTGTCCGTCAATGTCTGTACTTCCCGTCTATGAGAAGAGGCTTTCTCAACGACCACCGTATGATAGCCTCCGTCGGCATTCATCTCAACGATTTTGTTGCCCGTAGACTTGCACCACGCCCCTGCATCACGAGGGAATCCCGCATCCGTGGCTTGCACCTCCACACGATCACCAACGGTTGCATTGTCCATCGCTTTCTTCAACTTCATAATAGGGCCGGGGCACTGCAAACCGCACGCATCAACCTTAATGACCTGCCGGCATTCGTCGGCTGTCCGGAGCGGTACCGTCGGACAAGATGAAGACTCGCGACGCCTTACATTCAATACGGGCATCGTGGCTAATGAATAGATCTGATATCCGCCCGAGAGATTCCACACATCGGCATATCCGCGCCCCATCAGAATGCGCTGAGCCAAATAGCCTCGCAATCCCACAGCACAGAAAATGACGATCTTCTTGTTGCGAGGTATCTCGCAGATACGCTCTCGCAGATCATCGAGCGGTATATTTACGGCACCTTCGATCGTACCGAGTTCGAACTCGGCAGGTGTTCGCACGTCGAGCAACAGCACCTGCGAACGGTCGGTATCGCGCAGTTTGCGCCAATCAATCACCGGCATTGCCCCACTAATAATATTGCTTGCCGCATATCCGGCAATGGCAATCGGATCCTTGGCCGACGAGAACGGCGGAGCATAACACTGTTCGGTCTTGATCAGGTCGTAGACAGTTCCGCCCTGCTTGATGATCTGCGCAATCTGGTCGATACGCTTGTCCACACCGTTGTTGCCTACACACTGCGCTCCGAAAAGGCGCCCGTCTGTCGGACTGAATGTGAGTTTCAGCGTCAACGGGAATGCCCCAGGATAATATCCGGCGTGAGAAAGCGATACTGTCGTACTGCTCCGATAGTCTACTCCCATCTGTTTCAATCGTTTGGCCGGTAGTCCTGTCGTTCCGACAACCAGATCGAAAACTTTGGCAATGGCTGTCCCGATAGCTCCTTCATATTCGGTCTGATTACCGAAGACCATATTATCGGCCACAATACGTCCCTGCCGGTTGGCCGGTCCCGCCAAATAATTCAGCCACGGCTTACCCGTGAGCGGATGCGTGAATTCTATTGCATCGCCCACAGCATATACGTCGGGGGCCGAAGTCTCTAAAAACGCATTCACCTTAATACCGCGTTCGCCTAAATCAATACCCGCTTTAACGGCTAAATCGGTAACAGGACGCACGCCGATAGACAACAACACCATATCCGCCTCGATCTTTTCGTCACTGCTAAGGTATACAGCAATACGGTTATTCAACCGTTCAAACCGCTCTACTCCTTGCCGTAAATATAGACTCATCCCTTTATCCAACAAATGGCGATGCACGTGAGAAGCTATTGAAAAGTCGACCGGAGCCATCACTTGCTCTGCCATCTCAATGATAGAAACAGGTATACCGGCATTATGCAGATTCTCGGCCATCTCTAAGCCGATAAAACCACCGCCGACAACTACGGCATCCCGCACCGCGTGTGTATCCAAATAATTCTTGATTCGGTCGGTATCTTCAACATTGCGCAGGGTAAAAATACCTTCTGTTTCAATGCCTTTGATCGGAGGACGCATCGGAGCAGAACCCGGCGAAAGTAAAAGTTTGTCATAATGTTCCGTATATTCCGTTCCATCAATACGCCGCACAGATATTCTTTTACCGACAGTATCGATACCAACAACTTCATTTTCCACCCGTACATCAATATTAAATCTGCGTCCGAACGACTCGGGTGTCTGCACAAAGAGCTTCTCCCGCTCTTTGATAATACCCCCGACATAATAAGGCAGACCGCAATTGGCATACGAGATATACTTCCCTTTCTCGATCAATACAATCTCCGCACTCTCGTCGGCACGACGAATCCGTGCCGCAGCAGTAGCTCCTCCCGCCACGCCTCCTATAATAATATGCTTCATAAACTATTCAATATTTTACTCAATTAATGGCTGCAAAGTTACAAAAAAGATTTTACAAAGAATATTTTCCAATCGAAAATAGATATAGAATTAAAAATATTACATCGTTTTATATGCAAGTCATATGATGTTAGTTTCCTCGGTTAATTACAACATATCAGAATTATTTGATCAATCGTCTTAGTATCTCTAAATACTATCCGAAATAGGATAAAACAAATAATTGCCGTAACTTCAATGAGTTACGACAATTACCTCTTCTAATCTTTTCCTTGTATCTCCTACTTCAGAGAATATTGAGTGGAGCTGGAGGGAGTCGAACCCTCGTCCAAACAGGGAAACCATACGCTTTCTACACGCTTATTCCGGATTTCAATTTTCGTGCTGAGGCAAGACCCGGACCACCAACTACAACCTTAGCCTCTAAATTTCATACGCCAAGCGAGGCATTGACGCACTATTTCCGATTTACTTGCACCGCTTGGACAAAGAACTTCGGAACAACAGCCTTTGAGCGATGTCTCGTCCTGTCACCTGGTGACGGGATCAAGCCAGTAACCTACTGTACTTCGGTTAGGCAGCGAGAGCGTAGTTATTTTCGCCAATTAAATTCTTGATAACTGAGATTATGGAGCCAGCCACCGATGCTCCGCGTGCTTACATACCATTTCATCCCGCTGTCAAATCCCGTCAACCCCATTATAATCATTTGGTGTTAATTGACAAAGGAGGATTTTGCAAAATTACAAAAAACAAATGAGAGACACAAATAAATCACGCAATTTGTTTAATAATAGTCGTATTCCCACAAAAAATATCTATCTTTGCAAGAAATCAAAGAATTCTCCGTTCTAACAATGATGAAAAAACTAATTATATATATTGTGCTCTCGCTCTTTTGTCCGTTGACAATGATTGCACAGTCGACAATGACAGACGCACAGATTATGCGCTTTGTTGCCAAAGAACGAAAAGCAGGCACGTCTCAGGCACAAATTGTGACTAAACTGATAGAACGTGGCGTGGACATCACTCAGATTCGGCGTATCAAGAAAAAATATGAAAGACAAGTCAAACAGCAGGGACTTGGCGTCGTTGAGGATGAAGCAGTTAGCGCGAAAGATGAACGAACGCAGAAAGACAACGGCGAAAAGAAAAATCCGAAAGGAAAATATTCCAATCAAAGACTGCAAAAGAATAAGGGTGAAAGCACATCGCAAAGCAGCAGCAATGATGACACCGAACGGCTATTGATGCAAAAGGAGTTAGCCGGTATGATGCCCGAAGACACGGCAACAATATCAATACTGACAACGAAAAAAAATGACGAGAATAAGCGGAAGGTATTCGGCCGCGACATTTTCAATCAGAAAGAACTGTCGTTTGAGCCGAATATGAATATTGCCACACCCCAGAATTATCGATTAGGACCAGGTGATGCTGTTGTTATCGACATCTATGGCGCCTCACAAAAGACAATCAACGCAACAGTCTCACCTGACGGGGACATAACCATCGAAGGCTTTGGTCCTATGCAAGTGAGTGGGCTCACCGTGAATGAGGCCAATGCCCGTCTGCGTACAACATTGGGTACAAGATTCAGGAGTTCGAGAGTCAGATTGACGGTAAACCAAACCAAAACCATTATGGTTAATGTGATGGGCGAGGTGCATACGCCGGGTACATACACTCTATCGGCTTTCGCACGGTATTCCACGCCCTTTATATGGCCGGCGGTACCAATGACATCGGTACATTACGTAATATTAAAGTCTTCCGAAACAACAGATTGGTAACCGTCGTCGATATTTACGACTATATTCTGAACGGTAAACTCACAGGCAATATTCGACTGGCAGATAACGATGTGATTGTAGTCGGCCCATACGACTGCCTTATCGACATCACAGGCAAGATAAAACGCCCGATGTTTTATGAGATGAAAAAGAATGAAAGCATCGCGACACTGCTGAAATATGCAGGCGGGTTTACAGGAGACGCGTATCGTAAGACCGTCAGAGTGATTCGCAAGACCGGTCGTGAATACTCCATTTATAATGTCGGCGAATTTGATATGGGATCTTTTCACGTTGCCGATGGCGACTCTGTAAGCGTCGATTCTATCCTCTCCCGCTTTGAAAATCGAGTTGAAGTTCGCGGTGCCGTTTTCCGACCGGGAATGTACCAAGTAGGCGGCGACATCAATAGTGTACGCACACTTATTGGACACGCCGAAGGAGTAACGGAAGATGCCTTTACGCCCCACGCTGTGATGCATCGAATGAAACCCGACCGCACGTTGGAAATCATTCCCGTTGATGTTGAAGGTATAATGAGTGGTAAAACAGCTGATATTCCGCTGCAAAAGAATGACATTCTTTTCATCCCAACCAAACAAGAGATGATGCAGCAGCAAACGATTACGATTCACGGTGAAGTGCAATATCCCGGCATTTATCAATATGCAGACAATGAGACCATCGAAGACTTCATCTTGCAAGCAGGAGGATTGAAAGATGCAGCATCCACGGTAAAAGTAGATATTGCCCGTCGTGTGAAAAATCCCAAAGCATTGACAACCGACAGTGTGATAGCCCACACTTATACATTGGCCCTAAAAGACGGATTCGTAATCGACGGAACACCGGGCTTTACTTTGATGCCGTTCGACGAAGTATACGTACGAAAAAGTCCAAGCTATTCAGTTCAGAAGAATATAAGTATTGAAGGACAAGTAATGTTTTCGGGTACTTATACTTTATCTCAAAAGAACGAACGGCTGAGCGATATTGTTCGGAAAGCCGGAGGAGTAACGGACAGAGCTTACATCGCGGGAGCACGCCTCGAAAGACGGATCACCCTGGAAGAGCGTCTACGTATGCAAACCATTGTACAAATGGCACGGGCACAACAAGGTGAGAAAGATTCATTGGCTATGAACAAATTGGATTTAGGCGATACCTATTTTGTCGGAATCGAACTGGATAAGGCACTGGCTCATCCCGGTGGAGATGCAGATTTCATCCTGCGTGAAGGCGATCGTCTTATCGTCCCCGAATATAATGGAACGGTAAAGATCAGCGGTGATGTAATGTATCCTAACACCGTGGCTTTTGAGAAAGGAAAACGCCCTGCCTATTACATCGATCAGGCCGGTGGATGGGGAAATCGAGCTAAAAAGAGTCACACCTATATTATATATATGAACGGTACCGTAGCCAAAGTCGGACATAACGCCAAAGTACTACCGGGTTGTGAGATTGTTGTTCCCAGTAAACCGGCAAGAAGCGGATTACGACTGACAGAATGGTTGAGTATCGGAACCACAGCAGCCACCATCGCCACAATGATTGCTACCATCGCAAACATTGTAAAATAGACAGATAACACTCGGCTTCAATTTACAGTCACAGTTCCACGGCTTTCAGCATTAAAGATTACGAATCTCCCGCGGGTAACGTTCACATTTAGTCCATCTGAACGAATCTCCGCGGGAAATATTTAATGTGAGTTCGACGAATTTAAAATAATCTATTGCTGTCCGCTAAAAGTTTTTCTCTCAATAAAAATTAGGCTGAAACCCAAGAGAGGGTCTCAGCCTTTTTGGTTACCTTTGTTTTCCTCGCAAAAAAAGACATAACCATGCACAAAGGTACACATTTTATCGGACAGCCAGTATATGGACAATTGATAAATTTGCTCGACAAGGCAGAAGTTCTCAAGTTCAGCTGTGAACATGGCGATGAACGCTACATAAAGCATTTTGATAGCTGGCAACACCTTGTCGTGATGCTTTATGCTGTGATCAAACGCTTTGATTCCTTGCGCGAGATAACCGACTCTATGTTCCCCGAAGCCCGCAAACTCGCCCATTTAGGCATTCAGGTGATGCCAAGGCGCAGTACGCTGTCCGATACCAATGCGCGCAGACCCAAAAAGGTGTTTGAGAGCATATATCGCAGTCTGTATGCCCGCTACAAGGACGAACTTTCCTCGGACAGCCGAAAACACGCCAGGTTCCCTCCTGGCTCCATCGCCTGCAAATCATAGACTCAACCACAATAACTCTGTTTTCCAACCTCATCTTCAAGGGTGTCGGCCGTCATCCGAAGGCTGGAAAAAAGAAAGGGGGCATCAAGGTTCACACAAACATCCATGCCAACGAGAGGGTGCCGTCTGACATTAGATTTACTTCGGCCGCAACCAGCGACAGTTTCATGCTCAAGCCCACGAATTATAGCGATGGGGATATCTCTTGGCCATAGATCGGGCTTACATTGATTACGCGAAGTTTGAGGAACTCATCCAAAGGAGTGCCGTATATGTCACGAAAATGAAGAAAGGCCTTGTTTATGAGCTGCTTCCTGACAAGATGCACATGACGCTGGAGGGCCTCATGGAGAGCAGGGAACAGAAGGTGAGGTTCACAAAACGCATGGCAGGCGGCAAGACCATTACGCATACGGCAAGGATCATCACATACGTTGACTTGAACAAGAAAACTCCAAAACTCGTCTCCCTGCTTACCAATGATTTGGATATGGATAGGGAGGAAATCATTGCCGTATACAGGAAAAGATGGGCGATAGAACTGCTTTTCAAGCAGCTGAAGCAGAACTTCCCTCTGCGCTACTTCTACGGAGAAAGCGCCAATGCCATCAAAATACAGATATGGACAGCCCTGATAGCCAATCTACTGCTGATGGTCATGCAGAGTCGTATCAGCCGACCGTGGAGCTTCTCGGGATTGTCAACTATGGTAAGGATTATGCTGATGTATTATGTCAACTACTATACATTCCTTGAAAATCCAGAAAGAGACTGGGCCAAAATGCTTGAGGAAACAAGAGAAATTCCTCCAGAACCAACTTTGTTTGACTAAGGGGGGGCTTATTTTTTTAAGTATATCCGCAACACCTGTTTATAGGCATTACGGATAGGATTTCCTGCTATTTTTATTTTTAGCGGACAGCAATAAATTACTATAAGTCATCACTTCTTTCCACTTATATTCATCTTATAAATGAGGTGCAACAATAAGTAATTTGGGATAGCATTAAAACGTGTCTCAGTTTTCCCTTGCCCGTTTATCTCATAATTTATGCTCTTGAGTTGATGAAATATATCGTACCCTTCAAGTTTGGCTGCCAGTTTCCCCTTAAAGAAACTCTTACTAATGTATACGTTACAAATTAAATCATTAGTATTTATAAGAGGATCTGAATAACCGCGGCGACTAAACATCTTAAGATCCATACCTGTTTCTAATCCAAATTTAAATTTGTATGAACCTAGGATACCATAATTAAAATCCAAGGTGCGAATAGTTGAGAAATTTTCACGTCTGCTGTTAGCGTATCTCCATTTCATTTCACCAACCAAGCTACAGGTTAATCCTCCTTTTTGATAATTTAAAGATAGGTCATCTTCTAACCAATGGTTATTCACTTTGTTCAACATACTTTCTGTTTGACCTGTTACTCCTGTGAAGTCTACATTGTGGTTGTAACTATAGACAATAGCGTTCACTAATGTGAAGTAGTTTTTATTATCTAATGGAAAAGTATCATATAATCCAATATTGCCAGACCAGTTCCCCCTAACATTCTGTGGCTTATATGTATATATACCCGTTGTCGGATCGTAAGTAAATCCATTAGCAATAGCATTCTGATGAATATTGATATTTATAAATGCCATCGGCAGCTTAAATCGCCTGTTGTTATCACTAAAGGTTAAATGTACATCTGTATTTCTACTATTTTTCAAATTCGGATTACCTAAAGAGATAGCTAAAGGATTAGAATCGTCAGATCGGGTAATTTTTGAGTAAAGGTTTGGAGTTTCCATTTTCGAAGTCATCGTTCCGTAAAAGCTGTATTTGTTTATTGTAAACCCCATATTTAAAGACAATTCTGAAATCCAATTATATTGTTGGACAGAAGTGTTTAGCAGTGAATTGCGATAGGCAAGTTTTTCACTTTTGTAACCAACAGACACGATTGTATTGAAGAACACATTGTTGTGATTCTTAAATTTTGAATAACCAAATCCGAGTGAAACCGAATTTTGCTTACTTATATAATATCCTTTGTAACTATTGTTAGCATCTAATGAGAGTAGGAGTGAATCACGTGAAGATGGTAAACTGCCAAGAGGGTGTTCCTCTTTTTGCCATCCGTATAGTTTGTCTAATCGGTATTTTTGGTTGTTTCGGTAAATACCTTTTTGCTGATACTGATATCCCGTAAAAATTTTAAGACCATTAGGAATCACGAATGTATATTGTGGCCCTAAACGATAATTGTAAGAATAAGATGGCGTGTCGTCATATCGATTGCGGTAGTCATCTATGGCATTGCCTTTTAAATACTTCAACTGGTAATTGTTGAACATTGAATTCGTGGTATTTAAATAGTTACCTTCTATCAATGCTGATATACGATCACCCGATTGCAGCTTTTTATATGCATTAACATTGGCGAAAGTTGTGAGTGAATAACCAAATCCATATGTTTTTGTAGACAATCGGTTTACACCAAAATCATTTACAAGCCTGTTTCTTGAAGAGGAGAATATCGTATCTAATATTGCTTCTGTGCTACCTATTGGTGATGGATCTGCATTGAAGCGTGCTGAACGGTCAGCTCCCCAATTATCAAATTTATTGTAATTTAAGTTTATGGTTGATTTTAGGTAAATAGGGGTCGAAATCTTTAAATTATTTTGAAAGTCATAAATAAAGTTCTTGGATTTAACATCTGAGATGCTACGATTAAAGTTGTTTCCCCCATTTAAGAAAGATTCAGATATAATTTGACTGATATTATGTGTATCTCTCCACGAGAAACTTGTAGACATACTGTTTTCCAATGTGTTTTTTTCATTGCTAACAGCAGCGTTTAGACCTACTGTTTTTTGTATAACCTGGCCGTTTGGTAGCTTAGTTGGATCCCAGTCTCCCTTTTCTCCAGGTTTGCGGTCTTCATTCACATTATTACTATTTGAGAAAACAGATAACTGCAATCGTGGTGTGAAGTATAATCCGAACGCTTTGGCTGCATACCTGCTGTTCGTACCACCAGCTATATCAAAGTTAGCTATAAAAGTTTTTTCATATTTTTTCTTTAGTAAGATATCCATGATGTAGTCTTTCTTATCAATGTCAACACCCATCGCTTGGCCCCTATCAGTACTCTTTTCAAAAACCTTTAGATTTTTAACGGTATAGTTTGGTAAATTTTCTATTAATTGTTTGTTATTTCCCTTGAAGAAATCTTTGCCATTAAGTGTAAGATAATCTAATTTTCGGCCATTGATGAATATTTCGCCATTACTGTTAAGTGTGGCACCTGGTAATTGTCTGATCAGAGCATCAAGCATACTTCCCTCAGGAAGATTGAAGGCATCTGCATTATATATAATAGTATCACCCTTCATAACCATCCTAATTTTTGTACTCTTAACAACGACCTCGTCCAGCATATGCTCTTTATTTTCCATTCCTTTTTTCTTGATGGGAATGTCTTGCATGTCAATGCTTGTATTTCTACCTTTGAATAGCACCTCTTTGTTGACAAAAGTTGTAAAATAATCAGGATGTTCTATCTTAAAAATGTATTTTCCCTCACTCAAATTCTTTTGCATATAGAAATAGGAGTCGGGATGAACAGCTTTGTCGTTCCATATAAAGGTGCGACATGTATCTATTACTGTACTATCTGCCGATAGTAAAGTTAGTTTAACATTTGATATAGAGAGGTTTGTAAATGAGTCTACAATACGGCCATGAATAGTATAATTTCGCGTTGGGGGAAGCAATATCGTTGTTTGATAAGCTAATATTTGTTTTGGTAGTAACGTTAATAAAGAAAGTAAGATAACTAGCGCCCATTTTTGATTTTTTATATTCATAATCATTTTTTTACAAATAAAGAGGGTGTTTGATTATTTTATCACCCCTTTAGCCCAATTTACACTGGCCTAAAGAGTATGTGATATAATAGTTGCTATAACTTAAAAGAAATAGGAAGATTATATATAGCTTTTATAGTCTTATTTTGGGTGTTATCAGGTTTATCTTTCGACATTCTTTCTATTCCTTGTAAATCTTTCTGATTATATAAAGTGTCTTTTGTATGCGTTACACTCAGGGACGAAACTGACCCCTTTGTGTCAACAGCAAAAGAGATATTATATATACGCACATTAGTACTATTTTTCTCTGGTAATTCTGGATCTTTTATGTCAACATAGGAATCTTTGATTACATTACTCGGAGCAGTATTATTTATAGCTTTCTTTTCGATAATAGTATTTATTCTATTATGTGACATCTCATATACTTGTTCTTTGAGCTTTTTAATATTACTTTCTTTTGAGATCTTTGATGTAAAAATTGGTTTCTTTTGAAGTACATTGTTTGCCTTTGTATTAACAGATACAATCACTTCATTACTTACAATTTTGTTTGATACTAGTGAGTGCGCTACACTCTCAATATTTTTGACGACTAATAGTGTAGCTGTTACTGGAATAAGAAGGGTATATTTTGCCTTTACTATTAATCTTGATCTGCGTCTGTTCATCATTTTTATGCGCTTTTTAAGAAGTAAATCATTGAAATTATTTAAAATAGTAGATACATTCTTATGATAAGTCATCCCCAACAAGTGATATTGGTAACTCTTTTGGTCACATCCTACTTGTACAACATAAAGATCTGCAAGGTATTCAAGATTAAGTCTGATTTCTCTTTTTAACAACCAGGCAAAAGGATTGAACCAACATACGATAGTAAATAATTCAGCTAGCACCACATCTATGGAATGCTTCTGTTCTACATGACACTGTTCGTGAATCAATATCTCTTGTAGTTGTGATTCATACCGTACTTCTGGATTAACAAAAATCCACCGGAAGAAAGAAAAGGGACTTTCATTTTTCTCGATGATATGTACCTTAATCCCTTTAATGGTGCTTACCTCTGTCTTTTTGGCTAATCTGTATATTCCAATGAGTTGAATTACAAAGCGTAACAGAAACATGCAAACACCACCCATATATATCCACAAAAGTATAGTATTCCATGACAGCACCGTGGCTTTTGATGGAAGAGAAGTAGCTTCTGACAAGACAGTTTCAGCATATGTACTAGCCATATTTTGAGTAGCCTCGTGAATCCTAATCCAATTACTAAAATCAGCAAAAGGGACTAATAAAGCTATAAGGTATGTATTCAGCAACATAAATCTTCGCCAGCTAAAGAAAGTGTCATTAGTAAACAATAGGCGGTAAAAACCATACAAAAAGATGGTAATAATGTTTATTTCAACAAGGTATAAAAGCATAATCCAAGTGTTTTTTATAAATTATCTTTAATTCTGATAGCTATAATATCATAATATTACTCTTTTCCTCTCTCTATCTCACGAATAATGTCTACCAAATCTCTAAACGATAGATCCTCCTCTTTGGCAAAGAAACATACCATTTCTTTAAATGAATCTTTGAAGTAGTCATGTACAAATCCTCTCATAAAACGATGCTTATACTCCTCTTCCTCTATGGCTGGTAAATAACTGTATGCAATGCCTTGCTTTTCTTGGGATATGTATCTTTTTCGTTTAAGATTCCTCATAACAGAAGCTACTGTGGTGTAAGGAGGCTTAGGCTCAGGGAGTTCCTTTAGAATCTCTGTTACTGTACATTTTTTTTAGCTTCCACACTTTTTGCATAATTGCTTCTTCTTGAATAGATAATTTTTTCATATAAAATTTATAATGCCTATTTTTTGTTTTACTTTTAAATATGTTGTTTGTTACTTAATAACATTCTGCAATATTTCAAATGCGCCGTAAAGCTACTAATTTTTCGTAGATTACGATAATATTCTTCAGAAAAAAAAAAGTGAACGTGATGTTCTTTTATATTTATTTAACTAGCTTGAGTTTGTAGAATTTAAAAGATAGCAAACACTGGTACAATCACTATTGTTAACTGATGCATGATTTTTTGGATACAAGAATTAGCTCCAATAGAGCACCTAGATCTATGAAAAATGCACAACAATACCATTTCTTTAGTTCACACAAGTTGACCATTACCATATTTTTAGACTTTGCTTACTTCATGGTTGAGCAAGCCAGAACGAAGCGAAAGACTAATATCTTCAATCTCGAAGGCAATGTCTATGCGTTTGATTCAACAACAATAGATTTATGTCTTGAAGTATTTTGGTGGGCAACATGGGACGAGGAGCACCTCTTTGAAATGAAATAAAGTGATTTCCTATATCAGACACACCAATACCTCATTGCGGAATGTGACTCAAAAATCAATGAGATTGCTACACGATATGTAGCCATTGATATACCTAAAGCAGAACTTCTGTATAGCGAAAAGTATAACACAAAAAAGAATCGGATACACTTTGATGTTGAAAGAGTAGCCTTCGAACTATGGGGAGTCAATGTAATGCGTATGCCAGGTATGAGCAGGGGCTCGCTACTGAGGCTTTTGGGAGAGCTGGGGCATGATTTCACCACGAAATTTGTAGATGTAAAACATTTCGTGAGCTGGGTAAATCTGGTTCCCAACAACAAGATATCCAGTGGGGCGTTGTTATCGAGCAAAATTCCAAAAAAGAAAAACCCGGCGGGAATCATCTTTCGGCAAGCTGCAAATACACTCAAGGCGGCAAAATGCCCGCTTGGCGACTACTCCGACACATGCGAGCTAAAAGAGGGAATCGTCAGGCTATGGTTACAACAGGCAAAAAGCTCGCTTCTATCTTTTACATCATGGTACAACGTAAGATAGAGTATGATGAACAGATGTACAACAACCATAGGAAGGAGGAATTACAAAACAAAGTCATATATCTTTAGAAACAGCTGCAACGCATGGAGTTAGAGCTTGCAAACTGTAGATAGAGAAAGGAAGAGGTGTCTTGTTATATAGAAGCCGAAGGAACGGGATAGAGGAGTGGATAAAAAGGCTTAGGATCATAGACTCCACGACAATATCCCTGTTCTCCAACGTCATCTTCAAGGGCGTTGGCCGCCATCCTAAGGCGGGCAGGAAGAAGGGTGGCATCAAAGTCCACTCCGTCATCCATGCCAACGAGGGCGTTCCCTGTGACGTGAGGTTCACTTCCGCCGCCACCAACGATTCATTCATGCTGGCCCCCACATACTATCAGCACAAGGAAATTGTCGCCATGGACAGGGCATACGTCAACTATGAGAAGTTCGAGGAACTCACGGACAGGAACGTGGTGTACGTGACAAAAAAGAAGAAAAGCCTGCGCTATGAGACGCAGGTCGACTGTATGGAAATGAATACGGAGGGAAAGATGGAGTACCGTGAGCAGGTGGTGGTATTCCGAAAGGGCACCGTCAACCATATAGCTCGTATCATCACATACGTGGACATGAAGAAAGATAGGCAGGCCAAACTTGTCTCTCTGCTGACTAATGACTTTGATATGCCACTGGAAACCATCGTGGCCATTTACAGGAGAAGATGGCAGATAGAGTCACTCTTCAAGCAGATAAAGCAGAACTTCCCTCTAAGATACTTCTATGGAGAGAGTGCCAATGCCATCAAGATACAAATATGGGTTACACTCATCGCAAATCTTCTGTTATCACTGCTCCAAAGCTCCCTGGAGCGCCGGTGGAGTTTTTTAGGGCTGGCTACGATGGTCAGGATTGTGCTCATGTATTACCTCAACATGCAGGCTTTCTTCAACCAGCCCGATGCAGACCTCAAAATCATGCTTGCTCATGCAGCAGAAGCACCGCCCGAAGAGGTCGAAAATGACTAGGGGAGCTTGTACAAGGTGATAAAAACATCCAGCTTCTGATTGTCAAGAAGTTGGGCATAAGGAGGTGTGGTTTAGCGGACAGTAATAAAAATAATCTGAGTTTGGCGAGAATTCTCTTCCGAACAACTGTCAAAACCGTAACAAGGTTACGACAATTGCAGTAACGGAGTTACGACAAACACAGCAACGGAGTTGCGACAAATATCATTGCGGAACATCGATAAACACAGTTGCTCTTGCACCGTGAATACCGGTATTTTGATACTTGAAGTACAATGATTCGCGTATTGATAAATTCGTCGAACTCGCGTTATATATTTTCACCATTTTGAGTAAATCACTCAATGGCAAACAACGAATCCGTATATTTTGATGACATATTTCAACGCCACACAAAAGCGATTGGTCCTAATCCCTAAACGCTTACAAGCCCTAATGGTTTCTTTTAGTCCGAGCAGACGATATCGACAGTTTCTCGTACTGACGCCTCCCAATCTCATCGTAACAAAATCCAAATGTACATACCGCGTACGTATTCTGTATTTATAACACATTCGTGCTACAAGTTCAAAGTCAGCAGATATCTGATAATCCGTAGCGTATAATCCATACTTTTCATAAATATTCTTCCTTATATAAAAAGACGGATGGGGAGCAATGAAACCGAATCTTACCATCCAAGGCCGGAATATGGAACCGGAATAATAGCGTACACACTTGTCAAGTCGGTTAGCTTTTACGAAATGAACATCTCCATAAACAGCTTCAATATCATCCGTGAAGTTCGACACGACACGCTCAATTACATCATTTGAAGTAAAGAAATCATCAGAATTTAATATACCGATAATATCTCCGCTACAATGACTTATACCCTTGTTCATCGCATCATAGATTCCCTTATCCCTCTCGGAAATCCATTTGAGACTCCCGTGAAAGACCTTCTCATATTTCTGTATGATATCCAAAGTTCCGTCAGTGGAACATCCATCGATTATCCAATATTCTATATTACTATACGATTGATTCAGCACAGATACAATCGCATCATTCAAGGTCTTTGCACTATTATATGTCGCTGTTACGATGGAAACCTTCATCATCTGTTTTTAATGATTAATAACGCTATATTCTTAAAGACTTGATACCTGAATCTTAACATATCTTTTACAGAAAATGTGCTCTTACTTGCAGTTGGTGAGGCATTATGTGTATGTCTCCTAAATAGTATTAACTTTTCAGGAATAAACCTCACATCAAAGTAAAAGGCTGCCACATTCCCGATCCAAATGTCGTGCATCGGGATATCTTGGGGGAATGGTAGTGCATATCTTAATACTTTTCTATGAAATGCCATACAACATCCGAGATATCCGTTTCTCAAGAAAAGATTATATTTTTTCCCTTGCTTCGTTTTATTTACATCATAGAAAGAACTACTCAGTTTGTTAAGATTTGCATCGACTACAATGTTATCACTGATGACACAAGCCGATGTCTCCAAATAGTGCATACAAGTCTCCACCTTATTATCCAACCACACATCATCCTGATCAGAAAGGAATATATATTCACCTTTTGCCGCTTGGAGCGCATTCTGAAAGTTGGCTATTGGTGAAAGCTCATGTGGTCCGGCAACTATCTTTACTCTATCATCGCCAATACCTTTTATTATTTGTATTGTTTTGTCAGTAGAACCATTATCTGAAATAATAAGCTCGTCGTCAGATCCGATTTGTTTTAATATAGACTGAATTTGTATATTTATAAACGCTTCACCATTAAAGGTTGCAAGACACACTGATATCATACTCTTAAAATAAATAACGCCACATAAAATATCTCAAAAAGATCGTACTTTTAGTTTTAAAGGTCAATGCAATTGTATGACGCAAGACCACATAGAAAAAAAATACGCGGTCTTTTATATTTCTTTTTCTCACATTTTTCGCATCATTTATATAAATTCTATACCTTCTATATAGTTTATGTTTATCCGTCTCATTCCCAGAAAAACTCTGATATGCCTTACTGTCTATCAGACAGAATAAGTGCTCTTTCCTGCTTAAGCGAAAGAAAAAGTCCATATCTGCAAAATCTAACTTTATGTTTGTATCGTAGCCCTTAGCCAGCATAAAAGAATCCGTAGCGATACAAGTCCCACTGTTAACGGGGAAAATTTTGCGTAAGGAATAGATGCCTGGCTCCGATTCAAGAGCTTTTGCTATACCAAAAGTATACGCAGATGGTGAAAACGGACTCTTCCCATTATAATATATCTGTGGAGCAAATACTTTAATTTGGGGATATTTCATTATTGCATAATCCAACTTTTCAGCATAATTGTTCTCAAACACCGTATCTTGATCTAAAAGCAACACCCATTGATAACCATTTTTACGCGCATATTCTGCTCCTTTATTATATGCAACAGTAACCCCTCCATTGTTTTTATCGTATATATAAACAATATGAGCAGGTAACTCTCCTTCTTCGTATAAAGGTGATGGCGAATTATCGTAAAGCATATATTTGCCATTAGTATATAAAGAAATGAGTGTCTTATAAGTATTACCTTTCTCTAATCGTTCTTTATAAAGTACTATAATAGGAAATATCTTTTTCATTAAACATCGGAATTAAGCATGTCCCTGTTTACTCCATATAAATTTAATATGACAGAAAAATACGATAACTGTCACGTATATGATAGAAGAAATACCATAGAAAATATCCTCTTCAAAGAATTGCAGGAATATAAGAACAAGAAAGTATGTATATACATATTTAATCACGGTATGCCCTGTTGCAGAAAGTTTACAAAGGCAACCCGTAACAGCTCCTTCAATCATTCCAAATATAAGAATCCCCCAATATCCGAAATCACGAAAATAAGGCGACATCATCGTATAAACATTTGTTGGTAATGGGACATATACATAAGGCTCAATTGCATCGTGGACATAGAAATTAAAGCCCAGACCAGATAAGACATTATATAACGGTCTGAATGTATATTCACCGAATATCATCGATGAGTTCCCAATATCCGTGCAAAATGCTTCCATTGGTGATACGACATACACGGCGAGGAACCATAGGATTGAATCAGTATCCACCTTTTCATTCTCCGTACCACGAAGAGCCTGAAAAAGAACGGCAAGAAATAAAAAACTAAGAAAGAAAATAAGAATCGGCTTAAGACTAATTCTTTTCTTCTCATATAATAAATATAAGCCCGAAACAACAAACATAAAAAATGTCAGCTTTGCCATTGTTATGAAAAAGAACAGCAGCCCTAAAAATGATGCAATAGAGAGACGTATCTTGTTTATTTTATCTCGATTTATCTCTATCATAAATAAAACGTACACTACATAAACAAAATATTTAATCGGACCTATGGTATATAGTTTCGGATCCACTGCCTGCTCACGAAGCGTAAAGAATAGCCCTTGTGGGGAATCAATTCTGATTGCATTCTCAATAGCTTTAAAAGTTGCATAAGGTACAAGAAGCAAACATACAATAAGTAAAAGATCCAAATTCTGATTACATATTTTCCATTGGGGATTCTTATTTTCGGGACAATATTTGAATGCTCCAAAACTCGTTATACTGAAGGAGAGAACCCATAAAGTAAGTCCGAATATAAGTTGCCACGTGATATTATAAAGCCCGTGATCAACAAAAATATATAAAGCCAATACGATACTCCATACCGATAACGTGATATTCCACGGTGTAAATATCATTCGGTTGATAAATCTATATCCGATAAGCAAGGATATAAATAATAACAGTAGTAGAGTCGCTTCTATATACATATACCTTTTATCTACTTATTCCAGATTCCAACCGCCACACCTTTTGATAATTTATTAAACTGGATTCTATTCGAAATCATACATATGAGATTTACTGCGATAAGAGCTACTACGACTCCATATAAACCTATAAACTTACTTAGTCCCATTGCAAGCGGTATATACAATAATGCTTCTATAATTGTGATAATCGTTATAAGTCTGATTTTCCCTATGCCAAATAATATGTTTGAATAATATGTGCTGTACATTAAAACAAACATATAAATCGACATCAATATGGAAAGAATTAAGCTTATCTTTATTTCTGCTCCCACCCAAAACAAGTAAATGTATTTCGAAGCAATCACCATTACAAACAATATTACAGAAAAAGTTATCACTACATTCTGCATCCTTCCCATCGTCTTATTAATCCATATCCAATCATTCTTTATATAAGCATCTGTCGTTGCCGACCATAAAGGTGCTGCAATCAGCGTAAATAGGAGTAATACAATGCTAAAATACTTATACGAAATCTGATAAGGTGTAACCTCAGATGGTGAAAAGAGATTGGATATTAACAAATTTGACGATGCAAAAATAACTAAGCCTGCTAATTGGACAAAAAAGAAACCAATTCCCAAAGTAAAAAGACTGCACATCTCTTTTCTTTCAAACAATCTTAAAGATGGTCGTAAATATCTGTATTTTATAAATGTCACAGGATATGACAATATATAAATGATTAATGGGGAAACCGTATATATTATAGCAACATTGATTATTGAATGATTCTTCACCAAAGCTGTCCCACACACTCCAACAAGGGTTAACGTCTGCCCCAACACAACAAGTAGATTATTTATAGCCGGTAGCTGTAATCCTAAATAGATATTACCGATAAACTTGAAAATAAATGTTGTCCCAACCGCAAATAGCGATATCATTAACAATTCTCTCAGATTAGGAACAAGATATCGTTCTACATTAAAAAGGCGGTAACAATCTATATAATATATGACTAATGAAAAAACTAACAGAAGCGGAATAATGATAATTATAAGCATTACGAATGTCGTACTTACCAATCGTCTTCCCCGCTCATAGTCACGACAAGCCAATGCCTCTGCCAATTTGTTTCTAAGGCCATTTCCTAATCCTATATCAAAAGAATCAATCCATATGAGTACAGAACTAACAGTAAGCCACACACCGTATTCATATGGGCTCAGGCAGTCAAGGGTTATAGGAATCAATAGAAACTGAACGATGCAACTCCATCCTTTTATGAAGAATGAACCCACAATATTCTTTTTCAATAGTACTGTACGATCGTCACTACTTTTAAAGATGCTTCTTATAAACATAAATAAAAGAACCAGTAAAAGCTAAAAGTAAACAGAATAAAATGAATAGTATCCTCTTAGGACCAGCCGGTTTTATAGGAACCGTTGCAGATTGTAATGTCGTAAATACCGGTGTACGTTCTTGTAGCTTTGCCTGTGCTAATTGCACTTGTCGTGTTGTCATCTGATAATTATCATACCGCAATTGCATCTCATTCTCCATCTCTTCTTGCTTCGACTTAAAACTCTGTAATACGACGTCTTCATTCGCATCCATATAAGCAGCATATACTTGCTGAGCTTTTATATATCTTGTTTTTGCTTGTATACAGAGTTTTTGTGCGTGTGCCAAATCGTTACGTGCCTTATCAGTACGATATCTTGTGATGAATTGCTGTAGCTTACTTTTGGCCGAATCCGCAATAGTGGCACATATTAGAGGGTCTTGATCTTTGATCGTAATCGTGATAACATCCGTTTTCTTATCTACATTGCAATTCACGTTATCATTGACCATATCAGCTATATCATACTGAACTTCTGTCAATTTAAAAGGATTTACTTTGGTTTCTCCTTTATATCCCATTTTATTCTTTTCTTTTCTGAATTTACCTACCAACCAGGTCACAATCTTTACCCACCAAGCCCTCTTCTGATAATTATGCAAATAATCATAATAAGACGTTTTCAGCTTTCCATCTTTTGATGTAACTATCACAGGAAACATTTCTGCTTGAAAATCCACCGACTCCATTATATCGGGATAAAATTCCGGAATAATTGCATCCTGTTGAGTTATACTCGGCATATTCAGACCAAAACTTGATGCAAGGGAGCTAAGATTTCCAAGATTTGAATTAGCCGTTTCCGGTGCAAGTTTAACCATACAGATATAATAGCGCGGTACACTGAAAATGATAATTGAACTCAATAGCAATGTCGAAACAAGTGTGATCGAAAACAACTTCTTATTACGCATAATCTTTCGATACGCTTCTCCCAAATCAATCTTACGCAATATAGCACTTTCGTTACGGTCTTCCATTATCATAATATAACATTACTCAGTGCAAAGATACGTCTTTTTTTACCACATCAAAACATTACGGCGAATAAAGAAAACTAAAAATATTCAAAAAGACATATATACAGGGCAATATTTACCCTTTATCTGAGTTTATTTTATAGTTTTATAAGAAGGACGACAACAGTAAATGGTAAAAGAACGACAATGTATTTATATCAGGATGAGCGGATTTGAGGGATTTATCAAACGTCTTACCGATCTTCTTATTTCGGCATTCTGTCTCATCATTTTCTCTCCTTTGTTTGCGATATGTTACATTGCCGTCAGACGTGAGGATTACGGACCTGCTATCTTTAAGCAAGAGCGTATCGGACGTTTTGGGAAACCGTTTTATATTTATAAATTCCGCAGTATGATTCTTGATGCAGAAAAGGACGGGCCTGCTTTATATAAACACAAAAAAGACAAGAGATTGACACGGGTCGGTAAGTTTTTACGCGACTATCATCTTGATGAACTTCCTCAACTTTGGAATGTCTTTCGCGGTGATATGTCGTTTGTCGGTCCGAGACCTGAACGAAAATATTATATCAATCAGATTACTGAACAAGACGCCCGCTATCCCTATCTATATCAAATCCGCCCTGGCGTAACCTCATATGCCACTTTGTACAACGGATATACGGATACTATCGAGAAAATGCTTCGTCGTTTAGAATTAGATCTCTATTATTTAGAGCATCGTTCGTTGTGGTTCGATATCAAAATTTTGGCCAACACTTTTCTGAATATCACATTCGGAAAAAGATTCTAATGCCCGTCAATTATCTTTTATTTTGCCATTGCCTACAAAGTTATAACAATAAATTTCTTTCCTGTTTTACCTTTTCAAGACATCTATTTTCCATCATTGTGGAATTAATTCCATATAAATTATTTGAAACATTATTTATTAAGACCTAATATAAAGATCTTGACAAATACGTTTCCTGGTATTGTAATCAGAAAGAAATTCCGACTCTTTCCATAAGAGAGGGGGTATATCCGCACTGGATATACCCCTTCTTATCGCAATAAACACATTATTCAGCCTACTTTACTCTTCGTCCGGTGTAATCAGTTTATACCCCTTGCCGTGGATATTGATAATTTCAATCTGATCATCATCTTTCAGATGCTTGCGCAGTTTAGTGATATAAACATCCATCGAACGCGCATTGAAGTAATTATCATCAATCCAAATGGTCTTCAAAGCAAAGTCGCGCTGAAGAATTTCATTAGCGTGCGAACAGAGAAGAGCCAAAAGTTCGTTTTCCTTTGTAGTCAACTTGGTTTGCTTATCGCCGATGGTGAGCAGCTGTTTCTGTGTATCGAAGGTGAAACGACCGATATGATAGACAGAGCTTTCCTTGTTTTTCTTTCCGCGAACCCGACGTAAGATCGCTTCTACACGCAGAACAAGCTCTTCCATTGAGAACGGTTTGGTGATATAATCGTCTGCTCCAATCTTGAAACCTTCAAGTATATCCTCTTTCAATGTCTTAGCCGTCAGGAAAATGATCGGCATCTCTGCATTAGCCTGACGAATCTCCTGGGCTAAAGTAAAACCGTCTTTCTTGGGCATCATCACGTCAAGCACGCAGATATCGAACTTGTTTTTAAGAAACTCTCTGTAACCAACCTCACCGTCAGGACATAGCGTTGCCTGATAGCCTTTGGCCTGTAAATACTCACGAAGCAACATTCCGAGGTTCTCATCATCCTCGCAAAGCAAGATTTTCAATTTTTCATCCATAATCGTTTTATTTTAAAAGTTAATGATTTTATTATTATTTAATCCCTAATGACGGGCAGCTTGATCGTGAAAGTGGTGCCTTTCTTATACTCACTGTCCACGTGTATCTCTCCTTTATGCAAATCAACGACTTTCTTGACATACGCAAGTCCCAACCCAAAGCCCTTTGCATCGTGCCTGTTTCCCGTGTGAACACGATAGAACTTTTCAAAGATCTTCTTGAGATTTTCTTTCTTTATACCGATACCTGTGTCTCTGATAGACAAGTAAAGAAAGTGATCATCATTCCAAGTCTTCATATATATGTCGAGCGAACGATCGGGACTACTGTATTTAACAGCATTATCCATCAGATTGAAGATTGCATTCTGGAAATGCATCTCATCGACATAGATCTTTGAGTCGACAGCTTCGATATCGGTATATATCTTTCCGCCTGTGTGCTCTACACGCAAAGTGAATGAATTTGCCACATTTTCGACCATCTCATTGAGATCGAGTTCTTTCTTGCGGAACACCGCTTTGCGACGGTCGAACATCGACATCTGCAACACTTTCTCCACCAAAAAGCGTAATCTCTTGGTTTCGTCATTGATGACTTTACCCAAATGAGCCATCATCGCCTCACTCTTCGATACGCTGGAGTCATTAAGCATCTGCGCAGCCAACGATATACTGGCTATCGGAGTCTTCAACTCGTGGGTCATATTATTGATGAAATCGTTTTTGATTTCCGTGTAACGCTTCTGCCGGAAAATGACGACAATGGTAAAGATGAATGTCACCAACAACACCAACGTGAAAATAACAGAAGGGATCATAAACCGAATCGAAGAGAAAATATAACTGTTCATATCCGGAAAATGAATCTTCACGACCCCAGTCTTAGATACAGGATCATTGCGGAAAAGCTGTTGCGAATACGAATACTCTATCCCGTCGTCTGTATAATCAGGACAACGATAAATCTCTCTTCCGTCTTGCGTTAAAACAGTAAAATGATATGGAATCCTGATTCCATTGGCATTCAACTGCGTTTTGAGATTCAGATCCAACAGTTTGAAGTTGATCCGCTCTCTCAAAGGCTTGTTCGATGCCGCATAAATAATGCCGTAGATAATCTCATCAAGCAATGATTTCTGATAGCTATATCGATTTTTGACAAGCTCCTGCATCGACTTTGAAGTCTCATTGAGCGAATTCCTGTCATTATTCAATATAATTGCCTTGGGCATCTGCGACAGTTTGGTGTTGATCGTCTTTAATTTAAACTCCGAATAGGATGTCGTGTCCTTCCCCACTGCCGTATCTGGACGAGCCTGTTTACTGTTCTTGTCAGGACGATCCGAACGCGTTCTCGCCGAATCTTCCTTGCAATCGTGGCGCTTTGTATCCCTGACGTACTTTTCAAGATAAGTCAGCGTCTCATTCAACTCTAAATTTCGAGAAGCCTGATAAAGTGCTCTGTGAACCGATTCGTCAAATTGCTCCTTCTTCATCTCAGCCATCTCTTCAATATATTTGAGCTGGAGATAAAGCAAGGCGAGGAAAGAAAGCCCCATTATAACTGCTATTGTCCAAATCGTTTTCTTCTTCATAGATGCAAAGATAGTTGAAAGCCTAATTCATTAACAATGCAATGTTAAGAAATTCTTCAATATTTAATATTGTTAACTATAATCACACAAAATAATTGATTATATAAAATTAATTTCAAGAAACGGAATATTAAATACTGCTCTCACCCTCGACCTTTCTCCGAAAACAATAAAAAGTAGAGGTCCTATCCTCAATCTTTTTTCCAAAAGGAAAGCGGAGTAATTATGTTTTGGAGTCAATAAGATTACAATTTATACCTATTGCATACCCTTCCCTTTTTCTCTCGGTGAAAGACTGAGAATAAGACTTTATCCCACTCATATACCACTGCTAATCAATCACATACAAATCGATTTATAAGTAACGGCTAAATGCACTGCAAGTAACGGTTAATTGCACGCTGTTTAACGGCTTTTCGCAAGGTGATTAACGGCAAATTAAAAGAAAGAAAATAGAAAAGTAAAAAGTCTCTGCACGCAATCCATTGCTGCGCACAGAGACTTTTAACTTGCATCCGACCGATCTTTACCGGCCTGTCTGCCATTAATCTTCCTCTTCGGTCTGCTCTTTTTCGTGCTCCTTGATAAGTGCTTGTTGCACTTCATTGGGCACAAGTTCGTAGCTGGCAAACTTAGTCGTAAACGAAGCACGACCTCCTGTGAGTGAACTCAACGAGATACTGTAATTCGATAGCTCCTTCAATGGGATCTTGGCTTGTAGCTTTTGATAGCCCGCTTCACTATCCATACCCATTATCATAGCCCTTCTACCTTGCAGATCGCTCATTACATCACCCATAAAGTCAGACGGAACGAACACTTCGAGATCGTAAATAGGCTCCAGAATCTTAGGTCCTGCATTCTTGAAAGCATCTGAGAAAGCACGTCGAGCTGCCAACATAAAGGATAACTCGTTAGAATCTACGGGGTGCATCTTACCGTCGTAGACTACAACTCGCACATCACGGGCATAGCTTCCGGTAAGAGGTCCGTGCTCCATACAGTCCATTACGCCTTTCAATATGGCCGGCATAAACCGTGCATCGATAGCTCCGCCCACCACAGAGTTGATAAACACAAGTTTGCCTCCCCATTCAAGTTCCACTTCTTCACGGCCTTTGATGTTCATTTTGAACTCTTGACCATTGAATTTATACATCGTCGGGTCGGGCATTCCCTCTGCATACGGCTCCACAATCAGATGTACTTCACCGAACTGTCCAGCTCCTCCGGACTGCTTCTTATGCCTATATTCAGCGCGGGCACTCTTTGTAATGGTTTCGCGATAAGGTATTTTAGGCTCCTCGAACTTAACAGGAATCTTCTCATTGTTCTCCAATCGCCATTTCAATGTACGTAAATGAAATTCTCCCTGACCGTGAACAATGGTCTGACGAAGTTCCTTGCTCTGCTCAACAACCCACGTCGGATCTTCTTGGCGCATTCTAAGCGTTGCGGCCATCAGCTTTTCCGTATCGGCGGAATTAACAGCCTTGATAGCCCGCGAGTATTTAGAGTTGGGATATCTGATGAAATCAAAGCGGTTATCTACATCTTTTTCATTCAGTGTATTGCCTGTTTTCACATCTTTCAACTTCACAGTACAACCGATGTCTCCTGCATTGAGCTGGTCCACAGGGATTCTGTTTGCACCTGCACAAGCATAAATTTGACCGATACGTTCTTTCGATCCACGGTCGGCATTGGTCAAATCATCTCCCGACTTGATGCTTCCGCTCATCACTTTAAAATAAGAGACCTCGCCGATATGCGGCTCCATACCGGTCTTGAAGAAATAAACTGACTCGGGGCCGTTCTGATCCGGCGCTACTTCTTCACCTCTCGTATTATGCAATTTAGGCATCTCGCTCACGAAAGGAACGACATTTCCCAAGAATTCCATCAGTCTCCGTACTCCCATATCCTTACCTGCGCACACGCAAAAGACGGGAAATATCGAGCGCGTCACAAGTCCTTTACGGATTCCTTCACGCATTTCGTCTTCTGTCAAAGTCTCTTCTTCAAAGAACTTCTCCATCAAACTCTCATCGTTTTCGGCCGCAGCCTCCACGAGTTTCTTATGAAGTTCCATCGCCTTCTCCATTTCTTCGGCCGGAATATCCTCAATAATGGGTTCACCGCCATCGGGTTTCCACGAATATTTTTTCATCAAGAGGACATCTATCAGAGCATTAAATCCGGGCCCAGTCTGCAACGGATATTGCACCAATACACACTTCGGACCATATATGTCTTGCATCATCGTAATGACATTATCGAAGTCACATTTCTCGGAATCAAGCTGATTGATCAAGAAAATGACCGGTTTTTTCAGCTTTTCAGTGTATCGGAAGATATTCTGTGTGCCCACTTCGGGTCCGTACTGACCGTTAATCAGAATCACGGCTTCATCCGTTACGTTGAGCGCAGTGATTGCTCCGCCGATGAAATCATCCGATCCGGGACAATCAATGATGTTAAGCTTTTTGTTGTTCCATTCTACGTGGAAAACGGTTGGGAATACAGAGTATCCGTATTCCTGCTCCACGGGGAAATAATCACTCACTGTATTCTTCGCTTCTATTGAACCGCGGCGCTTGATTATACCACTCCCAAAAAGCATAGACTCGGCAAGAGTAGTCTTGCCGGAACCCGCACTGCCGACTAAGGCAATGTTTTTGATCTCATTAGTTTGATAAACCCTCATATCAAAAGATTTAGAATGTTAATACTGTTTGTTCCTCTTGGAGTATAGACTCAATGTCTTTTATCGCCCCGAAGTTACCGTTTTTTGTGCAAAACGCCAACAGATTTCTCGAAAAAACAGTACTTTTTTAAAACAATTTAGTAATTTTGCCGTTAAAACGAACCTATGGCAGGTATCTATATACACGTTCCTTTCTGTGCGAGTCGGTGTATCTATTGTGGTTTTTATTCCACGATAACACATCGATTGCAGGCTCCATACGTTGCTGCCATAGGTCAGGAGCTAGCGCTTCGAGCCAATTACTTGGGACCGGAAGCCTCTATTGATACGGTGTATATCGGCGGAGGAACGCCCTCGCAATTGTCATTCACAGAGCAGAAAGAATTATTCTTATATATAAATAAGGTATATCCGTTGCTCGATTGGTCAACAATGGAGGTCACGATGGAATGCAACCCAGATGACATTACACCCGAGTTTGCCGACCATCTGCACTCACTCCCTGTCAATCGAATCAGTATGGGCGTTCAGACTTTTGCCGATGACCGTCTGAAATTCCTGCATCGGCGCCATAAGTCAAACGATATTACACACGCTGTTCAACTTCTTCGCAAAACAGGAATAGACAATATCAGTATCGACTTGATGTTCGGTTTTCCCGAGGAAACGCTCCAAGAATGGCAAACGGATATCTGCCGAGCCCTTGATTTGAATGTAGAACACATCTCGGCATATAATTTAATGTTCGAAGAAAATACTCTTTTACATCGCCTTTTGATTCAAAATAAAGTACAGGAAATCGATGAAGAACTCAGTCTCAGTATGTATAACGAACTCATTGACACATTGACGGCTGCGGGATACGAGCACTATGAGATCAGCAATTTTGCTCTTCCCGGTCGTCGTTCGCTCCATAACAGTAGTTATTGGCAAGCTGTCCCCTACATCGGACTCGGTGCTTCAGCCCATTCTTACAACCGTTTCTCACGTCAATGGAATGTTTCCGATATCAGGCAATACATCGAATCCATCAACCAAGGCAAAATTCCGATGGAACAAGAAGTACTCGATGATGATACGCGTTATGACGACTTAATTACCACGGCACTGCGAACAAGCGATGGAATCGATCTAACCGCTATCTCGCCAACCGATAAAGACTACCTGATGAGTTGTGCTGCACCTTACATCCAACAACAAATGATAGAGATAAAAGCCGATAAACTGCGGTTAACTCGCCGCGGATTGTTTGTCAGCGATATGATAATGAGCGATTTAATGAAAGTATAACGAGTATGGAAAAACAAGAGTTTGAAACCTTCTGGAAAGCCAACCGCGAACGCATCTTGATGAGTTCGGACGAATATATCAAGGCAACAAGCAGCTATAAACTATCTTCCGGAGCCGACTGGTTGCTCTTTGCAATCCCCATTGTAGCTGCAATTATCTTTATGGAACAATGCTCTATTGAGCGCGAACTGCTGAAATGGTTAGCTGGAGCAGGCATAACCATCGTTACGTTCATCATCTGTGTATGGATTAAATCGATGATTTCAGACAGTCGTTCGCCCGAAGACGTAGAACGCGAAATCAAAGAACGCATCCGAAACAGTATGAAATAAAACAAGTAACGGGCAATACCAAAACTTTCATTCGGTATTGCCCGTTACTTGTTTTATGCATTTTCCCGTTTACTTATCAACTGACCGGGTTTTCCCTGAGGCAAAACCAAATTCAGAATAACACCCACCAATGCAGACAATCCGATGCCACTGATGGCGAAACTACCCCAAGAGAGAATGGCACCACCTATTCCCATTGTCAACGTTACAGACACAATAATGATGTTTCGTGTCTTATTCAGATTCACATTATGTTGTACCAAGTTCTGAACTCCGACGCTTGCGATAGTTCCGAAGAGCAAAAGCATAATGCCACCGAGCACTGCCGACGGAATGGATTGCAACAAAGCGCTGAGCTTTCCGATAACAGAGAAAACCACGGCAGTGGCTGCTGCAATGCGGATAACACGCGGATCGGTAACTTTGGTGATTGACATCGCACCCGTAACTTCCGAATATGTTGTCACGGGAGGCCCTGCAAGGAAAGCCGCTGCAAGGCAAGCCACCCCATCTCCGAGCAGTGTTCGATGCAGTCCTGGCTCTTTTACAAAGTCTTTATCGGCTACTGCGCTCACCACATAAACATCTCCGATATGTTCGATCACAGGTGCAATAGCCACCGGAATCATATAAAGAAACGGTTCCCAAGAGAACTCCGGCAAATGAAAATGAGCCAACGAACCGGGTAAAGCGAACCAAGGTGCAGCAGCAACGGCTGTAAAATCGACAATACCCATACAACAAGCAACGATATATCCCACGATAATGCCACAGATAACGGGTACCAATTTCAGCAATCCACGCGCCAAAGAGAGTACCAAAATAGCTGTAATCAACGAAATGAAAGCCAACAACCAATTGGTTTTAGCCATATCTACGGCACTGCCCGACAGCGTGAGACCGATCAGAATGATAACAGGACCGATGACAACAGGTGGGAACAAACGGTCGAGTAAACGCTTACCCTGCCACCGAACTAATGCACTCATCAAGAAATATACCAAAGATACACCTGCAAGTCCAGCTAACGTACCGGACATTCCCCACTGTTTGCCAGCTGCAATGATGGGAGCAATAAAGGCAAAACTACTTCCCAAGAAGATAGGAACTTTACCTTTGGTAATCAAATGGAAAAGAAATGTGCCCAGACCTGCCGTAAAAAGCGCTGTGGCAGGGTCGAGACCGACAAGTAAAGGTACTAAAACCGTTGAACCGAAAGCTACAAAGAGGAATTGCACTCCCACAATTCCCATTCGCATTGGAGATAAATTGATAGGATTCATAAACGCGGCAAAAGTACAAAATTCTGCCGACTTATCTGTGAAAAAGTTACAAAAGATTTGACAACATATGATTTTCTCAGTTCTTTTACTTTTCAAAATAGCCGTGCAGACAAATTTATCTACGTTCTGTTTCGCCTGCAATGCATAAGGAATGAAGCAAATTACGAAAGTAATTATTTTGTTGTTCGTACCTTTTGCAGTACCTTTGCAGCCATTATGCAGAATCAGTTTTCCCGCACAGAAATGCTTTTCGGTCGTCCTGCTATCGACACATTGCGGGGTGCCCGTATTGCGGTCTTCGGCGTCGGAGGCGTCGGTGGTTATGTCGTTGAGGTATTGGCACGCAGCGGTATTGGCGAACTCGACCTCTTTGATGATGACCGTGTGTGTCCGAGTAACATCAATCGGCAACTCTTTGCATTGCAATCCACCGTAGGAGAATATAAGGTTGACATAGCCGCAGAACGTATACACGACATCAATCCGCATTGCATCGTGCATAAATATCGAATGTTCTATATGCCGCAGAATGCCGACCGGATTGATCTTTCACAATTTGACTATGTCGTGGATTGTGTGGATACCGTAACAGCCAAATTGGAATTGATCAAACGTTGTCATCGACTCGGGGTACCGCTCATATCGAGTATGGGTGCTGCCAACAAGATAGATGCTACTGCTTTTCGTATAACTGACATCAACAAAACGCAAATGGACCGTTAGCCAAAGTCATTCGCAAGAAGCTCCGCAAGTTAGGCATACCCCAATTGAAAGTGGTTTGCAGCGAAGAAAAGCCACTACGGCCTATCAGTAACGATACAATTGGGTGTGAACTTCATTGCACAGATACTGACAAAGAGATACACAAGGGCAATACGCGACGTATTGTCCCTGCCAGCAATGCATTTGTTCCCGCAACTGCCGGTATCATTATCGGTGGCGAAGTGGTAAAAGATTTGATGTATCGAGCGGGTACAATGCGCTCCACTCTACCTTTCTGACGTCACCATTTTTACCTCTACGAAGCATATTCGACAGCAAACCCTTTATCAATAATATTACCAAACGTCCTGCTTTATACTTCATTATTTTCAATCCGACAACGAATCGATCGAAAATAGACAAAATATAAAGAAATAGCAAATCACTAATTATCACAGATATCACGGATTCTGATAATACGATTAACCATCAATCAGCTTTCAAAATATGCTCAATCGCTGGGTGATTAACCGTTAATTGCACGGCGTTTAACGGTTAAACGCACGATGACTAACGGCTTTTTACACGATAATTAACGGTAAATTGCAGGGGAATATTTATCTCTTTGTGATAAATCGGATACAAAGAGGGATAGACTTCAACATCTATCCCTCTACATTTGAGTATAATTCTATCAATCAGTTAGCTGGCGTTTTCGGCGTAGTTGGTGCCTGTGGCTGTGTGCCTGTGGCCCGAGTGGCTCCGCCCTTTTGTGCACCTGCGGCGGGAGTAGACTGTTGAGCTGCTCCAAAACCTTGCGTATTGGTAGGGTTTGTGGTCTGTGTTTCAGTGGCAGAGTGCTCTAAAACACTTTGATCTGCCGTAGCTTTGGGTGAAACATAGGCGCAAATCACACTGATAACCACCATTGCAGCAGCCAATCCCCACGTGAGTTTCTCTACGCCATTGGTAGTTTTGCGTACGCCCATAATGGCATTTGCCGAAGAAAATTCAGATGAAAGGCCTCCGCCTTTTGACTCCTGAATGAGTACGATGAATACCATCAGTATCGAAAGCAGTACGATAAGAATTACAAAGAATGTGTAAGCCATTTTTTATTTATTGTTTGTTGTTATTAATTATCAATTTCTCTAAGAATCGAATTTGGTCTGCAAAGTAAGCATTTTTTTTTGGATAATTCAAATTTAAACGCTTAATTATTTCAAGAGCCTTGGTATATCGGCCCTGTTTAATGTAAATTCGAGCCAGTGTTTCGGTGAAATATCCTTCGTCGCCGGTATCTGACTCATTGCCTGAAAGCTCGTCTTCGAGTTGCGGAACGAACTCGGGCTCCTCTTTAAGCTGTATCTTTCCAGTGTCGTTGTTGATAAACTCATCAATCAGATTCTGCCCTTTCATTGTCGGTGCAGTTTCTTGCAACGCCTCCGTTGTATCTTCTGTCTCGCTTTCGAGCAGATAAGTTACATAGTCTACGGCGGCATCTGCGGGCGTAGGTTTTCGTTTTCTACCTTGCGACTTATCTGCTTCATCAGGCACAGTATTGAGAAAATCGTCGATGAGCGAGAGCGTTCTGTTTTCTTCCTGTACATCGCCGGATGATGTCTTTGCTGTTGCTTGATTTTCGTGATGCCATTTGTAGTGCGCCGCTTCCACAAGATTAAAGATATCGCGACGGTCGGTGACATAGACAGCGGCACGTCGCAGTTCTTCATCGAACGACGAATCGTGGAGCAAATAGAGATTCTGGAGCATCAGCAGACGGGCCGTTTGATAATATGGATATTGTGCCAGCAAGCTCCGGAGATCGTAAAGCGTCTCCTTGTCCATCTGTTCCGGATGATTGATGAGCTGTGTCAAATCCATTGTTTTACCAGTTGGCTACGGTTGCGTTGTATATTTGGTCGGTCAGATCTTTAACCATCTCGCTCACAAGTTGCTCCTGTACGGAGTTCAGGCTGCGCGTCGTTTCATACGAAGAAGTGGCTGTAAACTGGCGCTCGAAGTCTTCTTTATGATTCGCATTGTTGGTGAAGCGTACGTTGACAGTGATTGAAAGCTCAGTCTGAGCCGAATATCCCTCGCTTGAAACAGCCTTATTGCGTTGCGAATATTGTATAATCTCGCCCTCAATACGAAGATCTCCGTTACGTTTTACTTGTATCAAGCGCGTGTGATTGGCAAAAACATCTTTCAATTGATTATTGAACATCGGTCCCATCGGTCCCCAAACATAACTGCTCCGAATAGGAAAATCTGCGATTTGAATGGTTTTCGTCTTAGTGTAATCGATGCTTGCGCCGTCTAATCTGTACTTGATCGAGCAGGCCGACACAAGAAACACCATTGCCAGGAGGATGAATTTATTTATTGCTTTCAAGTCCATATTGTTTGATTCTGCGGTATAATGTGCGGTCAGAAATACCCAATTCCTGTGCAGCTTTCTTGCGATTGCCACCGTTTCGCTCCAAAGCCTTCTCTACCATTTGCCTTCCCAGATCGCTGAGATTGAGTGTTTCTGGTTCGTTTATTTCCTCTGCATCAGCATCTTCAGCACCCATCGAGACGGTAGGACGTAACACAGGAAAATCTGTTGCAGTCTGTCGGGTAGTTGATCTGCCCACTGTCGTGATTTGATTATTGAATCCCGATGCTCCGTTCAGATTTCGATCTTCATCCAATTGCTTGCGCAACCCGTTCATATCCCGGCGTAAATCACTCACGTTTCCACGCAATTCGTATAAGATCTTATAAAGAATCTCGCGTTCACTTTCGTACGAATGCGTACCGGATGAGCTGATCGGAGCCAACTGTGTACTCTCAGGATCTTGAGGAATAAATTGTTGCAGCCGTTCCGCATTAATCTCGCGGTCGGGACTAAGGATAGACATCTGCTCAGTGATATTCTTCAATTGGCGCACGTTTCCGGGCCATTTGTAACGCATCAACAGTTTTTTAGCATTCTCGGTGAGCGTAATCTTCGGCAATCTATACTTCTCTGCCATCTGCATTGCAAATAAACGAAACAGCAGGATGATGTCGCCACCACGGTCGCGAAGCGGCGGAATCTGAACGGGAATCGTGTTGAGACGATAGTAAAGATCCTCGCGGAATCGGCCTTCGCTGATTGCTTTACGCATATTTACATTCGTTGCGGCTACGATTCGCACGTCAGTCTTCATCATCTTTTGACCTCCCACACGGATGTATTCGCCCGTTTCGAGCACGCGCAACAACCGAGCCTGCGTAGCAAGAGGTAATTCTCCCACCTCGTCTAAGAATATCGTGCCCTTGTTTGCGACACCAAAATATCCCTCACTCTCGCCGATTGCACCCGTAAATGATCCTTTTTCGTGGCCGAACAATTCGCTGTCGATCGTCTTCGGGGATAGATCCGCAGTTGATAGCGAAATATTTCTCTCGCCGTCGCGGTGAGTTGTCGTGGATTACACGCGGAATGATTTCCTTTCCAACGCCGCTTTCGCCGACAATTAACACCGACAAATCGGTCGGGGCAACCTGTAAAGCCACGTCTAAAGCGTGATTTACGCCGTCGCAATTGCCTACAATGCTATATCTTTGCTTAATCTTTTGCAGTTCTGTCGTATTCATCGGGTGACAAAATTACATAAAATATTCCATATAACTGCAATTTTGACAGGAAATAAATCAATGAGAATAGATACGATATCAGCCTCTTTTTATCATCAGAAGTCCGATTCCCGTCCACACTAATTCACGTACTCTCACAATCAAAGCAACGAAAATACCGGCACTGGCAGTGATTCCCAACCCCGTTATTGACAGTAGAAAGCCACCCTCTCGACCGCCCAACTGCAAGGGAATAAAAAATAACATATTGGCGAAAAGCGTGGTAAAAGCAATAATTAAAATGCATTGTACATAGTCGACAGACGGCATCAGCACGAGTAAAATAAAGAAAACTTCGAGTGCTGAGCATATTCTGCAAATGAGTTCAAGCAGCACTGCCGAGACAAAAGTCTTGCGATTCTGTTTGTGAAGGGCTGCAATTTGCCCGTCGATAGTATCTAATTGCTCACGATGTCGGTCTACAAACGGTTTTGCCCAACGTTTAATCAAAGGGAGATATCGCAACAAATTCATTACCCGAAAGGCTAATCCCTTACGATATCCCACGATAAAGAACCAGAGTCCCAGCACACAGAAAACACTCGTTGCAGCTAACAACATTCCCATTCCGAAGTTGATGGGTTGCGTGAAAATAAACAGGAAGATGGAGATTATCCAAAACCAAAAGTGACTGAAGATGTGTGTCATTGCATAAAGGATAACCGACGACGATGCTCTTTCTGTCCCGATCTTGGGCGCGAGTTCCATAATGCGGTAAGGTTCACCGCCCATCAGTCCGCCGGGAGTGGCGTAGTTTAGAGCGAATCCAGATACCGTTATCCTGTAAAGCCACCAAAAATTGACCTTTGCAGAGCCTCCCGCATTGATGATGAGATACCAAGCTGAGGTGTTGAACAGATATAGAAACGCCCAAAGCAGTATCACCGCAACTGACCAATAGCCTGCGTGCTGCAACCCGTTCCATACTGCTGCGAAATCGAGTTGCGTCACCATAATGGCCAATAGAGTGATACCGAAGATAAAAAAGGCGTTTTGATGTTTTTTGTTCATACGTCAGCGATTATTTCTCTATCACGCTGTTCTCGTGCTTTTTGGGAATAGTGAAGCGTGCTTTATCACTGTCTTCACGCTTCTCATGATAGAGTTTCTTCAACGGATTACCCATAGGTGCATCGTAATTATGACGATTTCGGAACGCGTCTATGGCTGTATAGATGGCGTGACGGAATGAAAGCTCGTCAGCAATGCCTTTCCCAGCGATGTCGAAAGCGGCTCCGTGACAGGGTGATGTGCGTATCAAATCGAGTCCTGCGGTGTATTTCACACCCTGGATGGGCGTCAATGTATTGAAAGGAACAAGTCCTTGGTCGTGATACATAGCCAAAATACCGTCGAAAGCAACATAATCTCTACTGCCGAAAAAATGCTCGGCACCGAACGGACCGAAGACATTGAGACCGCTGTCGGCCAACTCTTGCACAGTGGGTTGAATAATTTCGATTTCTTCTTTGCCATTACCGGTCGTATCGGGATTGAGTGCCAGTACGGCAATTCGCGGATTAGACAGGCGAAAATCGCGCCGAATGGTGCTGTAAAGGGTCGTTGCACGCTCTTTAACCAACTCAGAAGTAATGGCGTGAGGTACATCTTTGAGCGGCAGATTGTCCGTTGCCAAACCGATGCGTATCCCCTCATTGAGCAGTAAAGTCATCGGTTTCTTACCCTCAGAAATACTTTTTTCGATAAAGCCTGTTTGCCCGTTGAATCCTCGGATATGGCTGTTGTCCACAGGTGCTGTGACCAATACGTCGTAGAGTGACGACCGGAAATCAGTCATTGCACGGTCAAGCGCCAACAGCGCAGCATTACCAGATTCGTCGGTAGGGGTTCCCAATTCCACTTTTACTTCCTCTTCGTAGGTCGTCAAGAGGTTAACGCGCCCGTCAACAGCCTCTTCGGCATTGCCGATAATGCTAAATCCGGCCGGAACATCGAGTGCTTTGCGATGATAGGCGGCTGTCTTGGGAGACCCATATATAATAGGTGTACAAAGCTCTAGCATCTCCGGCTCAGCAAAAGTTTTAAAAATCAGTTCGTATCCGATACCGTTGGTATCGCCGTGCGTTATGGCAACGCGAATCTTTCTGTCTTCCATTATCGTGATAATTTATTGTATTTATTTTGTCGTCAGCGTGTAAAGCGAGGCTTCCAGCTGGCGTATTCTGTTTCTTTTCTTCATTTCCGGAGCATAAACAAAAGCCTCTGCGACAAGCACCCCGCCATCTTTTTGAATAATGCGACACACGAACGGACCGCCCATTGCGTCGCCTTCCATCTCCCAAAGACCGCGTACGAGGAACCCGTTGTCTTTCTTTTGCACAGGTGGGTACATCGAACAACTGCCCGAAACGGTTTTCATAAACATCGCATCGCTCTCTCCTTTGATGTTGATTTGCATCACACTGTCACGCAGGCGGATGAAATTCCGAGTGTCGGCAACTCCTAACCGGTAGATGCATAGGTTACGCATACCACTCGAAGCGTTGTCCGAAATCCACAGAAAATTGCTTCCCCGTTTGCTTGCCGTCATCTCTGCGGGTACCCACATACTTGCACCGAACATCTTACGAATCAACTTTTCAGCCTCAATGTTGTGCTTTCGTTTCAGTCGAGTAATCTCAACATTCATCTCAAAACGTGTCAACAACATTCGCAATCGTGGCGAAAGAGCCGGCATATCACGTTTCAATGCTGTCACAGAAGGTGTTCCGACATAAACGACCAACTGTGGTCGAGCATACAAGTTTTTCTCATACCGGATACGGGTACGACTGAATAACACGCTGTCTACATTCACAATAATGATGCTCCGGGTCTGTTTCACGGCCTGATTGTAATGCGATCGATCCACGATCGATATGTCAAAGCTCGGTTCCGACTGCGGTAATCCCTCTGAGTCTGCATCGAGTGCGTGATAAACGAGACTGTCTCGGTCGTCTACCAAAAGCACTTCGTAAGGGCGTCCGCCGCCTTTCGGCAGCAACGAATCGCCCCCGCAAGAAAGCAGGAGCAATACTATACCGATGCAACTAACGGCTTTTCTCATTGCGTTTAACGGTTATTCATCGTGCATTTAACAGTTACTTGCGTTGCGTTTAACGGTTATTTAGCGTGCATTTAACGATTACTTGCGATGCGTTTAATGGCTTTTCGCCGTAGACAGAAGGCCGCACGCCGCAAAGATGTCTTGTCCTCGACTGGCTCGGATGGTTGTAAACACCCCGTGAGCCGTAAGATAATCGCGAAAGATTTCCATCTTTTCGTCACTCGCTCCGTGCAGATCGATGTTCGGAATCGGGTGAAACCGAATGAGATTGATGCGGCAATCCACGCCTTTCAGCAACCGAACGATGGCTTTGGCGTGTGCCGGCGAGTCGTTAACGCCACCAAATACTATATACTCGAACGATAAACGGCGCTGGTGAGCGAAGTCGTACGTACGCAGCAAATCCACTACTTCCGTAATGGGCATTGCTTTTTGAGCCGGCATCAGTGCCGCTCTCTGTTCTGCAATAGGCGAATGCAGGCTGATGGCCACGTGACAATCGCTCTCGTCTAAGAAGCGTTTCAACTTACCGCGGATGCCCACACTACTCACCGTGATGCGCTTCGGGCTCCACGCATAACCGTAATCGGCTGTGAGAATTGTCGTTGCCCGCAACACGTTTTCAAGATTATCCATAGGCTCTCCTTGTCCCATAAAGACGATGTTGGTGAGCTTTTCGCGTTCGGGCAGCGAGTAAACTTGATTTAAAATATCGCCTGTCGTGAGATTTCCTTCAAATCCTTGCTTCCCAGTTTGACAGAAAAGACAATTCATTTTGCATCCCACCTGGCACGAAACACACAAAGTTGCACGGTCATTATCAGGGATATAGACTGTTTCTACAAACTTCCCGTTCACCGTCGGGAACAGATACTTGATTGTTCCGTCATCAGAGTGCTGTGCATCAATGGGATCGGCGCATCCGATTCGGTAGCGTTCGGCCAATCGGGCACGATTATTCTTCGAGAGATTGGTCATCTCTTCGATGCTGTGAGCGTGCTGTACGTAGAGCCAACGAGCAATTTGCCCACCTGTAAAGGCCGGCATTCCCAGTTCTCTGACAGCCTCTTTCAGCTCGTTCAGCGTCATCCCCAACAGTGATTGCTTATCGTCGCTCATTCGATCTGTCTCCCGTTTTATCGCGCAAAGTTAATGAAAAACACGCTAAAATAGTGCTTTTTCATTTAATTTGTGCTATATTTGCAACACATTTAATGGATTTTTGATGCGATGACAGACAAAGGTGAGGATATGATTCAGCTCGAAAAATGCGGAAAAAACAAATTGAAACGATTCTTTGATAGGCAGTTGGAACAGTGGCCCGACGTGAAAACGCGATTTCAAAAGCTGGCTGTTGTACAGGTACGAGACATCAATTGCGGGACGAATACAGTTAAAGTGCAGTTCAACCCCGCCCGAATGGTGTCTACGGGAGCGCGTATTGACAAGCAATCGCTGGGCAAACGGCCATGTTTCCTGTGTGAAAAGAACAGGCCGGAAGCACAGATCTCAAAGTTTATTGACGGGCAATTCGAGTTGCTTATCAATCCGTTTCCCATTCTGCCGATGCACTTCACCATCCCCGCCCATCGTCATCAGCCACAGCATATTTATGAGAACTATGGCGAAATTCATCGCATTCTGACCGAGTTTGATAATATTATAGTGTTCTATAACGGGCCGAAATGCGGTGCTTCAGCTCCCGACCATCTTCATTTCCAAGGTGGAACGAGCGGTATCTTACCCTTACAGACGAGTTGGCAGCGGCTGAGTGCGAATGCTGAAACCATCGTTGCGATCAGCGATGAAGAATATATCACAGCCATTCGCGATTTCGTTTGTCCTGCATTCTGTATTCACAGTCGAACCGAGAAGAGTGATGTAACACTGTTTCAGATGCTCTATGCCGTTCTGCCCAAGCTCGAAAACTATACCGAACCGATGATGAATATCGTGAGTTGCGTACCGATGGGGATTTCATCTCGGTGGTTTTCCCACGTCGGAAACATCGGCCTGCCTGCTACGATGCTGTGAGCAGCGCGCAACTATTGGTGAGTCCCGGTGCCATCGATATGGGCGGACTTCTCATTTTACCGCGCGAAGAAGATTACTTCCGCATTACTCCCGAAACCATTCAGCAGATATATGACGAAGTGAGTATTACTTTTGAAGATCAAGAGGTTATCGGACAGCGTCTGAAAGATGGTTTCTCACTCAGTGGTTTGCGACAGATGGAAAAGCCTTTCAGCTGTCAACCGCTTGTAACGGTTGGTATTGTGAGCGGCAATGAACTACATCTCGTGCTCAACAAACCATATATGGCGAAAGGAAAAACCGTGAATGGCGCACAGACCGTAAGCTATTCGGAAGGCGGAATATTATGGAACGGCAACCATTATCATGAACTCACATTTCAACCGCCGGCTACCGACGCTTCGTTTACATTAGATGACGTAACGATCGGCATCGATTTTCATTGGGAACGCAAAGAAACACAAACCTTTCCAGGCACTCTCCGCTTGGTGGTAGACGGCGAACGAATTTTGGCTATTAATGAGCTGCCGGTAGAAAAATATTTAGAGAGCGTTATTTCGAGTGAGATGCGTGCCACATCTTCATTGGAATTACTCAAAGCTCACGCCATCATCTCACGCAGTTGGTTACTGGCTCAGATGCTGAAACGTCGTTCGGAGGATGACGAAACACGTGATCATTTCTCGTTTGTAAGGCGAGATGACGAGCTGATTCGATGGTATGATCACGAAGATCACACGCTTTTCGATGTATGTGCAGATGATCATTGTCAGCGTTATCAGGGTATAACGAAGGCCGCGAGCAGTCACGTGGCCGAAGCTGTGAGGACTACTCGTGGTCAAGTCTTGATGAGTGAGGGTGAGATTTGCGATGCACGGTTCAGCAAATGCTGCGGGGGCGTGAGCGAGGAATATCAATTCTGTTGGGAAGATACACCTAAACCTTATTTGATTGCCGTGCGAGATGCGGACGAGAGAGCTGTTCCTAACTTGCAAAATGAAGAAAATGCTCTGCGATGGATTCGTTCTGAGCCCACGGCTTTTTGTAATACGCAAGACAAAGAGGTGCTTTTGCAGGTGCTGAACGATTACGATCAAGAAACGGCCGACTTTTATCGGTGGCACGTTCACTATACACAAGAAGAACTTTCAACGCTTATCCAGCAGAAGACTAAGATGGATTTCGGTTGTATTGTCGACCTGATTCCGTTGGAACGAGGTAAAAGTGGGCGTATCTCTCGGTTGAAAATCGTAGGTACAAAACGCTCGTTCATCATTGGGAAAGAGTTGGAAATCCGCCGTACTTTAAGTGAGACGCATCTTTACAGCAGTGCGTTTGTTGTAGAAAAGAGTCATTTCGAGACCGGCATTCCACAGCAATTCGATATCCACGGAGCCGGTTGGGGACACGGAGTAGGGCTCTGTCAGATCGGTGCTGCTGTGATGGGAGCCGATGGTTATCGGTATGATGAGATTCTGTTGCATTACTATCGCGGTGCAACAATCAATAAACTGTATAAGTAATGAAGCGTAATAACCCTTGGACTTGGGTGCCTTCGCTGTTCTTCTCAGAAGGTTTGGCGTTCGTAGGCATCACAATGCTGTCGCTGATTCTGTATAAACAGCTTGGCCTAAACAATGCCGAAATCACGTTTTATACAGGTTGGCTCTACCTGCCTTGGGTAATCCGACCGCTTTGGAGACCGTTTCTCGATTTGTTCCGGACACGCCGTTGGTGGCTCCTTTCAGCCGAATTGCTAATCGGAGCGGCATTCGGCGGTGTGGCATTGGCCATTCCAACATCGGTTTGGCTGCAAGGAACGCTGGTCGCTTTTTGGTTGGCGGCATTCGCACTTGCCGTCCATTACAGTGTTGCACACGATGTCTATGAAGCTGAATTGGTACACGAAAGGCGCCGATGGTTCCGCAAAGTGCAATCAATAGCGTGTTATCTCGGGATGATTTTCGGGCAAGGTATCTTGGTAATGATTGCCGGTAACGTGCAAGTTATTCAACGCGGGAGCATCAGTTATTCGTGGAGCTTGGTGTGTTATGCTGTGACAGGCATTTTTATTTTGCTGTGGTTGTGGAACGGATTGCTGCTCCCGCGTGGCGAAACAGGGCACCTCCATCGCCGGTTTAATTTACGACGAGTGTGGAACGAGACAGTTATTGTGGTGCGAGACTTTCTCGAACAGCCGCAGATTGTACCAAGTGTGCTCTTCCTTTTGTTCTTTATAATGCCCGAAGGATTGCTTTCCAAAGTATCATCGTTATTCTTGATAGATGCCGTTCGCAAAGGAGGTCTGGGCCTTTCACCGCAAGAATACGGTTTAGTACAGGGTTCTGTGGGGATAGCCGGCCTCTTGATTGGTTTTATCGGAGGGGTAAACATTATTTCGAAAGATGGACTACAGCGGTGGATTTGGCCGATAACATTGGCCGCAATGCTACCCCACGCATTGTATCTTTATTTAAGTGAAGTTCAGCCGCGGGACTTTTGGTTACCGGTTTGTGTGTATTAGTGGAACAAATAGGATTCGGACTCGGTCTTGCTGCATACCTTTTCTATATCGGTTACATCTGTCGCACAGGCTTCCGAACCTTCTATCATACGATGAGTATAGCTTTTATGGCTGTCTCGATGATGATTTCGGGACTTTTTTCAGGCACTTTACAGGAGCAAGTGGGCTATAATTCGTTTTTCCTTATTGTTGTTATGCTCAGTATTTTGCCGCTCATCGCCGTAGCGCTGATCCGTATTGACCCCGACTTCGGTAAACGAATGACAGGAAAGTCACGCCGCATTAAAATCAGATAAGTCTCATTTCTTATTCTCTATAACGGTTCTCAGTCGATAAATCTCTGCTCAATGGCACCGTATTGATCAATTCGACGGTCACGCAGGAACGGCCACCAACGACGCACTTGTTCGCTATTGGCGAGATTGATGGTGACAATTTGTAACATCTCTTCATTATCCGAAGCGCGGAAAAGAAACTCACCTTGCGGACCGCAAACGAAACTACTGCCCCAGAATTGAATACCGTCGGTCTGTCCCGAAGGATCTTTCTCGAAACCAACACGATTGACCGAGATGACAGGAAGCCCATTGGCAATGGCGTGTCCGCGCTGGACCGTAGTCCAAGCATCGCGTTGTCGCTGTTGTTCCTCAGGTAAATCATCAGCCGAATAACCGATAGCTGTGGGATAAATCAATATCTCTGCGCCTTGTAAAGCCATCAATCGGGCAGCCTCGGGGTACCATTGATCCCAACAAACGAGCACACCAAGTCGACCGACAGATGTCTCAACAGGATGGAATCCGATATCTCCGGGTGTGAAATAGAACTTTTCGTAATAAGCAGGATCATCCGGAATGTGCATCTTTCGATATTTCCCGACCGGCGTTCCGTCACGTTCGATAACCACAGCAGTGTTGTGATAGAGGCCGGGAGCACGTCGTTCAAATAAGGATATGACAATTACCGCATTGCATTCGCGTGCCAGTTGGCCAAAGAATGCAGTCGAAGGACCGGGTATCGGTTCTGCTAAATCGAAATTGTTGACGTCTTCCGTTTGGCAGAAATACAGTGAATTGTGCAGCTCTTGTAGCACAATCAGCTCGGCACCTTGCGCTGCAAGCGTCCTCACACCGACTTCAAGTCGGTGCATATTGTCTGTAATATCGGCTGTGTTGTGCTGTTGCAGTAAGCCGACCGATAGTTCTTTCTTCGTCATTTGCTTGTGATTTTATCAGAGTAAACCTCTTGGGAACTGCATCGTCAGGCAGTGAACGGACCCGTGTTGGCGAATGATCGTACAGGCATCGATGCCGATTACCTCTCTGCCTGGATAGGCTTGAGCAATCGTTTGCATTGCTTCGGCATCCTTTCGAGGTTGATTATACGTGGGGAAAAGCACTGCCCCATTGATGATCAAGAAGTTAGCATAAGTGGCGGGAAGTCGTTCCTGTCCGTCGAAAATCGCTTCGGGCATCGGCAATTTCAACAGTTTGTAAGGCTTGCCATCAGCTTTCCGCAGTGTCATAAGCTGTTGCTCCAAAGCCCGGAAATCATCGAACTGCTCATCATCAGCATCGTTGCATCCTATATATAATAAGGTATCGTCGGGTGCTGTACGTACAATCGTGTCGATATGTCCATCTGTATCGTCGCCAATCAGATTCCCGTGATCGAGCCAAACAACACGTTTTGCCCGTAAATAGGCCTTTAATTGCGCTTCGATAAAAGACTTTTTGCACGGAAAATTGCGGTTCTTTGCCAACAGACATTGGCTTGTCGTAAAGATAGTTCCGCGTCCGTCACTCTCAATGGAACCACCCTCAAGCACGAAATCGGTATGATCTTCGGGAACAACGGAGAAGAAACCGGCCGCTGCCAAACGACTGTTGATCGTGTTATCTAAAACCGATGGAAACTTCTCTCCCCATCCGTTGAACTTGAAATCAAGCGGAAGCACACGTCCGTCACTTGCAATGAGCGTGAGAACAGCGTGATCTCGCGCCCAGGTATCATTCGTTGGACACGCGAAAAAATGCAACCTACTGTGCCATCGGGCGTCGATCTCATCGTAAAGACGAGCTTTCACGGGTGCCGGATCAGGTATAACGATCAGCAACGGTTCGTATCTGACAATAACGCGAGCCATTTCCACACACGTGTGTGTGATGTCTTCGAGATACGGGAGCCAGTCGGTCGCAGCGTGCGGCCACGTCATCTGTACGCCCGATTGCTCGCTCCATTCGGCCGGCAGAACATAATCCGTGTGATGAGATTTCATTGTTTGCTTGCTCATTTTGCGTACAAAGTTACGCTTTTCTTGCCATAATTCGGTACAGGAGCCGCGTTTTTAGAATTTAATTCGTATTTTTGCAGGGAATATATTCAACTCACTGATGCTGGAATTTAAGAATGTTCGCGTGTCGAAAGATGGCCGAGTACCGTCGGCCGCTCTATCGTTTATCGTCCGACGAGGCGAGATGCTTTATATGCGCGGCGGCAAAGGCTGTGGTAAGTCGTCGTTGGTCGAAGCTACAATGGGGTTTACACCCATTTCCGAAGGCTATATTACGATAGAAGGCGAACCCGTAACGCCTGCATCAGCAGCCACATTTCGCCGCCTAATAGCTTATGTTCCGCAAGACCTGCGACTGTCAGAGGCCACGCCCGCAGCATTTTTCGATCGAGTAGCTCGGCTCAGAATAAATCAGAAAAACAGTCTTTCCAAGGATTCATTATTGGCATTTTGGGATGCCGTGAACATCGACCGAACCTATTATGAAATGCTTTTCGACACGATGGATGAGGCAACACGGCGCGTACTCATACTTTCATTGGCCGGTATTTTGCGTCGACCACTGGTCTTGGTAGATGAATCGTTGACTGCAACCGAAGACATTCTGTTGTGCAAAATGGCTCAACAAGGCTCTGCCGTACTTGTTACGGGTTGTCGTGAAACAGGTGAAGGAATGTATGATAAACAAATAACGCTTGAAATATAAGATACTGTTATGATGCTGTTTTTACAAGTAATATTAGGCCTCTTAATGCTGGCCACACCGTTTTTCATCATCTTCCGCTACCGTCTCAACATTTTGAAGAAAACCGTTTTGGCATTGCTCAAACTGTCGGTAACGATGATTCTGACAGCTATTTTCCTGCAATATCTCTTTGAATGGAACAGTGTGACAGCCAATTTTATGTGGATTCTTCTGATGATCGGCATAAGTGCGGTAGGCATTTTGCGCAAAGCCCGACTACAACCGATGCGTTTTCTTATTCCCATCGGTATAGGAGTAGCTGTGACTTCGCTATTGACAGGCCTTTATTATGTGATTTTCATTTTAGGGAAAAACACGCCTTTCGATGCCCGTTATCTGATTCCTGTGGTGGGATTGCTCATCGGCAATATGGTAGAAAACAACGGACGAGCACTCGCAACTTATTATTCGGGCTTGCAATATCACGCCCAACTCTATACATATCTGCTTGGAAACGGGGCCACTCACAATGAAGCCGTGCGGTATTTCGTGAAAAGAGCCTTAGAGAAAAGCGCCGTCACGAATCTTGCCAATATGTCAGTTGTCGTCACAGGAATGTCGCCTGTATTACTGTGGAGTATGCTTTTAGGCGGTACAGACATCTTGACGGCTGTGGTTTTTCAGGTTACAATGAGTATTGTAATGCTCTGCACATCAATGATTTCACTGCTGATTACATTACGTATAGCCCGCAGTTATTCATTCGATAGCTACGAACGGCTGCGTAATGTCAGGCCCGTCGTTGATACAAATCAACCGGTTTGATTTACGTCAAAAAGACAATCGAATAATCATCTTTCTTTAATCAAATTGTTGCCGCACACAGTTTAGGGTATTATCTTTGCACAAGTTTTAGCGAACAAGCTCCAAATCGATAGATAAAAGAGAGTTTAAAGGATAACGATAGGATAACAACAGTGTAAAGAAGAAAGGAAAAAGATTATGAGAAAAATGGTTAGAAAGATTGTAGAAAGCAAGAAATTGAACAAGTATTGTGTAAATGTTTTGAGGATGTACAATGTCGGCCGCGTAACCCTTCCGGTTTAAACGGCTGCATAAGAATAAAAAACCGGACTGAGATCCAATGTGATTTGAGTCCGTTTTTTATATCTTTTCGTGAACTTGTTTCTCCTTTGTTTATCGATTATGCACGAGGGGTAATGCGACTGACCGTTAAACACACGGCAACTAACCGTTAGTTACCTTATAACTAACGGTTAGTTGCCGTGTGTTTAACGGTCAGTCGCAAATAGACTCATATCTTATTGAAAACCAAGTAGATATAAAGTCAGTAAGAAAACGGAATCATTGAGTAGTTTTCAGATGAAAATCAGATGCGTAACTCTTTCAGAATCTCGGCCATTTTCTGCATTGTGGTGATACGTGTAGGTACAAGGGGCAGACGCAACTCGTTCTCAATCATTCCCATTTCGTGAAGTAATGCTTTGACACCGGCAGGATTTCCGTCAACGAAAAGTAAACTGTAAAGTTCCGTGAAACGATGATGGATTTTACGGGCAGCTTCATACTCACCACTAAACTCCAGTCGAATCATCCGCGAAAACTCCTTAGGAAGTGCATTACCGATAACAGAAATCACACCGGCTGCACCGCTCGCAATCATCGGGAAAGTCAGTGCATCATCGCCACTGATAACATCAAAGCGGGCAGGTTTATTCTTAATAATCTCATCTACCTGCTCTAAACTGCCGCCGGCTTCCTTAATTGCAATAATGTTCTCACAATCTTCAGCCAGCCGAACCGTTGTTTCCGCTTTCAGATTAATACCCGTTCGTCCCGGCACATTATACAAAACGACTGGCAATGGACTGGCTTCCGCAATGGCTTTAAAATGCCGATAAAGGCCCTCCTGCGACGGTTTATTATAATATGGGCACACACTGAGAACACCACTTACACCCAGCCAATCGGTTTCTCGAAATTCTTCCACGACAGCCCGCGTATTGTTGCCTCCACAACCCATCAAAATCGGCACTCTGCCTTTCACTCTATTGACAACAAGCGTCTTAATGGCCGACTTCTCATCTTTGGTAAGACAGGGGGTCTCTCCCGTAGTAGCGAGAATACAGAGAAAGTCTGCGCCGTTGTCAAGTTGATAGTCTATGATGCGTTTCAGCGCATTATAGTCAACAGATCCATCGCTCGTAAAAGGTGTAATAAGGGCAATACCCAGGCCTTTAAATATATTATGTGCCATAAGATGAGTTTCTTTTCACCTGCAAAGATAACGATTTTACGATTAAACGACGAAATGCGCAATGATATTTTAATCTTATTGCATGGATTGGAAGCCTTTTGTCATAAACAGAAAAACGCGAATGTCAATCAATATCGGATGTCTTCGAGGAACAATGCATTACCCGGCATACTCTCGCCCGCAGCCGATCGGTTACGCCCTTCAATGATTCGGGCAAACTCGTCGACCGTTATTCGCCCGCGCCCTACCTCAATAAGCGTGCCTACAACGGCAGAACCATATTGCGAAGAAAACGATCGGCGGTGATGCGAAAATACCATGTGTTGGGCGAAGTCTGTATCCAGCAGGCCTCGGTCACATCACACAGCGTGGTCTTCACATCGGTATGGCTCTTGCAAAAAGCGCCGAAATCCTTCGCACGAATCAGATGTCGGGCGGCCTCATTCATCTTTTCGAAATCCAAATTCCAGTGCAACTCACAGGAATAAGCTCGTAAAAACGGATCGCGACGTGTATGAACGTAATAGTGGTAAGTACGACTCACGGCTGAGAAACGCGCGTGCATCTCGGCAGTAACAGCTTCTACACGATCAACGGCAATGTCTCGTGGCAACACACGATTAAGTTTATAAGCCAACTGCGTGCCTTCGATCGATCGATCGATATCAATGTGAGCAACCATTACACGCGCGTGAACACCCGTATCGGTGCGTCCTGCTCCCACAACATCCACCTTCTCACGCAACAAAACAGTCAAAGCCCGCTGCAATTCGGCCTGCACCGACGAGCTGTGCGGCTGAATCTGCCAGCCGTGATAGCGCGTCCCATCGTAACTCAAATAAATAAAATAACGTTGCATAATCGTTTGCAAAGGTACGAAAATATTATTTTTAGGAATTCAGATAAACGATCTTTTGTATATTTTCCGCACATAGTGAACTGCAATATACACACATACAATGAGTAAGTAAATCAAAATGAGCTGCCACTGATTGATATTAATACCCTCGATAGCAGCTCCCGGTAATGCAGCAATATGAAAAACGCCGCCATTAAGACATTCGGCAACAAGTAAAATGAAATTGGCCAAATACTTCTGAATCGTTACAAACGGTGCAAGGGCAAACATCGCAAACGACGAATAGAGAATAATCATAGCGGCAGGAATGACGAGAAAATTCGTCAACAGAAAATAGCAAGAGAATCGACCAAAGTAAAATGCGACGAGCGGAGCTGTTCCTACTTGTGCAGCAACAGAAACAGCAACCATCGACCACAATATCTTCACGACACATAATGAGCTCGGAAGTCGGTCGGGCAGCATATTATAAATCGGTCGAAACAAAATAAAGATGGCCAATACAGCCGCAAACGACAACTGAAAACCGACGTCCCAAAGATTGAGCGGATTACTGATGAGCATTACGATAGCGGCCAACGACAGGGCATTGACCGACATCCGATTTCTGCCCAACAGCGAGGCTACGACATAAATGGAGATCATCACAGCTGCACGAACTACCGACGGCGACATCCCCACCAAAATAACGTAGCCCCAAATACTGCTGAGCACGAAGCCTTGTGTTACCATTCGCCATCTGCGCCGCGGAAAAAGCAGTGTCAGAAAGGCGTAGATAATTCCCAGATGAAGTCCCGAAAGGGCCAAGATATGTGATCCCCCAGCGATGGAATAAGCTTCTTTTATGTCACGACTTAGTTCGCTTTTGTCGCCCAAAGTCATCGCTGCAACTACAGCACGAGCCTCTCCATCAATGCCACCGACAACATATCGGTCTATCAATTGCTGTCTCAACCGCAATGCTGAAAGTCGAATCCGTTCCCATCCGGATAGTACCGAACAATCGGGCAATATTTCACGCCACTGCGTATAATAAATAAATGTTTCGGCAACAAAGCCATGCACCTGCAACCAACGCCCATAATCGAAGTGAGACTGAGGATAGAATTGGGTAGGATGAGTCAAGACAGAGCGTGCCATCAACGCGTCACCAATACTTATTTGTCGGTATCTGCCTTCCACCGTATCACGCAGCAAGGCTGCTTTCACACGCAAAGGTTGCTCGCACCGGCTGTTGGCACAACGCGTGATGAGCATATCAAAGCGGATGACTTTTCCTCTGACAACAGGCTGACTCGTGACGATTGCCTCGTATTCCACCTCTTTTTCAGGTAACACCACACGCAATCGTCCCTCTTTTAAGACCGTTATCCAAATGCCGAGAACAAAGACCGCGAAAAAGATCAGACACGTTTCTATCACAGGTTTGAAGCGAGTAAAACAGAGCGGAAACAATAAAAGTCCCAAAATGGACAGCCAAAGCCACAGCGGGACACGGTCGCCCACCCCATCGCCCACAATGATTCCCGCACACAACACAACGGCAATGCGCAACAACGGGAATAATTGTATCTTTCCATTTGTATCCATCCGGCTTAGATAATGCGGTCTGGCTGCAAATATAATCAAATAAATTGACACACAAAACCATTTATTCCGGTTTATTTTGTTATTCAAACAAATAACCGTAACTTTGCAAAATGGTATTCTATTTCTCCGGAACGGGCAACACGCAATGGGCAGCCGAAGAATTGGCACGCACTATCGGGGAGACGTTGATCAACATCTCGGAAACCCAAAACAGTGAAAGCAAATTCAGACCGGAACATAACGAGCGGATCGGATTCTGTTTCCCCGTTCACGGATGGCGGCCGCCCGTCAACGTGAGACGTTTTATTGAGAAGCTGCGTATTGAGAAATCGGAAAGGCATTATTGCTATGCAATCTGTACGGCAGGCGACACAGTAGGAGAAACTATGGATTATCTGCAAAACGACTTGCAGAAAAGCGGTCTGCAATTAGATGCGGCTTGGTCGCTGATAATGCCCGAATCATATGTTGGTTTGCCGTTTATGGATGTGGATACTCCTACAAAGGAACAGGAGAAAAAGGAACAAGCTGCACGCGATTTGCAGAAAATCATTCCACATATCATCAACCGTGACCGAGAAATTTTCAGACTGACGCGCGGCCATTGGCCAAGAATCAACAGCCGACTCATCGGCAGTTTCTTTCTGAATCACCTGATTACCGACAAGTACTTTCGTGTGGAAAGCAAGCGATGTGTCAAATGCGGCATCTGTGCAGATGTCTGTCCGACCGATGACATAGCCGGAGGTCTGGGGCAAGAACCTGTCTGGAAGCATACGAGTAATTGTCTGACGTGCTTCTCCTGCTACCATCACTGCCCGCATCACGCCATCGAATTCGGTCGAATGACCAAGAACAAAGGGCAATATTGGTTCAACCGCAGAGCTATCCGATAACAAACAATTCAAGCAACGATATGAAGAAACTTTTACTTTTATTCACGATTGTGATGTGTGCAACGACTATTCGTGCAGCGAAGGCTTACTCACTGCCTGTTGATGTAACCCAACCCGACGGTACGCAATTGACCGTTGTAGGGCACGGTGACGAGCATTTCAACTGGTGTTCGACAACAGACGGTGTGATACTGGCACATATCGGATATACTTATTATATTGCAGACATTGATCAAAACGGCCAAATCAAAGCTACGACTCAGCTGGCCCACAATGTCGGGCAACGTAGTAACGCCGAACTGAAGCTGATCAAACGACAAAACAAAACTGCTTTTTACGCTGCCGGAAAGCGGGCTGCTGAAATTGCCGAAACACGTTCTTACGAATGGAATGCAACGACTTTTCCGCACACCGGAAAGCCGAAAGCATTGGTAATCTTAGCAGAATTCAGCGACACTGTATTTTCATTAACCGATCCGAAAGCGTCTTTTGAACAATATTTGAACGGAACAGAGAGACCGAAAGATTTAGGTCACAGTGAGAATAGAAATTACGGAAGCGTTGCAAAATATTTTACGGATATGAGTTTCGGTACATTTACGCCGCAATTCGATATTATCGGCCCCGTAAGATTGAACAATCCGTTGCGTCATTACGGTGCAGGAAGCAGCGATAATATGCAAGACTTCATCTCAGATGCGTGTACCGCCGCACAGGCTAAGGGCGTCGACTTCTCTCAGTATGATGCAAACAATGACGGATATGTTGATCTTGTCTATGTAATTTATGCCGGATATAGTGAAAGTATTAGTGGAAACTCGTCGGATTGCATCTGGCCTAAGTCAGGGAATTACCCCACTTCTAAAACCTTTAATGGTAAAAGCATCGGCAGATATGGGGTCAACGGCGAACTCAATTACACCCCAAAACATAAAAACGGAAAGAAAATCAACGGCATCGGACTCTTCTGTCACGAGTTCTCTCACTGTATGGGGCTACCTGATTTTTACACAACGACGGCAGCGCCAGAGGAAACTCAGGTAGCCAACAATCAGGAATTGGAATTCTGGGATCTGATGGATGGTGGTGAATACGTACGTGACGGATACAGACCTACGGCCTATTCGGCGTGGGAACGCGAAGCAATGGACTGGACAACAATAGAAACATTGAGTGAAAGTACAGCCAACATCAAGCTCAAAACATTAGACAATGGAGGCAAAGCTTATCGTATTTTTAATCCCAATGACGTCTCTAAAAACGAATATCTGCTTGTAGAGAATGTGCAATGCGAGAATTGGAACGATGCACCCAAGCAGAAAGGGCACGGAATGTTAGTCTATCACGTAGAATATGATGAGGTTTCATTTGCATTGAGCAGCAACAGTGTGAATAATATTCTGGGGCATCCGAGAATGACATTGGTACCGGCCGACGGGCTATTATTAAATAGAGGAAAAGCAGCAACGGCAAAAGATTATTATACACAGATGCAAGGTGATCCATTCCCTGGCACCAGTGAGAAGCACGAATTAAATCGAACAATGAATCTGCCCAATTTTAAATGGTATACAGGGAAAAGCAATGACTACTCTATTAGTCAGGCTTTTAAAAACATAAAAGAAAAAAATGGCGTTATCACTTTCGACTTTATCAAAGACTTTACCACAGATATTAAATCGCCGAACAACATAAATAATACTTTTACTGATGGTAAAATTTATACCATCGACGGCCGATATATGGGCACAAATAAAGCAATTCTTCCACACGGCCTCTATATAATGAACGGGCAAAAGTTCGTAATACAATAACCACGAACTTATAAAACGAAAGGCGACAGCCCCGACAATCAAGTTGTCGAGGCTGCCGCTTTTTCTTATAACAATACCATTCTATATTAAAGTAATCAATATACACGCGATCCGAAGATCGTTGTTCCGACTCGAACCATTGTCGAACGACAGTCAACAGCTATCCGATAATCGTGGCTCATCCCCCAACTCCGTTCCTTGAAAGCAGCATCATTCGCAAAGTATTGCGCTTTCACTTCGTCGAAGAAAGTTGCTGCCGCAAGAAATTCAGCACGTATTTGTTTTTCGTCTTCCACGTTCGAGGCCATCATCATCAATCCGCAGATACGCACATTATGCAATTCCCGCCATTCGCCTGACGCCAACAGACTGCGACAGTCGTCCAAAGTCAGTCCATATTTAGTCTCCTCTTCGGCAATATGCAGTTCAAGAAGTACATCAATTACACGGTTATTCTTAGCCGCTTGTTTATTGATTTCACGCAATAATTTGGGCGAATCCACCGCATCAATCATTGTGATATAAGGTGCGATAAACTTCACCTTATTGGTTTGCAAATGGCCAATGAAATGCCACTCGATATCTTTCGGCAATACCGCCTGTTTCTTAGAAAACTCTTGCTCGTGGCTTTCGCCAAACACCCGCTGCCCTGCCGCATATGCCGCTTCAATGTATTCGGTGGGATGATATTTACTCACGGCAACAAGTTTGACGCCCTCAGGCAAGTCAGCTAACACACCACGCAGATTCCGAGCCACATCAAAATCCATCGCTTATACCTCCTTCGACTCCGTTTGTTCTGCCTGCTCGTATTCGGGTTTATCGTCAATTTCATTACGTTTCAAGGGCTGATTATGCTCGAAGACATCCATCATAGGAGTCTCATAAACACCGGCAATTACATAATCGATCATTGTTCCGCTCATCACCTCATCAATATTCTTAACAGCTCCAAGCAAAGTAGCAGCCTGAATCAAATAATTGATATTGGAACGTTTCTCTTTTTCGGTCTTCTCATCAATTGTGATAAATTGTAATTTAGCCCGATACCAACGATCATCGTTACCGTTATCGCTGAAAAATATCTCTTTATAAGGCGCCGTTTTGATACCCGTAATTTTGAAATCGCCGCTGATATACATTGACATTTCCTCTGTTATGCTGGCCTCTGCTTCTGTAAAGCTCAGCGCATCCACTACATACGACTCGGTAACGGCTTTCATCGAACCGTCTTCCATTGTTTTTTCATAACGTATTTTGGTTTCAAACCAATCTGCTGTTCTCGATCTCATCATTTCATTTGAATTAAATTGGTTTTGCAAAGGTATATAATTTCCCGGATGAAGGCAAATAAAGCGAAAGAAAATCATTTTCCTATCAATTTACGATTTTCCATCACTTGTAAAGCATCCATATGCACTATACAAAGGAGATAACTCTCAAACATTTATAAACAAGATCGCCGTACCCCTATCAATGAGGCACGGCGATCTTCTGTTCTATTTCAAAAAGCAATCTTATTTCTTCTTTTCCGCAGCAGCTACAGCCGTTTTGATGGCTGTCGACGGCTTGTATGCTTTGTTCAAACCGGCAATAACAACATCGGTAATATCATAGGCTTTATCTGCGTAAAGCAAATTATTACCCGCTTTACTGAGGATTAAACTATATTTTTTGTCCTTATTATAATCTGAAAGGAAATGCTGAATAGAATCGCTCAGAGCCTTATTGAACTTGGCTGTTTCAGCATCGAACTCGTTACCTAAACGCTGACCGAGTGCCTGAACATCATTACTCTGACGCTGCAAATTGGCCTGAATGGCTTCTGCTTGCTCACGAGTATAAGCATTCTGTTGAACTTTCTGTTGGAAATTAGCTGCTGCCGCCTGCAATTGTTGCTGCTTGGCAGCCAGCGTATTCTGAATATTTTGCCCTTTCTTCTGCAAAATCTGGGAGTAATCTTTGCAGAATTGATACTGTCCCATTATCGAATCAACTTCCACGTAAGCGATTTTCATATTGGTAGAACCGGCTGTAGCCGTCGACACCGACTTCTGATCCATCTGCGGATTACTTCGATTGCACGCCGTTATTACCATCGTTGTGGCTGCAACCACCGCCAATGTACGAATTACTTTTGTCTTTTTCATTTTATCGTTTAATTATTTTTATCGTATAAATATCAATAAGCCTTTCCCTCTGCACGTGCTTCCCGATCCTGATCTATCACGCAATGAATGCCTTTCCGACGCAACCCTACATTGTCGTGAATGTGTTGCGATGAGAACTTGCCACCTTTCTTGAAAATCAATTTAACGCATAACAATACAAGAGAGATAGCAATTATTAACACGCTTAATAAGAGAGTTCGCAGCATTTTTACTATTTTTGCAAGTGCTCTGACACTTTATTTGGGTACAAAGATAATACAATTAGCCAATAAACCAAAATAAAATAACATAAATAAATGAATAAAATGAATTTGAAACCGGCGCGAGTTTTCGAGCAATTCGCCAAAATCAACGAGATTCCTCGCCCTTCCAAGCACGAGGAAAAGATGACTGCTTACTTACAAGAGTTCGGTAAAAGTCACGGTTTAGAGACCATTGTCGACGAGATCGGCAATGTTTTAATCAAGAAACCGGCCACTCCCGGCTATGAGAATAGGCAGACCGTGATTCTTCAAAGCCACCAAGATATGGTGTGCGACAAACTGGTCGACGTTGAGTTCGACTTCAACACGGATGCTATCCAGACGTATGTCGACGGCGAATGGTTGAAAGCCAAGGGTACGACTCTCGGTGCAGACGACGGCATCGGATGTGCCATTGAGTTGGCTATTCTTGATAGCGACGACATCGAACACGGTCCGCTGGAATGCGTTTTCACCGTAGACGAGGAGACACAGCTCACCGGTGCTTCGGCAATGAAACCCGGATTTATGAGCGGCACAATGCTGATCAATCTTGATTCAGAGGACGAGGGCGAGATGTTCGTATCCTGCGCGGGCGGTCGAAGCACTGTAGCCACATTCCGATTTACACGCGAAGATGCTCCGAAAGACTATTTCTTCGTCGAGATTTCACTCAAAGGCTTGACGGGAGGACACTCCGGTGACGACATCAACAAGCGCCGCGCGAATGCCATCAAGATTCTGTCGCGTTTCGTATATAATATGGAAGAGAAATACGGCAGCCGTTTAGTGAGCTTCAATTCGGGAAAACTGCACAACGCAATACCGCGTGACGGGCGGGCCGTTATTGCCGTTCCCAATGCCGTGAAAGAGCAAGTGCGGGCCGATTGGAATGTATTTACGGCAGCCGTTGAAGATGAATTTCACGTTACCGACACGTCGATGGCATTCAAAATGGAGAGCACCGAGCCTGCGAAAGTCATCTCAGCAGAAGCCGGAAAGAATATCGTTCGTGCCCTGCAAGCCGTTGACAACGGTATTTTTGCTATCTGTCAGGACGAAGCCTTGGGTGGAATGGTTGAGACATCAAGCAACATCGCCGTGGTGAAAACCAGTGAAACAGAAATGGAAATACTTGCTTCGCAACGCAGCAATGTGATGAGCAATCTCGACAATCAATGCAATACGATTAAAGCTGTATTCCAGTTGGCAGGCGCAGAAGTCATTCAAAACGACGGCTATCCCGCTTGGAAGATGAATCCCAACAGCCAACTCACCAAAGCGGCAGTAGACGCCTACAAGAAGATTTTCGGTAAAGAACCTATTGTTAGAGGTATTCACGCAGGCTTGGAATGCGGTCTTTTCTCCGAGAAATACCCAGAATTGGATATGGTTTCGTTCGGTCCGACGCTGCGAGACGTACATACACCCGACGAGCGTTTACTCATTCCGACTGTCCAAATGGTGTGGGATCATCTCTTGGAGATGCTGAAACACATTCCCAACAAATAAAATTCGGATGACAAAAATCCGCAACATTCTATTCGCTTCGCTCGCCGCAGTCTTCTTATCAAGCTGCGGCGAGCAGTACAAAGCTAAGCAATTGGTAAGCAATTTTCTTGATCGCAGCTTGGCTGAAAAGGATTTTTCCATTGAGAATTGCTCTAAATTGGATTCCACCTATTATATAACAGACAGTACACTCAATGCAATGCGTGCCGCATCTCGAAAAGATGCACCGTTCATCCGGGCTCGATACGAAGGCGTCAAGCGGTCAAAGAAGTTGCTTTTCATCCGCATAGACTATACAAATAACGGTCGAAAGCACACCCAAACATTCTATATGGACGACCGATTGCAACACGTTATAGCCTTCAAGAACAATTGAACGCAGATTCGCAGACTGTTTCTTACGAATCTGTTTCATTTCCTACACTTTACAACTAATGCTTAATCGCAGCGCATTTAACTATTAAATGCGCTGCGATTAACGGTTAAACGGCCTGCGTTTAATGGTTAGTTGCCTTACAACTAACGGTTAAACGCTGGGTGATTAACTGTTAATTGCAGTACAAAGTAACAGTTAAACGTATCGTAATTAACCGTTAAACGCGGAGCAATCAGATTGGCACGGTATTTGCATTTATATTCCCCGAAAATATAATAACAACATAAAATGCAAAAAGGTAATATCGGGGTTACGACCGAGAATATATTCCCCGTGATCAAAAAGTTTCTCTATTCCGACCACGAAATCTTCCTCCGGGAGATGGTTTCTAATGCAGTCGACGCCACACAAAAGGTTAAAACACTTGCCGATAAAGGCGACTTCAAAGGCGAATTGGGCGATCTGACCGTTCGTATCAGCATTGATAAGGATAAGGGCACATTGACTATCAGCGACCGAGGCATAGGAATGACGGAAGAGGAGATAGACAAATACATCAATCAAATTGCCTTTTCAGGTGTCAATGATTTCTTAGATAAATACAAAGATAATGCAAATGCCATCATCGGTCATTTCGGATTGGGTTTCTACTCAGCCTTTATGGTGAGCAAAAAGGTTGAAATCGTCACTCGAAGTTATCAAGATGACGCAAAAGCTGTTAAATGGAGTTGCGACGGTTCGCCGTCATTCGAGATTGACGAAGCACAAAAGGCAGACCGCGGAACGGACATCGTGCTTTTCATCGATGACGACTGCAAAGAGTTTTTGGAGCAAAACAAGATACAGGAACTGCTTAACAAGTACTGCAAATTCCTTCCCGTGCCTATCGCCTTTGGTAAAAAGACCGAGTGGAAAGACGGTAAACAGGTTGAAACAGAGGCCGATAACATCGTCAATGACGTGGAACCGCTGTGGACAAAAGCACCGAGCACACTGAAAGACGAGGACTATCAGAAGTTTTATAGAACGCTTTATCCAATGCAGGACGAGCCTCTTTTCTGGATACATTTGAATGTTGACTATCCGTTTAACCTCACCGGAATCCTCTATTTTCCGCGAATCCAATCGAATATAGATCTCCAACGCAACAAGATTCAGCTCTATTGCAACCAGGTTTTCGTAACAGATCAGGTGGAAGGAATCGTTCCTGAGTTCCTCACTCTGCTCCACGGCGTGATCGATAGTCCTGATATTCCGTTGAATGTGAGCCGTTCTTATCTGCAAAGCGACGCCAACGTGAAAAAGATTTCAACGTATATCACGAAGAAAGTAGCCGATCGTTTGCAGGCAATTTTCAAAGAAAACCGTAAAGATTACGAGCAAAAGTGGGATCATCTGAAGCTCTTTATCAACTACGGAATGCTCTCCCAAGAAGACTTCTACGATCGAGCTAAGGACTTCGCGTTGATGAAAGACACCGACGGTAAGTTCTTTACGTTCGATGAATACAAGACGCTGATCAAAGAAAATCAAACAGATAAGGACGGTTTTCTGGTCTATCTATATGCCAATAACACCGAGGAGCAATACGCTTATATTGAAGCAGCCAAGGCAAAAGGCTATAATGTATTGCTGTTAGACGGCCAATTGGATGTACCTGTCATCTCAATGCTCGAGCAAAAGTTGGAAAAGAGTCGTTTCGTTCGTGTGGACAGCGACGTTGCTGATCGCTTAATCATTAAGGAAGATGCAAAGAAAAGCGAGCTCGACGATGATCAACGTGACAACTTGTCACAAGTATTCCGCACGCAAATGCCCGCTATCGATAAGACAGAATTCAATGTAGAGGTACAGGCTTTGGGCGAAACGGCTCAACCGGTCATCATCACCCAAAGCGAGTATATGCGCAGAATGAAAGATATCAGCAAGTTCCAGAGCGGGATGGGATTCTATTCTCAGCTGCCGGATACATACACATTGGTGCTCAACAGCGACCACGGACTGATAAAAAAAGTGCTTAGCGACGCTACGACTGCAATGGGAGAGCAACTCGCTCCCATTCAAAGCGATATCAAAGGACAGCAAGCCCGGCTCGCAGCCCTTCGTCAGGCACAAAGCAAGAAAAAGCCCGAAGAGGTGACACAGGCCGAAAAAGACGATGTACAGAATACAGAAAAAGCCATCCAAGAGCAGAAAGACAAACAGCAAAAAATCATTGCCGACTATGCCAAAGGAAACGATATCGTTCACCAGTTGATTGATCTCGCCTTGCTGCAAAACAGTATGCTGAAAGGCGAAGCATTGAGTAACTTCCTCAAACGATCAGTAGATATGATCCGATAAACGATAAAGGCGCCCGCAAGGCGCCTTTATCGTGATTTTCATTAAAAACAAAACGAAACATTTGGAGATATCGGAAAGAAGTCGTATCTTTGCATTCACAAATGTAAAAAGCAGGCTCCGTAGCTCAACTGAATAGAGCATCTGACTACGGATCAGAAGGTTACGGGTTTGAATCCCATCGGAGTCACTCTTTGATTTGCAATTAAACAAGATGGATTGGCTCCGTAGCTCAACTGAATAGAGCATCTGACTACGGATCAGAAGGTTATGGGTTTGAATCCCTTCGGAGTCACTTAAAAAGAGAATCGGTTATAAAATCGATTCTCTTTTTGGTTTCTCCACTTGCCAAAAGCCGTTAATAAATATCCCGATACAAACGAAAGAGGAGACAACCAAGTTGGTTGTCTCCTCTAATTAATGTCGGGGCGACAGGATTCGAACCTGCGACCGCCTGGTCCCAAACCAGGAGCGCTACCGGGCTGCGCTACACCCCGCGTTGCAAATCGGACTAAATCACACGGCAATTAACCCATAATTTTGCGTGTGCAAAGATACACACTTTTCCCGAACTCTGCAAACTTTCGGTCTGATATTTGGTCATTTAATCAGCCCTTGCTCTACAAATATCTTCTTCAAAACTTGTACGCCGCGTTCCACTTGTGCTTCGGTGTGTGTCGCCATCAATGCAAGCCGAACCAAAGTGTCTTGCGGTGCGCAAGCAGGAGGTACCACCGGATTAATGAATATACCTGCTTCAAAAGCCTGCTTTGTTACCAAGAACGTTTTATCTATATCCCGAACATACAGTGGAATGATAGGACTCTCGGTGTCTCCGATTTCAAATCCCTCTTCACGGAAGCGTTTCAGCGCATAGTTTGTTACTTTCCAAAGATTCTCAATGCGCTCAGGCTCTGCCTTCAAGATATGCAATGCCTCCATCGCAGCAGCCGTTGCAGCCGGCGTATCGGATGCACTGAATATGTAAGAACGGCAATTATGGCGCAAGAAATTAATGGTATCTTTGTCCGAAGCGATGAAACCGCCAATAGAAGCAAGGCTCTTTGAGAATGTTCCCATAATCAAATCGACCTCATCTAAAAGGCCGAAATGATCGCAAACACCCCTACCCTGTTTGCCGAAAACACCTAAACCGTGGGCTTCATCCACCATAACCGAACAGTTATATTTATGTTTCAGCGCAATGATTTCAGGCAATTTGGCCAGGTCTCCTTCCATAGAGAAGACACCATCGACCACAATCAGCTTGACAGCTTCACGTGGGAGCTTCTGCAAAACACGCTCCAAGTCGGCCATATCATTATGCTTATAATGGAGCTGCGTTGCAAAAGAGAGACGTCGTCCGTCAACAATACTGGCATGATCTCTATCATCACAGATGATGAAATCACCTCGTCCGACAACCACTGCAAGTACTCCTTGATTCACGGAGAAACCCGTTGAAAAGCAAAGACAATCATCTTTATGTTCAAACTCAGCGAGTTCTTTCTCCAATTGGACGTGTATATCAAGCGTTCCGTTCAAAAATCGACTGCCCGCACACCCCGAACCATATTTTTCGAGGGCCTCTCTTGCCGCCTTGATAACCCTTGCATCGCCTGTCAAACCGGTGTAAGCGTTCGACCCGAACATCAATACGCGGCGCCCGCCCATCTCTACTTCGGTTCCTTGTTTGCTTGTAATAGCACGAAAATAAGGGTAAACTCCGGCCTCAATAAACTTCTGAGGCTCCCGATAATTCTTGTATCTGTCTTGTAATTGTCCCATTATCAATAGGTGAAAAATCACATTTTCTTTGTTCAATTAGGCTGCAAAGATACAAAAAAAAGCGTTATAAAACATCTTTTTCATCAGAAATCACACTTTTAAGAAATTTTCATTACCTGATAAATAACCATCGACGAGAATTTCGTATCTTTGTAGCAGAGTGAGAAATCAAGATGTTTCACAAGATGGGTAAAAAGCAATGAAACAGAGAATCGTATTCATTATGAACCCGATCTCAGGCACAACGAACAAGGCCGGGATACCGGAACTGATTAGTTCAACGCTGAATCAGGAGCAGTTCAGCTATGAGATAGCGATGACCGAGTATGCAGGACACGCCGCAGAGATTGCAACCCGAGCCAAAGACGATGCCGTCGACGTAGTCGTTGCTATCGGAGGAGACGGCACTGTCAATGAAGTGGCGCGCTCGATCGTGCATTCTCACACGGCACTGGGCATCATTCCGTGCGGATCGGGCAACGGATTGGCCCGCCATTTGATGTTGCCGATGAATCTGCGAAAGGCTATCGAGGTGATCAACAACTGCGAAATACACGACTTAGACTACGGAATCATCAACGAACATCCGTTTTTCTGCACCTGCGGAATGGGGTTTGATGCCTTTGTCAGTATGAAATTTGCTGAAAGCAACAAGCGGGGGCCCATCACTTATGTTGAAAACATCTTACGGGAAGGACTAAAATACAAACCCGAGACTTATGAGATAGAAGACGAAACAGGACTGAAACGCTACAAAGCATTCCTCATCTCGTGTGCCAATGCATCCCAATACGGCAATAATGCATATATCGCACCACAGGCATCGATGAACGACGGATTGATGGATGTAGTCATAATGGAGCCTTTCGACATATTAGAAGCACCGCAAATCAGCATCGAAATGTTCAACAAAACACTGAATAAGAACTCTAAAATCAAGACTTTCAGGTGCAAAGAGCTGCACATTCACCGCAGCAAACCGGGCTTTATCCATTACGACGGAGACCCCGTGATGTCAGGCCAAGACATCGACGTTCATTTAGAAGAGCAAGGAATCAAGATTATCGTAAACCCAAATGCCAATAAAAAACAGCGTAAACCCAATATGATTCAGAGTGCCGCAGCCAACCTTTTCAATGAAATCAACCTTGTAAGAGAAGACATCAGCAAGCAGAGCAGACACATTCAGGCACTCAGCAAGGTGCTGCAACGGAAACTGAATATATAAAAAGACAGGAGTCTCAGCCTCAATCCTCTCCCTAAAAGGAAAAGAAAGAGATTTGCATCTACTCTTAATCAATATATGGAAACGAATGGAATGAGATACGACAAAATATCGTCCGTATGAGATTTCGCATTCCGTTGATTCTCAAAAAGATACGAATTCGTTTCCAATTAACGGTTAAACGCATTGCAACTGACGGTTAAACACACTGCATTTAACGGTTAATTGCAATGCGTTTAACCGTTAATGAGAAGACGATCAACCGTCAATTACAACACGGCTTATATTTAACTGATAATCAATGAAGTAAAGAAAGAAATCCATTTACGTCTCGTCATTTTCCAAAGGGACAGAAAATACACTTATTTTAACTCTTATCCAAACATAATTAATCTCTATTACATCTCCTTTCCCTCTCCTTTCGGAGAGAGGTTGAGGGTGAGTTCGGTAGATAATTATCGTTTCCCCCTCCCTATTTCACATAAAACGCTCGCGTCATTTCGGCATACCACGCCGACCTTTCACCTTTTTCATCCATTAAATACACCTCTTGGACATCCTCTGCGACAGGCGGTAGATTCGAAAAAGACAGCAAATAGCGTTTCGGCGGCTTGTGAGTAACAGTACGAACGGCATATTTCCGATGCAGGAACAGGCCATACACATAACTCTCAGAGATAAAAGATGCAAGACAATCAGCGGGAATCACGACACTGAATACACCTCCGTCAGCTAACAATTCGGCTGCACAACAAAAGAGATCACGATAAGAGAGGCTGTCGTTATGCCGTGCCATCGTTCGCTTTTCATCATTGCTTTTCAGCGCATTGACAAAAAACGGCGGATTGCTTACAATGCTGTCATACTTTAATGCCAGTTCATTCGCTTTACTGTCAGCACGCCATCGACGGGTAAAATCCTGCAACGACACTTCCTGCACATCAATACCTGTAAAGGCACTGCACATCACATTCAAACGCGTCTGCACACAAGCATCGTGCTCGATGTCAATGGCCGTCAGACAGGCAGCTGGAAATCGTTGTGCCATCATCAGTGCAATGAGTCCTGTTCCGGTACCAATGTCCAGGATTCTACGACCTCCCGCAGCCCAGGAACCTAACAAAACGCCGTCGGTTCCGACCTTCATTGCACACCGGTCTTGGTGAATTACAAATTGCTTAAATGCAAAATCCGCCATCGTTAACAGTCAATTCTTGTTTTATTTACTGCCAAAAGAAACGCCGAAAGCCTCCTTTTATTATGTAAATCATCAAAATATCGATGGCTCCCGGCCCTATTTTCGATTAAAAACAGTAACTTTGCACTCCAAAAAGTTTTGTCAAAAGCAAATGAGTAACAAACCCAATACATCCATTCAGATGATTGCCGATTATGAGGGCGACATCAAAAGTCTTTTTGAAACAGAAGTAAACGGCGGTATTCCCATATTGGCCACTCGCAACCTCGTGTTGTTTCCGGGTGTGATACTGCCCATAACGGTGGGGCGTCCGTCGAGTCTCAACCTGATTAATCAGCTGACCAAGGATCCGGATATGACTTTCGCGGTATTCTGTCAGAAGAATCCCGACGTAGAAGAGCCTACAAAACGAGATTTATATAACATCGGCGTATATGCCAAACTGATTCGAGTGCTTGAATTGCCGGGGCCCGGTCACAATCTCACGGCTATTGTCCAAGGATTAGGCAGATGCCGTTTGGAGAGCCTTAAACAGCATACTCCCTATCTCGTCGGTACTACAACACCGGCCCACGAAGTAATACCCGATGCCAAAGACAAAGAGTTTCACACTGCCGTTGACGACCTTCGGCAGGCCACGACAGAGTATATCAAGAAGAATGATGAGATTCCCGACGAGTCACAATTCGCTATCGGCAATATCCGAAACGATGTAATCGTCGTAGATTTCATTTGTTCTAATCTGCCTTTCAATACCGGTGACAAAATCAATATGCTGAAAGCCGACACGATGACAGCACGAGTTATCGAGACGTTGAAAGCACTTAACAAGGAGATTCAGTTGCTTCAGCTGAAGATGAATATACGTTCTAAGACTCGCGAAGATATCGATGAGCAGCAACGCGAATACTTCCTGCAACAGCAAATCAGAAATATCAAGGAAGAATTAGGTAATGGCGAGGGATCTATTGAGCGTCAGGAATTGGAAGAACAGGCCGCAAAGAAACACTGGTCGGATGATGTGAAGAAAGTGTTTGCTAAGGAATTGGACAAGCTGGAACTGATGAACCAGCAGAGTCCGGAATACAGCGTGCAACTGACTTACCTGCAAACGATGGTCAATCTGCCTTGGAACGAATACACCAAGGATGATCTCAACATCAAAAGAGCACAGAAAATACTCGACAGAGACCATTACGGAATGGAGAAGTAAAAGAACGTATCCTCGAATATATGGCCGTTCTGCAACTCAGAGGCAATCTCAAATCGCCCATTCTCTGTCTGTACGGTCCCCCGGGAGTAGGAAAGACCAGTCTGGGTAAGAGCATCGCAGCGGCAATGAAGCGTAAATATGTGCGCGTTTCACTTGGAGGCTTGCACGATGAATCGGAGATTCGCGGACACAGACGCACCTATGTAGGCGCTATGCCGGGACGAATCATTAAAAGCATACAGAAAGCCGGTTCATCGAATCCGGTCTTCATCCTCGACGAAATAGATAAAGTAACGCAGCAAACTATCAATGGCGATCCCTCATCCGCACTCCTGGAAGTACTCGATCCGGAACAAAACAACGCATTTCACGATAATTATTTGGATGTAGATTACGATCTTTCAAAGGTTATGTTCATTGCCACGGCCAACGATCTCAACACGATTCCGCGTCCATTGCTCGACAGAATGGAGGTGATTGAAGTGAGCGGATATATCACAGAAGAGAAAACGGAGATCGCTAAACGGCATCTTGTTCCACGAGAACTTGCCAACACGGGATTCGATAAGGAGAAGTTGCAGCCCACACTCAACAAAGCCGCATTAGAAAAGATAATCGAACAATACACCAGAGAAAGTGGTGTGCGACAGTTAGAGAAACAAATCAACAAGGCTTTGCGCAAGTTGGCATTTATAAAAGCCCGTGACGGTGTGCTCGAAAACTATAAAATAACACCGCGTGAACTTGAAGACCTCTTAGGTAAGCCGCCTTTCTATCGCGACATTTACCAAGGAAATGCTTATGCCGGAGTTGTTACAGGACTGGCGTGGACCAGTGTCGGCGGCGAAATACTATTCATTGAGACGTCGTTGAGCAAAGGACGAGCCGGCAAACTGACGCTGACGGGTAACTTGGGCGATGTGATGAAAGAGAGTGCTATCATCGCTTTGGAGTATGTCAAGGCTCATATCGACAAATTGGATGTCGATTATCGCATCTTCGAACAATGGCATATACACATCCACGTGCCCGAAGGCGCTACGCCGAAAGACGGTCCTTCGGCGGGCATTACTATCGCAACATCTATTGCTTCGGCCCTTACGCAACGCAAAGTACGCAAGAACACGGCAATGACCGGCGAGATAACGCTCCGAGGAAAGGTTCTTCCCGTGGGCGGAATCAAAGAGAAGATCCTCGCAGCAAAGCGCGCCGGAATCACAGATATCGTGATGTGCAAGGACAACAAGAAAGATATCGACGAGATTCCGGCTATCTATCTCAAAGACGTTAACTTCCATTTCGTAGAGAATGTGCAGGAAGTCTGGGACTTTGCATTGACTGATGAATTGGTAGATCATCCCGTAACGTTCACTGTTGAAAAAGAAAAAGACAATCTTAAAAGTGTCGGATAGATGACATTTGAGTTACAACATACGGATAATGCGTCTGAAGCAAGGACGGGCCTCATCACAACCGATCACGGCATTATCAAGACACCGATCTTTATGCCGGTAGGAACTTGCGGAAGTGTCAAGGCCGTTCATCTTCGCGAATTGGAAGAACAGGTCAAGGCACAGATTATTCTTGGCAATACTTATCACCTCTATCTCAGGCCGGGTCTCGATGTTTTGCGTGCTGCCGGAGGCCTACACAAGTTTAATGGATGGGCCCACCCGATGCTGACCGACTCGGGAGGTTTTCAGGTTTTCTCGCTGACCGGCATCCGAAAGCTGCGTGAAGAGGGTTGCGAATTTCGTTCGCACATCGACGGTTCGAAACATTTCTTTACACCCGAGAACGTGATGGATACCGAAAGAGTTATCGGAGCAGACATTATAATGGCTCTTGACGAGTGTCCGCCAGGGCAAAGTGATTATCAATATGCCAAGAAGAGTCTTGCACTTACGCAGCGTTGGTTGGACAGATGCATCCGACGTTTCAACGAAACAGAACCACTTTACGGTTACAAACAGGCACTTTTTCCTATCGTTCAGGGATGTACGTTCAAGGATTTAAGGCAAGAAGCCGCTAAATTCGTAGCTGACAAAGGAGCCGAAGGCAATGCAATCGGTGGACTGGCAGTGGGCGAACCCACTGAGGTGATGTATGAGATGATCGAGATAGTCAACGAAATTCTGCCCAAAGACAAGCCCCGTTATCTGATGGGTGTAGGTACGCCGCAAAACATTCTCGAAGCCATTGAGCGCGGCGTAGATATGTTCGACTGTGTGATGCCTACCCGTAACGGTCGCAATGCGATGCTCTTCACTTACAACGGCACGATGAATATGCGCAATAAGAAGTGGGAAACAGACTTCACCCCGATTGATCCCGATGGCTGCGAGACCGACCGCCTCTACACGAAAGCCTATCTCCACCATCTCTTTAAGGCTCAAGAACTCTTGGCGATGCAGATTGCCAGTATCCATAATTTGGCTTTTTACCTGCGCTTAGCGGCCGATGCGCGCCAACATATAGAACAAGGCAACTTCGTGATTTGGAAACGATCGATTATCGATCAACTCGGACGGCGCGTGTAAAATGGCATAATATATTAAGGTGTAAGTGAACGGAAAGATGAACAAATCGTATAAACAGATCAAACGACACCGCCGTCGTTACAAGGTTGCCAGATGGTTAGACCAACATCCGGTGTGGCTGCACAGATTTCTGACCTGGGTTTATCGGCACACGGGCAGACTCAGACGAGCTTTCAGATGGCTTTTGGAGCGGATGCAATGGACGCAGACTTTAAATCCGTTGAAGTACATCAAAATACTCGACTGGTATATTATCAAGAAGTTTATCGGTACTTACATCTATTCCATTATGCTGATTATATCTATCAGCATCGTGTTTGACATCAACGAAAACCTGGCTAAGTTCTCCGAATCTCACGCTCCGTTGCGGGCAATCGTCTTCGATTACTATCTCAACTTCATCCCTTATTTTGCCAATCTGTTCAGTCCGCTCTTCGTATTTATTGCCGTTATCTTTTTCACTTCCAAACTAGCAGGCAACTCAGAAATCATTTCGATGCTGGCAGCAGGCGTTTCTTTTAAACGTTTGATGCGCCCATATATGATCTCCTGTGTAGCTATCTCCATCCTGTCTTTCTTTCTCAGCGCCTACGTTATACCGCACGGGACAGTTATCCGACAGAACTTCGAGACGATTTATAAGAATAAGACAAAGAACACCTCTGCCGATAATGTTCAGCTGCAAGTAGGTGCAGGGGTCATCGCTTACATCCAACACTACGACAACAATCTGAAAAAAGGCTATGGCTTCTGTCTCGACAAATTTGAAAACAAGAAACTTGTGAGTCATCTCACGGCAATGGAGATACAATATGATACGATCTCCGACTCTAAGAATCACTGGAAAATGACCAACTGGAAAGTGAGACGTCTCAAAGGATTGCGCGAAGTCATCACCAGCGGAATACAAAAAGACACGCTGATTCAGATGGAACCCACTGACCTCGTCTACTCGAAAGGGCAGCAAGAAACTTTTACCAGCCCCGAGCTTCGGGCTTATATCTCCAAACAAATAGACCGAGGCAGCGGCAATGTCGTACAATACCAAGTGGAATATCACAAGCGAATAGCCGCCTCTTTCGCTTCGTTCATCCTCACGACAATAGGTTTCTCTCTCTCGTCCCGCAAACGGAAAGGCGGTATGGGGCTGTATCTCGGCATCGGACTCGCACTGAGTTTCGGCTACATTATGCTGCAAACGGTCTCTTCAACCTTTGCAATCAATGCCGATCTTCCCCCGATGCTGGCAGCTTGGATACCCAATATCATCTTCGCAGTGGTAGCATATTTCTGCTATCGCAATGCGCCAAATTAATGAACAATGTATTTCGACGAATTAGATTTAAACGATAATGTATTAGATGCGCTCTATGATATGCGCTTCGACGTGTGCACACCCGTGCAGGAAAAATGTATCCCCGAGATTCTCAAAGGGCGCGACGTGATGGGAGTGGCACAAACAGGAACAGGAAAAACGGCCGCATACCTGCTCCCGGTCCTCTCGAAGTTAGACGACGGAGGCTATCCCAAGGATGCCATCAACTGCATTATAATGTCGCCTACGCGCGAATTAGCACAGCAAATCGACCAAGCAATGCAGGGCTTCGGATATTACCTCGACAGCGTAAGCAGTGTAGCAGTTTACGGTGGAAACGACGGCAACCGCTACGATCAGGAAATCCGATCGCTCAAATTAGGTGCAGACGTGGTAATTGCCACGCCCGGCCGCTTCATCTCTCACCTCAGTCTGGGTAACGTAGATATGAGTAAGGTTTCTTTCTTCATCCTCGACGAAGCCGACAGAATGCTCGATATGGGTTTCTCAGAAGATATTCTCACCATCGCGAAACAGCTCCCCAAGACCTGCCAAACGATTATGTTCTCGGCCACGATGCCCACACGCATCGAGCAATTAGCTAAAACACTACTCAAAAATCCCATCGAAATTAAACTTGCAGTAAGCCGACCCGCCGAGAAAATCAAACAGAATGCTTATGTGTGTCACGAACCGCAGAAACTCGGTATCATCGAATCCATTTTCCAAAACAATGATCTCAAGCGTGTCATCATCTTTTGCGGAAAAAAACAAAAGGTGAAAGAAATTAGCCGCGCCCTCATCCGACTGAAAATCAACAGTGGAGAGATGCACTCCGACCTCACCCAGGCAGAGCGCGACGAGATGATGTTCCGTTTCAAAAGTGGACAAATCGATGTACTCGTTGCTACTGACATTCTCTCGCGCGGCATTGACATCGACGACATTTCAATGGTAGTCAACTACGACGTACCTCACGACGTAGAAGATTATGTGCATCGAATCGGCCGTACGGCCCGTGCCGATCGCGATGGCGAAGCTATCACACTGATCTGTGAAGCCGACTTTTTCTACTTCCGCCAGATTGAAAAGTTCTTAAACAAAACTATCGAGAAATACCCTCTCCCACTCCATTTAGGCAAAGGTCCCGATTATAATGCCATTTCGCATCACTCGCATTCTTCCCGACATAAACCGTCAAATGGTAAGCGAAAAGCACCAAGAAAAGCTGGACGAAAACCCAAACATTAAAAATACACAAGCTCGGGATAAGCATTTTCTTAGACGACACATTGTCCGTCTTACCCCACGAGTAAGATGCAGAGATACCTCACGAGTAGGGTAAGAAGATACCATCTGAGCCTGCCTATTACGCCTCTTCCTCACTCGCAGAATACAAGTTTATCTCGAACTCGCGTTACATCTAAGATTTATTTTAACGTGGATTCAATACAAACTCTTTTCTTAAACGCCCAAAGTCGCAACTCCGTTGCGACAATCACAGCAACGAAGTTACGACCAATGTAGTAACTGAGTTACGGTATCTTGAAATACGATGGCCCATACATTGGTAAATTCATCGAACCCATATTAAAATTTATCAGAAAAATTGCGACAACAGTTATGAATCAATGATATATTCCTATATCATCGACAATCAGAAACAACTCCAGCGATTATCCTTTCAAATGAGAAGTATAGGAGTAGTCGGGCACAAGTCGTATACCTCTTGCCCACAGGTATAGGATTTGTGGACAAGGTAACATAAAGTATAAAAGTTTTCATATTCGTTTGCATTTGATATTAAATTGCTTACGAATATAAATAAAAACTTCTGGAAGTACAAGAATAAGCCCCGACCTTTCATCTAATCCGTGAAAAGACCTGTTTATTCAAGTATGAAAATAGAAGTGCCGGCTCTTATCAAAGAACCGGCACACTATTGTTTGTTTGGAATAAGTTGTTACTTACTGATTAAGCTTCGGCTTCAGGTATAACAGATACAACACTCTTATCGTGACGACCTCTATGGAAATTAACCACACCGTCAGCCAGCGCATAAAGCGTATCATCTTTTCCTATACCTACATTCTTTCCGGGATTGTGTTTAGTTCCACGCTGACGAACAATAATGTTACCAGCGATCACTTTCTGTCCACCCCAAATTTTAACGCCTAATCTTTGTGAAGCTGATTCACGGCCGTTCTTAGAACTACCAACACCTTTTTTATGTGCCATTCTGAATTTCCTCCTTTTTAAGCGATTACTTGTTTAACTTCAACCTCTGTGAACTGCGCACGATGCCCGTTCTTCTTACGGGAATCCTTCCTACGTTTCATCTTGAAAACGATAACTTTGTCACCCTTTACAAGCGGATTCACAACTTCTACAACTACTTTTGCACCATCGACAGTAGGCGCTCCGACAATGATTGCTCCTTCTTTGTCTACAAGAAGCACCTTGTCAAACTCAACAGTCTTACCGGCTTCAACATCTTTGATGTGATGAACAAAAAGTTTCTTACCTTGTTCCACCTTAAACTGCTGACCGTTAATTTCTACAATTGCGTACATTTTATTTGATTAAACGGTTTCTCCGCAAGGCGATCGATCTCGTATCGATACTTCCTCAAGCCTATACGGACTAAATCGGATGCAAAAGTAATAATAAAAAGTGAGAGACTGAAATATACGAGAGGAATGTTTTCTTGCTTTTAAGAGAGATTAACGGTCTTATATAAAAAAGAAGCGATGACCTTCACAGGTAACCGCTCCAAATCTTCAATAGGTATTAGTTCCCTTTAAGGTAAAAAGATTGTTTTCAGGATAACATTTGCAAAGTTAAAAGATTTTTCTTAACCGCCAAACCTTTTAACTACTTTTTTCTGAAAAATTTTCCTGTGTTCCCACACAACTATTGAATATGGATATTTTCTTTTCAATTTAAAACGAATAATTCTATAAAAAGGGAACAAAAACAGCCTAAGTTATACTCCCCTATCAATGAGTATGAGACAAAGAAACTCTTCTTACAAAGTATATCAAAGACATCTTACCACCACCGATTCTATTTTATGATTATATATATTTATCTGCGTTTTATATATTTTTCTTCATAACCTCCTTTTCGTTCATTAATATTTTATTATCTTTGTCCCCAAATCGAATCTATATACCTCAAAGGAAACCATATATTCCTTAAAAATAATAACCACAGAAGTAAATAACATTAATAGTAAACCATTTATGAAAGGAAGCAAACAATCTTGGCGAGTAATGATGCTCTTGATGCTGGCTCTATGGACAACGTTTTCACAGCCATCAACTTACGCACAAACTCTCGAAACCGCACCAAAGACAGGTCAGCAACAATCGGGAGGTAAACGAACGGTTAAAGGACAGGTTAAGGATGATCACGGTGATATCCTGATCGGCGTAACCGTATATGGAGGTGATGGTAAAGTGAGTTGCGTGACAAATATAGATGGTATGTATCAAATAAAGATACCGACAGGACGTACCACGATCCGTTTTTCCTATGTCGGTATGAAATCAGTCAATATTACCATCGAACCGGGAACAAGTGATGTTGTACATAATCTATCTATGGAGTCGAACAATACACTGAAAGATGTAGTGGTAACCGGTATCTTCCAAAAGAATAAGGAGGCCTTTACCGGTTCAGTGACGACTATCAGCAACAAAGAGCTAAAAGAATTCGGCAATAAAAACTTGCTTACTTCTATCGCTAACATTGATCCTTCATTCAATATGTTGGTGAACAATCAATACGGTTCAGACCCGAACCATCTGCCGGACATACAAATTCGTGGTACCGCTAATTTACCAACTATAACCGATTTACAGGATAATACAAAAACCGATCTCAATACACCTCTTATTATTATGGACGGGTTTGAAATTAGTCTAACTCGTATGATGGACCTGAACGAAGATGAGGTAGAATCAATCACCCTGCTCAAGGACGGTTCTGCTACCGCAATCTATGGCTCACGCGGTGCTAATGGTGTAATTGTTATCAAACGTAAGACACCTAAGTCAGGCCGATTACAATTTACCTATACAGGAAGTCTGAATATCGAGGCACCGGATCTGACCGACTATCATTTGCTCAATGCTGCCGACAAACTCGAACTGGAACGTCGTGCCGGTTATTATGACAGCAACGATCCGACACGCGACTTTAAACTGAAAAAGAAGTATGCAAGTATATTAGAAGATGTCGCACGAGGCATTAATACCGACTGGATGGCAAAACCCCTTCGCACCGGTACCGGACACCGACATAACATTAGAATTGAAGGAGGCGATGAGAGTTTCCGCTACTCGGCCTCTCTGCAATATAACAGTGTTGCCGGTGTTATGAAAGGTTCTAACCGTGATAGTTTCAATGGAGGTATTACACTATCTTATCGACATCACGGACTCATTTTTACTAATGACCTCAACATCGGACATACTCAATCAAACGAATCTCCATACGGATCATTCTCAGACTATACGCGACTGAATCCTTATTGGCGCCCCTATGACGACAAGGGAAACCCTGTTAAAATGTTTGACACCGATATCGATTTCTATGGCGGTTTCAGCAATCTACCTGCCAATCCACTTTATAATGCTACGCTCAATCAGAAAAATAGTCAGCAATATACCGACATCACAAATAATTTTTCCATAGAATGGCGTCCATTTGAAGGCTTTATTACAAGAGGTCGTGTGGGATTCACTTGGAGAAACAGTGAAAGCGATATCTACAAACCAGCCAAACACACAATGTTTGAAGCCGACGAGTACCAAACAGAAGAAGGAAGTTTACGCAAAGGTAGATATAACTATGGAACCGGGAAACTTACCAATTATGAAATGGCACTCACAATGAGCTATTCTAAACTGTTTTCTGAAAAGCATTTACTTTATGCAGCCGCTAACTGGAATGTGACCTCTAATTTTTCCCGCAATTATAATTTTGTCTTTGAAGGCTTTACTGACGAGAAGCTCGATTTCCCTTCTAATGCCCTACAATATCAAAAGGGTGGTAAGCCTTCGGGTGGAGAAGCACGTACCAGGGCTGTAGGATTAGTAATGAATACGAACTATTCTTATGATAATCGATATTACACCGATCTGGCTTACCGTATAGACGGATCGTCACAATTTGGCAAAAACCGTAGATTTGCTCCGTTCTATTCAGTCGGTATCGGTTGGAATATACACAATGAAAGCTTTATGAAGGATGCAAGCTTCATCAATAAACTTAAACTCAGAGCCTCTTTCGGACAAACAGGATCACAAAAATTCAGTGCTTATCAAGCTGTCGCCACTTATACTTATTACCTAAATGATCGCTATAATCAATGGACGGGAGCCTATCAGAAAGCATTGGAGAACCCTAATTTGGAATGGCAGAAAACAGATAAATGGAATGCTGGTGTAGAACTCAACCTATTCGAGAACAGATTGAATATTATTGCCGATATCTATCTTGACAAGACTTCCAATTTATTGTCTTCCCTCAACTTGCCTTTATCAAACGGTTTTACCTCGTATGTAGAAAATATAGGAAAGGTGGAAAATCGAGGATTTGAACTCAAAGCCACTGCCTTTCTGCTCCGTAATACAAGCCATAGATTGGTTTGGTCTGTGACCGGATCTATCGTTCACGATAAAGACAAAGTTGTAAAACTCTCTCAGGCGATGAAAGATGAATACGCCAAGCGACTGCTCTCACGAGGTACAACTCCTAATAGAGTGATCCGCGAAGGAGAATCTCAATATACCATATACGCAGTACCTTCATTAGGAATTGATCCCAGCAATGGTTATGAAATCTTCCGGAAAAAGAATGGTGAAATTACTTACACATGGGACGCCAATGACAGAGTTGCTTGCGGTGTAAATCGGCCAAAATACCGTGGAACATTAAGCAGTATGATTCGCTGGAAAGACTTTACTGCTAATATAGCTTTCGGATATCGCTTTGGAGGCCAAATATACAATTCAACACTCGCGACTCGTATTGAGAATGCAGACAAGCGTTATAATGTAGACAGAAGAGTTTTCTATGACCGTTGGCAGAAAGTAGATGATCACACATTCTTCAAAGGACTGACTAATGAAACATCGACCTATGCTACTTCAAGATTCGTTCAGGATGAACGTACACTTTCTTGTCAAAATATCCATTTGAGCTATATGTTCGGCAACAATCCATGGCTCAAACGCAATATAGGGGTTCAGGTGCTCACACTAAGCAGCGATCTGAGCGATTTATTTTATTTATCAAGTGTAAAGCAAGAGCGAGGACTCTCTTATCCTTACTCTCGTCGCTTTTCATTTACCTTATCCGTCGGTTTCTAATTATTAAAATCCAAGAACAATGAAATATTACAATATCCTAATTGCTTCTTTACTCACGCTAAGCGTAACAACGGCTTGCGATAAATTTCTCGATGTACTCCCTTCTACTGAAAAAGAAAAAAGAGAGATGTTCTCAACCTTAGACGGTTGTCGTAGTGTACTCATAGGAGCCTATATCCGAATGAAACAGACCAACCTCTATGGACAAGAAATGGTGTGTGGAAGCATAGAAAATTTAGCTCAACACTGGACTTATACATCAGGTTCTATCGGAGAATATCTGAACAAATATGATTATAAGGCAAATACAGTAGAAACAACTATGGAGAACATCTATAATAATCTCTTCAAAGTTGTGGCCGATGTTAATGGATTGTTGGACGGTATCGAAAGTAACAGAAAAATACTCGATAACAGCAATTACAACTTATTAAAAGGTGAAGCATTAGCCTTGCGTGCTTTCTGTCATTTTGATATCTTGCGCCTTTTCGGTCCAATGCCCAATAATGTACCAGCATCCAAAATACTCCCTTATGTTACCGTAGTCTCAAATAAGCCCAATGCTTTCACCACCTATACAGAGTTTACTTCACAACTTCTGAAAGATCTCAATGATGCAGAAGCCTGTTTAACGAGAACAGATCCCATCAAATCTAAATCTATCGAGGCACTCAACCAAACGTCAGCGCAAGCAGATAACTTTTTCGGATATCGCCAGATGCGTATGAATTATTATGCTGTATGTGCCCTGAAAGCACGTATATATTTATGGATCGGTAATAAAGAAAAAGCATTAGAATATGCAAAGCTCGTAATCGATGCTACAACACCAGGAGGGGATAAAACGTTTCGACTTGGTACACGCGATGATTGTTCACGTGGCAATAAGACCTTATCAACAGAACATATCTTTGATTTAAAAGTAAATAATTTGTCTGCTACTTTGGGATCAGGCCGAAGTTATCAGAAGTCAAAAACCGAGCTAACATCCCGACTCTATGAGACAGGAACTTCTGATATCCGTTTTGTGAATATGTGGGAAGAAGTAACCGCAGACTATCGAAAATCTTTCTATTTCCAAAAATATGTCCAGACAGAAAAGATGCCCCCTCTCTCCAAAAATGTGATACCTATCATCAGATTGGCTGAAATGTATCTCATTGCATTGGAATGCAGCTCACTAACCGATGCCAACTCATATTATGCAACCTTGTGTGCTGCTCGCGATATAACGCCGGCAAATATAACCGACGAAGAACAGCGGACCAAAGTACTTATTCAAGAATATAATAAAGAGTTCTATGGTGAAGGCCAAACTTTCTATGCTTACAAGCGATTAGCCGTAAAAGACATTTATTGGGCTGCTGTATCCGGATCGGTAGAAACTTATGTTGTGCCTCTCCCGCTTAAAGAGGCTGTTTATGCAAACTAAAAAGTGATTGAATATGAAAAAGATATTATATATAGTCTTATTGCTTTCCCTGTTTATAGCAGGTTGTAAGGAAGACGAGAAATTGATTTATCACGACAAGGCACGGGTAGAATTGGTAAGCGAAGACAAAAAAGCACCTGCCGACTACTCATATTCATTTGTTTGGGGAAGCGATACGAGAGTACGTGATACGGTGTTCATACCCATCAGAGTCATCGGAGGCTCATCCAATATTGATCGGCATATTATGCTCGAACAAATAAGCGAATACAAAGTAACCTATACATACGACAATATAGGTAAAGTGAAAGATTCGACTGTCGTAGAACGAACAGATAAAGCTGTAGCCGGCAAGCATTACATTGCCTTCAACGATGAGTCGATTAAGCCACTCTTGACCGTCAAAGCAGGTCGGGTAAAAGATAGCATCGGTATTGTTGTTTTACGCGATGCATCCTTAAAAAAGAACAACGTCAGATTACGCCTAAGAATAAAAGAAAATGAGAACTTCGGTATCGGTGAAAGACGATTGTTGGAACGGACGATCATTATCTCAGATAAGTTAGAGATGCCATCCAACTGGAACTATACGACAAAAGCTTATTTAGGCAATTACAGTACACCTAAACATAAACTAATGCTGCTAGTTGTAGGCAATAAAGTAGATGATATGTGGGTTGCACAAGTCAATAAGTCTAAGTCATTTGCTATCTATTGGCGAGGGAAATTCATCGAGGCCTTGGAGTTATTCAACAACAATCCTGCTAATATCACTTCGGGCTTGGCACCAATGCGAGAAGACCCATCCAATCCAAACAGTCCACTCGTAACATTCCCGACAGGAATATAGCCATCGTTCCCAATGCCTTTTAAGTCGAGGCAAGCAGAACACAAGACTTATCATTCAAAAACATAGAAACAGATGAAACATATCAATATTTTTTTAGGGCTTATAACAGCTTTCTTGCTGAACAGTTGCTTTTCGGATAATGGCAACTATAATTACAAAGATCCTCTCAACATTCATATAGAAGGGGTAAAAAATGCTTATACAGTAAGCCCGACGGGAGACAAATTGCAAATAAGTCCGAAGATTTATCCCGAAGGCCGACAATATGACTGCTTCTGGGCCATAATCCCAGCTTCGGCTTCTTGGGGTGAACAATTAGATACAATTTCACACAAACAAGAATTAGACTATGCCGTCAACTTGAATGTGGGCAGCTACAAATTGCGTTTATGTGCCAAAGACAGGGCTACCGGGGTATTCGCCTATGAGGAATATGACCTGCACGTAACCACAGACATGAATACTGGCTGGTGGGTACTAAAAAGTGAAAACGACAGCACAGATATTGATTTCTTCTCGGACGAGAAGACAAAAACAGACATCATACACACGGCCAATGGACACCATTTACAAGGTCTCGCACAAAATCTGTACTTTACCTTTTGCTATTGGGACTTCGACGAGTCAACACAGAAAGACAAAAGAGTCAATGCCGTATTTATAGCAAGCCGTAACGACTTGGCCGCTCTCGATTATTTTACGGGCAAAATCATTCGAGGTTATGACGCTCTTTTCATCGACAAGCCTACACGGAGAGAAGTACACAGTATGTTTGCCGGTCCATCGGATGTACACGTTTATGCGGGCGATCATATCTACACGCTTTTCAACTCCCGCTATGACATTTATAAACAATTTATCATCAAAACTTTGGGAGACTATCGTATTTCTCCCATTCAACATTCAGGCAGATCATTACCCTTACTGTTTAACGAAAAGAACAGTTCTTTTTGCAGTGTGAGCCGGTCGTCGACAAGTATCGACTACTTTACAGACGGAGTTCCTTCTCCTAAAAATATGGATATGGATCTGCTCTTTATGGGTGGTCTCACTACTTCGGCCTATACCCAAGGAGACGTTGCATTAGCCATTATGAAAAAGAAGAAAGAAGATAAATATTATCTGCTTACCCTCAACGGGCAACCTAATAATATGGATTCAAACCCTATTAAGAAAATAGAAGAACTAAACGGAACATTGAGTGTTTTACAAGCTCAACACAGGACATTGAACCAAAACAACCGGATTATCTATTATGCCAAGGACAACCGACTTTATACCTGCAATCTCGACAATATGACCGAATCGGAACAAGGTATAAGCTGGACGGCCGGCGAGAAAATCACTTATATGGAATTTCTGAAATACTCTCCTTATGGGCTCGACAGTTCTTGGTTCGATTATTTGGCTATTGCAACCTCGGAAAACGGTTGTTATAAGCTCTACCTACATCCTGTAAATGCCGGTAAAGTAATGCCAGCCGTTAAAACATTAGAAGGAAAAGGCGAGGTGAAACGTGCTTGCTTTATGAGTCAGACACCCCGTGGTATTTATACATCTACTTTATTTTAAAGCTTTATGAACAAAATAGCAACAGTAATAATGGCATTGAGCCTCTGTTTGTCAGCCTCTGCCAGTGTCATTATACGAGGTACAATCGACTCAGAATCAGGAAGTAAAATCAGCCTTTATGCCATTACCCAGAACTTTGACAGCCTATGTGCAACAGGCCAAGCCGACGCAAACGGGAGATTCGTCCTGAAACCGACCTTGCCATATAATGGATTCTATGTACTTGCAAATGAGTCGGGACTGAAGCACGGAATTTACCTGAAAGACGGCAAACAGTTGACTGTGAAATACAGCAATGAGCGGCTTGAAGTAACGGGCGGACTCAGTGCAGAAGAAAAAAACTTCGCCTCTTGGGCTGCCAAGAGTGCTCAGACCTTTCTGCACGCTTATCTCTTCAATTACATTCCGGGCGGTAAGACTGTCGATCCTGCTAAGTTTGCACAAGAAATGAAGACATTAAAACAGACGGCCTCCGGCTTGAAGCAACTATTGAAAGGCAAGGGACAGAAAGCCGACCTACTAAGTTTGAAAATCGATGCAGACCTGGCCTTCTTTATGTTAGCCTACCGAAAGAATCATATCGGGGATGTAGACGAAAACTTCATCAGTAAGGCCGATCTGCAAGCTTATGATCAATTATTCCGCAAGACAGCCATTCTCCAACTACCTTATGCTCCTGAAATGCTCGCCTCTTACATCGACTATAAAGCAGAGAAACAAGCCATCAAACCAGAGAATTATCTGCAAAGAGCAGAGCTTTTATCAGATCAACCATTACGTGAAGCCTATCTGTATCAAATAGCACGCCAATTGCGTTATTATGAAAAGTATACGGCATTACGCCAGTCTTTGGGAGAGCTGCCTTTGTCAACTGCTTTACAGAATGCTTTAAAACCGATTGAGGAACAATTAGCGTGGTCAAAACCAGGACAGACGGCCATCGACTTCAAAGGTGTCCGGCCAGACGGCTCCACGCTCTCTTTAAGCGATCTGCGCGGCAAGGTTGTGGTTGTAGATGTATGGGCAACCTGGTGTGCACCGTGCATCCGAATGATACCTCATTTTAAACGGTTGGAACAAGAGCTTTCCCACCCCGACCTGACTTTTCTAAGCGTATGCATAGGCGTATGGGTAGAGACAGACCGATGGAAAAAACTTATCCAGCAACACCAGCTATCAGGCAACCTCATCTTTATCGACAGTTGGACCAAAGGATTCGCACCCGATTATCACGTAACAGGCGTCCCACGATTTATGATTATCGACCGAGAGGGACGTATGGTTTCTTTTGCGGCTCCGGCACCTACACATCCGGAATTGAAAGAGATGATCTTAAATGCACTGAAATAGACAGTACATATAACGTGGGTTCGATAAATTTATCAACGGATGGGACATCGTATTTCAAGAATATCAGTATCTACGGTATCTAAAGAGCAATGTTCATCACTGTTCCGTTGCGGCATTAGTCGTAACCCCGTTGCTATGATTGCCGTAACTCCGTTACGACTTTCACCCTTGTTTAGAAGGGAGTTTGCATCGAACTCATATTAAAATACGATCTTAGATATAACGCTAAACAGCAGGTTGTAAAATAATCTGCTGTTTAGCGTTTTTAGGAGATTCTGGATCCGAAAGACCTATCCATCAAACGAGAAGTCCGGAACCTCTGCTCGACAAGTCCCGGAGTACTGCCCCACTACTCTGGGACTTCTCACAGCCAATCATACACGCTCATCCCTGTCATTCACGTTAGCCGGTGTGAAACAGAAGGTTATGATGTCTCCCGTATCATTGCAGAGTAAGTGCAGCTTGAATCCATAGCACCATCATCGTGCCTTTCCCGCTCTTGACAAAGCTGTCAAAGACCTTGTTGAAATATCGTCTTGCATTGTGGTATACAGGACTCATCGCGCTGTCTACAAAGCTGATTCCCGAACACCGACAACAGGAATAGATTCTCATAAAAGCCACCATTTGGAAAAATACGCGGGGCAGAAGCTCCACGAAACGGTTGTAGGACACGGCGGAGGGAAAATAACCGCTCAAACACTCCCTGATAAAGAACAGATAATAATGCTTGAAATTATGGAAAGGCCCAAAATGATAGCACAGAAGAATAGTCCTAATCTCACTCTCGGACATGCGTCCCTTACGATGACAAAAGTGTCTATACTCCTGGTCAGTGGGAGGGGAGTATCTGGAGGCTTTTACTCAAGTCTGTACCCAAATTCTTGCAAAATTCATCGATAATACAGAAAATCTCTGTAACTTTGTCTATGGTAATCATCGCTTATATATTTTGTAATTAATTGATTTTCAACTATAAAAAATACAAAAAAGTAAGTGAGATTACTAACTTTTCAGACAACGTTCTTATCCAGAACTAACGTAGTGATAATGTCCTTGCCCGCACAGGTAAACATTGAGCCCCCTCTACCGTGGCACCGAACGTACGCATTATACAACCTACCACGACCCCTCCAAAGAAAGAGAATAGTAACTAATATTCTCTCAGGACCAACAATTACCTTCCCTTAGAGACGACAATCAGCATTCTTTAGGAACAAGGGGATCAAACCAACTAAGGAGACAAGGAAGATGATTACAGACGAACTAATTCGCGTGCTTCCTCGTCAACTCGTTTACCTATCCACTCATTTACTCGTCCACTTATTCTCTCGCCAATTAGTATTTTTTTATTATCTTTGTCCCCAATATGATGATAATATTAACTGTAACGGCCTACTTCTGTTTGTTGCTATTATTCAGTAGATTGACATCCCGAAAGGCTGACAATAAAACGTTTTATCGGGGTAATCGTCGTTCGCCTTGGTATATGGTAGCATTCGGAATGGTAGGTGCATCGATCTCGGGTGTGACTTTCATTTCTGTACCGGGTATGGTCAACAAAATCGATATGACCTATATGCAGACTTGCATCGGTTTTATTTTCGGCTATTTTGCTGTGGCTTTCTTGCTGCTTCCCGTGTATTACCGACTCAATCTGACCAGTATTTACACCTATCTCCACAACCGATTAGGGAGACGGGCACACAAAACCGGATCTTCATTTTTCCTCTTATCTAAGATGACCGGTGCCGCTGTACGCTTCTATGTGATGTGTATCATCCTCCAACGCTTTGTCTTCGATGCCGCAGGTATTCCTTTTGCAGTGACAGTCTTAGTAATGGTAGCACTGATATGGCTTTACACCCGTCGCGGCGGAATCAAAACCTTAGTGTGGACCGACTCTTTCCAAACCTTGTGTATGTTCATCTCACTCATCCTTATCATATATAATGTGACAACTGAGATGAATCTAAGTATTCCAGAAACAGTGCAAGCCATCTATACAGACAGTCGAAGCAAGATTTTCGTTTTTAACGATTGGGTATCTACACAAAACTTTTGGAAACAGTTTCTCAGCGGTATTTTCATTGTGATCGTAATGACAGGACTTGACCAAGATATGATGCAGAAAAACCTCACTTGCAAAACTTTACGCGAAGCACAAAAAGATATGTGCACTTATGGGTTCGCTTTCGTTCCGGTCAACCTGCTGTTTCTGGGATTAGGCGTGCTGTTGTCGATGTTGGCTCTGCGTACGGGAACACCACTGCCAACTTCCGGTGACGAACTGTTGCCGATGTTTGCAGCCACGGGGCAATTAGGGAACACGGTACTGATCTTATTCACCCTCGGTATCGTTGCCGCCTCATTCAGCAGTGCCGACTCTGCACTTACAGCTCTGACCACGATCTTTTGCATAGACATCTGCGGACGTGAAGATGACGAAAAACTGCGTAAACGGGCTCATCTACTCATCTCGGTTTTATTCGTCGTATTTATTTTACTCTTCCGAATACTCAATTCCACAAGTGTCATTGACGTCATTTACATTCTCTGTTCTTATACTTACGGCCCACTCCTCGGACTTTTCGCTTTCGGATTGCTGACCAAGCACAGTACTAACGACCGACTTGTACCTTTCATCGCCATTGCATCGCCCGTGTTATGTTTCCTCATTGAGGCGCTGACACGCCGCATCACGGGCTATCAGTTCGGCTATGAATTGCTAATACTCAATGGTCTCCTTACTTTCATCGGCCTGTATCTCTGTGGCGAGAAAAAAGAAATGAAAAAACAGATATAATTTATTGCAATATAAAAAGAAAAATCGTATATTTGCCAAAACCAATATTATATAAATAGTGAGAATGGAAAACGATAAAAGACTCGAAGAATCAACTTGCTACACGTTAAACGACAAGCATTTTTGGGCGGCATTCCTTAATTTGGCACGCCACAATGTCTATATTACTATCAATCATATTAACAAACTGCTGGAAATACGACAAATCGACAATGACGAGAAGGTATTAGATATTAAAGCTCTTTGGCAAAAAGTTGATAAAGACATTAATCAGAAAGCTCGGCTAAGAGAACTGATGATAAAACACTTCCCATTCTTGGAAGCTGCAATATACAGCAATAACAAAGAAGATAAGGAAGAAGTAAAAGAAGAAAAACAAGCCAAAGCCCAATCGTTTAAAAGTCTGAAGGATTGTTTATTTCTATTTTTAGAGAAACTTCAAGAAGCAAGAAACTATTATTCTCATTATAAGTCTTCTGAATCTTCAAAAGAACCAGAGTTTGAGGAAGGACTATTGGAAAAGATGTATAATACCTTTGGTGTAAGTATCCGCTTAGTAAAAGAAGATTACCAATATAACAAAGATATAGACCCTGAAAAAGACTTCAAGCATCTTGAAAGAAAAGAAGATTTCAATTATCTTTTTACAGATAAAGATAACAAAGGAAAGATAACCAAAAACGGTTTGCTCTTCTTTGTTTCTTTATTCCTTGAAAAGAAAGATGCAATATGGATGCAGCAAAAACTCAGAGGCTTCAAAGATAATAGGGGGAACAAAGAGAAAATGACCCACGAGGTATTTTGCAGGAGCCGAATGCTCTTGCCAAAAATACGATTGGAAAGCACGCAAACACAAGACTGGATATTGCTCGATATGCTCAACGAGCTGATTCGTTGCCCCAAATCGCTGTATGAACGCCTGCAAGGAGCATACAGAGAAAAGTTCAAAGTTCCCTTCGATTCCATAGACGAGGACTACGATGCCGAACAAGAGCCTTTCAGAAACACATTGGTAAGACACCAAGACCGTTTCCCTTACTTTGCATTGCGCTATTTCGACTATAACGAGATATTCAAAAATCTTCGTTTCCAAATAGACTTGGGCACCTATCATTTCTCCATTTATAAGAAACTAATCGGTGATAATAAGGAAGACCGCCACCTTACGCACAAGTTATATGGTTTTGAACGCATACAAGAGTTTGCCAAGCAGAAGCGACCCAATGAGTGGCAAGCACTCGTAAAGGACTTAGATATTTACGAAACTTCAAACGAACAGTATATCTCAGAAACCACACCGCATTATCATTTGGAGAACCAAAAGATAGGCATTAGATTTAAGAATAAGAAGGATAAAATTTGGCCATCACTCGAAACAAATGGCAAAGAGAATGAAAAAAGCAAGTATAATCTTGATAAATCATTCCAAGCAGAGGCTTTCTTGAGCATACATGAGCTACTACCGATGATGTTCTACGATCTGTTGTTAAAGAAGGAAGAACCTAATAATGACGAAAAAAATGCAAGTATTGTAGAAGGCTTTATCAAAAAAGAAATCAAAAGGATGTATGCTATCTACGATGCTTTTGCTAATGAAGAGATAAACAGCAAAGAAGGATTAGAAGAATACTGTAAGAATAAAGGATTCCAAGAAAGACATCTGCCCAAACAGATGATAGCCATATTGACAAACAAGTCTAAAAATATGGCAGAAAAGGCCAAACGCAAGCAAAAGGAAATGATAAAGGACACCAAGAAACGGCTTGCTACTCTTGATAAACAAGTAAAGGGAGAAATAGAAGATGGTGGAAGAAATATCAGACTGCTGAAATCTGGCGAGATTGCCAGATGGCTGGTAAACGATATGATGCGTTTCCAGTCCGTTCAAAAAGACAAAGAGGGCAAACCACTGAACAACAGTAAAGCCAACAGCACAGAGTATCAGATGCTGCAACGCTCGCTTGCACTTTACAACAAAGAACAAAAACCTACTCCTTACTTCATACAAGTTAATCTCATAAAGAGTAGCAATCCCCACCCATTCTTGGAAGAGACCAAATGGGAAGAGTGTAACAATATCTTATCTTTCTATCGCAGTTATTTGGAAGCAAAGAAAAACTTTCTTGAAAGTCTAAAGCCTGAAGATTGGAAGAAGAACCAATACTTCCTTATGCTTAAAGAGCCAAAGACCAACCGCAAAACATTGGTGCAAGGGTGGAAAAACGGATTTAATCTGCCACGTGGTATCTTTACAGAACCTATAAAAGAATGGTTTAAAAGACATCAGAACGATTCGGAGGAATACAAGAAAGTTGAAGCCCTCGACAGAGTTGGTTTGGTTGCAAAGGTAATTCCCTTGTTCTTCAAAGAAGAATATTTTAAAGAAGATGCCCAAAAAGAAATTAACAACTGCGTACAGCCATTTTACAGCTTCCCTTACAACGTGGGTAATATACACAAACCCGAAGAAAAGAATTTCTTACATTGTGAGGAACGTAGAAAACTGTGGGATAAAAAGAAAGACAAGTTCAAGGGTTATAAAGCCAAAGAAAAGTCCAAGAAGATGACGGACAAGGAAAAAGAAGAACACCGTTCTTATCTTGAATTTCAATCTTGGAATAAGTTTGAGCGGGAACTACGACTGGTGCGAAACCAAGACATCGTAACGTGGCTGTTGTGTACGGAACTGATTGATAAGCTAAAAATAGACGAACTCAATATAGAAGAACTGCAAAAGTTACGCTTAAAGGATATTGATACAGATACAGCAAAAAAAGAAAAGAACAATATTCTGAACAGAATAATGCCGATGCAGCTACCTGTTACGGTGTATGAAATTGACAAATCCTTCAATATAGTAAAGGACAAACCTTTGCATACCATTTACATCGAAGAAACAGGAACCAAGCTCTTAAAACAAGGAAACTTCAAGGCTTTGGTAAAAGACCGCAGGCTCAATGGTCTATTCTCGTTCGTTAAAACTTCTTCTGAAGCAGAATCGAAGAGTAAGCCTATCAGCAAATTGCGTGTAGAATATGAACTTGGAGCCTATCAAAAAGCAAGAATAGATATTATCAAAGATATGTTGGCATTAGAAAAAACGCTAATAGACAACGACGAGAACTTGCCAACCAACAAGTTCAGTGATATGCTAAAAAGTTGGCTGAAAGGCAAAGGCGAGGCAAACAAAGCAAGGCTTCAGAACGACGTAGACCTCCTTGTTGCCATACGGAATGCCTTTTCGCACAATCAATATCCGATGTACAATAGCGAGGTCTTCAAAGGTATGAAGCTGCTCAGCCTTTCTTCTGATATTCCTGAAAAGGAGGGACTTGGTATTGCCAAGCAACTGAAAGATAAAATTAAAGAAACAATAGAAAGAATAATAGAAATAGAAAAAGAAATCAGAAACTAAAAATAAGATTATGGACTGTACATTAATTTCAAAAGAGGTGGCTACTGCCTTGTTTAGTACCTTGAGCAGTTTAGTACCAATCGTTATTGCAGCCTACCTAACATATCGCTATGCTATCAAGAAACTACATAAAGAAAGTTTTGAAAGTATTGAATGTGCAAAGTATGAAGCTATATTGAAGGCGCACCAAAGCATTTATAAATTGCTTAGGTTTATAACAGATACGGAAAACGACGACTGCATATTGGTGTGGGAGCAGCCTAAGGGCGGTGGAGAGAAAACTTATTACTTCAGACAAGCCAATATACGCAAGTTTATAAAAGAGCTAACCGAAGAGATATACAACAAGGGCAATGGCATCTATCTATCAAAAGAGGTTATGTCGCTGATATTTAAATATAGAACCCTTGTTCATAAACTTTTGCTTGCTAAAAAGAACAACCCCGATGAGAAGATAATGATAGATAAACGAGAGCTTGCAAAGAGAATGATAGAAATCCATCAAAACCTCTCAATAAAAATCAGAGAAGCTATCAATTTACAGCAACGGGATTTACATTTCAAATAATCTAAAAGAAAAGAATTTATATTGAAAAAGAAAGGGACAAAGCATATTAGAATCAGGCATTTAAGTTATTTGAGTTGCATCTGCCTTCTATTTGAGAGGCACAAACAACGAATCCGCCGGAGAGAAGTTCGCACTTTTTGTTGCATCTGCCTTCTATTTGAGAGGCACAAACAACAGACATCAAGGAATTAGAGGCTCTTTTCTGTTGCATCTGCCTTCTATTTGAGAGGCACAAACAACAGACATTCGCACACGGGAATATCGAAAACCGTTGCATCTGCCTTCTATTTGAGAGGCACAAACAACATTTTTTGTTCCTTCGATATCTTCCTCACCGTTGCATCTGCCTTCTATTTGAGAGGCACAAACAACGCAATCTGTTTGCACAAGTCGACTTTCTGTGTTGCATCTGCCTTCTATTTGAGAGGCACAAACAACCGAACGCTGGACTAAGCCAACGTGCAAACTGTTGCATCTGCCTTCTATTTGAGAGGCACAAACAACACAACTCTGGTTCCGTCGGCATAGGCTCAAGTTGCATCTGCCTTCTATTTGAGAGGCACAAACAACACAACTCTGGTTCCGTCGGCATAGGCTCAAGTTGCATCTGCCTTCTATTTGAGAGGCACAAACAACAGCGAAGCAATATTCTATATCGTCATTACGGTTGCATCTGCCTCCTATTTGAGAGGCACAAACAACAATATTCCCTACCATCTACAGCTTAATTTAGACCGAAACAAATTTATGTCAATAACTTAATTTACTTCAGCTTAGAATAAGCCATAACCTTAGATTTATGTATAACTATATATAACTCGCTTGATGATAAGTCCTATACTTCTGCCCCACAAGTATAGGACTTATCGTGAAGAAGTCCTATACCTCTCATCTAACACAAATAGTTTCTAAAAACCTACGAAAGGAAAGAGGAATCTACGAGAATCAGAGATTCCTGTTATTAATCTACGCCAATTCGGAATAAGAAAGTAACCGAAAAGCGACTCTATCATTTATCTGCGAATAGAAAGAGAAGATCTTTTTGTGAGAAAGCGGCTCAATCCATCGGAAAATAAAGAAAAAGAAATATTCTCAAGACGACAAGGAAGCGTTAATAAATAAGATATATTCTCTCTTTCCATTGGGAAGTGCAAATAAACAAAAATAAATTTCTTCTTTCCATTTAGAAAGTGTAAATATATTTAAATTTATTTGCTGTTTCCGATGGAATTAGAAGAAAAACAAAGATTTATGAACAATTCCAAGTGGAAACAGAGAAAAAAAGTATTTTTTCGACTGATTTCCGCAGATTGAGAATCGAAAACGGAAAAGTTTGTTCCGCCGGCAGAAAAACAACTTTCTTATCCCGGACTGAGGTATTAATCTATCGTTTTTTCTATCAAATTTTATCCCTTTTCATTATACTCTCCTGGTGTTTTTCATCAACCTTATAAATCAAGAACGAAAAGAATATATAAAAACGGATTATTTAGAAAATAATCCGTTTTCTTATCATCGATAGAAAGCACTCTGCTTCCTCATTTAATCACTTATCTTCACCACGCAACAGCGGAAGAGAAATATGGTAACGTACGGCCAAAAACCTAATGAGACAAATAACAAAAAAAAGTGATGACGGCAGCAACGCCGACATTCATTTTCCATTGTATCATCATCCAATACAAAACACCGCCGGCAATACTCGCCATTGCATAAATCTCCTTGTGGAAGATTACCGGCACTTTATTCAAAAGAATATCGCGAATTACACCGCCGGCCGATCCCGTAATACATCCCATAATGACCGCAACCCAAAACGGATGACCACACGCCAGTGTCTTCTGCATACCGGCAATAGTAAAGAGGGCCAAACCGAGCGTATCGAATACGAACCAAGCATTGTCTAACCGTTTCAGCGAGTGCGAAAAGGTAATCACAAAGACCTGGGCCAGGGCTGTACAGATGAGATAAAGGGCCGAAGTCATCCAAAACGGAGGCTCACCAAGCATTACATCGCGGATGGTTCCGCCTCCGATGGCCACGACAATACCGCACACAAAACCGCCAAACCAATCGAAATGGCGCGCTGCGGCGTGGCGGATTCCGGAGATGGCAAAAGCAAACGTACCCACAAACTCGATCACCTGTTGTACGGCTGCAACAAGATCGGGATTCTCATAAATCATCGCTTATGCTTTATGGATTGACAACATTCTGCGGTGTACCATTAAGAAAGGCTCGAATATTCTCGACAGCAATCTGCATCAGCCGCGTTCGAGCCTCGACAGTGGCCCAAGCCACGTGAGGCGTAATATAAGCATTAGGTTGCGTAAAAAGCGGACTCGTCTTAGCAGGCGGTTCTTCACACATCACATCGGCACCGTAAGCGCCTAACCGGCCGCTCTCCAAAGCTTCGGCCACATCTTGTTCGTTGACCAAAGCTCCGCGACTCACATTGATAAGAATCGTGCCGGGACGCATCTTTGCAATCGTCTCACGGTTGATCATCTCGCGTGTGTCTGGGGTGAGCGGACAATGCAGCGTCAAGATATCGCTCACACCGAAGAGTCCGTCCAGCGTGGTCTTACGTATCGACTCGGGCAAATCAGCTGCATTCTTGCTTGTCACAGCAAACACATTCATCCCGAAAGCACAGGCGATGCGTGCTACCTCGCTGCCGATATTTCCTAACCCGACAACGCCGATCGTCTTTCCTGCCAACTCGCACAGTGGCGTATCCCAATAGCAGAAGTCGTCATTCTCAGCCCAACGACCTGCACGGTTAGCCCTGGCATAATGATCCACCCGATTGGTGATATTCAGAATATGCGCAAATGTCATCTGTGCCACACTGTCCGTACTATAAGCCGGAATATTTGTTACCACGATACCGTGTGCGTGCGCCGCCTCAATATCTATCGTGTTGAAACCTGTGGCAAATACGCCGATGTATTTCAACTTCGGTAATGCGGATAAAACGTTGCTATCTAAGATCACCTTATTTGTTATCACAATCTCAGCATCTGCCGCTCTACTGACAACCTCATCGGCACGCGTGCGCGGGTAGACCATCAACACCCCCAATTCTTCTAACGGCGTCCAAGACAAATCGCCCGGATTAGCGCCGTGTCCATCTAATACAACTATTTTCATATTATGTTCTTTTTTAGTTGACGAGTGAACGAGTTGACAAGTTAACAAGGATTCACTTATTCACTCCCTCGTCTACTCGTCTACTTGTCAACCCATTAACTTGTCAACTCATTTATACCTTTCTCCCCAACATTGAAGCATCCATTGGTAAAGTTTCTCCTCAGAGGGAGCGTGCTGCGCGTGCCAAAGGCGACGACCGGCCAGCGATTCGGGCATATATTGCTGAACGGCAAAATGCCCCGGCGAATCGTGAGGATAAATATATCCATCGTTATAGCCCAACTCTTTCATCAACGCCGTAGGAGCATTCCGCAGATGCAAAGGTACTGGCTCGTTGCCCGTCTCCTTGACGAGTGCCAGTGCCGCATCCACACCCAGATAAGCCGAATTGCTCTTAGGACTCGCCGCCAAATAAACCACAGCTTCGGCCAACGGAATACGACCCTCAGGCCAACCGATTTTCATCACCGCATCAAACGCTGCATTGGCGATGAGCAATGCATTAGGATTAGCCAATCCAATATCTTCAGCTGCGCTAATCACCAGCCTACGCGCAATAAACTGCGGATCTTCGCCACCTTCGATCATCCGTGCCATCCAATAAAGTGCTGCATCGGGATCACTCCCCCGAATACTCTTGATAAACGCCGAAATAATATCATAGTGCATTTCGCCGTCCTTATCATATGCCAACGGATTAGCCTGAAGCCGGCTCACTACGGCCTCATCGGTAATCTCTACCTCCTCATCTCCGGCCGCCTCGACCACCAATTCGAGAATATTCAGTAACTTGCGCGCATCACCACCGCTATATCGCAGTAGCGCCCCTGTCTCCCGCAACACGATCTGGCGCTCCTTGAGCATTACATCTTCCGTGATAGCCCGGTGCAACAACTGCAACAGATCGTCCTGATTCAACGGACGCAGTACATAAAGTTGACAACGCGAAAGCAACGGTCTTATCACTTCGAACGACGGATTCTCAGTCGTCGCACCGATCAGTGTTATCGTACCCTTTTCTACTGCTCCCAGCAACGAATCCTGCTGCGATTTACTGAATCTGTGAATCTCGTCAATAAACAGAATCGGCGATGCCGAATTAAAAAAACGCCCGCTTCGCGCCCGTTCAATCACATCACGTACATCGCGCACGCCGCTCGTCACAGCGCTAAGCGTATAAAACGGCGTCTCCAGTCTGTGAGCGATAATCTGCGCCAGCGTTGTCTTGCCCACCCCCGGAGGCCCCCAGAGGATAAATGACGAGATCCGTCCCGCGTCGATCATCTTGCGCAGTACAGCCCCCTCGCCCACTAAGTGACGCTGACCCACATATTCATCGAGACTCCTCGGTCTCATCCTTTCCGCTAACGGTTCGCTCATTCTTACTTGTTATCTTACCTTGCGTACAAAGGTAGCAAAATGATTCTACATATAAAAATAAATCAACAATTTATTAGAAAGCTCCATTGCAACAAAAGTCCTGTCTTAACCAATTCATTTATATTCGGCAAGAAACGATGAAATTTCATTCAAAAAACTTGTGAAATAGCCGTAAAGTATTTACTTTTGCAATAAAACAGAGAAACAAAAACGAAAGATGAAGAAAAACAAGAATGCATTGACGATGAAAACGCTCACCAAAAGCAATGTCTGGGATATTCAGGAGACCGATATTTTCCGATTATGGGAGGCTGCCGAAAAAGATGCCGACCTAAAAGATAATATACGACACTACACCGATATCCTGCGCGGCGCTTTTGAGATAGAAGAGGTAAAAGTAGACAAACCGGAGATCATAAAAAAATACGAAGAGCGTGGATTCAAGATCGGAACCGTGAGAACAGACGACAGTGCAAAAGTCAAATGGGCTGTTAGGAAACGACCTATTATGCGTGTCACCGACCTTACTTACGAAAACATTCGCCATATTTCAGCCCAGAAACTCTTAGAAGTACTCGACCGAAACTTCGGCGGCGGATGGGATTCTCTTTCTCAGAGCATCAAGGATATCATCGAACACGGATTCGATATCAGTACGACAACTCTACCACAAGACCGTCTGCATAAGACCGGAGGGATGTATGAGAAGAAAGTTAACGACGGCTTTGAGGTATTGGAAATACCCAAAGGCACGTGGATAGAGGCTATTTTCGCCAAAGAAAAATCCGAAACGGAAGAGTCACGTATACACCTCAAAGATCAAAACGATATCGAGCTACGTGATCTTTCGGATGAAGAAAACGAGAACGAAGGACAATCCGATCGTACAGAGAAATACAATGACGACGATGACGATTCCTATGATGAGGACAAGCTCACAGAAGAAAGTTATCGTACTACATTCGATACCGACCCCGAAGACCTCAATCTCGAAGCCGAAGACGTGAGCGACGAGGAAGTATTCTGATTTTCATTCATCAGTCTAATTATTCAGAAGATGGGGTGTCAAATTGACACCCCATCTTCTGAATTGTTTTATTATAAAAAGAAAAAATCTCTCGTTCTTATTACTTCCTTTTACATCTCTATTTTGTTCCGAAATTCTCCTTACGGAATTCACCTTGACGCCACGAGTTGTCCGTGTCCCACTGGCGCTTAATATATCGGTTCAGCCACTGGTTATGATATTGTTGCGTGGCGACCACTCTCCATCCTCAGGATAGTCTCTGCGGATGATGGCACGGACAGGACGACAGACAGTATTGTTGAACCAATAGAATCTTGCTACGTAATCCCAAGAAAGATGACGCCAGAAACGGGTATTGTTTCCAGATGCATCCCATTTATTAAAGTGTGGGTCAATATCTTTATAGGTGGCTGACCAATACGTGCCACACATATGGCCTTTTTCATCATTTATACCAACAACAGGGAATACACGATATACGTCCAAATCTCTGTGATCTCCTTTCTCTGTACTGCATGGCCCCCACCAAGTCTCACTTTGCAAAGAGTCCAAGGGGACATAGGCGTTACCGATCCAACGGCTCTGCACCACTAATCTGGCCCCATCCCCATTATTCACGTCATCAAATGTGCCTTTCTTTCCATTGTCTTTCCGTTTCCACTTTTTATCTGCCATATTAATAAACATATAGCGGTAAGCACAACGGTAGCGACGGCCGTATTTTTGAGAGTTTCCTTTCACGTTGGCATCAAAACGAATAGCATAGATCTCACGCAGATACTCATTTGCCCAATAAAAGCTCCAACATCTATTATTTTTGTTGCTGTTTATTCTTGCCTTTTCATTCGTTTCCTGATAAGGGAATTCATAGCCGTCATCTTGAAAATCAGAAAGTGTAAGAAGTTCCTCGAAAATCTGTCTATTCAGTTTATATATCTTCGTTCCACTGACTTTTCCATCAAAAAATCCGTATCCATCCTGCTGTGTGTATCCGGTATTTGGATCTATGATAGTCGGTAATGCAAGCCCCCACTGTTCTCCATCAGGAAGTAGGTAATTATCGGGCAACCACTTTTGTCCCTTAGTTATTGCATTCATTTCTTTAATTTTAATATCAGAGGCTTTCAGCGTGTGGCCGTCAAGGAATCCTCCCTTATTCTTAGTTCCTCCGAAAAGGATATCATTCCATAAGCCCGGTTCATTTTTTTCACCGGGGTATACCTTGCAGTTGCTCTGTGCAAAGCGTTCCAGTGGATTTGGCCATGGGAACTCAAGCTTCCCATCAGATCTCTTTGCCCTGAACCTCGGGCGTACCACAGCTAAATCCACACTATATGCCTTGCCTCCCTTGTCACTGAAATTGAAACGATTGAATTCACTGGTCTCTCCTTCACCATAGCACCACTCATCGGCATACTTGATTTGGTTACCCTCCATATACTTCCTGCCGAGCATCGCACCGCCCTTTTCCAGTGTGATACAGCTCATAAAATCTTGATATTGTATATGCACCTTCGGATGTGGCATACCCCATACATAAAACTCGTCATATTCGTCTTGGGTAGTCGCTCTCAACTTCTTTGAATTATATACATAATGGAACTCATTGCTAGAACCACTTTGGGCTGTATGTTCCCAGTAATAATTCAGATTGTCGTTTTCATTTTGCCAGTACCAATATTTTTCAAGAGAATTCTCTGTTGCTCGAAGACCAACATCATTGTAAGCAGACCCGCCCACATTCATACCGATGAGGAATCCTCCACTGGCCGTTACTTGAGAACTGGCAAAGCGATAGTTATGAGCATCCCCTCCCAAGAGATTAGTATTGCGCTTCACCTTGATGCGGAACAATACTCCCAGCGCCTTGTATTGCCAGTTTCCAATATTGATAACGTTTTTCTCTTTCACCTCAAGTTTTTTCCATCCTGTTCCAAAAGCAGCAGCTACGCGCTGTCGCCCTAAGTTGTCCTTAACATTATGAATTTCCTTAATAAGTCGGTCTTTCGGATTGAAATCCACATAAGTATAATAGAGCTTCCAGTTACTATCATCAACTATCTGGGGATTTCCATTCTTATCCACATACTTGTATCCCGGCTTTACGGTTTCATCGTACTGACCACCGATGATGCCGCAAACACGCCAGTCCTCACCAGGATTGATATCTACGGCCTTGTTCTGGTCTTCTTCGTTCACCCAATGAAGTGTTATTTTTTGAGGATGTGCTTGAAGACTGACGCCACCACCATTAAGGGTCGTCACCTTGTCCCATATAATCTCTGCTGCCGCCAACTTACACTTTTTATCATCCAAACGACCGTATTGGTCTTTCAAGCTCTCGTCATACTTCACAAGGAAGATGCGGGCTTTCAAATCCGACCCTTCAGCTACAGGCATAAACTTGTCATTCAGCACGATGGAACGCGTTGCCTCCTCATCTCCTGTACGTTCCATACCTCTTTGAATGGGTGGGCGTTGCATACCGGCATCTGCCGATAGGGTTATAACTGACGTGACATCCATCGCGCTGCCACCGTGATTACTGTCAAGTAGCTGATTGCCACCTTTATTTTTATTTCCGTTCTGCACTTCCAAATACTCATCTGCACACGACCACAGGGCCGTCGCCAATACGATTATTCCAATAACTGCCAAACTATACCGATACAGATGACCGGCTAAACTTCTTGCTTTTCCTGTACGTTTCATATTTTTCATACTATTTTTCGTTTATCATTTTCATATTCCTTAATCCTCCCAGACATTCCTATCTTTCAATTCGGGCGATTCATCAAACACATTAAAATTATCTTCAAAGTCATGCTCTTTGGCATTCAGTTCACCACCGTTTTCAAAACCACCCACACTGCCAGATACTTGATGTAGCAAACTTTCAATACGCAGGCGCTCTACATAACACTCAGGACATACATAAAATCGCTTGTTTGTCACCATTGTTTTAATTGTAAAATTTTCATTCATTTTTCATTTCCTCTCACTATTATTTGATATTATGATTTAATTAATTATATAAAGTACAATGCATAATCGGGACATAACAAAACATCTATTTCCATCGCCAAAAAGCGATGGGAAATAGATGTTTTATTCTTTAAGGTAATAAAAATTGTTAAACTTAGGGGAGGGGTAATATTAATTAATAAATTGTGTATCCGATGTACAAATCTACCTTGAGCTGGCGAAAAAACCGGCTTTCTCTTCAAGGGTATCTGTATGGATGAATAACATCTATGCATACTTTGAGATATTAATCAGACTTATGCAGAACGGTCTTTTTTCAACCATTTCCAATTTTATCAATCTCAACACACGGTACAAAGTTAATATCTTTTTTGAAAATGGCAACACTTTCAAGTAAAAATATTTTGATTTTGTTGTTTTTCCAAAAATCAAAAAAATAATAGAACGATGATTAATAAGTATAATATTACAAAAAGAAATCTACCTACCTCGGGTATAGAAAAAATTAATTTCCTCCCTGTCCTCCTATTTTTTCATATGTATGTTTGTCTCCCTTCAACTTTTAAATTGAGCACGAACTATTAAATATTAAAAACTTTGCATAGGGTTGTCTTACACTTATCTACTCGGACCAATATTATCCCCTCTCTTAACTTTATCCGTCCTTTCGATTTTCTCACCAAGCCCAATTCCAAAAGTAACGTTTATGCATATAAAAGAATAATGCCATAAATAATGGACAGACAAAGTCCGTTTACAATCTGCAAATTGCCTCAGAGAATCAGTTCATCATTAACCTTTCACTATCGTGCCCATTTCAGATTACGACCTTGAGGAGAAAACCGTTTTTCATTCCCTTTTAATTTTGTTAGGAACTGACCAACAATAAAAAATCCCGACATTCGATGAATGCCGGGATTTTCATACTAAACTATATTTAGAAAAACAAATAGCGATTATCTACTATGCCAGCTTTAGCATAAAGTTCGTTCATAAAATTGGCGGCGTACTGCATAGCCGCTGACGTAGCTTCTGCTCTTGCGACTTCGCGTCGAATTTCACAGGGCGCATCGTCTTGCTTATTACTTGAACAAAATATAAGCCGGCATTACCCTTAATGGGTTGCGAGCAGAAGCGGCCTTGCGCCGTGGCTGCTGCCGCACCACTCAAGGTCGGTTCGCTGGCACCCGAAGTTGCTACGAACACAGGAGCAGTAAAAGTTACCTGATTTATAGCGCTGAACTTGGCACCCTTAGCCCGTGCAGCTGCCATCGTAGTTACGCCATTCACCTTGGCCCTCATTAGCTCGGCTTTCTTATCCTTCATCACTTCATCTTTTACCATCGCATTTACCTGCGGGTCTTTCAACGTGCGATAACCTTCGGGGTTTATTTTATCCAAAACCACGATGAGCAGATGATCGTTGTCGCCACACTCATACATCGGCGAAACATCTCCTTCTTTTGCATCGAAGAGCCATTTCAGGGCCTCACGGGTTCCATGAATGCCTGCCAGATTATGTTGTGCCGTGGTAATATCGGCCGAAGTCTGCACGGTATAACCACTTTTTTCTGCGTTCTTCACAATATCATCGGCCGTTTGATTGGCGCTGACGAATGAACTGAACTTGTTATATGCAGCAGAATATGTGTTGCGGGAGAACTCGACGTTTTTCTTGATAACAGCAGCTGTATATTTCTCCACCATTCCCTTGCGGCTGAGCACTTGCACAATGACGTTACCAGCGGCAAAAGTCAGGTTGCGTATCTCTTTGAGCGGGAGGGTATTCAATGTCATAATCAGATTCTTAGAATCTTTGTCAAGTGACGGTGCAAACTGATACTGACGAGTAGTAAGCCAAGTAGATTCGCCTGTTTGGCCGTATTTCTTGGCAATAGCAGCAAAGTCAGCACCGCCTTGTAGTGCAGTATAAATAGAATCTGCGGTTTTATGGGCCACTTCAGGTGTAGTACCAGCCACTTGAATCTGACGATATTCCACAGAGTCAGGCAGCTGTTGTTTTGCCACGAGTTTGACAATGTTTACGGTGTTATCGTCTTTATTGGTCACAGGTCCGTAAGTTTGTCCTACAGCCATCGAGTCAAGCCGCTGCGCAATATCTGTTGGGAACGCGTCTTTTGCTACGGGAATGCCTAAATAAGGCACCAACGATGTGCTTTTACGCACAACTTCTGCGGGATCAGCAGCCACTGCAATATCTTTAGCATAAGCGTTCATCTCTTTTTGGATGGCTGTTAAATCAGCCGTTGATGCAGTCACTTGGATGTCGACATATTTGACGCTGCGACTCTCGACATACTGACGAAAGCGCGGTTTCAGTTCATCGTACTTAGCTTTCAGGTCAGTATCGTTGATCTGCACTTTGTTATCAGGGATGTCGGTATATGGGAATGCTGCGAGCTGAATATTGCTTTCCTCGTTCTCATCCTTGAAAGCCATCTTGGCTTCGACGGGATTCGAGAGCAGACTATGTGCCAACAAGCTCTGGAACTTCTGCGCAAGTGTCTGCTGGCGAAGTGTCTTCTCAATAAAAGTCCAATACTTGTAAATCTTGCCATATTGCTCGGCCAACTGCGGGTTGGCAGTGGATTGCGTCTTATAATCAGCCAAGAACTTCTGTAACGCGTTGACATCAAAGCGCCGAGTCTGTCGATCGACGAATGGTGTCTGCAAAAGCATTGGATTGGTACCGGCTTTCAATATGTTCTGCATTTCTTCGTCAGTTACCGTGAGTCCTAAATACTTCGCCTCGTTCTCCACGAGTTTGGACTGAACAAACGAATTCCAGACCATATCTTTAACTTGATTCATCTGGTCATCGTTAAGATTGTCCTGTCCCTGTTGCATTTTAATGACTTCGGTGTACTCGTCCACGAGCTTCTGAAAGTCGTTGACATTTATCTTCTCTCCCAAAACTTCGCCCACTTGCTGACGCTGATCGTTGCGCATAGAATCGCACGAACGGAACAGCTCTTCGGCGATAAAAGCAAACAAGGCCAATCCAATGATACTAGCAAGGATAACGCCTTTGCTTCTGATTTTTCCTAATGCTGCCATTAATTTTATTGTTTTATTTTATTATTTATGATTTCTTTCCTTATATAAATGCGCACAAAAATACAAAAAAGATAGCACATAACGGAACTTTTCACGCGAAAATTGCCGTTATTAGTTCACTTTTAGTCGCACAAGCTCTATTTTCGTCATTGTATTCTTAATGATTTTAAACTCGAAACGTCCCACTTTGACAATCTCATTAAGCTTAGGAAAGCTCTGGTAATAATGCAGAATGAGTCCACCCACGGTCATATATTCATCGCTTTCGGGCAGATCGAGATCGAACCTATCATTCACTTTGTCTATCTCGAGCCGCGCCGAGAGTATAAACTCGCCATCAGAGGTTTTCTTAGCAATGTATTTCGCATTGTCATGTTCATCTTCAATTTCGCCGAAAATTTCTTCAACGATGTCTTCCAAAGAGACAATTCCGCTCGTTCCACCAAACTCATCGACAACAACGCCAAGGCTTTTCTTCTGTTGCAAAAATGTTTGCATTAATTTAGAAGCAGCCATCGTCTCGGGCACAAACGGCATCGTGCGTATGCCGTCGCGCCAATTCACGGGATTCTTAAACAGCTCCGATGAATGGATATAACCGATAATATGGTCGATGTCACTTTCGTAAACAATCAATTTAGAGTTTCCACTCTCGATAAACTTCTGCTTTAAATCGTCGATCGAGCAGTTATCTGTATCTACGGCATTGATTTCAGTACGCGGCACCATACAGTCTCGCACCTTGGTATCAGTAAAATCCAGTGCATTTTGAAATATCTTGACCTCATCTTCAATGTCATCTTCACTCTTGGCATTATCTATACTCGACTGAACAAGATAGTCTAAATCTACTTTCGTGAATGCTTCGTCAACACTTTCTTTTGACATCCTGACGCCGATAACACGCAACAGCATCCGCGATAACGATGTTGCAAACTTGCTGATAGGCCAAAGCACCACATAACAAACGTAAGCCGGGATAGCGAAAACCGTAAGCAGCCGATTAGGATTGCTCTTAAACAATGTTTTGGGCAAAAACTCTCCCGTAAAAAGCACGATAATTGTAGAAAGAATTGTGTCTGCCGGCACTGTAAAAGCGGCTTCCATTCCTCGGAAAATCGTATTATCAAAGAACTTGGCAATCAAGATTCCATAAATGACCAGCGCAATATTATTGCCTACCAACATCGTACTGACAAAATTGTTGGGATGATGGTAGAATATGGAAAGCAGTCGTTGAGAGAGTCCGTTTTTCTCTTTGTCCATCTCGGCCAACATCCGGTTGCTCGTCACAAAGGCGATCTCCATTCCCGAAAAGAATGCAGAGAAAACCATTGTCACGATGATTCCGATGATGAGAGATATGCCTATTCCTTCTTCCATTTAATGAGTCAAAGGTATTGAATTATTCTTCCGCTGCGGAGCTGTACGCATACGTAGCACGCTTTTGGCCGAATCAGGAGCCGATTGGAGGGTATCTCCTGAACTCTCAAAATCATTTCGAGCAAACGAACCTTTACTGTTAGAGACGAAATAACGCGTCATTCGTTCATCACTACGGAAATAAGTACCTTGCAACTGACGTTCCGGCGTTATCAAACGCGAGAAAACATCAGAGTAAAGTTCGTGTTGATTCTCATCCCAAAACAGTCGTTCGCTGGCGAATCGCAGTCCATCCTTAGTCAGAATACGTACTCTACTGCGAAGTTCCCACAACTTTTGTAAGTCATAATAATATGCTGTATCGCACTGAATATAGGCTTGTACGTGAAACTTCTCATCAAATTGCTCCAAAAAAAGCCCCTTGTCGAAAATCCACCGCGACGGATGTCGATTCTTGTTTACCTCCCACCGCTCAGTAACAATACGATATTTGATTACACCCGAATCTGAAATCAATGTATTGACACCATAACTGATCATCGCGGCAACCGAATCTCGCGGATAAATTCCGGGCGCAGTGTGGGCTCGTTGCTCCTCACACGAAATGAGAAACACAATTGTCAGGATAAACAATGAACACGAAAAGAGGCGTTTCATCAATCTACTTTCCACTTAGCAAACCATCGTTCATTGAACGTCAGACCAATATTGATACGGAAAGTGTTTTCTTTGAGCAACGTCTTAGAATCCATCCGCACCCATTGGGCACTGATATTGAGAATGGAACGGTTGTTGATTCCATTCATGACAGGTATGCCGAGACCTAAACTGGCACTCATTTCTTTGGGCCCCTCTGTACCATTGATTATTAAATAAGGTGTGACATAAGAAATGCCAGCACGATAATGCACACGCTTGAAAAAGTTTCGGGCTGTCTCGCCGGGACATAATTCGGCACCCAAAGTCAACTTATGACGATCCTTGAACTGTCCGGTTGCAGCCGAATATTGCGGTACGTTGTTCACATTAGTATATAAGGGATAGACAACATCAGCCCATTTTTGCAGATTATAGTCAACGCCCACCTTCCATTGGCGCTTATGATCCCACGCAAGTCCTACACTATAAGATGTCGGAAGTTCAAGAGCGTCATCGGCTGTATAGGCTTTTGAATAAGAAACTTGTGTCTGAGGATTGGAAGAAACAATCTCACACTTGGGATTAGCGTTAAGCTTATGACCTAAGCTATAAGCCAAACCGAGCGTTGACTGATCGCTTTTGGAAAACCGGGCAGCATATTGCAAACCGACATCTAATTTATAATTGTGTACGTTTGCTGTATAAATCCGTGACAAAGTATTGACATAAGAATCGCTGTAAGTATTGAGAACAGATCGCGTATAGTTGCCCCACAAATATGAAGCATTAGCTCCTATGGATAGTCCCTTGACAAGTTCCCATCCAAAACCGATGTATACCTGATGCAATCCGCCTCTTCCCGAATACGAAGTCGTAGAAGTAACCGTACTGCCGGGACTCACCTGTTGCGTATTCTGATATTGATACCCCACATTGGAATAAGGAATCAGACCGAAACTGATACCGAAATGCTTGAAAGCACGAAATCCGGCGACAACATATTCAAAGTCTGCATTCTTGGCATTCACCTTTTTCCCGTTCTCCTGAAAGTTCGTAATCTGCCCTGAAAGACCGGCATCGAAAATGAACGAAAGGGAATCTATGGAGGAGTAAGATGCCGGATTGAGAAAGTTCACTTGGTTATGCTCACGAAAACCAAGTCCAAGCCCATTCATCCCACGATTGAATCCGCTTGTCTGATCAGCCAATGCGCCTAATCCATACATACTGTACGGCGAATTGGTACCGCTTTGAGCCATTGCGGTTATCGATATTGCTGCCAGCAGGAAAGCGCAAAATATTCTCTTCATTACATCGTATGTTTCAGTTTCGGATGCAAAAATATCGAAAAAAAACGAAATAGGAGCACTCCAAGTGAGATTTATAAGTTATTTTTGCATCGTGAAACGTTTCAATAATATATTAAGGTTCACATTACCGTTTATTTTTCTGTTATTAACAGATAATGGTAGGGCGCAGTCGCAAGAGACTATGCCGGCCAAACCAGCCTCTATCACAATCAGCCTGTTGACGTGTGGACCGGGAAACGAGGTGTACAACCTTTTCGGGCATACGGCCCTCAGATATCAAGACCGAAGCCGTGGCGAAGATCTCGTTATCAATTATGGAATGTTCTCATTCAAGAAACCTTACTTTGTCTTACGATTCGTTTTCGGCCTTACCGATTATGAAATGGGTATCGAATCTTTCGATGATTTCTTTGCACAATACAGTAACGAGGGACGTAGTATCATCCAACAGGAATTGGACTTAACCCCGGAAGAGAAGCTACGGATAGCCCGCGCTATAGATGAGAATTATCTACCAGAGAACCGGGTTTACAGATATAATTATTTCTACGACAATTGCACCACACGTGCACGAGATATGATTATCGGCCATCTCGACGGTAAAGTATCTTCATCAGACCGCAAAGTACGTACCTTGACTTACCGAGAAATGGTGCATCAATGGGACAAAACTTATCCTTGGGTAATGTTCGGGAACGATGTCTTATTAGGAATGAAGGCCGATTTCAAGACTACAGCCGAACAACAAGAATTCTTACCGGACAATCTACGACGCGATTTCGACCACGCATATATCACCGCTTCCGATGGTTCCACACACAAATTGGTAAGCCGGACAGAAACGTTACTCAAGCAACAGATACACCCTCATCGAACGTCTTTTCCCTTACGTCCTATCGAGTGTTCGTTCATCCTCCTGTCATTAACGGCTATTTGCCTTGCAATTGAGCGTTTTTTGCACTGCAATTTGTGGCTTTTCGACACCTCATTAATGGTTAGTTGCGGACTGGCCGGAATTATCCTTACTGCAATGGTGTTCTCGCAACATCCTACTGTGAGTCTCAACCTACAAATATTGGTACTCAATCCGCTTCCGCTCCTTTTCATTTGGCCGGCTATTAAAGCATTGCGCAGAAAACAAAGATATTGGCTTTTCCCCACGATGACAGTAATGACATTGCTCTTTTTCATTGGAAATTTTATCCAAGGTTATGCAGAGGGAATGAACATTGTGGCACTATCTTTGCTTATCAGACACGCGTCGGCTCTGCGATTTACAACCAAAAAGAAATGAACAGATATATAACGGCCCTGTTGGTAGCCTCACAGCTACCGCCAATGCACAGTTGCTGCAACCTACTCCGAGGCTTGTGGTCAATATTACCATCGACCAACTGCGCACAGATTATATCGAGACGTTTGCCCCAATGTACACAGCAGACGGATTGAGAAAACTGTTGCAACAAGGACGTGTATACGACGGAGCCAACTATCCGTTTATTCCCGTAGACGAAGCATCGGCTATTGCTTCCATCGCTACGGGCACTACACCTTATTATAATAGCATCGTTGCAACACAATGGCTCGATCGCAGCACACTCAGACCAGTGTTCTGTACCGACGATCGGCGATATATCACATCACCGTCAAGGATGTCCACTTCCACGATCGGTGATGAAATGAAGGTTTCCAGCAATGGGAACGCCCTCGTTTATGCCATCGCTCCTAACAAAGTGACAGCTGTTTTCTCTGCCGGACACGCCGCAGACGGAGCACTGTGGATTGATGATAAAGGCAGCGGATTAACCACTTCTGCCTATTATCCGGACAAAATACGTAATTGGATCGCAGCTTATAACAAGGTGAACAACCAACAGTTGACTACCGTGGCAGGCCGAAATGCATTCATAGTCAAGGCTGCCAAAGCGTGTATTAAAGACAATGCGTTAGGTAAAGATGAAATTACCGACTTGTTGGCAGTGGCCTTATCAGCCAAACCCGCAACCACATCCAATCCTAAAATAGCAGCAGAAAGTATATACCTGCAATTAGATAAACTGCTCTCTGACTTGATTACGGACATCGAAACCACCGTAGGAAAAAATCGAGTGATGTTTGTCGTCACAAGTTCAGGCTATAATGAAGAACCGAATATCGACTATGCCAAATATCGCATACCAACAGGTACATTCTATATCAATCGTACAGCCAAGCTGCTCAACATCTATCTCGGTGCTATCTACGGCCAGGGACGGTACGTAGAGACTTGTTTCCACAACGAAATCTATCTCAATCGCAATCTTATCGAGCAGAAACGTCTCAATCTCAGCGACGTATTGAGCCGCAGCCAAGACTTCCTAATCCAGAATGCAGGTGTAAGCGATGTTTTCACCAGCGAACGTCTGTTGGCCAACGGCAATGATATCACAAAGATACGCAATGGATATAATGCCCTTATCAGCGGTGACATCATCATTGAAGTAGCACCGGGCTGGAAACTTCTCAACGAAGATAATCAGGAAAATTATGTTTCACGGTCGGGTTTAATTCCTTTTCCCATCATCATTTACGGGTTGGGCATCAAGCCACAACGCATTTCTACCCCTGTAACCGTAGACCAAATTGCGCCTACGATAGCACGTACCATTCACATCAGAGCACCCAATGCCTGTAAGACCGAACCTCTTCCCTAAAGCGAGAAAGGCCCAGCAAATTACAAAAGAAATGTAATTTGCCTTAAAATCAAATTTTATTCGTAATTTTGTACCGGCTATTTGGAAATACTAAATACAGACGGTCAGTTGTTAGAAATATATAAACCAAAATATAATGAACTTAACTAAGATTTTACAGTCGTTGTTCGGCAACAAGTCATCAAGGGATATGAAACTCATTCAACCACTTGTCGAGAAAGTGAAAGAGGTCTATCCCGACATTCAAAAACTGAGTAATGACAGGTTGCGCGCTAAGACCAACGAGATCAAAAAATATGTGCAAGACTCAGCAAAAGAGCAGAAACAGCAGATTGCCAAGCTGAAATCGAAAATAGAAGATACGCCTATCGATGAGCGCGAAGATATTTTCAACCAAATCGACAAGCTCGAAAAAGAGGCTTTAGAGGTTTATGAGAAAGCCCTGAACGAGGTAATGCCCGTTGCTTTCAGCATTGTCAAAGATACGGCTCGCAGGTTTGCAGAGAATGAAGAGACCGTGGTTACGGCAACGGATTTTGACCGCGAACTGGCTGGGAATCCAACAAACGACTTCATCACCATCGACGGTGACAAAGCGATTTACCATAATCACTGGACTGCCGGAGGAAACAACCTCAAATGGGAAATGATTCATTACGACGTGCAAATCTTCGGAGGAATCGCTCTCCATCAAGGAAAGATCGCCGAGATGGCCACAGGTGAGGGTAAAACTTTGGTTGCAACGCTCCCTGTTTTCCTTAATGCGCTGACAGGAAACGGCGTCCACGTCGTAACGGTGAACGACTATTTGGCCAAGCGTGACTCTGAATGGATGGGCCCACTTTATATGTTCAATGGTCTGTCGGTGGACTGTATAGACAAACATCGGCCTAATTCGCCTGAACGTCGAAAAGCTTATCTGGCCGACATTACATTCGGAACGAACAATGAATTCGGCTTCGACTATCTGCGCGACAATATGGCCATCTCGCCGGCCGACCTTGTACAACGGGCTCATAACTATGCAATCGTGGATGAGGTAGACTCTGTCTTGATTGACGATGCACGTACACCGCTTATTATTTCGGGCCCTGTTCCCAAAGGCGATGACCAAATGTTCGAGGAGTATCAGCCGTTAGTGGAGCGCTTGGTCGACGTACAACGTAAGTTGGCCACACAATTCTTGGCCGACGCTCGTGCCAAAATCACCGAAGGACAAGAAAAGAAAGACCAGAAACTGACGGACGACGGTTTTCTCTCTCTGTATAGATCGTATAAGTGTTTGCCCAAAAACAAACCGCTGATTAAATATCTCTCCGAGGAGGGAATTAAAGCCGGGATGCTGAAAACGGAAGAAATCTATATGGAAAACAACAATCGCCGTATGCCAGAGGCTGTAGAACCGCTCTATTTTGTGGTAGACGAGAAGCTGAACAGCTGTGATCTCACCGATAAAGGAACAGAGTGGTTGGCTAATCAAGTGCAAGACCGCGACCTTTTCGTGTTGCCCGACATCACATCTCAACTCTCCGCATTAGAGGCAGACGCTACGCTCGATGCACAAAACAAGTTAGATAAGAAAGACGAGCTGCTTAATCACTATGCTGTTCAAAGCGAACGCGTACACACGTTGCAACAATTGCTGAAAGCATATACGATGTTCAATAAGGACGATGAATATGTGGTGATGGACGGTGAAGTGAAAATCGTTGACGAACAAACAGGCCGTATAATGGAGGGACGCCGCTGGAGCGACGGGCTCCATCAAGCTATTGAGGCCAAAGAACACGTAAAAGTAGAAGCCGCTACCCAGACTTTCGCTACGATTACGTTGCAGAACTACTTCCGTATGTACCATAAATTAGCGGGTATGACGGGTACGGCATCTACCGAAGCAGGCGAGTTCTGGGACATTTACAAGTTAGACGTGGTAGAGATTCCGACTAACAAACCCATACAACGCAATGATATGGACGACCGTGTCTATAAAACGGCTCGCGAAAAATATGCGGCCGTGATCGACGAAATCGTCGAAATGCGCAACCAAGGACGCCCTTGTTTGGTGGGTACGACCTCTGTCGAGATTTCAGAGCTACTCTCGCGTATGCTAAAACTACGTAATATCCCCCATAATGTGCTCAATGCGAAACGCCATCAACAAGAAGCTAATATCGTGGTAGAGGCCGGACGCAGTACACTCGGCAAATGCACGATTACCGATGAGAACGGAAACACACACGAGGAAGAACGTATGTTGGGAGCCGTAACTATTGCAACGAATATGGCCGGACGTGGTACTGACATCAAGCTCACGCCCGAAGTTAAAGCAGCCGGCGGTTTGGCCATCATCGGCACAGAACGACACGAGAGCCGTCGTGTAGATCGTCAGCTTCGTGGTCGTGCCGGACGCCAGGGCGATCCAGGCTCTTCTGTATTCTATGTCTCGTTGGAAGACAAGCTGATGCGTCTGTTTGCATCCGAGCGAATAGCCAGTGTGATGGATCGACTCGGCTTTAAAGACGGTGAACGAATTGAGAGTCCGATGATCTCCAAGAGCATCGAGCGGGCGCAAAAGAAAGTGGAGGAAAACAACTTTGGCATTCGTAAGCACCTATTGGAATATGATGACGTGATGAACAAACAGCGCACCGTAATCTATGAAAAACGTCGTCACGCACTGATGGGCGAACGAATCGGAATGGATATTACCAATATTATCTGGGATCGCGTGGTCAATGCCATCGAATCTAACGACTTTGAAGGTTGCAAGGAAGACTTTCTCAAAGTCTTGGCTATGGAGTGTCCGTTTGATGAAAACGAGTTTATCAACGGCAACCGACAAGAACTCGAAGAGCGAACATTCCAGGAGGCGATGGCAAGTTTCAAACGCAAGACCGACCGAATACAGAACCTCGCCTACCCTGTCATCAAACAAGTGGAAGAGAATGAGGGCAGCAAGTTCGAGCGCATTATGGTTCCCATCACTGACGGAAGGCAGGTTTTCAATATCCCTTGCCATTTGAAAGAGGCTTATGACAGTGAAGCCAAGTCGGTAGTCAAACAATTTGAGAAAGTAATTATGCTTCATATTATCGACGATTGTTGGAAAGAGAACCTGCGGCAGCTTGACGAACTCCGCCACAGTGTGCAAAACGCGTCTTACGAACAGAAAGATCCACTATTGATATTCAAGCTCGAAAGCGTTAAACTTTTCGACTCGATGGTCAACGATATGAACAATCGCATCTCCAGCATCTTGATGCGCGGGCAAATCCCCGATATGCAGCAAGAGATTCAAGAGGCTGCACCCGAAGAACGAAGCCAGCGCTACACCGAGCAGAAAGACAGTCTTACCGATCCCGATCAGCAGGCAGCTGCCCATCAAGATACACGCGAGAATGTGCAACACAGCCACACGCCGTATATCAAAGAGAAGATGCCGCGCCCCAATGATTCCTGTCCTTGCGGCAGCGGTAAGAAATTTAAGAACTGCCACGGCAGAGGAATCAGGCAGTGATGAGTGAATAAGTTTGACGAGTAGACAAGTGAATGAGTAAACAAGAGCATTCTTTCGCTTATCTACTCGTCAATTCGTTAATCTGCCACCAGCCAACTCCATCCCTCATCAACTCATTAACTTGTTTACTCATTTACTATCCCCTTCTTATATGTCTATCCAAATCAACCATCTGAAAAAAGCATTCGGAGACAACGTCGCAGTAGATATCCCGGAGCTTCAAATTCATTCCAGTGAGATATTGGGCCTCGTCGGCAACAACGGAGCAGGTAAAACTACCCTGTTCCGACTCATTCTCGATCTCCTCAAAGCAGATGAAGGAGAAGTCGCAATTGACGGAACCAATCCCGCAAAGTCGGAAGATTGGAAACAAGTTACAGGTGCTTACATCGACGAAGGATTTCTGATCGACTTTCTTACGCCCGAAGAATACTTCGAGTTTATCGGCAAAATATGCAATATGAACAAGTCTCTCATCGCCGAACGCATCGAAGAATTCACCAGACTGATGAACGGTGAAATCTTGGGGCATAAAAAACTGATCCGCGACTTCTCTGCCGGCAACAAGCAAAAAATCGGTATCATCTCGGCCCTCTTTAATCACCCGCAGACAGTTATTCTCGACGAGCCTTTCAACTTTTTAGACCCATCGAGTCAGAACATCCTCAAACGCCTCCTCGTCGACTATAATCACGCCACAGGAGCCACCATCCTCATATCCAGTCATAATCTCCAACACACGGTCGATATCAGCACACGCATCGCGCTTTTGGAGCACGGCTGCATTCTAAAAGACCTCTCCAACGAGGCCGGAAGCGCCGAAAAAGAACTTGAAGATTATTTCAACATCCAAGCCCAAGAATAGAAATAAAATCTGAATCCAAATAAATGATCCGCTAAACAGATTTCTCTTGGAAGGATTCATCTGTTATCCTACATTTTAACCCACTTTAAAAACCTTGCAACCCATTTGCAATAAAAATATCGTATTTTTGCAACAAACTTGAAGTTTAAGACAGATTATGATGCGATTATCAGATTTAAAGACAGGCCAACGCGGCGTCATCGTCAAGGTTTTAGGGCACGGTAGTTTTCGCAAACGTATTGTCGAGATGGGGTTTATTAAAGGGAAATCCGTAGAAGTGCTGCTCAACGCACCGCTGCAAGACCCTGTGAAATATAAGATTATGGGCTATGAGATCTCACTCAGACGTGATGAGGCCCGAATGATCGAAGTTATTTCAGTAGACGAAGCGCTGGCTTTGGAGGAAAATGAAGCCGCACCAGCTGATCGGCACAGCATCTTCGTCAATTCAAATGAAGAACGAATGCCGCTTACTAAGCAACAAATGCACGACGCTGCAATGAAAAAACGGCGCACCATCAATGTCGCACTCGTGGGCAATCCCAACTGCGGCAAAACCTCGCTGTTCAACTTTGCATCGGGTGCTCACGAGCGTGTGGGCAATTATTCGGGCGTAACTGTCGACGCCAAAGAGGGCCGCGCTTCATTCGAAGGTTATGAGTTTCATCTCGTCGACTTACCCGGCACTTACTCACTCTCAGCTTACAGCCCGGAGGAGATGTATGTGCGGCACCAGATTCTTGACAAGACACCCGATATTATCATCAATGTCATCGACGCAAGTAATCTTGAACGAAATCTTTATCTCACCACCCAGCTCGTGGATATGGACCTCCGAATGGTCTGTGCACTGAATATGTTTGACGAATTTGAATCGCGCGGCGACACACTTGATTATCAAAAATTGGGTCAACTCTTCGGAGTTCCGATGATTCCAACCGTTTTCAGGACAGGGCGCGGCGTTGACTTGCTTTTCCACATCATCATCAATATGTATGAAGGCGTCGACTTTTTAGATCGCGAGGGCAACATCAACCCCGAAGTTGCTAAGGATTTACAGAACTGGCATAAGCGTTATGAGAAGTCAAATGATACAGATCACCTCGAAGATTTTGCTCACGGTACACGTCCACGACGCAATATTTTCCGACATATTCACGTCAATCACGGAAAATACATCGAGCAAGCCATCGACGATATACGAGAAACGCTGCGCGATAACGAGCAACTCGACTCGAAATATTCCACTCGTTATTTAGCAATCAAGCTTTTGGAAAACGATGCCAACATCACTGCGCTTACCCGTACGTTGCCCAATGCCCAAGCCGTCAGCAGTGCTGTTGCCCGGGGCGAGCAGCTGATCAAAGAAGAAACTAAGGAAGACTGTGAAACGGCTATAATGGATGCGAAATACGGGTTTATTCACGGCGCCTTACAGGAAGCTGGCTTTGCCGAAGGCAAAAAACAAGATACCTATCAGACGACACATTTCTTAGATGCCATCATCACGCACAAATATTTAGGTTTTCCTCTCTTTTTCCTTTTCCTTTATATAATGTTCCAAGTCACCTTTTCGCTAGGACAATATCCGATGGACTGGATCGACGCGGGTGTTGCAGCCTTAGGCGATTGGGTTAGTAGGTCAATGCCCGACGGTCCAGTCAAAGCAATGCTTGTCGATGGTGTGATCGGAGGTGTCGGAGCAGTGATTGTTTTCCTGCCACAAATATTGATTCTCTATTTCTTCATTTCGTTTATGGAAGACAGCGGCTATATGGCGCGCGCGGCATTCATTATGGATAAGTTGATGCATAAGATGGGCTTGCACGGCAAATCGTTCATTCCGCTGATTATGGGATTCGGTTGTAACGTGCCGGCAATTATGGCCACACGTACCATCGAGAGCAGACGGTCGCGACTTATCACGATGCTGGTACTCCCGATGATGAGTTGTTCGGCCCGCCTGCCCATTTACATAATGATTACCGGCACTTTCTTCGCCTTACAATATCGCTCGATTATTATGCTCTCTCTGTATGCCATCGGTATTCTGATGGCTGTAATTATCAGTCGATTGTTCAGCAAATACGTCATCAAAGGCGAAGACACACCTTTCGTAATGGAGCTTCCTCCTTATCGGTTTCCCACGAGTAAAGCCATCATTCGCCACACTTGGGAAAAAGGCAAACAGTATCTCAAAAAGATGGGAGGCATCATTCTCGTGGCCAGTATTATCGTTTGGGCACTGGGATATTTCCCACACAACGATCAGTTAGACAATCAGACACAACAAGAGCAAAGCTATATTGGGCGAATCGGTAAGGCCATCGAACCGGTCTTCCGCCCGCAGGGATTTGATTGGAAACTTGATGTGGGGCTACTGGCCGGTGTCGGAGCCAAAGAAATCGTAGCCTCAACAATGGGTGTATTATACAGTAATGATTCGAGTGTGGCTGAAAGTAACGACACTGACAACGATACCGCCAAATACACCCGACTAAGACGTCAGATGCTTTCAGACGGTATCACGCCGCTTGCGGCTTACAGTTATCTGCTCTTCGTGCTGCTCTATTTCCCTTGTGTGGCCACGATTGCGGCTATCAAGAACGAGAGTGGCTCGTGGAAATGGGCACTATTCGGCGCTCTCTACACCACAGCCTTAGCGTGGATTGTGAGTGCCGCAGTCTATCAAGTGGGGCAATTATTCTCTTAACTTCATAAATTAAAAAGTCAGAAATCTGTGAATAAAGATTCCGCTTTTTTAAACGAGAGAGCAAAAGAAAGCATAGGCCAGAGCATCTTGTATGTTCCTGAAAATCAAGAATATATAAAACATTTTCCGTTTAATTACTTCTTGCCTTGCAACTAATGGTTAAACGCCTTACGATTGACGGTATATTGCAGGATGATTAACAGTAAATGAAAATACGATCAATTAGAAGTAATTCCGCCAACGGGTAAAAGATTATATATTTAAAGTTTTATAACATGGTTTCTCCGCTCACTCACGTGTACTTTTGCTCGCTTCTTCGAACTTCTTTACCAGCCTGTAAACATATGATTTCTATACTCCATGAGAAAGGGAATACGTGAAGTGAGCATTCAAACAAGCTGAAACAAAAACAGAAAAGGCCTGCATTATCGCAGGCCTTTCCCAATCAGTATAACTACTTATTACCAACGTATGATAGAAAAAGTTTTGAGTTAATCTTCAATTTCAGCTTCAGCCTTCTTTAAACAGAAGTAACCGGAGTGTAAATAGTTATCCTTAATGAGATACATAATACCCCACACGCGCGAACCATCAACCTTGATAATTTCGACGTTCACATTTTCATAGGTTTTTTGGTTGCTGCTCCACGGGTCGTTAACCAACACCTTTCCATCAGATTTCTTACCTACGGTGAGATCACCGCTGAACCAGCACTTGATACAATTGCCGTAGAAATCCCATTGGGCAAGATTCATACCGTTGTCCTTAGTCAGTCCCATCGTACCCCAGCTGGAAGATCGATCGTTGTCGAAGAAGATACCGTCGTTTGTCGACGCCATAATTTTTGCCTTTTCCTCCTCGGTGAAAGCTACGTCGGTGGTTTCTACCTGTACCTTAACGGTCTGCTTCAGCCCCATCATGTCGGTGACGATGACGTCCGTTGAGCCGTTCGCCACGCCCCGAATAGTAATCACATCGCCTTTTACGAACTGCACGTCGGCCACTTTCGTGTTGTTGCTGACAGCCTTATAGTTGCCATTTCCTCCGGTCACGGTCACCTCGGCAGTGCCGTCGGTATGGCCGAGTTTCATTGTTATGTTCACAACTTCCTTATTGAGCGTCATCTTGAAATACATCGACTTCACGATGACACGCTTATAGTTGCCAATGGCATCCGAGATGATAATTCCCGTTTTTCCTTTCACCGCACTCTTAACAGTCACGACATTGCCCGCTATCGTGGCCGAGGCAACATCCGGATTCTCAACAATCAGTTTATAATCGCCGCCGCCGGCAGTGATATTAAAGGTGGAAGACTCACCCACTCCTACCTTCACCGTGTCTGTACTCAAAGTGATGGGCGTCGTCTCTTTCAGCTTCTGTTCTGGTTCGGGCATATCGTTCTCATTGCTACAGGCAGTAAGTGCCAAGCAAGAACAGTTGCCGTCATAGCCGAATACAAATATTTTGCTTTCATCTTTTTATATTTTTAGCATGTTACCAATCTTTTGCATAGTTGCCAGTCCGTATGGTCGCCTCGCCATAGAAAGCTTGAGTGATCGTGCTTAAACGAGAAGCATAGCCATTATTGGGATTCAGCGAGAACACCATTGTGCCGCCATAGCCCTCAGACTTAATCCGCTCTGCATCCCATGAACTAATGATGCGTCCTTGAGCAAACTCAGACGAAGCCTGAATCATGCCTTTCTTTGCTAATCCGGGATAGTTGCGGGCCAGATCGCTGTAGCGTCCGTAGTCCTGAATAGCGTAGTCGATGTATTCGCCAGGCTGATGTCCGTCTACTTCATACAAACTTCCAGTACGGCTGTAGACGTACACTTCCATGAGTTTATCAGGCATGGCACGCTTGCATTCGTAGCAAAGACGCGACGCGGCTTCAATTGACGGAGCAACGAATCCGGGATAGCTGCCATAACTGGAATACTCGTCATCAAAGAAAATGCCATCGAGTCCGTAAGCATCGACAACCGCTTTCAGTTCTTGGGCAAATCTTTTAGCCCCTTCAGTAGAAAGATTGGCAACACCCGAACGGTCGTGGTTGCCCAAAATACCCAGAATGACCTTCATGCCTTTTTGCTGCAACGGCTTCAGATATTTTTCCCGATAATCGAGCAGGTGCTGCACGTTCTCATTGTTATAGTTGTACACCTCGCCAGTTTCTACGTTATAGTTGATGTTTCCCGAGAAGAGAATCACCTGGTCAATGACGAATTTGCCCGACTCCTTCAGTGTATAGCAGAGATTATGAAGCGGATTGGCATCGTTCACCTCTATGCAACTGATAACCTGCAGGCCACCTTCCTTGTGACAGTTGGGCATTTTGGTGATGTCACGCACGATGAGCACGAACTCGCCCTTGTCCTTCGACGCCTGAGCGGCGCCCTTCACGCTCACGGGAATGGCGTAGATGCCGTTCTTCTCCAGTTCTTCGGCCGAAGTATATTCTACTGTCACCTTCGACGACTTCATGGCTCCGGCAGCCACCTTTGCCGTTCCACCCACCTTGACGAGCTTCTCGGGCAGGGCCTTGATGTTGGTTCCGTGAACCTTATTGTAATTTTTGAGGGCCTTGGTGTCATACATCAACGTGTATTCCTGGTCGGTAGTGGCAGCCTTCGACAGGTTGACGTAGAAATCGATGGAGCCTTTCTCGTTGAAGATGAGCGAGTCCTGACGACTGTAGCCGTATTTATCGGTGATAAAAGCGAGATTGTTCTCCGACGTCCGATAGTTACTTTCGTCGACGCGGGGCACGTCTATATCGTTCGCACAGGAAGCCACTATGACCAGTCCTGCCAGCGAGAGTGCCAGCGTCTTGATACTATTGATATTCATAAGTTTCATGTGATTTAAGTTAAAGGGTTATTTCTTCTCGGGCAGCGACACGTTGTGCCATGACAATGGGTTATTGGCCGTAGCATCGTTGCCGTTGCCGGTAGCGTCCTTGACGATGTTCGGGCTTGTGCTGTCGTCCATCTTCCAGTAGCCTACCAAACCTTTCGACTTGGGATCGACACTATAGAAGTTTCCAGCAATCTCTTCCTGCGTGCGCACCACATTCCAAACGCGCACCTCAGACATATTTCCCTCGAACCAACGGGCATCGTCATATGACTTGCCAATGAGGAAGTCGCGATCGGTACCATTTCCTACGACGGAGATTCTGCCGTGTCTGAGCATCCCTTGTGACTGTAAGCTACCGTTGACGTAGACTTTCACCTCGTGCGTATCAGCGTCGTAAGTCATGGCTACGTGCTGCCAACGGTTAGTTTGTAGGCCTTTGTTAGAGTCGGCATCGGGGAAATTGCCCGAACTGGTGGCTATCTGAATCTGGTTGCCGGGGAAACCGGCGTCACCGATACGCATGAGGAAGTTGCCCTCAATACCCATAATGGTAGAGATGATCTTACCGAACTCGCGCGGATAGATGAGCGCTTCCATCGTAATCTGGTTCATGTTGTTCACCAAATCAGGTGTTGCCCATTTTATGGTGAGGAAGTTCTTGCTCATGTCAGCTACCACATTGATGAGTGCACCGGAACGGAACACGAAATAATAGTTCTTCGCCGACTGCAACACCTCGATGTCCTGACAGTTCACCGTCACAGGTAACACATAGGTGGTGGCACGATCCAAATTGCCCAACTTGAAGAATGCGAACTGTGCCTTGTCGCTGTTCACGCTACCTTGGTTAATCTTCACGTCGCCCTTGACCACCTTGTAGCAGGTATCGGGTAGCATGACGGCCTTAGCGTAGTAGGCTTGGTTATAGGTTTCTACCAGATTGGCAGCCACGCTGAAAGTGGCATTCAGTTCCTTTTCGGCCGGGCGTGCCGTCGAAAGGATGAGCGACTTCACGATACTCATCTCACCCTTGATGATCGTTTCCGAAGTGAATGTCTTGCCGTCGATAAACGCCTTGCTTTTGAAGTTGGCTTCATCGTTGTTCTGGCAGGCTGCCATCAGAAAGGCAGCAGCCACGAGCGACATATATTTAAATAGCTTCTTCATTTTTTTATTCTTTAACGGTTGGATTGATAGTCGAGATTACCTTGCGCAGATTGGGGTAAGTGAATAACGCGTTGTAGTAATCTACATTGGCGTTGAGCAGTCCCATGCCGGCACAGGTGTAGCCAGTGTGATCGGAAGCAACGAACTTAGCAATGCCGTGCATAGCCAGCATCTTGCCCCAGTAGCCAGTCTTAGTGTCGGTTTCATCAGCCGACTTGTTGTTAACCAGCAGAATAAACTTGTCGGAGGGCACGCCTTTGTCCAAAGCCTTGCGCACGAGATAGTCCACTCCATAGACCGACTTCTCTGCCTGCGTAGGAATGATAATGTAGCGAGCCTGCTCCAACAACGTCTTGTCAGTCACGTACTGCGGGCGTCCCATCATAATGAGTTCCTTGTTCTTATGTCGCGAGACCCAATCCTTGGCAATTCCGAAGAACACGGTTTCCACGGCCATAGCCTCAGCCTTTTGCTCTTCGGTCAGGTAAAGGGTCAGTTTGGCGTTGAATCCCATGATGACGCCATCGTAGTTAAAGTTGTCAATAAGCTTCATTTGCGTATTGAGTGAATCGACAAGGTAGGTATTAAAGTCCTTGAAACCCTTCCCCGCATTATCGGGATTCTTTACGAAAGCCTTCTTCTGAGCATCATAAGCCACCTTGATGTCTTCGCAGCTGATTTGGAATACTACTTTCGTTCCTTTCTGGGTTTTCACTTCCTCGATTTCCTTCACCATCTGCTCCGTGAGCGTTTCCGGTTTCGTCAGCACGATATAGTCTACGCTGTCTGGCACGGCATTGATATGCTGAGCTTGTGTGAAGGGAATGGCTTGGCTATTGTTGAACCATGCCATCATAATTTTATGACGACTCGTCTTGTAGGCCCTAAGGTTTGTGAGATAGTTCCGGTAGAGTTCGGCATTCTGTTTCTCAATACTCGATTGGTTGATGTCTATAGGTTCAACGTCCGTATCACAGCTACCCAGGAACAGGGTCATCGTACAAATCGTTGAAAATATCAGACTCTTGATGATATGTTTCATTTCTTTATTCAGTTTTAAATCGGTAATCATAATTCTCTATAAATATTTTTACCTTACGGCCTATTTTGCCCACCACACGTCGGTAGCCATATTGTCGGCACCTCCGAGCAGTCCAACGGCTGCATTGTAGTTGTCAAGATTATTGATACGCTCTTCCTGCGGATAAGCCAAACGACGTGCGCCGCGCGCCGTGCTGACAATGCCGCCGCTATTGTTGATTTTGACGGGCATGAGCTGCGGATAGCCTGTGCGTCGATAGTCGGCCCAAGCCTCAAGTCCGAGCGGGAACATAGCCAACCACTTCTGCGTGATGACGCGTTCGAGTTGTTGCTCCGGCGTGTCGCTGTCATTCCACGCGATGGTGATGGTCGAGGTCTTACCACTATAGGAATTATTTCCGACTGGGTCATTGTAAAGCGCTGGTGTACTAGCAGCGTCGGCCAAATACTTCTCTGCTCCACTTACGCCCCACTGCTCGAAAGAGAGTTTAATGCCCTTCGCATAGAAATTGCCAGCCTTATCGCCCATGTTCCAGCCCTTCAACACACCTTCCGCACGAAGGAAAGCCACCTCTGCCGCATTCATCCATAACAGTTTGGTATCTGTCTTCACGTTATAGTTAGAATAAGCATGGGCTATCTCGCCACCCGGAATCTGTATTCCGGAACGCAGACCATAGTATCCGTTAGTTCCGTTGGCAAAGGTTGACTTGGTGAACATTGCGGAACGACGCGGATCATTATATCCGTTCATGTAGGAGGTTATATCGGCTCCGACACGTGAGTCGCCGCCATTATATTCATACATAATTATTTCAAAAGGATTAGTGCTCGACAAGGTCATAAAAGCATTGTCATCGTTAGATGTCATGACACCTATTTCGTGATTCACCGCAGATTCAGCTTGCTGTTTGGCGGTTGTAGGGTCGGCTTTTGAAATACGAACGGCCAGACGCAGACGCAAAGAATTGGCAAACTTGATCCATTTCTCTACATTTCCGCCATACACTTTGTCGGCCTTAGGAGAGAAGTTGGCAGTACGGTTGGCAGACAAGGTCTTGACAGCCTCATCGAGCTTCTTGAAGAGCAGCGTATAGACTTCCTGCTGTGAATCGTAAGCAGCGGTAATCTCGCCATTCACGCCCACCTTGGAATAAGGGATAGGACCATAAGCATCGGTAACGCGATGAATACCCGCCACCTTGATGATTTCGGCTACAGCCAGTGCCACTGAATTATCGGTAGCGCCTTTCACTTCGTTGAAATAGATGAAAAGCTTGGGAATGATGTCCTTAAATAATACGCGGCTCCATCCGTTTTCAGGGCTATACTGTGCAAAGTTTTTCCCGGTAAAACCAGCATTCGAGTCGGAAATATAACCTCCATAAGAACCGCCACACAGACATTCTGTGAACTGGTTGGTGTTGACATCGGTCGGAACGACCCAACTTTGGAGGTTCACCATGGCAGCACCCAATGAGTAGGCGTCGCGCTGCATTTCCTCTTTTGATACGCCATAAGGATTCTGGTTGTATTCCTCATAACTGTTGGTACAAGCTGTAAAGCCCAATACAAGGCCAGCCGATACCGTTGACAATATGATATTTTTATACTGTTTCATAATTCAATGACTTCACTTTAGAATTTAAGTTTGATATTGAAACCAAGGTTGCGGGTGCTTGGTGTCATAAACTTATCAATACCCTGATAGTAGTTACCCGTGGTAGCTGTTGTCTCAGGGTCGAACGGTGCTTTGCAATAGAACATCAGTAGATTGCGTCCGATAAAAGAGAGCGTGAGATCGCCCAGTCCGAAAAAATGTTTCTTCTTGAAGGTGTAGCTTAAGCTGGCTTCCTGCAAACGGACATTAGTGGCGCTGTAGGTATAGAATTGCGGAATACCATCGTTGGCACCGATGGTCGAATACCACGACTCGGGATTGAGATGGTCGTTGCCGTTGACTTTCACATACTTGTTATCACGAGCTTTCGCACTGGCTTCTGATACGCCATAAAGGTCGAGTGCAGCCTGTGTGGCTGAATAAACGATGCCACCAAAGCGAGCGCTGACCATCGTGCCGAGATTGAATCCCTTATAAGAAAAGTCGTTGCGCCAAGCCATATTGGCCTTCGGGAATACTGAACCCAATTTGATATCGCCTACATTATTATTACGATATACCTTACCATCCTTGTCGACATACACACGACCCTTGTCATCACGCATGACATCGGTCAGAGAATAAAGGTCGCCCAACGTGCCTCCTTCTTTCAAAATGAAGTGGGCATTGCCCAAACCACCTACGTCAAGGCGATCCTTATTGATAACAGCACCCGTTTCGGGATGGATGTAATTACGGACAAGCTCATTGATTCTGTTGCGGTTTGAACTGAATGTGTAGTTGCTCGACCAACCAAAATAGCCCCACTTGTTATTGTAGCCGAATGCCAACTCAATACCGTTGTTCGACACATTACCCGTCTGGATATAGAGTGCGGAATAACCTGATGACACGGAAATGTCAGGATTGAACGTCTGATTGAACGTCTTGGTCCAGTATAAAGACACATCCAGATTGAAGTGTTTCAGGAAACGAGCCTGCAAACCCACTTCCCACGAGTTGGTGGTTTCAGGCTTCAGATCATAAATAGGATAGATCGTCTGGCTCTTCCACTGCTTAGTATTGTTGTCCCATTCGTGTTTCGGGTTGGCAATTTCGCGAACAAAAGGAATACCCACCGAAGCAAACGAACCACGCACCTTCAAAAAGTCAATGGCCTTGGGCATCTTCAAGGTCTCGGAGATAATCCACGAACCACCGATAGAAGGATAGAAGAAAGAGCTCTTGTTGGAGTGTGGACCGGCCAACATTGAAGGCCAGTCGTTACGGCCTGTAACGGTGATATAGTATTGGCTATTCCATCCCAACTCAACGCTGATAAAGAGCGATTTGGTCTGTTCGTGATAGCCTTTGGGGGAACGCTTCTCACGGTTGACGTCAATCTGGTATTCATTGAAGACATTGGGTATAAGGTTATCAGCTATTGGGCCGTCGATACCCGTCTGGTCTTGTTTGATGTCGGAGAGGGACGCGCCGATATTGGCAACAACAGAAAATTTATCTTGCAAGAAACGCTTGTTGATGTTCAACATCAAGTCGCCGTAGGTTTGCTTGTCATCGGTCTTGATTTTAGCATACTGACCGTTGGCGCCAGCAATGGTTGTATTGGTGCTGGCAAAGTACTTCTTTTCAAAAGTATTCGTAGCGTTATCAATGCGAATACGGCCCGAAACATTCATCCAATCGGTAAGTTTATAGGTCAGACCCACATTCATCATATAGCGGTACTTTTTGTTGGTGCGGCGGTTGCGGTAGTTAATCCAGTAAGGATTCTGTCCCACGAATTCGCTTAACAGATTATTCCAGTTCTGCGTATAAATATTTCGTCTGGTATCAAAGCGCTCAAACATGGCCATATCATTGTAGTCGTTGCCGCGCGGATAGAGATAGGCCGACACCAAGGGGTTGGCATACACACCCTGATTGGTCATATTGCGGTCGTTCTGAATGATATAGCTAGCACCAGCGTCGAGCAGCAATTTACCGTTTAATAAGCTCGACGTATTGCGGAACGTAAAATTATAACGGTTATAGCTGTTGTTCGGAATGATGCCGCCGGAGTTCAACGCGCTGGCTGAGAAGTAAGTCTGGTTCTTCTCTGAACCTGTCGATACAGAGAAAGCTTCGGTTGTCATAATACCGGTCTTCAGATAATCTCTCTTCGGATCGTACCCCATGTAATTGGCGGCATTGAGCAAGCGCCCCCAACTGTAACTGTCGGCACCGGCCTGACGCAAACCGCTTCCCGTTCCGTAGCGATTCTGAAACTCCGGAAGACGGAATGCTTCCGAGAACTCTGTGCTCTGACTTACAGTAAACTCTGTGTAGCCGGCCTTTCCTTTCTTTGTCGTGATGACAATAGCGCCGTTCGACGCACGGTTACCATAGAGGGCCGCGGCCGCCGCACCCGTCAATACCGACATGGACTCAATGTCCTCGGGGTTGATGTCGGCAATTCCTTCGGTAGTACCATTAGAACCGAATACCGAGTCGCCACTGCCACCGATATTGAACATAGGCACACCATCAATGACATACAGCACGTTGCTCGACTGCTCAATGCTTCGTGTACCTCGCATAACCACTTTCGACGCGCCACCGGTACCCGACGAACTGGTATTAATATTCACGCCTGCCACCTTACCACTCAGCGAGTTAATGAAATTGGCGTCCTTGTTTGACACGAGATCATCTCCATTCACCTGCTGCACATTGTAGCTCAACGCTTTCTGTTCGCGCTTGATACCAAGGGCCGTGACGACTACTTCATTCAGTTCTTTGGCCGATCCCGACGACAAACTGATGTTGTAGCTGTTATTCTTTCCTATGCGCACAGTCTTCGTGTCGTAGCCGATGTAGGATATTTCCAGCTCGGATCCTTCATCGACCATCAGTGTGAAATGGCCGTCAATGTCGGTGATGGTTCCACCCTGCCCCCCCTTCTGACGGATGGTGGCACCAACGACAGGCTCACCGTTCTCATCCTTAATGATGCCACTCACCTTTTTCTTCTCGCCGACATTTCGCTGTCGTTGTGTGTTTTGTGAAAAAGATTTGGAAACGATAATATTTTTACCTTTGATTTCGTAAGACAGATTCTGCCCTTGCAGAATCTGTTCGATGGCTTGTTTGATATTCGTCGCGTTGACGCTGACAATCTTCTGGGTATTGAGGTCGCCGGCTTCAAATACGAATGAATATCCACTCTTCTGTCTCAACTCTGCCATAGCCTTCTTCGCCGTAACGCTTTTCAGATTGAGCGAAACGTGCTGAGCTGCCATATTCAGATTCAGACATAACAGAAACGCAGTCACTAATAGACCTTTTCTTTTGCTATTCATTCAGTTTTATAAATTTAATTGGTTAATAATCACAGATTTCTTTCAGCCCCCAGCTTGGTTTGAATTGTTTTGTAGGGTAACTGAAGATGTATATTGAGTAATTTTCTGAGTTAAGTACTTTTGTCGATCATTTACTGTTCATAGGTGGTTATTGGTTTTAGGGGTCATAGGATTTAGGTCAAATATCTTTTCTAATGTCAATAAACGATGGCTTTTCGCTCGTCAACCATCCGATAACGTATCTTGCCCGTCGAAGAGAGGGCGTCGAGCACGTCTTTCAGGCTTTGTGACCGTCGGGTAAAAGAGCCGTAGAAGTGCATGGAGGCTGCCCGCTGGTTCGTGATTTCAACATCGGCATTATAACTGCGCGATAGTTGCAAAGCGATATCCTTCATTGACTTGCCGTCGAGCACGATGGCACCGTCGGTCCATTGACTGGCATTCGTAGCCACACAGTCACCGATATATACCTGACGGGAGGTCTTGGAGAACACGGCCCGCTGGTTAGGGCGCAACTGATAGTAGCGATTGGAATAGTCTGCAACATCAAGAACTACACTGCCTTCGGCCAGATCGACCACGACTTCATCGTCCGTAGCATAGTCACGAAAATTGAACTTGGTACCCAACACGCGCACGCTAAGATTATTCGAGTTTACCGTAAAGGGCAATTGTTTGTTCTTCGTCACTTCAAAATAGCCTTCACCTGTGAGACTCACGTTACGGTTTTCCACACCGAAGCCCTGTGAATAGCTCACCTTCGAACCGGCATTGAGCCATACCTGCGTGCCATCGGGCAACAGCATCTTGGTTGTTGAACCTAACGGGGCCTCTACATAGATATTAGTAAAGGCACTCAAAAGCCCCTGTCGGCCTATATTATAAAATAGGTAAGGGAATAGGCCTACCGTCAGTACGGCCACGGCGGCATATTTCAGCAGGATCGGCCAGCGACGACCGCGTGATCGTTCGGCCTTTCGGACTACAGCCACACACTTCAGAAACTCGATGTAGGCACGCTCCTTGTGGAAACGACCAGCAGCATCCGGGTTAGCAACAGAAAACCAAATCTCTTCTAACTGCTCGAAATGGGCATGATTGTCTGGACTCTCGACTTTCCAATTATCAAGCTCGAGGCGTTCGTCAGCGGTAAGATCATCAGTGAAAAAGCGAACGATTAGGTCGTCAATATAATTGGTAGGTTCTGTCATCATTTTGGTTTAGGTATTAGTGAGACGAAAAAAAAGGCAAAGGGGGTAGTGAATATATTATTTTTTGGGGTTTCATGAAGCCATTATATACAATTTTCCTATCCAGCCGTTGGGTTCATAAAGCCCCATGAAAGGTTATCAGGAGAAATACGCCATCAGCAAAAAAGCGAAGTATTTGCCCAACTGCTGCTGCAAAAGCCGTAAGGCCTGCTTCATATGATACTTCACGGTATTGACTGAAATACCCAACTCTTGGGCAATCTCGGTGTTCTTCTTACCGTCAAAGCGGCTCATCTTGAAAATGCGGCGGCAATCGGCCGGCAACCCTTCGATGACATCGTTAATGGTCTGCTCGAGTTCCTTCTCCAATAGATAGCCCAGCGGATGATCGTGACTGGCAGATCGCTCAAGCAGACGGCTATCATCAGGTAAAGTCGAAAGCGTCTGCTCATGACGAAACTGGCGCGACTTCAGATAGTCGAGACAGCGATTGCGCACGCTTCGGACAAGATATTGACGCAAAGACGTCTGGATATCGATATTCTCACGCGTTTCCCAAAGGTGGAAAATCACGTCGCCCACCACGCTTTCGGCCATAAAATCATCATGCAGATAACGGACAGCAATGACGCACAACACATCATAGTGGGCATCAAATACATACTTATAAGCATGCTCGTTGCCCTCTTTCAGATTTTGAACGATCAAGGCTTCCATTAAATCCATATGTAAACTATATATACGTGAGATGGAATTGTAAAGGTAAACAATAAAGTCTTAATCTTTGTTCTAATGGAAGATGCTCATAGCGTTTTTTATTTTTTTTATTATCTTATAACTTAATTATCTATTATTGAATTGAAATCGGAACCATCGTGCTAATCGCGTCGTTTAAAACATCGAACTAATTCTACATTATTGAATTGAAACTTTCACTATCGAAGTCAAAGGTCTGCTCGACATCGTCAGAACTTGCAATACATTTGAACACTTTATGCATATGTATACACAGGTTCCTGCATACTCGGAAAAAAGAAAAAAGCTGTGATTGCCTGGTTTTGGTTGACTTTTTATAGCTTTATCCCTGATAAAAGTTGACTCATGTTATTCTTTATTCCTAATATAAGTTTACTATATTTACCTTATGCCTGATATAGATCGACCATAGCGTTCAGTCTATACTGTAAAATATAATGGGGAACAAGGGTAAACAAACTTCAGGAATAAGGGTGCGGTTATGTAGTCTTTTACATAAACTCATGCCCAAATTTCTAAAATCCTAATCTTATCTTTATGCCTTTTTTATTATCTAATATTAGACTTGGCTGCCTTGTTTGTATTATATTTTACTCCGCGGTGTGAGCTTTTTGATAGCTCTATCACGATAGCTTTTCCACTCTTTCTTTATCTCTCAGGTTCTTTCCAAGACTTGCACGGGTGTCATTAAATCTATACTCATGTGTGGACATTGAGTGTTATAGAATTCGATTGCTTTGTCTATTTCTGCCCTGACTTCCAAAATAGAATGAAACTGCTTTCTCTTGAATATTTCATTTTTAATAGTGTTGTTTATTCTCTCTACTTGTGGATTATCCTTTGGATTCCTATCTTCGGCCATGT
>NZ_BAJN01000004.1 GCF_000613725.1 Hoylesella pleuritidis JCM 14110
GGAGATACATTCTTTCTCCCGATAAGCCGCCGATTCGATGTATTGGATATGCACTTCCCGCACATTTCGTACGAGAAGTGCAGCTGTTTATTGGTGTAGCAGTTTCTTGGAAAGTTTTTCCAGCATATCGCGTGTCATCGCATCAAGGTCGTATTGAGGCTTCCAGTCCCACTCATTACGGGCACACGAGTCGTCCATTTGGTCGGGCCAGCTCTCTGCAATCTGCTCTTTCAACGGGTCTACGTCATAAACCATCTCAAAAGTCGGTTTGTATTTGCGAATCGCTTGATACAGTGTGTCAGGATCAAAACTCATCGATGCGATATTGAATCCGTTGTGATGGATAAGTCGTTGCGGGTCGGCTTCCATCAGACTGATGGCTGCATTAAGGGCATCGGGCATATACATCATATCCATTTTAGTGCCTTTACGGATGGGGCAAGTAAACTTTTCGCCCCTCACGGCATAGTAATAGATGTCCACGGCATAATCGGTCGTGCCGCCGCCCGGTGGTGTTAAGTAAGAGATAATGCCCGGAAAACGTACCGAGCGAGTGTCAACGCCGTACTTCTTTTGATAATAATCGCTCAGCAACTCTGTCGTAACTTTCGATACGCCGTAGATTGTTGCAGGTCGCTGAATGGTGTCTTGCGGTGTCATCTGGTGCGGGGTGTCGGGGCCGAACGAGCCTATCGAACTCGGTGTAAATACTGCACAGCCGTTCTCTCGGGCCACTTCAAGGATGTTCCACAGGCCGTCGATGCCGATTTTCCACGCCAAACGCGGCTTAGATTCAGCTACAACAGATAGCAGTGCAGCCAAGTTGTAGATAGTGTCGATATTATATTGCTTCACAATCTCGGTAATTCCCGCACCGTCTGTCACGTCAGCGATAGCCGACGGACCGCCTTCTTTCAACTCGCCTGTGGGCTCTGCACCTGTAATGTAACCTGCGATGACATTCTGATTGCCATAACGCGCCCTCAATTCTCTGGTCAGTTCCGAACCGATTTGTCCCGTAGAACCGATTACTAAGATTCTTTTCATCTTATTTTAATATGTTTTTGTTTTTCACGTACAAAGTAAATGCTTTCCCGATTAACTTGTGCACGAGAAGTGTTAAATATGTTAAAATATAACGATTTGACGGAAAAAAGATATTGACAGGCCGCAGATTGTCGGAAATATTGTCTTACTTTGCGGTAACAAATCTAAAAAATCGAACCTTATGTATGGGAAAATGAAAGACCATCTCAGCAAGATTTTGGCTGAGATTCGTGATGCCGGACTTTACAAAGAAGAACGAATCATCGAGAGTGCACAGCAAGCTGCCATCACTGTTAAAGGCGAAGAGGTGCTCAACTTCTGTGCAAACAATTATTTGGGACTGTCCAATCATCCGCGACTCATCGATGGTGCCAAGGCAATGATGGACAAACGAGGATTCGGAATGTCGTCGGTACGCTTCATTTGTGGTACGCAAGACGCCCATAAAGAGCTTGAAGCGGCTATCTCCGACTACTTCAAAACGGAAGATACCATTCTTTACGCAGCATGTTTCGATGCCAACGGCGGTGTGTTTGAACCCTTGTTCACCGACGAAGACGCCATTATCAGCGACTCGCTCAATCACGCTTCTATCATCGACGGCGTGCGTTTGTGCAAAGCCAAACGCTATCGCTATCAGAATGCAGATATGAACGATCTGGAGCGTTGCTTGAAAGAGGCTCAGGCTCAGCGGTTTCGTATTATTTGTACAGATGGTGTTTTCTCAATGGATGGCAACGTTGCGCCCATCGATAAGATATGCGATTTGGCCGAAAAATACGATGCACTCGTGATGGTTGACGAGTCTCACTCGGCCGGAGTGGTAGGAAATACAGGTCACGGAGTAAGCGAACTCTGCGGAACTTACGGTCGTGTGGACATCTATACGGGCACTTTGGGCAAAGCTTTTGGCGGTGCGCTGGGCGGATTCACCACAGGACGCAAGGAGATTATCGATATGTTGCGCCAACGCAGCAGGCCTTATCTGTTCTCAAACTCGCTTGCTCCCTGTATCATCGGTGCCAGTTTAGAAGTCTTCAAGATGTTGAAGGAGAGCAACGAACTGCACGATCGCCTCGTGGAAAACGTCAATTATTTCCGTGATAAGATGCTTTCGGCAGGCTTCGACATCAAACCCACGCAGAGCGCGATATGTGCCGTGATGCTTTATGATGCCAAACTATCGCAGGTTTATGCTTCGCGAATGCTCGACGAGGGTATTTACGTAACGGGATTCTACTATCCTGTGGTGCCGAAAGAGCAAGCGCGTATTCGCGTTCAGCTCTCTGCGGGACATACAAAAGACCAGCTTGATCGCTGTATTGATGCCTTTATCAAAGTAGGGAAAGAGCTCGGCGTATTGAAGTAAATTCAATCTCCATAACATTTAACCGTTAATCGTGTTATGATTAACGGTTAAATAGTGTGCAACTAACCGTTGGTTGCAGTGCGATTAACGGTTAGTTATAAGCCGATTAACGGCTAATTGTAATGTGTCTTGTATGTAATTGATTTTCAATTGTTTATAAACGCTATTCCTAAATATTGATTTTCATTCGGGAATGGTGTCCTTTTGACTTTCTGTTTTATTGCGGAGTTATACGCTGATCGCCCTACACACAGGTGTGAGACGTGGTAAAATTATCGGGATTAGTTGATGGAATAATGTACTGAATGTCCTCTGCACGGATGTGAGAGATGTCCGATTGAGCACTTATGAATGATATGTTGTATGTTAGTGAATTGTAAAACGGTTTCCCGTTTACAGCCCTCCGACCCCTAATTTAGGGAGTGTAAGCTCTTGGTTAGCGCCTGCATTCCTGCGCTTGCACCCTTGGCGATATGCACGATACGGCTGTTTGTGTCGGCCGTTACAGGTTCGGGGTCGATGATGTAGATAGGAGTGCCGGAACGAACGTAGCGAACCAAGCCTGCGGCAGGATAGACATTGAGCGATGTTCCGATGATGACGAAGATGTCGGCCGTACTTACTTCTGTTGCTGCGGGCTCGATCATCGGTACCGACTCACCGAAAAATACGATGAAAGGACGCAACAACGACCCGTCGCCGGCCTGTGTTCCGGGGTTCACTTCGGGGTTATCGGCCGTGAGTTCTTGAATGAAATGCGGGTTGTAAGGGTCGCGCTCGGAGCATACTTTGGTTAGTTCGCCGTGCAGGTGGACGACTTTTGATGAGCCGGCACGTTCGTGTAGATTGTCCACATTCTGTGTAACGACCGTCACGTTATAGTCTTTCTCCAAATCGGCGATAAGCTTATGCCCCTCGTTCGGTTGCGCATCGAAGAGTTTCCGACGCAGCATATTATAGAAATTCGTGACAAGTGTAGGATCGTTTTCCCATCCTTCGTGCGACGCAACCTGCTCAACGGGGTAGTTCTCCCATAACCCATCGGATCCGCGAAACGTCTTGAAGCCGCTCTCAACAGACATTCCCGCACCGGTTAAAAATACAATTTTCTTTTTCATCTCTATCCGGTTCAAGTCATTAATAATGTACAAAAATAGCACTTTTTCGGCAAATTGCGCACGCACTGTCGATAAAAAGTAGTATCTTTGTGCGTTTTTAAATAAATCATATTATACTAAGACAAATTCTTTATGGACAAAGTGAGTTATGCTTTGGGGTTGGGCATCGGCCGACAGTTGTGCGATATGGGTGCGAAAGCATTGAATATCGATGATTTCGCACAAGCAATTAAAGATGTAATTGCAGGTTCTGAGCCGCAGATCGGCGACCAGGAAGCACAGCAAATCGTGCAGAATTTCTTCCAAGAGCAAGAAAAGAAGCAGCGTGCAGTTGCCGAAGAGAAACACAAGGACAGCAAGGTTGCAGGCGAAAAATACCTCAGTGAAAATGCAAAAAAGGACGGCGTGGTGACGCTTTCGAGCGGTTTGCAATACCAAGTGTTGAAAGAAGGCAACGGCAAATGCCCCAAAGCAACTGATAAAGTGAAGTGCCATTATGAGGGAATGCTTATCGACGGCACAATATTCGACAGCAGTGTACAGCGCGGCGAACCTGCAACTTTTCCGCTGAATCAAGTGATTGCCGGTTGGACCGAGGGCTTGCAGCTGATGCAGGAGGGTGCTAAATATCGCTTCTTCATCCTTATCACCTTGGTTACGGCGAACGCGGAGCAGGTCAGTCGATACCTCCTTTTGCCACACTCATCTTTGATGTAGAGCTGATTGCAGTAGTATAGCCCGACCGTCGGTCTGAAAACGAAAGATAAATATAAACAAACAAATAATAGAGTAAAACTAAAATGAAGAAACTTTCAATTGTAGCCGTTCTGGCTATCGCAGCTGCAACGATCACATCTTGCGGCAATTCAACGCCCAAAGCGGACTTGAAGAATGACTTGGACTCAATGAGCTATGCAATGGGTTATTCTCAGACGCAGGGTCTGAAAGAGTTTATGGTGGGTCGGATGAACGTGGATACCACGTATATGGACCAGTTTATCAAGGGCGTTAACGATGGAGCCGGCGCCGGAGATGATAAAGCTAAGGCTGCTTATTACGCCGGAATACAGATCGGTCAGCAGATAAGCAATATGATGGTTAAGGGTATTAACCACGAGGTTTTTGGTGAAGACTCTACCAAGAGTATATCAATGAAGAACTTTATGGCTGGTTTTGTGGCTGGAACGACAGGCAAAAAGGCCATTATGACGATGGAACAAGCACAGCAAATTGCCCAGACTAAGATGGCGGCTGTTAAAGCAAAGAATATGGAAAAGCAGTATGGCCCGAACAAAACAGCCGGTGAAAAGTTCCTCGCTGCTAACAAAACGAAGGCCGGAGTGAAGACATTGCCTCGGGAGTGCAGTATAAAGTCATCAAGGAAGGCAATGGCCCGATGCCCAAAGATACATCAATGGTGAAGGTAAACTATGAAGGTCGCACGATAGAAGGTAAGGTTTTCGACAGCTCTTACAAGCGAGGCGAACCCTTGGAATTGCGTGCTAACCAAGTGATTAAAGGTTGGACGGATGCGCTTGTGCATATGCCCGTAGGCTCGGTATGGGAAGTTTATATCCCGCAAGAGCTCGCTTACGGTGAGCGTGAACAAGGAGACATCAAGCCGTTCTCGGCTTTGATCTTCAAGATTGAGTTGATTAGTGCCGGTAAGTAATCATCTACGCGTAATGAAAAAGATTCTTTTATTGGCGTTGGTTTTCGTGGCCGGCGCATCGGTCAGCACTGCCTGGGCCGGCAAAAAGAAAGAGAAGAAAGGCCAGCAAGCGCAGACCGAGCAAACGGTCGTGACGCTTTCGTCGTCTATCGACTCATTGAGCTATGCCGCAGGAAAGGCTGCTACGCGTGGACTTATCCCCTATGTGCAGCAGCAGTATCAAGTAGACACGGCCTATATGACCGACTTCGTACGGGGCTTTAAGGATGCTTTGGGTAAAGCAAACGACTTAAACTATGCGGCATATCTGGCCGGTGCGCAGATTGCTCGAATGGTTCAGCAGCGCATTTTGCCCGGAACGCAGAAGGATTTTGAGGGTACACGCGATTCGATTGACAGCAAGTTGTTCATTGCCGGATTCGTTTCTGCACTTTCCAACGATACCGCTCATTTTACCGAAGATGCCGCCCAACAATTCTTCGAGCAGCGTCGTAAAGCCGATAAAGAAGCTGTACGCGAACTCTATAAGGCTGAAAACGAAAAGTGGTTGCTGAAAACGCCAAGAAAGAAGGTGTGAAAGTCACTGCGAACGGACTGCAATACAAGGTCTTGACTGCAGGAACGGGTGCTGTTCCGAAGCCGACTGACGAGGTAGTAGTGAAATATGAAGGCAAGCTCATCGACGGAACAATCTTCGATAGTTCATATAAGCGCGATCCGCAGATTTCCGTTTTTCGTTGCGATGGCCTGATTAAAGGTTGGACAGAGGCGCTGACGATGATGCCGGCAGGCAGTAAATGGGAACTCTATGTCCCCCAGTCGCTGGCCTATGGAGCAAGTCAGGTTGATAAAATCAAGCCTTATTCTACGTTGATTTTCACCGTAGAATTGGTCGAAATCAAGCAACCTAAACCCGAAGTGAAACCTGCCGCAGAGCTGACTCCTGCCAAAAAGGCACCTGCAAAGAAAGCTCCGCGCAAGCGTAAATAATTCGTTTAAAAGACAGAACAAACTCCTTTATATATAATAAGGTATATAGATTCTGTAAATTGGATACTTATTGTCAGTTCATAAGTTCGTAAGTTGATAAGTTCTTATCGGTCGATGATTTTGAGATCTATTCGATTTCACATTGACAAGAAAGCAACTTAAAGACTTATAGACTTATGAACTGATTTTCGTTTAATGGCTTTTCGCCTTACGTTTTACCGTTATTTGTATGCCGTTTAACTGTTAAACGCATGCTGATTAACAGTTAGTTGCAGACCATTTAACGGTTAATCGTAATGCTTCCCAATACTGCTTGACATTTGTCAAGCAACAACTATCATTTTCAATGACTTTAAATCATCATTTTAGAAAGATTTCGTTGTAATTCAACCCCTATTATATCACAATGCAAGCAAACGATATGTTTATGAGCATTAATTTGAAAATAAACCGTATTTCGTTTTGTTGTGTCTTGAATTTAAGGTATATTTGCCGGCAGAATATACAAAAATCTTATATTTACATATTATGACAAATGAGTTAGAAGTAAAAGAGTTAGAGCGGGTTGTCGTGCGTTTTTCCGGCGATTCGGGCGATGGAATGCAATTGGCCGGTAACATTTTTTCTACCGTTTCGGCCACTATTGGCAACGGAATTTCCACGTTTCCGGACTATCCTGCTGACATTCGGGCCCCGCAAGGGTCGCTGAACGGTGTGTCGGGTTATCAAGTACACATCGGCGAAAGCGAAGTTTTGACGCCCGGTGACTATTGCGACGTGCTCGTTTCGATGAATGCAGCTGCATTGAAAACACAGTACAAGTATGCCAAACCACAGGCAACGATTATCATTGACACCGATAGCTTCGGCCCGAAAGACTTAAAGAAGGCCGAGTTTAAAAGTGAAGACTATCTCGGCGAACTTGGAATCGATTCCGATCGGGTGGTGGCTTGTCCCGTCACTCAGATGGTGAAGGACTGTTTGAAAGACAGTGGAATGGACAATAAAGCTGTTCTCAAATGCCGAAATATGTTTGCCGTAGGCATCGTTTGTTGGCTTTTCAACCGCGATGTGCAGTTAGCGGCAGACTTTTTAAGAAAGAAATTTGCTAAGAAACCGCAGGTTGCGGAGAATAATATCAAGGTTGTGCAGGCCGGATATGATTACGGTCACAATACGCACGCATCTGTTCCGGCCACTTATCGCATTGAATCGAAGAACAAGGTAAAGGGTCGTTATATGGACATTACGGGTAATAAGGCCACCGCTTACGGACTGATTGCAGCGGCAGAACGTGCCGGATTGCGGCTGTTTCTCGGCTCTTATCCCATTACTCCGGCCACGGACATCCTCCACGAGTTGGCTAAACACAAGAGTTTAGGCGTTACCACCGTGCAATGTGAGGACGAAATCTCGGGCGCAGCGAGTGCAGTGGGCGCCTCGTTTGCAGGTGCTTTGGCTGCGACTTCTACTTCTGGGCCAGGTATTTGCTTGAAATCTGAGGTAATAAACCTGGCTGTTATCGATGAGCTTCCGTTGGTTATCATCGATGTTCAGCGCGGAGGCCCATCCACAGGATTGCCTACCAAGAGCGAGCAAACCGATTTATTGCAGGCACTCTACGGTCGAAACGGCGAGTCGCCGATGCCTGTCATCGCGGCTACCAGCCTACTAACTGTTTCGATGCGGCATATATGGCCTGCAAAATTGCCCTCGAACATCTCACGCCCGTTATTCTTCTGACCGACGGATTCATTGCAAACGGGTCGGCAGCGTGGCGTTTACCCGACATCAATGCATTGCCTTCGATTCATCCCCACTATGCAACGCCTGAGATGAAAGGTGCTTACAGCCCTTATAAACGTGACCCGAAAACTGATACCCGTTACTGGGCCGTACCGGGACAAGAGGGTTATGAGCATATCATCGGTGGCTTGGAGAAGGACAGCGAAACGGGAGTTATCTCTACGGAACCCGATAACCATAATCTGATGGTGCACTTGCGCGCTTCCAAAGTGGCTAAAATCGAAGTGCCGGATGTAGAAATTCTTGGTGATAAAGACGATGCCGAGCTACTCATTGTGGGCTTCGGCAGCACTTACGGACACCTCTATTCGGCAATGGAAGAGATGCGTAAAGTCGGCAAGAAGGTGGCAATGGCACAGTTTGAATTTATCAATCCGCTGCCGAAAAACACCGAAGAAGTGCTCAAACGTTATCCGAAAGTGGTCGTGGCAGAGCAGAATCTGGGTCAGTTTGCTAAGTACCTACGGGGGCAAATCGATGATTTTGTACCTTATCAATACAATGAAGTGAAAGGCCAACCGTTTGTTGTCGCCCAGTTAGTCGAGGCTTTTGACAAGATATTGAGAGACTAAACAACTTAAAAACTAATCAACTAAACAACTCAAAAACTAAGCTATGACCTATACAGCACAAGATTATAAGAAGGGGCAACCACGTTGGTGCCCCGGCTGCGGAGACCATTTCTTTCTTGCATCACTGCATAAAGCAATGGCCGAATTAAGCATTCCGCCTTACGAAACGGCCGTTATCTCGGGCATTGGATGTTCAAGTCGATTGCCGTATTATATGAATACGTATGCGATGCAGACCGTTCATGGTCGGGCGGCAGCCATTGCCACGGGGGCAAAAGTAACCAATCCCGATCTTACGATATGGCAAGTGAGTGGTGATGGAGATGGTCTTGCCATCGGCGGTAACCACTTTATACACGCACTTCGACGCAATGTCGATATCAATATTATTCTCTTGAACAACCGCATTTACGGTTTGACGAAAGGTCAGTATTCGCCAACCTCTCCGCGTGGATTCGTTTCCAAGTCGTCGCCTTACGGTACCGTGGAGGATCCTTTCAGGCCGGCTGAACTTACATTCGGTGCTCGCGGCAAGTTCTTTGCACGTGCCGTGGCCACCGACAGTGCCGGAGTTGTGGAGATAATGAAGGCTGGTTGCCAACACAAAGGTACTTCGGTGTGTGAGATTTTGCAGCATTGCGTCATCTTTAATGATGGTGCTTACGATCCCGTTTACACCAGTCCGGGTCGCAAGACCAATGCCATCTATCTGAAACAAGGACAACCTATGCTCTTCGGAGAGCGCAATGAGTATGGTCTGATGCAAGAAGGCTTCGGCCTGAAAGTGGTGAAACTGGGTGAGAATGGCATTACGGAGCAAGACATTTTGGTGCACGATGCACACACGGAAGATGCTACGCTCCATATGAAATTGGCCTTGATGGACAACGATAGCGGCTTCCCTGTAGCCTTGGGAGTTATTCGCGACGTAGCCGGTCCTACTTATGATCAAGCCGTTAACGAGCAAATCGAAGAAGTGAAAGGCAAGAAACGCTATCATAATTTTACAGAGTTGCTCGAGACTAACGATATTTGGGAAGTGAAGTAATCCATAATTTTTTGTTTTTATACTATTAGTCAGGCAGAGATTCAAGTCGAGAGACCGTGGATCTCTGCCGTTTTTTATGCGTAAAAGTCGCTTTCATCCGATAAAATTCACTAACTTTGCACACAGATAAACAAGCATTATACCAATGGAACAGAAGTTTTTCGTATATAATACGTTGACCCGTTGCAAAGAGTTATTTACCCCGTTGCACGCTCCGAACGTAGGAATGTACGTCTGCGGACCCACTGTTTACGGCGATCCTCACCTCGGACACGCCCGTCCTGGCATTACTTTCGACGTGCTTTTCCGTTATCTTCAACATCTCGGTTACAAGGTTCGGTATGTCCGGAACATCACCGATGTGGGGCATTTGGAGCACGATGCCGATGAGGGCGATGATAAAATAGAGAAGAGGGCGCGCTTAGAGCAACTCGAACCGATGGAGATTGCCCAGCATTACAGCAATCGTTATCACGACGCAATGGCTGCACTCAATGTGCTTCCACCCAGTATTGAGCCGCACGCAACGGGTCATATCATCGAGCAAGAGCAGTTAGTCAAGGAGATTTTGGCCAATGGTTATGCCTACGAAAGCAACGGATCGATTTACTTCGACATAGAAAAATACAACAAAGATCATCATTACGGCATCCTGTCTCACCGCAACTTAGATGACGTTGTCAATAATAGTCGCGAGCTGGACGGTGTCGGTGAGAAACGTAATCAGGCCGATTTCGCTCTTTGGAAGAAAGCTCAGCCCGAGCATATAATGCGTTGGCCCAGTCCGTGGAGCGACGGATTCCCCGGTTGGCATTGTGAATGCACGGCGATGGGACGTAAATATCTCGGTGCGCATTTTGATATACACGGGGGCGGAATGGACTTAGTCTTCCCGCATCACGAATGCGAAATCGCACAGGCTGTGGCCAGTCAAGGCGACCAAATGGTGCATTACTGGATGCATAATAATATGATTACCGTCAACGGACAGAAGATGGGAAAGAGCCTCGGGAACTTTATTACACTCGAAGAGTTCTTTACCGGCAATCATCCCGGCCTGAAACAGGCTTATACTCCGATGACAATTCGCTTCTTCATTCTGTCTGCCCACTATCGCGGAACGGTCGACTTCTCCAACGATGCACTGTTGGCCAGCCAGAAAGGATTAGACCGTTTGATGACGGGAATCGCCGATTTAGGGCGTATGCAGCCGTCGGAGATATCGGATGAAACCACCCATTTGTTTGTTTCTCGGTTGCGGCAGCGTTGCTATGATGCGATGAACGACGACTTGCAGACGCCTGTCGTCATCAGTTGTTTGTTTGAAGCGTGTCACGTTATCAACTCCGTCCTCGATCATAAGGCTGCTATCAGTACTGATGATCAGAAAGAGTTGGCCGACACGATGCGTCTCTTCACGTTCGATCTCTTGGGTTTGAAGAGCGAGAAAGGTACTGACAACAATGCCCGCGAAAAAGCTTTCGGCAAGGTGGTAGATATGGTTCTCGAACTCAGAGCTAAGGCCAAGGAGGCCAAAGACTGGGCAACGAGCGACCGAATTCGCGATACTCTCGCACAAGATGGCTTTGAAGTGAAAGACACCAAAGACGGTGTTACGTGGCGGTTGAATAAATAATAATGGAAGCTCCGTCTCCGATTCTTCTCTGAAAGAACAGGAGATGGAGTTTTTCTTATATGTATTTGATAATCAGGTATATATAGAATAGGTGGCGATTAGCGTTAATCGCATTGCGAAAAGCCGTTAAACGCAGGGCATTTAACCGTTAGTCAGCGTGCATTTAACTGTCAGTTGCAATACAAGTAATGGCTATTTGAAATGATAATCGTATCTCGTTGATATACAGAAAGATATAAAATGAATTATCACCACTTATCGATTGCCGACCGACAATTGGCAAAACTCTTTTTCTTTCTCACTTCCCTGCTGCTTATTGGATGTTCTCGCCCAACGAAAAAGGTGGTAGAGCGCAACGAATTTATCACCGAACGGCTTGTCAAAACCACACCGGTGAAAGACCAAGGGCGCAGTCAACTGTGCTGGCTCTATGGTTTTTTAGCTACTGTCGAGAGTGAACATCTGATGTCAGGAGACTCTGTGAATCTTTCCGTCGACTATCTCGCGCGGCGTATTTTGGCTGAGGAAACACGGCGATATTATCTTTCCGGCGGGCAGACTGACATTTCTCTGCGGGGTATGCCACTGATGGCGCAACACGCATTGACGCAATATGGGGCAGTGCCTTACGATGCTTACTGTAATCAAAAACCTGTGAACTATGATGTGTTGATGCGTAAACTGATGCGCATTGCAGGTACATATCCTACGTTGTCGACCTTTATTGAGCAGAGCAATGTACTGATGGACAACGAAATCGGGGCTGAACCGCAGCACGTTTATATGTTGGGGATGGAGTATACACCGCTGCAATTCGGAGAGAGTGTGTGCAAACCCGACGAGTATGTGGGGTTGACCAGTTTCACGCACCATCCTTTCGGAAGAACGTTCGTATTTGAAGTGCCCGATAACCGTACACGCGATGCGTTCTTGAATGTGCCTATCGGGCAGTTGACAAACCTTATTGAGGCGGCCCTCTCGGCCGGACACGCCGTGTGTTGGGAGGGAGATATGAGCGAGCCCGGCTTCTCTTTCGAGGACGGAAAGGCCGACATCGTTCCTCGATCGGTCTGCACGCAGGCGGCGAGACAGCGTCTTTTCGAGCGTCGTAAGACCACCGACGACCACGTGATGGAGCTCATCGGTCTGGCCCGCGACCATCAAGGGCGTCGTTGGTTCATAGCTAAGAACTCGTGGGGAACGCACAACCGCTACGGCGGATGGATGTATCTGTCTCGCGAATACGTTTATTTGAAGACTGTAGCCGTGTATTTGCGGCGTGAAGCAGTGAGTAAGTTACAGCCCCATCTCTTGAATTTAGCGGACTGAAAACTCATTCGATACTTGAGCGATGAGCTCGTTCACTTGTTTATTTGTCCACTCGTTTGCTCCTCTAAACTTGTTCAATACTTAAACGATGAACCTCCGAGGAACTCGCGGAGCAATGAAGTGGGCGGCAGACTACGATTCGGAATCTGAGAGAAATACTTCAAAAACTTGCGCAACCGATAGGCTTCGGCGTATTCTTCGCAATTCTCTGGCACCATCTCCAACAACGGTTCGGCCTGTGCTTTGATAACCGCCAGCTCGAAAAGCATTGCTGTATTGAACATTACATCGGCATTTTCCTGGTACGGGAATATCCACTTATTCTCCCCGGCACGTACACTCGGCCAACGATGGATCGTTTCCTGTGCTGTACAACCGCGGTATTTATTGTCTCGGATGATGCGACGCAGCAGTCGGTTGTCTGTTGTGGGAATGTAATTGTGGTCATCTAATAGGATGGTTGTCAGTGCCGAAGCATAGATTTTGAACTTCTGTGCAGCCGGAATGCGGTCGGTGAGCTGCGGGTTGAGTGCGTGAATGCCCTCGACTACCAACACATTATTGTCAGCAAGCTGCAAACGGCGGCCTCCCTTTTCGCTCTTCCCGGTCTGAAAATTATATTTTGGCAGTTCCACTTCTTCTCCCCGGAAGAGCGCTTGAAACTGTTCGTTGATGAGCGGAATGTCAAGTGCATAGATGCTTTCATAGTCGAGCTCTCCCTTTTCGTCCTTAGGTGTGAGTTCACGATTCACAAAATAATCGTCGAGTGATATCTGAACGGGTTTGATTCCGCTTGCCAAAAGCTGCACCGAGAGGCGTTTGCAGAAGGTAGTCTTGCCGCTTGACGACGGTCCTGCAATCAAAACCACTCGCGTTCCGCGGCGTTCAGCAATCTGATCGGCAATTTGCGAAATACGTTTCTCCTGTAATGCTTCCGATACGTTGATAAGATCGGTGGTGTGTCCTTGCTTTACTGCCTCGTTAAAGTCGCCTACTGTCGTGATGCCTAAGATGCTTTGCCAGCGTTGATGCTCCTTAAATACCTCGAACATCTTATCTTGCGGCACCATCTCTCCAAGTTTTCCGGGGTCTTGAAGAGATGGAATACGCAGCAAAACACCGTCGTAATATTTCTCAATTCCAAAGAGATAGATCTGCGAAGTATTGGTAAGCATCGACCCGTAATAGTAATCCTTATAATCGTCAATTGTATAATAAGTGGTATAGAGCGATCCCGAGCTTTCGAGGAGCTTGACTTTGGCTCCGTCTCCCAAGCTGCGGAACATATTGATAGCATCTTCTGTGGTGGTTTCGTGCCGCAGAATGGGGAATCTTGCATCTATAATCTCCTGCATTCGGGTGCGGATTCGGTCGGCGTCTTGCTGCATAACGGGGTGTCCCAGTTGCAGATTGCAGAAGTAACCGTTAGAAACCGGCGTGTCGATTACTACTTCGCTGCCGGGGTAAAGGTCGTGAACGGCTTTGCAAAGAACGAAGAACAACGATCGCGTGTAAGCACGAGAACCCGACGCAGAATGCATATCCAAGAACTCCACATCTTTGTTATGGAACACCCGGAAGTGCATTCCCTCTACCTTATTGTTGACCTTTGCGCTGATAGGTCCATACGGCATAGCGAGCTGAAAATCACGAAAAATGTCAGAAAGTGTGCTTCCGATAGCAACGTTTTGAGTTTTTTTATTATTTTTGCAACGGATTTGTATTGATTGTTTCATTTCCTTTTAAAGAATAATGTTGCGTAAAGGTAAGCAAAAAACGCGTAGAGTGACATTGCGACTCACATAAATTAGATAAAAATATGTCGATTTGGATTTTCTTAAAACTTATCGGTTCGCTGGCCCTTTTGATGTATGGTATGAAATCGATGAGTGAAAGTTTGCAGAAGATGGCAGGTTCGCAGCTGCGCCACGTGCTGCAAGCGATGACTACAAACCGCTTTACAGGAATGATAACCGGTATGTTCGTGACAGCCGCCGTACAGTCTTCTACAGCCACGACTGTGATGACCGTTTCGTTCGTTAACGCCGGATTGCTCACGCTTGCACAGGCAATCTCGGTCATAATGGGTGCAAACATCGGAACGACTCTCACTGCCTGGATTATGAGTGCAGGCTTTTCATTCAACATCACCGACTTTGTCTATCCCGCATTCTTCATTGCCATTATCCTGATTTATAATAAACGGCGCAAGAATATAGGCGATTTCCTCTTCGGCGTGGCGTTTATGTTCCTTGGATTGGGCACACTCCGCCAGACGGGTATCGATATGGACCTGGCCCATAATCAGCCAGTGCTCGACTTCTTTTCCTCCTTTGACTCCGACAGTTTTATCACAACGATCGTCTTCTTGCTGCTCGGCAGCGTGCTGACGATGTGTGTTCAGTCGTCAGCAGCCATTATGGCCATCACGATGATCCTGTGTTCGAGTGGCGTTCTGCCCATATATCAAGGCATTGCATTGGTCATGGGTGAGAACATCGGTACCACAGTGACATCTAATATCGCTGCATTCACAGCCAATACACAGGCTCGACGGGCTGCATTCGCCCATATGTTCTTCAACGTTTTCGGCGTGATTTGGATGCTGTGTGTGTTCAGACCATTCGTGGATATGATCTGTTCGCTTGTCGGTTACGATGAAAACTTAGTGCCAGGAAACGCCGCTTTCATTGCAAATGCTGCCAAACTCTCGTTTGTTTTGGCTGCTTTCCATACGGTTTTCAACATCACCAATACGATGATTCTTATCTGGTTTATCCACCAAATTGAGAAAATCGTGTGCCGAGTCATCAAGCCTCGCCGTTCGGAAGACGAAGACGACTTCCGTCTTCGCTTCATCAGCAGCGGTATTTTGCAGACACCCGAACTCTCGGTGTTAGAAGCTCGCAAGGAGATTCAGTCGTTTGCAGAGCGTATTCAGCGAATGTTCGGTATGGTGCGCGAACTTCTCGGCACGTCCGAAGACAATGTTTTTGTCAAGCTCTTCACCCGAATCGAGAAGTATGAAGGCATCAGCGACAATATGGAAATCGAAATAGCGAAGTATCTCGATCAAGTGAGCGATGCCCATTTAAGCGATGAAACCAAAGCGAATATCCGTGCGATGCTGCGCGAAATCAGCGAACTTGAAAGCATCGGAGACAGTTGTTACAACATAGCTCGCACTATTAGCCGCAAAGTAAAGAGTAAAGAAGACTTCACCGAACGGCAATACGAACACATTCATCAGATGTTCGAACTGACCGACGATGCTCTCTCGCAGATGAATATTATGCTCAACGACCGCAAGGAGAATCTCGACGTCAACCGTTCGTTCAACATTGAGAACGAGATCAACAACTATCGCAACCAGTTGAAGAGTGAAAACATCAACGATGTAAACGATCATCTCTATACCTATGCTATCGGAACGATGTATATGGACATTATTGCCGAATGTGAAAAGCTCGGCGATTACGTTGTCAATGTAGTCGAAGCGCGTATGGGTACGCGGCAACGCGAAGCGTGATTAGAGATTAGATACGAAAATATGAGCGGCTGAAAAGACGGTACAAAACATCTCTGTGCCATCTTTTCAGCCTTTTTTCTTTTTACGTTTTATTATCGCCAAAACATAACAGCATATACTTATTTGCAGAGAAGGATAGAGAGACCGTTCTGATTAACAGTTAATCACGCTGCAACTAACCGTTAATCGGTGCGCAATTAACGGTTAAACGAAGGGTGACTAACGGTTAGTTGCGCGACATTTAACGGTTAATGAGAAGCAGGGTGTCTGTTTGTTGTTTTTCGATTGAAATAAAACTTTTTTTGATCGGAATAAAAAACACAGGGAGTTTTATGTGAATCGGCCGATCGAAAATATCTCAGGAAATGCTTGGTTATGTGCGGAAATGTTCGTAACTTTGCACCGTTCAGTGGAATGGGGGGCTCTGATAAGAGCTCCTCATTCTGTTTTTAATAAATTATTTATGATTGACAAGAAGATCGTAAAAACGTTAGTCGATGAGTGGCTTACAGGAAAAGACTACTTTTTAGTAGGTATTGAGATCAGCCAAGACGATAAAATCGTGGTGGAAATCGACCACGCCGAGGGCGTATGGATTGAAGACTGCGTAGAATTAAGCCGTTACATTGAGGATCATCTCAGCCGAGACGAAGAAGATTATGAGCTGGAAGTAGGTTCGGCAGGGCTTGGTCAGCCTTTCAAAGTGCCGCAACAGTACATCAATTTCATTGGGAAAGAGGTGGAAGTGATGGACTCCGAGGGCAAGAAAATCAAAGGAATTTTGACCAATGTGGATGGGGACGACTTCACGGTCACGGTTCGTGAAAAGGTGAAAGTAGAAGGAAAGAAGCGCCCCGAACTGCAAGATGTGGTGCACGAGTATCAAATGGACAAAGTGAAATATACGAAATACATCATCGACTTTAAGTAAGTCTTTTCGTTTTTTAACCTTGAAGTCGGCGGAGGTTGCAGTAAACGAACTTTCGAGTTACTATTGTTCTATACTCGACGAAAGCGAAACCTCACCTGCTCATCAACTTAAAAGCGAATGAACTCAGAAAAAATAAAATTCAAAAACTTATATGGCACTAAGAAAAAAGGATGAAGAGACAATCAGTATGATTGATACTTTCAGGGAGTTTAAAGACACAAAGAATATCGATCGCACTACTTTGGTGAGCGTACTCGAAGAGAGTTTCCGCAACGTTTTGACCAAAATATTCGGCAGCGATGAGAATTTTGACGTCATTGTAAACCCTGATAAGGGCGACTTTGAAATCTATCGCAATCGTATTGTGGTAGCAGACGGAGATGTGGAAGACGAAAACAAGCAAATTGCTCTTGCTGAAGCGCAGAAGATCGAACCCGATTATGAGGTGGGCGAAGACGTTTCCGAACGCGTAGATTTTGCCAAATTCGGACGCCGCGCCATACTGACGCTTCGCCAAACACTGGCTTCCAAGATCCTCGAACTTGAACATGACTCTTTATATAATAAGTATAAGGACCGCGTGGGACAGATTATTTCGGGTGAGGTTTATCAGATATGGAAACGCGAAGTCTGGTAGTTGACGACGAAAACAATGAGTTAATTCTGCCGAAGTCTGAACAAATCCCCTCAGATCAGTATCACAAGGGCGAGACTTTGCGCGCCGTCATCCTGCGAGTGGATAATGAAAACAACAATCCGAAGATCATTTTGAGTCGCACCAGTCCTGTGTTCCTCGAACGATTGTTGGAAGCTGAGGTGCCCGAAATCAATGACGGACTTATCTCTATCAAGCGAATCGCCCGGATGCCAGGTGAAAGAGCCAAGGTGGCTGTTGAGAGTTACGACGAGCGAATAGACCCCGTGGGAGCCTGTGTGGGCGTCAAGGGTAGTCGTGTTCACGGCATTGTGCGTGAGCTCTGCAATGAAAACATCGACGTAATCAATTACACTTCCAACACGAAACTCTTCATTCAGCGTGCCCTTAGTCCTGCACGTGTGAGCAGCATTACGCTCGATGAGGAGAATCATAAGGCTGAAGTATTCCTCCAACCGGAAGAAGTTTCATTGGCAATCGGCCGTAGCGGGCTCAACATTAAGCTTGCCTCGATGCTCACCGAATTTACAATCGATGTGTTCAGAGAAGTTGCCGGCGACGAGGGAGACGAAGATATCTATCTCGATGAGTTTGCAGATGAAATTGATCAGTGGGTTATTGATGCCATCAAGGCCATTGGTCTTGATACGGCTAAGGCTGTACTCAATGCTCCTCGGGAGATGTTGATCGAGAAAGCCGACCTTGAAGAGGAGACTGTCGACAACATGCTGCGCGTGCTCCAAGCCGAATTTGAACGGTAATGGGCACCCCGTTATAGGAGCGCACGGCGGCGTGTGCGTTCTTTCCAACCAGCAAACGATTACCAACGGAACGTAACGCCGATGCGTCCCAACACCTATCAACAGAAAAGAGAGATATTCAATGAGCATCAGATTAAATAAAGCATTACGTGAATTAAACATCGGACTTCAAACGGCCGTTGAGTTCTTGGAGAAACGAAACGAACTGGGAGAAGTGAAAAACGAACTGAGTTTCAAACTCAGTGAGGCCCAATACCAAGCGCTGATCGAAGCTTTCAAGCAGGATGCAGAGGTCCGTAGCCAGGCCGAACGCCTTTTCTCGAAGAAGTCCAAAGATAAGAAGCCTTCGCGAGAGGCCAAAGACAATCGGGCAGAGAGTCTGCTCAAATCGACCAAACAACAGCAGTTTAAACCGCTGGGTAAAATCGATCTCGACAACGTCGGTAAGAAACCGGCTGCCGATATACCTGTCGAGTCTGCGCAGGAGATGGCTCCGAAGAAAGAATCTTCTGCCAAAAGCGCCGCTTCCGAAGCATCGGAAAAGACAGCTCCGTCAACAATCGAACCGACTGTTGTACAAGAAAAGCAAGACGCAAAAGCCGTTGTGTCGACTGAAAAAGAGACAAACGTGCAACCCGTTGATAATGAGATGGTTGTAAAGTTGGGTGAGCCTGCTGCGCAACTAACGGTAAATCGCGATGCAACTAACGGTAAATCGCAGCACGAAAAGCCGTTAAACGCAGTGCAAGTAACGGTATCTGAGAAACCGACTGATGATATCCCTGTTTCCGAGGGAGTAAAATCCGTAGAACAAGGCGTATCTGAATCTGCCGAAGACAAGTCTTCCGGCCCCGCTATTTTCCAGTTGAAGAGTGAGAAAGCGATGCTCAACGCGCCCAAGGTAAACGTACTCGGGAAAATCGATCTCGATGCAATCAACCAGAGTACACGGCCTAAGAAGAAGTCGAAAGAAGAACGACGGAAAGAGCGCGAAGAGAAAAACCGACAGGCAGGAGGCGAGCGTAAGAAGCGGGTTCGTATCAACAAGGAGCGCGTAGATATCAATGCTGCGGCCAATCAGCCTGCGAATACCGGTAATTCGGCCGCAAACAAAAATGCCTCCGGTAAGAAAAGCAAGAACCGCAAGCGCAATCGCAAGCCTTTGGAAGTGAACGAAGAGGATGTAGCACGCCAAGTAAAGGAGACGCTGGCACGGCTTACCAATAAACAGAATCAGAACAAGAAGGGTGCGAAGTACCGCAAAGAGAAGCGCGATGCCGTGCAGGAGAAGCTCAACGAAGAGGCTCGTGCCGAGCGCAAAGACAGCAAAACGCTGAAGCTCACGGAGTTTGTCACCGTCAGCGAACTTGCAACGATGATGGATGTATCGGTCAATCAGGTTATCGGTACGTTGATGAGTGTCGGCATTATGGTGTCGATCAACCAGCGCCTGGATGCCGAAACAATCAATCTTGTTGCCGAAGAGTTCGGCTTCAAGACTGAATATGTGAGTGCCGAAGTGTCTGAAGCCGTGACCGAAGAGGCCGACGACGAGTCGGAACTCGTATCGCGCGCGCCCATTGTAACGGTGATGGGACACGTGGATCACGGTAAGACATCGCTGCTCGACTACATTCGCAAGACCAATGTCATTGCGGGTGAGGCCGGCGGAATCACTCAACACATCGGTGCTTACAACGTGAAGCTCGAAGACGGACGCCGTATCACTTTCTTGGATACCCCGGGACACGAAGCGTTTACGGCTATGCGTGCCCGCGGAACACAGGTTACCGACATCGCGATTATCATCATTGCGGCCGACGACAGTGTGATGCCGACCACGCGCGAGGCTATTGCGCATGCTCAAGCAGCTAATGTGCCGATGGTGTTTGCCATCAACAAGATTGATAAACCGGGTGCCAACTCTGACAAAATACGTGAAGATCTTTCGCAAATGAACCTTCTTGTGGAAGATTGGGGTGGTAAATACCAGTGTCAGGAGATTAGTGCCAAGCAGGGGTTGGGCGTGAAAGAGCTCTTGGAAAAGGTGCTTCTCGAAGCCGAAATGCTTGACTTGAAGGCTAATCCCAATCGAAAGGCTACGGGAAGTATCATTGAATCGTCATTAGATAAAGGTCGCGGATATGTCAGTACGCTGCTCGTGAGCAACGGAACACTGCGGGTGGGCGACAATGTAATCGCCGGAACCAGTTGGGGTCGAATCAAAGCGATGTTCAACGAGCGCAATCAGCGCATCGAAGAAGCATGTCCTGCTGAGCCTGCTATTATCTTGGGACTCAATGGTGCACCGACAGCCGGCGACACATTCCACGTTTTAGAGATCGAGCAAGAGGCTCGCGACATCGCCAACAAACGATTGCAGCTGCAACGAGAGCAAGGTCTTCGCACGCAGAAACGATTAACGCTGAGCGACATCTCACATCGAATTGCCTTAGGATCATTCAAAGAACTGAACATCATTGTCAAAGGAGATACCGACGGTTCGATAGAAGCGCTGAGCGATTCGTTCATCAAACTGTCTACCGAAAAGATCAAAGTAGACGTCATTTACAAGGCCGTTGGACAGATTTCAGAGAGTGATGTCACCCTGGCCGATGCTTCTGACGCCATCATAGTGGGCTTCCAAGTGCGCCCGTCGGCTGCTGCACGCAAGCTGGCTGAGCAAGAAGGTGTAGAGATCAATACCTATTCCGTGATCTACGACGCCATCGACGACGTGAAGTCTGCAATGATCGGAATGCTCGATAAAGTGAAGAAAGAAGTGGTAACAGGTGAAGTTGAGGTGCGCGAAGTATTCAAAATATCGAAGGTCGGAACTGTTGCCGGTGCCTTTGTAACCGAAGGCAAGGTGCACAGAAGCGACAAAGCGCGGCTTGTTCGCGACGGAATTGTAATCCATACAGGCGATCTCAACGCCTTGAAACGTTATAAAGACGATGTTAAAGAGGTGGCTTCCGGCTTCGAGTGCGGTATCAGTTTCGTCAACTTCAACGATATTCAGCAAGGCGATATCATTGAAACCTTCACCGAGATTGAGGTTCAACAGAAGTTGTAGGCACATTTGTTACCATCCCGAAGTGTGGTATGGATTTTGTATCTGACGATTGTAGGGGCGTACGTAGCGTATGTTCCTACAATCGGTTAATCATTCAGTAAATGATGGATAATAACAATAAGAATGCGTATGTGAAGCAAGTAGCCGAACAAAAATATGAGTTCGGCTTCACCACAGACGTGCATACGGATATCATTGAGAAAGGTTTGAGCGAAGATGTTGTGCGTTTGATCTCCGTAAAAAAAGGTGAACCGGAATGGCTTTTGGCGTTTCGCTTACAGGCATTTCGTTATTGGCAGAAGCTGAAACAGCCCTCGTGGGGACACGTCCGATTGCCTGAAATCGATTATCAAGCCATCTCTTATTATGCCGATCCATTGGCTAAGAAGCCCAAAAACAAAGAGATCGATCCCGAAATGGAGAAGACTTTCGAGAAGCTTGGCATCCCTTTGGAAGAGCGTTTGGCATTGAGTGGAACGGCAGTAGATGCCATTATGGACTCCGTTTCGGTGAAAACGACATTTAAGGAAAAGCTCGCCGAGAAAGGAATTATTTTTTGTTCAATCGGCGAAGCCGTTAAAACGCATCCCGACTTGGTACGCGAATACTTGGGAACAGTCGTTCCTTATAGTGACAATTTCTTCGCAGCGCTCAACAGTGCAGTATTTAGCGACGGTTCGTTTGTATATATTCCCAAGGGCGTTCGTTGCCCGATGGAACTCAGTTCATATTTCCGTATCAATGCAAGAAATACCGGTCAGTTCGAGCGTACACTCATTGTGGCCGAAGATAACGCGTATGTGAGCTATTTAGAAGGCTGTACTGCCCCAATGAGAGACGAGAATCAGCTGCACGCTGCGATAGTAGAGATTATTGTAAAAGAGGCTGCTGAGGTGAAGTATTCAACTGTTCAGAACTGGTATCCGGGTGATGAGAGAGGCCGAGGAGGTGTCTTTAACCTCGTAACGAAGCGCGGTGACCTGCGCGGTAACGGCTCGAAGCTGTCGTGGACACAGGTAGAAACGGGCAGCGCCATTACTTGGAAGTATCCGTCTTGTATTCTTCGGGGCGACGATTCGCAAGCAGAATTCTATTCGGTAGCCGTTACCAACAATTATCAGGAGGCCGACACGGGTACCAAGATGATTCATATGGGCAAGAATACAAAGTCTACCATCATCTCGAAAGGTATCAGTGCGGGTCATAGTCAGAACTCTTATCGAGGCTTGGTACGTGCTACTGCCAATGCGGATAATGCCCGAAATTACAGCTCTTGCGATAGTCTGCTGCTCGGAAGTGACTGTGGTGCGCATACGTTTCCATATATGGACATTCACAACGACACAGCAATCGTAGAACACGAAGCCACAACCAGCAAGATCAGCGAGGAGCAATTGTTCTACTGCAATCAGCGAGGCATACCTACGGAGCAAGCTGTTGGCCTGATTGTTAACGGTTATGCCAAGGAAGTTTTGAATAAATTGCCGATGGAATTTGCCGTTGAAGCCCAAAAACTTTTGAGTGTTTCGCTCGAAGGAACAGTAGGGTAGGAGTGACGGATGAATGCTGATGGATGACGGATGAATGGTGAAAGATGAGCGTTTAAAACTTAAAACGCATCAATTTACAAACTCATTACCTCATCAACTCACAAACTTATGAACTCATCAACTCATAAACTTATGTTGCAAGTAAAAGATTTACACGCCTCAATTGCAGGCAAAGAGATATTGCGGGGCATTGATCTCACCGTACGAGATGGCGAAACCCACGCTATAATGGGCCCCAACGGATCGGGTAAAAGTACACTGTCGGCCGTGTTGGTGGGCAATCCACTCTACGAGGTTACACGTGGAGAGGCTTACTTTAACGGTAAAAACCTACTCGAAATGAAGCCCGAAGACAGGGCCAACGAGGGCTTGTTTCTCTCGTTTCAATATCCGGTTGAGATTCCGGGTGTATCTATGACCAACTTTATGCGTGCTGCCATCAACGAGAAACGCAAGTATTTGGGACTCCCGCCGATGTCTGCCGCCGACTTCATCAAGCTGATGAAAGAGAAGCGAAGCATTGTAGAACTCGACGCAAAATTGTCCAATCGCTCTGTGAATGAGGGTTTCAGCGGAGGCGAAAAGAAGCGAAACGAGATCTTCCAGATGGCTATGCTCGAGCCGAAATTGGCTATTTTGGATGAAACAGACTCCGGTTTAGATGTCGATGCACTGCGTATTGTGGCCGAGGGTGTCAATAAATTGAAGCGTGCTGATACGTCGACTATAGTCATAACACATTACGAACGTCTGCTTGATATCCTCAAACCTGACGTCATTCATGTGCTTTACAAGGGGCGAATTGTGAAGTCCGGCGGGCCAGAATTAGCCAAAGAGATCGAAGCCAAAGGCTATGACTGGATCAAAGCAGAGGTCGGTGAATAAGCAAGAAGACTGAATTTATGCAAAGCGAAAAACAATATATCGACCTGTATGAGGCCAATCGGCAGGTGATTTTCGACCATTCTGCTGCACCGCTCAATGCCGTTCGCGACCGCGCTTTTGATGACTTCCGTCGCCAAGGGTTCCCTTCGCGTAAACAAGAACGATATAAATATACCGACATACAGCAACTTTTCGAGCCCGATTACGGGTTGAATCTCAAACGAATCGACATTCCCGTCAACCCATACGACGTCTTCAGCTGTGACGTTCCCAATCTGAGTACATCACTGTATTTCGTTGTCAACGACAGTTTTTACACCCGAACGCAACCCAAAGTACAGCTGCCCGAGGGCGTTTTGGTTGATTCGCTCAACCGAGTGGCCACTGATCGGCCCGAGCTTATTGCCCGTTATTATGCAAAGTTGGCCCAAACGGCCGACGATGCGATAACGGCGCTCAACACGATGCTGGCCGAAGACGGACTCGTTGTGTATGTTCCGCGGGGCGTAAAGATAGATCGCACCATTCAAGTGGTGAATATTCTCCGCTCGGATGTCGATTTGATGGTTAACCGTCGGGTGTTGATCGTACTCGAAGAAGGTGCAGAAGCAAAGTTTCTTTTCTGCGATCACACGATGGACGACCGCAATTTCCTGGCCACACAGGTGATAGAGGCGTACGTGGAAGCCAACGCTCAGCTCGATCTTTACTGTTTGGAGGAAACCCATTACAAGAATGTCAGGGTGAGCAATGTGTATATCGAGCAGCAGGCCGACAGTCGGGTGAATCACAATGTCATCACACTTCACAACGGAATTACACGCAATCGTGCCGACCTTATATTCAAAGGCGAGGGTGCTGAATGTAATCTCTGCGGCTGTGTCGTGGCCGACGGGCAACAGCACGTAGACAACAATACGATGATAGACCATCAGGTGCCGCGCTGTACCAGTCGGGAACTCTATAAATATGTACTCGACGACCGATCAACCGGAGCTTTTGCGGGCCGCGTATTGGTACGTCATGGAGCACAGAAGACCAGTTCCGAGGAGCGCAATCAGAACATCTGCGTCACCAAGGAGGCTCGAATGTTTACGCAACCGATGCTCGAAATCTATGCCGACGACGTGAAATGCGCCCACGGTTCGACCATAGGCCAGCTCAATGATGCCGCTCTTTTCTATATGCGTCAGCGTGGAATCAGTCTTGAAGAAGCCAAGCTCTTGCTCGAATTTGCCTTTATCAATGAGGTGATCGACCAAATGCAGCTCACACCTTTGCGCGATCGCCTGCACCATTTAGTGGAAAAACGCTTCCGTGGTGAACTCGATCGATGTGAGGGATGCAGGCAATTAAGAGTGGAAAAGTGAAAAGGTGAAAGGGTGAAAAGGGATGAATGATGATTGATGAAAGATGAAAAGAGGATTAAAAGAGTAAGAAAGTAAGAGATTAAGATAATGAAAGGGGATACGTCTACTATCGAAGGTGCCAATTATGAATTGTGAATGATGAATGATAAATTAATCCGTGCTTCTTTTCCGATACTCTCTCGCGAGGTGTATGGGCATCCGTTGGTTTATCTCGACAATGCAGCTACCACGCAAAAGCCGCTTTGCGTGCTTGATGCTATGCGTGAAGAGTATCTCAATGTCAATGCAAATGTGCATCGAGGCGTTCACTATCTCTCTCAGCAAGCTACCGACTTGCACGAGCAAGCACGCGAAACCGTGCGCCGGTTTATCAACGCTCGTTCGGCGAATGAGATTGTTTTCACCCGCGGAACCACCGAAAGTCTGAACCTTGTAGCCACTTCTTTCTGCGACGGCGAGATGCAACCGGGCGATGAAGTGATTGTCTCGGTGATGGAACACCATTCTAATATCGTTCCGTGGCAGTTACAAGCAGCTCGTAAAGGCATTGCCATCCGCGTGATTCCAATGACCGATCGCGGTGAACTCGACATACAGGCGTATGCCAATCTGTTTACACCACGCACGCGATTGGTAAGCGTTGCCCACGTAAGTAACGTGCTCGGGACGGTGAATTCCGTGCAAGACATCATCCGAATAGCTCACGAACACGATGTCCCCGTGGTGCTGGATGGGGCTCAAAGTGCTCCTCATTTTAAGGTGGATATGCAGGAGTTAGACTGTGATTTCTTTGCTTTCAGCGGACATAAGATGTATGGTCCCACAGGTATTGGTGTGCTTTACGGCAAGGAGTCGTGGTTAGACCGCCTGCCGCCGTATCAAGGCGGCGGCGAGATGATTGCCAATGTAGACTTTGAAAGGACAACATTCGCCGAGCTCCCGTTCAAATTCGAGGCCGGCACACCTGATTATATTGCCACTCACGGACTTGCAACGGCCATCCGATTTATGACCGATCTCGGTCTCGATAATATTCAACGGTATGAGCAGGAGCTTACCCGTTATGCCGTGCAGGAGCTGAAAACAATTGAGGGGATACGACTGTTCGGTGAGGCAGAGCATCAGGATGCCGTGGTAAGTTTTCTTGTTCGCGACATCCATCACTTAGATATGGGCACGCTATTAGACCGCCTCGGCATTGCTGTTCGCACCGGGCACCACTGTGCTCAGCCGCTAATGACGCACTTGGGCATTGCCGGAACGGTGCGGGCTTCATTTGCTTTGTACAACACAAAAGCAGAGATCAATGCACTCGTAGCAGGCATTCGGCGTGTAAGCAATATGTTTTAAGTGCGAGTCGAATGCTTACCCCACATTACTATAACGGTCTGATCGAGGCCGGATGCGATGAAGCGGGACGCGGATGTTTGGCCGGAAGCGTCTTCGCAGCAGCTGTTATCCTACCCGATGATTATGATAATCCGGCGCTGAACGATTCTAAGAAGTTGTCGTCTAAGTGTCGGTCGCAGCTCCGCCAGGCGATAGAGCGCGACGCATTGGCGTGGGCCGTGGGAGTGGTTACGCCCGAAGAGATTGACCGAATCAATATTCTCCGTGCCAGCTTTTTGGCTATGCATCGTGCGTTAGACCAGCTTCGGGTGCGCCCACAGGCCATTATCGTTGACGGAAATCGGTTTGTTCCTTATCAGAATTTGCCTTTCACCACCATCGTTAAAGGCGATGGAAAATATCAGTCGATAGCTGCTGCGAGCATTCTGGCCAAAACCCATCGCGACGAATATATGCAGCAGCTGGCGCGCGAATATCCCGTGTACGATTGGGCGAGCAATAAAGGCTATCCCACTCGTCGTCATCGCGAGGCCATCCGGTCGTTCGGCATCACGTCTTACCACCGCCGTAGTTTCCAGCTTTTAGGTGAAGCAGAACTCGATTTTGCAATTGAGGATTGAGCGAATGTAATCAATTGTAAATCAATAAGATAAAAAGCGTATTTTGATTAGCTGTCAATTGTATGACGATTAACGGTTAACCGCGTGCCGTTTAATGGCTTTTCGCACGCCAACTAACGGTTATTTGTAATGCGTTTAACCGTTATTCGTGATGTAGTTTATATGTCGCTGATAATCAATGCTATATGAGTATTGCTCAGTTTCTGTTCTTTCGCCTTCTTATTCAGCTGCGGGGCGATGCGCCGATCGGCCCTTACACGGGTGTAGAGCGTGGTAAAATAGGCAGGATTGGTTAATGGGATAATATGCCGATTGTTCTCTATATGGATGTGAAAGGTACGTTATTTATCAATTACGAATGGTACATTGCATACGATGAATTATAAAACGTGTTTCCGTTCACAGTCTCCCAACCCCTAACTTAGAGGATTAAGAATTATCAATTATCTACTCTTGATTCTCACTTTTATTTTTTAACTTTGCAGCTGACAACGAAACGAAAGGAATGAAGTCTTCGGATTTTGTACAGAAACTGATGAGTAAATACCTCTGGGGCAACATTTTGGCAATGGTTGCGGTAGTTGTCGTATTGGGATTAGGCGTCAAGTTTGGGCTTGAAAGCTATACCCATCACGGCGAATCGATATCAATCCCTAACGTGTTGCATAAGTCTTTCAACGACGCCAAGTACATTCTTAATGACGCCGGACTGCAAGTCGAGGTCATCGATACGGGTTATGTCAAGACACTTCCGGCCGGATGTGTCCTCGCCCAATCGCCGGGTGCAAGAGAACGAGTGAAGACCGGGCATATCGTTTACCTCACGATCAACTCGCTGAACACGCCGACTATTACCCTGCCGGATGTTATCGACAACAGTTCTCTGCGTGAAGCGATGGTCAAACTCAGAGCAATGGGCTTCAAGTTGGGGTCACCCGAGTTTATTCCGGGTGAAAAAGACTGGGTGTACGGTGTCTTGGTACGGGGCCACCACGTGTCGACTGGCGATAGAATATCCATAGATGATGTACTGACAATACAAGTCGGCAACGGAATGCGTAGTGAATCAGACTCCATCAATTATGTAGAACCCATCGAATTGAATGCGGAAGGCGATGTCGATGAGTTTGAAGAGGTGACAGGTCCGCCTGCGAACGAGTCGCCGACTGCACCGAAACCCGCACCGGCCAACGGTCAGGAAAAGAAGTGATAATGACTGAATATACAGAAGAAATCGATGAATTGGAAGATGAGCAACAGCCGCTCTATGAACATTTCCGCATCGTTGTAGACGAGGGGCAAAGCCCGTTGCGCATCGATAAATATATGTTCGAGAAGTTGCAGCATTCCAGTCGCAACCGCATTCAGCAGGCTGCGGATGCCGGTTTCGTACACGTGAACGATCGTCCGGTGAAAAGTAATTATAAAGTTAGGCCCAACGATGTAATCACTTTAATGCTTGACCGCCCGCGACACGATAGCACTATCGAGGCCGAAGACATCCCGTTGAACATCATTTACGAAGATGCTGAGTTGCTGGTAATCGATAAACCCGCTGGACTTGTTGTCCATCCGGGTGCCGGAAACTTCCATGGCACGTTGGTGAATGCCGTTGCCTGGCATCTGAAAGACTTGCCTTCGTATGATCCCAACGACCCCGAGGTTGGCTTGGTACATCGTATCGATAAAGACACCAGCGGTCTGTTGCTTGTTGCCAAGACGCCCGATGCTAAGCGTAAGTTGGGTGTTCAGTTCTTCAACAAGACCACTCGGCGCAGCTATAATGCCTTGGTGTGGGGCCATTTCGCCGAAGATGAAGGTCGCATCGAGGGCAATATTGGGCGCGATCCGCGTGATCGGCTGCGGATGAAAGTATTCGATCCCGTTTCGGGTATCGGCAAACCGGCCGTCACTCACTATCGCGTGCTCGAGCGTTTCGGCTATGTTACGTTGATAGAATGTATGCTCGAGACAGGCCGGACACATCAGATTCGAGCTCACTTGCGGCATATCGGTCACCCGTTGTTTGCCGATGAGCGTTATGGAGGTACCGAAATTCTGCGCGGTAACCGTAGTTCGACGTACAAGTCGTTCATTCAAAACTGCTTTAAATTATGCAATCGTCAGGCACTTCACGCCCGAACGCTGGGCTTCCGGCACCCGACTACTGGCCGAGAGATGGATTTCTGTGCACCGCTTCCGCGTGATATGGAGCAGCTGATAGATAAATGGAGAGCCTTTATAACGGGTACCACCATCGACACTTACGATAATTAAGGACACAAAAGATATGGAAAATCCCAAAAGAAACATAGCCATCGTGTGCGGTGGAGATTCTTCCGAGCATGACGTCTCAATGCGTTCGGCTCAAGGTTTGTACTCTTTCTTTGATAAAGAGCGCTATAATGTCTACATTGTCGACGTGAAAGGACTCGATTGGAACGTGCATTTTGAAGACGGAACCACGGCTCCCATTGATAAAAACGACTTTTCTTTTCTGGTGAATGGCAAGCTCGTGGTGTTCGATTACGCGTATATTACAATTCACGGAACGCCCGGTGAGAACGGAATAATGCAAGGTTACTTCGAGCTTCTGCATATTCCGTACAGCACAAGTGGCGTTTTGGTGGAGGCAATGACGTTTGATAAATTCGTGCTTAACAATTATCTGCGCGGCTTCGGTGTGAATGTGGCCGATAGTTTGCTGCTTCGTCGCGGTGAAGAAGATAAGTATTCCGAGGCTGAAATAGCGTCGCGCATTGGGTGGCCGTGCTTTGTCAAGCCTGCGGCCGACGGTTCGAGCTTCGGTATTTCAAAGGTAAAGAACGCCGATCAGTTAGCTCCTGCCTTGCGCGTTGCATTTATGGAGAGCGACGAAGTGATGATAGAACGCTACCTGAAAGGTACGGAAATCTCTGTCGGTTGCTACAAAACGAAAACCAAGTCGGTCGTATTTCCCGCCACGGAAGTCGTTACCAGCAACGAGTTTTTTGATTACGACGCCAAGTATAACGGACAAGTCGAAGAGATAACACCTGCTCGTCTCAATCCCGAAACGGCCGAACGGGTGGCCGAAGAGACGTCGAAGATCTATGACATATTGCATTGCAACGGCATCATTCGCATCGATTACATCATTTCCCAAGATCAAAACGGTCGCGATGTCATCAATATGCTCGAGATCAATAGTACTCCGGGAATGACCGCCACGAGCTTTATTCCGCAGCAAGTGAAAGCTGCTGGCTTAGACATTAAGGATGTCTTGACCGATATTATTGAAAATCAGATGTCGTGAAAAGACGTTAGTCGAGTTGCATTTAACCGTTAAACGCAACCTGACTAACGGTTAAATGCAATCCAACTAATGATTAAACGCACACGATTTAACGTCTAAACGCACAATCCCCAAAAATCAACAAGAATCTATGTCCACGCTATCTGAATTCGATCCGATACGTCCTTTCGAGCCCGAAGAGCTGCCCGAAGTGTTTGAAAGACTGCTGAATAACGAGCAGTTTCGTAAAGTTATCGCTTTCATTATGCCCGAAATGTCTTTCGATATGTTTGCAACAAGGATGCGGGAATGTAAGACCGGCTTGGAGTTTCAGCACACTTTCTGTTACGGTTTTCTTGAAAAGCTCCTGTCAAAAGCCAGCAAAAGCTGCGATATCGATATCTCGGCGATTGGTAATCAGGGCCGATTTACCTTTATAAGTAACCACCGTGACATCGTGCTCGACTCTGCTTTCCTCGACAAATTACTCATAGATGTGGGCTTCACGACGACCTGTGAGATAGCCATCGGCGACAACCTGCTGTCGCTTCCGTGGATAAAAGACCTCGTGAGAGTCAACAAATCGTTTATTGTCGAGCGCAATCTGCCGATGCGACAGATGCTGGCGGCCAGCCGAAGACTGTCCGAATATATGCACTATGCAGTAAATGTGAAGCACGAAAACGTGTGGATTGCACAGCGCGAAGGCCGTGCTAAGGACTCGGATGACCGTACACAGGAGGCCGTTCTTAAAATGATGGCGATGGGAGGAACGGGGTCTGCGGTCGAGCGACTCATCCAATTGCATATCGTTCCGCTGACAATTTCGTATGAATTCGACCCCTGCGACTATCTCAAAGCACAGGAGTTTCAGCTCAAACGCGATGTGCAGGGATGGAAGAAGAGCCCGCAAGACGACCTTGTCAGTATGCAAACGGGCATTTTCGGATACAAAGGGCGTATCCATTATCAATGTGCACCGTGTCTCGACAACTATCTCACGCAACTCGATCCGGCGCTGCCGAAAACCGAACTGTATGCTTCTGTTGCTGCGTTTATCGACCGACAGATTCACCGAAACTATCGACTCTACCCCTGCAATTATGTTGCACTCGATCTGCTTCGGGGGTCGACGGCCTACCGTTCGGCGTATACGGATGTCGACCAAACCGCTTTTGAACAATACATCAGTGGTCAGTTGGCCAAGATTGAGCTTGAAAACAAAGACGAATCCTATCTGCGTGAACGTCTGTTGACAATGTATGCCAATCCAGCTATCAATTATCTTGCCGCCCAATAACCTATGAAGAAATTCCTTGCAGTAGTCGGTCTGCTTGTCATCGTGATGAGTTGCCAACGTGAAAACTACCGGACAGGCGACGGAAAATATTCTTATCTGCGTGCCGATTTTGCCGAGTTGCACACCACTTCGCCCCGAGTGGTCGATTATCTTATCACCGACGACGGTGATTCCGTTGCTTTTTCGCCGCGCATTACGGTTGATTGGGCCGTACGGGGCGATTCCGTTTATCGTGTGTTAGCCTATTACAACCTTAGCGAAGAGGGACCGGAAGCGGTGCGAATGAAGCAAATTCCTGTGATGAAATGGCGTAAAATGGCTGAGGGTGAGCCACGGTTCACCGATCCGCTCATCTTTGAGAGTGCGTGGATCAGTCGCAACCGGAAGTATCTCAATGTCGGTTTCGCTGTTAAAACAGGTAAGACTGACACTCCCGACACTCGTCAGACGCTCGGCATTTCGTGCGATTCCGTCAAGCAATCGGCCAACAACGTGTCGCACATTTATCTCACCTTGTTGCATCATCAAAACGGAGTGCCCCAGTATTACAGCGTCCGCGGCCATCTCAGTGTGCCACTGCGAGATGTTGCCAAGGGGTCAGTCATTCATCTGAATGTCTATACTTATAAAGGGAAAAAGAGTAAAATACTGATCAAATAAGAGCCGGCCGCTCCCTTTTTCTCCAACGGAAAGGAGCCGGATTATTGCCCACGGAGACATCATTTATAGGTATTTTGTGTGTCTTTCACACCGTTTCGTTACGCATTTTCAGCAAGAATCCTTATTTTTGCATTATAAAATGCAAGACGAAATGGAACAATATTTTATCTTATCGGCCAAAGGACGGGGCACCGTTGCAGAACGATTGATCGAGCTATATATGTCGGTGGGCAATCGTCTGGATATGGAGGGCCTTGCAGGCAGGCGCTTGCAATACAGTAAAATATTCTTGAGCGACGCCCAAAATCAGTATGACACACTGCTGAAATCGGCTCTTTACAAAGAGATTTTAAGTCAATTGCCCCATACCATTGTTGAACAGATACCGCTGAACGGCTCTAAGGTCTCGGTATTAATCAAGACTTCGGACGCTCCGCAAGACTTTCTCTTCCACAGTATGCGGCTCAATGAGGAGGAGACGCGCGGCAACAACGCTTACACCCAGACTATTCTGCTCTTTGAAAAGTATCTCGAAGAACTTGGGAAACATCGTCTTTCGCTCAAAGAACATTGTGTACGCACGTGGATATATATGGCTGATATCGATGTGAATTACGAAGGAATGGTGCGTGCTCGCAATGATGTGTTCCGCCGTTACGGCCTGACTGCCGACTCGCATTTTATTGCCAGCACAGGCATCGGTGGTTATTCGCAGGTGCGCAATGCGTTGGTGGGTATTGACTTTCTCACTTATCCCGGCCTCACCGAGGCTGACAAGACCTATCTCAAAGCACCGGATCACCTCAATCCGGCGCACGAATACGGTGTGGCTTTCGAACGGGGAACAAGCATCAGAACGTCTTTCGGTCATAAAATCTTTATTTCGGGTACGGCCAGTATCGACAACCGCGGAGACGTTCTTTATCAAGGCGACATCCTGCGGCAGACCGGTCGGCTGCTTGAAAACATTGGGGCACTGCTCAAAAACGGCCGAGCTACGATGAAAGACGTAGCCTATCTGCTGGTCTATCTGCGCGATCCGTCGGACTATCAGGCCGTAGAAGCCTTTATGAATGCCGCTTATCCTGATACGCCCCGCATTCTTTTGGGAGCGAAAGTGTGCCGTCCGGAGTGGTTGATCGAAATGGAATGTGTAGCGAATTTACGATACCCCGCATATTTATAGGTGGCAATTGGTGTATCGCTCCGCAATTGAATAGAAAACAAAAGAACATCATTCCCAAACGAAAATCAACAAGTAGAGAGCGTCTTTATAAATGATTGAAAATCAATTATATATAAAATGTCTCGCAATTAGCCGTCAATCGGTTTGCAACTAACGGTTAAATGCATTGCGAAAAGCCATTAAACGACGTGTGTTTAACCGTTAGTTGCAAACCGATTGACGGCTAATTGCTTCTGGAATTGTATGCTGCTGATTTTCAGTAAGATATTGAATAGAAGAGATCTAATTGCCTGTGGAATTTCCTTTTGGGTAAAATTCGCAATATAGAAGATATACATCTATTTTAAAATAAGGTAAAGAGTGGCATCAGAAACAATCGTCGGCTGTGCTGATGGGCTACGGGTACAGTTCGAAAGGTAGAAGTTTTTACTTTGACGAGCAATAAATTGTCAATTCAGTCTCGTAAAATTTGATTTAAATCAAATTCTTTCGGATAGAAGAAAAATAATGAAGAAAATGTTTGTTGGTTTGAAAACAATGTCGTATCTTTGCACCGTGTTCGTGAGAATGCATTTACATTTTAATAAGTTTTCATTAGGTTAGTAGTTTGATAGATTTTTTAAGGTAAAGATTATGTTATTAGATTATGGAACAATCGAGATGTTGTTGTGGGTCACTTTGTTGACTATCCTCAGCATTATCGCTTTGGTTAATACACACATCCGATAACATTATTCTTTCAAGAGGCCAATACGAGTGATTCGTGTTGTCCTCTTTTTTTTATCCATATGCGTAAATATGCACCAGGGCCGTTGCTTTCCGATATGTTCGTTCGGTATAACTCGTCTTTACCTAAACAAACTTAAAAAATGCGATATCGGGTACTTTTTTGCATAATAAACCATTAAAAGCGAGTTGTATTTGCAGATTTCTGATTAAATTTGCAGCTAAATTCATAATTTAGGGTGTAATGAAGAAGAAGCTTTTAACTTCTATGTTGCTGCTGACAGCAATGTTTTTAATGACGGCTTGTCTGAAAGGTGAAGACCGAGATGTGGCTTATTACGAAGACACAGCTATCACTTCGTTTGCAGTAGGGACACTCAAAAGGACGGTTCATACCAAGACTAAGGCCGGCAAAGACAGTACTTATAAGGCAAAATTCAATGCAAGCAAATACGCATTCTATATCGACCAGACCAAGCGTGAAATCTATAATCCTGACTCTTTGCCTGTCGGTGTAGACGCATCTAAGGTTATTGCCACAATCGTTGGTAAGAGCGGCGGTGCCATTGCGCTGAATTTGAAGAAAGCGGGAGCAACGAAAGACAGTCTGGTTCGTTATGTGGCAACTGACTCGTTAGACTTCAGCAGTCCGCGTGAGGTGCGTGTTTACAGTAATTCGGGCAATAATTATCGGGCTTATACCGTGCGGGTGAATGTACATAAAGAGGTGCCTAACGTGTTTAATTGGACGGAATTGAAGGCTAACTCATCGTTGGGTAGTTTGCTGGGAATGAAAGCTGTGAGTCTTAACGGCAAGATTTTCGTCTTCGGCGATAATGGAACGAATACCGTAACGTATGCTACCGCTACCTCCGATGGTAACAATTGGGCTCTGACCGGAATGCAAGCATTTGGTCGTGAGGCATATAAGAATGTATGCGTAATGGCCGCTCAACTTTATATCTTGGATAACGGAGCGCTTTGGAAGTCGTCAAACGGAACTGATTGGACGCAAGTGGCCGTGACAAATATCCATCGATTGATGGGTGCAAGCGGTAATAAGCTCTATGCACTCAATGCTTCGAAGATGTTAGAAGTATCTGCCGATGGTGGAATAACGTGGCGTGAGGAATCGCTTGATGATAAGTCGGCTTTGCTACCGGTTCAAGATATCAGCCTTTGCACGCTTCCTTTGAAAACAAACAGCAACACATCACGTCTCATTCTTGTCGGAAATCGCAGTGCAACAGATTATGCTGGCGATACGGCAGCAGCAATTTGGGGAAAGATTGAAGAAACATCGGCGGGTGCACAAGTACAACCGTGGGCCTATTATGGTACGGTGAAAGGCGGGAAATATCGTTTGCCGCGTCTTCAAGGCTTGTGTGTCGCAGGATATAACGGTGGTTTATTAGCAGTTGGAGGACACGGAATCGGAGCTGACAAGACAAAGGGCTTTGCCGCGGTGTATATGAGTTATGATGCCGGAATTGTCTGGCGGGCCGACACGGCAATAACGATTCCTAAGGGATTCACCGCTACTGCCACTGTGTTTGCACTCACTGTGGATGCCAATAACCATGTATGGATGGTATGCGGAGGCAGCGGACGGATATGGAAAGGTCGTCTTACACAGCTCGGTTGGCGTAAGGAACAGAATGTGTTTAAGGAATAACGCGGGGTGAAAGCAATGCACCGGCTGCTCTTTCTCATCCTGTTTCTTGCCACGGCAATCGCTGTCGATGCGCAAGAAGATATGGAGTATCGATGGGAAGCGGGTGCAGCCATCGGGGCAGTAGCCTATGAAGGCGATTTCAATGGCAGTATCTTACGGGATATGCAACCTGCGGGCGCGCTTGTATTAAGGCGTATTCTCAATCCTTATATGGCTTTACGGTTATGTGCGAGTTATGGAAAGTTGAAAGGTTCTTCGGCAGATGTCAAGACCGTTTATCCCGCGTATCGGCGCCAAGTTTATCGATTCGATAATACATTGACCGATATCGGTCTCGTATATGAATATAACTTTTGGCCTTACGGAACCGGTCGCGACTACCGAGGAGCGCAGAGATTGACGCCATTTGTGCTGGCAGGACTCGGCGGAACATATGTAACGGGCGGCGGAAAGGATGTTTTTACTGCTCATATCCCATTGGGATTGGGTGTCAAATACAAGTTAGGCAAGCGCCTGAACATTGGCATTGAGTGGGCGATGCACTTTTCGTTGAGCGACGAACTCGATGGAGTGAAAGACCCTTATGGTGTGAAAAGCAGTGGTATTTTTAAGAATACCGACTGTTATAGCACGATGATAGTTGGATTGACGTATAGTTTCGCGCCTAAGTGTAGAACCTGTAACAAAGACTTCTGAATGACAGAACAGATAGATTTAAATCGTATTCCTCGACATATTGCCATCATAATGGATGGCAACGGGCGTTGGGCCGCAGAGCGGGGAAAACCTCGCAGCTTCGGACATCAGGCCGGAGTGGATGCTGTCAGACGTATTACCGCAGCGTGTACGAGGCTCGGTGTGAAGTTCCTTACACTCTATACGTTTTCCACAGAGAACTGGAACAGGCCTGCCGATGAGGTTTCGGCCTTGATGGGACTCGTTTTGTCGTCACTCGAAGAGAGATATTTATGAAGAATAATGTGCGCTTTCGTGTGATCGGCGACATCAAACGATTGCCCGAAGACGTACAGAAAAAGTTGCAGGAGACGATGGAACACACTGCGCAGAATACCGCGATGACGATGGTTGTGGCTTTGAGCTACTCTGCAAGATGGGAGATCGTCGAGGCAATGCGTGTTACTGTGCGTGAAGCAATAACTTTGTCGGAAGACGGAAATTGTGAAGATGTCGTGCAGAAGCTCACCGAAGAGGCGTTCTGTAACCATCTTGAAACACGCTTTATGCCTGATCCTGACTTGCTAATTCGTACTGGTGGAGAGTTGCGTATATCCAATTTCCTGCTTTGGCAGATTGCTTATGCAGAGCTATATTTCTGTGATATCTATTGGCCTGACTTTAAAGAGCAGGATTTGCAACGTGCTATTGTGAGCTATCAACGCCGTCAACGCCGGTTTGGTAAGACCGAAGCACAGGTGGAACAGAGTGAATAGACATAGAGAGAAATGCCTGTTTGTGGGCAAGTCTCGGTATCTTGAAAATATTTTAGATATGAATCATATAAATAAGGTATTGCTTTTGTTGGCCGTGACATTGTGTTTCGGCTTGCAAATAAAGGCACAGGATAAGGTCGATTATCCTGAAATCTCTTACGCTGGCATCCCGCGCACGGTGACGATAGGCGGTATCAACGTGTCGGGAGTTGATGGTTACGAAGACTATGTGCTGACAGGTATCTCGGGATTGAGTGTGGGACAAGAGATCACTATCCCCGGAAACGCGGTGACTGATGCTGTAAAACGCTATTGGAAGCACGGACTTTTCTCGAAAGTGGCCGTCTCCGTCGATTCGATTATCGGCAGTAAGGCTTATCTTCATATTGAACTGCAAGTGCGTCCGCGTGTTTCCACGATTAATTATATTGGTTTGAAGAAATCGGAAAAGGATGATATGGAGGCCAAGTTGGGCTTGCTCAAAGGGTCGCAAGTTACGCCTAATATGATTGATCGTGCCAAAATTCTGGCCAAGAAATATTTTGATGACAAAGGATTTAAGAATGCCGACATCGAGATTAACCAGCGAAACGATGTCGCTAATAAGAATCAGGTAATCTTGGATGTAGTCATCGATAAGAAAGAAAAGATGCGTGTGCACGAGATTCAACTTGTAGGAAATGAGCAAGTTTCGGCTAAACGGATTAAAGGTAGCTTCTTCTCAAAGGGCGCTTTTGCTAAAACGCACGAGGCCGGTAAATTTGCCAACCTGTTGAAATCAAAGAAATACACGCCAGAAAGATGGGAAAAAGACAAGAAAAGCCTAATAGACAAGTACAATGAGCTTGGTTTCCGCGATGCAGCCATTGTCAAAGACAGCGTGTGGAACTATGACGGCAAGCACGTTGATATTTATTTGAAGGTGAACGAAGGTAAGAAATATTATCTGCGTAACATTACTTGGGTGGGCAATACGGTGTACTCGACGGACGATCTGAGTCGTATTCTCGGAATGAAGAGAGGTGATGTATATAACCAAAAACTGTTGGGTAAACGCCTTTCAGAAGACGAAGACGCTGTGGGTAATGCTTATTGGAATAATGGTTACATCTTCTACAATTTGCAACCGACAGAAGTCAACATCGTGGGTGACTCCATTGACTTGGAGATGCGGATAACAGAAGGACAACAAGCACACCTCAGCCATGTTCGTATTAACGGTAATGACCGTCTTTATGAGAATGTAGTGAGACGCGAACTACGTACTAAACCGGGTGATTTATTCTCCAAAGAAGCTCTCCAAAGGTCTGTTCGCGAGTTGGCATCGATGGGTCATTTTGATCCCGAAAAGGTTAATCCGGATGTCAGACCGAACTATGAAGACGGTACGGTAGACGTGAATTGGAATCTGACTCAGAAGTCTAACGACCAGGTTGAGTTCTCGTTAGGTTGGGGGCAGGCTGGACTGATTGCGCGAGTTGGTCTCAAACTCAATAATTTCTCTATCGCCAACCTTTTCAATAAGAATAAAGAGCACCGCGGAATACTGCCTGTCGGCGACGGTGAAGTACTCTCGATAGGAGCCCAAACCAATGCGAAATACTATCAATCTTATAACGTTAACTATTCGACTAACTGGTTTGGAGGCAAGCGTCCGATACAATTTAGCGTGGGAGCTTATTTCTCTAAATACTCAGATGTATCCAGTAACTATTATAATTCGGCGTGGAGGAACAACTATCTGAATTCTCTTTACGGTTACGGACGCAGTTATTATAATAACTATGAGAACTATTACGATCCCGATACGTATATCAAACTCTTCGGTGCCTCATTCGGATGGGGTAAGCGCTTACGGTGGCCGGATGACTATTTCACGCTCTCTGTGCAGCTCGCTTATACCCGTTATATGCTCAAGAATTGGAAATACTTCCTGATGATGAACGGTAATTCCAATAACTTAAACCTTGGAATATCCCTCAGCCGTACATCAACGGATAACCAACTCTTTCCCCGTCGTGGCTCAGATTTCCTCGCTTCGGTGACGGTTACGCCCCCTTGGTCAGCTTGGGATCATAAAGATTATGCTCATTTAGCAACCAATCCCAGGTCGCCTAACTATTCGGCAGAGCAGCAAGAGAAGTTCCGTTGGGTGGAATATCATAAATGGAAGTTCAAAGCCAAGACCTACACGGCGCTATCCGGCGGTCAGAAGTGTTTCGTTTTGATGACGCGCGTGAGTTAGGACTGCTCGGATCGTATAATAAAGACAAGAAGAGCCCCTTTGAAACCTATTATATGGGAGGTGACGGAATGAGCGGTTACTCCACAGGTTATGCCGAAGAGACCATCGGTTTGCGTGGTTATGAAAACGGATCGTTGACTCCTCGGGGTGCAGAAGCCTACGCTTACGATCGCTTTTCACTCGAACTCCGCTATCCGTTTATGCTCGGCAATACCACGATTTACGGTTTGACGTTCCTCGAAGCAGGTAATGCGTGGACGCAAACATCTAAGTTCAATCCCTTCGATATGAAGAGAAGTGCCGGTGTCGGTGTACGAATCTTCCTGCCGATGGTAGGTTTGATGGGTATTGATTGGGCTTACGGATTCGATAAAGTATATGGAAAGAAAGGCGGAGGACAGTTCCATTTCATCCTCGGTCAGGAATTCTGACAAGACCAATAACGACAAGATAATTATTAAATAAGGAGAGAATGAAAAAGTTAATGATATTAGCCGTATTCGCTTTAACGGCGATCGGTGCGAGCGCACAGAAGTTTGCGCTGTTGGATATGGAGTATATCTTGAAGAATATACCTGCTTACGAGCGTGCCAATGAGCAGCTCAACCGAGTCTCCAAGAAGTGGCAGGCAGAAGTGGAAGCACTCAACACGGCTGCCGCAACGATGTACAAGAACTATCAGAACGAGTCTGTCTTCCTCTCGCAAGAGCAAAAGAAGGCTAAGCAAGACGATATAATGAAAAAGGAAAAAGCTGCTGCCGATTTGAAAAAGAAATACTTCGGACCCGAGGGGGAGCTTTTCAAGAAGCGCGCGAGCTTGATAACGCCTATCCAGGAAGAGGTTTACAACATCGTGAAAGAGATTTCCGAGCAACGCGGTTATTCGCTCGTCATCGACCGAAGCAGCGATAACGGCATCATTTTCGGTTCTCCCAGGATAGACATCAGCAATGAAGTGTTGCAAAAGTTAGGCTATTCAAACTAAAAGTTGTATATTTGCAGCCGTATAACGAACAAGAAGATAAACAAACAAAAAATAGAAAACAGAAATGAAAAAGTTTATTTTAACGTTGCTGTTGTTCGCTCCTCTGTCGCTCTTCGCACAGAAATTCGGACACTTAAATGCCCAACAGGTAATGTCGGATATGCCCGAATTTGTGAAAGCCCGTGGTGAAATCGAAGCTAAGGCCAAGCAGTTTGAGAACGACTTGAAAGCTATGCAGGACGAACTTCAGCGCAAGAGCTCGGAGTATGAGAAAGCAAAGAGCACGATGAATGCCACCAAGCAGAAAGAGACTGAGCAGAGTTTGCAAGAGATGTACACGAAGATTCAGCAGACTTATCAGGACAATCAGCAGGCGCTTCAAAAGCTCCAGCAAGAGAAAATGACGCCGATTACGAGTAAGTTGGTTGATGCCATCAAGGCAGTAGGCAAGAGCGGCGGCTATGTCTATATTATGGACCTGTCGGCCGGCATCCCTTACATCAGCGATACGCTAAGCAAGGATGTCACTTCTGATGTGAAGGCTCAGCTCAACAAGCTCAAATAATATCACCGAATGAATGGGGCGGGCCGTCGGGTCCGCCTTTATTGTTTATCCCAAACGTGTCATACAATGAAAAAGTTTTTGCTTTTCCTGCTTCTCGTAACGCTTTCCCTCGCGGCCGGTGCACAGTCACAGCAGTTACGTTTCGGCTATTTCAGCTATCGAGAGGCCTTTGAAACCATGCCCGGCTATGCTGTAATGCAGCGCAATCTCAATGATTTGAAGAACAAATACGATGCTGAAACCAAGCGTGCAGAGGACGAATTTAACAAGAAATACGAAGAGTTTCTCGACGGACAACGCGACTTTGCCCCTTCGATCCGCAACAAGCGGCAGGCCGAATTAATGGATTTAATGAATCGTAATGTGGCTTTCAAGCTGAGGCCGAGCGCCTGATGGGCAAAGCCAAGGCTGAGGCCGAGGCCCCGTTGAAAGCTAAACTCACTGCCGTCGTGCAGAAAATAGGGCGCGATAAAGGGTATGCCTTTATCCTGAATACCGACAATGATGCAACGCCTTACATTAATCCGGCATCGGGCGAAGATATTTCGGCTGTTGTCAGAGAAGCTGTTGTCCGCTGATTGGCCCTTCTCGATAAGGCAATGACACAATGAACGGCAAGGAATCTTTCCCTATGCAGCCCGGCCCCATCGGTGTTTTCGACTCCGGTTACGGCGGACTCACCATTCTGCACAGCATCCGTCAGTTGCTGCCCGATTATGATTATCTCTATCTCGGAGACAATGCGCGGGCCCCGTATGGTGCTCGTTCGTTCGAGATTGTGTATCAATTTACGCGCCAAGCCGTGCTGAAGCTGTTCTCAATGGGATGCCATCTCGTTATTTTGGGGTGTAATACGGCGTCGGCCAAGGCATTACGCACTATCCAACAGAATGATCTTCCACAGCTCGATGAGCATCGGCGGGTACTCGGAATCATCCGACCTACGGCCGAATCAATCGGTCATCTCACGACGAGTCGGCACATCGGAATCCTCGCCACAGAAGGAACCATTCGCAGCGAAAGCTATAATCTTGAAATAAGAAAGCTCTTTCCCGATATCGAAGTGAGCGGAGTGGCCTGCCCGTTGTGGGCTGCCATCGTCGAGGCTGACGAATCGGGAACACCCGGAGCAGACTATTTCGTGAAGAAACGAATCGACACCCTGATGCAGAAAGATCCGCAAATAGACGCCATTATACTGGGTTGTACGCATTATCCGTTGTTGATAAGCAGTATCAAGAGGTATGTTCCGCAGGGCGTTCGGGTAGTTCCGCAGGGCCGATATGTGGCTGAGAGTCTGCGCGATTACTTGCATCGGCATCCCGAAATGGATGCACGCTGCACCCGACAAGGTCTTTGCCGCTATCTTACAACCGAGAATGCAGCTCGCTTCAAGGCCAGTGCACGCATCTTTCTTAATGAGGATGTAGACGTGAAACACGTTGATTTAGAATGATTTAAACGTATGCAAGAAACAAGACAAAACCGAATTGCGCGACTGTTACAGAAAGAACTCAGTTTGATTTTTCAGTCGCAGACTCGTGCTATGCACGGAGTGATGGTTAGTGTGACGCGTTGTCGCATCTCGCCCGATCTCAGTATCTGCACGGCTTACCTCAGTATATTTCCCTCGGAACGCGGAGACGAGATGCTGCAAAATGTCAATCGCAACGAGAAAACCATCCGTTACGAATTGGGCAAACGCGTGCGTAACCAGCTCCGAATCATCCCCGAGCTCCGTTTCTTCATCGATGACAGCCTCGATTACTTAGAGCGAATCGACGAACTGTTGAATAACGACAAAGGACTTAGCTCAACCCCTGCTCTCACAGAAGGGGAGAGTGATAGGTAAAAGGATATAAAGAGGAAATAAGCTGCAGTTATTTTGTAGAGGCGGATCGGCATATCTGTCCACAAGTAAAAACTTATTCGCTCGCGCCTTACCGAACGTCTGTCGCTCATTAACGGTTAATTGCTCGCTAATTAATCGTTAATCGGCTGCTAACTAACGGTTAATCGCACTGCAAGTAACGCTTAATTGAAGTGTAACTAACGGTTAGTTGCAAGGTAAAAAGCCATCTCTTGTTTTTCAAGTCACAAAAACGCAATGGAAAATAACAACTCAACTGAGCAATATATTACTCCCCTCTCCCAAGAAAGAGGGGCCGAAGGTGAACCTTTTTCCTCATCGTTCAGCTCTCGAAAAAGGGTCCGAACCGGGGCTTTCTCTTTCTTTATTGCTCGCCGTTATCTCTTTTCCAAGAAGAGTACGCACGTTATCAACATCATCAGTATCATCTCGGTAGTCGGCGTTTCGGTGGCAACGATGGCTTTGGTGATAGTCCTCAGCGTCTTCAACGGCTTTCACGACCTTGTCGCTTCATTCTTTACCGATTTCGATCCGCAGTTAAAGGTGGTGCCGGTGATGGGTAAAACGGCACCGGCTGACGACCCGATTCTCACCCAAATACGCCGACTCTCGCAAGTAGATGTGGCCACCGAGTGTATAGAAGACAATGCTTTGGCCGTTTATCAAGATAAACAAGCGATGGTAGTCATCAAAGGTGTGGATGACAACTTTGCCGAACTTACCCACATCAAGGACATACTTTACGGCGAAGGAGCTTTTGACTTGCGGGCCGGCAACCTGCAATACGGTACCATCGGTATTCGACTTGCACAGGATTTAGGCACGGGAACGCGGTGGAAAGGTGGTTTGAAGGTCTATGCTCCGCTTAAAGATGGGCAGCCGGATCTGTCTGATCCCGCCTCATCATTCGTTGTCGACTCGCTTGATTCGCCCGGAGTGGTCTTCTCTGTCAAGCAATCTAAGTACGACAAGAGCTATATTATTGCTCCGATAGCCTTTGCGCGCAATCTGTTTGGTGAACAGGGATTCCTCTCTTCGCTTGAATTGAGGCTCAAGGCGGGTAGCGATCTCGAGTCTGTCAAACGTGAGATGCAGCAGATTGCAGGTGATAAATATCGCGTTCTCGACCGATTCGAGCAGCAGGATGACACGTTTCAGATTATGGCTATCGAAAAAATCATCGCCTATATCTTCCTGACCTTTATCTTAGTGGTAGCTTGTTTCAATATCATCGGTTCGCTTTCGATGCTGATTATCGATAAAAAAGACGATGTGGTGACGCTTCGCAATCTCGGCGCCGACGACCGACAGATCACGCGGATATTTCTTTTCGAAGGACGAATGATTTCGTTTATCGGTGCTGTAATCGGAATTTTGCTGGGCCTTTTGCTGTGTTGGCTGCAACAGGAATACGGTTTTGTGCATCTCGGCGACAGCGATGGGTCGTTCGTTGTCAATGCTTATCCAGTGAGTGTGCATTACATCGATGTCACGATTATCTTCTTTACGGTTATCACTGTGGGATGGGTGGCAGTATGGTATCCCGTTAGATACTTCAGCCGTCGCCTCTTGAATGTGTGAGGTTTCTCGTCTTTCATCCAATTGATAATTGGGAATAGCTCATTGACAATTGTTCTTTCGTCCTCTATAAACACAAAAACGGCGGTTCCGTTAAAGAACCGCCGTTTCTCGTATGCAGTGTATCCTACTTCTGGATTGCGTCAGAAAGCTCTGCGCCGGCTTTGAATTTAGCCACCTTCTTAGCGGCAATCTTAATCTTTTGTTTGGTTGCCGGGTTGATACCTTCACGTGCGGGGCGCTCGGTTACGCTGAATGTGCCGAAGCCGATCAGTTGTACTTTGTCACCAGCCACAAGTGCTTTCTTCAATGTGTCAACACAAGCCTCTAAGGCTTTCTTTGCATCAGCCTTGCTCAAACCGGCTCCTGCTGCAATCTTCTCGATTAATTCTGATTTGTTCATAACTTTGTTTATTAAATTGGATGATACTTAACTCTTTTGTTGTTATTCGCTGACAAATATAGAACTTTCATCTTGAAAATCAAACAAAAAACACAAAAAAGTGCGCAATTTAGCGTAAAATAGTGCTTCGAGGACTGTTTTTGTGCTTTATAACGGATATTTTTCGTATTTTTGCGGGCATAAAACGATAACGTAACTTGATTGATTTTCGAATGCGAACGATTCCTGTTGTGACCAAGAATCTGCTTATCTGCAACGTCTTGGCGTTTCTTTTGATGTATGTGTTGAGGTCTGTTTCGGGCGTCGACTTAAACGACTTGTTGGGTCTGCATTTCTTAATGGCTTCCGATTTCCATATTTATCAACTCGTGACTTATATGTTTATGCACGCCGGTTTCGAGCATATCCTTTTCAATATGTTTGCACTTTGGATGTTCGGTTGTGTCGTGGAACGAGTGTGGGGACCGCAGAAATTTCTCTTTTATTATATTTCCTGTGGTGTCGGCGCAGGTCTTTTGCAAGAGGCAGCACAGTTCGGATCTATCTATTTCGAACTTTATTCGCAGACACCCATTGGCTTTTCACAGGCTATTGAAGTGATGAGAGCTAACGCATCGGGCCTCAATGGATTGACCACGGTGGGTGCATCGGGTGCTATTTATGCGATATTGCTGGCCTTCGGAATGATTTTTCCGGAGGAAAGAATCTTCATTTTCCCGCTTCCGGTACCTATTAAAGCCAAGTGGTTTGTGTGCGGTTATGCCGCAATCGAATTGTTTTCGGCTCTTGCAACACCCGGAGATAACGTGGCACATTTGGCCCATCTCGGTGGAATGTTATTCGGTTTCCTGATGATTCGTTACTGGCAGCGTCATCCGGTAGCCGCAAATGGCTATGGAAAGTCACGCGGAGAACAGTTCTTTCAGAATCTGCGCAGTCGGTGGGAACAGCGTACCGGTAAGTCGACCGATCAGCATCGGCCTGACGACAATACGCCGAATGAGTCCGATTGGGACTACAATGCGCGTAAAAAAGACGAACAGGAAGAGATTGATCGTATCTTGGACAAGATTCGGAAAAGTGGTTACGACAGTTTGACCAAGGCTGAAAAGCAGCGGCTTTTCGAGCAAAGTAACAAGTGAGATGATCAGACAATTGAAGCGATTGACGGTTCAATTGGTGGCAGGCGCTAATGTCGCCACCGTTATTCTGATGTTTTTGGTGGGCTATTCAGACCGTATCAACCCTGTCAGTCATCCTATTTTGGCCACTGTGGGACTCATTTTCCCGGTCTTTTTGGTATTGAATCTCGGCTTTTTGGTGTTTTGGCTGATCTTTAAATGGCGTTATGCACTGATTTCTTTCATTGGCTATATCATCTGTTATGGGCCTGTTCGGACATATTTCCCGGTGAATGTGAGTCGTGAAGCACCCCAAGGCTGTATCAAAGTGATGTCTTTTAATGTATGGTTGTTCGCCTGTTGGACCGTAGAAGAAGGTAAACCGAATCCTATTGTGGATTATCTTGCGCAGCAAGATGCCGATATCCTGTGTCTGCAAGAATCTCAAATGGCTACTACTGATGGGCAGAGATACCTTGATTCTGTGATGTCCAAGCATTATCTTTATGCCGATACAGTGCAGAAAAACCGTGGAGATGTCATCGCATTGTATAGTAAATATCCTATCCTCAGGCACGAACAGATCCGTTATGAGTCGCGAGGCAATGTTAGCGCAGCGTTTCACGTTAAATTAGGAAATGATACCGTGATTGTGATTAACAATCATTTGGAAAGCGTCGGCTTATCTCCCGAAGATAAATCGCAGTTTAAGGAGATGATGAAAGGTCAGCTCAAAGGAGAGACTTCTAAGCAAGAGTCGCGCCGATTGATTGACAAACTCGCCGAGGCTGCGCGCAAACGGGCTCCACAGGCAGATGCCGTGGCCCGCTATATAAGGGCCCATCGCGGCCGGAGCATCATCTGTTGCGGCGATTTTAACGATAGTCCGATTTCTTATGCACGTCGAGTTGTGGCCCGCGAGCTCACGGATTGCTATGTGGCAACGGCCAACGGAGCGGGCATTTCATATCATCACAACGGTTTCTACGTGCGAATCGACAATCTGATGTGCTCTGATGACTGGGTGCCTTACAATTGTGAAGTGGATGATAAGTTCGGTTTCTCGGATCATTATCCCATCTCTTGCTGGCTAAAAAAACGCTAAATGCCTGATTTTTGAATAATAAAGAGGTATAAATTTTCTGTTATCTGAAAATTTGTTTACCTTTGCACGGCTTATATTCTGTTATTGAATGAACAATTAAATATAATAAAATACAAAATGCAAAACAAAGGAATTGTAATTGTAACGGCCGTATTGCTGACACTTGCAAGCATCTTTTATCTGTCGTTCTCAGTCGCAACAAACTATTATGACAGCCAAGCGGCAAAGCTGAAAGACCCTATTGCACAGCAGGATTATAAGGATTCGGTGAAGTATTTGGGTATTTACTCTTACCAAAAATGCTTGGAGACACAGATAGGACTGGGTCTTGACCTCAAAGGAGGTATGAATGTGATCCTCGAAGTGTCTGTTCCTGATGTGATTGAAATGCTGGCCGACCATAAGACCGACCCCGCTTTCGTGAAGTCAATGAAGCAAGCCAAGGCAGAAGAAGAGACCAGTCAGGCTGACTTTATCTCGCTTTTCACCAAGTATTATCATCAAAACGCACCAGGACATCACCTTGCTGAGATCTTTGCTACACAACAGTTGCAGGGTAAGGTGTCGCCGCAGAGTTCCGATTCAGAGGTAGAGAAAGTGTTGAGAAGCGAAGTTCAGGCTGCTATCGACAACTCTTTCAATGTTGTTCGCACACGTATCGATAAATTCGGAGTGGTTCAACCCAACATCCAAAAGCTCGAAGGACAAGAAGGACGCATAATGGTTGAGATGCCGGGTGTACGTGAACCCGAGCGGATGCGTAAACTTTTGCAGGGCAGTGCGAACTTAGAGTTCTGGGAAACATACAATTCCGACGAAATCATTCCTTACTTGCAGCAGATCGATCAGCGCTTAGCTAACGGCGAAAGCGAGCAGAACGATACGGCGAATCTAAAAAAATCAACTGCTGATACAACTCAGACAACACAGGCTAAGGCCCCGACAGCTGAGCCGAAGTTCCGACTCAAAGGCGTAAATGCAGCCAATGCAAATGCGGTTAAGGAGAGTTCGGATGCACAAATGGCACAAGCCAAGAAACTTCATCCGCTTCTTGCAATGTTGCAACCTACAAACGGGCAGCTCTCTATGGTGGGATTGGCCAATGTTCGAGATACGGCAGCCATCAATCAAGTTATCCATTCGGCTGTAGCCAAGCAGATTTTGCCTTCCGATGTGAAGCTGCTGTGGAGCGCCAAGCCCACGGATATGTATCAAGGAGCTAAGAATATTTATGAGCTTCACGCCTTGAAGATGACCTCTTCCAATGGACGTGCACCTTTGGAAGGTGATGTTGTGACCGACGCTAAGGATCAATTCAATCCCACAACAGGCCAACCTGAGGTCAGTATGTCGATGAATTCCGAGGGTGCTCGCCGTTGGGCGGCTCTCACCAAGGCCAATGTGGGCAAGGCCATAGCCATTGTTCTTGATGGTGTAGTATATACTTCGCCTCGTATTTTGGGTGAAATCGATGGCGGACAGTCATCTATTACCGGGCATTTCACCATTGAAGACACCAAGGATTTGGCTAATACACTCAAATCCGGACGTATGCCAGCTCCCGCCCGCATTGTTCAAGAGGAGGTGGTAGGGCCTACGCTCGGTGCACAATCTATTCAACAAGGTGTCGTCTCATTTGTAATCGCTTTCATCGTACTGATGCTTTATATGGTCATTATGTACGACTTCATTCCCGGAATGATGGCTAACTGTGCCCTGCTTGTCAATTTATTCTTCACGTTAGGTATCTTAACGTCTTTCCAAGCAGCATTGACAATGTCCGGAATTGCAGGTATGGTGCTCTCGTTAGGTACTGCCGTCGATGCCAACGTGCTTATTTACGAACGAACCAAAGAAGAACTCAAAGCCGGAAAAGGCATCAAACAGGCCATTGCTGCGGGTTACAGCAACGCGTTCTCAGCTATTTTTGACTCCAACTTGACGAGTATCATCACCGGTATTATCCTTTATGTCTTCGGTACCGGCCCCATCCGAGGCTTTGCTACGACGTGGATCATCGGTATTTTGTGTTCATTCTTCACAGCAGTTTACCTTACCCGACTGGTTTATGAGAACCGTTTGAAACACGACAAGTGGCTCAAACTCGATTTTACTACACGTTTTTCGCGCAATCTGATGCAGAATGTGCACTTCCCGTTTATGAGTATTTACAAACGCACATTTGCTCTTGTGAGTGTTGCTTTGGTTGTGTTCGCTATTAGTTTTGTTGTTCGCGGACTCAGTAAGAGCATCGATTTCACTGGCGGACGTAATTATGTGATCGCTTTCGAACGTCCGGTTGAACCCGAGCAGGTGCGAGGTATTCTCTCAAATGCATTCCCCAGCTGCAACACCAGCGCTTTGGCACTCGGTACGGATCATAAAACCATCCGCGTGTCGACCAACTATAAGATCGAAAGTAATAGCCCTACGGTGGACGACGAGGCTGAAGACATTCTCTACAATGCTTTGAAGAAGGGCGGACTCGTATCTCAAAAGAATGTCGATTCGTTTAAGAATCCCGACATAAGACAAGGCGGTTCCATCATCAGCAGCACCAAGGTAGGTCCCTCTGTGGCCAAAGATATCACTTATGGCGCCATCATCAGCGTGCTGTTTGCATTGGTTGCGATCTTTATTTACATTCTCGTTCGGTTCCGTAATGTGGCTTTCTCCGTCGGTTCTACCATCGCTTTGGCTATCGATACGTTTGTAGTTATCGGTTTCTATTCGTTACTTTGGGGCGTGATGCCGTTCTCACTGGAAATCGACCAGACGTTTATCGGTGCTATTCTGACCGTGATCGGTTACTCCATTAATGATAAAGTGGTGGTGTTTGACCGTATTCGCGAGAATATGAGACTGCATCCCAAGCGGAGTCTTCAAGCTCTTTTCAATGACAGTATCAATCAGACGCTGGCCCGTACGGTCAATACATCGTTCTCAACGTTGATAGTTCTCCTCTGTATTTTGTTCCTCGGAGGTGAGAGTATACAGAGTTTTGCATTCGCGATGAGCCTTGGTGTTGTCTTCGGTACATTGTCTTCTATCTTCATTGCGTCTCCGATTGCTTACTTGGTTTTAGGTTATCGCATTAAGGAAGAGGCCGTAGCGGTTGCCCAAGCATAGGCAGTTGTCTATCTGCTTATAAATGACGATTTTGTCATTAATAGTCCTTTTCCCCCGCCGATATGTTCGGTGGGGGCTTTTTGTTTATGAGTTAGCCATCGTTTCATCTCCGTTCTTTCTGCGAAAGAAGAGAGAACGGAGATGTTTCTGTATATGATTGAGTCTGATGTTCGTATGTTTTGAGTTGATAGGCTTATATATTGAATATCAATTAGATACAAAGCCTATTGCAAGTAACGGCTAATGACACACTAATTAACCGTTAGATGCGTAGCGAATAACGGTTAAACACGATGCAATTAGCCGTTACTTGTAAGGTAACTGACGGTTAATTGTAAAGCTATTTGTATCTATTTGATTTTCAGTAATATACTTAACAAATGCCGATGGCGAAAGTTTAAAGGTGAAAATGTGGAGAAATGAAAAGGTGAAAAAGATGATTTATCTCTCTAATCACCTCTTTCACCTTTTCATTTCTCCACATGTTCACCTTTCAAATATACCTTTTCCCACGTAAATAAACCTTTTCGATGATAGGAGTTGTATAAGCGTAAGGAATGAAATCGATGCCGGGAATGGGATGGGTGATGATGAAACTGGCAGTATAACCGATGTCTAACGAGCCGAATGTGCTGCTTTCGCCCATTGCATAAGCCGAGTTGATGGTGGCAGCATTGATGGCTTCGGCTGGCATTAGCCGCATTTTGATGCACGAAAGCGATATGATGAACTTCATATCTCCCGATGGTGTGGAGCCCGGATTATAGTCGCTGGCCACTGCTATGCCTAAACCCGCATCGAGCATAGCACGTGCCGGGGCAAAGGGTAGGTTCAAAAAAAACGACGTTCCGGGCAGACACGTGGGCATCGTGGAGCTTCCTTGTAGCGTTGCAATACCTCGTTTGTCCATACTTTCGAGGTGATCTACCGAGAGTGCGGCGTGTTCTACGCCCACCGCTACGCCTCCCGAAGGAGCCAATTCTTCTGCGTGAATCTTGGGAAGAAGCCCCCATTGGGCGCCCGCTTCTAATATTCGGGCTGTCTCTTCGACGGTGAAGAACCCCTCATCGCAGAACACATCAATGTACTTTGCAAGCTGTTGGCGCCCCACTTCGGGAATCATCTCTTCGATCAACATATCTACATACGCACTCTGTCGGCCCGAATAGGCACGGCTCACGGCGTGAGCACCAAGGAAAGTAGGCACAACCTGAATGGCTGACGACTGGCCGATGCGGCGTATGACACGTAACATTTTCAGCTCATCGGCCGTGTTCAGTCCGTAGCCCGACTTGATTTCGATGCATCCGGTACCCTTGCTGATCACTTCGTTTACACGTACCATCGCCTGCTCGAACAGTTCGTCTTCGTCCATCTCGTGCAGTCGGTCGGCCGAATTGAGGATTCCGCCACCGCGACGGGCAATTTCTGCATAGCTCAATCCGCGTATTTTGTCGACAAATTCGCCCTCGCGACTGCCTGCATAAACGATGTGTGTGTGAGAGTCGCACCACGTAGGGAGCACTGTTCCGCCCTTGGCGTCTTCAACTGTGATGCTCTCCGGCAAGTCGATTTTCGACAACTCGTCCATCAAGCCGTAGCCTTTCACCTTATCGTCGTCCACAAGGAGGTAAGCGTTTTGCAAGGTTTCGAGCTCTTGCATTTCTTTTCCTTGCAGGCGCAGACGACCTTTTCGTCTGATGCCTGCAAGGATTCCGATGTTAGTTATTAATAAATTCATTTTCCAAGAATTGAACAGAGGTAGCGATTAAGGGGTACATCACGGTGTCGTCTGCAACGAAAGGAACTACCCGTCGATAGTCGGCGAAGATCTTTTCGATGGCCGGCGACGATTTCATCGGGCGTCGGAATTCTAATGCTTGAGCTGCATTGAAAAGCTCGATGGCTAATACCCGCTCAGTGTTTTGTACCACTTTCCACAGCTTGGTGGCCGCATTTGCCCCCATACTCACGTGATCTTCTTGCCCCTGACTTGATGGAATGCTGTCTACGGAAGCCGGTGTACTGAGCTGTTTACTAAGACTTACCAGCGAGGCTGCCGTGTATTGGGGAATCATAAAGCCGCTATTCACGCCGGGATTGGCCACGAGGAAGCTCGGCAAACCGCGTGTTCCCGATACTAATTTATATATTCTGCGCTCGGAGATATTGCTGAGTTCGGTTAGTGCAATGGCTAAGAAGTCCATCGGTTGAGCGATAGGCTCGCCGTGGAAGTTGCCCGATGAGATGATAATGTCTTCTTCGGGAACCACCGTCGGATTATCGGTTGCTGCATTGATTTCTACTTCCAAGACCGATTTTACATACTGATAGGTGTCTTTGCTGGCTCCGTGTACTTGCGGAATGCAACGGAACGAATAGGGATCTTGCACATAAGGTTTGGCGAGTTGGCCTATTTCGCTGCCTTCCAAAAGCGTTCTCATCCGCTCGGCCGTATCCATTTGGCCGCGATGGGGCCTTACCCGATGGACAGCTGGCGTGAAAGGCTCTACCAATCCTTGGTAAGCGTCGAGCGACATAGCTGCTATGCGGTCGGCCCAATCAAGCATTTTACCTGCCCGAATCAATGCCCATATGCCGAAAGCGGCCATATTCTGCGTGCCGTTGAGCAGTGCTAAACCTTCTTTCGAGCCCAATTCAATGGGCTTCCAATTGAATTTCTGACAGAGTTCGGCACCTGTTATCACTTTGCCTTGGTATTCTACCTCGCCCAATCCGAGTAAAGGCAAACTGAGATGGGCCAGCGGAACGAGGTCGCCCGACGCTCCGAGCGACCCTTGGCGATAGATAATGGGGTAGACATCGTTATTGAAAAAGTCGACGAGTCGCTGCACGGTGTCGAGCTTTGAGCCTGAATACCCATAGCTGATTGACTGTATTTTGAGCAGCATCATTATCTTGACGATCTCGTTGGGCATACGTTCGCCCGTGCCGCAAGCGTGCGACATTACCAAGTTTTTCTGTAACTGAGACAGCTGGTCGGCATCGATCGAGATGTGGCAAAGCGATCCGAAGCCCGTGGTTACACCGTAAATGGGGCGGTTGCTTACGTTCATCTTGCTGTCTAAATATTCCCGACACTTCACGATTCGTGCTTTAGCGTCATCGCTCAGTTCGATTTTGTAACCGCGGGTAATGATTTCATCGATCTTCTCTATCGTGAGGTGATCGGCACTGATTTGATGAATCTTCATTCGAAAGTTTGTTTGATAAGTTCTGTCGGTAGTTGACAAGAAATCAGATTGACAAATAGTTGGGGCCTTATAATGACTTAGATAATCCCTTTTTCCCCTTGTTCACCGGTCTACTCGTTCACTTGTCAACTACTCAACTCTTAAAAATTGGGTTAAAATAAATTGTTAATGAGATTATCGTCTACCAAGTTCGGCAGGGTAACTTGCAGCTCGGGCGTGCGTGCCATTTCACGTTTGATGGCGTCGATCGACCCCGAATTGCGTGCCCATGACCGTCGGCTGATGCCGTTGTTGACGTCCCAGAAGAGCATACTCTTGATGTGTCGGGCTGCATCGGGGCTTCCGTCGACCACCATTCCGAATCCGCCGTTGATCACTTCGCCCCAACCTACGCCGCCGCCATTATGTATTGACACCCACGTTGCACCTCGGAAAGCATCTCCGATGACGTTTTGGATGGCCATATCTGCGCAGAATTGCGAGCCGTCATAGATGTTGGAGGTCTCCCGGAAAGGTGAATCCGTACCCGAAACATCGTGATGATCGCGACCGAGAACTACCGGACCGCGAAGCTCTCCACGCTTAACGGCGTCGTTGAAAGCCAATGCTATCCGGGTGCGTCCTACTGAATCGGCATACAAAATGCGTGCCTGCGAACCCACGACGAGATGATTTCGCCCGGCTTCTTTAATCCAATGGATATTGTCTTCGAGCTGACCGGCGATGTCGGGTGTGGCATTGCGCAGTTCGTCTTCGAGCACTTCGGTGGCCAAACGGTCGGTAATTTCCAAATCGTGAGGGTCTTCCGAGGCACAGACCCATCTGAAAGGACCGAACCCATAATCAAAAAACAGCGGTCCCATAATGTCTTGCACGTAAGAGGGATAGCGGAATTTGCCGTCCGAAAGCATAATATCCGCACCCGCTCTGCTGGCTTGAAGCAGGAATGCATTGCCGTAATCGAAGAAATACATACCGTCGGCTGCAAGTCGGTTGATTGCTTTCACCTGCCGACGAAGCGATTCTTGCACTCGATTTTTAAACCCTTCGGGATCGTCGGCCATCATTTTGTTGGCCGATTCAAGTGTCATCCCGACGGGATAATATCCTCCCGCCCATGGGTTATGCAGTGAAGTCTGATCACTTCCGAGGTCGACGTGGATGCCTTCTGCTGCCAAACGCTCCCAAAGATCGACTACATTGCCAACGTAAGCCATAGAAACGGCTTTGCGTTCGGCTACATATCGGCGGATGGCCGGTATCAGTTCGTCGAGGTTTTCGTGCAGTTCGTCTACCCAACCTTGGTCGAAGCGCTTGCGCGCAGCCATCGGATTGATCTCTGCCGTGACGCTAACCACGCCGGCAATGTTACCTGCTTTGGGTTGTGCTCCTGACATTCCGCCGAGTCCCGAAGATACAAACAGCATCCCGTGAATATCCTTTTGACCTGGTTTTAACTGTTTGCGGGCTGCATTGAGCACCGTAATTGTTGTGCCGTGAACGATTCCCTGCGGACCGATATACATATAAGAGCCCGCTGTCATTTGTCCGTACTGGCTCACTCCGAGTGCATTGTCACGCTCCCAATCATCCGGTCGTGAGTAGTTTGGTATCACCATACCGTTTGTTACGACAACTCTCGGCGCGTCTTTATGTGATGGAAAGAGTCCCAAAGGATGTCCGGAGTACATTACCAGGGTCTGTTCGTCGGTCATTTTACTAAGGTATTGCATCGTAAGTCGATACTGTGCCCAGTTCTGAAACACAGCTCCGTTGCCACCGTAAGTGATAAGTTCGTGCGGGTGTTGGGCCACCCGGGGATCCAAATTGTTCTGAATCATCATCATAATGGCCGCTGCCTGCGCAGAATGATGAGGATATTCGTTCACCGGACGGGCATACATCGCATAAGTCGGACGGTACCGATACATATAGATTCGGCCGTAACGACGAAGCTCTTCGGCAAATTCGGGGGCCAGTTCGGCGTGCAGTTGCTTGGGGAAATACCGTAAAGCGTTGCGTAGGGCGAGCCGTTTTTCCTCCTCATTTAATATGTCTTTGCGTTTCGGTGCGTGACTGACCGAGGTGTCATACGGTTGCAATGGGGGCAGTTCTACGGGTATTCCACCCGTGATATCGTTGATAAATTCTTGTTGTGTCATAGTGGTTCGTGATGTATTATAGTTTGCTTTCCACGATATTCATAATCTCTTTCTCTGCCTCGTTGGCTTTAGCAATCAGTTGGTTAGCCTCTGCTATGAGTCTGTCTGCTGTCTCGCGGTCTTTCAATCCGCCTGCGTTGATCTTGACATTAAGGCCCGCCCCGAGTACGGCAGCACGTGCGGCAAGAGCGCCGACACCGGCATCCGACACGCTGTTGGGGTTTCCTTCCTCGGCCATTGCACGACAGATGTCGAATGTGCAATAAGCAGCCTGCATTGTATGCAGTGGTACTTGTGTGGCGTAAAGCGTGGCTTCCTGAATAGCTTTGCTGCGAGCCGCCTTGTCTTCGGCCGTTTGTTTGGGTAGGGCGAACGCCGACATAATGCGGTTGAAAGCCTCGGTGTCTTCGTCGACAAGTTCTAATAGCTCTGCGATTTGTTCCTGGCCGCGGTCTGCCCAACGGCTGAATTTCTCCCATTGCGCATCCCATCCGCGTTTGTGAGACGACAGATTGGCCACCATCGTACCCAAAGCGGCAGCCAAAGCGCCCATATATGCGGCGATGGTTCCGCCTCCCGGAGCCGGCGATTCACGTGAAGTCTCCTCGGCAAAGTGTTTTACGGTGAGGTCGATCAGGCGCGATTGCTTGTCGATATCCTCCAAAAGGAACTCTATTACCTTCTCTCTCGGGTTGAAAGGTTTAAGATCCGACAGGCCCATCGAGCGTATAGCGATGTCTATGATATCTGTTTCGGGGATGCCGGTAGAGCGTTGTTGTTTTTCAAGAAAATACTTGCCGGCCTCGATCAGTGTGCGTTTCGGGATGAGTCCCACGATTTCGGTGCCCGTGATTCGCACGCCTCGGTTTTGCGCACAACGGCAAACTTCGTCGAATGCCACGTGCAACGGTGTGGCGTTTATATCGGTGATATTCATCGAAACCTGTGCAATCTTATATTCATCGATATACCAACCGATAGCCTTCGTGCCTTTGAGCGTGCCCGGTTGCATTACGGGCTGTCCCTGTTCGTCGGTTTTTATCTTGCCCGTCAATGCGTCTCCCTCACGCAAAGGACGGCCTTTTTCGCGTACGTCGAAGGCTATGGCGTTGGCGCGACGCGTGGAAGTGGAATTGAGATTGAAGTTGGTGGCGATGAGAAAGTTGCGTGCTCCGACGGCCGTACAGCCCGTTCGGGCCAGCTTCTCATCATAAGGGCGCGCCCCGAAGTCGGGTTCTTTACCCGGCGTATTGACCTTTTCGGGCAGTGCTTCGTATTCGCCTTTTCGGCAAACGGCCAAATTCCGGCGTTCGGGTGTGCGTGCAGCGGCTTCGTAACAGTAGGTGGGTACACCGAGATTGTCGGCAATGCGTTGTGCCAAACGGCGTGCCAGGTCGGCACATTCGTCCAGAGTGATATTTGAAACGGGTATCAGCGGCAGCACGTCTGTGGCTCCCATACGCGGATGAGCACCGTGATGCAGGCGCATATCGATGATCTGCGAGGCTTTCTCTACGGCCAGATAAGCCGCCTCTATTACGTCTTCGGGACTCCCGACAAAGGTTACCACGGTACGGTTGGTGGCCTCGCCCGGGTCGACATCTAACAACTTGATGCCCTTTGAACGCTCGATGATGTCGGTAATCTGCTTGATTACTTCCGGATTTCGACCTTCGCTGAAATTCGGAACGCACTCGACGATTTGTTTTTCTTTTTTCATATTATGATTGTTTAGTTTGTAGTTAACGTTTGATATACGGTCACAAATTTAGTAAGGTTTATCTGATTCGACAATCTTTAATATGAAAATCATCCGAGGTTTTAACTCTTTTAACTTTTAATGCAATGCAATGTGTTTTGCGGTGAGTTGTTGGTTGTGAAATAGGAGTAGATTGATCGCGTGATGATTAACTGTTAATCGTCACGCGAAAAGCCGTTAATCAGCGCGCATTTAACGGTTAAACGGCGGGTAATTAACGATTAATCGTCGGGTGTTTAATGGTTAATTGCAAGGCGTTTAGGTTTCTCTGTGTAAACGATTGAAAGTCATATGTATAGCAAGGGGTAATGAAAGGTGTTTTGTGCGATGATCGTACGATTTGCAAGAGTAAGTAACAAAAAGTCAGTTAAAAACTTGTTTTATTGGCAAATAAGCTGTAATTTTGCACCCGCTAATCGTGGCCACGTGTCACAAAAACAGTTGTACTAACAAGATTTTAAAATAAACAAGAATGATTATTGTACCAGTAAAAGATGGCGAAAACATCGAAAGAGCTTTGAAAAAGTTCAAGAGGAAATTTGAAAAAACAGGTGTTGTAAGAGAATTACGCGCACGTCAGCAGTATGATAAGCCATCTGTTTTGAAAAGACTCAAGATGGAACACGCTGTCTACGTTCAGAAGTTGCGCTCGGTGGAGGAGTAAAATTCTTCGCAGGAAATTTGGTAGTTTGAATTAATTTTCGTACATTCGTTGCCGAGAAGTTGTGGTTTGCTCATATGGCCGATGGTTTGGGGCATTCGCAACGAGTCGAAACATCGTGATGATTGGAGCAGCGTTGTATGATGACAGAAGAATTTTTGAACTACCTGCGATATGAGCTCAACCGCTCGGAACTGACGGTCAAGAGTTACGGCGAGGATCTGCAAGGCTTCGAGTCGTATTTCAAAAGTTTGGAAACTCATCTCTCTTGGGAGTCGATAGACGCCGATGTCATCCGTGATTGGATGGAGAGTATGATGGATAAAGGAAACACCGCAACCTCAATCAATCGGAGATTGAGTGCTGTGCGTTCCTTTTATCGTTTTGCATTGTCGCGTCGCTTGGTTCAGGAAGACCCTGCTCGTTGTGTCGTCGGTCCAAAGAAGAATAAGCCGTTGCCGCAATTCGTGCGCGAAGAGGAGATGGATCGCCTTTTAGATGTGCTTCCTTGGGATGTGAACGATTATAAAGAGGTCCGTGCGCGTACAATAATTATATTGTTTTATGAAACTGGAATCCGGCTCGCCGAGTTGATTGGATTGGATGATTCGGCTGTAGACTTTGTCGGTCGGCAGCTGAAAGTGACAGGGAAACGAAACAAACAGCGCATTATTCCATTCGGAGCAGAGTTACATCAAGTACTTATCAGCTATTTGAGTCTGCGTGATTCGCAGGTAGAAAAGCATTCCGATGCACTGTTTTTGACAGAAGATGGAGATAGAATGAGTCATCAGCAGGTGCGTAATGAGGTGAAAAAACACTTGTCGCGGGTGTCTACTTTGAAGAAGCGAACGCCCCACGTGCTGCGCCATTCGTTTGCAACGGCAATGCTGAACAACGAAGCCGGGTTGGAAAGTGTGCAGAAGTTGTTGGGACACGAGAGCCTTTCGACCACCGAAATCTATACACATACCACTTTTGAACAGTTGAAACGAGTTTATACAAATGCCCATCCCAGGGCTTAAACTTTAAAAATAGGAGATCACTATGGAAGTAAAAATTCAGTCGATTCACTTCGATGCAACCGAGAAATTACAGGCGTTTGTTGAAAAAAAAGTCGCCAAGTTGGAGAAGTCTTACGAGGATATTCAGAAAGTAGAGGTACAATTGAAAGTTGTCAAACCTGCAACGGCCTTGAATAAAGAGGCAAGTCTCACCGTGACAGTGCCCGGAACGACTCTGTTCGTGGAGAAAACGTGCGACTCATTCGAGGAGAGTGTGGATCAGTGTGTGGATTCGATGAAAGTCCAATTGACGAAATTCAAGGAAAAAATGAGAAATCATTGAAAAAAGTTTAGAAAAGTTTTGGCGGTTAAAAAATAATCCGTATCTTTGCAGCCGTTTTACAACACGTCCTAATGCGATGCCAGACGGCTGCAAGGATTTGCCTCTTTAGCTCAGTTGGCCAGAGCACGTGATTTGTAATCTCGGGGTCGTTGGTTCGAATCCGACAAGAGGCTCGAAGCTCGATGAATGCGAAAATGTCTCGTAGATTCACAAAACGCAAAGACGGGTTAGTTGTATAAGGGTGGTTACCAGAGTGGCCAAATGGGGCAGACTGTAAATCTGCTGTCTTTCGACTTCGGTGGTTCGAATCCATCACCACCCACTTCAGTACGGTTTTGCGGAAATAGCTCAGTTGATAGAGCACTAGCCTTCCAAGCTGGGGGTCGCGGGTTTGAGCCCCGTTTTCCGCTCTAACTAATGCTGTAATAGCTCAGTGGTAGAGCACTTCCTTGGTAAGGAAGAGGTCCTGAGTTCAACTCTCAGTTACAGCTCTACTTCCGCTTAGTGAGCAGAAGAAAAACAGGATTTTTATAATTAATAATTAAATAAGTAAAGCTATGGCTAAAGAGACATTCGTGCGCACCAAACCGCACGTTAATATCGGTACTATTGGTCACGTTGACCACGGTAAGACTACTTTGACGGCTGCTATCTCCAAGGTTCTTCACGAGAAGGGTTTCGGTTCGGAAGAAATCAAATCCTTCGATCAGATCGACAACGCTCCCGAGGAGAAAGAACGTGGTATCACCATCAACACCGCACACATCGAGTATGAAACGGCTAACCGTCACTATGCGCACGTTGACTGTCCGGGACACGCCGACTATGTGAAGAATATGGTTACGGGTGCTGCCCAGATGGATGGTGCCATTATTGTGGTTGCTGCAACGGATGGTCCTATGCCTCAGACACGTGAACACGTGTTGCTCGCTCGTCAGGTGAACGTTCCTCGTTTGGTTGTTTTCCTGAACAAGTGCGATATGGTTGAGGATGAGGAAATGCTCGAACTCGTTGAAATGGAAATGCGTGAGCTCCTCGATCAGTATGAGTATGACGGTGAGAATACTCCGATTATCCGCGGTTCTGCACTCGGTGCATTGAACGGTGTAGAGAAATGGGTTGACTCTGTTATGCAGTTGATGGATGCTGTCGATACTTGGATTCCTCTGCCTCCGCGTGAAGTAGACAAGCCTTTCTTGATGCCTGTTGAGGATGTCTTCTCTATCACGGGTCGTGGTACTGTTGCTACGGGCCGTATCGAGACTGGTAAGATTAAAGTCGGTGATGAAGTTGAACTTCTCGGTTTGGGCGAAGACAAGAAGTCTGTCGTTACTGGTGTCGAGATGTTCCGTAAACTCCTTGATGAGGGCGAGGCTGGTGACAATGTGGGCCTGTTACTTCGCGGTATCGATAAAGCTGAGATCAAGCGTGGTATGGTGCTTTGCCATCCGGGTCAGATCAAGCCGTTCAAGAAGTTCAAGGCTTCTATCTATGTGTTGAAGAAAGAAGAAGGCGGTCGCCATACTCCGTTCGGAAACAAATATCGTCCACAGTTCTATCTCCGTACGATGGATTGTACGGGTGAGATCTCTCTGCCCGAAGGTGTAGAAATGGTTATGCCGGGTGATAACGTAGAGATTACTGTTGATCTGATTTATGCAGTTGCACTGAATGTTGGTCTGCGCTTCGCTATCCGTGAAGGTGGTCGTACCGTTGGTGCTGGTCAGATTACTGAGATTATCGACGAATAATTCGCAGAAAATCTGCAACAATACAGATAACAAGTTCCCGCAACTTAGTTGCGGGAACTTTCTACGGGAATAGCTCAGTTGGTAGAGCATCGGTCTCCAAAACCGAGGGTCGTGGGTTCGAGTCCTCCTTCCCGTGCAATTAAGAAGATAGTATGTTTAAGAAGATAGTAAATTATTGCAAGGCTTGTTACGATGAACTTGCGCATAAGACTACTTGGCCAACGCGTGCCGAACTTACACATAGTGCGATGGTTGTATTATCTGCTTCCCTTGTCATTGCGCTTGTGGTGTTCGCGATGGATTCTGTATTCAAGTTTGTGATGAGCACGATCTATCCCAACTAATTATACAAAGGAAGATGTCTGAAACTGGAAAAAACTGGTATGTGCTTCGTGCTGTCAGTGGAAAGGAAGCTAAGGTGAAAGAATACATCGAAGCTGAGATGAAACACAACACGTTGCTTCAATCGTATGTGTCACAGGTGCTGATTCCGCTAGAAAAACATGCGTCTTTGCGTAATGGTAAGCGTGTGGTGAAAGAAAAGATCAGTCTCCCGGGATATGTATTCATTGAGGCTGACCTTGTAGGTGATGTTGCACATACGTTAAGGTTTATGCCGAATGTTTTGGGGTTCCTTGGTGGGTTGGATAATCCGTCGCCTGTTCCGCAAGCTGATATTAATCGTATGCTGGGTAATGCCGAAGAAGCTGAATTGATGGATGATTCTAATATCCCATATTCAGTCGATGAGACAGTCAAAGTTACGGACGGACCGTTCAGTGGTTTCAGTGGTGTGATTGAAGAGGTCAACACTGAGAAGCATAAGTTAAAAGTAATGGTCAAGATCTTCGGACGTAAAACTCCGTTGGAGTTAGGTTTTATGCAAGTAGAAAAAGAATGACCATTGTTACGGATGGAGTTATTCTTTATATTTTCTAAATTTTAATATGAACGAAAATGGCTAAAGAAGTTGCTGGATTAATCAAATTACAGATTAAAGGTGGCGCTGCGAATCCTTCACCGCCAGTAGGACCTGCACTGGGTTCTAAGGGTATCAATATTATGGGATTCTGCAAGGAGTTCAACGCCAGAACCAGGATAAAGCGGGGAAAATTATTCCTGTTGTTATCACTTACTATACAGATAAGTCATTCAGCTTTGTTCTCAAAACTCCTCCCGCGGCTGTTCAGTTGAAGGAGGCGGCAAAAGTAAAGACTGGTTCTGCTCAGCCCAACCGCCAGAAAGTAGCATCTGTTACTTGGGATCAGGTTAGGGCCATTGCGGAGGACAAGATGTCCGATCTCAACTGCTTTACTGTCGAGAGTGCTATGAAACTTGTTGCCGGTACGGCGAGAAGTATGGGTATTACTGTAAAAGGGGACTTCCCGGGTTAATAATGAATGATTAGGGATGACTGATAGTGAATGAGAGTTATCTTCAATATTCAAGAATCACTAATCCAATTAAACTTCAATTAAGAAAATGAGTAAACTGACAAAAAATCAAAAATCAGTAGCTGAAAAGGTTGAAGCAGGGAAGACTTACACATTGAAAGAAGCGGCAGCATTGGTGAAGGAGATTACCACCACCAAGTTTGATGCGTCGCTGGATATTGATGTGCGTTTAGGTGTAGACCCGCGAAAAGCAAACCAGATGGTGCGTGGTGTCGTATCGCTTCCGAACGGAACCGGTAAGGTGATGCGTGTTCTCTGTCTTTGCACTCCTGATCAGGAAGCTGCTGCTAAGGAAGCAGGTGCTGATTATGTTGGTCTCGACGAGTATATCGAGAAGATCAAAGGTGGTTGGACGGATATTGATGTCATCATTACGATGCCGTCTTGTATGGGTAAAATCGGTCCTTTGGGCCGTGTGCTCGGTCCTCGCGGCTTGATGCCGAATCCTAAGAGCGGAACTGTGACGATGGATGTTGCGAAAGCTGTAAAAGAAGTGAAGCAAGGTAAGATAGACTTTAAGGTCGATAAGGCGGGTATTATCCATACTTCGATCGGTAAGGTTTCTTTCACCTCCGAACAGATTTATCAGAACGCGAAAGAATTTATCGCTACAGTAATTAAGCTGAAACCTGCTGCTGCGAAAGGTACGTATTTGAAGAGTATCTTTATTTCAAGCACGATGAGTAAGGGTGTCAAGATTGATCCTAAATCAGTTGAATAACTCTAAAAGTTTTGTACAATGAAGAAAGAAGTAAAAGATACGATAATCGTTGACCTTGGTGAGAAGCTGAAAGAGTATCCTCACTTTTACTTGGTAGATGTTGCTGGGTTAAATGCGGAGGCTACAAGTGCACTTCGCCGCAAGTGTTTCAAGAGCGAAGTTAAAATGATCGTTGTGAAGAATACACTTCTTCACAAAGCATTTGAGGCTTCGGATGTAGATTTCGAACCTTTATACAGCACGTTGAAGGGTAGTACGGCCGTCTTGCTTTCGCATACTGCTAATCTCCCCGCAAAGCTGTTGAAGGATTATGTCAAGGAAGGTACTCCTACTTTGAAAGCCGCTTACGCTGAGGAAAGCATCTATGTAGGAGCTGACAAGCTGAGCGAACTGGCATCTATTAAGAGCAAGAACGAAGTTATTGCAGAGATTGTTACGTTGTTACAATCGCCTGCGAAGAACGTCGTTTCTGCACTCCAATCGGGCGCGAACACTATTCACGGTGTGCTTAAGACTTTGGGCGAGCGTCCTGAATAAATCCAATCAAAAGTCATTCGTAAAATCAATTAAAACAATTAAAACTTAGAATAAAATGGCAGATGTAAAAGCTATTGCTGAAGAATTGGTAAATTTGACAGTTAAGGAAGTAAATGAGTTGGCAACAGTCTTGAAAGACGAGTATGGTATTGAGCCCGCCGCTGCAGCTGTTGCTGTTGCTGCCGGTCCTGTTGCTGGTGGTGCAGAAGGTGGTGCAGAGGAAAAGTCGGATTTCGATGTTGTTCTTGTTGAGGCAGGTGCAACTAAACTCCAGGTGGTTAAAGCCGTTAAGGAAGCTTGCGGTTTGGGCTTGAAAGAGGCTAAGGACTTGGTAGACGGTGCTCCTTCTACCTTGAAAGAGGGCTTGGCTAAGGCTGAGGCAGAAAACCTGAAGAAGGTGATCGAAGAAGCTGGTGCTAAAGTTGAGTTGAAGTAAAGTGGTTAGTGGTAGTCTGCTTTTGATGTGAAAGATATCAGGCAGGCAATTTGCACTCTGATAAAAGAAGGTTAGGATTTGCCCAGTCGGTGAGTCCTAACCTTTTTATGTCTATGGATTTATATTTACAGAATGTGAATTTGACAGAAAGCTGTCTATTATACCTTCTATAAAAGTAAAAAATGACAGTGATTATGCTTCGTACCTTTCGGTTGCGTAGGGATGATTGCAAATCTCAAAGAAAAAAATAGTCAGTCTAATAAATTATAAACTGAATGGCTTCAAAAATTGTTGATAACAGAGTAAACTTTGCTGACGTCTATAATCCGATGCCGTATCCGGATTTTCTTGATGTGCAGCTCAAATCTTTCAAAGACTTTTTACAGTTAGATACTCCCCCGGAGGATCGCAAGAATGACGGTTTATACAAAGTATTTGCAGAGAATTTCCCGATTACAGATACACGAAACAACTTTGTTCTTGAATTCTTGGATTACTTTATTGATCCGCCGCGCTATACGATTGATGAATGTCTGGAGCGTGGATTGACTTACAGTGTGCCTTTGAAAGCTAAGATGAAACTGTATTGTACCGATCCCGATCACGAGGATTTCGGAACGTTTATCCAAGATGTCTTTTTAGGAACGATTCCGTATATGACTGAAAACGGTACGTTTATTATTAACGGTGCTGAGCGGGTTGTTGTATCACAGTTGCACCGTTCACCCGGTGTTTTCTTTGGGCAGGGTGTGCACGCCAATGGCACTGTGCTCTATTCTGCCCGTATCATTCCGTTCAAAGGCTCGTGGATAGAGTTTGCCACGGATATTAATAACGTGATGTATGCTTATATTGATCGTAAGAAGAAATTGCCGGTAACAACACTGCTCCGTGCTATGGGATTCGAGGCAGATAAGGATATTCTGCAAATCTTTGATTTGGCTGAGGAAGTTAAGGTCAACAAGAAGAATATGAAAGCTGCTATCGGCAAGAAATTAGCCGCACGTGTATTGAAGAGTTGGAATGAGGATTTTGTGGACGAAGATACCGGAGAGGTTGTTTCTATCGAGCGCAACGAGGTCATTATGGAACGCGAGACAGAACTCACGACTGACAATATTGAAGAAATCTTAGAAAGTGGTGCTTCTTCCGTGCTTTTGCATAAGGATGAAGAAGCAGCCAATAAATACGGAATTATTTTCAATACGTTAGCCAAAGATCCTAGTAATTCTGAGAAAGAAGCTGTACTCTACATCTATCGCCAATTGCGTAATGCAGATCCGGCTGATGATGCAAGTGCTCGTGAGGTGTTCCAGAATTTGTTCTTCTCGGATAAACGATATGATTTGGGCGAGGTAGGGCGCTACCGTATCAATAAGAAATTAGGCTTGAACACTGATATGGATGTGCGCGTGTTGACACGTGACGATATTATCGAGATTATCAAATACCTCATTCAACTGATCAATTCGAGTGCTACTGTTGATGATATCGACCATTTGAGCAATCGTCGTGTACGTACTGTGGGTGAGCAGTTGAGTAATCAATTCTCTATCGGATTGGCTCGAATGAGTCGTACGATTCGTGAACGTATGAACGTTCGCGACAATGAAGTGTTCACACCGACCGATCTGATTAATGCGAAGACCATTTCGAGCGTTATTAACTCATTTTTCGGAACGAATCCACTGTCGCAGTTTATGGATCAGACTAATCCTTTGGCAGAGGTCACGCACAAGCGTCGGCTCTCGGCATTGGGTCCCGGTGGTCTGTCGCGTGAGCGTGCGGGCTTCGAGGTCCGCGACGTTCACTATACTCACTATGGGCGTCTCTGCCCGATTGAGAGCCCGGAAGGTCCGAATATCGGATTGATTTCGTCACTCTGTGTTTATGCGACTATCAACGAATTAGGTTTTATCGAGACCCCATATCGTAAGGTTACCGATGGTATTGTTGATTTGAAGAACGAAGATGTAGTTTATCTCACCGCAGAAGAAGAGGAAGATCATATCATCGGCCAGGGTAATGCACCGCTGAATGGGGATGGTACTTTCATTCGTAGTTACGTGAAGTGTCGCGAGGATGCCGATTTCCCGGTTGTAGAGCCGGCACAAGTAGACCTGATGGATGTGTCCCCGCAGCAGATTGCTTCGGTGTCGGCTGCACTGATTCCATTCTTGGAGCACGATGATGGTCACCGTGCATTGATGGGATGTAATATGATGCGGCAGGCTGTTCCGTTGCTTCATAACGATGCGCCGATTGTAGGTACTGGTTTGGAGAAACAAGTTTGCGAAGATTCTCGTACAATGATTACAGCCGAAGGCCCAGGAGTTATTGACTATGTCGATGCGACAACCATTCGTATTCTCTATGATCGTACAGAAGATGAGGAGTTTGTCAGCTTCGAACCGGCAATGAAAGAGTATCGCATTCCGAAGTTCCGTCGCACTAATCAAAATATGACCATCGACCTTAGGCCTATTTGTAGCAAGGGACAACGCGTGGAAAAGGGCGATATTCTGACTGAAGGTTATGCTACGGAGAATGGCGAACTTGCACTGGGTCGTAATCTTTTGGTGGCTTATATGCCGTGGAAAGGTTATAACTATGAAGATGCTATCGTACTTTCTGAGCGTTTGGTGCGCGACGATGTGCTCACGTCCGTTCACGTGGACGAGTATTCTTTGGATGTACGCGAAACCAAACGAGGAGTTGAAGAATTTACCAGCGATATCCCCAATGTGAGCGAAGAGGCCACGAAAGACCTCGACGACAATGGTATTATTCGTGTCGGTGCCCGTGTAGAACCCGGAGATATTCTCATCGGTAAGATTTCGCCGAAGGGCGAAAGCGATCCTTCACCTGAGGAAAAATTACTTCGTGCCATCTTCGGTGACAAGGCCGGTGATGTCAAAGACTCGTCATTGAAGGCTAATCCGTCGCTGAGCGGTGTTGTGATTGATAAGAAATTGTTCTCCCGTGCCATCAAAACCCGCGAGTCGAAAAAGCAGGATAAGCTGACGCTTGCTAAGATTGATGAAGAGTATGAAGCAAAGAACAACGACTTGAAAGATATTCTCGTGGACAAACTTCTTACCCTGACGGAAGATAAAGTATCGAATGGTGTGAAGGATTACACTGGTACTGAGATCGTCACTAAGGGCAGCAAGTTTACTGCTACGATATTGAAGAATCTGGAATATGATGGAATTCAGAGCAACGATTGGACCAAGGATGAACACACCAACCATCTGATCCAGCAGCTCATAATGAATTATATTCGTAAATATAAACTGCTTGATGCCGAGATGAAGCGCCGCAAGTTTGCCATTACGATCGGTGACGAACTTCCCTCGGGCATTCTTCGTATGGCGAAAGTCTACATTGCCAAGAAACGTAAGATCGGTGTCGGAGATAAGTTGGCCGGCCGTCACGGTAACAAAGGTATCGTTTCAAAGGTCGTGCGTATGGAAGATATGCCGTTCCTCGAAGACGGACGCCCTGTCGATCTGGTCTTGAATCCGCTCGGTGTGCCGTCACGTATGAACCTTGGGCAGATTTTCGAGGCTATTCTCGGTGCTGCCGGCAAGAAGCTCGGCGTAAAGTTTGCCACCCCAATCTTTGATGGTGCCAAGCTCGATGACCTCTCGGAATGGACTGATAAGGCCGGTCTTCCGCATCTCTGCTCCACCTATTTATATGATGGAGAGACCGGAGAGAAGTTCGATCAGCCTGCAACTGTTGGCATTACTTATTTCTTGAAGCTTGGACATATGGTTGAAGACAAGATGCACGCGCGCTCCATCGGTCCGTACTCGCTCATCACTCAGCAGCCGCTTGGCGGTAAGGCACAATTCGGTGGGCAGCGTTTCGGAGAAATGGAGGTTTGGGCCCTCGAAGCTTTCGGAGCCAGTCACGTACTTCAAGAGATTCTGACCATCAAGAGCGACGATGTCGTAGGCCGATCTAAAGCTTACGAGGCGATCGTCAAAGGAGAGCCGATGCCTACTCCGGGAATCCCCGAGTCGCTCAATGTCTTGTTACACGAGCTCCGCGGTTTGGGTCTCAGCATCAAAATGGATTAATGTGAATTCCTAATCAGAAAGTAAAATGGCTTTTAAAAAAGATACAAAGGTAAAGAATAATTTTACGAAGATAACCATCGGACTTGCTTCTCCCGAAGAGATCCTGGAAAATTCGTATGGCGAGGTAACGAAACCGGAAACCATTAATTATCGTACATATAAGCCGGAACGCGACGGCCTTTTCTGTGAGCGTATCTTTGGTCCGACCAAGGATTATGAGTGTGCCTGCGGTAAGTATAAGCGTATTCGCTATAAAGGAATCGTCTGCGATCGTTGCGGTGTAGAGGTGACCGAGAAGAAGGTTCGTCGTGAACGTTCGGGCCATATTGAGCTTGTCGTACCCGTGGCGCATATCTGGTATTTCCGTTCTCTGCCCAACAAGATGGGCTATCTGTTAGGTATGCCGACCAAAAAGTTGGATTCCGTGATCTATTATGAGAAATATGTGGTGATCCAACCGGGTGTAATGGAAGGTCGAAAAGATGCAGAAGGCGAAGAGATGAATGGTTCTCATAAATTCGATTTGCTCTCAGAAGATGAATACCTCGATATTATTGACCGCCAGATTGATCAAAACAACGCTTATCTGGATGATGCAGATCCCAATAAATTTATCGCTAAAATGGGTGCCGAGCTGTCTATGGCCTCTTGGCCGGACTTGATCTCGATGCTATTTCCTATGAGTTACGTGACCGGGCTAATAGTGATTCAAGTCAGCAGCGTAAGACGGAGGCGCTGAAGCGGCTGCAAGTTGTCGAGGCGTTCCGGTCGAGCAAAGACTTCAACCGGCCCGAATGGATGATTATGAAAATCATCCCTGTCATTCCACCCGAGTTGCGTCCGCTGGTTCCTTTGGATGGAGGTAGATTTGCAACATCCGATTTGAACGACCTCTATCGCCGTGTTATTATCCGTAACAATCGCTTGAAGAGATTAGTTGAAATCAAGGCTCCCGAGGTGATTTTGCGTAACGAGAAACGTATGTTGCAAGAAGCGGTCGATAGTTTATTCGACAATTCGCGCAAGAGTTCGGCCGTGAAGAGTGAGTCCAATCGTCCGTTGAAATCGTTATCTGACTCTTTGAAAGGTAAGGCCGGCCGTTTCCGTCAGAATCTCTTGGGTAAACGTGTCGACTATTCCGCACGTTCCGTCATTGTGGTCGGTCCCGAATTGAAAATGGGCGAGTGCGGTCTGCCGAAATTGATGGCTGCCGAACTCTATAAACCGTTCATCATTCGTAAACTCATCGAGCGTGGAATCGTGAAGACGGTCAAGAGTGCCAAGAAGATTGTCGACCGTCGTGAACCAGTTATTTGGGATATTCTCGAAAACGTGATGAAGGGTCATCCCGTACTCCTCAACCGTGCTCCGACACTTCACCGACTCGGAATCCAGGCTTTCCAACCTAAATTAATCGAGGGTAAAGCTATCCAGTTGCATCCGTTGGCTTGTACGGCGTTTAATGCAGACTTTGATGGCGACCAGATGGCTGTGCATCTTCCGTTGAGCAATGAGGCCATTCTCGAAACGCAGATATTAATGCTTCAGAGTCATAATATTCTGAATCCGGCCAACGGAGCGCCTATTACGGTGCCTTCTCAGGATATGGTGCTCGGCCTATATTATATTACCAAGATTCGTCCCGGTGCCAAGGGAGAGGGGCTTACATTCTATGGACCGGAAGAAGCGATTATCGCTCGCAATGAAGGTAAATGTGATCTGCATGCCCTTGTGAAAGTGGTTGTCAACGATTTGGTCGATGGTAAGATTCAGAAACGAATGGTCGAAACATCTGTCGGACGTGTGATTGTCAATGGAATTATTCCCGAAGAGGTAGGTTATTTCAATGATATTATCTCGAAGAAAACTTTACGTGGCATCATCGCAGATGTAATCAAGAATGTAGGTATGGCTCGTGCGTGTGAGTTCCTCGACGGAATCAAGAACTTGGGTTATCGGATGGCTTATGTGGCAGGTCTTTCTTTCAACCTTGATGACATCATTATTCCCGAGGAGAAAAATGCAATCGTAGAGCGGGGAAATGAAGAGGTACATCAGATTACCGAGAATTATAATATGGGATTCATCACTGATACCGAGCGTTACAATCAGGTTATCGATACGTGGACACACGTTAATAACGACCTTGGTAATGTCTTGATGAAACAGATGACCGAAGCCGATCAAGGATTCAATGCCGTTTATATGATGCTCGACTCCGGAGCCCGCGGTTCTAAGGATCAGATCAAACAGCTTTCGGGTATGCGTGGTCTGATGGCTAAACCTCAGAAAGCCGGTGCCGAAGGTCAGCAGATTATTGAAAACCCGATTCTCTCTAACTTTAAAGAGGGTATGTCAGTGCTCGAATACTTTATTTCTTCACACGGAGCGCGTAAAGGTTTGGCTGACATAGCTATGAAGACGGCCGATGCCGGTTATCTGACACGTCGTTTGGTAGATGTTTCTCACGATGTGATTATTACCGAAGAAGACTGCGGAACACTGCGCGGACTGGTTTGTATGGCCTTGAAGAATGGTGACGAAACCATCTCTACGCTTTACGAACGCATTCTGGGACGTGTCTCCGTGCACGATATTATTCATCCCACAACGGGAGAACTCATCGTGGTAGCAGGTGAGGAGATCACCGAAGATAAGGCGCAGATCATCGAAAACTCACCGATTGAGAGTGTTGAAATTCGTTCCGTACTCACCTGTGAAAGCAAACACGGGGTTTGTATGAAATGTTACGGACGTAATCTCGCTACGAGTCGGATGGTTCAGATGGGTGAGGCTGTCGGTGTCATTGCAGCTCAGGCCATCGGAGAGCCTGGTACCCAGCTTACGCTTCGTACGTTCCACGCCGGTGGTGTGGCCGGAAATGCCGCAGCCAATGCGTCTATCGTAGCTAAAAATGACAGCAGAATCGAGTTTGATGAGCTGCGTACCGTTCCGTTCGTAGAGAGTGATGGCGAAAAAGATATCAATTGCCAGATGGTTGTAAGCCGTCTTGCCGAGATCCGTTTCGTTGATGCCAATACTAATATTGTTCTCTCTACATTGAATGTTCCCTATGGTTCTTCTCTGTATTGCAAGCACAACGATACAGTGAAAAAGGGTGATTTGATTGCCAAATGGGACCCGTTCAATGCCGTGATCGTGTCTGAATACGCCGGGCGATTGAAATTCAATGATGTCGTAGAAGGTTCGACGTTCCGTGCCGAGACGGATGAGACCACCGGTTTGACCGAGAAAATCATCACTGATTCGAAAGATCGGTCGCGTGTTCCGACCTGCGATATCATCAATTCAAAGGGTGAAGTCGTCGGAACTTACAACTTCCCCGTAGGCGGTCACGTTGTTGTCGATGACGGAGCAACCGTCAAGACCGGTCAGACTTTGGTCAAGATACCGCGTGCTGTGGGTGGTGCCGGCGATATTACGGGTGGTCTTCCGCGTGTTACTGAGCTTTTCGAGGCTCGCAATCCGTCTAATCCTGCCGTTGTTTCCGAGATCGACGGCGAGGTAACAATGGGTAAGGTGAAACGCGGTAACCGTGAGATTGTGGTCACATCGAAGACAGGTGATCAGAAGAAATACCTTGTCAGCTTGTCCAAACAGATTTTGGTTCAGGAGCACGATGCCGTTCGTGCGGGTACGCCGCTGTCTGATGGCGTCATCACTCCGGGTGATATCCTTGCCATTAAAGGTCCAACGGCTGTGCAGGAATACATTGTCAACGAGGTACAAGACGTCTATCGTTTGCAAGGTGTGAAAATCAATGACAAACACTTTGAGATTATCGTTCGTCAGATGATGCGCAAAGTGCAGATCAACGATCCCGGAGACACTACGTTCTTGGAACAAGAACTCGTAGACAAACTCGACTTCTCGGAAGAGAACGATCGCATTTGGGGCAAGAAAGTTGTTACTGATGCCGGTGACAGCGATGTGATGAAGCCCGGCCAAATCGTGACAGCGCGTAAGCTACGCGATGAAAATTCGTCGTTGAAACGCCGCGACCTTCGTCTGGTTCAGGTGCGTGATGCCGTGCCTGCGACGTCAACTCAGATTCTGCAAGGTATTACTCGTGCCGCATTACAGACCAAGAGCTTTATGAGTGCCGCATCTTTCCAGGAGACAACCAAGGTGTTGAATGAGGCGGCTATCCGTGGCAAGGTAGATCGTTTGGAGGGAATGAAAGAGAATGTGATATGCGGTCACCTCATTCCCGCAGGTACCGGACTTCGTCAGTGGGATAAACTCATTGTCGGATCGCAAGAAGAATACGATCGGATGCAGGCTAACAAGAAGAATGTTCTCGACTTTGAAGAGAAAGAAGAGACTGTTACCGCAGAGTAAGTTTTTGTATTTGATGATAACAAGAGTGGCTGTACCGGAATTGTTCCGGGAACAGCCACTTTTTTATTGCCCGAATTTGTACGCGCTTTTACATCAATGCCGGTACCAAAAACTTGGCGATGGCATAGCCTCCGGCGATGAGCCACGCATAGAGAAAGAATGCCAAGAGGAACGGTTTGGCACCCGCCTGCTTGAATTTGTCGATACTTGTCTCTGCACCTAAGGCCGTCATTGCCATTGTAAGGAGAAAAGTATCTGTGGTATTGATACCTGATACGACTTCGGTGGGCAGCCAATCGAAAGAGTTGAAACCGATCACTACAAGGAAAAAGATGGCAAACCACGGGATGGAAATCCGTTTTTTGTCGCTTTGTTCTTCGCCGTTTCGGACCGCTGCACGGGCCATGCGCCAACTGATGAGCAGCAAAACGGGTACGAGCATCATTACTCTGATCATCTTGACAATGATGGCACTGTCGGGGATTCCGTTACCCATAGCGTTTGCGGCACCTACAACGTGAGCCACTTCGTGCACGGTCGATCCTGTCATTATACCCATCTGTTCAGGTGAAAGATCGAAAATCCCATTGCGATAAAGGATGGGATAGAGGAACATCGACAGTGTTCCGAAGATGACGACAGTAGAAACGGCAACAGCAGTCTTATAAGGTTTCGTCCTGATTGCCGATTCGGCACCCAATACTGCGGCTGCTCCGCAGATGCCACTTCCCACAGATGTGAGTAATGCAATGCCCCGATCCATCTTCAACAGTCTGCCGATCAGAATACCACCGCATATCGTTACGACAACGATTATAGCGTCTACGATAATCGCCGAGAGCCCAACGGCTGTGACATCTTGGAATGTCAGGCGAAAGCCATACAAGATAATGCCGATTCGCAGAATGCGTTTGGAACAGAATTTGATGCCTGGAACCCAAGTTTCAGGTAGGTTGTTGCGCAGGCTGTTGGCGTAAAGCATACCCAGAATGATGCCGACGATCATCGGACTGAACGACAGACTCTTCACCCATTTGAAGTCGCCGATATAGAATGCGGCCAATGAAAACAGCGTAATTAACAATACTCCGTGGAGCATACTGCTCCGTTTTTCGCTTAACATATTTTTCTTTTATAAATTAGATGTGATTAATCTGTATCGGCCTCATTGTGCCGTATACACTGAAAACGGTGCAAAGATAAGAAAAATATGGGCAAATGAAAGGGGAAACGGTGAAAAAGTAAAAAGGTGAAAAGGGGCTGCCAGAAGAATGAAAGAACATAAATCCCACGCGGAAACTGATTGTTTTTTATACAACCTATAAGTTTCTGTAAATCAATCAAATATATACTGTATCTCAATTAGCCGTTCATTGTAGGGCAATGAACGGCTGAATGAATGCCGTTTAACCGTTAGTTGAATCTTGTTTAACCGTTAATGATCGTGCGATTAACCGTTAGTTGCATCACCAACTCTATATGGCTGAATACCAATTATATACAGGACTATATCTCACCTCTCTCCAAAAGGAGAGGGGACGGGGATGAGACCCTCTCTGTTTTGTTATGTTCAGATGGCCGCAAACCCACTGAAGCTGCCGTCTTTGAGGATATCGCGGATGCTCAGTTCCTTGTATCCGTTGACTTTCAGCTGCTCTTTCAGATGGTCTTCAACAGCAGTTTCCTCTTCTGTTTTCTCGTAACCGAAAGTCTTGTATTTACATTCTGCGAGCGCCCAACCGATGAATGAGACGGCCATAAGCGCGATAAGTCCATAGATTGCCATCATATTCGTTTTGTTTCATTGTAAATTGATGAAGCAAATATACGCAATAATTTTGAAAGGGACGACGGCTTGTGCCGAATTTTTCAGGCAAGCAGGAGCATCCTTTTATAAAATGTATGGTGATTTAGTAACTGTTTTATTTTTTTTATTATCTTTGCACGCAGAGCAATAACTAATTACCTGTTAAATCGTATGAAAAGGCAGATATTTTTCATTTTTGCAGCATTTGCTTTCTGCGCCAATGCGTGGGCTCAATACGACTCGGTGGCTTTTGCAAAGACGCCCGATGGGAAGGAATGGAAAGCGCCTTGCCTTGCATTTAAGAAATCGTGTTACGACTTCTCGGTGTCGCCCGATCGTAATTTGGCTGCGGTGAAGTTCGGAGTCATCACCCGAAACGGTTCGTTTAAAATTGACGGCGAGCTGTGTATGGTTGATTTACAGAGTGGGCAGCCGTTGTGGAGTCGTTTTATACAATTATATGACCGACCGTTAGCCTCTAAGGCGCCTGTCATTCGCCTTACCCACCACGGTCTGTTGCTGTTGCGAGGCAGCCGGATAGAGATGCTGGACAGTCGGACACAGACCTTGTTGTGGAAAGAGAAGTTGTTGCCGTTGTTTCGGAATGATTCGCTCGACATTCTGATGGGTTATCAGTCGGCCACTTCGAGCAAGTTGAAAGGTCTGCAACTGAGTACCGGTAGGCAGCTTTGGGAAGGAAAAGTACCCCATAAAAACAACTGGGGATGGAATCGAATGAGGGTGGTTAACGATACAACCGTGGCCGTCGTGGCCGACGATATTCATTTCATCAATCCCTTGACAGGCCGTATTCGCACGCACAAAGCATACACCGGGTATGAAGATGTGGGTGCTTCCGTCTTGTTGGGATTGGCCGGAGCACTCGGCGGAGTGGTGGGAGGAGCTTTCGTTGGGAGTTCTTTCTATTATGTTCCTTATGTCGGTAGTTCTATCATTTCAGGCCTATCGTCCGACATCTTGTATCGAGACGGGCGCTATTATGTGTCCGATCGAGACAGTCTTCGCTGTCTCGACGCTGATGCCCGCACTTTATGGGCGCGCGGATTGCCGCCTAAAATGGTTGGTCGTGCAGATCTTTTCGGAACCGATGGGCCGTTGTTGATGGTCAATTATGCTTTCGGATTGCGAGGCGGAGCGAATATGAAGACGGTGGGCAAGCCGTTTATCGCATCGTTTGATGCCGCTACGGGCAAGACCGTTTGTTTCAACTATCTGACTGCGAAGAAAAATCGGATCGTGAAATCGGCCTGTTCCGCTAATGCCGTTTATCTGATGTTCGACGATGCCTTAGGAAGAATGGGACTACGGGATTCGGTAGTCGATGTTCAGCCTTGGAATTCCAAGGCCGATGGGCAACTCGTAGCGATGTTGTCGGATACGATTTACACCTTTCGGGAAAGCGACCAGACGTTGACTCCATTGTGTGTTAGCGATCATCGATGCGTGGTGATGACGGATCAGGAAAAACTGTTTGTGGTAGACGATCGGTTGAAAATCGTGGAAGATTATGCCGCTGATCATATCTATCGGGTGTTATGCCGATGGGGCGATTGTGCGTTGGTGAACTTCAACGGGCGCAAAGGTGACAATTGGATTATTCGTAAATCGGGTGAGCCGTTGGCACATATCACAGTTCCGTTGGTCTCTCTTCGCCTGATGGACGACACGCTTTATCTGCTTTCAGGCACGCGATTATTTTGTATAAACGTCAAGAATTTATAAGTATGAAACGAATTGTTCTCTTGTATGTGATGCTTTTGGTATCGGTGGTCGGTTTGCGTGCGCAAATTACTTTCGGACAGACGAATCTACCGGAAGAGACTCCCTCAAACGTGCCCGATGAACTGTCGCATACTGTGCGGCCGTTTGTGAAAGTGGGTGTGGTAACTTCCGATTATGTTGGTAAATATATCGGCGGTGTCAAGTCAAGGTGGGGATGGATGGCCGAGGCGGGTCTCGGTATTCCGCTTAAAAATCCCTCGGTGAGTTTCCAACCGTCTTTGCGCCTGATTTCTAAGGGTGCCAAGGTGCCGTGGAACGAAAAAGATAAGGCAAATTCCACCGTGGAGCAGGTGTGTGTGGAGGTTCCGCTCAATTTCTTTTACACCTTTCCGCTACCCCATCACAGTCAGGTCAGCTTTGGAACGGGACTGTTTGTCTCGGTGGGTGTTGCCGGCGACGTGACATATCAAGGTCAGACAGCCGACACATACGATTCGGGCGGCTTGGGACTGCGCCGTGCCGATGTGGGGATAGATATTGAAATGTCGTTCAAGTATCGCAAATTGCTCGTATCTATGGGAGCTGAAACAGGTTTCATTCCCATTCATTCGGACACCCGCGAGATGTCTCCTTTCCCGCGTAACCGCTCTTTTTATTTGTCGGCGGGCGTCGCACTGTGGTAAGTGCTACCTGCAACGAACCCCGTGGTCCAGGCTGCTTGTAGGTTAAAACCGCCCGTAACGGCATCGATGTCGAGTACTTCGCCGGCGAAAAAGAGATTGGGGCATATTTTGCTTTCGAGTGTTTGGAGATGAATGCAGTCGAGACCGACTCCCCCGCAGGTGACGAACTCGTCGCGAAAAACACCTTTCCCCGTGATGAGATAAATGTCATTGGTAAGTGTTTCGACGAGTTTATGGAGTCCTTTTCGCCCCAATTCAGCCCATGGTTTTCCGCTGTCGAGCGATGCTTTCTGCAAGAGATACTGCCAAACTCGCTGAGAGGTTGTCGGGACGGATACTGTTGAGTTGTTTCTTCGGGTGAGTTGCAGCAAGGGTCAACAATCGTTCTCGAATCGTTTCGGCATTGGTCTCGTTGAGCCAGTTGACGGCTACATTGAAGCAATAATGTTGCTCGTTGATGTAACGGGCTGCATATGAAGAGAGTTTCAATGTAGCAGGTCCGCTCATTCCCCAATGCGTGATAAGTAAAGCGCCTGTACTGCGATGTTTGGTAGTAGGTATCGACAGGGTGACCGGATCGGTAACAGTGCCCATTAAAGCTCGAAACAAGGGCTCGCGTACTTCGAATGTGAATAGTGAAGGTACTGGTGCAACGATAGTATGACCCAAATCGGCCAGATAACTAAGCTTCTCTGCACGCGGCGAACCACCTGTTGCAATGATTACTTTGTTGAAAACGGCTGTTGTTCCGCTTCTGAAAGTGGCCTTGATTCGGCTGTCGGGTAGGGGAGTAAGCCGTTCTAAGGTATAGCCGGTACGTATTTTGACACCGGATTGCAATGCTTTTCGTATAAGACAATCGGCTATGCTCGTCGCACGCTGTGATTTCGGAAATATACATTCATCGTCTTGCGTGACGAGCGGAACACCTTGTTCTTCAAACCATCGATATGTATCGTGATGGTTGAAGACTTTAAACAGGCGTTTGATGAGCTTGTCTCCGCGCGGATAAACGTGTTTCAAGTCTTTTACTTGGGCGAAAGAGTTGGTCAGATTGCAGCGTCCTCCTCCTGAAATCAATACTTTGGCGAGTACCCTATTCGACTTTTCAAAAATCGTGACAGTGGTTTGCGGATATGTAATCTTGGCATTGACGGCGGCGAAAAAGCCTGCCGCTCCTCCGCCGATAATGGCTATGTCGGGCATATTCTGTTTCGATATGGTTTGCAATTGCGAAGATAAACAATTTTTTGTAATAATGAAGTAGAATTTCAAAGGATTTTAGCTACCTTTGCAAACAGGCAGAGGAGGACTGATAAAGACTATTCAGAGCATTTTGCTCATCGGTCTGCCTGATGCATAGTATGATGTATTTCACGTAAAATAGATAGATTATGGCCAATGACAATCTGCAAGAAGAAATGCAGTTTCAACTCGAATTGAGACCGGAAATCGCTTCGGGTGTGTACTCGAATCTTGCACTCATTTCGCATTCGCACAGCGATTTCGTCGTGGATTTTGCCCGAATTCTTCCCGGAATGCCTAAACCGGAGGTGTGCAGTAGGGTGATTCTTGCTCCCGAACACGCCAAACGCTTACTTCAAGCGTTGCAGGACAACTTATATAAATATGAAAAAGAATTTGGGAAAATAGAACTTCCTGATCAGGATTCGCGCACGATAGCACCTTTTGGAACTGGTAATGGAGAAGCAAATTAAGAGTTGGAAATATGAGATTCGGTGTGTTTTGTTCTTAGAATTACGTCGTGTAACTTATGAAAAAATAACATATAGATTGTTATATTATATTAAAATTTTGGGTGTCGACCCCATTGGAGGCATTATATGGTAGGTGGTTCCGATAATTGTTTGTACCTTTGCACGCCGAAATGTTTCATCGAAGCATTTCTTAAAGGTTGATATTAAACAAAATAAATATATAAATTAAAAATTGACATTATGCCTACTATTCAACAATTGGTAAGAAAAGGCAGAACGGTTGTTGCTGATAAGAGCAAGTCACCGGCGTTGGACAACTGTCCACAGCGTCGTGGTGTTTGTGTTCGTGTTTATACAACGACCCCTAAAAAGCCTAATTCGGCAATGCGTAAGGTTGCCCGTGTCCGTCTGACGAATCAAAAAGAGGTGAACTCCTACATTCCGGGAGAGGGACACAACCTGCAAGAGCATAGCATCGTTTTGGTGCGTGGCGGTCGTGTGAAAGATCTCCCTGGTGTGCGTTATCACATCGTTCGTGGTACACTTGATACGGCTGGTGTTGCCAATCGTACACAGCGCCGCTCGAAATATGGTGCTAAACGTCCTAAGGCAGCTAAGAAATAACACTGCCATTAAGTTTTTAAGTTGATGAGTTTGTAAGTTGGTAAGATTGCAGGTGATGTAAAACTTCGGAACTTTTACGCTGGTTTGTCAAGGCGGCGAAGACTCGGAAACTTAGAAACTTAAACTTAAAAACAATGTGAATGTGAGCTTTCGGATTAAGAAACTCACAGACTCACAATCTTAAATAACCCGTTTTGCTGGAGATTTGTTAATGACAGGTTGAGTAAATGCCCGAGAGAGAGCGTTGAAGAACAGTATAGACAGCCCCACGCAGAATTTATTTATTTTCAAAACAAAATGAGAAAAGCAAAACCCAAGAAGCGTGTGATCCTGCCGGATCCCGTGTTCGGTGACCAGAAGGTCTCCAAATTCGTCAATCATCTGATGTATGATGGTAAGAAAAATACATCTTATGAGATTTTCTACAAAGCTCTTGATACAGTAAAAGAGAAGATGGCGAAAGAAGAAAAGTCACCTCTTGAAATCTGGAAACAGGCTCTCGACAACATTACTCCGCAAGTGGAAGTGAAGAGTCGGCGTATCGGTGGTGCGACATTTCAGGTTCCTACCGAGATACGTCCGGAACGTAAGGAAAGCGTTTCGATGAAAAACTTAATCGCTTTTGCCCGCAAACGTGGCGGAAAGAGTATGGCTGAGAAGCTCGCAGCAGAGATAATGGATGCCTATAACAACCAAGGCGGTGCCTTTAAACGTAAAGAGGATATGCACCGTATGGCTGAGGCTAACCGTGCATTTGCTCATTTCAGATTCTAATTCAATAGGAAAGGTAAAAAGAAAATGGCAAATCGCGATTTACATTTGACGCGTAACATAGGTATTATGGCGCATATCGATGCCGGTAAAACAACCACATCGGAGCGCATTTTGTTCTATACAGGTAAGACGCACAAGATCGGTGAAGTGCACGACGGTGCTGCAACGATGGACTGGATGGCACAGGAGCAGGAGCGTGGTATTACGATTACGTCTGCTGCAACGACTTGCAATTGGAACTATAAGGGTGCTTCTTATAAGATAAACTTGATTGATACTCCGGGACACGTTGACTTCACGGCAGAGGTTGAGCGCTCATTGCGCGTACTCGACGGTGCCGTTGCGACGTATTCGGCAGCTGACGGCGTTCAGCCGCAGTCTGAAACGGTGTGGCGTCAGGCTGACAAGTATAATGTTCCGCGTATCGGTTACGTAAACAAGATGGACCGTTCGGGCGCTGATTTCTTTGAGACTGTTCAGCAGATGAAAGACATCTTGGGTGCTAATCCGTGTCCCATTCAGATTCCTATCGGTGCAGAGGAAAACTTCAAAGGTCTTGTTGATCTGATTAAAATGAAGGCAATCCTGTGGCACGATGAGACAATGGGTGCTGAATATGATGTTGAAGATATTCCTGCTGATCTCGTTGACGAGGCCAATGAATGGCGGGAGAAGATGATTGAGAGTGCTGCCAACTTCGACGATGCACTGATGGAGAAGTATCTCGAAGGTCAGGAAATCGGCGAAGAAGAACTGATTGCAGCTATCCGTAAAGGTACAATCTCAATGGATTTGACCCCGATGTTATTGGGATCTTCCTATAAGAATAAGGGTGTTCAACCTCTGTTGGATTATGTTTGTGCATTCTTGCCTTCACCGCTTGATACCGAGAATATTGTAGGTGTGAATCCTAATACAGATGAAGAGGAAGATCGTAAACCGTCGGAAACGGAACCTACGGCAGCACTTGCATTCAAAATCGCTACCGATCCGTTTATGGGTCGCTTGGTGTTCTTCCGTGTTTACTCGGGTAAAGTGACTGCCGGCTCTTATGTTTACAATCCGCGTTCGGGAAAAAAAGAGCGTATCAGTCGTCTGTTCCAGATGAACTCGAACAAGGAAATCCCGATGGAGAGTATCGATGCAGGTGATATTGGTGCCGGAGTAGGTTTCAAGGATATCCGTACCGGTGATACGCTTTGTGATGAGGGACATCCGATCGTATTGGAGTCGATGACTTTCCCAGACACAGTGATCTCCATTGCCGTTGAGCCGAAGAGCCAAGCCGATATTACGAAATTGGACAACGGGCTTGCCAAACTTGCCGAAGAGGATCCTACTTTCACCGTACGAACGGACGAGCAGAGTGGTCAGACGATTATTTCGGGTATGGGTGAGCTGCATCTCGACATTATCATCGATCGTCTGAAACGTGAATTCAAGGTTGAATGTAATCAAGGTAAACCGCAAGTTAACTATAAAGAGGCTATCACAAAGCCTGTCACACTGCGCGAAGTTTACAAGAAGCAGAGTGGTGGTCGCGGTAAGTTTGCTGATATTATTGTTACTGTCGGCCCGAAAGACGAGGATTATACCGAGGGAGATTTGCAGTTTATCAATGAAGTTAAGGGGGGTAATGTGCCTAAGGAGTTTATCCCCTCAGTACAGAAAGGATTCCAAGACTCATTGAAGAGCGGTGTACTTGGTGGCTTCCCGATGACTGGTATGAAGGTTACTTTGACTGATGGTAGTTTCCATCCAGTTGACTCGGATCAGCTTTCATTTGAATTGGCTGCCCATAACGCATTCAGAAATGCTTGTCCTAAGGCCGGTCCGGTCTTGATGGAGCCTATTATGAAGGTTGAAGTCGTGACCCCCGAGGAGAATATGGGTGATGTGATCGGCGACTTGAACAAGCGTCGTGGCCAAGTAGAAGGTATGGATGAGGCCCGTAGCGGTGCTCGTATCGTCAAAGCAATGGTTCCGCTGGCAGAGATGTTTGGTTATGTAACTGCTCTGCGTACCATCACTTCGGGGCGTGCAACGAGCTCGATGGAGTATGATCACCACGCTCCGCTTTCAAGTTCGATTGCCAAGACTGTACTCGAAGAAGTGAAAGGCCGTACAGATTTAGTATAAAACAGTGAGATTCGAGGCACCGGATAGCGAATGACTCTTATCCGGTGTACCTCTTTCTTCTAATTTAAAATAACAATAAAACAACTTAATTGACTATGAGTCAGAAAATTAGAATTAAGCTGAAATCTTACGATCACAAGTTGGTTGATAAGTCAGCAGAGAAGATTGTGAAAGCAGTGAAGGCAACGGGTGCCATTGTAAGTGGTCCGATTCCTCTGCCGACGCATAAGCGTATTTATACTGTAAACCGTAGTACGTTCGTTAATAAGAAAGCGCGTGAGCAGTTCCAGCTCTCAGACTTCAAGCGTCTGATAGATATTTACAGCTCGACGGCAAAGACGGTTGATGCGCTGATGAAACTCGAATTGCCCAGCGGTGTTGAGGTAGAAATCAAAGTGTAGAGAGAAGAATCAAATTATCAGTTAATGAGTTGATGAGGTCGTGAGTTTTCTTTGACATTCAAAATCTAATGATTTCGTTTTTAGAAACTGACGAACTCAGAAATTTACAAACTAACATTTAATATTTAATTGAAATGCCAGGATTAATTGGAAGAAAAATCGGAATGACATCCGTTTTCAGTGCCGACGGTAAAAATATACCGTGCACTGTTATCGAAGCTGGTCCTTGTGTTGTTACCCAAGTAAAGACTGTTGAAAAAGACGGTTATAAAGCGGTTCAATTAGGTTTCGCAGAGGCTAAGGAAAAAAGAACGACAAAGCCGATGCTGGGAATCTTTAAGAAAGCAGGTACGACACCGAAGAAGCACTTGGCCGAGTTCAAATTTGATGAAGAGTATAGCCTTGGTGATACGATCACGGTTGAATTATTCAACGATGCAGAGTTTGTCGATATTATCGGGACTTCTAAGGGTAAAGGTTTCCAAGGGGTAGTAAAACGCCACGGTTTTGGTGGTGTAGGTCAGAGTACACACGGTCAGGATGACCGCGCTCGCAAACCGGGATCTATCGGTGCTTGTTCTTATCCTGCCAAAGTGTTCAAGGGAATGCGTATGGCTGGACAGATGGGTGGTGACAGGGTGACGACTCAGAACCTTAAAGTGTTAAAAGTGATTCCGGAACAAAATGTCTTGATCGTCAAGGGTTCATTTGCCGGATATAATGGTTCAACTGTATTAATTGAGAAATAATGGAAGTTAGCGTTTTAAATATCAATGGTCAGGAGACCGGAAGAACGGTTACGTTAAACGAATCGATCTTCGGAATTGAGCCTAACGATCATGTTATCTATCTTGATGTGAAGCAGTATCTTGCTAACCAGCGTCAGGGTACGGCCAAGACAAAGGAGAGAAGCGAAGTAAGCGGTTCTACTCGAAAATTGGGACGCCAGAAAGGTGGCGGTGGTGCTCGTCGCGGAGATATCAATTCGCCGGTACTTGTTGGTGGTGGTCGTGTATTCGGTCCTAAACCTCGCGATTACGGTTTCAAGTTGAACAAGAAAGTGAAGAGTTTGGCTCGTCGTTCGGCTTTATCGTATAAGGCGCAAGAGAATGCTATCGTGGTTGTCGAAGATTTTACGATGGATGTACCAAAGACGAAAGGTTTTGTAAATATTGCTAAAAATCTAAAAGTTGATGGTAAGAAAACACTTCTCATTTTGCCGGAAGTAAATAAAAATGTATATTTGTCAGCTCGTAACTTACAACGTTCTGAGGTTATGACTGCATCTTCACTCAATACTTACAAAGTTTTGAATGCGGATGTTCTTGTTGTGACTGAAAATTCGTTGAAGACAATTGACGGAATCTTAGCAAAATAATTAAGGAGACAGTAGAAATATGGCATTTATCATTAAACCATTGGTCACTGAGAAGATGACCAAGATTACAGACAAGTCTTCTGAAAGCAAAAAGCTGAAAGCTGCAAATGAGAAAGCTGCAAAGGTCAAAAATGCAGTAGAGGAAAAGGTCAGCTACGTTGTCAAAAAGAAAGGAAAGGCTGACGTAATGAAAGAAAAGACCGTTTATACTTATGTCAAACCCGCTTTGCCTAAGTATGGTTTTATAGTTAAGCCGGAGGCTAATAAGCTTGAAATCAAAGCAGAAATTGAAAGCCTGTATAATGTTACGGTTTTGGATGTGAATACGATGCGTTATGCAGGAAAGCGGTCAAGCCGTTATACGAAAGCTGGACTTGTAAAAGGTCAGAAGAGTGCTTTCAAGAAAGCTATCGTTACGTTGAAGGCTGGTGATCAAATAGATTTTTACAGCAATATTTAAATAGAAAATGGCAGTACGTAAATTGAAACCGGTTACACCGGGACAAAGACACAAAGTTATTGGTACGTTCGAGGATATTACTGCATCCGTACCAGAGAAGTCTCTCGTTTTCGGAAAACATTCTACCGGCGGTCGAAACAATACCGGTAAGATGACAGTTCGCTATATAGGTGGAGGTCATAAGAGAAAGTTTCGTCTGATCGACTTTAAACGAGAGAAAGATGGTGTCCCAGCAGTGGTAAAGACAATTGAATACGACCCGAATCGTTCGGCTCGTATTGCTTTGTTGTATTATGCTGATGGTGAAAAACGCTACATTATTGCTCCTAATGGACTGCAAGTAGGCACGAAATTGATGTCGGGGGCAGAGGCTGCACCGGAAATTGGTAATGCTCTTCCCTTGGCAAACATTCCTGTGGGTACGGTGATTCATAATATTGAATTACGTCCGGGACAAGGTGCTCTACTCGTTCGTTCGGCCGGTAACTTTGCTCAGTTGACTTCCCGTGAGTAGTTATTGTGTGATTAAGCTTCCTTCCGGTGAGACTCGTAAGATTCTCTCTGCTTGTAAGGCTACAGTTGGTAGTGTGGGTAATTCTGACCATGCATTGGAACAGTCCGGTAAAGCCGGTCGGTCGCGTTGGTTGGGACGTCGTCCTCATAACCGAGGTGTTGTTATGAACCCTGTTGATCACCCGATGGGTGGTGGTGAAGGCCGTCAGAGCGGTGGTCATCCACGTTCACGCAAGGGCTTGTATGCTAAGGGGCTCAAAACCCGCGCACCGAAAAAACTTTCAAGCAAATATATTATTGAAAGGGCAAGTAAATAACATTAAGAAGAGAAAATTATGAGTCGTTCATTAAAAAAAGGTCCATATATCAACGTTTCACTCGAGAAGAAGATTCTCGCGATGAATGAGAGCGGCAAGAAGAGTGTCGTTAAGACTTGGGCCAGAGCATCAATGATTTCCCCGGATTTTGTGGGACATACCGTTGCTGTTCATAACGGAAACAAATTTATCCCTGTTTACATTACGGAGAATATGGTCGGTCACAAATTGGGGGAATTCTCCCTGACGCGTAGATTCGGCGGACACTCCGGTAATAAGAAATAATCGGGAGTAACCATTTAAATGTAAAGATAATAATGGGAGCAAGAAAACATATATCAGCTGAAAAGAGAAAAGAGGCATTGAAGAGTTTGTACTTTGCGAAACTCAACGGTGTTCCTTCTTCTCCACGCAAGATGCGCTACGTTGTAGATATGATTCGTGGCTTGGAAGTAAATCGTGCTTTGGGCGTTTTGCGATTCTCTAAGAAGCAAGCTGCCGCAGATGTTGAGAAACTGTTGCGTTCGGCAATTGCTAACTGGGAGCAGAAAAATGATCGAAAGGCTGAAGACGGAGAACTTTATATAAGTAAAGTTTTTGTTGACGAGGGTGTTACGATGAAACGTATGAGACCAGCACCACAGGGTCGTGGTTATAGAATTCGTAAGCGTAGTAACCACGTTACATTATTTGTAGATGCCAAAACTAATGACGAAAAATAATAAATAGAATGGGACAGAAAGTTAATCCAATAAGCAACCGTCTTGGTATTATCCGTGGTTGGGATTCAAATTGGTTTGGTGGCAAGAGCTTCGGAGAGAATCTCGTTGAGGATCGGAAAATCCGCAAGTACTTAAACGAGCGTTTGGCAAAGGCCAGCGTTGCGCGCATTGTCATTGAACGTACTTTGAAACTCGTTACCATTACTATTTGTACAGCTCGCCCGGGAATCGTCATCGGTAAAGGTGGACAGGACGTTGACCGATTGAAAGAGGAACTGAAACGGCTTTACAAAAAAGATATTCAAATCAATATCTTTGAGATTAAGAAACCGGAACTTGATGCAACTATCGTTGCGAATAACATCGCTCGCCAAGTCGAGGGTAAGATTGCTTATCGTCGCGCTATTAAGATGGCTATTCAGAATACGATGCGTGCAGGTGCGGAAGGCATCAAAGTACAGATTTCTGGGCGCCTGAACGGTGCGGAAATGGCGCGTAAGGAAATGCTGAAAGAGGGACGTACACCCTTGCATACATTCCGTTCCGATATTGATTATTGTCGGGCAGAAGCTCTAACAAAGGTTGGATTGTTGGGTATTAAGGTGTGGATTTGTCGTGGTGAAGTATATGGACAGCGTGATCTCGCACCGAATTTTACTCAGGACAAGCAGAATGCCGGACGTCCCGGTTCTCGTTCTGGCCGTGGCGGTAATCGCAGGAGAAACAATAACCGTTAAAAGAAAAAGTAAGTAATGTTACAGCCAAAAAGAGTTAAATATAGAAGACCTCAAGATGGGCGTGGCAATAAAGGCAATGCTCATAGAGGCACACAGCTGGCTTTCGGTACGTTTGGCATCAAAACACTTGAAGCAAAATGGATAGACAGCCGTCAGATTGAGGCTGCCCGTGTTGCTGTTAATCGTTATATGCAGCGTGAAGGACAGGTTTGGATCCGCATATTCCCAGATAAGCCGATTACGCGTAAGCCCGCCGATGTCCGAATGGGTAAAGGTAAAGGAGATCCCGCAGGTTGGGTTGCCCCAGTAACTCCGGGTCGTATCCTCTTTGAAGTAGAAGGAGTAAGTTTCGATATAGCCAAAGAGGCGCTTCGTCTTGCGGCACAGAAACTACCGGTAAAGACTAAGTTCGTTGTTAGACGTGATTTCGACAAAAACGCTTAAACTATTATGAAGAGTAAAGAAGTAAAAGAACTCGAGACCAAAGATTTGGCCGAGAAGTTAGAGAGTGCAGTGGAGGCTTTGCATAAGATGAAGCTTAATCACGCAACGACTCCTCTTGAAAATCCATCACAGATTAAAGCGACCCGTCGTGATATTGCACGTATGAAAACGGAACTTCGTCAGAGAGAACTTAACAAATAACAATGGTTCAAGATGGAAACGAGAAATTTAAGAAAAACAAGACAGGGGGTAGTCATCAGTAACAAAATGGATAAAACCATTGTTATCGCTGCTAAGTTCAAAGAGATGCACCCTATATATGGTAAGTTTGTACAAAAGACAAAGAAATACCACGTACACGATGAGAAGAATGAGGCGAATATTGGTGATACCGTACTCATTATGGAGACTCGTCCTTTGAGTAAAACAAAGCGATGGAGATTAGTTCAAATAATTGAAAAAGCTAAGTAATTATGATACAAGCAGAATCAAGACTTACAGTATGTGATAACAGCGGTGCGCGCGAGGCACTTTGTATCCGCGTTTTGGGAGGTACCCGCCGCCGTTATGCAAGTGTTGGAGACGTGATTGTCGTTGCAGTCAAGAATGTCATTCCATCAAGTGATTTGAAGAAAGGTGCAGTATCAAAGGCTTTGATTGTTCGTACAAAGAAAGAAATCCGTCGTGCGGATGGTTCTTATATCCGCTTCGATGATAATGCTTGTGTGCTTTTGAACAATGCAGGTGAGCTTCGTGGCAGTCGTATTTTTGGTCCTGTGGCTCGTGAACTCCGTGCTGTGAATATGAAAGTTGTTTCTTTGGCGCCTGAGGTTCTTTAATTATTAAAAAGGAAAAGTAATGAGCAAGTTACATATAAAGAAAGGTGATACCGTAATGGTGCTTACCGGTGACAGTCGGGATCGCGGGAAAACCGGTAAGGTTCTTAAAGTCTTAGTTGATGAGAATCGGGCAATCGTTGAGGGGTGTAGGATTATCTCTAAGCACACGAAGCCTTCTGCCAAGAACCCTCAGGGAGGTATTGTCAAGCAGGAAGCTCCGATTCATATCTCTAATTTGAGTCTGATCGATCCGAAAAGCGGTAAACCTACGCGTGTGGGTATTAAGCGAACGGAAGATGGAAATAAGATTCGTATCGCTAAAAAGTCAGGGGAGGAAATCAAGTAATGAATACAGCACAGTTGAAGAAAGAATATGTAGAGCGTATTGCTCCGGCATTGAGAGAACAGTTCAATTACTCTTCTGTAATGCAAATTCCTACACTGAAAAAGATCGTTATTAATCAGGGATTGGGTGATGCAACGCAAGATAAGAAGATTATTGAGGTTGCAGTTAATGAAATTTCTGCTATAACGGGTCAGAAAGCGGTTGCAACTTATTCGAAGAAGGATATTGCAAATTTTAAGTTGCGTAAGAAGATGCCGATTGGTGTAATGGTAACTTTGCGGCGTGAGCGTATGTATGAGTTTCTTGAGAAACTCGTTCGTGTAGCACTTCCGCGTATTCGTGACTTTAAGGGGATTGAAAGTAAATTTGACGGTCGTGGTAATTACACGTTGGGTATCACGGAACAGATTATCTTCCCGGAGATTAATCTCGATTCAATCGATCGTATTCAAGGTATGAATATAACCTTTGTTACATCTGCACAGACAGATGAAGAGGGATATGCTTTGCTGAAAGCATTCGGTCTTCCATTTAAGAACGCTAAAAACGATTAAGCAATATGGCAAAAGAATCAATGAAAGCCCGCGAGGTGAAACGTGCTAAATTGGTAGCCCGTTATGCGGAGAAACGTGCGGCTCTAAAAAAGATTATCGCAACTTCCGGCGACATTACAGAAGCATATGAGGCAGCCCGTAAATTACAAGCTATTCCTAAGAATGCGAATCCGATTCGTTTACATAATCGTTGTAAGATTACAGGTCGTCCCAAAGGATATATTCGTCAGTTCGGCCTTTCCAGAATTCAGTTTCGTGAGATGGCTTCAGCAGGTTTGATTCCGGGTGTGAAGAAAGCGAGCTGGTAACAATTTGGATGATGTAGCTATATATAATAAGGTGATGATTAGATATCAATGGATGTTGTATATATTATTAAGCCTTTTTAAAAGAAATTACCGGCTTTCCATAGACAATTATTTTAATATTGTCGGGGTGGTCCCGATTAATTAAACATTTATATTTTATGACAGATCCAATAGCAGATTATCTGACAAGACTCAGAAACGCGATTATGGCACATCATCGCGTTGTCGAAGTACCTGCGTCTAACTTAAAGAAGGAGATTACTAAAATCCTCTTTGAGAAAGGGTACATCTTGAACTATAAGTTCGTTGAAGATGGTCCCCAAGGTACAATCAAAGTTGCTTTAAAGTATGATCCGACGACGAAAGTTAATGCGATCAAGAATTTAAAGCGTGTATCTACCCCCGGTCTTCGTAAGTATACCGGTTATAAAGATATGCCGAGAGTAATTAATGGATTAGGTATTGCAATCTTATCTACATCCAAAGGTGTAATGACAAACAAGGAAGCTGCTGACTTGAAAATCGGCGGTGAGGTCCTTTGCTATGTTTATTAATTGGAGGATTGAATATGTCAAGAATAGGAAAATTGCCAATTAGTATTCCTGCAGGAGTTACAGTCGCTCAGAAAGACGATGTTGTTACGGTGAAAGGTCCGAAGGGAGAACTTTCCCAAAACATTGATCCGTCTATCAAAATGAATATTGAGGGAAGTAAGATTACTTTCGAAATCGATGAAAACAGTCTTGTAAGTACAAAACAGAAGCAGGCTTTCCACGGCTTATACCGCTCTTTGGTCAACAATATGATTGTTGGTGTAAGTGAAGGTTACAAAAAGACGATGGAACTTGTCGGTGTCGGTTATCGTGTATCGAATCAAGGAAATTTAGTCGAGTTTTCACTCGGTTACACGCACCCGATATTCATTCAGCTTCCCAATGAGGTGAAAGTTGAGACGAAATCTGAAAGAAACCAGAATCCGATCATAACCATTGAGTCTTGTGACAAGCAGTTATTGGGACTCATCTGTGCTAAAATTCGTTCTTTCCGTATGCCGGAGCCTTATAAAGGAAAGGGAATCCTATTCAAAGGTGAGGTTATTCGCAGAAAGTCTGGTAAGACAGCTGCAGCTAAGTAATGCTAAGTAACTTCAAATTTATTTAGAAATTATGACAACAAAGAAAGTAGAAAGACGAATCAAAATAAAGTTCAGAATTCGTAAAAGCGTAAATGGTACTGCCGAACGTCCTCGTTTGAGTGTTTTCCGCAGTAATAAGCAAATTTATGCACAGGTAATTAATGATGAGACAGGGACGACACTTGCGTCTGCGTCTTCTCTCGGGTTGGAGGCTATGCCGAAGATTCAGCAGGCAGAAAAAGTCGGCGAATTGGTTGCAAAAAATGCTCAGGTAGCAGGTGTTACAGCAGTTGTCTTCGATCGTAATGGTTATCTTTATCACGGTCGTGTGAAAGGCTTGGCTGATGCTGCACGTAAGGGAGGTCTTAAATTTTAAACGATTATGGCAATGAATAAAGTAAGAATAAATAGTGACTCAGAATTGAAAGATCGACTGGTTGCTATCAACCGTGTAACAAAGGTTACCAAAGGAGGTCGTACATTTACATTCGCTGCTATTGTCGTTGTCGGTGACGGTAATGGTGTTGTTGGCTATGGTTTGGGAAAAGCAGGTGAAGTTACGGCTGCTATCGCCAAAGGTGTTGAGGCTGCTAAGAAGAATTTGGTCAAGGTCCCAGTTCTTAAAGGTACCATTCCTCACGAAATTGAAGCAACGTTTAGCGGTGCTCACGTGTTGTTGAAGCCTGCTGCTGCCGGTACTGGATTGAAAGCCGGTGGTGCTATGCGAGCTGTTTTGGAAACTGTTGGCATAAATGATGTGATTGCGAAATCTAAGGGATCATCCAATCCTCATAACTTGGTAAAAGCTACGATTGAGGCTTTGGATCAGTTACGAGACGCCTATACGATTGCAGGTGTTCGTGGTATCAGTATGGAAAAAGTATTCAACGGTTAATGGGAAAAGATACAATGGCAACAATTAAGATTAAACAGATTAAGAGTAGAATTGGTGCTCCGATTGATCAGAAGCGTACGCTCTTGGCTTTGGGACTTCGTAAGATTTCTCAGGTTGTTGAGGTTGAAGATTCTCCCAGCATCCGCGGTATGGTACGAAAGGTTCACCATTTGGTAAATGTAATTGAATAATTAATCTTTTAAATAGGCAATGATGAAATTAAATAATTTGAAACCGGCTACAGGCTCAACACATTCACGCCGTCGTGTTGGTCGTGGTACAGGCTCTGGACTCGGTGGAACTTCTACCCGTGGACACAAAGGAGCCAAGGCTCGGTCCGGTTATAAGAGAAAAATAGGCTTCGAAGGTGGTCAGATGCCTCTCCAACGTCGTGTTCCGAAAGCTGGGTTTAAGAATATCAACCATAGAGAATATTTCGCCGTAAACTTGTCTACCCTTCAAAATTTGGCTGAGAAGAAGAATCTTACGAAGATCGGAATTGCTGAATTGAAGGAGGCCGGACTTACCAATGGCAAAGAACTCGTTAAGATTTTGGGCAATGGTGAGTTGAAAGCAAAGCTTGAGGTTGAGGCAAATGCATTCTCTAAGACTGCCGAAGAAGCAATTAAGGCAGTAGGTGGTAACACAACAATAATCTAAGTAATGAGAAAATTTATCGAGACACTGAAGAACTGTTGGAAGATAGAGGACCTGCGTCAGCGGCTCCTCATCACTCTTCTGTTCACGGCAATATACCGATTTGGTTCATTTGTCGTGCTTCCCGGAATCAACCCGAGTATGTTGGAGAAATTGCAGTCGCAAACCTCCGGCGGTCTTATGTCGCTTCTGGATATGTTCTCCGGTGGTGCATTTTCTAATGCATCTATCTTTGCATTAGGAATTATGCCTTACATCTCGGCTTCCATCGTTATGCAACTCCTTGCAATGGCTGTTCCTTACTTTCAAAAGATGCAGCGTGAAGGAGAGAGCGGACGCAAGAAGATTAATTGGTATACACGTATTCTGACAGTATTCATTTTACTGTTTCAGGCTCCGTCTTACCTCTTGAATCTTAAAATGCAGGCTGGTCAGGCTTTGGCCTCTGGCATTTCTTGGTCGGTTTTTATTGTTCCTGCAACGATTATTCTTGCGGCAGGCAGTATGTTCATCTTGTGGTTAGGTGAACGCATAACGGATAAAGGAATCGGAAATGGAATCTCTTTAATCATTATGATTGGTATCATCGCTCGACTTCCCCAAGCATTCGTGCAAGAAATGGGATCGAGATTCACAGCCATTTCGGGTGGTGGACTCGTGATGTTTATCGTTGAGATTCTCATTCTTTATGCCGTTGTATGTGCATCGATTCTTTTGGTACAAGGAACGCGTAAGGTGCCTGTACAGTATGCTAAACGTTTGGTTGGAAACAAGCAATATGGCGGTGCCCGTCAGTATATTCCGCTGAAGCTCTTCGCAGCCAATGTGATGCCGATCATCTTTGCTCAGGCATTGATGTTCATTCCGTTAGCAGTTGTTCGCTATCAGTCGGAGAATGCCAGTTGGGTTGTGCAGTCTTTGATGGATAACAGAAGTTTGCTTTACAATATCGTATATGTAACTCTGGTTATTGCTTTTACATATTTCTATACGGCTATCACATTGAATCCAACACAGATGGCGGAAGATATGAAACGCAACAACGGTTTTATTCCCGGTGTCAAACCAGGAAAGGACACTGCCGAGTATATCGATACTGTGATGTCTCGTATAACTTTCCCAGGCTCTTTGTTCATCGCATTCATTGCAATAATGCCAGCTTTGGCAGGACTGTTGAACGTGCAGCAGGCTTTCTCTCAATTCTTTGGAGGTACATCTCTGTTGATTCTTGTCGGCGTAGTGATTGATACCCTCCAGCAGATTGAGAGTCATTTGCTGATGCGTCATTACGACGGATTGCTTAATTCCGGTCATACGCGCGGAGGAGCGGTTTCTGCTTATTAAGCTAATTTGTCGGATGGAGATATTTCTGAAAACAGAAGATGAAATTGAACTAATGTTTAAGGCTAATCAGCTGGTGGGTAAGACACTGGCTGAGTTAGCTAAGAACATAAAACCTGGTGTTACGACACTGCAATTGGATCGGATTGCCGAGGAATTTATCCGTGATCACGGTGCGACTCCTACATTTAAGAACTTTCCGAATCCTTTTGGTCCTCCGTTTCCTGCCAGCATTTGTACATCAGTAAATGATGTCGTTGTCCACGGAATCCCCGATGATAAGACCGTTTTAAGGGATGGAGATATCGTTTCAATTGATTGTGGAACGTTTCTTGACGGGTATAACGGAGACAGTTGTTACACATTTTGTGTCGGTGAAGTTGCCCCTGCTATAAAGCAGTTGTTGAAGACGACTAAGGAATCACTATATATCGGTATCCGAAATGCTATTAGCGGGCGTTCGATTAACGGTATAGGACAGGCCATTCAACGGCATTGTGAAAAGCAAGGCTACGGTGTAGTTCGCGAGCTTACTGGTCACGGAATTGGAAAAGAGATGCACGAGGCACCACAGATTCCGAATTATGATACGAATGACAGTAGGGTAGTGCTGAAAGCTGGGATGTGTGTTGCAATAGAACCGATGATTACACTGGGCGATCGGCACATTGTGTTGATGCCTGACCGTTGGACGATTCGGACACGTGACGGAAAACCGGCAGCACATTTTGAGCATACCATTGCTATCCGTAAGGGTACAGCAGAGATTTTATCAACGTTTGAAGAAATAGAACAGTTAGAAGGAACACTATATTAAATTATGGCAAAGCAATCCGCGATAGAGCAGGACGGAACCATCGTCGAATCACTTTCAAATGCGATGTTTCGCGTAGAACTTGAAAATGGAGTTCAGATCATAGCGCATATCTCAGGCAAGATGAGAATGCACTATATTAAGATCTTGCCCGGAGACAAGGTGAAAGTAGAGATGAGTCCGTATGATTTGACTAAGGGAAGAATCGTTTTCCGATATAAATAATCAAGTAAAGATATGAAGACAAGAGCATCATTAAAAAAACGAACCCCCGACTGCAAGATTGTTCGTCGCAAAGGTCGGTTGTTCGTGATTAACAAGAAGAACCCTAAGTATAAATTGCGCCAGGGCTAAGTGATGGAATGTCAGACTTGTGGTCTGACGCACCCATCGGACAAAAGGAATTTAATCGATTTAATTAATTTATTTTATTAACAATGGCAATAAGAATTGTTGGAGTAGATTTGCCCCAAAATAAGCGTGGCGAAATCGCATTGACTTATATCTATGGTATAGGTCGAAGTAGTTCAGCAAAGATATTGGATAAGGCCGGCGTAAGCCGCGACTTGAAGGTCAGTGAGTGGACTGACGATCAGGCAGCCAAAATCCGTGAAATTATCGGCGCTGGATTCAAAGTAGAAGGTGATCTCCGTTCAGAGGTCCAAATGAATATCAAGCGACTGATGGATATTGGATGCTATCGTGGAATCCGCCATCGTAACGGTCTTCCCGTTCGCGGTCAGAGTACAAAGAATAATGCTCGCACCCGTAAAGGTAAGAAGAAGACTGTTGCTAATAAGAAGAAGGCTACTAAGTAAAATTTAGTTGAGAGTTGAAAGTTGAGAGTTACGGAGCATTGGCTCCATTACTTAAAACTTGCAGACTTAAAACTTTTAAACTAAAAAGTTATGGCAAAGAAACAAGCAACATCTAAGAAAAGAGTAGTAAAAGTTGACGCTATCGGACAGCTTCACGTTCATAGTTCATTCAACAATATTATCGTATCTCTGACAAATGCAGAGGGGCAGGTTATTTCTTGGTCTTCGGCAGGTAAGATGGGATTCCGTGGCTCAAAGAAGAATACGCCTTATGCAGCTCAGACAGCAGCAGAGGATTGTGCAAAGGTAGCTTTCGACCTCGGTCTTCGCAAGGTAAAGGCTTATGTAAAAGGTCCGGGTAACGGTCGTGAGAGCGCTATTCGTGCCGTACACGGTGCAGGTATTGAGGTGACTGAAATCGTTGACGTAACTCCATTACCCCACAACGGTTGTCGTCCTCCTAAGCGTCGTCGTGTATAATTATCAATATCAATCAATAAGCACATTTAAATATTATGGCAAGATATATAGGTCCGAAATCTAAAATTGCACGTCGTTTTGGTGAACCCATCTTCGGCGCTGACAAAGTTTTGTCCAAGAGAAACTTCCCTCCTGGACAGCATGGCAATAACCGTCGCAGAAAGCAGTCTGAGTACGGGGTTATGTTGGCAGAGAAGCAGAAAGCCAAGTACACGTATGGTGTGCTTGAGCGTCAATTCCGTAATATGTTTATCAAGGCTGCCAAGGCTGATGGCATTACAGGTGAGATCCTTCTTCAAAATCTGGAATGCCGTCTTGACAACGTTGTCTTCCGTCTCGGAATTGCACCTACGCGTGCTGCTGCACGTCAGTTAGTGGGGCATAAGCATATTATTGTCGACGGTCGGGTTGTCAATATTCCTTCTTATGCTGTTAAACCCGGTCAAATCGTTGGTGTGCGTGAGAAGGCTAAGTCACTTGAAGTTATCGAAGCTGCATTAGCCGGCTTTAACCACAGCAAATATCCTTGGATAGAATGGGATGAGAACACAAAGAGCGGCAAATTCCTGCACAAGCCCGAGCGTGCCGATATTCCCGAGAATATTAAGGAGCAGTTAATTGTTGAGTTGTACTCTAAATAAATCATTGAATTAATGGCGATATTAGCATTTCAAAAACCTGATAAAGTTGTAATGTTGGAGGCCAATGACCGGTTCGGTAAGTTCGAATTCCGTCCTCTTGAGCCGGGCTTCGGCGTTACTATCGGTAACTCTTTGCGCCGCATTCTTCTTTCATCGCTCGAAGGTTATGCCATCAATACAATTCGTATTGTAGGTGTTGAGCATGAGTTCTCCTCTGTGCCGGGCGTCAAGGAAGATGTTACCAACATTATCTTGAATTTGAAACAAGTAAGATTCAAGCAAGTAGTAGAAGAATTCGAGAATGAGAAAGTTAGTATCATCGTGGAAGGACTTACAGAGTTCAAAGCTGGTGATATTGCTAAGTATCTGACTGGATTTGAAGTGTTAAACCCTGATTTGGTGATTTGCCATTTAGATGCCAAATCCTCAATGCAGATCGATCTCACTATCAATAAAGGTCGTGGATATGTTCCTGCTGACGAAAATCGTGAGTTCTGCACTGACGTCAACGTCATTCCAATTGATTCTATCTACACTCCGATCCGTAATGTCAAGTATTCTGTGGAACCGTACCGTGTCGAGCAAAAGACCGACTACGATAAGCTGATTCTTGAAGTATCTACGGATGGTTCCATCAGCCCGAAAGATGCATTGAAAGAGGCTGCCAAGATTCTCATCTATCACTTTATGTTGTTCTCTGACGAAAAAATTGCAATGGAAAATCCTGACCAAGAGAGTAACCAAGAGTTTGATGAGGAGGTTTTGCATATGCGCCAGTTGCTTAAGACCAAACTCGTGGATATGAACCTTAGCGTTCGTGCCCTCAATTGCCTCAAAGCAGCTGATGTCGAGACACTCGGCGACTTGGTGCAATATAACAAGACCGACCTCTTGAAGTTCCGTAACTTCGGTAAGAAATCGCTCTCAGAGCTTGATGATTTGCTCGAGGGTCTGAATCTGTCTTTTGGAACCGATATTTCAAAGTATAAACTGGACAAAGAATAGTTGACGAGTTTACAAGTAAATGAGTTGACAAGTTTGTCCATAATTAAGTTAAAGACAAAATGAGACATAATAAGAAATTCAACCATTTGGGTCGTACTGCATCTCATCGTGACGCTATGTTGGCAAATATGGCAATCTCGTTGATTATGCACAAAAGAATCACTACGACCCTTGCTAAGGCAAAGGCCTTAAAGAAGTATGTGGAGCCCCTGATTACGCGCTCTAAGGAAGATACAACCAATTCACGCCGTGTTGTTTTCCGTTATTTGCAGAATAAATATGCAGTGACGGAGTTGTTCAAGGAAGTTGCCGCCAAAGTGGCTGACCGCCCCGGAGGTTACACCCGTGTTATTAAGCTCGGTACTCGTCAGGGTGACGCAGCTCAGATTGCTTTTATTGAGCTGGTAGACTTCGATGAGAATATGGCTAAGGCTCCTAAGGCTGAGGCAAAGAAGACTCGTCGTAGCCGTCGTTCAGCTGTCAAGACTGCTGCTCCTGTTGCAGACGAAGCTCCCAAGGCAGAACAGACTGCTGAGGAGGCTCCCAAAGCAGAAGAAACGGCTAAGACAGCAGAAACTCCTAAGGCGACTGAATCGGCAGAAGAGTCTAAGGCTGAATAAACTGTTGAAATATACTATTTCTAATATTGCCCCCGGAGGAGTATCATCTTCTTCGGGGGTAATTTATCTTATTAGGCCTTAATGTGAGTGGTTTCTCAATACTGATTTAGTGTGAGTTTGGATGGAATTTCTCTTCTGAATAACTGTCAAAATCGCAACGGAGTTACGGCAACTGTAGTAACGGGGTTGCGACAAATGTAGTAACGGAGTTACGATGATTATTGTAACGGGGTTACGACATAAGACGCTACGACGCAGCGATAACGGCTGCTGCCCTGATACTGCGAACATTGATATTTTTGACATTTGGAGAACGATGCCTATGCCATTGATCAATTTGTCGAACTTACATTGATTTAGGCGCATATCTTCGCAGGAATTTTCGGACATTGTCTATTAATTGCCTGTTCACTACGGTATCTTCTAAATAGTTGGATTTGTTGATGAATTTCCGGTAATAGAATAACACTTGATCGGCGTTTTTGAGTCCATTGTACATTTGAGCGATGTTATAGTAAGTAAGTGCGTGATTGGGGCGGTATTGCGCACATTTCTCAAAGGCTGATAATGCTCGGTCGTATTGTTTGAGATAGAAATGAGCTTCGCCCAGCTCATTATAGATGAAGAACATTCTATCGCTGTCGGGGAGCAATACCCGGGCAGCTTTTTCCAAAGCCTCGATGGCTTCGTTTCTCAGAAAGAGCTTATTAGCAACTCGTCCTAATTGAAACAGACTGGGGTAGTCGCTGAGTTGTTTCAATTCGGCTGCTTTTTGTAAGGTGTGATAAGCTTTGTCCAGTCGAGCTTTCTCCTGATAACTGACACCGAGAACGAAATTGGATTCGTGATTATCAAGGCCTTGTTGCCGGAGGTTGTTATAAATAGTTATCGCTTCGTCATAATTGCCGGCGAGATAGCAGGCATGGCCGTATTGTCGTTTGACGAATACATTGATGGAGTCGTGTTGCAGATAAGATCGAGTCAGGCGCATAGCCCGCTCTGCACGGTTGGTGGAGTTGAGATGCGAAGCGTAAGAGGCGATAATCTCCCCGTCCGAAGGATATTCCTCGATGATTTTATCAGCCCAGACTCTGAGAGAATCTTCTTTGTCTAAATTAAGATAGGCGTAATAGAGGATGGCATATCGGAATGATTTAATTGGTCGGGAGCAATGCCGTTAAAAACGGATACACAGGCAGCATAGTCACCCACTTTTCTGTAACATGCTGCAAGTTTTCTACTGATGTCAATGTCTGTTTGATGGCATAGGTATTCCCGATAACAGCCTTAATGAATATAACTCCTGAATCTGAGAGGCAACTCTCACGATGATTTTATGTTTGTTATGTGATGAAATAATATATTTATTCATCATTTGATTAAAAAACTTGTTGAAGTTATCGAGCATACAGAATATTTCAGGACTCCCTTTGAACGAAGTGAGAAACATTGTCCTCGGTAAACATAGCAGAATTTATTGGTTTTAATTGATGGTTTTGCAACTATAAATTCACAACGTTTTCTGCTAATCTGCAAAGAGTCGGACAATTAGAATTCTTCAGACTCACGTTATATTAAGTCGTTATTTTTTTATTAATATTATGGTGTTATTTCAACTAATTGTGTATATTTGCGGCGAACTAATGATACTGACATCGTTACTGGAATACTGAATACAAAATGAAATATTACAGTTTGCAGTTTATAGCAGGTGTTTTGATGATATTGTTCAGCGGGAGGGTATGCACTTTCTCCCATACTAGTGAAGAGTTGATAACCTTAGGTCAGGTGTTTGATACTTTATCGTTATGCTCTAATGCTGCTAAGACAGAAGAGCTGAAGTTTCGAAATGAGTTACTGGAATATGAAAATTACCGGAAAGGTTTCTTTCCTGCTATTTCGCTGAATGTCAGTCCAATTGATTTTAATCGGTCCTTACGGCTGTTGCAACAAGCAACAGATGGTAGCTACTCTTATGTTGAAGACTATTCTAATAGTAGCGGTTTAGGGGTTATTATACGTCAGAAAATCGGTTTTACGGGTGGTGAGCTCAATGTCGGAAGCAACTTGAATTATCTGCACGAGTATTCTCGACATAGAAAGAGTTTCGGGACAGCCCTTTTACCATAGGTTATTCGCAGCAGTTGTGGGGGGAGAAGGCTTAATCGGTTAGAGTCTAGAATTGTATATGAGAAGAGACAGTCTGCAGTTAAACAATACTGTACGAGTGTTACAGGAATACAGCATGTATATGGTGGCGTTGTCAGACAGAATGTCGAGTGAATTGGCATTGCAGACGAAACTCAGCAATGATACACTCTTGCATATTGCCCGTGTGAAATTGGATAATGGTGCTATTACGGAATATGATTATCGGCAGGTGGAGTTGCAATGTCTCAACACCCAACTAAGTTATGAAGATGCGGCGAAGAATTATGAAGCATCACTTCGTCGCTTATCTACTTATTTAGGAATATCCCGTCGTTTTGATATCTCAGTACCATCTTTTAATCTTTAGATATCGATTTTGTGGCATACTATGTCAAGAAGAATAACCCTTTTAATAAAAAACAGGAGATTCAATCAATATGCTGAGACATTGGCTAATGCTTATTGGCATTTGAATGTACGATAACCTATCAGTGTAGGATTACAAATCCCAGTTTTTCAATGGGGTATCAATAAGAATAAACTTCGTATTGCCCAAAACACTTATCAGGTAGCTTGTCTCGATATAGATAAGAAGGCACTTGAAGCGGAAAGAGTTTACTAGCTTTCAAAGGTACAGTATCGAATGGCCATCCAAAAGTTTATCTTAGGAAAAGTCTCTGCTTACGAACTCAATACTGCCTTGACTAATCAGAATATGGCAATGAATAAATATTATATAGCAATCAAGAATGTTTATATCAATTATTATGTTTTAAGGCGTTTAGCCTTGTACGATTTCAAGAGAATGTTGAACTTAGAGAAAGTACTTATTTCGAAGTCATCTTGACTTTCCCCTTTTTCTTAGTCTTTTTCAGAAGAATTAGAATAAATGCGACATAGTTCCATCCCTCCCAACTAGCTAGTGTGGTGTCGAACCTGTTTAGTACGCTTCTGTACGAATCCATCCACGCATTGGTCCTTTCAATGCTATATCTCTCCTTGTAAAGCAGCTCGTCAAGGAACTCTTCCTCTCCCCTTTGCGCTTCTCTGCACTTATTGAAGGCGACGTTTGGAAAGCCCCATGTCCCTGATACACACGCCTGAACTGTTCTACGTCAAAACCAGCATCTGCGTTGAGGAAGAGTCCCGATACGGAAAGGCCTGAAGCCTTAAGCCCCTAGAACAGTCCCCGAAGTACCTCGGAGATGTTGTAGAGGTCGTTGTGCGAACTCGAAACGGGGGTGGACATGGGCAAGCGGTATTCCCTGTCGGTCCGTGACATATATGGCATTGGTAGTATTTCTTTTCTTGCGGCCTTGATAGCCACAGCACTCCCCGCCACGAAGGGCAGTGGTGTGGCTGCCGTCCAAATCCACACTGGACATGTCCAAGGAATACTTGTGGCGTTCCAGGATTATGCCCCACACCTTTTTCCACTCGCCGTTCACGCACCACTTGCGAAAGTGCCCATACACGATCTTGTAGTGCAACACCGTCTCCGTGAAGACGGATGATACGGAAAGCATATGCCAAGTTTGTAGAGGATGGACAGAATGGCCTCCAACAAGTCACTTTTCGAGACGTAACCGCATTTTGCCACCGACAAATGGGGAAGGATTTCAAATTTTATTGTATCTTTATCCAGTACTTCGTATATGAGAGGAGTGTTTATCTTGGTTTTGCATCACAAAGATAATAAACTCCTCTCTTTATAGAAATATTAAAAGTCAAGGCGACTTCGTTAAAATGTATAAGGTATCCAAAATCTTGAAACAAAAATCCCTGCAATCCCGAAAGATTACAGGGATACACCCCTAAGTGGGCGTTGAGGGATTCGAACCCCCGACCCTCTGCTTGTAAGGCAGATGCTCTAAACCAACTGAGCTAAACGCCCTTACTTGTTGTAAGCAGTTGCAAAGGTATGCTATTTCAATTAATTGACCAAATTTTTCACGACTTTTTTTCTACGGGTTATTAGAAAAAAATCGTTGCTTTGAGAGATTACAATATTATAATTAAGGTGTTTGTCCCATAGGGCAAACACCTTAATTGATATTTATCTGTGATAATTATTCAGTTACCTGAACAGTTGCACGACGGTTGAAAGAGATCGGAGACAGATCATCTACACCACCCTTACCGACAGTTTTGATATTATCACGGCTTATACCCATTTTAACCAGCTCATCAGCAAGTGTGTTAGCACGACGCTCTGACAGACCTTGGTTGTGTTTCGGTGTACCCGTAGCACTGTCTGCGTAACCTGTAACAAGAAGATTAGAGTTGTTCTCCTTGGCATACTGGCTAATGCACGAACATTCACAAGGTCTTTCTGAGAAGCGATGACAGACTTATCTAAATTGAAGAAGACTGAGATAGGCGTTGTTACAAATTCTTTTACGGTCCTGTCTTCTGCGGGCTTCTGGTTAGCCAGCATCTCTTTCAGACGTGCATTCTCTGCATTAGCATCATTAAGCTGTGCATTGAGAGCGTCAATTTGAGACTGAGATAGAGCCTTAATTGCATCTACATCAGGAGTCTTCTCCCAAGTAGCCTTACCGAGATTGAATGTCAAACCAACTTCTGCATAAAGATTATTATCGTGAGAATCCCAACCTCTATGAGCATTAGTTTTTTCAATACCATCAATGTCACTTTCAAGACGATTCCATCCTAATTCAAAATTGATAGCAACTTTTTTGCTGACACGGAATTCATTCAAAATACCTGCACTCAGATCCGTAGCGTAGAGATTGTGAGTCATCGTACGACCAATACCACCACCGATGAACGGAATGAAATTCCAAACACGGTTTGGGTTATAGCCACAAAGCATATTGCTTACATTGAACAGAACGTGTTCATTCAAAACCCAATAAGAGTTGTGATTACCATAATTGTTAGCATCGGTTACTGTCTTGCCCCAAATACCTTGTAACTTTGTGCGAAGACCGATTCCCGGTGTGAACCATTTACCAATTGCTACTGAAATACCAGGATTAGAACGGAATTTTTTGAATGGACTTCTGTTCAGATTAAGGCCGTGCTCCTCACTTGAATACCAAGCATTCCAATCTGCACCGACCTGAATAAACCAGTTACTCCAAAAAGAATTGGTAGCAACACTGTACTTTTGTACAGGGTCTGCATCCTGAGCCATTGTCGACATTGAGATGCCAGCGAATGCTAATACAATCAATAATTTTCTCATAAACGATGTATTTAATTAATTAAAATGAATTCTTATAACTCACAGTTACGTCTAAGACGCGTTGCAAAAGTAGTAATAAAATTTAGATCTGCTCACATTGAGAGCAAAAAATGTATTTTTTTTCGCTTAAAAGATGGTCTTTTCTGTATTTTTAACATAAGTTCAATGTTTTATCCCAGCAAATGCTCTATCTCTTGTTGCTTCAAAATGCATAGGATATTTTTACCGTCAGGAGTGTAATTAACATTTGAGCACGCGAACAGTCCATTGACTAAATTCTCCATTTCGTCATTGCTCAAAACTTGTCCTTGTGGAATTGCAGCATTACGAGCCATACTCAGGGATAGCGAGCTGTAAATGTCATCTACGGCATTGGTATTTTTTTCAGTTGTCGATGTGATCATATCGTGTATTAACACAACAGCATCGATGCCATCAAGATCGGCCGGAATAGCATTGATGGCATAACTGTTATTGCCCAAGTTGGTCAACTCGAACCCCATCTCAGTCATTTCTGGCAATACTTTATGAAATATAACGGTCTCCGAGACAGATATTTGGATTACTTGAGGAAATAGCATTTTCTGTGCAGAACTGCGCTGTTCTTTTACCTGTTGCATATAACGCTCATAAAGAATACGTACGTGCGCGCGATGCTGATCAATGATCATTAATCCCGATTTCACCGCAGTCATTATGTATTTGCCTTTATATTGATAATGTGAGGGTGACTTTTCTGCAAGTATATGATGGGGAGTCTCTTGCTGTTGGTTATCATCTCCGAGCACATCGAAGATATATGTTTCATTGTCTTGTTCTTTTTTCAATCCGTCATAAAGTTCTTCCCATTTTGCAGAAAACTGTTTTTTCGGGGGCTTGTCAGTGTTTTCAAAAGGATTATACTGTGGATTGTAATTCACTTTCGGCATTTGGACATCATTCGGATGTGAGCTGAATACGGGGATATCGGGTTTACCTTGCGTGTCGAAATCAATGGTTGGAACATCATTAAACATACCAATCGTTTCGCGAACACTTGCCAAAAGAATCTGCCAAATGGCCTGTTCGTTTTCAAATTTGATTTCAGTCTTTGTAGGGTGAATATTGACATCGATATCTTCCGGATTTACTTCGAAATAAATGAAATAAGGAACCTGTTCGCCGACAGGCACTAATCGGTCGTAAGCCATTGTTACCGCCTTGTTGAAATAGGGGTGTTTCATATACCGATTGTTTACAAAGAAGAATTGCTGTACACCTCGTTTGTGTGCAGATTCAGGTTTTCCGACAAAGCCGTTGATCTTACACATTGTCGTGTCTACCTGGATCGGCAAGAGATCTTGATTGAGTCGCTTGCCGAAAATGTCTAAAATACGTTGTCGTAGTCCGCCTGCTTTTAGATGAAAAAGTTCGCTCCCATTACTGTGTAGTGTAAAAGTGATGTGAGGATTTACCAAAGCAATGCGGTCAAAAGCGGTCAGGATATTAGAGAGTTCGGTTGAATTAGATTTTAAGAACTTCCTACGTGCAGGGACATTAAAGAACAGATTCTCAATCAGGAAGTTGCTCCCGATCGGGCAAGAACAGGGTTCCTGATGTTGGAATTTAGAACCGGTGATGCACAAATGTGTTCCTAATTCTTCTGTTTGCATACGTGTGTGCAAATCAACTTGTGCTACCGCAGCGATAGAAGCTAATGCCTCACCGCGGAATCCCATCGTATGGAGATTGAACAAGTCGTCAGCTTGCCGAATTTTTGAGGTGGCGTGTCGTTCGAAAGACAGTCTGGCATCGGTTTCCGACATTCCTTTTCCATCGTCGATCACCTGTATCGATGTACGACCGGCGTCTACGACTAAAATGTTAATCGTCTTTGCATCGGCATCAATGGCGTTTTCTACAAGTTCCTTGATGACACTTGCAGGACGCTGAATCACCTCTCCGGCTGCAATCTGATTTGCCACTGAGTCAGGTAAAAGCTGTATAATATCACTCATTGTTACAATTCCGCTAAATAAAACCAAATAAACAACAGTACGATAAGTAACAAAAACAAAGCCTTAGTACTCATTCTCATTTTTCCACCGACCTCTTTTTGTTTGCGTTTGCGCAGGTGTTGCGTTGCTGCAATAAATGTCCCGCCCAATCGTTCTCGCCCGTCGCGCTCTCCATCTGTCATTCCCATTTCTCGTCGTGCGCGCTGTTCGATTTTCTGCAAATGCTCTTTCCGCTCATCTATATAGATATAGGTATGGCGGAATTTACGCGGTTTACGTATGCCGAAAAGATTCATCGCTGTGTCCCTTTTGGCTTTTGAGGTAGTTTTGGTACTACAATCTTACCCGCGGGTATATCGACAACGGTTTTTCTTTCAATTGTTTGAAGCGGTGCTTGTTGTCGTTTTACGGTCTGCAAATTAGCTCCGAGTCCTTTCCCACGCCAAACGAAGATGTCTTCTTTATTTTTTGGGCGTATATTATTAAACCAAGCAAAGCTGGTCAATTTGGTCTTATCTGGCGGAATCTGTGTCATCGGATAGAGTGTGGCCTCGAATTTGCACGTCCAAATCTTTTCTAATTTCCGTGTTTCATTGAGGAACATTCGCATCGTATCCGTTTCTAAGTAGTTGAGTCCGATCAAAGAACTGTCTTTGTCATCAACAGTATAGTAGATGCTTTGCACATTTCCGATGGCGTCATTGCGTCGCAGAGCCCCTGCTTTGAAATAAGCAAACATATCACGAGAGGCTATCTGGTTGTAATGGATACTATCCGGCATTTGTTCGATTGACAAAGCCTGCCCCAAAACGTGCGCTTCGCGGATCGTAGAGTCGGCCATATAGGCTTTGATGACTTCACCGAGCAACTGTCGACCGGCATTCCATACGATCGGATCTTTATACATTGTCATACACGAATCTTGTGAGTTGAACACCATCGAGTCGCAAACGGCTTGTACATCTGTGCGATAAGCGCGCACGTGAGGATAGTAGTGTACTTTCCGGTAGACCGAATCTGTGTTGATATGAAAGGTGAAGAGCTTCATCGTATCAGCGTGGGCGTAAAGCGTATCACCACGAGAATACTCTTTACTAACAGCTCTTTTCGTCGCGAGACCGTACCCTGTCTTCTCGTTATAATACAACTTGCCGCACGTCAGTGACGTCTTGTTTTTCTGATCGACGAAGACCACGTTTCCGAAACCGCGACTGATACCAGTCTTGTCGTCGTAATAGAGACTGTCGCCGGTAATCGTTTTCTCTTTGTCTACAACTGTCGAGCGCCCGAAAAGCTGCGCTTTGTCACTTTGGGTATCGAAATATCCCTGTTCGGTATGGATTACACTCGTGCCCGAAGTGATCTTAGAAGGCCCTACGATATGAGCCAACGACTTGCGGGTATCATAATAGAGCGTGTCGGTTGTGATGAGACGCTTGCCGCTGCGCAGCTTTACATTATAATAAAAGGTAGCTTCACGTGTTTTCGTATTATATTCGCCCCAGTCTGAGACCAACTTATCTTTACCGTCGATCAGTGTTCCACCCTCGCGGAAATAGGCATACTCGTACAGCCGGTCATAGTCGAGACTATCGGTGTAGAGCGTCTGTCGCTGGTGTTTCAGCACCACATTGCGCCGCGCTTCCATCAATTGCTGCTGACCGTCATAGAATCCGTAGTCACAGGTTAACGATAAAGTATCGCCCTGACGGAATCGAACGTGTCCGAAAGCTTTGAATGAATTGGATTCTTGATAATAATAAGCACTGTCGCAAAATAGTTGTGCGCCGGCGTGATTGAAATGTACTCGCCCTTTCACGATCTGTGCTTCGGGGTTGGGTCCATATATATCGTAACTCAACTGGTCTGAATGCACCAGATGGACTCGGTCGTCTTGTACTTTGCGCGACCGCTTTCGGGCCGTCTGGTGAGACGCTGCCACACCAAGCCCAAAAAGGCATAGCATCGCGATCATCGCGATTCTATGCCCATTTATATATTGACTTATCTTTTGTTTCAGCGTCATTTAATCCATCCTTCATATTCAAACTGGCAGCTTTTATAGCGATCGTTCATCCACACATACGTGTGTTTGATCTTGTTTACCACCCAATCGTGCAAGCATTTCTCACGTTCTTTGATCAGTACGACATTCTTCATCACTTGGAAGTCTTCTGTAATCGTAGCCTTATGACCATCTATACGGCTTTTCAATTTTACGATAGCGCAAGCTGTTTTTCCTTTATCCGTAATCATCTGGAATGGGGCCGAAATCTCACCCACTTTTAACGTTTCTACGATTCGGGCTATATCAGTGGGTAAGTCTTTCATTTTGAATTTGGAAGTGCGGGTTCCCGTCTCTCTGTCTGTATTTGCCATCAGTCCGTGGTTGTTCTTCGTTTCTTTGTCATCTGAGATATAAGCCGTTGCGTCTTCAAAAGTAAACTTGCCTGAACGAATGTCATTCGCAATGGAGTCGAGTCTCAATTTGGTCTTCTCAATGGCTTCCGAACCAACACGAGGCTTGCGAAGGATGTGGCGGACATTGACTTTGTCGCCGCGTTTATCAACTAATTGGATGATGTGATAGCCAAATTCGGTCTCGACAATCTTTGAAATCTTCTTCGGATCAGTTAAGTTGAAAGCCACAGCAGCGAATGCCGGGTCGAGCATTCCACGTCCGGTATAGCCCAATTCACCGCCTTGCCGGGCCGAATTGGTGTCTTCCGAGTAGAGACGAGCGATTGTTGCAAAGGTTGTTTCACCCTTGTTAACACGGTTGGTATATTCACGCAGCTCATCTTTTACGCGGTTAATCTCTTCTTGTGATATGCGGGGATGGTTCATCAGGATTTCTACTTCTACCTCAGTAGGTACAAATGGTATACTGTCTGAGGGTAGATCTTTGAAATAATTGCGTACATCAGCAGGTGAAACCGTGATGTTTTCCACAATCTTTTTCTTCATTTCCTGAATCAGCATACGATTTTTGTAGTCGTCGTGCATATCTTGACGAATCTGAGTAAGCGATTTTTTATAGTATTCTTCTAATTTTTCGCGTGACCCGATACCTGAAATCAGATAGTTAATCTGGTCGTCTATACCTTGTGCAATCTGCGATTCAGACACCGTTATACTGTCGATCGCGGCTTGATGGAGATAGAGTTTCTGCACGGCCAACTGTTCGGGAATAGCGCAGTCGGGGTCACCATTCCACTTAAATCCTTCTCCTTCGCCTTGCAATCGCATCACTTCGACATCTGATTTCAAAATGGGTTCGTCGCCGATAACCCATATAACCTCATCCACTACACTCGTTTCAGGAATCTTCGGGTCATCTTTTGACACACGTGTCGTGTCTTTTTCTGTCTTGGGAGTTGCCTTATGGGCATTGGCACTTGTTCCTGCCACGAGCAGAAAAGCTATAAATCCTACCAGTATTTTGTTTCTTGTCTTCATCTGTTTGTTATTTTGCGTACGCGAATACGTTTCGTTTTTGTTTTAGTAAGTCTTATTCGTCACTGTAACAGCGGTTTGATCGTAGCGAGAACAGCCTTGTCAATTTCTACGGAATAGCGTTTTCGAAGTGCCGAAAGCCACTCGTTTTCAAGCGATTCACGATAATCGGCCACCACTTGCAGACGTACATCGCTCCACGTTTTCGGTCTTTTCAACTTCTTTCCATAGGCTTCTGTGATGGGAAATTCTGTTACCGGTACAACGGCGGAGAGCTTTTTGAAGACCTTTCTGTCTACCAATGCGTTATCGCCGACTTTGAAATAGCCCACAGCGAATGGTCTTTGGTTTTCCGATTGTCGGTTAGATGCCGTTCGAATAAGTATTTCCCACTCGCCGAAAGGTCGCTTTTTGAGCAGTGCCTTGATTCGCTTGGCATCAGCTTTATCTTTTGCATAGAAAACAATCCCTTGAAAACGGGGTTGTTCCCAGCGATATTTCTTCTTGTGTTTCTTGAAATAAGCTGCGATAGCCTGGTCGTTTTCGACTACAGACCGACTGCTGATACGGTTGGAAATAGCGCATACCAGTAGACCCTCTTCATATTCGCGGAGCTGATTCCGTCGGTCCGAATCTGCTCTTTCAGCCCATTTCTGTTTCTCCGCCAATGCTTGTTCGTGGGTCGGAATCTGTGCTTTGACTTTGTCGGTAAGGCTCCGCCCATCTGTCGATAATTGCTTTCGCAAATTCTGTTGGTCGACAAACCGAAGAAGGTTGGTTCTCAACGAGTCATAAGCAAGCGTAGGTTGCTTGTCGTCAAGTCGCAGAATGTGCCAGCCGAGCGGTGAGATGAAGGGTCGACTGATGTCTCCTGGTTGCATCGAAAAGGCCTGATCTTCAAACTCTTTCAATGTTTCGCCCCGGCGAATCCAGGGCATTCGTCCGCCATTTGGTGCTGATTCGCGATCGTCCGAATATCGACGGGCCAGTGTATAGAAGTCTTCGCCACGTTGCAGTGCGCTGTAAATGGTTTCGATACGTCGCTGAGCATCAGTCTCCTGAGCCTTGGTAGCCCGCTGACTGAGCCTGATCAAGATCTGGGCAGGTCTGATCCATCCGCCCGATTGCGCTGTCTTGCGCTGTATCTTGGCATAGATCCTGCGCGCTTCGGCTTCCATCTCGGTGTCGCCGACGTTTGTCGGCACGCTCATCAGCCGTTGATCGGCGCTGTGTATGTGCTTCACAGTGGCCAAAGTATCTAAATGTGCTTCGCGGGCAGCTATCACCTTCAACTTATAATCGATGAACTTACGGAGAAAATCATCGAGACTTGTCTTCTGAATGACGCCCGGAGCGTTGTTTTTATTGTACAAATACACGAACTCCGAACGGCTCACGGGATGTCCGCTGATGGTCATCAGCGTCGGATCCGACTGTGCGAAGCCGCTGATTCCACACAACATACAAACTGCCAACAGCACTTTGATGCGCATACTGGTTTATTCCGGGCGTGAGTAATTGGGTGCTTCGCTCGTGATAGTGATGTCATGCGGATGGCTTTCCATTACGCCTGCGTTGGTGATTCGAACAAAACGGGCCTCGTGCAAACGGTCAATCGTTTCGGCGCCACAATATCCCATTCCTGAGCGTAGCCCTCCGATGAGTTGGTAAATCACCTCTTGCACTGTGCCTTTATACGGAACCCGACCGGCGATTCCCTCCGGAACGAGCTTCTTTACATCGCTTGTTTCGCCCTGGAAATAGCGATCTTTCGAGCCGTTCTTTTGTTCCATTGCTTCTAACGAACCCATACCGCGATAGCTCTTAAACTTTCGCCCGTTGAAGATAATCGTTTCGCCGGGGCTTTCTTCAGTACCGGCCACGAGCGAACCAATCATTACACTGCTGCCACCGGCGGCCAATGCTTTGACGATATCACCTGAGTAACGCAATCCGCCATCTGCAATCAGAGGTACATCGGTGCCTTTCAGCGCACAATAAACATCGTATACGGCGCTCAACTGAGGCACGCCGACACCCGCAACAACACGTGTCGTGCAGATAGAACCGGGTCCGATACCCACTTTCACGGCATCGGCGCCATTGTCGACGAGCATTTTTGCGGCTGCACCTGTGGCCACATTGCCCACTACAATGTCCACTTTCGGGAACGATAGTTTGGCTTCTCTTAATTTTTCTATCACCGATTTGGAGTGTCCGTGAGCCGTATCGATGACCACGGCATCGGCTCCTGCCTCTACTAAAGCCTGCATTCGGGCCAGCGTGTCAGCTGTAACGCCTACACCGGCAGCCACGCGCAGTCGGCCTTTCTCATCTTTGCAGGCCATTGGTTTGTCCTTGGCTTTGGTAATATCTTTATAAGTAATGAGGCCCACCAAGTGATTTTGGGCGTCCACCACAGGGAGTTTCTCTATCTTATATTCCTGCAAGATCTGTGCAGCAGCAGTCAAATCGGTCTGCTGATGTGTCGTAATCAGATTCTCGCTCGTCATCACTTCGTCGATGCTTTTATCCAAACGACGCTCGAAACGCAGGTCTCTGTTGGTGACAATACCCACCAAATGGTTCTCGTCATCAATCACCGGAATGCCTCCGATGTGGTAATCCTGCATAATCGCAAGGGCATCTTGCACCGTGCATCCGCGTCGGATGGTCACCGGGTCATAGATCATCCCATTCTCGGCACGTTTTACTGTGGCTACGTTATGCGCTTGTTCATCGATGCTCATATTCTTATGGATGACGCCGATACCGCCTTCGCGGGCGATGGCAATAGCCATCGACGATTCGGTGACGGTGTCCATTGCGGCTGTTACAAACGGAACTTTCAACGAAATACTGCGAGAGAATTTCGTTTCTAATGTTACCGACTTCGGCAAAACCTCTGAATAAGCAGGAATTAATAGGACGTCGTCGAACGTCAGGCCGTCCATCTCAATTTTATCTGCAACAAATGATGACATAGGGCATTAAAATTTATTGCGTGCAAATTTACTAATAAAATTCCGAATGTGCATTACTCGCCGCCTAAAAAACTGCGAATTAATGCTATTTAACGGCCTTCTGAGTTTCCAACCGGTCCATAGACACCAGGCAATAGCGAGTCCGATGAGGAAGATGTAGAGTATACCCGCACGACCGAAGAAAGTATATATTCGTCCTGTATGTATCTCCAAGCATACATTACGCAATGACATCGGCAATGTTTTCATTGTCGGTGGCATTGGCAGAATCGGTGTTCCTTGTCTATAATCTACGACGCACGCCCCGTCGCAAAGTTCATTGCTGAAACCCGAAACAGGATGATTGCTAATCGGTGGACCGTATTGGGATATGCTGCTGTCTTCTCCGAACCAATCGTTTACTTGTCCTGTATTTCGATTCCAACGGTAAAGTCCGCTGAAAGAACCGATCAGCCACGTGCCGTCTGCCTGTTGTTGCTGCACGTTCAGTCCCATCACGCTCACGGAGGAGTGCCGGTAAGCTTGCGGGGCGTGGCTGTGAGTGTTGCCATCCGATAGAATCCGTCTGACGAATAGAACAGCCAATCACCTGATTGGGTATCGAACCGCAGCGAGCGCAACTTGTCGTACCACGCGTTCGGGCTGTCCATCACGCTGAAAGGAACGGTAGGTACGCGTCCGGTGATAATTGCCAGCATTGCCGGTGGGCGCAATAGCCACCCTGTAAAACAAAGAAATAGGGTGAGGACAATGGTCAGGCGTCCCACTTTGTTGTGCCAAACGAATAGCCATTTCATCAAGGCAGCGTATCTGTGGCGTGTCATTCGTGGCACGATCCAATACATTATGCCCGTCAAACTTAAAAAGATCAGCACCAAAGCGATGCCATCCACGATGAGTTTACCGGTCAATCCGAAAAGCTCTCCACTGTGAAGCCACCATACGGTGCGGAAAAGTGAAACGTGTCCGTCGTTGTCTGGCGAAGCGGGTAAGGTAAGGCGGTGAAATGTACGATAAGGAGGCAAGGAATAAAATATATGCGAACGGCCAGTGATTAATAATGTGTCTCTTTGATTCGCAATATCGCTTAGTCGCTCATCGATATCAATTGGCAAAGGGATTACAGTCCATCCTTGGTGCGGTCGATAACGGAATAGGTCGTAACTGCCGGCTGCAAAGAGTGTGCCTTGTGGCATAACGACTATTCTGCGGATACTACGACGGTCGACACCGATGGGCATTCCTCGGTTAAAGTCGCTGATTTTGTGCCCCGAACTGTCTGTTTTCCATACACCGTTATAACCATACAACAGCACCTTTTGATGCCACGCCACCGTGCCTCGCAGCAATCCGCCGTTCCATTGGTGATATTCGTAATTGCGTGGTAGTGCCTTACGACTCACGTCCAAAGATGAAAAGAGTTTCGGATGATTTAGAACAATCCCCGAAACACAGAACATCAGGAGGAAGAAACACAATACCAACCCGAATATTTTATGATGTTTAATCCACGTCTTTCGTTTCATTTCACACGTTTTGATTGCAAAGATAATATTTTCAAGCCATACCTGCAATACTCATTTCTTAGGAACCAAGATGTGAACCATAATACATTGAGAATCAATTAGTTTGTAATAGTATTCCGAAAGGCCATTAATTGCATTGTGGAAGGCTGTTAAATGCACGGCGATTAACGGCTTTTCGCAATGCAATTAACAGCTAATTACAATGCGTTTAATCGTTAATTAGAATATGCTTGTAATATGTTGATTATGAAAGTATTATGTCTTGTGCTGACAAAGGATTTCATAGAAGTGGATGTAAAGTTGTTATAGCTTTGAATCGGACCATCTTTATTTTCTCGATTTTATTTTATTAATAATTATTCGAGGGTTTATTATCAATCGAATAGTTGTTTATATCGTCGTAAATCATTAATTTTGTTGTGTCACTTTTATGTCTTAAACCGTTGATGTCAAATAATTACGTTTGTGAATACGTATCCCCCATAGGTCTTCTTCATCTTGTGAGCGATGGAGAGGCATTGACCGAGTTGTGGATCGAGGGACAAAGATATGCTGAGAAATCAGGTATTAAAGGGGAGAAGAGGGATAATTTATCCATTTTTAATACTACGCGACAATGGTTGGATGTGTATTTCAGCGGTCGAAATCCGGGTAATTCACCGGCTGTTAACCTAATAGGTTCTCCTTTTCAACTGTCAGTTTGGCGTATTTTACAACAAATTCCTTACGGTGAAACTATTACTTATGCAGACATTGCCCGTCAGATTGCGATACAACGAGGCGTTCTTACAATGTCAGCGCAAGCAGTCGGAGGTGCTGTCGGGAACAATCCTGTGGGTATCATTGTGCCTTGTCACCGTGTGATCGGCACAAACGGCAGTCTTACAGGTTATGCCGGAGGTATCGATAAGAAGCTTGCACTCTTGCGATTGGAGCACGCAGCAGTGGCAAATACGTTTCTTCCTTATACCGAAGAAGAACTTTTTAAGGGTGAAAAAGGGAAAAGGTGAAAGGGTGAGAAGGACTTTTAACGTGCAGAAAAGTCGGAAAATGCGGTATAAGTGTTCTATAACAAGCACTTTATCGTTCGTTAACGATGAGTTCGAGGCCCTGACTTCGATAGAACGGGAAACGCGTATCGCTAGATATTAAAGGCAAGCCCTCGGTGATAGCGTGTGCTATAATCACGTGATCCGATGGGTCTTTATGCCCTTGTGCATCGTTAAGCGTCATTCGGGCATAAGTAATTATGTGTTCTTTTCGCACTGGAAGGATCGTGATATAATACTCATTTTCGATGGCATTCACTATCTCTTCGGCCGTCTTCCATCTTTTGGAAAAGAGGCCTTTATTATTAAAGCCCACGACAAGTTCTTTTACCGACTCTGTACTTATATATAATTGAGAGTCGTAGTCTTCAAGTAATGCGAGTACATCTCGACTTAGTGAATCAGGATCCAAAGATAAAAAGACGAATATATTCGTGTCAATCAAATACCGCATTATTATAACAGAAATGTTGGGTCATTGACAATTAAGCTTCCTTTTAATCTCCTGGCAGCTTCCAAAGTTTTGCCTATCTTTTTCTTCTCAACCTTTTTCTCGGTCTTTTTTGTTTTTTCTTCCATCGTTATATGTATTTAATGATACTGCAAAGATAGGATAAATATCGCTGGCTTCCAAACTTTTAGGAGGAGAATTTAGTGTTTGAGTGGTAGTATTTTTGTACTTTTCGGAGGATAGAAGGGGGTAAAAGCGTATCAACAGGGGTGCCGGTGCGGATACGACGGCGTATTTCCGTGCTGCTGATATTGTAAAGAGGTGTGTTTATAAGGTGCACGCTGGGGGGAAGGGTAGCCGTATCGATGGGTGCACCTTGCCGCGGATAAATGACAATGGGGTAGTGAGCAATGATGTCGTCGGCGTGATACCAATGAGAGAAACGCATCCAATTATCAGCCCGATGAGTAAGGTGAAAGTGCGATTGGGATAGTCATAACTCATCGCTTGCAGCGTATGCCACATATAAGAGGGCTTGGGCAGGTGGAACTCGTAGTCGTTCGCAACGAGATGAGGTTTATCAGCAAGAGCCAAACGGGTCAGTTCGAGTCGAAAATGGTCGGCTAACAGGTCGGAATCGGTACTTTTAAAGGGATTCTGCGGTGACACGACAAACCATATTTCATCAAGACCTGCAAGCGAAAGAATGTGCTTCGCCAGGGCGATATGCCCGTTGTGGATGGGGTTGAAAGAACCTCCGAAGATCCCCGTCTTAATCATTGAGAAAAGATTTGACGGCAAGATATACATCCTGTTCGGCCCGTTCGAGATTGTCGTTGATGATGGTTCGATCGAACATAGAAGCAAAAGTCAGTTCATAAGTTGCTCTCGCAATACGATCTTTGATCACTTCGGGGGCGTCGGTAGCCCGCTTGTTGAGTCGGTTTCGCAATTCGTCGATCGATGGCGGTTGGATAAACAGACTCAGGGCACGGTCTCCATAGAATTTCTTGATATTGCATCCGCCTTTCACATCAACGTCGAATACAACGTTCTGACCAGCTTCCAACTGTCGATCTACTTGTGATTTCAGTGTCCCATAAAAGCGATCGGCATATACTTCTTCATATTCCAAGAACTCGTTTTGTGCTATTCTGCGTCGGAATTCATCAGGAGTAAGAAAGAAATATTCCACTCCGTGTTGCTCTGTTCCACGCGGAGCACGACTGGTACAGGATATAGAGAATGCGAGATTAAGTTCGGGATGCTCCGTCATCAACCAATTGATAATCGTGCTTTTACCTGAACCAGAGGGAGCAGAGAAGATGAGTAATCTCCCCAATGACTGTCCTCCCCCGTCTCTTTTAAGAGGGGAGAGACTCTGATTAGACATATTTACCGATACATTTTCCATATAACGAGATTGCTGATCCATTGCTTCTTTAATTTAATGAATGGTATTTCCAGGGTTTGTTGTGATTTCTTCATTGATGAAACGAATAACTCTATAACCCTTTGTTGCTAAATATCGTGTTTGTTCTTCATTTGAAATAAATTGTTTCTCGGTAAAATGGTAACTACCATCGACTTCGACAACTCATTTCAGAGGAAGACAGATGAAATCCGGGACATAACCGAACGAAACGTGTTGATGCCTAAATCGCCTGCCCAATTGTTTGCAGCAAAGATGTTCTTACAAGATAGATTCAGCTTCAGCGGCTATTATGTTGGTATTCTTTGTATACCATCCGGAGCAGAGAGTAGGCCGTTACAGCGCATTCAACACCTGTTCTTTGATCTGTTCCAGTTCATCTTTCATCTTTACCACTATGTTTTGCATCTCAGCTTGATTGCTTTTCGACCCCGTGGTATTGATTTCCCGACCCATTTCCTGGGCTATAAAGCCGAGCTTCTTGCCCTGTCCGTAGCCCTCGTTCATCGTTTCCCGGAAGTACTTTAAATGGTTGGCAAGACGCTGTTTCTCCTCACTGATGTCGAGTTTCTCGATATAGTAAATCAGTTCTTGCTCCAAACGATTCTGGTCATAGTCGATTTCGGGAATTGTGTTGAGCCCTTCGATGATACGCGCACGAATCTTTTCGACACGTGACTTCTCATAAGGCTCGATGCTGGTGAGTAGCGCCGAGATGTTGTCTATCTTCTCGATGAATTTCTTCTGCAATGCGATGCCTTCCTGTTTGCGAAACTCTACGAGTGCGTTCAGCGCTTGTTCAATTGCTTGGCGAGCCGTTTCCCACTCTTCATCGGTTAATATTTCTACCTCGTTGGTAGTTGTTACGTCAGGCATTCGTAGTAAAGTCTGGAACCAATCTTGCGGTTCGGGAATGCCGACGCGGTTTTGTATCTCTCGGAGTTGATGATAGTAGTTTTCTACCAAAGCTGCATTGATAGGCGTGGCATCTGCTATTTCGTCTTTCTCTATCCATATAGCGAAGTCTACTTTGCCCCGAATCAGTGCGGCAGCATCATCTGTCGCATCTCCATTTCCTTCTCCCGATAGAGCGGGGCGATACGAGCGGATAGATCAAGAGCCTTGCTATTGAGTGATTTAATTTCTACATTAATTTTCTTTTCATTGTAGGTAACGATCGATTTGCCGTAACCTGTCATTGATAATATCATTGTTTGATGCGCGTTAAATTTCTGCAAAAGTACTAATTTTGATGGGAAAAAGCGTAAATTTGCATCTTATTTAAGAATATATTAGAGTTATGTCGTGCATCTTAAACATCGAAACGAGTACCGATGTGTGTTCCGTCGCCGTGAGTAATGCGGGCGAATGCATCTTCAATAAAGAAGATCACGATGGTCCGAATCACGCAGTGAGCTTGGGAGTCTTTGTCGATGAGGCGCTTTCTTTTATCGATAGTCACGCCATCCCGCTTGATGCCGTGGCCGTAAGTTGCGGTCCTGGCTCTTATACCGGGTTGCGAATAGGTGTCTCTATGGCAAAAGGCGTTTGCTACGGACGCGCTGTTAAGCTCGTTGCTGTGCCCACTTTGGAGTTGCTTTGTGTGCCGGTGCTGTTGCAAGAGTTGGTGAAAGAGACTGGAGATTTACTCTGTCCGATGCTTGATGCACGCCGAATGGAGGTTTATGCAAAGGTTGTCGATCGTTCGTTGAACGAAATTCGGCCTATCCAAGCAGATGTAGTCGACGGCGAAACTTATCGGGAATATCTTGCGAAAGGTCCTGTTTATTTCTTCGGAAATGGTGCAGAGAAGTGTATGGAAACGATTAACAACACTAATGCTCGTTTGATTTCGGGCATCGAACCGCTTGCAAAGAATATGTTCCCATTGGCTGAAAAGCGGTTGGCTAACGGCCAATCGGAAGATGTTGCCTACTTTGTCCCGTTCTATTTGAAGGATTTTGTGGCTAAGAAAGCCAAAGAGTTATTACACTAACACCCCGCTTCCTCCATCCAAGTGAGTGAGGACGAGACTGCGATTGCAAATGGTTGACAACCTGACAGATATAGAAACGAATTAGAAAATGAATCAAAAGTGTTTGGATTTAACCTCTCCACAATCCGCCAAACACACCCCTCTTTTGGAGGGAAAAGGGAGGATACTATATAAATGAACATCAATGGATTAGACTATAATACGCAACGAGAGCATTTAGTGTTGCCAGAGTATGGCCGGGAAATACAGAGTATGGTTGATTTTGCTGTGTCTTTGCCCGACAAAGCAGAGCGACAACACTGTGCTGAAGCCATTATCGGGATTATGGATAGGATGTTTCCGCAAAACCGAAGCAGTGAAGATTATGAGCAAAAGCTATGGGATCACCTCGCATTGATGAGTGATTTCAAGCTTGATATCGATTATCCGTTTGATGTTTCGCAGGCTAAACAGATGGCGCGTAAGCCCGAGCCGTTGGCTTATCCGATGTCGCCCATCCCCGTAAGACATTACGGCAAGATGGTATTTGAATTGTTCTCGAAATTAAAGGATATGCCTTCGGGCCCAGAAAAGGATGAATTAATCCGTGTTACAGCCAATCAGATGAAGCGTAATTTAGTGCAGTGGAGTCACGGATCTACGGACGATGAGAAAGTGGTTTCTGATATTGCGCGTTATACCGACGGGCAAGTGCAGATCGATTTAGATGACTTTCGGTTTGCGGATATAAACGAGAAAGAGGTAATTAATCGTAGTCGCAAGAAGAAGTAGACGGCAGAAATGGAGTCATTTATCATCGAGGGAGGGCACGCTCTCAGCGGAACGATTATACCGCAAGGAGCTAAGAATGAAGCATTACAGGTGATTTGCGCTACGCTTCTCACGCGAGATGCCGTGCGAATCAAGAATGTTCCCGATATCCTTGATGTGAATAACTTGATTAAATTGCTGCAAGACATTGGTGTAAAGGTAACCCGGCACGGCCGAAACGACTACACTTTCCAGGCCGATCGGCTCAATCTCGATTATCTTCAAAGCGATGATTTCGTTCACAAATGTGCTTCATTGCGTGGCAGTATACTGATGATCGGACCGCTGTTGGGTCGTTTCGGCAAAGCAGCTGTAGCTCAACCGGGCGGTGATAAGATTGGACGGCGACGCTTAGACACGCATTTCTTAGGCTTTCAGGCCCTCGGTGCCGAATTCGTTTATGTAGAAGAGCGCAGTGTTTACGAGATTGTTGCCCGACAATTGCGTGGTTGTTATATGTTGCTTGATGAGGCTTCGGTTACCGGAACGGCCAATATCATTATGTCGGCAGTACTTGCCGAGGGTACGACAACTATCTACAATGCGGCCTGTGAACCGTATATCCAACAGCTGTGTCATCTTCTTAATCGGATGGGAGCAAGTATCAGCGGTATCGCCAGCAACTTACTCACCATCGTGGGAGTGAAGAGTTTGCACGGTGCTCATCACAGAATCCTGCCCGATATGATAGAGGTGGGCTCGTTTATAGGTATGGCTGCCGTTGTGGGTAACGGTATTCGGATTAAGAATGTATCGTTGCGTGACCTCGGCAACATTCCTTCTACATTCCGACAATTAGGCATTCAGCTTCTCATTGAGGACGATGACATCGTTATTCCGCATCAAGACCATTATCAGATAGAATCTTTCATCGACGGCTCTATAATGACTTTGGCCGACGCACCGTGGCCGGGGGTCACGCCGGATTTGATTTCCGTGCTCTTAGTTGTAGCTACGCAGGCCCGCGGAAGTGTGCTTTTCCACCAGAAAATGTTTGAAAGTCGACTCTTCTTTGTCGATAAACTCATCGATATGGGGGCTCAAATCATCCTCTGCGACCCGCATCGCGCCGTAGTGATAGGGCACGATCGCAAGCTCACTTTGCGTTCGCGGCGAATGACCAGTCCCGATATACGGGCCGGAATCGCGTTACTCATTGCTGCATTAAGCGCCGACGGTACCAGTCAAATCGATAATATCGCTCAGATTGACCGTGGATACGAAGACATCGAAGCCCGACTGAATCAGCTGGGAGCACATATTCGGCGAATTAGTAATTGAGAAGTGATAATTGAGATTTGAATTTTTGAGATGTAAAACGGATGATTCACCAGGGCGATGTATATAAAATAGGTAGATTGGGAAAGCCTCACGGCATTCACGGGGAACTCTCTTTGCAATTTTCCGATGATGTTTTCGACCGCACGGATGCCGATTATCTCATTTTGGATGTCGATGGAATTCTCGTTCCTTTTTATATAGACGAATATCGATTTCGCAGCAATGAAACCGCACTCATCACTTTCTGCGACATCAATTCGCAGGAAAAAGCACGCCGATTCACGGGCTGCGACGTCTATTTCCCGCGTCATTTGTCCGACAGTAATGAACAGAATATCTCGTGGGCAGAGCTAATTGGCTATGCACTGACAGATGAAATAACCGATCGGAAAATCGGAATCATCCGCTCGGTAGATGACTCCACGATCAACATACTCTTTGAAGCGGAAGATGAACAGGGGAAAAATCACCTCATTCCGGCCAGTACCGACCTTATCACCGGTATCGATTCGCAACGCAAAGAGATCAGAATCAACTTGCCGGAAGGCATCTTAGACTTGAACGAAAGTAAATGAAGAAACAGATATGTATCCTTGGTAGCACGGGCAGTATCGGTACACAGGCACTCGATATCATTGCTCAGCACAGCGATCTTTATGAAGTTTATGCCCTCACTGCTAACAATCGTGTAGACGAACTGGCCGCACAGGCACGCCGATTTCACCCTGCAGCCGTCGTGATTGCCAATGAAATGCATTACGAACGACTGAAAAACGCTCTTGCAGACGAGCCGGATATTAAAGTCTATGCAGGCCGGTCGGCCCTTGATGAGATTGTTGAAGCCGAGCCTATCGATATGGTTCTCACGGCGATGGTGGGCTTTGCTGGTCTCGCTCCTACGATTCACGCTATCCGATCGCATAAGAAAATCTGCCTTGCCAATAAGGAAACCTTGGTTGTGGCAGGTGAGTTGATCTGCCGATTGGCACAAGAATATCATGTACCTATTATCCCCGTAGACAGCGAACATTCTGCAATCTTTCAATGTCTAACGGGCGAAGGCGATAACGGAATCGATAAAATACTCCTCACGGCAAGTGGAGGACCGTTCCGTTTGTTCACGAAAGAGCAGATGAGTCGTGTCACTGCGGCCGATGCTTTGAAGCATCCCACGTGGGAGATGGGCGCTAAAATCACCATTGATAGTGCCTCGATGATGAACAAAGGCTTTGAAGTGATCGAGGCGAAATGGCTTTTCGGTGTGCCGGTCGAGCGTATTCAGGTGCTCGTCCATCCCCAAAGTATCGTACACAGTGCCGTACAATTTTGCGATGGAAGCGTGAAGGCGCAACTTGGTATGCCCGATATGCGCCTCCCAATTCAATACGCCTTTTCGTTCCCCGACCGTTTGCCGCTCGACGGGCGGCGGCTCGATCTGTTCCGTCAACCACTTGAATTCTTCGAGCCCGACCTCGATAAGTTCCGCTGTTTGGCCTTAGCGTTTAAAGCGATTCATCGCGGTGGCAATATGCCTTGCATCCTCAATGCTGCCAACGAGATTGTAAATGAAGCATTCCGACAAGCCAGATGCTCGTTCATAGCTATGGCAGATATCATCGAAAAGACGATGGAGCGGTCCGCATTCGATGCAAATCCCACATACGAAACTTATATACAAACAGATCAAGAGGCACGAAGGATCGCTCGTGAAATGGTTGGATGAGGGATGAAAGATGAAGGATGAGTGGTGTATATACCTTGTTTCATAAAATCAATGTTCAATAATCAATTCTTAATTCTCAGTTTTTAATTGCCAGTTAATAATTACCCACAATGGAAGTATTTCTCATTCGGCTGCTGCAATTTATGCTCGCCATCTCTATTTTAGTGCTGCTCCACGAGGGCGGACACTTCTTTTTCTCAAAGCTCTTCGGCGTCCGGGTCGACAAGTTTTATCTTTTCTTCGATCCATGGTTCCATCTTTTCGAGTTCAAACCTAAACGAAGCGATACCGTTTACGGCATAGGCTGGTTGCCGTTGGGCGGTTATTGCAAGATCGCAGGTATGATAGACGAGAGCTTCGACACTGAACAGATGAAACAACCGGTACAGTCTTGGGAGTTTCGTAGCAAGCCAACGTGGCAACGTTTGCTGATAATGACGGGCGGCGTATTGGTTAATTTCCTGCTCGCTCTGTTCATTTACTCGATGGTTTTGTTCTATTGGGGCGACTCGTATGTTCGTGTTCAGGATATGACAATGGGTATGAAGTTCAATAATGAGGCCAAAAGTCTGGGCTTTAAAGATGGCGACGTGCTTATCGGAACGGATCAAAAGGATTTCAAAGACTTTAATGCCGACCTCTTTCGAGCGCTTTCCGAGGCCCACACTGTGCACATTCGGCGCGGTGGAAAACCAATGACGCTGTCGCTTCCGGGGGATATCAACCTCTTAGGTATGCTCAAAGCGACACCCGTTTTTACGCGTCCGTTAGTGCCGGCAGATGTCGACAGCGTGCTGGCAGGTACACCTGCCGCAAAGATTGGCATTAAGAAAGGCGACCGAATCTTGGCTTTCAATGGCCAGCCGGTTGACTCTTGGGCTGCATTTGAAGATGTCAAAGGCCGTATTGCAGATGCAATGACAGTCGTAAAGACGCCTGCCGACAGCCTGAAACTACGTACTGCTACCCTCGTTTACCGTGAGGCGGCTACGGGTGTAACCGATACAGCCCATCTTGTGCTCACACCGGCATTGGAAATAGGTGTCGGCCAGTCTACCATTTACAGCTATTACAAACCCGTTCACATTGATTACGGCTTCTTTGAGAGCTTTCCTGCTGGTATCAAATATGGTTGGAATGTTCTCGGCGGTTATGTCGGTGACCTGAAATATGTATTCTCTGCCGATGGTGCTAAGTCGCTCGGAGGTTTCGGAGCCATAGGAAGTATGTTCCCGCCGGTATGGGATTGGCATACGTTTTGGCTGATGACGGCTTTCTTGAGCATTATTCTGGCCTTTATGAACATTCTTCCAATCCCCGCACTCGATGGTGGTCACGTGCTGTTTTTACTCTACGAGATGATTACGCGGCGCAAACCCAGCGAGACATTTATGGTCCGTGCCGAGTATGTAGGTATTTCCATCCTCCTTCTTTTGATGGTGGTGGCCAACCTGAACGATATTCTTCGTTGGCTGGGGTATATGTAAAAAGGAAAGGGCTTACTACAACGTAGCCCCGGCCTCACCCCCGGCCCCTCTCCGAAAGGAGAGGGAGGGATTTGCATTTGTATTGAGGTGAATATCAAGTGCTTAATAATGGCATCCTGTTTAATGGTAAAGTGCCGTGCAATTAACGATTAAACACCCTCTGTTTAACCGTTAATTACAACGCGTTTAACCATCAATCGCAATATATGTTGTATTTGCTTGATAACCAAACAGATACAGCTACAAATTCCTTCCCTCTCCTTTCGGAGAGGGGCCGGGGGTGAGGCTGGGGCTACAGTGTGGCAAGGCTGAATCTCATTCCTATTCAATCGTAATCAAAACATCCTCCGTCGTCACGTTGCCGGTGGCGGAAATACGGTCGATCAGCACGCGATACGTGCCCGGTTGAGCCGGAACGCGATGGGGAAAGCGTGAAGAGGCATCCCGATCGGGCGCGATTCCCACGACAGTTACCAGTTGGCCGTTGCTCGCTCGGTCTTGTTTCACATAGCCTTTGGTCGTCATCACCAGGGCGCCATTCATCGCTCCGTGCAGGTTGAGTTCGCTGATCGTTTGCGCGGGAGTCAGCAATCGGACACTGCCCAGCATCTTCACATCTATGTCCATTGCCTCGTCGGGAGAGATTTCTATACCATCGAAGATGATTTTAACCGTCGGATCATTCATTAATGAGGAGTTTCTGCGACTCACCAAGTAATATTTCTTGTTGTCATCTTCCACGAGTGTGATGTATTGGAAGAATCGATTGACGAGATCTTCAAACCTTGTATAGTTGTGTTTTTCAATGTCTTGGCTGTCGATATAGCGCAAACGATAAAACCGTTCGGCCGTGAGCAGCGAGCGGTTTTTGGCGTTTATCCGCACTTCTCCGAGTCGGTTGACTCTCCGAAGACCGAAAGACGCCGTGTCTGCGATGATGGTTTCCACCCGTTCCGACGCATATTGTGCCTTCGGCCGATGCCATTCGGGATAGTGGGGCGTGTGCATCTGGAATTCGTATGGTGCCGTATCGCCGTCTTTGCGGTATCCTTGCAGGAAGAATTCGGCCTCCGGACCGAAGTCGTCTACGGCTATTTGGAAATGCCCTTGGTCGTCGGTCGGTCCTGAATAGGCCTTGTTTTCCCCTTTCTGAAACGCCACGACGGTGCCGTTTTTGATGGGTCGCCGACCGTCGGAAACCGTTCCCGCGAGGGCGAGTTCTGTCTCTTCGGTATACGGGAAGACTGTTTCGCGACGCCGGATAGTGGCAGGATCGAACCGCACGAAGCGTGCTGAGCAGAGCCAGGCACGTGCATCCGTGGTGTTTTCTTGGGCTTTTCGTCCATAGAATAACGGAAAGGGAGCCGGCGAAACGACGTCGCTTTCGAACAGAAGAGCCGCTGCTGCACGAGGTACATACGCCGAAGTGTCTGCCAAAATACGGACAAATGTTTGGCTATCTTGTGTCTTTGGGGCGAGCGCAAGCGGTTCTGCCGGGCTGTATCGCGTCTTTCGGAGCAGTGGATGATCGTTGTTGGACTTCCGGATCCATTGAAACGACTGTGAAATCAGACTGTCTTTGCTGTCCGTCAAGAGGAAAGACAGCAGTCCGTCGGGTACATCCGCCAATGCGATTTGCCCCTCGTGGCGCTTCAATTCGATCTTTTGCAGTCCTAATCGATGGTGAAAGGCGTAGAGAGAAAGCTGTTCGAGCAGTGTTGATGCAGGCAGAATGCGATAAGAAAGACGCCCGTTGAGCACCGAAGTCTGAATGATCGGCTGCTCATTGCAGGTCGGAAGCAGGAAGCGAAACGGTTTCCCACCGCTCGATGCCACTATATGATAAGGTGAAAGACCCTTTGGCGTGACGGGAACAACCTGCCATCCCGATGCCGTTGTGGTGCCTTGGAGACGAAACGAACTACGACCATCGGTCAGTGTAAAGCTGCAACGCACGGGATTTCCGGCTCCGTCGCAGAATCGGATGCCTATGTGTTGCGGTTCATCGGCCACAAGATGGCCTCCCTCGGGATATATTTCGCAACGCAGTGTGGCTCCGTCGCTCTCTGTTTGCACGCGTTTCGCTCCCAGGAAGATGGAAAACACGGGGAGTGTTACCGTCGGATCGTTCTGCATCAGGCGTGTGAAAGCCTGCACATAATACTTGCCCGCTCTCCAATCCATTCCCGGAACGACAGCCGTTTGAAACTCCCCGCCGTCCGTGCAGCGCAATTTCTGCCGCAGGCAGAGCGTATCGCGGTCATCGAAAAACTCGATGTTGACATACCGACTGCGTATTTTCGCCGTGCCATCTGCTCCGACCACGCAGCCCCTGAGCGCTATCGTGTCGTCGAGTTGATAATCGATTCGGTCCGCACAAACGAATATTTTCTCTGTGGGCGACGGTTGTGCCATTGCCGCGAGATGGTAAAACAGTAAGAATGTCAGCAGATTTCGTATTGGAAAAACATCTATTTCGGCATTTATCAAGTTATCAGTATCTTTTTGATGATAATGTTGCGAAGATAGCAAAAATATGGGTTTATGATATGATTCGCCGAGAGAAATAACATAAATTAAAGATTCTCGCTCGCTAAATCGATGTTCCGATATCGGTTCCTTGCTTAATTCGGTGTGCCATTCCGATGCCGTCACGAAGGTTTCCGGCGATAATCAGACCCGGAAATTGGTGCTGAACGGTATTGATGGAGGCCAAACGCGCATCGGTGGTAAGTTCGTATTGCGGAATGGCTTGTGGATGACGGTAGATGCGGATGGTGTCGATCGGCGTGTCGGTAGGATATTTCAGCATTGTGTGCAGGGCCTCTTCGGCGATGGTTTGCAGCCTGTCGTCGCTCATCTCGATGTATTTGGGGTGGTGAACACCGCCTATGAAAAAAGAGAATACGGCTCCGTCAGCGGGCGAACGACTCTCGAAACAAGCCGAAGGGAACAGGATTCCCAGCACGTTTTGCCGCTCGCGTGAGGGCACTAAACCACCGAACGCTGCATAACGGGGACCTGCGACGCGGGCGATTCCTACTCCGATCTGCACAATTGAGGCATATTTCAGCGTGCTGATGGCCGTCAGCTGCGCCTCATCGATGAATGGAAGCAGGCGGGGTAGGGCGTAAGCACCGCACGTGGTGACCACTTTTGCACAGCGAATGACTTGCATCCGGCCGTTATCGGCTGTAAATTGCACACAGAAATGGTCTTCTTCGGGATGGATGTCGACGTTTTTCGCGCCGAGAGAAATATGCTCCGACTTGATGGCTTGGCCTAAAGCATTGACCAAATGTTGCAGACCGCCACGGGCGGAAAACACTTGTTTCGTGGCGAGTCGGTCTCGTTCGGTCTTTGGTTGGCGTGCTTTGGCTATGGCGCCACGGATAAACGAGCCGTAAGTTTGCTCCAAATAGTAGAGCTTGGGCAGTGCCAATCGGGTGGGAAGAGCCATCGGATCGCCTGCGTAAACGCCCGAAATGAATGGGTCTACGGCGTAATCGAGATACGATTGGCCCAATCTGCGGGCGGCCAAAGCACCTACGACTCATCGGAATCAGTGCCTTTGCGCCGCCACGGCTCGCCGAGAATACGCAACTTATCGTTCCACGTGAAGAGAGGCGTGGTGAGTGCGCTGCCGATTCCCGACGGAAGGGGATGGAATCGACCGTCTTTCCAGATTAATCTGCGCTTGGATGACGCTCGTGCCGGCTCCAATTCGCAATGCGGACAAAGGTCGTTGAAGAGTTCGGCAACCTCCGGACAGGAGACAACACCGGTATTCGGGCCGCTCTCAAAGATGAAATCACCCACGCGATGCGTGCGGATCTGCCCGCCGATGCGGTCTGCTTGTTCCACAATTTCAACGTCGCGGCCCCGTTTTCGGGCGTAAAATGCGGTGGTAAGTCCCGTCAGTCCGGCGCCGATCACCACCACATCGCGGGTTCGTAAGTCGTGATTTTCCATCCGTTATATTGGTTTTGAGAATCTCTTTGTTGTGTTGGTCATCAGCGGATCGAGGCTCGCCACGACGTTACGAACGAACGGTGAGCCTTCGGAAGTCATACTGATACCGTCTGCTGAGAGGTTGATGATACCGTCTTCGGCCATCTCTTGCAGGCGTGCAGCATCGTAATGGACAGCCGATTTGATGTCGGTTGTCGACAACGAGAGTCTTTCGGCAATCTCACTCCATACAAGATGATAGTTGCACATCATCGATTCGATGACTTCGCGGACGATTTGCTCACGTCGGGTGAGTATATATCCGCGTGTGATATAGAATTGTCCGCGGCTCATTCGGTTGATGTAAGCCGCTATTTCCTTGCCATTCTGTGCGTAAGCAGTACTTAATTGACTGATGCCTGTAACTCCGAAGGCATATACCTGACCCGTAGTGCGGCGTGTGCAGTAACCTTGGAAATTGCGATGAAGCTGATGTGCATCACTGGCTAAGCTCAATTCGTCGTTGGGAAGTACGAAATGATCGAGTCCGATGCTACGATAACCGGCGCGGTGGAGCGTTGACGAGGCTCGGTTGAACATCTCTTGCTTATCCGAATCGGCAGGAAGTCCGTAACGTTCGAGTATCAGTTGTCGTTTGTGTACCCACGGAACGTGTCCGTAACTGAATGTAACGATACGGTCGGGATGAAATTCTACCGCCTGTTCGATAGTCTTTTGAAAGCTGTCAGGTGTCTGGTAAGGCAGTCCGAAGAGGAAATCCATATTGACAGTAGCACCTGATGCGCGTAGGATTTGCATTATCTTGTTCACCGGAAGACGCGAAGGTGCCCGATTGACAGTCTGTAATACACGCTCATCGAAATCTTGAATACCAAGGCTATAACGGTTGAATCCGCAGCGAGTGAGCTCTTGCCAATCTTCGGTTGACAAATATCCGGGATGGCACTCAATAGCAATCTCTGGTCGGTTAATCGTGGGAAGCAGTGAGAGCAGATGCTCGTTGAGTTCGCGAATATGGTGAAGGGGCAACGAAGTGGGGCTTCCGCCGCCGTAATGAATCTGTGAAATGCGCCGTTCTCGATGTAAATGAGCGGCGATAAGGTCGATTTCCTGATGTAAGGCAGCCACATATCGGTCTGTGATTTCGGCTTTTGCCATCGGATAAGAGTTGCATCCGCAATAGTGACAAAGCTGAAAACAGAACGGGATATGTACATAGAACGACACGTGGGGTTGTCGTTCGTCATTCGACTGCTCGATAGCTGCGAGATAATCTGCTGCTGAAAGCTCGTGAAAATAGTTGGCCGGAGGATAGCTTGTGTACCTGGGTACAGAGATATTGTACTTTTTTATCAATGCGTCTTTCATCTTGTTGCCTCCCCTTTTTTAAAGATCGACAACACATAAAACACTGAAACGGCTGCAATGAGAGCTTCCATAGCAAACAGTCCGTGGTAATCGAGCTTGTCGGCAACGGCCCCGCTGACAACTGCCATCAGCATTCCGCTGAGGTGGGTGAGCACAATCTGTACGGTAAAATCGGTTCCTTCGCGGCCCGGTCGTACACAGTTCATTGCCGAAATATAGACAATGACTGATGCAGTACCATAGCAACTCCACAGCAAGACAATGCCAAAACATAACAGCCACGTGCTGAGTGGGAGATAAGAGAGGATGAAGAAGAACAGTGTCGTGCACAAAATAAGCAGCGAAAAAATGATTCGAGCACGGTGAATACCTGTTTTTCGTACCCAGAAACCGGCTCCGAACGAGGCGAGAAATGCTGTTCCAGTACCTAATATGCCACTCATCAGACCGATTTCTTTCATTGAATAGCCGTGATCGACCAAATATGGGCGGAGCATTGACAGTATTCCGATGAGCCCTGCGTAATAAAGTATCAGGAATCCGACCTGTTTCCAGATGCCACGTTGTGTAAAAAACCAAATGAAATCACTTAATTTCGCACGATGTTTGACAGATTTTGGTGCAATTGTCAGTTGCTTATTGAACAGCAACGGAATTAAAGTCAGCACCACGAAAATGCCCAAGCAGGTGAGAACCGTGCGCCAACCATAATGGTGGAGCACCATTAACAGTACGCCACTGCCGATGAATGTTCCTCCGAAACCACCCATAGACTGCATACTGTTGACCATACTCTTATCGCGTTTTGCAAACGACAGCACGGCCAAAGCATCCGTAGCGATATCCTGAGTGCCTGAAGCGATGAGCGAAAGAATCACCAATGCGATGATCAAATAGATGTCTGTGGACACGTGAAGCAGGCCGGTGGCAAAGAGAATTATGGCATACGCCAGTTCGGATGAGATGATACAGCGCTTGTAATGTCCCAAAGTGATGCAATGACGGTCTATGATCGGCGCCCAGAGAAACTTTAAAATCCAAGGCAACTTGACCAGTTGGAGCAGTCCGATTGTGACAAGTGAGAAATGATTCTCACGCATCAACACTTGCAAAGCAGTGGAAAGAAAGCTCGACGGAACTGCTTGCGCCACGTATAAAGCGAAAAACGTGCCTAAGGTGAGTACTTCGCCGTTTTGCCAACGACTATGATAACCAGTCTGTTTCTTCATCGATTCATCAAAAATTCACGATGAGCGACGTACCGAAACTAATGGGTTTGCCGCGCTGAGCATAATCGGCCGACGACCTAAAACTATAAGTCGTGTACTTTGTTTGGGTGAGATTCTTGCCCCAAAGTTCCCAAGTCAGGATGCCGCGAACGGCACTTACCTTTGCGTTCAGCAACATATAAAAGTCCTGTGATACCGCATTGTCTTCTGCCCAATAGATTCTGCCGATGCCGGTAAGCCCTGTACTGAATGTTAGTCGGTCTAAAAAGCCGCCCGCCGGCATCATCGTGTAACTCGCATTGAGCCCCAACGTGTTGCGGGGAACCAGCGGCAGTTTGTTATTCGAATAGTCTTGCTTAGCACTTTTATGGTAATCGAGGAAACGGGCATAGGTATATCCGTAGCTCATTTGTATGTTCAGACCCTCTGCCGGGCGTGCATTGACAGTCAACTCCAACCCTTTGCTGTCCGAATGAGCAGCATTATGCAAGATGTTTCCTACTCCCGGAACAGTGAGATTTACCTGCTGGTGACGCCAGTCAATGTAAAAAAGTGCCAGTTCGGTCATCAACCGATTGCCGAAAAGATTGAGTTTGGTACCCACTTCATAATTCCAATTGTATTCCGGAGCATAAGTACGCTCGTCATCCGTACGGAATGTCTGGTTGAAACCTCCTGCTTTGTAGCCGCGTGTGAGTGAAGCGTAAAACAGATTCTTTCCGGTGGTGAGATATTGAACGGTGAATTTCGGTGTAACTTGATGAAAACGGAGCGTACTCTTGAATGAACGCACGACCATATTGTTGTTGCCCGTACTGAGAACATAGCTGTTTCGAGTGTAGTTATCCCGTGAATGCTCGTAGTCGAAACGCAGACCCGCAGTGAGCGAAAGGCCTCGCCACAGATTATAAGACGATTGGTGGTAGAGAGCCAGCGCGCCGATCGGCAACGTGTTGGCGGCAACGAAACTGGCATCTTTCGCTATATATTGCGTCTCAATCGTGTTGTTTATGTGCTGAATCATACCGAATGCGCCAAATATCCATTGATACCGACTGTCGTTGTTGGACTTGAACGTAAACTCCTGACTTACCATATTCTGGTGAATTTCATTGATAACGAAATATAGATCGCGCGGTGTGAAATCCTGATCGATGGCCTGGTGATCTTTGATAAACTGATAAGCGGTCTGGCTGTTGAAGCTGAATGCCCGACCGTCGTATCTTGCATTGAAGCCCGTTGTAGATATAAGGCGGCGGTAAAGACTCTTTCTGTTGTAGTTGACACCGGCTGTTTTTCCCGTCGTTCGGTCGTAAGCACCATACGGATAACCGTCTTGGTCAGAATAATCAAGCATAGAACTCAGTCGTAATGTCCATTGTTGGCCTGGCTTCCATACGCCGGTCAGTCGCCCGAAACCGCTGTTGATGCCGTCGGCTTTGGTTCCCGTGGCTGCATTTCGGAAGAAACCGTCGTTGTGGTGATATCCTCCTGCGACGGCAAACCCTAACTTCGGGCCCATCATTGTATAGTTGGCGAACTGTGCTGAAACGTCGTTCCGATTGCCATAACCCACTTTCAGCCGGGTGCCTTGATATTCCAAAGGCGACCGCGTGTGTACACTGATGATGCCGCCGATGGCATTTCGGCCGTAAAGTGTGCCTTGTGGGCCGCGGAAAACATTCACTTCAGCGATGTCAGACATATCGATGTCGAACGCGGAGTTCTCGAAATGGGGCACGCCATCAACGTAGAAGCCCACCGTTGGACCCTTAGCTTTGGCTCCGATGCCGCGAATGTAAACGGGAGCGTTTTGTTTCGATCCGTAATCCGGCATATAGAAGTTGGGCATAATGGCCGTAAGCTCTTTCAGACTCGTTACTTCTTGGCGATGTAGAAACCTGCTGTCGACAGCTGAAATGGATGAAGGCGTGAGGTTATGTTTATTCTGTTTGAACTCGGTTACGGTCACTTCGTCGAGATCCACTTTGTGCGCAATGGTAGAATCGGTCTCGTTCGGTGATATGACTGGTGTGAAAGCTGCCAGCAATAAAATGGTGTTGAACATATACTAATTGTTTAAAATCAATGTAATTCAGCTGCAAAAGTACAACAAAAGGCTCGTTTCCGAAATCCTATCTTTTGAGGAAATCGAGGTGATTCGGGCATTAAATGCTCATCCATTATCTTTTCATCCTTCATCCATTATGTTCTGAACACAAAAACAAAAGGATATAAATAAAAGTTGATTTGTATGTGGTTGATTCCCAGTAGTATACAAGTCTCGTTCTGATTAGCTGTTAAACACCGTGCGTTTAATGGCTTTTCGCACGCCAGTTAACAGTTAAATGCACGGCAACTAACGGTTAATCGTTCGATAATTAGCCCTTAATCGATAATTATTTTGTATATTGTTGATTATCAGATATCTATGAGCTGTATTCGCGTTTACCATTTTTTTTCCTGATGAAAAAGCGTGAGTGACGAGCGGACGGAGTAAATTTTGTGTATTGTCAACGACTTTTTACGGTATGTTTGATGCTATTTGCTTTGACGTTACAATATTTTCCGTTATCTTTGTAGCAAATAAGCGAAAGATACAAAAGAAAATAGAATATCGAAAAGACAAATAAACTGACAATGAAAAAATTATCGCTGACATTTATTTCAACTGTTATCGCGCTGGCGATAATGGCACAGAGCAAACCGAAAGAGCCGCAGATGACGGGCTTCTTGATGCAAGATCAACTGCCGCAGGGAATGGTTTATCTCCCGGCTCCGCCCGACACGTCGAGTATTGCCTATCTGAACGATTTTCATCGGTATCAATGGGGCAAGTCGATGCGCGGTACTAAGCGCGGTCGACAGGCTGTTTTCGATGCGTATGTACAGACGGATTCTATTCTGAAAGGCTTTTCCGAGGCTTTCGGAATGCTTGTAACAAGAGAGCAGACCCCCGTGACTTACGACTTGATCGAGCGTGTGGAAAATGACGGAAGTGCCGGAGTGCGCAGTGTAAAACGCAAGTATCAACGCACACGTCCATACGTGCAGTTCCACGAATCTACATCGGTGCCTTGGGATGAAGAGGAGTTACGCCGATCAGGATCATATCCTTCGGGGCACTCTGCACGCGGTTGGGCCATTGCATTGGTACTGAGTGAGCTGAATCCTGCGCATCAAACGGAGATTCTCAAACGAGGATTCGATTATGGGGAGAGTCGTGTTATTGCCGGGTTCCACTATCAGAGCGATGTTGATGCAGCCCGAATCGCAGCCTCGGCAGTGGTTGCCCGTCTCCACGCCTGTCCTGCTTTTATCAAGCAATTGGCGTTGGCGAAGAAAGAGTTAGAGAAATTTCAACATAGGAAGAAATGACAATGAAAATACAAAGGCAGCAAGATTGAAGACGGGAGATGCCGTGAATGTCATTCGATTCATTAAGAACTGGACGTTACCGATATCTATGTGTACCGGCATAACAGTCTACTTGCTGTTCGCTTTCGTGCCGACACTCGACGGAATGGGAACTATACTCGCCCCGTTTTTCAATCGGATATTACCGTTGTTTATGTTTCTGATTCTCTTTGTTACGTTCTGCAAAGTAGACTTTCGGCGTCTCCGCCCCGTGAAATGGTACTTTTGGGTGGGTGTATCTCAGATTATTTTCGTCTTGACTACCATTGGATTGGCATTCGGTCTGCATCTTACGGGTAATGACTTGCTGCTGGCAGAAGCACTCTTAGCCAGCATTGCTTGCCCGTGTGCATCTGCCGCGGCTGTCGTTACACAAAAGTTGGGTGGCAATCTTGAAGAGATGACCACCTATACTTTCATTTCCAATTTTATCACTGCTGTGCTGATACCGTCTTGTTTCCCGTTGATTCATCAGTCGGCAGATGCGGGATTTATTGCTGCTTTTCTCAAAATACTTTATGAAGTGTGCATCGTGCTGCTTACCCCGATGCTTTTTGCCTATATTGTTAAGCACCGAATGACCCGTTTTCACAGATGGATCATCGGTGTGAAAGATCTTTCTTATTATTTATGGGGATGTCTTTTGATGATTGTGATGGGTACAACGGCGCGGAATATCGTGCACGCCGATACCACCATCAGCTTCCTTTTGGTCATCGCTTCAGGCAGTTTCGTTCTCTGTTTGATACAGTTCGGCGTGGGCCGTTACATCGGGAGTCACTTTTGTTCTACAACAAATGCCGGACAGGCATTGGGACAAAAGAATACAGCTTTTGCTATTTGGATTGCCAATGCCTATTTAAGTCCTCTCTCGTCAGTAGGTCCTGGCTGTTACATCTTATGGCAAAACCTTGTCAATGCCATTGAAATCAGGCGTTATCAATATCGAGTCGAAACGCGAAAGGATTGACAAAGGCATATAAAAAATGGACAATGGAGTTCTTCCCCATTGTCCGTTTTGTTTTAGTTGTTTATCGGTTGTAACCAGAATGTGAAGCCGCGGTCTTGGTAAGTGACTCGATAGGGAGGCAATGCTGTGGCTTTCGGGCTCCAGCTGTCGATACCGCCGACACCTGCTTGTATACCATCTATACAGAGTTCGGTATATTTTGACTTCGGAACCTGTGGCGAATGGCGTTGTGCTTTCTCCAAACCGCCGTCGAGATCAGCGATGTTGTAGTGCAGCGCAGAGGCTGAAAAGGCATCTGTGGACACGATGTGAAGGCCCTGACCGTGGGCATCCGTTTGTTTCCACCAGCGTATATCACTCTTGGTTCCGGTCTCCTGGGGACGGATGTAAGGGTAGAATTGCTCGTCGGCAGTCTGTGAATAGATGCCGATACGTTGCGAGAGCTTGCGATCGGCATAGTTCTCGATAGGGCCGCGACCATAGAATTGGCTTTGCTCCATCGTATAAGGCAAGTCCATTACCATTCCGAAGCGGAACATATTGGGCACTTGGGCCGTTTTGTCTGTAATCATTTGCTCGTTGACAAGGATATTTCCGTCGGCAAAGATTTGGTAAGAGAGCGTGAGTTCTGCCTTTACTGTCGGCATCGAATAGGTTACAATGACATTTGTCGAACGTGTTTTCCGCTCTTTCTTGACAGTCATTGAGGTGACATTCATTGGCGGATTGTGCCACACCCGATATTTCTTGTTCAGTCTGGCACCCATATCATTGTCGGTCACAGCACGCCAGAAATTGGGACGTAAGGTACCGCCTGCGCCTAAGAAAGATTTTCCGCCTACCTGATAAGTGGTGAGAAGTCCTGTCTTTCGATTGAAACGGATGTCGATATCAGCATTTTTCAGCACGATTTCATCTGCTTTTCGGTCATCAATCACTTTGATATTTTTTTTCGATGCACTGTAAATCTTTCCTTTCGGAAGATATTTATAACCTCTAATTACAAACTGGTCGTAAGCCACAGTTTGGTCTTTTCCCATCAGAGGTTCGGCAGTTTTCAGCTTGAAATCGATATTGAGCAAGACCTCGTCAGCGTTCGTCACCGCGTCAAGATGATAAGGCAGTGTATATTCTGCCGTTTGTTGTGGTGCGATGTTCAGTCGATCGATTTCTCCCTGTTGAATGGTTCGACCGTCGGCAAGTAGTTTCCACACCAGTTTATAGTTGCTTAAATCACGGAAGAAATATTCATTGAATACCTTGATCTTACCTGTTTGCAAATCAATGGGTGTTGCCCATATATTCTGATGCACGTAAGCTACTTCGTAAGCGTGCGGATTCAGTTGCCTGTCCGGTCCTATGATACCGTTGCAATTGAAGTTATTGTCACTGCCGTCATAATCATTATAGTCGCCGCCATAGGTGTAAATGGGCGTCCCGTTTTTATCTTTACCGTGCAAACCTTGGTCAACGAAGTCCCAAATAAAACCTCCTTGGTATTTCGAATATTTGCGCACGAGATTCCAATACTCCTTGAATCCGCCACTGGAATTGCCCATCGTGTGGTTATATTCGCACTGGATGAGCGGCTTTTGATCTTCGGGAGCAGTACTCTTGGCATAAGTTTCACAGTCGGCTTGCGAGCGATACATTGGACAAAAGATGTCGGTGTTGGCTCCTTTCACTGCACGTTCCCAATGGATGGGACGTGATGGATCCGTATTTTTTATCCACTTGTAGGTCGAAGTGAAGTTAGGGCCGTCTACGGTTTCATTTCCCATTGACCAATAAATGATGCTTGGATGATTGAAGAATGATTTCACGTTGTGTTGATTGCGCTCCATAATCTGCTTGGCAAACTGCGGCTTCTTGGCTTCGGACGTATCTTCGTAACCGAATCCGTGGCTCTCTTGGTTGGCCTCAGCACAGACATAGAGCCCGTATTGATCGCAGAGGTCGTACCACTGCGGGTCATCGGGATAGTGGCAGGTACGCACGGCATTAATGTTGAGACGTTTCATAATCTTGATATCTTCAATCATCCTATCCCGACTTACTACATATCCGCCGTCGGGATCCATCTCGTGTCGGTCGGCTCCTTTGATAAATACGGCCTTACCGTTGACTAACAACTGCGCATTTTTGATTTCTACCTTTCGGAATCCGACTTTCAACGGGATTACTTCAAGGAGTCTGAATGGTGTCATCTTTTGTGGGCGTTCTCCCTTTTTAGGTGTAGCAATTGTGAAAACGCGCGCCAATAATGTATATAAATAAGGTGTCTCGGCCGTCCACAGATGTGGATTTTCGACGTGTAATGTCTTTCTCGTCTCTGTTCCAAATGCCTTTACCACGCTTTCTCCTTGTGAGTTTAACAGTTCATAGGAGATAAATGCAGGACATTCCGAATGTGTTTCGATTTCAAGTGAACCGTTCCGATATTGCGAATCGAGGTTGGGTGTGATACGAATATCTGTCATGTGCGTTTTGGGGTCGCGTGAATATAGGTAGCACGAACGGCCAACACCGCTCAAACGCCAAAAGTCTTGGTCTTCGCAATATGACCCGTCGCACCACCGGAAGGTTTGAAAGGCGATGAGATTGCGCCCCGGATGCAAGTAAGGAGTGAGATCGAACTCGGCCGCAATCTTGCTGTCTTCGGCGTAACCGACAAATTTTCCGTTAACCCAGAGATAAATATTGGATGTCACTGAACCGAAATGTGCAATGATTTGGCGCCCTTTCCACGTTTCGGGCAACTGCACCCAGCGGCGGTAAGAGCCACGTGATTATCTTTGATCGGTACATTCGGCGGATCGTTTTTAAAATGTCCGCGCCACGCAAAACCCACATTGATGTAAACAGGATCGCCGAAACCGTGGAGTTCCCATACACCCGGTACGGGCATCTTTCCCCATTGTGAATCGTCGAAGGTTGTTGTGTAAAAGTCTGTTGGCCGTTCATCGGCATTTGCCACCCATCTGAATTGCCAGTCGCCATCGAGTGAAAGGAAGTTGGCTGACGCTGTTCGATCGCCTGCCAAGGCTTTTTCGTACGACTCATAAGCAAAGAAGTCAGTATGCACGGGAAAACGATTGATCGAGTTTACCTGTAAGTCGTGCCACTCGGTAAACGTCGGTTCCACGTTCTTTGTTGCTTTCACGGGCAACGAGACTACTGCCATCGCTGCGAGAAAAAGAAGTTTATTCATCACAATAGATTGTTTAATAATTGATTTTTTGATGTGCAAATGTACGAAAAATAATATAGAATGCGAAAAGTTACTTATAAGAAAAATCGTGTGGACTTTGTTTTAAAATGCAACAATGTGTGCAAAATTAATAGGAACTTTCGGTTGCTGATTGAAACATCTGGTGACAGTCTGAATCCGTTCGGCTAAGTTTTAAGTGTATTTATAGAGTGCAGGGAGCGGGAGTTTATAAAGCATCCGAAATCTGATAGGAAAAGGCGCCTGGGGGTGTTAAATCAAAGAATTATTTAAGGGGTAACTGGCCATTCCTTTATTTTACTCCGTGTATTTCTGTCAAATGAGAAGTATACGAGTACTCCCCGAGAAGTCCCATAGTACTGTCCCACAGCTATACGACTTATCAGCAGCAAATATAGAGGATATTGCCGTAAGGTATTGTTCTTTGTTTAATGTTCATTCGTAATTCCTTAGATACTTCTTATTATTCGAGGAATGAAATGATTATATACACCAATTCGAGATAAGGTAAAGTAACCGAAAAGCGACTCTATCATTTATCTGCGAATGGAAAGAGAAGATCTTTTTGTGAGAGAGTGGCTCAATCCATCAAAAGAAAAAGAAATAGTCTTAAGACGACAAGGAAGCGTTAATAAATAAGATATATTCTCTCTTTCCATTGGGAAGTGCAAATAAACAAAAATAAATTTCTTCTTTCCATTTAGAAAGTGTAAATATATTTAAATTTATTTGCTGTTTCCGATGGAATTAGAAGAAAAACAAAGATTTATGAACAATTCCAAGTGGAAACAGAGAAAAAAAGTATTTTTTCGACCGGTTTCCGCAGATTGAGAATCGAAAAACGGAAAAGTTTGTTCCGCCGGCAGAAAAACAACTTTCTTATCCCGAACTGGGTACTATATGAAAGAATAAAAAAGAGGATACACAAATATATCCTCTTTTTATCCTTATATAAAGATTATTGTGCCGTAACCGTTGCCTTAGCATTGTCAGGATCCAGCACGATCAGATATGTGCCGGCAGTGATGGAAATATTATCTCCACCTTGTGTCAGGGCAGATAAGGTGCCACCGAAATTCTTGGTCCAGGATGCATCCCAACGGAATTTAAATTCACCATCTTTCATCGTTAGGGTGATCGACCATTTTTTGGTGGCGGGATCGTAAGTCATCAACTGACCTTTATCCCATCCGTCGGCAGTAGCGCTGCCAATTACTTCCCATCCCGTCTTGGTAACGGAAGCCACATTCTTCTTGGTATCGGCCTCAACACGATAGTATCCACCCTCTGTCAGAGTGATGTTTCCTCCATTGCCGATAGCGAAATCAGCCTTCGTCTTGGCGTCATTCCAAACCATTTTGCCCACAAGACCGAACCACGTACCTGCATCGTACATCTTAAACTCGGTATTGGTAGGGAAGTAATGCGTACCTGTGTATTTGAAATCGCGATTCTCGGATGTGATGAGGTGAGCATCGGCCGCGTCCGGCTTCCAATTCTGATAGCTGCCGGGAAGAGTCATCGACGAACTCGACAGTTCGATGTCGGTTTCTTTCATTGAATATGTATATTTACCGGCATTGGTAAGATTCAAACTTACGATATAAGCGTGAGCCTTTTCTACCTTGATATTAGTGCCACCGGGGGCCAGTCCGTCTTTGGTAGAACCGTCGCTGCCATAGTTGATAGCCCAGCCTTTGTTGGCACGGAATTTGAATTCTTTATCGCCCAATGCCGTTACCACAGTCCACAGACGGGTCTTGGCATCGTACTCCATTTCGGTGTCTTTGTTCCAACCGTTTGAGGTAGCATCGCCTATCAGACCCCACTTGGTGGGATCGGAAATGGTTACGCTGCCGTCGGTGCCGAGTTTCACCTCGACGAATCCTTTCTTGTCGGCAGTAATCTGCTGACCTTTTGCGAGTACCTTGCTTATGTCCTTACCGTCGAGAATGGCGAAGGAAGCGGCATCGTCAAATTGTACCCAGCCTTGATATACGCCATCGCCGTCAGGATCGCCGATGAGATAAGCTTTGGTGTAGTCCCATTCAGGATACCCCACAGCTACATAAGCATAATTCCAACCGATGTTGACTGTATTGGGATCATAAGGCGTTGCTTTGAAAGTAACGGTATTCTGTGCTTTATCCGTATAAGCATTAAATGCCTTTGATACGAGCGATATGGTGAAATCGTAAGTCTGACCGGGATAAGCTCCTACTTTTGCCAAGAGTTTATTCATCTGTGCATTGGTAAAATTCAGCTTATTCTTATCGGTCTCACCGAGTACAGTACTCTTGTTGGTCGTGTTATTGGTTACCGTGACCTCATAATTAATCACGGCACCTTTCCCGTATGATGCTTTTTCCCAGCTTATTTCCGGGAATTGCTCGGTACTGTTGTCCTTGGTAAAGGTTATTTCTGCGGGGCTGACGGTATTGAGCTTAGCAGCCTGTTGCAGTTGCAGCACAGGTGTAGTAACGTCGTCTGAACACGATGCCATCGCGAAGAGACCGGCTGCAAGGAAAAATATATTCTTTAATTTCATGATCGTTCTCTTAATTGTCCGTTAATAACCATCGTTTTGCTTCAAGTTCTCGTTAGAACCGACATCGTCGGAAGGCAAGGGAAATACGGTATAGAAATCGTTTACGGCCTTGCCCTCGGCAACTCCGCCTTTCCAAGGCCATACGTAATCGGCAGAAGTATATTTGCCGAAACGTACCAAGTCTGTACGGCGCTGTGCCTCATAGAAGAGTTCGCGGCCACGCTCGTCAAGCAGGAAATTGAGCGTAAAATCGCTATCTCCGATGGGAGCTGCGAGCTTGTCGTCATAAGCCGTTTGCGCAAGTCATTGATATAGCCTAATGCCTCTGCTCTTGTTGCACCTTGTCCGCCTCGCAATACGGCTTCTGCCAAATTGAGGTAAATCTCGCCTAAACGGAAGAGAGGGAAGTCTACGTACGCTTCAGATGATGCCGCTTGCTGCCATCTTTGTTAATGTTGTAGAACTTCGTTACAGGAATGCCGTTATTCTTGAAATCAACTTCCTTGACAATTTCCATATTTGTGGTGCCTTCGGTGCGCAGCATCTTACTGCGGCTGTCTTTCTCAAAGCTGTTTTCGCGCGTAAACATTTTATATAATGTAGACTTTGCACGAACGCCTTGCCAAGCACCCTTGGCATTGGTCTCTGCTTGGAATTCGGCAGATCCCCAGCAGAGGAAAGCTGTCATTCCACCCCAAGTCATTGTCTCTTCGCCTTCGTAACGGCAGGGCAGAATCATCTCCTTAGAATGGTCGTTGTCTGCCTTGAACATATCGGCATATTTCTCCTCTAACTGATAGCCGGCACCGATCACTTTTTTGGAATAAGTAATACAGTCGGTATAGCGGTTTTCACCTACATAGGTCTCTGCATTGAGATATAAGCGAGACAGTGCAGCCCATACGGCAGCTTTGTTGGCGTGGCCGTATTCGTCGTTCCAACCTACGGCCGGAGCAGCCAAGTCTGCTTCACAAGCCTTCATCTCTGTTTCGACGTATTTAAACAGATCGGCTTTCATAATCTGTTGCGGACGTTTGTTTCCGATGGGACTGTTTTCATTTACAAAAGGAACATTGCGGTAAAGATCCAATGCGTATTGGTACATTAGAGCACGTAAGAAGCGAGCTTCGGCACGATAACGTGCCACTTTGTTCTTCACGTCATCCGAACAGCCACGGTTGTTTAACTTGTCAGCTGTCGTTTCGCGTAGGAAAGCATTAGCTAAATTGATCTGATAGAATAAACGATAGTAAGAACCTTTGATCCACGGGCTGGATGCATCCCAAGAGAGATGATTGAAACCGGGAATACCGGGGTCGTTCCAGGCACAGTGGGCAATGTCGGAAGCCAGTTCCTGCATATTCCATAGTACGCGGAGGAATGACGCTTGTGAACCGCCGTCGATACCGACGACATCCGGCTCATTATCGCCTCCTTCATTACCGCCTATCACCATTCCGGCATAAATCTTGGCCAGGCTCTCGGTATAGGCATTCAATTCTTTGCCAAAGACAACGTTAGACACCAATTCGTCCTTATCCAAAGGTACTGTATCTAAGTCGTTCACGCACGAGGTCGTTCCCACCAAAGTGCCGAGAAGTACAATGAGTATGCCTTTCTTGAATTTATTTGTTTTCATTTCGCTTGCTTTTTAGAATTTTAAACTGAAACCTAACATAAAGGATACCGGCCGCGGATAGATGTTGTTGTCTATACCTTCACCGCTGACTTCGGGGTCAAGACCACTATAGTTGGTGATGACGAAGGGATTCTGTACGGTAAAGTATACACGTGCAGACTGGTTATCAGTGAATAATTTATTAAAGGTGTAGCCCAAAGTGATGTTGTCCATGCGTACGAAAGAAGCTTTCTGAATATAGTGGCTGCTACGATACTGACCAACGTGGAAGTTCCTATCCCAAGCAGAGTTGAGACGATTTTTCAAGAAACCGCTTTGGTCGAACATCTGTGAGCCATCCCAAGCCTCGCGATTAGACTGAATGTTGTTGTAAACATAATTACCCAGACTCGAACGGAGTGCAAAAGACATATCCCAATTCTTGTAAGAAAGCTGTGAAGTGAAACCCATATACACATCCGGAGCCGATTTCTTATAAGGTATAAGATCTTCTTCATCAATCTTATTATCGTTGTTCTGGTCTACATAAGCGCCTTCGATAGGCTTTCCATTCTTATCGTACATCTGCTCGAAGACATAGAATGAGTTATAAGGATGGTTGACAGCATTGATCTGGACGTTATATCCCGTAGCACCGCTGATACCACCGTGGATAACCCCTTTGTACTTGGGGTCATCGTTAAAGGTCAGTTTTGTAATGGTATTCTTGTTATAAGAAATGTTATAACCGATAGTCCAATTCAAATCTTTTGTACTGATGGGGTGTGCAGTCAAAGAGAGTTCTACACCCTTATTCACTAATGTGCCGACATTGGTAAGCAATTCGTTGCTGAAATTCGTACCAGCCGGAGCAGTTACTTTATTCAGCAAGTTATTGGTTTCTCGGTAGTAATAATCAAATGTACCGGTAATTTTGCCATTCAGGAAACCGAAGTCGAGACCAGCGTTATAAGTCGTTGTCTCTTCCCATTTCAAATTTTCATCATAGGCTTGCGGTGCGATAAGCCGTACTTTCGTATTGCCGAAGTAGTAATTGGCACCGGCCTTAGAATAAGTATAACGTGCCATATAGGGATAATCGCCGCTATTGAGGTTCTGCTGACCGGTAATACCGTAACCTAAACGCAACTTCAACTCACTAAGCCAGCTGGCATCTCTCAGGAACGATTCTTCATTGATACGCCAAGCGAATGCCGCAGAGGGGAATACACCCCAACGGTTGTCTTTATTAAAGCGTGAAGAACCGTCGTTACGCAAGGTAAAAGTCAAGAGGTAACGATCAAGTAATGTGTAATTCAAGCGACCGAAGAATGATACGAGGTAACTCTCGGTGATGAAGTCGTCGCCGTCTTTATAGAATTCTTTGTTATTCTCTTTGGCTTTAGCAGCAGAGAAAGGATATTTATTCCACTCTGAACGATAGAAATGCTGCCAAGAATAACCTGCCATCACATCGATGTTGTGAGTACCGAAAGTCTTAGCGTAATTGAGATAGAATTCGAGTAAGGTGTTGCGCTTCAACTGATAGTAAGATTTATTCTCGCCGAACCCTTTCTTAAAAGCACCTTGAGCCCACGTCATCGGAGAGTTATCGGTAATGATTATATCGCCTTCACCTTTGGATATGTCGTAGCCTAAATTCAGGTTAGCTCGAAGATCAGGTAGGAAGTGGAACTTATAGTCGAACTGTGCATTGCCGATACTGCGATAAACGGTAGACTTATCGCTTTTAGAGTCAAGAATAGAGACAGGGTTGGTCAAACCGATATCGTTGGGCAAGCCATTGGCTGAATTCAGATACATAAAATAACCGTTGCCATAAGTCGATCCCTTCGTATAGATAGGCTGTGTCGGATCATATTGAGTAGCCATATCAAGAGCACTGAGGTCGGCAAAACGGTTCGTGTTATAGATACCCTTTACGTTCAACTGAATATTGAGATGCTTGTCAAACAATTGTGGGTTCAGGTTAATGGCACCGGTAAAACGCTGCATATTAGAGGTCTTGATAATACCGTTCTCATTGGTATAGCCCATAGATACGCGGTAAGGAAGATTGGGAAGTGCTCCTGATACATTGACGTTATGATCGGTGCTGACTGCCGTACGGAAAATCTCTTTTTGCCAATTGGTGTTGCTCTTTCCCAAAGCAGCAGCCTGTGCACTAGTCTCTCCGAACTTGGAAATAACGAAACGACGGAATTCATCGGCAGACATTACGTCGACTTCTTTTGCGTGTGTACTGACCTTTACAGAACCGCTATAACCGACTCTTACACCGCCTGCCTTACCTTTCTTAGTGGTGATAAGGATGACACCGTTCGAAGCACGTGAGCCATAGATCGCAGTTGCCGAAGCATCTTTCAGAATTGTCATCGTCTCGATATCATCGGGATGAACCGTACTCAATGGATTGGCCATACCGCTGATTTTGTCGTCATCAACGGGAACGCCGTCGATAACGATCAACGGATTGTTTGATGCCGACATAGAGGAACCGCCACGAATGCGGATAGTGGCTCCAGAACCGGGTGCACCGCCATCGGTAATGACGCTCACACCTGCGGCTTTACCTACCAACATATCGCTTGCCGAAGTAACAGCACCCTTCACCATCTTGTCTGCGGTCAGGGCCGTTACACTACCGGTAAGATCTGATTTCTTGGTTCGGCCGTAACCGATGACTACTACTTCGTTCAGCGACTGTGCAACATCTTCTTTCATCACGATGTTTACTTCGGGAGCCGCCACCACTTTGGCGTCTTGATAACCGATGTAAGATACCGTGATTTCGGCGCCTGATGCAGCCTTGATGACAAAGTTACCGTCAATGTCTGTGATGACACCGCCTTGTTGGCCGGTAATTCGGACCGTTGCACCGACAATGGGTTCGCCGGTACCGTCTTTGACGTGGCCTTTGACAGTGATTTGCTGTGCAAAGGCACTGGCCGAAAGGATCAACCCGCAAATCAAGGCGAGCATCCTTAGAGGCATTGTAAATTTAACCTGCTTCATCATTTGATTTTTAAAAAGTTTAGGTTGTTATCATTAATAATGTTGATTGTTTACTTAGGTCTTATCGCCTCTGCATTGTGAGAAGCTCTGTTTGCATTTGTTATTAGGATTATCGGCTCTTGCTGGACCTTTACCCAATTACTTTTCGAGAGACATCAATACTGCCTTTTGACATTGCAAAAGTAAATTTTATTACACCGATTTGTACTTTTTTCGAGTTAAAAACGTTCTTTAATATGTGCAAACGATTGCGCAACGAAATGTAAGTAAATAATAATGAACGCGCGTAAGATTGTGGCTTATTGGCTAAATTTGCGCAAATTGGTATTACTACCGTGACTGAACCTAAACTTATCACAATGAAGGATATCGCGCGAGAATTCGGAGTCTCTGTGGCAACAGTATCTCGTGCACTGAGCGATAACCGTCGTATCAGCAAGGAAAGGCGTGAAGCTATACAGGCTTTTGCGCGTGAACACAACTTCTATCCCAATATCATCGGAGAACAATTGCGTCATTCTCGGGTGCGACCAACTCGTATCATCGGGGTAATTGTTCCACAATTGGTGCATTATTACTTCTCATCCATTCTCAGCGGAATAGAAGAGGAGGCTTTTGCACGCGGTTATCAGATGGTGGTTGCACAAAGCAATGAGCGCTATGAACGTGAGGAGAAGATTTGTCAACAGTTCTATAAGAATAAGGTTTGCGGTGTTATCGTTTCTCAAGCAAAGGATACATTGATCTATGATCATTTCCGTAAGTTAATGGATAATGATATCCCACTGGTTTTTTACGACCGGATTTGCACAGGCGTAGAGGCCAGTCGTGTGGTTGTCGACGATTATATGGGGGCTTACAATGCTGTGATGCATCTGTTGGAAACGGGGTGTCGGCGCGTGGCCTTTTATAGTTCGCCCATCAGTTTGGAGATTTCAAAGAATCGTTACAATGGATATAAGGATGCACTTTTGCATTACGGCATTCCTGTGAATGATGGTTTGGTGCGGTTCTGCGATAATCGGAGCGATGCAGAAGTAATCACGCCTGAACTGTTAGAGCGTACTGACCGGCCTGATGCATTCTTTGCCGTGAACGATGATACGGCTATCGGCATACTCTATACTGTTAAACGGATGGGATTCCGCGTTCCCGACGATATCAGTATTTGTGGATTTACCAACGGCGAGCGGGCCATTGCCTGCGATCCGATGCTTACCACTGTGGAGCAACGTGGCAAACGGGTAGGCGAAGAAGCCGCCAACATACTCATCGGTCAGGTCGAAGGTCTTATTCCCATAGGTAAAGTGGAGCGTCGGGTGGTAAGAACCAAGCTGGTGATTAGGGGGACAACACGATAATTCATAATTATTCTTGGATGGTGTTTTAGTATGGAGAATGCTGCATATGAAAGATATAAATGAGAATATTATCGTCTCGAAGAGTATGGAGTTTGCTGTTCGATGCGTCAGACTTTGTATGTATCTGCAAGACAATAAAAGAGAAGATAGTATATTCAAACAACTGTTCCGTAGCGGAACAAGCATTGATGCAAATGTAAAAGAAGCGATTAGAGTACAGAGCCGGGCTGATTTTAGAGCGAAGATGAATATTTCTCTGAAAGAAGCAAGCGAAACTGAATATTGGATTGAACCATTGCGTAATACGAATTATATAACAAAATTGGAGACTAACAGTTTATTAACAGATTGTGTCGAATGAATCAAATACTTACAGTCATTGTCAAGGAGACGGTATCAAATGAACTATAACTCGTCGAAAAAGCAATGATTACAACCAAATTATGAATTGTGAATTATGAATTATGAATTAAAGAAAAAGCCAGATCTCAATTTTTGGAAGCTTTGGAACCTTAGTTTCGGATTTTTCGGTGTGCAAATAGCTTACGCTTTGCAGAGTGCAAACATCTCGCGAATCTTCGCCACACTCGGGGCCGATCCGCATAATTTAAGTTATTTCTGGATACTTCCGCCGTTGATGGGAATAATTGTTCAACCCATTGTCGGTACACTTAGCGACAAAACCTGGTGCCGATTCGGGCGCCGTATACCTTATCTCTTTGTCGGAGCATCCGTTGCCGTGCTCGTGATGTGTCTTTTGCCCAATGCCGGTTCGTTCGGAATGGCCGTCGGTACAGCAATGATTTTCGGGCTGGTATCGCTGATGTTTCTCGATACCAGCATCAATATGGCGATGCAGCCGTTTAAGATGCTTGTTGGAGATATGGTCAACGAGAAGCAGAAAGCATTGGCTTACTCCATCCAAAGTTTTCTTTGCAATGCAGGTTCTGTGGCAGGATTCATCTTTCCTTTCCTCTTTACAGCCCTCGGAATAGCCAATACCGCAGCTCCGGGTGTAATTCCCGACTCGGTGATTTGGTCGTTTTATGTAGGGGCAGGTATCTTGATCCTCTGCGTGATTTATACAACAGTGAAAGTGAAAGAGTGGAATCCCAAGGAATATGCCGAATACAATGGACTTGACAAACCACTCGACGAGGAAAAAGTCAATCTCATCCAATTGTTGTGCAAGGCTCCGTCTACTTTTTGGACAGTAGGAATCGTGCAGTTCTTTTGCTGGGCTGCCTTTATGTATATGTGGACTTATACCAACGGAACAATTGCAGATACGTGCTGGGGGACGACCGATGTTGCCTCGGTCGGTTATCAGGCTGCCGGCAACTGGGTCGGAATCCTCTTTGCCGTGCAAGCCATCGGTAGTGTCGTTTGGGCTTTGGTGCTACCCCAATTCAAGAATATCAAACTGGGGTATGCCATTAGCCTTGTGCTCGGTGGTATCGGGTTTGCTGTCACTCCATTCGTTCATAACCAGTATTTACTGTTCGTCCCTTTCATTCTTATCGGTTGCGCGTGGGCTGCAATGCTTGCGATGCCGTTTGCACTGGTTACTAATGCCTTGCAAGGTTATGGGCATATGGGTGTCTACCTGGGATTGTTCAACGGTACCATCTGCGTTCCCCAGATTGTTGCAGCGCTCTTGGGTGGCATTATTCTCAGCCTGATGGGTTCTGTGCAAAGTTCGATGATGATCGTTGCCGGTATTCTCCTGTTTATCGGTTCGCTGTGTGTAATAGTGGTAAAGGTGAAATAGTAGAAAAGGCCTCATGACCGATAAGGGGAAGCAAGTTTACCGAGCATAAGTACATAATTGAGTAGATCAAAAATCTGTTTCATACCCTGCTTGAACAGCTACTTCTCATTTCCAACCCTGTAAGAACTGTGCTTTGGAAACCTCTTTTCAGTTCTCCATAAATAGAATAAGGAATAAAACCATAAATAAGATTGAATTTAAATTTTCCTTGTTCCTGAAATGTTCCGAAGGTTGATCTTGCTGTTATGCGCTTTTGTCCGGCTCGATACTACTTCCTGACTCATCGGTTTGTCGGGGGAGGAATCGGCGATAAGACATTTAAAAGTTATTCAAACCTATAAGCATTTCTCTGGGAAGTTTCATTTGATAAGTCAAAAAGAGCCTAAAAACTGAAAGAAAATACGCGTAAAGTTTGATAATTGCTCTCTTTATTACAAATAACCGTTTAGCTTTCTTGTTTTAAAGACAATACTTGTGTGAGATTAAGAAGTATAGGAGAAGACGAGGAGAAGTATAGGAGGAGTCAGGTAGAAGTCCTATACTTCTCAAAAGTAAATATAGGAGTATAACTCCCACTTCTTTTTTGCAAAATGATATCGATGTGAAGTCGTCACTATTTTATAGAGGTTGATTGGGAACAAGACCATTATTCTGAATAAATCAGTAACTCTGTGTTCAAGCAGGATTATAAAAAGGATGTATAAACTATTCAGATTTCTTTTATAAGGTTCAGTAATACTGTTCTTGTGAACCCGTAATTTGATTTATATTTCTTAAATGCGCGGAAAAATCTAAGTGAAAAATGAAAAAAACTAAGAATTATTTGCTTTGTATAAATAAAATGCTTATTTTTGCGCATCTTCTCTTAATTTTCATCCGTTATCGGATGTGAAAAAAGAGATAGAAAAGAGGGAATGAAATCGACTTTCTGTCCCTCGGCAAACATTCTATTGAAAAGAGAGGAAGATATTGTCGGAAGTGAAAACATCATTTTAAACATAAGACAGCTTCTCTCATCGGAATGAAATGTGCATAAGCATACCAACCTACGGCTGTGGAGATGGAAAAGTCCCGCACTCTGACAGTTAAATGACAGGGACTGTTCGATGAACTACATTTCATAAAACTACTGATCTTTGCATCGCATTGATACCATAACAAGAACTCCGAAAGGAAAAAGGCAGAATCTCAATAGAGGAAGACTTGCCTATAAACATCGCATTCGTGCAGTAAAGTGAGGACAACTTTTTGCACGAGTGTAATACCGATGCAGCGGCATTATAGGTAGAAACACATTATTCGTGGAATTTAACATACCCCAATATTAATAATCGTTTAAATTAAAGAGCCCTATGAAGAAACATCTAACAATGCTTTTGGCCTGCCTCTTCCTGAGTATCGGAGTGGCACTGGCACAGACTCAAATTAATGGAACTGTGGTCTCGGAAAGTGATGGAGAACCCATTGTCGGAGCTACTGTTCGAGTAGTGGGACACAACACTGGTACCGCGACCGACATCGACGGAAAGTTTAAAATTACGATGCCCGTAGGAGCGACGAAGATCATTGTATCGTATGTCGGTATGAAATCACAGGAGCTGGTAGCTCGAAATAATATGAGAGTGGTGTTGCAAAGTGAATCGAAAGCTATTGATGAAGTATTTGTCGTAGCTTACGGAACGGCAAAGAAATCGTCGTTTACAGGTTCGGCTGTATCTGTTGATTCCAAGAAAATTGACAAAATGCAGACTGCTGATGCTGCTAAGGCCTTGGAGGGAATGGTTGCAGGTCTGGCAGTTACATCATCTTCGGGTCGTGCCGGAACTTCTGCCACTATCCGAATTCGTGGTATCGGTTCGTTAAACGCATCGAGCAGCCCGCTTATTATACTTGACGGTGCGCCCTATGAAAGTGAAATCAACTCTATTAATCCTAAGGATATCGAGAATATCAGCGTGTTGAAAGATGCTGCTTCGGCTGCTCTTTACGGTGCGCGCGGTGCCAACGGAGTAATTCTGATTACAACAAAGAGCGGACAGAAAGGCAAGTTGCAGGTTTCGTTTGACGCTCGTATCGGTAGCAATCGGCGCGGAGTACCTGAATATGACGTTATTTCCGATCCCGGAACTTACTATCGTCTGACGTGGGAAAGTCTGAAAAACCGTCAGATATATTCAAATAAACCTGCGGCTAATCCGGCTGAATGGGCTTCGAATAACTTAATAGAGACATTAGGTTACAACATCTATAATACACCTGATAACCAAGTGGTGGATGCTAACGGTAATTTGACCACAGCCCCGATTAAATATGAGGATGCCGGTTCATTTAATAACTGGACGGGACAACTCTATAAACCGCACACTCGCCAAGAATATACGCTCAGTCTGTCTAAGGGAACAGACAAGTCGAGAGTATATTTTTCCGTAGGTTATCTGGATGATTTAGGTTTCAGTATCAAGAGCGATTTCAAGCGTCTTTCCAATCGCTTGGCCTATGAGTCACAGTTTACTGACTGGCTGAAACTGTCTGCTTCATCCCAGCTGTCACGTACCGAAACCCGCAACTCTGCCGATGAAAGAAACAATTTCTCGAATGTCTTTATGTGGACAAGAATGATTGCCCCTATATATCCCATTTATAAGCACAACAGTGCGGGTAAGATTGTGCGCGATGCAAATGGTAATCCCCTTTATGATGACACTTTGGGTCGTCCCTATGCAGGTGGAACGAACCTCATTAAGCAGTTGGAGCTTAACGATATTCAGCACAATCAGTTCTTCGTTACAGAGAATGTGCGGGCCGACATCAAGCTTCCCTATGGCTTTAACTTTAATACCACGGGAACATTCAGCGGCAACTGGTGGACTCACACCGACTTCAAGAATCCATTGGTGGGCGACGGCCAGGCTTATGGAGGTATTCTTGAAAAGTGGAGTAGTTCTAATTACTCCCTCAACTGGAACCAAGTGTTGACTTGGGATGGAACTTTTGATAAATTCACGCTGCACGGAATGCTGGGTCACGAGTATTATCAGCAGAAGTTCGAATACCTTTATGGAACAAAGCAAACATTGCTCGATCCCACCTTGAAAGAGTTTATCAATGCTGCCAAAACGACAGAACTCAATTCATACACACGCGATTATCGTGTTGAAGGATGGTTCGGACAGGCTACGGCAGACTATGACAATAAGTATTATGTATCTGCTTCGTTGCGTTATGACGGTTCATCCGTGTTCCATCCCGACCACCGCTGGGGTACATTCTGGAGCCTTGGAGCTTCTTGGCGAATCAATCAGGAGAAGTTTATGGAGAACCTTACTTTCATTGATAACCTGAAACTGCGTGTCAGCTACGGTGTTCAGGGAAATGATTATCTGCTTCTTCCCGGCTCTACCACTCGTGCCTATACTCCTTATACAAATCTCTATTCTATCGGGACAACAGGAACTTCAAGTACGTATAGCCCAACCTACAAAGGCAATAAGGAAATAACGTGGGAGAAAAATCATAACTTGGATGTCGGTATTGAATTCTCTTTGTGGAATGGTAAACTCTCCGGAGAGTTAGAAGTGTTCAATCGTCTCACCACGGATATGCTCTTCAACCTCCCCATTCCGTCGACAACAGGTTTCTCAACACAGCCGGTTAACTTCGGAAAGATGACCAATAAGGGATTTGAGTTTACCCTTTCATCCAATGTTTATTCTGATAAGAACATCAATGTCAACGTCAGTGTGAACGGAACTACTTATAAGAACAAGATTAAAGAGTTGCCCGAAGAATTCCGCAAAGACGGTATTGTCAGTGGTTATCGTCTCATCAAAGAGGGTGGAAGCATCTATGATTATTGGATGATCAAGTCTGCCGGTGTAGATGAAAAGACCGGAGATGCACTTTATTATATGTATGATGAAGATACGAAGACTTTTGTTGCTAAACCCAGCAAGTTTTATTCGACCGATAATATCAATAAGCAGTATGTGGGATCGGCCATTCCCAAGTTGGCAGGAGGATTCTCTCTCAGTGCCGTTGTTTATGGTTTCGACTTCTCGGCACAGTTTGCCTATCGGATCGGCGGTAAATTCCTCGATCTCGGTTATCAGAATCTGATGTCGGCAGGAACTGCTGGAACGAACTGGCACAGGGATATTTTGAATCGTTGGACACCTGAAAATACCAAAACAGATGTACCTCGTCTGCAAAATGCTAATCAAGGTTTAATTCAGAGTTCAGACCGTTTTATTATCGACGCATCGTATTTGGCACTTACAAACCTTACTTTCGGTTATACGCTTCCGAGCAATTGGGTGAATAGAGCAGGTTTGCAAACTGTCCGTGTATACTTTGCAGCTGACAATCTAGGCTTCTTCTCTAAACGTAAAGGTTTGGATCCGCGTACTTCTGTCTCTGGTACTCAGGATTACAGCGTTAACAGTGCTGTCCGTACGTTGTCGCTCGGTCTGACTGTTTCACTCTAAACGCAATGCAACTTACAATCACTTAAAACAACGAATGTTATGAACAAATATATAAAAACCATTGCCGTACTGTCTGTTTTGACATTGACGACAAGTTGTAACTTGGATCCTGAGATTACGGAATATATACCGCAAGGCCGTCATGACGAATTGGTTGCAGACTCCGATGTGGTAAACAATGTGGCGAAGGCAGCTCTCTCCAAGACTTATGCTATCTTCCAAGAATTTTATAGGAGCCACGATGACTTTGGACTTAAAGCCTTTCATATAGCCACGGATTTGATGTGTGAAGATGTTGCATACAGAAACTGGAACTGGTTTCAGTTTGACTATCAGCTCGATAATCGTGAAGCGAATTACCGCCGTACGAATAGCACATGGAAACAGTTCTATAAAATCATTTCAAATGTGAACAAACACTTGGAGACTTATTTCCAAAAGGAGTCCTCAGCCCCCGCCTATCTGGCATCCAAAAGCGAGGCACAAGCCCTGCGGGGAATTGCTTTCTTCCATTTGGTAAACTTTTATCAGCATACATATAAAGGTCACGAAAACGATCCTGGTGTACCAATTGTTTTGTCAACAGATACTGTCAAACTTCCAAGAGCTACTGTCAAAGAGGTTTATGAGCAGATTATCAAAGACCTGACACCACTCGTTGAATACGGAAGTTACACGGAAGACAGGACGGATGTCGATAAAGGCGTAGCCGCTGCATATTTAGCCAAGGCTTACGCACAGATGGAAGACTGGCCTAACTGCGAAAAGTATGCAGCCATTGCCAAGAAAGGCGCCGATGATGTTGTATCAAAGCCTGGGCGTACGTGGAATATCGGAAAAGCCACGGATATTCTCTGGGGTGCTGATGTTACGCCAAGCAACAGCAGTCTGTGGGCTTCTTTCTGGAGCCATATGGATGAGTTCCTTATCAGAGGATATGCTGCCGGTGGTAAGAAAAAGCTGATTCATAATCTGCTTTACAATAAAATATCTAAAACCGACAGCCGAAGGAAGCTATGGGTGAACCTTAAAGAATATAAAGATATAGCTGATCAGGTTCGTCAATCATCCCCTAATCCGAATGCAAAATTGGAAGATTACGACCAAATGAAGTTCGTTGCGGGAGCTGATGGAATGGAACAAGACTATTCCTATATTCGTGTTCAGGATCCCATCCTCCTCGAAATAGAGGCAATGGTGGAACAAAACAAATTGACAGAGGCTGCTACCTTGCTCAATGGATTTGTACAACAGCGTGATCCACAGTTTACGGCCGCTTCTACGCCAGAGGATCTTCGCGAGCAGGTTCGCTTTCAACGTCGTATCGAACTTTGGGGAGAAGGCACCAACTGGTTTGATATGAAACGCTGGAAGATGACCATCGACCGTACAGGAGACGGCAGTAACCACGCTGCTATATTCAAAGTGAAGACCGATGAACCGAAGTTCTATCATATGTTACCTATCTCTGAGATTGAGGCTAATCCTCTGTTGAAACAGAATACCCCAATAAAGTGATGATTAATGAGGGAAACATAATTCTTTTGTGAATTTAAGTTAGTTAGATATGGAGAGGATGCAGGCGTGAGTCTGCATCCTTTATTTATTGTTTTATCTTCGTTTCCGATTTTATTATTTCCCTGTCTATTGTGTTTAATCTGAATATAAGGAAAAGATGAATCGTCTAAGAGAATCGAGTTACGCAGTTTTTAGCAGTATTCTTTTATCTGTTGCTGGACTTTGGGAACAACTATAATAAATAAGATATACCCTACTGCACGACATGTCATATAGGTTGTGTTTATAGGCGTATTGTTTTTAATCGGTGTGAAAATGCGGATATCAATTCTAAAATTACTTCTTGTTTCCTATATTTATTTTATACAACAGATGGAACATCACGTAATGAGGAGTCGTGTTGTATCGAAGCTCTGACTTTCCTTGGCCGTTGATCTCGTAAGAAACGCTCGACAGACGGTGGAAAAGGTCGAAAGCATCGACTTTCGCCGTGAGTTTTCCTTTCAGGAACGACTGACTGACATAGGCATTGCATACCAAATCATTGGTGTTCATCGATAAGACATCATACCCGCGACGGCTGAACATCTTCAAATCCATACCCGTTTCCAAGCCGAAAGCGAATTTATATGATCCGATCAGACCGTAATGGAAATCATAAGTTGTGATAGGCGCGAAGTCGCTGAGTTTTCTGCGGGCGTTGCGCCGCGACCATTGACCTTCCAAACTGAGTCGGAGTCCCTCATTCTGATAGTTGAACGACGTCGTATGGTCAAGCAGATGATTGTCCACTTTACTCAAAACGCTGGTATGATTGCCTGAGGCAGCAGTGAGATCCACATTTCTCTCATAGCTATAAGACAATCGGTTGTCCCACGTAAAGCGGCCTGCGCTGTCAAGAGGAAGGCTGTGATTCAAGTCGATTCGACCGTCCCAGTTACCGTTTACATTCTCGGGTTTGTAGGTGTAAACGCCCGTGGAGGGTTCGTAAGTGAATCCGTTGGCCACTGCCCGATCCCGAATTGTAAACAGAACATAGACCGACGGCCATTTGAGTCGGCCCGTGTGCCTGTCGCTCAAACCGCCTTGGAAGCGATGTGTGATGCTGCTTTTCAAATCGGGATTGCCCTGCGTGACGGCTAACGGATTTGCATCGTCGCGCCGTTCCACCCGCTGATAGAGATCAGGCGTATTCACTTGTGTGTAAAAATAACACCAGGAATTGATGCGTCCGTTACCGAAACTGCCGTTTATCATCGGTTGGAAAAAACAGTTGTGTTGTCGAAGCTGCGTGTTGATCAATTGACTGCGGAAGTCGAGTCGCTCGCTTTCGTAATTCAAAGTGAGGTTTAAATTCAGGACCAGATGGCGTTTCTGTTCCTGCTTCGAATAACTGATACTGAGATTGGGACTATGTTTGATGCTGAATTTGTTGCCCGAATAACTGTTCGCTGCATCCAAAGCCATCAGCATCGAATCGCGTGTCGACGGCAGACTGCCGATTTCTCGTTGTGAGGTCTGCCATCCGGCAATACGGTCGAGACGGTATTTCTCATTGTTGTTATAACGTGATTTCTGACTAAAATAATAGCTGGGGACAATCACCAGACCGCCGGGCAACACGAACATATATCCTGATTCGAGGGTATATTGATAGGAATGAGAGGGATTATGATCGTATTTATCACGATAATCACTGTTTGGTGAGTTTCGTAAATAGTCCAATTGATATCTGTCCCACAGTGAATTGCGGTTGTTTTGATAAGAAGCAAGAGCTTCAAGATGGATAGCATCGCCCCATTTCAGTTGATAACTCATACCGAAATCGGTTTTGATATCCAGCGCATGACCCTTACCCATCGTGTGAGAACGCTGCCGATTGACAGCCATTGAGCCGAGACGACGACTCAACGGCGTAGCAAACAGCGTGTCGAGAATCATCTCCGTGCTGCCGAAAGACTCGGGATCGGCGTCGAAAGTGGCCGAACGGCTGAGTCCGAAGTTATTGAACTTGTTGTAATCGACATCCGTTGTCCATCGTATGAATGTCTTTCCTCTCGCTTCCAATTTATTGGTAGCCTTGACAATGACATTGTCTGCCTGCGTGGAAGCAATACTCCGGTTATATACATTGCCCGAAGTGAGGAACGATTCGCCTGCACGCACAGTCTGATTATCGCTGTTTCGCCACGAGATACTACCCGAAACATTGTTTCTCAGCGTGTTTTTGGTGTTGCTCACAGCTGCATTCAGGCCCACGGTTTTCTGTGTGAGCTGTCCGTTCGGAAGTTTGGCAGGGTCCCAGTCGCCCTTCTCGCCAGGCTTGCGGTCTTCGTTTACGTTGTTGAGATTGGCGAAAACAGACAGCTGAATACGCGGTGTGAAATAGAGACTGAACATCTTTTCGGCATAGCGCGAGTTGCTTCCCGCGGCCAAATCGAAGTTGGTGATGCCGGTTTTCTCGTATTCCTTTTTGAGCTTGACATCCATCACGAAGTCCTTTTTCTCCACATCGCGGCCCATAAGCTGGCTTTTGTCGGTGCTTTTCTCATAGACTTGCAGGTTTTTGACGGTGTAATAAGGCAGATTTTCGACCAAAGTCTTGTTGTTTCCTTTGAAAAAATCCTTGCCGTTGAGCAGTAAATAGTCTAATTTACGACCATTGATGAAGATTTCGCCCGCAGTATTGATCGTGGCGCCCGGCAGTTGGCGGATGAGCGCATCGAGCATACTGCCGTTGGGAATGTTGAATGCATCAGCGTTGTAAACGATGGTATCGCCGCGCATCACCATCTTGATCTTGGTACTTTTCACTACCACTTCGCCCAATGCGTGCTCTTTGTCGGCCATTCCTTTACGCTTCATCGTAAAGTCGTCTATCTGAAAATACATCTTACGACCGCTGAGATCTAACGTGTAGTTGAGGTAAGCATTGGCATAATCAGGGTGTGTCGCCTTGAAAATATACCGTCCTTCGCGCAGTCGTTTGCGGAAATAAAAGCGGGAAGTGGGGTGCACAGACCCCTTATTCCACGTCCACGTGCGGACAGTATCGACGACAGTGCTGTCGGCAGACATCAACGTTACTTTTACGTTTTGAATGTCAAGATGAGTGAAAGCATCCGTAATGCGTCCGTCGATATACACATCCCGCTCTTTCACTTTTTTATTTTGAGCGTAGGTGTTGAATGGGGCCGTCAGGAAAAGAGCGGTGAAAAGAATTGGTAATAACTTCGAGTGTCGTTGCATTTTAAGATTGTTGAGATTCATTAGTGGTATAAATGGTTTTATGTGCAAAGGTATAAAAAAAGATGGAGAAATCTTTACCATCTGTCAGTAATTTGTTAAAAAAGGCTGATCGCTTCTTAGAAATAAGAATCTTAGGGGGTAAGAGAATAGACGGTTGTATTCATTTGAAAACCAGTAAGATACAACTTTCGTCGTGATTAACGGTTAAATGTCTTGCGAAAGACTGTTAAATGCTTTGCGAAAAGCCGTTAAACGGCGTGCAATGAATCGTTACTTGGCTGGCAATTGACGGCTTTTCCGAATATAAGTTGTAACCGATTAGAAACCAGTAAGATATAGGATTGCTGTGAAACTGCCGCATTCGACACCCATTCGGCGTTTCTGATAAAGGTGATGGGCATTTAAATAGAAGTCGGGAAGCGGTTTTTCGAGGTTGGAGATGAGGAAGTCTGTTTACCGTTTTTGGTAAAATTTTCACATCTCTATGCAACTTTTCTCTTGCCGCTTGCGTCTGAACGGTATATGATACATCTCAAAGACATCAATAAAACCTATTTCGGTGCACAACCGTTGCACGTGTTGAAGGGTATCAGTCTTGACATCGCAGAGGGCGAATTTGTCTCGATTATGGGCGCATCAGGGTCAGGGAAGTCTACCTTATTAAATATATTGGGCATTCTCGACAACTATGACAGCGGCGAATACACGCTTGCGGGCACGCTCATTAAAGACCTCTCAGAACGTCGCGCGGCTGAATATCGCAATCGAATGATCGGTTTTATCTTCCAGAGTTTTAATCTGATCGGATTCAAAACTGCTGTGGAGAACGTGGAGTTGCCGCTGTTTTACCAGGGTGTGAGCCGTCGGAAGCGTCATCGGATGGCAATGGAGTATCTCGAAAAACTTGGTCTTGCAGAGTGGGCAGGGCATTATCCCAATGAGATGTCGGGCGGACAGAAGCAGCGAGTGGCCATTGCAAGAGCCTTGATCACGCATCCCCGCATTATCCTTGCAGATGAACCGACGGGCGCTTTGGACTCAAAAACGAGTGTGGAAGTGATGGAACTATTGAAGAGTCTTAATCAAGAAGAGGGTATGACTATTGTCGTGGTGACGCACGAAAGCGGTGTCGCCAACGAAACGAATAAGATTATACACATTAAAGACGGACTGATCGGGCAGATAGAAGATAATTTTGATCATCAGGCCGGCCCCTTCGGAGTGAACGGAATGATGAAATGAGTTGTGTGTTTCTGATACAAACAGACAGGTACATACCCCCAACCCTTGACTTAGGGAGCTAAAACGAAAAGCCAATGCACGATATATTAGGAGAAATCTGGTCAACAGTCAAGCGCAATAAGTTGCGTACTGCACTCACGGGATTTGCCGTGGCGTGGGGCATCTTTATGCTGATCTTCCTGTTGGGGGCGGGCAACGGACTGATCAATGCACAGCTTTCGCATATGGGACAGTTCTTGGCCAACTCGATGATGGTAGGTTCGGGCCATACGTCTAAGGCTTATGACGGACTGAAAGAGGGACGAAATATTACGCTTGATGATGCGGATATTGCTGAGACGGGGCGTGATTTTCAGGCCCATATCGATGGAGTGGGAGCGATGATTTCGGAAAATAGCGTGATGATCAGTTTCAACGACAACAGCGTGCAAGCCTCGCTCACGGGCGTATATCCCAATGAAGCGTCATCAATAAGAAGGAAATGCTTTATGGGCGATATGTCAACGAGATCGATATGGACACTCGACGCAAATCGATCGTGCTGAGTGAGGAGCAGGCCAAAGAACTCTTGCCAGGCCATTATGCTGATTTGGTGGGGCAGTATGTCAAAGTGGGGAGCTTCGCTTTCCGTGTTGTGGGCATTTACAAGAATGATGGGAGCCGGATGAACAGCGATGCTTATACGGCGTTCACTACGATTCGGATGATGTATAACGAAGGAAACAAGGCTGATAATATCATATTCGAGTTTCACGGACTGTCAACCCAGCAGCAGAATGAAGATTTTGAGAAGACATATCGGGCTTCCATTAATAGCAATCATCGTGCAGCGCCAGATGATAACGGGGCCATTTGGATATGGAATCGCTTCACGCAGAATATGCAAATGAATCAAGCTGTGGGCATTATTCGTACATTTCTGTGGGTCGTCGGTCTGTTTACGTTATTGAGCGGCATCGTCGGTGTGAGTAATATAATGCTGATCACGGTGAGGGAACGTACTCGCGAATTCGGGATTCGTAAGGCTATCGGGGCCAAACCGTGGTCTATTCTTCGGCTTATCATTATCGAGAGTATTATCATCACCACGTTTTTCGGTTACATCGGAATGCTTTGCGGCATCGGAGCCAATCTTTATATGGATGCCACGATCGGTCACACGAAGTTGGATACGGGTGTGTTCCAAGTTACGATGTTCGTAAATCCCACAGTGGGCTTTGATGTCTGTATCGAAGCAACACTTGTAATGATATTGGCAGGAACCGTTGCCGGATTGATTCCCGCACGTAAGGCCGCCCGCATCCGACCGATTGAGGCATTGCGGGCAGAATAGAGTCAACGGATGGAAAGGAACAGAGAATGATCGATTTAGACAGATATAAAGAGATTCTTGACACGCTTTCGAGAAACAAGACACGAAGTTTCCTCACGGGGTTTGGTGTTTTTTGGGGCGTGTTTATGCTTGTGGCATTGATCGGCGGCGGTAAGGCGATGAAGGAAAGTTTGTCAAATGAACTCCAAGGATTTGCTACCAATTCGGCCATTATCTTCCCCCAAGCCACCACGAAACCTTATCACGGATTGCCGAAAGGGCGTAACTGGTGTCTGGTTTACAATGATGTGGAGCGACTCAAAAGCCAAGTTCCCGGCCTGGATGTGGTTTCTCCGATGCTGACTCACTGGGGTAGCAAGGTCACTTTCAGTGATAAGAAAAGTCAATGCTCGGTGAAAGGCTTGGAGACTAATTATCAGCAGGTGGAGACTCCGTCAATGTTCTATGGGCGTTATCTCAATGATATGGATATGCAACAGCATCGCAAAGTGTGCGTATTAGGTAAGAAGGTTTATAAGACGCTGTTTCCCGGCGGCGGAGATCCGTGTGGACGGGTAGTATGTATCGATTCGATCTATTACAGTATTGTGGGAGTCGACTATGGAACAAGCAATATGAACATTAACGGGCGTAATGAAGAGAGCGTCATTATTCCGTTGACGCTGATGCAACAGGCCTATAATCTGGGTGACAGCGTGCATCTGATGTGTGCTACCGTACGTCCCGGTGTCACGATCAGTTCCGTTACCGACAAGATGCGCGAGGTGATAGCCCGTCCTCATCACATCGACCCGACCGACGAGAAAGGTATTGCAATTCTCAATGCAGAGGTGATGTTCGGAATGGTGGACAGTCTTTTCACCGGTGTAGACTTCCTAATCTGGTTAGTGGGAATCGGTACGCTGTTGGCCGGAGCTATCGGCGTGTCGAACATAATGATGGTAACGGTGCGTGAACGGACGACGGAAATCGGTATCCGAAGGGCTATCGGAGCTACGCCGCGCAATATTCTGAGCCAGATCATAACGGAGAGTATCACGCTTACTGCTGTGGCAGGGATGAGCGGAATACTGTTTGCCGTTGTTGTCTTGCAGCTTGCAGAGATGGCCAACACATCCGATGGCGTTGTCAATACGCACTTCCAGGTAAGCTTCTGGACAGCTGTCGGTGCAGTCGTTTTGCTGAGTTTACTCGGCGTTTTGGCTGGACTTGCCCCTGCTGTTCGTGCAATGAGTATCAAGCCTGTTGATGCGATGAGGGAAGAATAAGGGCCTTCACCAGCTCCTCAGAAAGAGGGGTGAAGCGCAGAATACTGAGAAATTAAGATTAAAAGTATAATAGAGTCATAAACAAACGGGAGTTTGCTCTCTTCTGAAAAGGTTGAGTAAGACTCCAAATGTGCCTTAAAGCCACGCCTCTCGGTAGGTACTTCCCTCTTTTGGAGGGGTTAGGAGAGGCCCTTTTTGAATGAAACGTTACACTAAATTTATCGTTGCCGGAATCATTGCAGTGATCTTTGTCGGCACATTCGTTTTTCTTTGGATTCAGTCGCAACCCCAACCCGTGGCTTATGATGAGTTTACGCCGCGTGTGATGAACCTGAAAAAGACTTCTATCATCACCGGAAAGATAGAGCCGCGCAATGAAGTGAGTGTCAAACCGCAGATCTCAGGCATCATTACTCAACTGATGAAACAGGCCGGAGACAAGGTACAGGCTGGAGAAGTCATTGCCAAGGTCAAAGTCATTCCCGATATGGGGCAGCTCAGCAGTGCACAGGCCCGACTCAGGTTGGCTACTATCAATGTCCGACAAGCCCATACCGACTTTGCCCGTGAGAAAGAATTGTTTGATAAAGGACTTGTCTCTGCCGATGAATACGATAAAGTTCGGCAGACCTATAACCAAGCCCGTGAAGAAGTCTCAGCTGCCGAGGATAATCTCGAAGTGGTTCGTGACGGTGTATCTAAGCACAATGCCAAAGCCAGTTCTACACTCATTCGCAGTACGATTACAGGTCTTATCCTTGATATCCCTGTCAAAGTAGGTAACAGCGTCATTCTGTCCAATACTTTCAACGATGGTACCACTATCGCTACTGTGGCTAATATGAACGATCTTATCTTCCGTGGCAACATCGATGAGACTGAAGTAGGGCGTTTGGTCACGGCTATGCCGATGAAGATTACCGTCGGTGCGCTCCAAGATTTGCATTTCGATGCTTCGCTGGAATATATCAGTCCGAAAGCCGTCGAGAGCAATGGTGCTAATCAGTTCGAGCTCAAAGCGGCCGTCTCCGTGCCTCACGGTCGTCAGCTCCGCAGCGGTTACAGTGCCAACGCCGAAATTGTTCTTGCCTCGGCGACCAATGTACTCACCGTTCCCGAGAGCGCCATTGTGTTCGAGGGGAATCAAACTTATGTTTATCTCGTCAAAGGTAGCGGCGAGAATAAGACTTATCAGCGTCGTAAGGTTTCCACAGGCTTAAGCGACGGCATTAATATCGAGATCAGATCGGGGCTTTCACCGAAAGATAAAGTGCGTGGGCCAAAGCTGGTGAAAGACTCTGATGCTTAACTTATTTTACCGTTCTTATTTTTATACGACACATTGTCCGTCTTATCTTACGAGTGAGGTAAAAAAAGGTTCCATTTGTAGGGAAAACGCATTATGAGGTTTTAGTCATTCGGACTCCAAAGGAGAGAAGAATACATCAAGTTATCGTAAATATGTTAAATGTATACCGGAGGCAATATATCCGCTAAGAATATCGTTGACAAAAGCAGGCTCATTGCATAAGGCTTATATCGAACTCACGTCATTTTATAGCTTATATGTGGTTGGAAAGTTTATATAAGATGTGCAAATAGTGATTTATTTTAGAAAAAAGTATTAACTTTGCATCCGCTTCCGAGAGTCATCGGAACAGTAAAAGATAGATTATCAGGATGATAGAAATGAAATATTGCACAAAAGGAATGAAGCAGAAAGCAGAAATAATGGAAAGAAAAGGTTATCGACATCATACTATTGCCGTATTATCGGTTATTGTGGTTATGTTCGTTACCGTCTCTCTGACAGCTTATGGTAAAGACATCGACCCGCAAACGGCAGCTAAAATAGCAAAAAGATATGTCACGCTATCTCGCAATAACGATGCAAAAGCGCAGACGAGAAGCATTAACGGAACAGTCGAAACTCCTTATTATATATTCAATGACGCACGGGGACGCGGCTTTGTCATCGTCTCTGGCAACGATGAGATGGGCGAAGTGCTGGCCTACGGCACAGAAGGAACACTTGATACGCTAAACGTTAATCCCTGTGTGAAGCTACTCTTAAAAGGTTATCGGCAAACGTTTGAAGTGTTGAAAGAGGGAAAGGCAGTAGTCCAAGGCAGTACCCGCGCTGGTTTGCTTTCAAAAACCGTATCGCCATTGCTGAAAAGCAAATGGGGACAATCACACCCGTTCAATGCAAAAACCGGTTATCCTTATAGTGGATGTGTAGCTACGGCGGTGGCGCAGATGATGTATTACCATCAATGGCCTGCCCAAGGACGCGGTAAAAACGAATATACTGTAAGCTACTACCATACCAAGAAAAGTGCAGATTTCAGTCAGTCGCACTACGATTGGGCAAACATGCTGCCCGACTATCGCTACCCAGTGCGTGCAACAGCTGCACAGGAAGATGCCGTAGCCTTATTGATGAACGATGTCGGCATAGCTTCTTTTATGCAATATACCCCTAATGCGAGCGGTACACAAGGATTATTTGCTTATCAAGCTCTGCAAAAGAACTTCGATTATACGGCTGCATACATTACAAGGGCAGTGGAAGGACCAAGCCGTTTTGCTGAAATACTGCGACAAGAACTGCTCAACGGATGTCCTGTTTATTTGGAAGGCAGCCCTGCCAGTTCTGCTTCAGGGCATGCGTGGGTGGCAGACGGATTCGACAAAAACGGCCTCTTTCATATGAATTTCGGTTGGGAAGGACAAAGCGATGCCTACTATTCGCTCACGGCCCTCAACTTATCGCAAACCGGAAACGAGTTTCAAGGCAAGCCTTTGGCCTTTAACCGCGCCATTACAGCAATCCTTGCACATCCCAACAACGGAAAATATCCGGCCATAGAGCGAGGTCTCTTAGAAACATCCCCGCAACTGATGTTCAATGAGGGAGGTTCTTTCTCGCTGAAAGACGTAACAGGCAAAACCTTTAACCCGTCGCAGACGATAACCGTAGAGATGAATTCTTTCGTAAACAGAGGCAATCCTTTTAAAGGCGACATCGGTGTGGCCGTCTACGACGAAGAAGGAAACTTCAAGCAAGTGGTTTATTCCGATGACCATGCAAGCGGCGGTCTCACGCAGCGCATTTATGGCGCCGACCACGCAGGCTTTATGGGACGAGACTTCCTGATAAATCAGGCACAGCCCGTAAAGATAAGTCTCGCAGATCTCGGAAACGGTTATTATCGTCTCATTCCCGTGTGTATAGCTCGTAAAGATGATGGTTCTTGGAATGAATTCCTCCGTATGAAGAAAGCACCCATCATAGAAGTGGAACTATCAAACAGTACTGGTCGTATTTCTGAAATTTGTACCGAAGACGTTCATTTCCAGCTAATGGCGCAGCCAAGGCTTGCAGGTAAAGCCGAACAAGGTGGAAAAGTGCAGGCTATTTTCACAGTGAAAAACCTCAATGGAGTGCCCCGCGACTGCTACTTGAGGGTGCAACTGCTCAACGCGAGCAAAACGGTTGTGTTGAATACGCGTGTCGACAAGGTAACAGAAATCGAAGGCTTTACCGAGGCGGAAATACCTATCGTGCTTTCATTGCCCGCCGGTCTTGCCCCGGCACGCTATGAAGTGAGGCTCGAAATATCGACGGATGAGGCAGAAACCCTGCGCTATCCTGTAAATAATATTCACGATAAAGATGCTGCTTATATAGAGGTGATAAAGGCACAGGAAAGACCGCTTATGGCAAAAGCTGAAGTCTTTCTTGCCGACGACTCGAACGAGAGGATTGCATCCGGCAGTATCGACATCTCGCGAGTGCCTAACTTCAAGCTCGCCGTTGCGTTGCGCACATCGGAAAACAGGAGCTACGAAGGACCCGTATCTATGTTCTGCGAAAACATACAGACAAAGGAAAAGATAAAAATACGAGGGTTCGACGACCATGTCACCATTTCTTCATCTTTCGAAGTGCCGCTCTACAGCTATTGGCTACGCAAGAGCAATCTGCAATTGGCCGATGGACATACCTATCGGGTGATAGTAATGGGGCAGATAGAAGGCAAGGACTTGGAGTTGAAAAATCCGAAGGAACCCACCTGTTACCTCAAGCGGAAAGGCGATATACTCACCCTTTACCATGGAGTGCCTACAGGAATAGACACCGCACCCACAGCCACTACCTCTTTCGATATCAGGCACGATGGCAACCAACTAATAGTTTCTGGCAACGGTTTGAGAACCTTACGACTGTACAACATCGGCGGTAGATTGGTCAAACAGGCATCGACCACCGATGGAAGCCATGCCACTATCTCTCTGCAAGGTCTGGAACAGGGCGTATATCTGCTGCGAGTAGAAGCCGGAAAGCTACATCGCACTTATAAATTCTTCCACCAGTCTGATACCGAAGCCTTGCAGTAAAGTTCCATCAGTTTATCCTCATTGCCGAAATAAAGATTTTGTTCGAGATGCATTCAGCATTTGTTCATTTGGCTCAAACAGAATACTGTTGTTCATTGCTTTTGCTAGATTTGTCTTAATTTCTTGCTCGGACGACAATGATAGTGGCGTAAAGGCCAATACGACAGAAGATGATTATAAATAATAGGGTAGGTCGTGACAATTCTATGAACTACCCTAATGATGAGGCATATAACTTGATCGAACTCATGCCCAATAAATGGTCTTATTTATACGAGCGGAAACATCAGCTTCCTTAAAGAAAGATGGCTTGTAGTGCAGTTCTTTGCCGATAAGAGAACTGCTGCTCTTTTCTTTTTCATTGTTCTTGTTTGATTAAATATTATACGATTTGAGATGGTTATTGAACGACTTGGTAATGTCGCTGCCGAACATTGAGAAGTGACATGCCAGCACATTGTCGAGATAACTTGCAATGAAAATCTCATTGTGTCCGATGATGTGGATAATTTTCTGGATATATTATTAAGTTTATTTTTGTCATAATCTCCCTTGTTATTTATTTCAAATTACCGATGTTGTTTTTCCAATCCTCTAAAGTGATTTTGGTAAAATGCTCTGTGCGAAACTCGTTCATCAATGGAACAGGCTTATTGTCTTCTGTATGGCTGTAAATGAATCCGCATTTCTCTTGTGCTCGTTTTGATTTCTCGTTGCCATCGTAGTACCCACACCAAACCGTAGTTTGCCGTAAGTTTTCAAAAGCATATCGAAGTAATTCGTTTATGGCTTCCGGAATCAAGCCTTGTCCCCAATAGGGCTCACCAATCCAATAACCGATTTCACATTCGTTGTCTGCCATTTTTGCACTATTGACTTCACTTCTTGTCATCATTATTCCTATGCTTCCTATAACCTCGCCCGTTTCTTTTAATACAACTGCATAGTTTTCAGGAGCAGAGAGTACTGCCTTTATAATTTCACAACTGTTCTCTACACTTGTATGCGGTGTCCAACCAGCAATAGGACCAACGTTTGGATTCCGTGCATATTTGTATAATGCTTCAGCATCGTTTTCTTTCCACGCTCTCAGTATCAGGCGTTTTGTTTGTAGTTCCATATTTTTCTTATCTTCTACGTTTCTTTATTAGCCTTATTGTAAGGTTTCTACCGTTTGTTTATTGTGTTTTAATATGTGCTTTTATTTTCTTTATCGCCCAATCGTAATGGCTTGAGGTTGCTGAAACACTGTAAGAACCGAGCGTAGAGGTGCCCGTCCAATCGAATATGCCCTTGTTAAAGAGTTCGTTGTCAGAGAGAGTTGCAATCAACTCCATTACTTGCTGATGGCTCTCTTTTAATATTGCCTTTGCGTCTGATAGCGGTGTGCTTTGGTGTTTTTTCCAAAACTCCACGTTTATTGTCGGATATGTTCTCCAATTATAAGGCTCAGGAAGAAAAGGTTTGCGCTCTCCTGCACGATTGGAGCTTATCCAATTCAGTAACAACTGATGCCATTCGTACAGATGAACAAGTACATCGCGCAGGTTTTTATCTCTGCTCCAATGTGCTTCCTTACCCATTGTAACCATTTTTTCTGCAAAGATTGCTGTTTGTTGCTCTTCAGTCATACTGTCTATGAGCTTCCACATCTTCTCAAATTGTCCATTGGCAGATGTTATTAAATCCACTTTTGTTGTTACTCGTGCCATAGTTTTTTATATTTTATCTGTTGTAATAACTCTGTATGTAAAAGAGTTGACGGTGATACGGATATGTGCTGTATCATTAGTTATATAATAGTTCTTTCCTTTTTCAGGAAATGACTCGTGTCTGTATGCTTGATAATGTCTGAAATAAAGCTTTCTATTTCTTGTGGCGATAGATGAAGTCCGAGCTTTCGGTTTATCCTGTCATACACAAGTTTTTTATAGCAGAGCTTTTCTATGATGGTTGCTTTCAGCGAGTCGTCTATGTTTTCATATTTTTGACCATCTTCTTTTTGCAAAAGACTATCGGTAGTCTTTTCTTTTAGCTCGGTTTGGCATTGTTTAATGGTCTTTCCTGCCGTGTCAATGATAATGCAGCTTTTGTGCCACTCGTGATATTCTCGGTTTTCTATGTCGTTCCACATAGGGAGTTTCATATTTGCTACTTCTGCATTTCTCTGTTCTGCACGCTTTTTGTGTTCTGTCTTATCCGAACTAATCTCAATGTTTATGAAACGGCAGTTGTTCTTGACAGCAACGTCTTCCCATTTTCACCTTGTCAGTTCAATAGGGTTACAGCAATCAGCCACGACATTGTTGCCCAATTGCAGATTGTCGGCTGCTATACGATATGTCAACCGATAGCCTTCCCCCTTAACATTGATACGACACAAGTCTTTCAAGCCTTGCTCAATGGTATCAATGCGTAGATAAGCCGCTCCGAAATGCTTTACAACAGACTTTGCAAATGTAGATTTTCCTACTGCCGGAAGTCCGGAGAATATAAAGAGAATAGCTTTATTCATTGCAATCTTTATTTCAATAACTTAGTTGCAAGTTTATAAGTAAACAGAACTCGTGGATTGGATAAATCCCATTGCTGTACTTCGGCTCGTATCAATTCACGATGCTTCTTGCTTATATCCTTCAAAGCATTTCCCACAGATTTCCGAAGATACTCGCTTTTGTGCGCCTTGTGCTTACTTATCAGTTCGATAGCCAACAAAGGATTATTCTTAAAGAATGGGCGACTTGTCCAAATCCTTAATCCTTCCGTTACAGCACGGATAACATTCGGATTGTTGTCATTCAACCATTCTTCAATGAGCAGCAAGGACGTTTCATATCCTCTGTGTTTGCAAACTTCATCGAAAGCCTTTGCAAGCATTTCTTGTACTCGCCAATTTTCATCAGTGCTTATTCGCTCTTTCAGAAAACAAAGTGCATTATTATCCTCTGTTGCCAATCTACCCAATACCGTTGTTGCCAACATTCGGGCTTGATAGGTTCATATTCAAACAACGTGAGTGCAAGTTCAAAACATTCTTCCTTCGGGTGTGTGGAAACAACCTCATCAGCCCCATCAATAATATGCTGAAAACCATGCTCTATTAGTAGTATCTTGTTCAATAAGCTATCTACTTCCATTTGTTGTGTATTAAGTCACTCAGTGCATCTTCTTGAAATTCTTTTATAGGACTTTTTAAAAAGTCTTATAGGGCAATTTTAATTCTCCGTTTGGAAAACTTACCGTTTATTTGTGCGCTTTTCTACCAAATTTCTACCTTTTTCTGTTTCATTCTTTTTCTATGTTGCGGCAAGTAAATACATTGATATAGTAGCAGTCGAAATGTATGGGTTATCCTGTCTACACACCTACCCTATACAGAATTATCACTTTTTAGTTTTAGCCCTTGTCACTTTGGCCTTGATGGCATTTAGACGCTCGACGGCGTGTCGGCGCGATTGAATGATTTGATAACGGTAGACGGCACAAGTGGCAAAAAAATAGACGATAACTTGTGTCCACAGCATTTGGTATTCAGGACGAATATCGGCTAAAGTTGCTCCCATTGTGTTGAGTCTTACGAAGCCACGAATTCCGAATGTGGAAGGAAAAATATAGGCGATGGCCTGCCAGACGCTGGAATATTACTCTGGGGCCACGATATGCCGGAGAGGAAAAGCAGCGGAATCGAAGTGAAAACAACCAGCAACATCACGTTTTCACGATAGCGGATTGTGCACGAGAGCATCATTCCGAAGAAAATGGTAGACAGGAGATAGGGTACCATCAAGCCTAAGAGGTCGCGGCCCTCGATAATCTGCACGAAACCGAAGATGCATGGAACGGCTAAGGCAAGGTAGGCTGCCATTACGCAATAAACCATAAAATAGCAAAGAGATTTGCCAAGAACGATTCGGAAGAGTCCGTTGTAATGGCGACTTACGGGTACAAGATCGCGATAACGATTGTTCTCTCGGGCTGTTCCTGCGGCCAAACCGATTCCTAAAAGCAACGTTTGGTGCAGAATTAACATTAATACACCGGGGATGATAAAGTTGGCATATCCCCCCGTGCTGTTGAATATCGGCACTTCGGTAAAGTCGAGTGGTTGGACAGTTATCTGCTCGTCGCGTTTGGTAAAGTTACGCGAACCGGCGAGTTGTATGCCTGCGTTTATCTTGCTGATAACAGAAGTTGCTGTCTGATAAATCGCTTTGTAATTGAGCATAATGCTCATATCACAATAAATACCGATCGTGGCTTGCTCGTGTCTGTTGATTCGATCGGTGAAATTGGCTGGAATGTATACAATGCCTTTAACCGCTTGCTTACCAATAAGTAGTTTCGCCTCGTCTAAATTGCTGCAATGAGAGATACATTGACATCCGGTGCGGCGTCATATTGTCGAATGAAAGCGCGGCTCTGCTCACTGTGAGACAGATCGACGACGGCCACCGGTACTTTACGAACCACCTGATTGTTATAGATCCACGAGTAGAGTAGTGGGTAAAGGAGCGGTACCAAAATGAAAAAAATCAGTACGCCTTCATCTTTGACGGTACTTCTCATCTCTCTTGCCCAGATATAACACATATCTTGGATACCCTCACGGATGTTATGTAGCAAGCTATCTTTTCTCATCTTGGGTTAAGGAATGTAGACATATTCAAGCATCGCTTTTCTGATTCGGTAGATCACGAGCAGCGGAAGGGCTGCAAACAGTACAAGGGCAGCCACGTGTGGCCACGTGTCAAGCAGCGGATAGCCATTGAATATGTTGATTTGGTATATCATAAAATAATGGCGCATCGGGAAAAGCCACGCCAATGACTCTATCTCCGGGCCCATTGCAGAGAGCGGGAAAGTAGCTCCCATCACGCTGAAGCTTAATGCAGCCCACAACGAACAGATACTCATAGACATCCTGAGTGACGGAGTTAGCCCGAAAGTAAATATTCCGAAACCTTGCGCTGAGAGTACAGTGAGAAGCCCAAGCAACAGAATGGAACCGAGCCCGCCTGTGTGTGGGAATCCCATTATGTAAAATACATAGAACAGATAAGCATAGGTAATAGTGAGGAAGATCAGGAATTGTGGCAGCATCTTGCCCGTAAGTGCAAGCCAGATATTGTTTCCTGCCATCCGCATCCATTCTTTGGAACGGGTGAATTTCAGTTCTGTACCGATGGAATAAGCCGTAATTAGGAAGATGAACAACATCAGACACGCTGGGGGGAGTGAGGTACTGAGATAGACGTTGTAGTTAATTTCGGGGTTATTGATGGGGTGTAGGTCAATGGAAATAGGTTGTAGGAATGTGCGAATTTCATCATCGGTTTTGCCGATAGCTGACAATTTGGCTTTACCGACAGCTGCCGACCCCAGTGTGGCAATGGTTTTTAAATCACGAAACAATAAGGCACCCGATGTAATCGATGCATAGCTGTAATAGAACGAAATCTTGGGAATCCGTGAAGCTAGCAATTCGTTTGTCGTATTCTTAGGAAAGTAGATGAATGCATAAATCTCATTGCGCTGTATGGCATTGCGTGCTTCGTTGATATTGGGATAGTGGGCAACGATGTCTGTTGATTGAAAGGCGTCTAATCTGCGAATTAATGTGCGCGTGGTAGCTGTATTGTCTTGGTCTACCACACCTACGGGCATATTCGTAGGCTGTCCTTCGTCCATCAATGAAGTGAAAAATACCACCACGATAATAGGAAAGATAACCATACAGAAGAGGTAAACGGGATTGCTGCGCAGGATTCCACATTCCCTTACAGCCACTCGATATATCTGCTTCAATACTTTCACGCTTTGTTGTTTTAGGCTGTTACTCCTTTACAATCAATGACATTCCCGGGCGCAGACCGTCGAATCTTTGTGTGGGGCGTGCTTTGACTTCAAATGTTTTTAGGTCGTATTGCCCGTTGGTCTTCGTCGCTTTCCAAACAGCATACGAGCCTTGGTCTTTCATATAGAAGACTTTCATCGTGAGGCTCTTGTTGAATGCAGGCGAAAATGCGGTAAATGTGTCTCCTACTTTCAGCCCTTTCAGTTGGTCTTCGCGTACATTGAATGTGCCCCATATATCTTTCAAAACGGAAATACTCATAATCGGTGAGCCGATACCGACCAATTCGCCTATTTTGGGATAAACATCGCTGACTTCACCTTCCATCGTTGCTACTTGTACCGTTTCTTTGAGTAAAGATTTGACTACATTGACCGCCCCCCGAGCAGCTGTTACTTGGCCTGCTGCGGCTTGTTTTTCTTCAAGTCGCGATCCGTTACGCGCCATGTCATATTGACTCTTGGCCGCAAGTACTTGTGCCTCTGTAGTTTTGTAGGCTGCAAAAGTCTCATCGCGTTTCTGCGCACTTAACACACCTTCGTTGTAGAGATTCTGTACCCGTATATATGATTTCTTGGCGATTTCGCTGGCTGCCAAAGCTTGTTGCCATAGCTGATAAGCTCCCTGAATTTGTTCACGGCGTGCCCCGTTATCTGCCATCCTACTGACGGCAGCCGCAGCACGCTCTGTACCTTCTGCTACTTGTTTTTGTGCATCCACCTCAGGTACTTCTAATATAGCAAGTGTGTCGCCCACATGTACAAAGTCACCCTCTTTCACACGCAGCTCGACAACCCGTCCGGGGAGTTTGCTCGATACCCTATATTCGGTTACTTCTACTTCTCCTTGGATAATTTCTGGCGAACTACTGAGCGTGAAAAATCCGATGACTGCCACAATGACCACCACTGTAATGAATCCGATGATGGCAAGCATAATGTTATTGTGCTGTGATTTTGCTGACATAATCTTCTTAATATTGTAATGTGCCAAGTGCTTTTTCGAGGTTTACCTGGCTTAATTTAACTTCAATTTCTGCATCTATCTTTTGGGTCTGGGCTTGCAACCAAGCTGTTTGAGCTGCAATGACATCGGTAGACTGCATTATACCTTCTTTGAATCCAAGGTTAGCACAGCGCAGATTCTCTTCGGCACGCTCTGTATTTTTAGTAGCCATTATGAGTTTTTTAGCTGCTTCTTTTATTTTGAATGTGCTCTGATTGACTTGTAATTCTATTTTCTCACGGGCATCGTAGAGTTCCATTTGTGCAATGTTGGTCATTGCTTTGGTTGCATTGATCTTATATCGGCTTTCAAACCAGCTCCAAATCGGTACACGAACCATCAATCCGATATGGAAATAGCCAGAGAATTTGCGTTCAAATCCGTTGAAAACATTGGGATTCGACATCGTATATCCACCCAGGGCTGCCACTTGTGGTAGATAAGCGGCGCGGACGAGATGCGTGTTCTGTTTACTGATGGCTATGGCGCTTTCCAACATTTTCAGTTCAGGACGGTTGCTGATGGCTGTTTGAATGGTGCCTTTATTTATCGAGATAACAGTATCGAGATTTTCTTTGTTTTCATCAGTTAGCTTGATATCGCCGGTCATAGGTATGCCGCAGAGTTGGCACAAGTACATCTTGGCTAAGACAAGACCGTCGTCCACCTGCGTCTTGGCCATCTCCGCTTCGTTGACTTTTACGTCCACTTTCAGTCCGTCGGCCCGAGTGGCCACGCCTTCCTGGATCATTTTGTGTACGTCATCGTCTAATTTCTGTACTAATTTCAAATAACTGTCAGCCAACGCCTGCTTGTGTCGCAGGGATACTACGAGCCAATAACTCTGGTCGATGTCGTATAGTGTAGATTGAATCTTGCTATCGATGTTGTGAACTGCTAATTGTTCGCTGATGTTTGCAATCTTATTAGCTGCCGTAATAGCTCCACCCATATAGATGGGCTGGCGAATCAAAACTGAGGCAACAAAGACGTTACGAGTATCTGTACGAAAGGCGTCGCGCACTTTCTGCCCTGCCTCGTTCAAAGAGTTCGACATCGATGCTCCTACTTTGTTTAATATATTGCCAAACAGAGAAGCTTGGCCGGGCGTAATGATGCCTTTCTGGGTCAGGTCGGTGATCAGGGGCGTGATATCATTGCCGATTTTGGTCCCTACATTGGTGCCGAAATTGCTCAATGCATCTTTTTGCCGATTGTTGAGAATAGAAATCTCGCGACTGGTAAACTGATAAGCACCCACTGCATCCATCTTGGGTAGATATTTGGTGCGCATAGCTTTGCGTGCATTACGCGCTACATCTCGGTTCAATTTGGAAATATTCAGCTGCTTGTTGTTGCGCAAAGCCAAAGCACGGCAACTATCCAATGAGAGCACGCGCTGTGCTTTCATCGGTAGAGTCGCATAGGCAAACAGCAGGACGGAGAGAATCTTTTTCATCATTTGAAAGTAAAACTCTTAGAACCGATCATATTCCCATCAGCGAAGACACTGACTTCATAAGTGCCACCAACCAAGGCCTGCGAAACAGTCCAATACATTACGACAGGCGTTTCTTGTCCACCATACTCCACGGTCTTCTTCATTGAGCATTGTAAAGTACGATTCTCATAATCAAACGTCCCTTCCCCTCCAAGGATTCCGCCTGTGGGTGAAGTGATACGTACGTAGATGTTTTTTACGCCACTTGTTGCCGTAACGTTTTTAGCAAGGCTGAAATTGAGTTGCAACATTTTGCATTTGCTCACATCGGTAGTATTCTTGCCACGCTTGTTCTTGGCAGTCAGACTGATACCGATGGCATCCAACTGGGCAGCAATAGCTACTTTCTCGGACAGAGAAGCCTTCTCCGTATTCAGGCCCTTGATTTGTCGTGTCGCTTCTTCATATTGTCCTTTCACCCGAGTATTCTCAGCGGTGAGACTTTGGTTTAGTCTGTTCAGAGAATCTATCTCTATCACGTAGCTCCGAAGCACTGCACGCACGGTGGCAAGCTCCCTTTTCAGTCGGGCGATTTCACGGGCATCACTACTCTTTACACTTTTCAACTCTGCCAGTAGGCGCTGTGTACGCTCTTGTTCTGCGGTGAGTTGTGCCACGATAGAGTCGTTATTGATTTGTGTTTTCATCTCGCTATATTGGTTAGCAAACTGTTGATACTCGTTCTCCATTTCCTTTTTGTCGAGTTCAGCCAACTCTTGCATTTCTTTATTGGCCTGTTTTTGCTCGTTTAGTGTAATGGCGAGATATACGATACCTCCTATCAGCAGTACGCCGAAAATGATGAGTGGGATGAAGATTTTCTTATTCATATCATCTATAATTATAGCAAATCAGTTGCACGTGCAAATTTAAATCTTTAATCTTAAATAACAAAGGAAAAATGTTTCTCAAGTCTTTATAATCTTAAAATTTAGCATTTTTAGGGAAAAACAGGCGAAGATTGGAAAATAATCTCTATCTTTGCATATTGTAAGAATTACAAATTTGATGGATAAGAGTAGTTTTATTTATCGTGTGTTTGACCTTTATTATGACGGCTTCAGGCGTATGAAGTTGGGTAAATCGCTGTGGGTCATTATCTTTATCAAGTTATTCATTATGTTTGCTATATTGAAATTCTTCTTCTTTCCTGACTTTTTGAAAGAGAAAGCGCCGCGAGGAGGAGAAGCCGATTATGTGTCCAAGGAGTTGATAAATAGAGCTGGACAAACTGAAAAGTATTGAAAAGAAATTTCTTAATTATTATATCACCTTAGAAAAGTAAGTATGATCAATCACCTATTATTAGATGTTACCTCAGGGACAATCGACTGGTCAAGAGGACAGTTTGCACTGACAGCGATTTATCATTGGCTTTTTGTTCCATTGACACTGGGACTTGCCGTTATTATGGGCATAGCCGAGACGTGTTACTATCGCACGAAGAAACAGTTTTGGAAAGACGTGGCCCGATTCTGGCAAAAACTCTTCGGTATTAACTTTGCAATGGGTGTCGCCACGGGTATCATCTTAGAGTTTGAATTTGGTACCAATTGGAGTAATTACTCTTGGTTTGTGGGCGATATTTTCGGAGCGCCGTTAGCAGTAGAAGGAATTATTGCTTTCTTTATGGAGTCTACATTTGTGGCCGTGATGTTTTTCGGCTGGAACAAGGTTTCTTCTGGTTTTCATTTAGCTTCGACTTGGCTCACAGGATTGGGCGCGACGATCTCAGCTTGGTGGATATTAGTAGCCAACTCGTGGATGCAATATCCCGTGGGTTGCGAGTTTAATCCTGATACAATGCGCAATGAGATGGTCAGCTTTGCCGATGTAGCGCTGTCGCCATTTGCTATTGACAAGTTTTGTCATACGGTTACATCATCGTGGATCATTGGGGCAGTCTTCACCGTGGCTGTGAGTTGTTATTACCTGTTACGTAAGCGTGAGCAGAAATTGGCCGTAGAGAGTATTAAGATTGGTGCTGTCGTAGGATTGGTTGCTTCTTTACTCACTGTGATTACGGGTGACAATTCTGCTTATATGGTAGCTAAGGTACAGCCGATGAAATTGGCTGCGATGGAGGCTCTTTACAACGGAGGAACCGACCAAGGACTGACAGCTGTGGCGTGGGTGAATCCCGTGGAGCAGAACGATTATAAAAATCAGAAAGAAGTACCGATGCGCGTCTCTGTTCCCTATGCACTTTCGTTGCTTGCCACTCATTCATTGCACGGATTTGTGCCCGGTGTAAATGATCTGATCAAAGGATATACTCGTGAAGATGGTACGCGTGAGCTCTCGGTTGCTGAGAAATTAGTACGTGGAAAGATGGCCGTTAATGCTTTGATGGGTTATCGCGCTGCGAAGAAAGACGGTCGAAACGAGGCTGCGAAAAAATACTTGGCTGTGCTCAAACCCAATATGAAATATTTTGGTTATGGTTATGTGGAGTCGGCCGATCAGTTAGTACCTTTTATTCCGTTGTGCTTTTGGTCGTTCCGGGTAATGGTAGCATTGGGCGTTTTGTTTATTCTCTTCTTTGCTGTGACGTTATTTTTCGTTTATCGTAGGGACATTGCGCGTTATCGTTGGCTTCTCATTTCGGGTTTAGTGATGCTGCCTTTGGCTTATATTGCCAGCGAGGCTGGATGGGTTGTAGCAGAAATGGGGCGTCAACCGTGGACCATTCAGGATATGTTACCCACTTGGATAGCCGTATCTGATTTGGAGTCGAGTTATGTGGCACTCACATTCTTTATTTTTCTTGCTCTTTTCACTGTATTGTTGATCGTAGAGATTCGTATCCTTTGCAAACAAATCAAGAAAGGACCGGAATATGGTGAGACAGAAAAAATGCTCACATCGAAAGAACTTATAAACTAAAAAACTTACAAACTCATAAACTCACACACTATGTCTTACAGTTTTTTTCAACAATATTGGTGGTTCCTCGTATCATTATTGGGTGCCTTGCTCGTGTTCCTGATGTTTGTTCAGGGGGCTAATTCGCTCATTTTCAATCTGGGACGAACCGACACCGAACGGCGGATGCTGATCAATTCTACCGGTCGGAAATGGGAGATCACCTTTACCACACTTGTCACTTTCGGCGGTGCTTTCTTTGCTTCGTTTCCTCTTTTTTACAGTACGAGTTTTGGCGGAGCCTATTGGCTGTGGATGGTTATTCTCTTCTCGTTTGTGTTGCAGGCCGTGAGCTACGAGTTTCAGAACAAACTCGGCAACGTCTTCGGTGCTAAAACGTTTCAGATTTTCCTTGTTATCAATGGCATTTTAGGACCGTTATTGCTTGGCGGTGCCGTGGCAACATTCTTCGACGGGTCTAATTTTATCATCGACAAAGGCAATATTACTCAATTGGGTAATCCTGTTATCAGTCGTTGGGCTAATGCCAGCAATGGATTGGATGCACTGCTTGACGTGTGGAATCTGGTACTTGGACTGGCCGTATTCTTCTTGGCACGTGTCTTGGGGACGCTTTACATTATTAATAATGTAAGTAATGAGATAATTCGTTTGCGTTCACGCCAGCATTTATTGATTAATGCCGCCATCTTTTTAGTACTCTTTCTCACATTTCTCGGACGTACTTTGTTGAAAGACGGATTCGCTTATGATCCCACTACGGGTATCATTTCAATGGAGCCACAGAAGTATTTTCATAACCTGATCGATATGTGGTATTTGCTCTTTATTTTGGTTTTGGGAGTTGTGCTGCTGCTTTTTGCCATTGTTCGTACTGTGTTTAGCAAAAACTATCATCAAGGTATATGGCCCGGTGGCATTGGTGTGGTGCTGGTAGTGTTGGTTTTGCTGCTCTGTGCTGGTTGGAATCATACGGCCTATTATCCGTCAAACGTTGACTTACAGAGTTCGCTCACCATTGCCAACAGTTGCAGCAGCGAGTTTACTTTACGAGCTATGTCGGTGGTATCGCTATTTATTCCGTTCGTTTTAGGCTACATTGTTTATGTCTGGTATTTGATGGATCGGAAGAAGATAGATGAGAAAGAAATCATAAATGACGATGCTTATTAAAATAATCCGGGTACAAGTATGTTATGTCAGTGGTAAACTTTGAAATCAACTGATATGCAAAAGATTCTCTATGCACTGTTCCTGCTGATATTACAAATGCCGGCAATGGCTGATACGGGTACGGGTGAGTCCCGATGTGAGATACTTCTCAAAACGGATAAGGGTGATATCTTGCTTGCTCTTTACAATGAGACACCTCGCCATCGCGACAATTTCATCCGATTGGTCAAGAATGGTTATTATGACGGCGTGCTTTTCCATCGCGTCATCAGCGATTTTATGATTCAATGCGGAGACTCTACTACTCGCCACACTGAACCGGGGGATAAAGCGGGAGAGTATGCACCTGCTTACACGATACCCGCTGAGATTGTCTATCCTAAATTCTTTCATCGCCGTGGCGTGTTGGCGGCCGCTCGTGAGCCCGATGATGTGAATCCTAAGCGAGAGTCGTCGTCCTCGCATTTCTATATTGTTTATGGTCGTCGATTTACCGAGGATGGACTCGATAATCTGCAAGCTCGGCTCGATAAAACCACCGGAGGAAAGATTGTTTTGACTCCCGAGGTACGCGAAATATACAAGTCTGTGGGTGGTACACCGCATCTTGACGGTCAATATACTATCTTTGGCGAAGTGTTAAGCGGTATGGATGTTGTCAAGGAAATTCAGTCGGTAGAGACCGATTCCAAAGATCGTCCTCTGGAAGATGTTCGTGTCGTCAAAGCAATAGTAGTGAAGTAGTGTATAGGAGGAATATACAAATTGAATGGTACTTGATCGAAAGGAGCCGCAAACATTGTTTGCGGCTCCTTTCGATCAAGTACTGATTTGAGGCGATAGCCTCTTCTGAATAATTATGTATACGGTTGGTAGCAGATACCGTATTTGTGTGAACGGTCTCCATATTTAATGGTGAGAAGTTCCTTAGTAGTTGGGCTGTATCATAGGACTTGTGGAGGAACAGTCGTATACTTCTCATTTGATAGAAACGTAATCTGAAATACACAGAAATGGAATGTTTTGCTGAAAATATAGGAGAATTCAGCATTATTTTATCTAATTTTCTATCAAATTTTAGTCACTTTTTATACATCCTTTTGTATATGATTCTATAATTACTGTAAACGAGGTGGAGCAAAGTATAATCTGTCGGAATTTTATCTCTATCAGAAATTACAGCTTTTGTAGAATATATTTTAGTGAACTGTGCTTTTAATCTATTTTTATTCCTTTGTAATCCTCTTTATTATTAAAGAAAATAAAGGTATTTACTGTACAGTGAAATAGAAGTTTGACTATCAAAGATTAAGGCGATAATAAGTTGTAACTATGCCGATCACGACTCGCGGTAGGCATAGTATTAATGCTTTTTTATATTTGTTTTATGGTGGGTAGATAGTAACTCTTTTATATATAAAATAGGTATAGGAAAATTTTCCCCCTTTTGTTAATACTGTAATTATATACTTTGGTTTCTTTTGGATGAATAAGGAAAATTCTTAGGTCCGATTTGTCTATTATACGGGCTTATAGACCCTATCTGAACATAAAAATGCATTATTTTTGAAATTTCTTTCGAAAATATTTGGTGGCTACTGTTTTTTGTA
>NZ_BAJN01000003.1 GCF_000613725.1 Hoylesella pleuritidis JCM 14110
AAAACGGATATCTATTCAATATTAACCTTATTATATATAGTTCTCAAATCTTTCTTCACTACAGCCGGGTTTCCTGCGACAAGACAATCATCCGGTATATCACGAACGACCACCGAACCTGCTGCAACGATACAACGGTTACCAATAGTAACACCCGGACAAATCACGACTCCGCCTCCCAACCACGTGTCATCACCAACAACAATCGGGTAAGCAGCCTCTTTCGGTTCACGACGTTCGATATAATCAATAGGGTGTTGCGGCGTATAGAACAGGCAATTAGGTCCGACTTTTACATTGGCCCCTATCCGTACGAATGCCTCATCCAATATAGTACAACCAAAATTTAAAAATGTTCCTTCTCCCAAAATAATTCCATTGCCGTGATCGCAATAAAATGGTGGACACACAATCGTAGATTTCGGAATATCAGGAATCAGCTCTTCTATTACCGAATGATAATCAGCATTTTCTATCGTCATCATCTGCAATTGACAACAAAGCTCCTTAGCACGCACTAAACTGCCATAAACTTCCCGATCGGAAAAATAATACATCTCCCCATTTCGCATTTTTTCAAATTCCGTCTTCATTCACATCATTATATTATTAGCCTAAATTCAGTTTGACAAAAATACAAAAAAATCATCATTTTGCAGGAGAAAGGTCCTATTATTGAATATTTATAGCTAATTTTGCAACAGTATACAGTCAAACGTACTGTAACAAACAGTGTTGCGATTAACGGCTTTTCAGCGGGCAACTAACGGCTTTTCGGCCCACGATTAACGGCTTTTTACAAGATGAAAAGCCACAAATCGGAAAGCTATTCGCAACTCCCTGCGTAACAAGATATTATAAAGTTAAGAATGAAGAAAGAAAAAATTAAACAGGTGTTTTGTCTTATCACCTGCATAATGGTAATTATCGCCGTGGCCATCAACCGTGATCATAAGGTCTTAGGACACGATTTAACAACCCAAGCGACAATCAACAGTAAGACGACCAAAGTTGACACAATGCGTACAGAACCTGATGGCACCATCGTCATTAACACGACCGAATTAGGCAAAGATATTAAAGGATATGGCGGTCGAGTTCCTTTGGAAATCTATTTAAAAGAAGATCGAATAATCAAAGTCAAGGCATTGAAAAACTCGGAGACACCCGATTTCTTTGCAGAAGCGTCCCAACTACTCACCCGCTGGAACGGAAAGACATCCGACGAGGCATTAGCAATGAAAATAGATGGCATCAGCGGTGCCACATTTTCATCACGCGGCATCATCAAAAATATGCAATGCGGACTGCAATATGCACAGAAAAATGCCTCCGAACCATCATTTTGGGAACGTATAGACTGGTCAGCCAAATCGCTCATCGGGCTTATCGTGGTACTGGCCGGCGCCATTTTACCGCTCTTTTGGAAGAACAAACGCTACCGAACCGTGCAGATGGTTCTTAATATTACAATCTTGGGACTGTGGTGCGGCACATTCATCTCCTATTCGCTTATCATAAATTATATGTCAGCAGGCATCGATCCGTGGACGGCTCTTGTGCCCATCGTAATGCTCATTACGGCTTTCATCTACCCGCTTTTTGGCAAAAAAAACTACTACTGCAATAACATCTGCCCTTGCGGAGCCCTACAAGACTTAGCCGGAAAAGCACGGAAAAAGAAATGGAAGATGAGTTCACAGACTGTCAAACTGTTGGGTAACCTTCGACAACTATTTTGGTCGATTCTGATGGTATTGATGCTGGCTGGCGTTCTGTTCCAATGGATGGACTACGAGATATTTACGGCCTTTATCTTCCGCTCCGCTTCGGTTGTGGTTTTGATTTTGGCAGGTATCGTTACAATGCTTTCCGTCTTCGTGCCACGCCCTTACTGTCGTTTCATCTGCCCCACAGGCACCTTATTCAAGATAGCACAGGGTGGGAAATAAGCCATCACGCAACTATCCGTTTAAAATAAAATGATTATGAAACAGAGAGAATTAAAATGGGAAATCATCAGCAGTGAGTACCTCATTCAGCGTCCGTGGCTCACGGCCCGACGCGATGCCGTCCGACTGCCCAACGATACTGTCTGTGAAGAATATTATGTTTTGGAATATCCCGATTGGATCAACGTCATCGCCGAAACAGTCGACGGGCAAATACTCATTGAACGACAATACCGCCACGGGCATCAATCAGTGAATTTCGAGATATGCGCTGGCGTCATCGAATCGGGCGAGACACCTCTCCAAGCAGCTCAAAGAGAGCTCTATGAAGAGACCGGCTACACAGGAGGAGAATGGACAGAATTGATGACGATTGCTCCCAATCCCGGCTCACAGACCAATCTTTGCCACTGTTTTCTTGCCCGAGGTGTAGAGAAAACAAGCCGACAGCATCTCGATCGTACAGAAAACATCGAAGTCTACACTTATACTAAGACCGAAGTTCGTGAAATGTTACAGCGCGGCGAATTTCTCCAAGCAATGATGGTAGCCCCACTCTGGAAATATTTTTCACAAGAATGACATAACGATGAACACAGCACTAATCCTCCACATCTTCATTGCAGCACTATTAGGCGGCATCATTGGACTCGAAAGAGAATATCGAGCCAAGGAAGCCGGATTCCGGACCCACTTTCTCGTAGCTCTTGGCAGCGCTCTCTTTATGGTCGTTTCACAATACGGTTTTGCTGAAATACTGCGCTACCCCGGCGTTTCGCTCGACCCCTCGCGTATCGCAGCACAAGTAGTTTCGGGTATCGGATTCATTGGTGCAGGAACCATTATCTTTCAGAAACACGTGGTTAGAGGGCTCACAACGGCAGCAGGCCTATGGGTAACATCAGCTATCGGTCTGGCCTGTGGTGCTGGGATGTATATTATTTCAATCACAGCTACAATACTGGTGCTACTCTGTTTGGAAACCATATATTTCATCTTGAACCGTTTCGGATCACGAAATATCGCCATTACTTTTACCTCTCCCGACCGCGAAAGTATTCGCCAAATTATCAAGTCGCTGAGAAAAGAAGGTTCTGATATCGACTCTTACGATATGAAAGAGCAGTGTTCGTCCACGGGTTGTATTTATTTGGTGAATATGGAAATGCGAGTAAAGCGCAATCAATATGAAGACCGCATCCTCGACATCATCTCTCGACTTGATGGAGTGACTATCGAACACATCGAATAAACGATCGAACGAATAAATAAAAATAAATATTATCCGCTTCAAATTGAGAATACTATCATCAATTTAGTATGGCATAGGTCAAAACAAAGGAGGGAGTAAGGTGGTAATGAACAGGAATCATCGTGCGGGTCCTGAGGTTCTCTACCTTTATTAAGCCTTGTTCTCGGGGTACAAAAGGGCAAAGCCGCATCTCAAAATATTGCAAGGCTTCAACAGAAAAAAGTTTATAGACGGTTTCTTTGGCACTCCAATTGATTAACTGGATATCGACGGAAGAAGAAATTTCATCTTGGCGGATGAATTTATGCACAATACGACTCACTCGATTACTATAATATTCAATATCAACGGCCACCTCTTTATTTGTAGAGATAAGTAAAACAGCATATCCTCGGGTGTGACTGATACTGACGTGATAGCCCTCCACGTGTGGTTTTCCATTGGGATAATGAGTAATCGATAATCGGCTATTGTTTGTCATAGCAAGAAGTAAGCTATAAGTAGCTAAGATTTCAAGTCGTCGAGATGCTGATTGATAATCGGATAACCTGGAACAGAGATCCTGTAAATGAGGATTTGCTGCAAAAAAAAGTTCAATCGTCTCCTCGATCTTCCATAAACCGAGTCGGACATCGGGTGCAACGGCTTCTATCTTAATCAACGGCATTGCTGCTATCAGACGCTATGAATGACAACTTTAACACGACTGATGCGTCGCTCTTCAATGCCCATCACCTCGAAAGTGTAATTGCGATATTCAAGTTTTTCGTGCATTGAGGGGAACTCGCCTTTGAGTTCGAGAAGCAATCCGGCTACAGTATCAGCGTCGCCTTCTACCTCTGAAAACTCATCATCATTGATGTTCAGTATCTTACAGAAGTCACTCAGCAACGTTTTTCCCTCGAAAATATACGTGTTATAATTGAGTTTGGAATAAGTTTTCTCCTCATCATCATACTCATCATTGATTTCTCCCACAATCTCTTCCAAAATATCTTCAAGCGTCACAATGCCACTTGTCCCGCCAAACTCGTCTACGACAATAGCAATATGCACTTTGTTTTCCTGAAATTCACGCAAAAGGTCGTCGATTTTCTTGGTTTCCGGCACAAAATAAGGCGGCCGGATTAGGCTCTGCCAACGGAAATTAGCAGTCTTAGAGAGATGGGGCAAGACATCTTTAATATAGAGCACGCCGCGGATATTATCCGTATTATCCTGATAAACAGGAATACGACTGTAATTGTTTTCTACAATGCAGCGCAAGACATCCGTGAAATTACTTTTGATATCGAGGTCGATCACATCTTGACGGCTAGTCATTACCTCTTTGGCTGTTTCATCTCCGAATCGGATAATACCTTGTAACATCTTCTGTTCGGCTTTGATGTCGTTTTTATCCGTAAGCTCCAGCGCCTGCTCCAGGTCGTCGACGCTTAGCACGTGGTTCTCTTTCTGCACCACCTTCTCAGCTAATATACCACTCCGAAGCAGTATTGTCTCTAACGGCCAGAATAATTTACGAAGAAAAAGGATACCGTTTACCGTGCGCCGGCAGAAGACCAAGCTATTCTGTCGACTGTAAACCTTAGGCATTATTTCGCCAAACAACAAGAGGAGAAAGGTCAGTAAAACAGTAATGCACAGGAATTGCAACCAATAAGCGCGTTCGCCGAAATGTACAACAGTAGCAAACACATAATTGCACAGCATAATAATCGTTACATTAACAAAATTATTCGTGATGAGAATAGTAGCTAATGTGCGCTCAGAATCATCGCGAAGCATCTGTATTTCGTTATCACGCAGTGTCTTACTTTCATCAAGTTCGGCAAGGTCTGTCGGTGAAAGATTAAAAAAAGCAATCTCAGAACCACTGGCAAATCCCGAGACTAAAAGTAGGATTGCTGCCCAAAAAACTGCAATTAGTGCACCAATAGTCGGCGCTTGTAGGTAAACATCCGACAGAGACTCGGTAAGAAAAGAGGTATCCAATTGTTTTCTTCTTGTTAACTAATGATCAACGTGACTAAAAAGGAAGCCCGCCCTTATCATCTTGTGTCTGTGTTGAAGTGGCAGAAGCGAGCTTTTCCGTGTCCTGAGGAGCAGATTTTGGAGAGAGTAATTCCATATTCTCGGCTAAAATCTCAGTAACATAGCGACGTTGTCCTTTCTGATCATCATAGCTTCTATAACGTATCCGTCCCTCGATATAAAGTTTGTCGCCTTTATGAACATATTTTTCTGCGATCTTCGCCAGGCCTTTCCACGTAATAATATTATGCCAATCCGTACGTTCAGGTACCTGAGTTCCATTCTGCAAAGTATATCCACGTTCGGTCGTTGCCAGTGGGAACTGAGCCATAGCTTGGTCATTCTCATAATATCTCACATCCGGATCTTTACCGACATTACCTATAAGCATTACCTTGTTCATTGTTTTGGGAACCTAATTAGACAGATATTTTATGTCGTGAAAGGATTACTTCCACATTCCTAAATACTTAAAATGGAAATTCTTACCCTTTGCCGAAGGGAATTGACTACGACTATCTACCCGCTCGCGCAAATGATTGACGATACGATTGTAACCGTCTTGTCCCGAAACAGCCTTGCAACGTGCCACAAAATGTGTATCGCGATATTCATGCTTTCCTGTCGTCGGAACCATAACTACACGTTTGAAATCAAGTGAACACTCATACCATCCGGGATGTTCCTCTGTCAGACGCGTCATTGCCGATGAAGCCAAATCACGCCGCTCCGGCCCTGCTACTGTTGGGATGACAGGCCGTAAAGCCTTTTTCTGTTTAAAATCGATCATCGTCTCGGCCGAAGTCTTAATAATAATGAAATATACCCGCGGTCGAACTTTGTATCTTTTAGGATATAGCACATCACTTTCAGCGTATTCTCTAATATCTGCTGCTAATTCAGTATTCATCCCAATATCGGGTATCGAACTTAAAAAGGCCAATGCCTCATCCACATTATATACTAATGTTTCTCTGTCGAAATATCTTAAATATAAATTCATCGGATGCTTATGTTTCTCTAAAAAAGAGCGGAAAACGGGACTCGGACCCGCGACCCCGACCTTGGCAAGGTCGTGCTCTACCAACTGAGCTATTTCCGCTTACGATGTATCCATTCGTTCTTTGTGAAGAGGAGGAGACTCGAACTCCCACGACACAATTGTCACTACCCCCTCAAAGTAGCGCGTCTACCAATTCCGCCACCTCTCCGACAAAGTTTGACATCTGAATAAATGGTGCCCAGAACAGGACTCGAACCTGCACGTTGTTAAACACACGCACCTGAAACGTGCGCGTCTACCAATTCCGCCACCTGGGCATTTGAGGTTTCCCCATTTGGTATTTATTCAGAATGTGGAGCGGAAAACGGGACTCGGACCCGCGACCCCGACCTTGGCAAGGTCGTGCTCTACCAACTGAGCTATTTCCGCATTATAATCCTATATATTATAGGAGCATCTCTCTAAATGCGGTTGCAAAGGTAATGCTTTTTTCCGATACTGCAAATTTTTCCGTGATTTTTTTCCGTGAAAACAACGATTTATCAAGTTCTCCACATTGTTTTATCAATTATTTCAATCGACTTTAAAAACCTTTCAAATCCCCTTTATATATAAGGGTTGGCAGTCATATGGCTTTTTGCACGATCATTAACAGCTTTTCAGGCTGCGAAAAACCGTTAAACGCAAGGCAATAAGCATCTTTTCATCAGACCAAAGTTTATCAGTCCATCCGCAGCTTATAATCTTCATAACCGTATTCACGCAAGATTTCAAGTTCGCCGTCTGTGTGCACAATTCCGATAGACGGATGCCGGATGCCATTAAACATACAGGTTTTGACCGTAGTATAATGCATCATATCTTCAAAAATAATGTTTTCACCGATTTGCAACGGATGGTCGAATTGCCAGGAGCCCATAAAATCACCAGCCAAACAGCTATTTCCCCCTAACCGATAAGTATTCAGAGACTGCTTGTCAGCCCTTGCTCCCTCAACAATTCGAGCCCCTCGAACTACAGGCATATACGGCATTTCCAAACAGTCGGGCATATGGCAGGTGAAACTTACATTCAGAACAGCCGTCCGAATACTTTCATCTTCGACCACATCCACTACCTGCGATACTAACGGACCTGTCTGCCAAGCGAACGCACTACCCGGTTCTAAAATTACGTTGAGATTCGGATAACGAGAACGAAAACCTTTCAGAAGATCAATCAGCAATTGAACGTCATAATCCTTTCGTGTCATCAAATGACCACCACCGAAGTTGATCCACTTCAAACGAGGTAACCACTGTCCGAACTTCTCCTCAACATGCGCCAAGGTACGAGCAAAAACATCTGCTCCACTCTCACAATGGCAATGGCAATGAAAACCTTCGATATCGGCTGGCAGCATATCAGATAAGTCACCAGCACGCACGCCGAATCGCGTCCCAGGTGCACAGGATTATAAAGCATCGTTTCTACCTCAGAATATTCGGGATTCACACGCAATCCCAGACTGATACCGGGATTATTTTCTCTAACTATCGCGTGATAGCGATCCCATTGCGACAACGAGTTGAATGTGAGATGACTCGAGCAACGAGCAATCTCTTCGATATCATCATCCGTATAAGCGGGCGAATAAGTATGCGCCCTGCTCCCGAATTCATAATAAGCCAAAAGAGCTTCATTGAGCGAACTTGCAGTCGTAGCATTGATATACTCACGGAAAATAGGAAAAATTTTCCAGAGTGCAAAAGCTTTGAATGCCAAGATGATTTCTACATCAGCTGCACAAGCCACACTTCTGATCAATTCGAGATTGTTCCGAAGGCGTACTTCTTCTATAATATAAATAGGTATATTAATCTCTTTGAAAGTACGTATATCAATTTTCATATATGCTATTTAAATGTTGCTGAGAATATTTTCACGCAAAGTTAACATTTTGTCTCTGATAAATTGCAAATTTAATGGAATTTTCCTACTTTTGCAATCGTAAACGATTACGGATAATGAAGCTTGTCATAATGACCAAATCCACATTCTTTGTGGAAGAAGACAAAATTCTTACTGCACTCTTCGATGAGGGTATGGACATCTTACACCTATCCAAACCCGATTCATCCCCACTGTATTCTGAGCGCTTGCTAACGCTCCTGCCCGATGATTATCATCGCAAGATCACCGTACACGAGCATTATTACTTGAAAAATGAATTCGGACTCGCCGGCATACACATCAATGATATGAATACAGAAACACCCAAAGGTTATCATGGACACATCGGGCGTACTTGCACAAATACAGCAAAATTGAAAGAGATGAAAAAGAAAGCAGACTATGTTTTCTTGCGAAACATCTTTAACAGCAAATCGAATTCTGATGAACAATCTACTTTCACAATGAGTCAACTTGAAGAAGCGGCCTCGCAAGGACTCATCGACCGTAAAGTCTATGCACTCGGCGGAATGGATATCGACGCCATTCGTACGGCTCGCGAACTCGGATTCGGCGGCGTGGTCATCAGCGGTGATCTGTGGAATCGATTCGACATTCACAACGAGACTGATTTTAAGGCCGTCATCAATGAATTTGTTCGCCTGCGTCGGACCGTAGGATAAACCCAAACAAGATATACATCAAAACATAAACACAAAATAAGATGAGTGAGAAAGACTCCTTTTTGGTATTCTCGGGAACGAAAACGAGATACCTTGCAGAAAAGATCTGCACCAGTTTAGGTTGCCCGTTAGGAAATCTTTTGGTAACAAGATTCTCAGACGGAGAGTTTGCCGTCTGTTACGAAGAGTCCATCCGCGGCCGCGATGTGTTCCTTGTTCAGAGCACATTTCCCAATTCGGACAATCTGATGGAACTACTATTAATGATCGATGCCGCCAAAAGAGCCTCGGCACGCAATGTCATCGCCGTCATCCCTTACTTCGGATGGGCTCGCCAAGACCGGAAAGACAAGCCTCGTGTGAGTATCGGTGCCAAACTCGTAGCCGACCTGCTGGGCGTAGCCGGCATCGACCGACTTATTACAATGGACCTCCACGCAGATCAAATTCAAGGTTTTTTCAATGTACCCGTAGATCATCTTTATGCTTCAGGAGTCACCCTACCTTATCTCCAAAGCCTCCATCTCGACAACCTTGTCATCGCATCGCCTGACGTCGGCGGCTCTAAACGTGCCAATACTTATGCCAAATACCTCGGTTGTCCACTCGTGCTGTGCAATAAGACACGTGCTCGCGCCAATGAGGTAGAGAGTATGCAAATCATCGGCGACGTGAAAGACAAGAATGTGGTCATTGTAGACGATATGGTCGACACGGCCGGAACTATTACCAAGGCTGCCGATATAATGAAACAAGCTGGTGCTAAAAGCGTACGTGCCTGCGCATCTCATTGCGTAATGAGCGGTCCTGCTTCCGAACGTGTACAAGATTCGGCTCTCGAAGAAATCGTTTTCACCGATTCCATCCCTTATTCTCACCGATCAGCCAAGGTTAAACAATTATCCGTAGCCGATATGTTTGCCGAGACCATCCGTCGTGTGGTCAACAACGAAAGCATCTCTTCACAGTACTTGATTTGATGAAAAGATTAATAATAAAGGATGAAAGATGACTGTTTATTTGTTCAGTACAATTAAACTTTCATCTTTCATTTTTATCATTCATATTTAATTTAAAACTCTATTTTCTTTGGTCGGAAAATAAACTATCGATTTGAGAAATTCAAATCGATCTTTATGCCTTATTAAAAACACAGATTTCGTTGTGCAAAAAAATATAAATCGTGAAGTTTTTGTAATCCACACTTTGCAAATTTCAAAATTTGTAGTATCTTTGCAGGTGTTAAAATGAAGGATAAACAAGATATGGAGGATGCTTTCTTTCGCACACACACTTACTTGATTGAGCATACAAATGCACCAGTCAAGCGAAAGCTGATGAACGAAATCAACTGGGAGGATCGGCTGATCGGCATTAAAGGTACACGTGGCGTGGGAAAGACCACTTTTATCTTGCAATATGCTAAGGAACAGTTCGAGGCTAGTGACCGCCAATGCCTTTATGTGAATATGAACAACTTCTATTTTCAAGGACGCGGCATTGCAGATTTTGCCAGAGGTTTCGTCAAGCACGGAGGCCGAGTTCTATTGATAGACCAAGTGTTCAAGCAACCGGATTGGAGCAGAGAACTTCGCAAATGTTACGATCAATTTCCTGAACTGAAAATCATTTTTACAGGTTCAAGCGTAATGCGATTAAAAGAGGAGAATCCTGAACTTAACAGTATTGTCAAGAGTTATAATCTCACAGGATTTTCATTTCGCGAATATCTTAATCTTCAAACAGGACATCAGTTTCCTTCATTCACATTAGACGATATCTTACAGAATCACGAGCAAATCACGAAACAAATTCTCCCGAAAGTGCGGCCATTAAAGTTCTTTCAAGAATATATTCACCACGGGTTTTATCCTTTCTTCTTAGAACATCGGAATTTTTCCGAAAATCTGCTCAAAACAATGAATATGATGATAGAGGTGGATATCCTGTTCATCAAACAAATTGAGCTGAAATATCTGACGAAAATCAAGAAACTGTTCTATCTTTTGGCCGTGAATGGGCTGAAAACACCGAATATAAGTCAGCTGGCACAAAGCATTGAGACAAGTCGGGCTACGGTGATGAATTATATCAAATATCTGTCGGATGCGCGTCTTATCAATATCATTTATCCTATGGGACAGGATTTTCCCAAGAAACCAGGCAAAGTAATGATGCACAATCCTAACCTGATGTATGCGATTTATCCCATTCAGATCGATAATCAGGAATTGATGGAGACTTTTTTTGTCAACGCTTTGTGGAAAGATCATCTCGTAAATCAAGGCGGAAAAGAACAACATTACGTCATAGACGGCGACAAGAAATTCAGGATATGCAATGCCTCAGGCAGTAATAAGATTCGGTTCAATCCTGGAACGATTTATGCACGATATAATACTGAAATAGGAAAAGATAACCAAATACCCCTATGGCTGTTAGGTTTTCTTTATTAATAGAACAAATATACAAAACATTTAATTAACATTTATCAATAAGACAATGGCTAAAGAAAAAAAGTTTATCACTTGTGATGGTAACGAGGCCGCTGCTCACGTGAGCTATATGTTCTCAGAGGTAGCTGCGATTTACCCCATCACACCGTCGTCTCCGATGGCGGAACATGTTGACACTTGGGCCGCCAAAGGTCGGAAGAATCTCTTCGGACAAACGGTCACGGTTCAGGAAATGCAATCTGAGGGTGGTGCTGCCGGTGCGATGCACGGTTCGTTGCAAGCAGGTGCATTGACAACCACTTTCACGGCATCACAGGGTTTGCTCTTGATGATTCCCAATATGTACAAGATTGCGGGCGAAATGCTACCGTGTGTATTCGACGTATCGGCTCGCGCTATCGCCTCACACGCCCTCTGCATCTTTGGCGATCACTCTGATGTAATGGCTTGTAGACAAACCGGTTTTGCGATGTTCTGCTCAGGTTCTGTGCAGGAAGTGATGGACCTCACAGCTGTTCCTCATTTAGCAACACTCAAAACGAGTATTCCCTTTGTTAATTTCTTCGACGGTTTCCGCACATCTCACGAATACCACAAAATCGAAATGATCGATCAGGAAGAAATAGCTAAACTCGTCGATCCCGAAGATATAAAACGTTTCCGCGACCGAGCACTCTCTCCCGAACGTCCAGTTACACGCGGTACGGCAGAGAATCCTGAAACATTCTTCACTCATCGTGAAGCTTGCAACCAGTATTATGCTAATATTCCCGAGATAGTTGAGGATTATTTAGGAAAGATTTCCAAGATTACAGGGCGCGAGTACCACCTTTTTTCTTATTATGGTGCACAAGACGCAGAACATATCATCATTTTGATGGGATCAGCTTCAGAGGCTGCTCGCGAGGTAATCGATTACCTCAACAAGCAAGGCAAAAAGGTGGGAATGATTTCCGTACATCTCTATCGCCCATTCTCTGTAAAACATTTGCTGGCTGCCGTACCAAAATCAGTGAAACGTATTGCTGTACTCGACCGCACGAAAGAGCCTGGTGCAGAAGGCGAACCGCTTTATCTTGATGTGAAAAGTGCTTTCTACGACGTCGAGAACAAACCTCTAATCGTCGGCGGTCGTTATGGTCTCGGTTCTTCAGACACAACACCAGCACATATCATTGCCGTCTTCAACAACTTGGAATTATCCGAACCTAAGGACCATTTTACCGTAGGTATTGTAGACGATGTTACATTTACTTCACTGCCCCAAGTTGAAGAGATTCCGATGGGAGGTGAAGGTACATTCGAAGCCAAGTTCTATGGTTTGGGTGCAGACGGAACTGTCGGTGCCAATAAAAACTCTGTGAAGATTATCGGCGATAATACTGACAAATATTGTCAGGCATATTTCTCTTACGATTCTAAGAAATCAGGCGGCTTCACTTGCTCCCACCTACGTTTCGGTGACACGCTGATTCATTCTACATATCAGGTAAACACACCTAACTTCGTAGCTTGTCATGTGCAGGCTTACTTGAATATGTATGATGTTATTCGAGGCTTACAGAAAAATGGGACTTTCTTACTCAACACCATTTTCGAGGGTGATGAACTCGTAAAGTTCATTCCTAACCGTATCAAGCGCTATTTTGCTAAGAACAACATCACTGTTTATTACATCAATGCCACAAAAATAGCACAAGAAATCGGGTTGGGCAATCGTACGAATACCATCCTTCAAAGTGCATTCTTCCGTATCACAAAGGTAATTCCTGTTGAATTAGCCGTTGATCAGATGAAAAAGTTTATCGTTAAGTCTTACGGAAATAAAGGCCAGGATGTAGTTGACAAGAACTATGCAGCCGTTGATCGTGGTGGTGAATACAAACAACTGACCGTAGATCCAGCTTGGGTTGACTTGAATGACGAACAAGCTGATCCTGAAACACATATTCCTGCTTATATCAAAGAGATCGTTCGCCCCATTAATGCGCAGTCGGGCGATCTACTGAAAGTGTCAGATTTTGTTAAATATGATATGGTCGACGGCACGATGAAAAACGGTTCTGCCGCATTTGAAAAGCGTGGTGTCGAAGCATTCAATCCCGAATGGACATCCGAGAATTGTATCCAGTGCAACAAATGTGCGTATGTTTGTCCTCACGCTTGTATCCGTCCATTCGTACTCGATAACGAGGAACTCAAGAACTTCGATGATAAGACGCTCGAAATGAAAGTTCCTAAACCGATGGCTGGAATGCACTTCCGCATTCAGGTGAGCGTACTCGACTGCGTGGGTTGTGGAAACTGTGCTGATATCTGCCCTGGAAATAAAAACGGTAAGGCACTCGCGATGGTTCCATTCACCCACGATGAAAAGCAAATCGCAAACTGGAATTACCTTGCCAAAGATGTCAAGAGCAAACAGCACCTCATCGATATCAAGAGCAATGTCAAGAATTCACAGTTTGCTCAGCCTCTTTTCGAATTCTCAGGAGCTTGTGCTGGTTGTGGTGAGACACCTTATGTGAAGCTCATTTCACAACTCTTCGGCGACCGCGAAATGATCTCCAATGCTACAGGTTGTTCTTCGATTTATTCTGCATCTATTCCTTCCACACCTTACACTACCAACGAGGTCGGTCAAGGTCCGGCTTTTGATAACTCTTTGTTTGAAGACTTTTGTGAGTTTGGTATGGGTATGGCGCTTGGCAATAAAAAGATGAAAGAGCGCATCTCCGTGCTCCTCAAACAACTCTTAGAAAGAAGTGATACGCCAGTCGACTTCAAAACAACTGCACAAGAATGGCTTGACGGCAAGGATGATGCTGACGCTTCAAAAACAGCAGCGGCCAAATTGAAGCCACTAATCGCTGCAGGTGCCGATCACGGATGTGAGATCTGCAAGGAACTTAAAACTCTGGATCACTATCTTATCAAGCGTTCGCAGTGGATTATCGGTGGCGACGGTGCCTCTTATGATATCGGCTATGGTGGTCTGGATCACGTCATCGCATCAGGCGAAGATGTCAATATTCTTGTGCTCGATACCGAGGTTTATTCTAACACCGGCGGTCAGAGTTCCAAGTCAACACCGCTCGGCGCTATCGCACAGTTTGCTGCACAAGGCAAGCGTATCCGTAAAAAAGATCTTGGCTTGATGGCAACAACCTACGGCTACGTTTATGTAGCTCAGATCGCAATGGGAGCTGATCAGGCACAAACCCTGAAAGCTATCCGCGAAGCAGAAGCATACCCCGGTCCTTCACTCATCATCGCCTATGCACCCTGTATCAACCACGGTTTAAAAATCAAAGGAGGTATGGGGAAAAGCCAAGCCGAGGAAGGGCGTGCCGTTGATTGCGGGTACTGGCACCTGTGGAGATACAATCCCCAGCTTGCAGACGAAGGTAAGAATCCATTTTCACTCGACTCAAAAGAACCGGACTGGACGAAATTCCGAGACTTCCTCCTCGGTGAGGTACGCTATCTATCCGTACAGAAAGCTTATCCCAATGAGGCCGATGAGCTTTTTGCCGCTGCCGAACAGATGGCAAAACTCCGATATAAGAGCTATGTTCGCAAGACAAAAGAAGATTGGAGTGAGGAGGCTTAATCCCTCTCTACTTTCTGAAATAATTAAGACTCCGCTATATAATATAGCGGAGCCTTTTTATATATTAAGAATAAGAGTGGAAACAAGACTAAAAATTATCCCTTAATTTGACGCCTACGCCGAAACAAATATTTACCCATAAAGTAGAAAAGTGCCAGTGCAATCACGACCATTATGGCAAACTTGATGTATTCGCCGTACTCCATAATCTTATCATTAAGTTGATCCTCAGGAACAGCAGAATATAGGTACCAGCCTAAAATAGCAAGGATACAATTCCAAAGACCTGCACCGATAGTTGTATAAAGCAGAAAAGTACCGTAGTGCATCTTTGCAAGTCCAGCGGGAATGGAGATGAGATGACGAATGCCAGGGATTAGACGACCTGTAATTGTAGCTACAATACCGTGACGATCAAAAAACTTCTCGCTCTTTTCTACCTTTTCTTGATTGAGCATACAAAGCTTACCGAACTTGCTATTAGCAAACCGATAAATGATGGGACGACCAAGATAATAGGCTGCAATATAATTGATGCTGGCACCAACATCGGCTCCAAGTGTGGCAAAAAGAATTACCAGAAATATATTAAGATGTCCACCGGCTGCGTGATAGGCAGCAGGAGAAACGACCAACTCTGACGGAACCGGAATCACGGTACTCTCTAACATCATCAAAAAGAATACTGTCGTATAATTCAAGTTTCCAAGTAGTATAGATAACCAATTCATTGTTTGTCTGTATGCTCAATTAAATAATGATAATATTCGCTTGGATCCAATGTTGAGGGAATATTTTCGCCAAGCACGGCTCTTACTTCAACAGGATTACGTTCACAAGCCTTCTTCAAGGCTTTCTTATATTCACTATCCTTACCTAGTTCTTTACAGCAAGCAGCCAAATATGAATAACCATCGGTTCGACCTGTTTCCCCAATGCCGAGGAGCGTATGGAGAAAACCATATGCCAGTTCGATATAATTATTTTCATAAATGGAGATAGCTGCACGGAGGATAATATCAGGATCAAAATCTGAGTCATAAATCGCCTTCTGATAGGACTCTCGAGCTCTCTCCACTTCTCCTTGTCCCATTAGTAAATGCCCCCGAAGCACGGACAACTCATTTAAGTTAGCCCCCAGCGCTTGCTCAGCTTTCTTAATATAGGCCATTGCCTGCTGCGATTCGCCAAGAGACGAAAATGTATAAGCTAATGTCTGATAAATGTCGGGCAATGTTTCGCTATCTCTCCCTGCTATTTCCTCAGCCTGTTTCAGATGTTCGACAGCTTCTTTCAGACGATTCAACTTGATAAACGTAATGCCTTGAAACATCTCACCTGTCTCCTCTTTGGGACACATATCAGTCAACCTTTTATAATAAAGGAGTGCTTCCTCATAATTGCCCAATGCAAAAAGTCCATTTGCTTTATTCAAAATAGCCTCGTCATCATTGGGATTGATTGCAATAGAAAACTCGCTACTCGTAATCGACTCCCTAATTTCATTGGACATATATTGTGATGATGCCAAATGATTCCAATATGAACCAGAATAAGGATTTTTCTCAACAAGATCATTGAAGATATGCTGACTTTGCATATAATCACCCTTCGCTAGTGCAATACGACCCGTCAACTCCTGATAATTATCCGAATCTTGGAGCTGCGATCGCATTAACCATTCGTGAGCTTTATCTATCAAATCGTAATCGGCAAACAGTGTTGCCACATCAATATAGAAGTCTTCACGGTCGCTTTCGTCAATTGTACCTAAGCAATCCAGTAAATATCTGTCTGCTTCTCGATCTTGATGGCGCACAAGCATAATCTCTGTTTTGAGATAATGATATTCTAAATCCGTTTTATCTTCTACCTGCTCAGCAAACTCCTCTGCTTTGAAAGGATCGTTATTGACCAACAGTTCGATTCTGGCACGAAATATCAAAGGAGCAGAAGAACCGGGAAACAGATTGATAGCCTCATCGATGAGTGCAACGGATTTATCTATCTGGCCTTGCAAATGATAATATTCTGCAATATCGGCCAAATCATTCGGATCCAGATAGATAGAAACCCCTTCCTGTTTTCCTTTCTCATACACGTGGAGAATATCTTTAAACTCCTGGCTTTTGAAATATTCGTCGTTTGTCATTAAGAGTTATCCCTTACTTTGTTTTGCCCACGTATCTTTCAATCCGACCGTTTTATTGAATACAAGTTTCTCCGAAGTAGAATCAGGATCAGCCATAAAATAACCAATACGTTGGAATTGTAAATACTCACCCGGACGCTTATCAGCAACATAAGTTTCGACAAAGCAGTTGTCATAAATATGAAGTGATTGGGAATTCAATAACTCACGAAAATCTCGTTCATCAGCCGATGGATTTTCAACACAGAACAGTCGATCATAAACACGTACCTCAGCCTTGCGACAATGCTCTACTGAGACCCAATGAAGTGTACCTTTTACCTTACGATTGGCTCCTATATCACCGCTCTTACTGGTCGCGTCATATTCCGCCTGAATCTCAGTGATTGTACCATCAGAATCTTTCGTGCATCCCGTGCATTTGACTATATAAGCATTTTTCAGTCTAACCTCTTTGCCCGGAGTCATTCGGAAGAATTTCTTAGGAGCATCTTCCATAAAGTCTTCACGTTCAATCCATAGCTCCCGCGAGAAAGTGATAGTGTGATTACCATCTTCCGGATTCTCGGGGTTATTGATCGCTTCCATCTCTTCAGTCTTCCCCTCGGGATAATTCGTGACAACAAGCTTCACCGGATTCAGCACAGCTGATACACGACAAGCCCGCTTATTCAAGTCTTCACGTACAGAAGCCTCAAGCAAAGCCATATCATTGAGCGCCTCGAACTTGGTATAACCGATGGAATTAATAAACATTCTGATGCTCTCTGGACTATACCCGCGACGACGCATACCACAAATGGTCGGCATACGAGGATCATCCCAGCCTGCAACCAGTCCTTCATCAACCAACGAATGAAGTTTACGCTTACTCATCACAGTATAAGTGAGATTGAGACGATTGAATTCTATCTGCCGTGGACGGAAATCATCGAGATATTCCATCTCGCCATTCATCTCCTTTAAGAAATCGACAAACTTGTCATAGAGCGGCCGATGAGGCACAAACTCCAACGTACAAATCGAGTGGGTAACTCCTTCAAAATAATCGCTCTGCCCGTGGGCAAAATCATACATCGGGTAAGTATGCCACGCCAATCCCGTACGATGGTGCGGAATCTGAATGATCCTGTACATAATCGGATCGCGAAAATGCATATTGGGATTAGCCATATCAAGCTTAGCACGCAGCACCATACTCCCCTCGATAGCCTCAGGTGTATTCATTTGCAGAAACAGTTTAAGATTCTCTTCAATCGGTCGATTGCGATATGGACTGTCTTGGCCTGGCTCGGTAGGCGTACCCTTCTGTGCTGCAATCTGTTCAGAACTCTGCTCGTCAACGTAAGCCAGTCCTCGCTTAATCATCCAAATGGCAAAGTCCCACAACTTCCCAAAATAATCGGAAGCATAATAAATATTGCCCCATTTGAATCCCAACCACTCAATGTCATTGAGAATATTTTCTACATACTCTGTATTCTCTTTGCTGGGATTGGTGTCATCGAAGCGAAGATTACACACGCCGTGGTATTTTTCAGCTACGCCGAAATCCATACAGATAGCCTTTGCATGCCCTATGTGAAGATAACCATTAGGTTCTGGCGGGAACCTCGTCTGTATTCTGCCGTCATTTTTGCCTTTGGTTAAGTCTTCCTCAACCAACTGCTCCACAAAACTAAGGCTCTTTCTCTCCTCATTGATATTCTCTTCTTTCACTAACATAATGATGGGATTACGGTTATTTTAATTGCAAAGATACACTAATTCAAGAGAATAACAAAGATTTTTTTCTTTTTTATATACCGAATTCATACTCTTAATCCATAGAGACAAATTTTAAAAGCGTGTCTTTGAATTAAAAAAATGGATTTATGAATTCATAAATCCACTCACAAGTTCTTCATAAATTCGCTGAACAGGTAATCCCATTACATTAAAATAACTGCCATTTAAAGCTGTTACGCCAATATATCCAATCCATTCTTGTATTCCATAGGCACCAGCCTTGTCCAAAGGATGATATTTTGAAATATAATAATCAATCTCTCCGTCAGTCAAATTTTTGAAAGTTACTTCGGATTCCACGGAAAAACAACGCTGTCGCGATACCGTAGTCAGGCAAACACCTGTGATAACTTTATGTGACCGACCACCCAACATTCTAAGCATTTGACATGCTTCAGTATCATTTTGAGGCTTACCCAAGATTATATTATCTACAACAACAATAGTATCAGCTGTTATCACCAATTCATTTTCAGCAATATTATACGCTGCAGCTTTCTTTTTTGCTATATATTCCGGCACATTCTCGGATGCCAAATTCGTCGGATAAGATTCATCTATACCTGAGATTACACGTACCTCAAAGTCCAAATCCAATCCGGAGAGCAACTCTTTCCTCCTCGGAGAATTACTGGAAAGAATTATTTTATACCTTTTCATAATCAATTAGTTACCAACCGAATGCTTTTTCACAACTTAACCATTTCTTCTGTGCCCGCAATACCTGTTCAACAATGTCGCGTCCACATCCATAGCCTCCGCTTTTCGTACTGATATACCGACTGATCTTTTTAATATCGGCACACGCATCGGCCGGACAGCAAGGGCATCCACATCTCTTCATTATTTCATAATCGGGAATATCATCACCCACATAAATGACCTCATCATCATTCAAACCATATTCGGATAGAAACTCATCATAAACCTTTATCTTCACAAGACACCTCATATAGATATTTTCCACACCCAATTTTTCATATCTCAATCGGATAGGTTCCGAATAACCACCTGTAAGAATAACTATTCTCAGTCCTACTTTCTGGGCTAATTGAATCGCATAACCATCCTTGATATTAATCGTCCGTAAGGGTTCGCCATTTGAATCCATTTGAATGGTCTCGGTCGACAACACACCATCAATATCAAAAATAATAGCTTTGATTTTTGTTAAATCATAATTGATCATTTATTTATCGCATTTCGGTGGATATTTCTACTCAATCTTTCATACAAATCCTTCACTTGTGGATTATCTTTTAACAACATTGCCTGAGCTTGAATGACATTGGTGTCATATCTCACAGCAGGCCCTGTTTGGGCTTCACGTGGCGCAAGCATATGCACCTTACAGGCTGTCTCGTCAATCAAAGGAAGCAATGTATCGAAAGGGAGATTATGTTTTAATAGGATTTCAGATGCTATGTCATAGCAATGATTAACAAAATTGCAAGCAAAGACTGCCGACAAATGCAAATATCGGCGGTCGGCAGACACAAGATAAGTCACACGATCGGATATACTCGCACATACCGCATTCAAACGATTGACCGCGAATTCATTATTACCTTCAACAAAGCAAGGTATCTCTCTGAAATTCAAACGCTTATACTTAGAGAATGTCTGCATCGGATAGAGTACACCATAGTGTCGAGCCACTCCTTGAAAGACATCCATTGGGATACTTCCTGCTGTATGGACAAAGACTCCCTCCTCTCTACCTTGACATAAATGCGGAATCATTTCAGTTAATATAGAATCTTTAATAGCCACAATATACAAGTCGGCATCTGCCACAATATGATGAATATCAATAATCGGTGATGCCCTCACAAGACAGGATAACTCCATTGCTGATGCCATTGTGCGACTAAAAACCTGCACGATATCGTGTCCGGCAGTCGCCAATGCCAACCCTAATTGTGTGGCTAAATTACCCGCTCCGATTAAAACTATCCTCATAACCGTTGTTTAACCATTGTTTAAAGTCTATGACAAAGATAAGAATTTATTATAAAAGACAGCTCCGCATATCACTTTTTTAGAAAATATTTGTGTATTTTTGCGCTATGAATTCAGTCTCCGTCAGAATCATTTCCAAGTCAGAAGAATTGCCCGAGTTTACGTGCAATAACTTCTTTCACAGTATAGAATTATTCAAGATTCTTGAACGGACACCTGCACATACGCCTTATATGGCATTAGCCGTGCATAAAGACGGACACGTTTTAGGCCATATTCTGGCCATCGTGAGACGTAGAGGAGCATTGCTTCCACCCTACTTCTTTACACAAGGACGCATCTACGGAGAGGGAGAATATGCAGATGATGAGTTGAAAGAAGAGCTATTCGGACTCCTTCTCAGAGCAATTACCCGAAAATTCAAACGCAAACTCTGCTTGTTTGTCGAATTCAGCGGTATGGATAAAAAGATGTTTGGCTACCGTTTCTTTAAAAAGAACGGATATTTCCCCATTCCTTGGCAGGAAATTCATAACTCCCTGCACAGTATGCCGCCCGAAGAGAGACTCACAAAGAAAATCAGAAAACGTATCAAGCATATCTATCAAGAAAGCGTGATTACACGAGCAGCAGAAACAGAAGCTGAAGTTCACCAGTTTTATAACTTGCTGAATAAATACTATAAGCTGAAAGTAAGACGATTCTTACCGCCTAGACCTCTCATCAGCGAGATCGACTCCAGCGACAACGGTAAGGTTTTCGTTACCCTACATAATAATAAGGTAATTGGTGGGTGTTCTTGTGTATATACTGAGGGAAATGCTTATCTATGGCATTTGGCATCGAAAGATAAAAGATATCCGCATTTACACCCTAATCTAATGACTGTTTGGCAAGCCATCAAGTATGCTTATGAACACAATTATGCCCATATTTTCTTTCTCGATGTAGGTCTTCCGTTTAAGCGAAATAGATATCGGGACTTTATTTTAGGTTTCGGGGGCAAGCCTGTTTCTAAATATCGATGGTTCAGATTTTCTATTCCATGGGTGAATCGAATACTCTCATGGCTTTACAGAGACTGAACTTCACGCAGCCATTTAGTCAACGTCTTCTCAACATTGGTTGCTGCTGTTACTGGATTCATTGCTTGTTTTATATCCAAATTCACCGGATTGATGCATAAGACTGCATCAAATCCTGCTGCAAGCAACTGTTCTTGATCAGAGACTTGGCCGGCAATAAGAATTGTGCGAATTTGCCTGCGTTTGGCTCTCGACAAAATTCCGAAAGGCAACTTACCCATCAACGTCTGCCTATCGGCTTTCCCCTCTCCTGTGATAACATATGAAACGTTGTCTAAAAGTTCATCGAACGCCACCTGATTAAGCATTAACTCCACACCTGATAACACTTTTCCATCCAAATACTGCATCAAGGCATACCCCAATCCACCCGCTACTCCTGCCCCTATCTGCATTGAACAGTCGTAGCCGAAATATTTAGCTGACATTTCCGCAAAGGTTCGTGCTCGCCTATCCAACAACTGCACCTGCTGTTCATCAGCTCCCTTTTGCGGACCAAAAACATAAGCTGCTCCTTTTTCTCCATATAAAGGGTTCTGTACATCGCACGCAAGCGTAATATGAAGATTCCTAAAATGCTCTTTGATACCATTAAAATCTTTTCCGTGAAATCTATTGATCAAGGCCCTCAACATACCTATTCCACAATCACTCGTAGCACTTCCACCTAAACCAATAATAAAGTGAGTACATTCCTGTTGCATTGCGTCATAGATAAGCTCCCCTACCCCATAACTCGTTGCAATCAAGACATTCCGCTCTTGTGGGCTGACCAAAGACAGGCCGATGACTTGTGCAACCTCTATAATCGCAGTTTTGTATCCACCAGCTTGCACAATAATGCCATATTCTGCCATTATCGGGCGCATCATCGGATCGTGACAAGACACTCGTCTCACGCTGCCACCCAATGCTGCATTGAACGCTTCCAGCATCCCTTCACCCCCGTCAGAGACCGGGATACTGACAATCTCTGCCTTTTCATCTACCGCCCTGATTCCCTTTTCAGCTGCCAACTCAACCTCAACAGATGAAAGGCAACCTTTGAAACTATCAATTGCCAATACGAATTTTCCCATATACAATAATAACGAAGCATTTGCGTTTCTTCGTATATATGCAAACGAGATTATTCTATATCGCTATATTATGGCTGATTTTCGCATTAGAAATCAGCGCCCAGCCATTCACATTACAAGGACGAGTTACTGATGAGCGGATGACTCCTCTCAAATTAGCCAGTGTATCGGTACCTAAACAAGGAAAATTAACCTTGACATCGCTCAAAGGGACTTTCACATTGCAGCTGCAGTCTGCCGACTCGGTGCTGATTAAGTTCTCGATGATTGGTTATAAGACACGAACGAGAGTCCTTTTTCATCCAAAGGGAAAACAGACATTACAGATTGTACTCCGTGAGAGTGATAACACATTAGATGAAGTTACGATAAAAGAAATAAAGAGACAAACAGGACAGACTCAAAGTATCAGCACCTCGGATTTAGGAAAGATTCCTTCCGCATCAGGGAATACCGTTGAAGAACTTATCCAATCACAAGCAGGCGTATCGACCCATAATGAATTATCCGCTCAGTATAACGTACGGGGCGGTTCATTCGATGAGAACAGTGTATATATTAATAACATAGAAGTTTACCGCCCATTTCTCGTTCGCAGCGGGCAACAAGAAGGTCTATCGATTATCAATCCCGATATGGTAGAAAAAATCGGTTTCTCCACAGGAGGTTTTGAGGCAAAATACGGCGACCGAATGTCCTCAGTGCTCGACATTACCTATAAACGTCCTAAGCCATTCGAGGCCTCCCTATCTGCCAGTTTACTCGGAGCCAGTACTTATATCGGAATCAGTAATAAGAAATTATCCTGGAGCAATAGCATCAGATACAAGACCAATAAGTACCTGTTAGGCTCTCTCCAAACGAGAGGTGAGTATAAACCGCGTTTCTTCGATTATCAAACCTATCTAAGCTACCAGCCAAATAAACAATGGCAGATAGATTTCATCGGCAACATCTCAGATAATCATTACGATTTCCAACCACAAGACAGAGAAACGGCATTCGGTACGATGAAAGACATTAAATCATTCCGCGTGTATTTCGACGGACAGGAGAAAGACCTTTTCCGCACTTATTTCGGTTCGCTATCCATCAAACGGCAACTCAGTGATCGAACATTCGTATCGCTTCTGACATCTGCTTTCTACACCAAAGAGCAGGAAACCTATGACATCCAAGGACAATACTGGCTCACACAAACCGAAAGTAGTAAGAACCTGGGTGTAGGAACGTATTTCGAACACGCTCGAAATAATCTGAAAGCCAATGTCGGGAGCATCAAATTAATATTCAATCACAAGTGGGAAAAACACAGAACCGAAGGAGCGTTGACATTTAAACGCGAGCGCGTCCGTGAAAATTCGATAGAATATGAAATGCGGGATTCGAGCGGATATAACATCCCTCATACAGGAAAAGATTTACGTATGATTTACTCTCTGCGTATCAAAAATACACTCAATGCAAACCGCATCGAAGCATATCTGCAAGATACCTATCGCTTTTCAAGTCCGAATGAACACACGCTTTTTACCCTTAACTATGGCATCCGGCTCTGTCATTGGAATTTCAATAAGGAAACAATAGTCAGTCCGCGCCTTTCTCTTGGTATCATTCCAGCCTTTAACCACAACATTACCTTGCGACTGGCCACAGGAATATATTATCAAGCGCCTTTCTTCAAGGAACTACGAGATACCTCTACGGTCAACGGCATCACTTATGCAAGGCTAAATAACAAAATCAAAAGCCAGCGTTCCATTCATCTCATTGCCGGTTGCGACTACCGATTCAACTTAGGCAATCGTCTGTTTAAATTTACCGCCGAAACTTATTACAAACTTTTGGGCAATCTCGTGCCGTACAACATCAACAATTTAAAGGTAGTTTACTATGGCGATAACCTCGGCAGTGGTCACGCCGCAGGATTAGATCTGAAACTTTTCGGTGAATTTGTTCCAGGAACCGACTCTTGGTTGGCACTCTCTGTAATGAATACGAAGATGAAGCTCAACGGACGGAGCATCCCTCTACCCACCGATCAGCGCTTTTCCGTCAACCTGTACTTCACCGATTTCTTCCCAGGCACCACGCGCTGGAAGATGTCTCTGAAACTGGCTTATGCCGACGGCCTACCCTTTTCGGCACCGCACAAAGAGTTGGAAAACAATTCTTTCCGTGCACCGGCATATAAACGAGTCGACATTGGAATGAGTTACCGCTTGCTGAATAATGAGAATCGGACACAACCATTCCTTTTCAAGAATATCTGGTTGGGCGCAGACTGCCTCAATCTGTTCGGTATCAGCAACGTCAATAGCTATTATTGGATTACTGATGTAACCGACCGACAGTATGCCGTACCCAACTATTTGACGGGGCGTCGTATCAACGCTCGAATGATCTTTGAATTCTGATCATCCAGCATCTTGTTTTTTCCTGTTTTCATCGAAATCCTCCCCTCTTAAACCATATATCAAAAAACACACCATAAAAGTTGTGAGAAGTCCTATACCTATCAACGAGCCCCATAGGACTTCTTCCCGTCAAGTCCTATACTTCTCATTTGAAACAAATGAGCCCATAAGACTACCGAAATAAAAATTACATTAGGTGTATAGCTGTATCATTATACAATCTACTATAATTCTTTCAATCTATAATACATTTTTGAGCAACCACTTAAATTCTCTGTATAATTACTTGCCAGTCTGGACTAATTTCTATTTTAACACGAGTTCGGGATAAACTTGCATTCTGCGAGTGAGGAAGAGCGTAATAGACAGGCTCAGAAAGTAACTTCTTACCTCACGAGTGGGGTATCTCTGTACCCCACTCGTGAGGTACATTTGAATATCACTCGTGGGGTAAGACAGACGATATTCCGTCTAAGAAAATGTTTATCCTGAACTCGCGTTATTTTAAGATGAAAACGAATGACAAATGATAAATGCAAAATGACGAATTACTTATATTATTCAAGCAATTCGTCATTCTTTTATCTATCAATTCAACAAAAGATGTAGAATCTCAGTCTGAAGTCTGCTGAAACTAAAACGAATATGCAAAACCTATCGATGCGTATTCTTTGAGTTGCCAATAGCCGTGATGTCCGTCTCGCTCCGTTCCGTCGTCAAAACGGGGATAAATGAAAAGATTGGTACTAATGTATTTATTGAACTGAAACGCAATGGTGTTTTCCCACTCTAACTCAGCTCGCCGATAGGTAGTATATCCGTAGAGTCGCATTCGCCATTTGATCATCTCAGAAAGTTTCCAATTCAGATCTACGGTGAATTCGGAACCGTAATCTACCAGTGTATGCTTACCGTTATCGAGACCATAACGCGGAGATAAATCAAGAATCCGAACATAGCGGAAGTTGCCAGCCAAAGGGGCAATATGCACCGTGCCTTTCAGTCTGTTTTTAAACCAATCTACATTATAATCCATACCGAGCGACATATTCAGATTAAAAGGCGACATAAAATCCGAGTAAATCCGCGAGTCGTTATTCTTGAATCCATGTGTGAACTGTGTGCTCGCAATCAACTGCAAAGTGTAATACCATTTCTTACTGGCCTGAAGCCCGAGTTTGCCAGTATACCTGATAAGATCTTCTGATGATTTGTAACGGTGAATGGTGTCACCACGCGTAGTCTGATAACCTAACTTTAATTCTAATTTATTATCCCATTTCACTTTCTGCTTATTGTTATAGTTGGCCTGAAAGGTCACGCTACCTACCATCGAATAATTGCTTTCGCCGCCTTTATACCAATTGTTAGAGACGTAGTTTTGTAGGAATTGCAGATAATAATCACCGTTGAAAGTCCAAAAATCGGGCTTCTTCACTACAATGTCCGCCGGTGAGATAATCGGCTCGGCAGGTGTTGGAGCCACCTTATCGATAATATCCGTCGCGGGCTTAAGTGTTGTTGATTTGGGCATAATAGCCGGACCTATCTGAGCGAGTGTCGTTTCATCAATTGTAATGAGGTCGGGCCGATTGAGATAGATATTCATCAAGGTCCTGTCTATCGTCTCATCATAAGTACTCTGTAGCTCGTCAGCAGCGGTAAAACGCAGGAATCGGGCTGCGGGAGAATGATAAAACGTTGCCGGCATAAACAACAAAGCAGCCCGATTTGAAGGATACCCTTTAAATGACTGACTGTCTAAACGATGTCCTGCCACTGCGAGTGAGTCGGCATAACGTTTGACAAAGTCGGGTAAGGCAGTCTTCGTCATCCGCAACTGTGCACTGGCAGAGAGACCGACAAGTATAAAACATAAAACCAATAAATACTTAATCTTCATTCCATTCATCTGTTTTCAGGAGTGCAAAGGTATGGATATTTTTTCGGAAATGATTACCTTTGCACGCAAATTTAAGCATTATGACAAGAAAGAAGAAGCCCCTACCCCTCCTCGAAAATATTACGATTACGGATGTCGCCGCCGAAGGCAAGGCGCTCGCTCGCATTGATGAGATGGTAGTCTTTGTACCGTTTGCTGCTCCCGGAGACGTTGTCGACTTACAGGTGCGACGCAAGAAGCACCACTACTGCGAGGCCGAAATAGTTCGTTTCATCAAGCAGAGCAACATCCGTCAGACACCGATGTGCGGGCATTTCGGTATCTGTGGCGGATGCAAATGGCAACACCTGCCCTACAACGAACAATTAAAGGCCAAGCAAAAGCAAGTTTACGACCAACTGACACGCATTGGAAAGGTAGAACTCCCCGAGTTTCGGCCGATAATGGGTTCGGTAAAAGTGAAAGAATATCGCAACAAGTTAGAATTCGGCTGCTCTAATAAGCGTTGGCTCACACGTGCAAGTGGCCTCGGTAGGGCTTTTGATAATATGAACGCCATCGGATTTCATATTACAGGTGCATTCGATAAAATTCTGCCCATCGAGAAATGTTGGCTAATGGATGACTTGCATAATCAAATTCGCAATCACATCCGTGACTTTGCACTGACAAACGAAATATCATTTTTCGACCTGCGCGAGCAGAAAGGCCTGCTCCGCGACATCGTGATACGCAACAGCAATACGGGCGAGTGGATGGTTCTTGTTCAATTTCATTATGAATACCCCGACGACGAGGTACGTTCAAAAAAACTCTTACAGTCGCTAGCCAATACTTTTCCACAAATATCATCGCTCCTCTACGTAGACAATCAGAAATGCAATGATACATTCAACGACCTACCTATACACGTTTTTCAAGGTAACGACCATATCTTTGAAACGATGGAAGGTCTCCGGTTCAAAGTGGGCCCTAAGAGTTTCTATCAAACCAATACCGAACAAGCCTTTCATCTTTACGCCGTAGTCCGCGAGTTTGCCCATCTCACAGGACGCGAAACAGTCTATGATCTCTACACCGGCACTGGAACCATCGCTAATTTCATCGCTCGTGGCGCTCACCAAGTAATCGGAATAGAATATGTTCCTGAAGCAATTCTTGACGCCAAAGTGAACAGTGAAATCAACAATATTCCCAATACGCGCTTTTATGCAGGTGATATGAAAGATATTCTCACCGCCAATTTTATCGCAACCAACGGTCGGCCTGACGTGATTATCACCGATCCGCCACGTGCCGGAATGCACCCAGACGTTGTCGAAACTATCCTCACGGCTGCCCCCGACCGCATCGTCTATGTGAGTTGTAACCCCGCAACACAAGCACGCGATCTTGCCCTTCTCGATGTCGCCTATCATATAACGGAAGTTCAACCCGTTGATATGTTCCCCCATACTCCTCACGTGGAGAATGTAGTACTTTTAGAGCATCGGTAAAGGGAGTAAAGAGAAAAAAGTGATCGGATTCGATTCTCTTTCAATATTTTTGTGTATGTTTGCAGACGAAATACTAACTAACACATAGACAAAATACCGTATGAAAAAGAAAACAGTCTTGGCACTATTGACCTTGATGACTCTCCCGATAAGCGCACAGCAAACAACGGCGTGGGTGAACAACGTGAAACTGTCGGGTTATGGCATCGTACAATATCAATACATAGGTGCCGATGGCGCCAAAACTAACTCGTTCAACCTACGACTGGCGCGCGTAGCACTCGACGGGCGAATATTGAATGACTTTTATTGGAAAGCACAAATCCAGTTCAATGGCAATACATCCACTTTGGGGAGTTCACCAAGACTGGTAGACCTGTTTGCAGAATGGCAAAGATACGGAACTTTTCGGGTGAAAGTCGGTCAGTTTAAGTTGCCGTTCACATTCGAGAATCCAATGCATCCACTGGATCAAGGATTTATGAGTTACAGCCAGAATGTATCGAAGTTAGCGGGGTTCTCTGATCGGTCGGGTGAACACCCATCTAACGGACGCGATATCGGTGTGCAATTACAAGGTGATTTCTTGAAGAACAGTAGTGGACGGAATCTACTGCATTATCAGGTAGGCGTGTTCAATGGACAGGGTATCAACGTGAAAGATGTGGATCAACGCAAGACCGTTGTCGGCGGAATCTGGGCAATGCCTGTCAAAGGAATGCGGCTCGGCGTCTTCGGCTTAGAGGGTTCTTATGCTCGCAAAGGAACTTGGACAGATGAGCAAACGAGTACACCAAAGAGTGGCATACGCAGTCTGAGTCAGCATAGATATGCAATCAGTGCCGAATATAAGACAGAATCAGACTATGCTTTCCGCACAGAATATATTCATAGCACGGGCAGTGCTTTCAAAACAGCACTGACAAAAACTGACGGTGCAGAGGCCAAAGACTGTTCGCTCTCGACCAACGGCGACAAGGCTGATGGCTATTATGCCTTGGTCATCATACCGATTAGCAAGAAACAATGGCACGTCAAGGCACGCTATGATTGGTATCGTCCCACGGGCGACTGGTCGAAAGCTAAAACTTTTTATGAAATTGGAATGGATTACGAGTTCGGTAAGAATGTTGAAATCAGCGGCGAGTATGCTTTTGTCAACGACCGGAGTCGTAACAAAAGCAATTATAGCCTCTTAGATATACAAGTGAGCTTCAGATTTTAACGTGAGTTCGATGCAAACTCTCTTCTAAACAACTGTCAAAGCCGCAACAGAGTTACGGCAATCACAGCAACGGAGTTACGACAAACGTAGTAACCGGGTTACGATAAACAACGCAACGAAACAGCGGCAAATATTGCTACTCCGATACCGTTGACGCTGATGTTTTTGAAACACAATGGCCCATACATTGATAAATTCATCGAACTTACGTTAAGTTAAGTAGTAAAGGAGTAGGTAGTAAAAATTTAGAAATCCAAAACTTAAAGACTAAAAACTTAGAAACTAAAAAACTATAACTATGAACGGTATTCCTTTTGTTTTTTGGCTCGTTCCCGTAGCCTCAATAGTTGCCTTATGTGTGGCATACTATTTTTTCAGTAAAATGATGAAAGCGGATGAGGGTACTCCCCGTATGCGAGAGATTGCCGAGTATGTGCGCAAGGGCGCGATGGCTTACCTGAAACAGCAATATCGAGTCGTGCTGATTGTCTTTATCGTATTGGCGTTGATATTTGCATTTATGGCCTATGTACTGAAAGTACAGAATCCGTGGGTACCATTCGCTTTCCTGACCGGTGGCTTTTTTAGCGGACTGGCAGGATTCTTTGGAATGAAAACCGCGACCTATGCATCCGGACGGACAGCAAATGCCGCACGTGAAAGTTTGGATAAGGGCCTAACAATCGCTTTCCGAAGCGGCGCTGTTATGGGACTGGTCGTCGTGGGATTAGGTTTATTGGACATCGCCGGCTGGTTTATCGCACTCAATTTAGTATATCACGGAGAAAATGCAGCCTTGATCACGATAACGACAACGATGCTTACTTTCGGTATGGGTGCTTCCACACAAGCTCTGTTTGCCCGAGTCGGTGGCGGAATATATACGAAAGCTGCGGATGTCGGTGCCGACCTTGTAGGTAAAGTAGAAGCCAATATTCCCGAAGACGATCCTCGAAATCCGGCCACTATCGCTGACAATGTGGGTGACAATGTAGGTGATGTTGCCGGAATGGGGGCAGACTTATATGAAAGTTATTGCGGAAGTATTCTCTCGACGGCTGCATTGGGCGCCACGGCTTTCACACTCAACAGTGATATGCAGTTGCGTGCCGTCATTGCTCCGATGATTATTGCGGCTGTCGGAATCTTTCTTTCGCTGATCGGAATCTTCTTGGTTCGCACGAAAGAAGGTGCAACAATGAAAGAACTGCTTCACTCCTTAGGAGTCGGCACCAACATAAGTGCTTGCTTCATCGCTATCGCAACCTTTATTATATTATATCTCCTTGATATTGAGAACTGGCTTGGCGTATCTTTCTCTGTGATCAGCGGTCTGATTGCCGGTGTCATCATCGGTCAGGCAACCGAATATTACACATCACAGAGTTATAAACCGACGCAGAAGATTGCCGAAGCATCGCAGACAGGTTCTGCAACAGTAATTATTAAAGGTATAGGAACAAGTATGATCAGCACGTGCGTTCCGGTTCTTACAATTTCTGTAGCCATTATGCTCAGCTACCTTTGCGCCAACCGATTCGACTTATCGATGAGCGCCCATTCCATCAGTATGGGACTTTACGGTATCGGTATAGCAGCTGTCGGTATGCTTTCAACATTAGGTATCACCTTGGCAACAGATGCCTACGGACCGATTGCCGACAATGCAGGAGGAAATGCCGAGATGAGTGAATTAGGAGAAGACGTCAGAAAAAGAACCGACGCTCTTGATGCACTTGGCAATACTACCGCAGCAACAGGAAAAGGATTTGCAATTGGGTCGGCAGCATTGACGGCATTGGCTTTATTGGCTTCATATGTTGAAGAAATCAAAATCGCAATGATCCGTGCCACAGCTTCAGGTCATCAATTCGTCAATGCTATGGGACAGATATTCCAGCCCGAAACAGCTTCTATGCCTGAGTTTATGGAGTTTTTCCAAGTCAATCTGATCAATCCCAAGGTACTTATCGGAGTTTTTATCGGCGCAATGGCTGCATTCCTGTTTTGTGGACTGACGATGGGAGCCGTGGGACGTGCCGCGGGGTCTATGGTTGAAGAAGTGCGGCGCCAATTCCGCGAAATCACAGGGATCCTCGAAAGAAAAGCCACACCTGATTACAGCCGCTGTGTAGAAATTTCCACACGCAGTGCCCAACGCGAAATGATCTTCCCATCGTTCTTAGCCATTCTCATTCCTATTGTGGTAGGCATTGTTTTAGGTGTTGCCGGAGTCTTAGGACTCCTTGTCGGAGGACTTGCCGCAGGCTTTACCTTAGCCATTTTTATGGCCAATGCAGGAGGAGCCTGGGACAACGCCAAGAAGATGGTGGAAGAAGGTAATTTCGGAGGAAAAGGAAGCGAGTGTCACAAGGCAACTATCGTCGGCGATACGGTCGGTGATCCATTTAAAGACACGAGCGGTCCAAGTCTGAATATTCTCATCAAACTGATGTCGATGGTCAGCATAGTAATGGCAGGCCTAACAGTTGCATTTATTTGACAAATAACATAGACACCGCCATTGACAAATCCAAGTCAATAGCAGTTTTTATTTTCCGACGCGACAGAGACAGATATAACAAGCCCGAACTTATATAAGTCCGGGCTTGTTATTGGTGCTAAAACTTCTCTTACTTTTTCTAATGATGTTCGGGTACGACAGCAAAATAGACAAGGTTTTCAGTCGTATCGTTCTCCATATAATGGCTGTGCCCCATCGGACAGTAATGCACTTGCCCCGCTGCGGCTGTCTCTACGTGATCATCGTAATGAAATGTTGCAATACCGCTGACAATGTAGATAATCTCTGAGTTACACACGTGTGTATGAAAGCCCGACGAAGCACCGGGTTTCAGTATGCTATACATAATCTTGTTGCAAGCATCGACAAAATTACGGGTGAAAAGTTCGCCCCGACCGCCTTTAAAGCCGTCGATGCGAACTTCCTCTATTTGATTGAAATCGATGATCATTGGACTTAGAATGTATATTTCACACCGATTTGTCCGCGCCAACGCGAATAGAAGTCGTTGTAGGTAAACGTAGAATAGTCGGCGTCGTGGTCGAACTGGAACTCGCCGTTGTTATAACCAACTGGCGAATAGTAATTGCCAAAATTATTACCGAAGGTGTGTCCCCAGCGTTTGTTCAGCAAGTTACCGATGTTCATAATATCCATCGAGATTTCCAAAGCGTGCACGTTCTTGCCCGCTCCAATCTTAATCTTCTCGGCTACGTGGAGATCAAAATGATTCTCAAACGGCAGATTGTCGGCATAACGCTTATAATATTCGCCGCGATGCTTACTCATATAAGGATCGTTAGCAATCCATTGCCTGAAATTTTCGCGACACTGCTCGGCGGTACGTTTCTTACCGGGCGAGAACTTCATTTTATTAATCTGCTCGTCGGTCGGGATATACATCAAGTCGTTTCCATTGGAACTATCGCCGTTGAGATCGCCATAATAATAAAGAGAATAAGGTGAGCCGCTCTGTGCCTGATAAATGAGTCCTATGGTCGTAGTAAACATCTTGCGCGGACCATAGCTGATGTTATAGAAAGCTGCGGCTTTGAGAATATGAGGGATATTAAATGCACTGTTGCCTAACTCGGGGTCATTGGAATTGCGGTAGGTGTAATTGTAGTTCCAATTGCTCTGCGCCACAGACGACGAACCGTTATTTATCGTCATCGACTTGGTCCAAGTATAACTCGCACTCAGATCGAGTCCGAAATCGAAATGCTTCTCGGCTTTTAGCGAGAGATTAATGGTGTAACCTTTGTTGGTATTATACAGTGCATAGACATAGCTATAAGGCTGACCTGTGGTAACCCGTTTAAACATCGGCCGGTTATCGAACGACAACGAAGGTTCTACCTGCCCCAGCGTCTGTCCCGTGGTTCATACGCCAGATTCTTGTAATAAATGTCGTTGAGTGTTTTAGAAAAGATTCCTTCGGCAGTCCAGTTGATACCGAGAACATTGAAATCGAACCCTAAGTTGAGGCGCAGTGTCTGCGAGAACCTAAACTTCTTATCGAAAACATTTAAAGTCTGGTTACCTGAAGCCTTCAGCTTTTCGGCATTGGCTTTTTGTCCGTTAGGATCATAAATGAGGTTAAGTTTAGACGTACTGCGCGTATCGTAAGTAGAGAGCTGGATACCGGTACCGGTGAAGTTATTGCTCAACCACACAAACGGAATCCTACCCGTGAAGAGTCCGACGCCGCCACGCAGAATAAACCGGCGATCGTTATTGATGTCCCAACGGAATCCCACACGCGGGCTCCACATAGGCGCACTCGACAAGCCCTGATCTGTGCGTACATCCCAGCCTTAGTCCTCGCATAATCGTTGAACGGCTTATTGGCCACGGGTTTGTCGAAAAGCAACGGAATGTCCATCCGCAGACCGTAAGTGAGTTGGAAGTTATCTGTCACGTCCCATTTGTCTTGTGCATAGAAACCCAACTGCCCAGCTCCGAATCTCGGTGCCCAATTAGGGTCGCCTGTCACATCGACATTAGCCACGCCATAGCGATAGCGATAGATTTTACCGTTATACAAATCATTAGGCGTATTGAAAAAATAAGAGCCGTATTTGTCTTGGATAAACAGATTGGTAAATCTGTAAAACTCGTTATGCGTACCGAATATAAACGTATGATTGCCGTGATACCACGTAAGATTATCCTCAACGGTATAAATATCCTGATCCAAGCGGTTAGCCATCGACGAGCGTTCGTTCCCCAGATTTACAACGCCGTTATTTGGTCCCACATTCGATACCGAAATCATCGGGAATGGCTGTCCTGGTTTACGCTGGTCGCGCACCCTAACATAAGAGGCGCGGGCCTCGTTGCTCAACGTAGGCGACAACCTACTCTGTAACTCGACAATGAATGTGTGAGTTTTCGACGAGAAAGGATAACTGTACGTATCGGCATTGATCGATTTCTGCCCACCCGTTGAATTTAACTTTTTGGCTGAAACCAGGCTCCAACGTACCGTAAATTTATTGAAATCGTTGATATTCCAGTCTAATTTCAGTCCCGCCTTATCCGATTTCGTATAGTTCGTGGGGTTAGAATACGCCCCCGTATATTCGATGCCTTGTTCCTTTGCCTTTTGTCTCACAAAATCGAGAATCTTCTTCGCCTCTGCCGCATCTACTAACGAGCCCGCCGACCCGATGCCGAAATTATTGGGATATTCTTGGTTCGCTTTCTCATAATTGGCAAAGAAGAAAAGCTTATTTTTGATAATCGGACCGCCAATCGTGAACCCCATCTGATATTCGCTCTGATCATTGTATGCCGAACTATATTTTCCATCTACCATCCGATAATGCTTACCAATGAGATTCTCGTTGTAGCCATAATAATAAGCGCTACCGTGCAGTCGGTTGGTTCCCGATTTGGTAATGGCATTGATGGCACCACCTGTGAATCCGCTCTGCCTAACATCGAACGGAGCCACATTGATCTGAATCTGATCGATCGTCTCCATCGAGATCGGTTGCGTACCGGCCTGTCCGCCGTTTGACCCGTTGCTTGTCAGTCCGAATACATCATTGTTCATCGCTCCGTCGATTTGAAAAGAGTTATAACGGTTGTTCATACCTGCAAACGACATTGACCCGTTGTTGGTCGTACTGATTTGCGGATTCAGTCGCGCCACATCGGCAATACTGTGCGTCGTGCTGGGTATCCTGTTGATGGCCGCGGCGTCAATACTTTGCGCAGCCCCGGTCTTCGTCGCGTTCAATCCACGTTTGCCCGTTACCACAAATTCTTGCAACTCGTGCGCGTCTTCCTCCATCTTGCACGACAGATTCTGCGTCTCACCCAAGCGCAACATCACCTCAGTGAATGTTTTGGTCTTATGCCCGATATAAGAGAGTTCTACCTATACGGACCGCCCACACGCATACCTTGAATGGTGTAACGCCCATCTACATTCGTGATGGCCCGATACACTGTGCCCGAAGGCTGATGCGTAGCCGTAATGGTAGCCCCCACTGCGGGTTCGCCGCCCGACACGACCTTGCCGCTGATGCCGGATGTCGTGACCTGCCCCATTGCCGTCACAACCAAACATATCAATAATACGGCCAAAGAAAACAATCGTTTTTGCATAACTTTTCTCAAAAAATGATTTACATTGTGGACCTTTTCAGATCCCGTTAACGAATTACGGTTGCAAAATTAATTAAAATTCTCCATATATTTGTTGTTGTATTGGTAAAAGTTTGCGTTCCACAGCATCGTTGACAAGTATACGACCAGTGCCCGTACAGTCGTATACGTATGGGGCATTGGTCGTATACCTGTCACCCAGCACCATCGTTCATCTATCTATGCTTGGATTAATGAGGGATTAGAGATGACTGATTAGGGATGAACGTTTATTTGTTCATCCTTTCAAATACACTTGTATTCTGTGAGTGAAGAAGGGACATAACAAACAGGTAAGACAGCACTTTTACATCACTCGTGGGGTATCTTTATACATCACTCGTAGGGTAAAACGTATACGCCAATTCGGGATAAGAAAGTAACCGAAAAGCGACTCTATCATTTACCTGCAAATGGAAAGAGAAGACCTTTTTGTGAGAAAGCGGCTCAATTCATCGGAAAATAAAGAAAAAGAAATCTTCTCAAGACGACAAGGAAGCGTTAATAAATAAGCTATATTCTCTCTTTCCATTGGGAAGTGCAAATAAACAAAAATAAAATTCTTCTTTCCATTTAGAAAGTGTAAATATATTTAAATTTATTTGCTATTCCCGATGGAATTAGAAGAAAAACAAAGATTTATGAACAATTCCAGATGGAAAACAGAGAAAAAAGTATTTTTTCGACCGGTTTCCGTAGATTGAGAATCGAAAAACGGAAAAGTTTATTCCGCCAACAGAAAAACAACTTTCTTATCTCGAATTGGGGTAACGTATGATGTGTCGTATAAGAAAATGCTTATCTCGAACTCACGTCAAAAAGTTTCTATAATGGTAAACGATTAGGGATGAACAAATAAACGTTCATCCCTAATCATTCATCAGTCTCCCCTTAGAGGATGTTCAAAGCCTGAATACAAAAATAACAGAATTATACAGCTGGACGGCCAAGATATAAAGAAACCACAGAGACTTCGTATAGGTTACGCCGATGGTAAGACTATAAAATAAGGCTTGCAACGAGCGGAGGCTTCCACTCATTACTCCGTAACTGGCAGAACACACGCACACGATGAAGCAGATGAGGGGAACGATGCTATTCGAGAAACTGCTCGGGAACAATTCGCCCGTAATGCTCAACAGCACAGCATGCGGAGCAATTGTCAACGCCAGAATGGTACTGGTGAACAAGACCAATTCAAATATCACGATTCGCAAGGCAAAGCGTTTAGGATAGTCGAGTCCGTGAGGCGACCGGACAGCTTTGAGCAATCCGCTATGCCGCAAGACACCGTAGGCGATGCTCGACAGCAAGAGCCATACCAGAAAGGGCGAAGCTAAACTTTCCGTGAAATGTGAAAAGAACCATCGTACCCCCTCACTGCTCAACAGTGAACGTATCGTGAGCTCGGGTTCTGCTGCCGTAGCAAGCCACGATGACAGAATCAGTACGATCTCCGCAATTCCGAGAATGAGGGCCAATACCGGGAATATTTTGTTTTTGTTCATCTGCGATCAATCATCGTCGGGGAGTAAGTTGTCTATATCGAGGATGCGAAGTTCTAAGGCGCGCACGGCCAATCGAGTGGCATTGACACCTACACCTCCGTTTCCTCCTGGGAAGAGCCTTTGTACCAGCTCATTCTGCCGCTTTTCAAGACTCTTCACCCCGAAAGGCATCTTCCGAAGGTTCGTAATCTGCTCTTTCGTGTACCCCAAAGCCAAATGGCGCAAGAAACGTTCATCGTATTCGTCGATTTCATAATTGATAAGCGCTTCTTGCCGCATCAGTCGGTTACAGACACTGTATTTGAAACGCTCTACAATCTTTTTAAGAATCGGCTCGTTAAACACCATCCGTTTACCGCTCATCACACTGGCTACATCACTACGCGTGAGAAGCTCTCCGCTTTTAAGGATGATTCCGTCGCATCCTGCGTCTAAAACATCCACCCATAACTTCTCATTGAGAATCTCTCCGGTGAAAATCAAGACTTTTACCTCGGGATAAGTCTCTTTGGTTTGACGGCAGATTTCTACGCCAACGGTGGTAGAACCTCCCAATCCTAAGTCTAACAGCACAAGATCGGGTAATTGTTGTTTGATCTGTTTCCAATAGGTTATCTCGCTTTCGGCGGTTCCGATGATAGTTGCCTCTGGTATTTCGTTGCGAAAAATACCCTCTGTCCCCTTCAATTCTAAGGGTACATCTTCTACGATAATTACTTTGAAGTTATCCATATCTTGTCTTTTAAGTTTCTTTCGAGTTTTCTTGTTTTTTATATATTTGTACGTTGTCGTGCTCGTGCCAATGTGACATCTATAACGGTGCTCCTGCTCTCAGATCGTGTAGCCGTCATTCCGCAACCACGCGCATTGGTCTGCTCGCCGATGTCGCGCACAATTTGTCGGCAGAGCAAGAATTGTATGCTAACAGTCAACGGCGTAAACAACCGATTACATTGCTCATCGGTAAGTCTGAGTTCGGTCATATTCACACTGATAACCACATAGATATCGCCTTTCGTCTTACCGGAAATAGAGAACGGCTTCCCCTTGTTTTGCTTTTTCAAAATATCGAAAAGGTATTCTATCATATCTCTATCGCCGAGAAGGGGATAGGCACAAATCGAAGGAAGTTCCACCGACTGGCATTGCCGGCTGACCAATGAAAGCTGGCGCGAGGCCTGCGCACTTAAAACGGAATACAAGTCTTTGTAATACTCAACGACTTCTCGGAGGGTTTGGATATCTTGTCCCTGACTGTCTACCAACTGACGGATACGCGAGGGATAATACATCGTCTCGTGCTTTAAAGTACTCAGACAATTATCCAACACGTTATTACAGATGTACAGATTATCGTTCTCCAAGTCAGTACGGTGCAGTTCATCTTCAGCCGATTCAATGTGTTGGTCTTGTATCTTCTGCACCTGTATCTCCTGTTTCAACGCTTTTTCTATCTCTTTGACGATAGACACTAAAGCAGGTTGCTTAACTGTTTCCGATAAATTCTTGTCATTCCACGTCTTGTCTATCTTTAACAGTTTATCTTGCGGTGTGTCTTCGCTGAGCAGGATCTCATTGATTTTGTAAATTCGGTCGACACAGAAACGATAATAAAGTTGGTGCCGGTAATAAAGGAAATAATAAGCAGGAAAGATCGTACACAAAAGCAACACAAGGATTATTATGGCCACGGTCTTGCTATTCTCCGACCGTTGCATTACTCGCACATAATTGGCAAGATTGTTATCAGCCGACGTCTCACGGAACAGTTGTGTATACACTTTATTATTATATCTATACACATCCCACTTGTGCAAAGCCAATGCAGCTACGGCGCACTCATTGCGAATGTCGAGAATAATATCATAGCGGGTATGCAGACTGTCACGAAACCATTTCAGCTCTGCGGGCAAAGTGGATTTGGAACAATAGGGCACCATCAAATCTTTACCTTTCGGATACTGCTTGATATAATACTTATTCAGATAACATAGACTGCTGTCTGCAAAAACAAATGTCCGGGCATAGGTTCCGTTGATATTGCAGAAGTAAGCACTGTCAGCATAACGTGCAGCCTGTTTGAGTTCGTAGGAATCGGATATCGAGCGGCGCATATTCTCGGCAACGTTGACTTTCTTTTTACCGAATCGGGCATAAGAGGTCATAGGCATAGAACATCCAATCATTATCAATGCCAACACAAATCTGATAATTCCTTTCGGTAAACAGAAGGAAAAGCAACTTCCTTTGCCAACCTTACTATCAACCGATATCTTACAAACGGAAAATATACTGCTGATCTTGTGATATTTGTCAATAATTCCTTTACAGTTCATCAGTCCGAACCCGTGCGACGGTTGATTGTCTGTACCTTTTGCATTGAGACTGTCAGCCGCTCCCTTTTCATCTATGATACTCTTGTGATTGAAGATATTAGCTTGCTGTCTGTCACTCATTCCCTGACCGTTATCCTCAATACAGATTTCTACACTATCTTCTCTTTCATTAGCATAGATCCTGACCGTACCACCTATGGGAGTAAATTTGCGGGCATTGTCAGCAATGGTATTGATCATAAAAAGCGTTAACACTTTATCAGCTTTCACCACAGCTGTCGTCGGTTCGACTGCGAGCTCTATACCTTTCAGCTGAAATCCCATCCGTCCTTTCTGCACAATATCGAATAAAGATTGCAGTGTAAAACTCTCGATATGCAGATTGAGCTCTCCCTGTCTCATCTGAATCCATTGTGTCAACACATCATTATAATCGTTGATCTTATCCGTCAGTTCAGCAATATATTCGTAACGCTCCGCTCGCCTTCTTTCCGACTCGTCTTTCACGGAAAGTTGATATACTTCGTTGATCATCCGATCGATAAATGGCGTAATACTCGTCACGAGCGAGACTCTTGCCCTTTGTTCCAAGTTTCGTTTCTTATTGCTTTGTACGTGTATCTTTCCTAACCGTATTTCTTCGTTGATAACTTCATATCGTTCTTTATTCAACCGAGCCGTCAGTTCATTCTTATATTTCCATTCGCGCAGTGGTTCGAGCAGAGCATCAATAGGGTTCTTCTGAACATTGCGCTTCCGCATTCTGTCAAAAACCACCAACAACACACACACGGCTATAATCATTACTAATACAGCCATTATCATCAGATTGAGCTGATCGGAAGAACGATTCAATTGGCCCGCACGTGCCTCCAATTGGCGGTCTTGACGGGTCTGCTCCTGCAAATCCAAATATAGATTTCGATTATAATCACTGTTAGATTTTTGGTTGATTGCAGAATAAACCAAACAAAGTTGTTCCCGAAGAGAAGCCACAAGATCAGGGGCCCGATATATTTTCGGATTTTTGGTAAGTGCATCTTTCAGACAAATCAATGCCGAATGATAGTCTTTAATACCCCAATAACATTCGGCCAATGTACGATACGCGCCTGCTGTTTGGTAAACATCGCCAAATTTCATAAAAAGACTTACAGCTCTCTGGGCTAAGTTTCCGGCCAACAGCGTATCCGGCATATGGTCGATATTGATGTGATTAATACTAGCCTGATTATCACGTATTAATCTCTGTTGTGTCTCCGACAACTGCAAATGCTCACTGATAGCCTGCAAAGCTTGTGCTTTCCAAAAGGGATAATCGTTCTGATCGGCCACCTGATAACACTTGAACAAATATTCATATTCTGTCTGGTCGACCTGCTCTTGGGTCCCTTTGGGAAACATACTACCTGTCCCCATATTATACCAGTAGTTCAATAATTGAGCCGTATCTCTTTTCATCTCCCATTCGGGTTAATGACTTCCATCGCATTAATAGAAAGATCTTTGAGTCCTACATAATAAAAATACGTAGACACAACAATCTGATATTCACTTCTAGCATAAATCAATCGAGTTCGCTGATGTTCAGTCAAAGTACTTTCTTCTTCCTTGATACGGCGCATACGACGTATCGCACTTTCACGATAATCATAAAATTCTTTGTTCTTAGATTGTCGTTGACACAATCGCATATATTGTATATCGGCAATGAGAAGTTCCACTTGATTGTCGGTCACCGACTCTATTTGGTCCAATTGTTTGTATGCTTTTGGGAAGTCCATTCGAACAATGCTCACAAACGCCAAATTGTTATACGCTTCGGCCTTACCCGCCCCATAATTTGTCGCCAATGATAAGGCCAAAAGGGCATTCTTCTCCGTCGCCTCCAAACTACGATAATGGCAGGCATACGCCTCCTCATTCACCTTATCCACTCTTTCTTTATCGGAAAGTGTGCAAGCCGAAATCGCAACAAAACACATCGTCATCGCGATGAATATCCTCAGATTCATCTGAATAGTATTATAAATGGCCATCACTTAATACGCAAAAGTAGCCAATACTTTACGAACATTGCCATAAAACAGCTGAAAATCTCATCCCATTAAGATTTATTAGTTGCCTCGTATTATATCCATCTCTCCTTACATCAGAAAGTAATAAAAAACGCCCGAGTGTGCTACTTTTCACACTCGGGTGTATTAGTATATCAACTTTTTGTGTCAATTAAATCAAATCAGCAAACTTTTTCTAAACGCTTCATTATAATGAACATAAAGATAGCAGCGAGGAAACAAAGACCGATAAGTAATCCCCAAACAATATAAAGCGACGCATCGCCCCATAACAACGCTGGAATACTGGTAAGATAATTACCGATAGCCGTAGCAACAAACCACCCTCCCATCATCATTCCTTTATATTTCGGAGGAGCAACCTTGCTAACAAAACTAATACCCATCGGAGATAGCAATAACTCGCCGAAAGTGAGTACTAAGTAAGTAGAAATAAGCCAGTTTGGCGAAACGAATGTCGCTGTCCCGACTGCCGTAGCCGCAGCCTGTCCTGTGGGTGAAGGCAATCCGATAGAACCGATTGTCATAATGACGAATCCCATTGCTGCCACCATCATTCCGTAAGCAATCTTGCGTGGTGCAGAGGGTTCCTTACCGGTCCTACCCAACCAACTGAAAATAGCCATTGAAACCGGTGTTAAAGCTACAACAAAAAACGGATTGAACTGTTGGAAAATCGGAGCAGCAAGATCCGTTGTCTCAGGGAGTGTCATATATTTGTAAATCAATCCGCAAACAGCCAGGATAACTACCAACGAAGATATCAGCTTAGCACGCGAAGTCTTAGACTGGAATACCGAGAAAAGTCCATACACTATAAATACAGTCAAAACAAGGTTGATTACATCAAAGAACATACTATCGAAACCTGTTGCACTCTTAGCCACAAACTCATCTGCAAAGAGCGTCAATGTGAGCCCATTCTGATGAAATGCCATCCAAAAGAATATGACTACGGCAAAGACCAATACAAGAGCCGTAATACGTTCCTTAGTCTCTTTGGGACTCAGCTCGGCTACATTCGTATCAGCCTTAGCAATTTGAGCCACAGAACCTTCGACATGTTTAAATGTACGACGACAAGTATAATAAATCAAAATAGAGACGATCAGCGAGATGCAAGCAATTCCAAATGCAAAATGATAAGAATCATTTACACTCACACCAAAATGATGCTGGACATAATTCATTATACCGACAGCTGTACTGGGAGCAAATAATGCACCGATGTTAATAGCCATATAGAAAATGGAAAAGGCGGAATCACGCTTACCGGCATATTCTGGCGAATCGTAAAGGTTGCCTACCATTACTTGCAAATTGCCTTTAAATAATCCGGTTCCCACTGAGATCATCAGAAGCGCAGCCCCCATTGCAATAATAGCAACCGTATTTGCTCCTAATGGTAAAGCTAACATCAAGTAACCGACAAACATCACAATGATACCCCCAGTAACCATCTTACCGTAGCCGAATTTATCAGCTAATATACCTCCGACAAACGGAAGAAAATAGACCAATGATAGAAATACGGCGTAAATGTTACCGGCAACAGCAGGTGAGAACCCAAAATTCGCTTTCAAAAATAAGACGAAGATTGCGATCATTGTGTAATACCCGAAACGCTCGCCTGTGTTGGCCAACGCCAATGCAAACAGGCCCTTAGGTTGATTTTCAAACATAGTTATTATTTTTTGGTTTTAGTTATGTCAAAAAGATAAGTCATTTTCAAAATAATATTACCGAAGTTAGAACGGCCGAAATAGTCGCGCTTACTGTCCCCATAAATATTTCCAAGCCCATAATAATATCGTCCTTCCACTAAGAAATGTCCAATACGGGGCACAGTGTATTCCAATCCGATGCCCGCAGCAATTCCATAATCGAACCTTTTCTCAACGGTCATCGTGTCTTGGGCAACAATCGAACTCGAACGAGCTGTTCGATTACGCTTTTCAAAGTCGAAATTCATTTTCGTAGATTCGTTCAGATAAATCCCGAACTGCGGACCGAGATTAATAAAGAATTGTACTCCACGAGACTCTTTTCCCCAAGCTAAATGGGCCATTATCGGCACTTGAATATAGTTAATCGTACGACTGTAAGCTTCAGCTTCTCCTGTAATTTCATTGATTACAGGAGCATTATTTACATCCTGAATCTTATCTCTCCACCCAAGAGACGCATAATTCACTTCTGCATAAATGGAGCATACTGTATTGAAATATTTCTCACATACATATCGCAGCGATAAACCACCTGTAACACCCCCATGCATTTTTTGTGGAACAGACGGACTGAATGATACCGAGCTCAACACATATCCGCCATTAAATCCAATGGAGAAATCATTGCGATGTTGCCCAACTTGTGCAACCGCATTGAAAGTACAGATAAGACCTAAAAAGAGGATAAATTTACGCATTTTAATAGGTTATTGACTCGATCGTATGATTATATGTATAATGAATCAACATAAAATGGCTATTCTGCATTCCGCCCGCTGTTCCCACTCGCTTGAAATTCATCGGCGATTGAAGTGCTCGATATACGTTCTCACCTTTCAATCCATTAAATGCAGTGCCGTATCGGTGAAGTCCCTGCAAAAAGAACTGTGCTTGATCATATCCTATAATAGCGAAATGCGGCAAAGCATACAACATCTCCGTGCCAAACCAACGACGATAATTGTTTTCCAAATTACGTGTAGCTGCCGATAATGGATTATAATAGAAAGTCGTGGGAATATAGGTGTCGAACTTAAAGAAATTATTGAGATTATATTTCGTATACATCAGCCATTCTGTATATCCGAATAACGATACTACCACGCCCGGCACATTCACTGTAAGTCCGTTAATCTTGGCAATAGCAACATTTAATTCAGGCGAACGAGCCGTATTCAAGATTACAACATTCGGCTGCACACGACTAAAAGCCTTAGAAAAGTTTTCCTCGCTCGATCGTAAATTCGTAATACTATATTTCACACCTCGTCGATCCAATTGATTACGCAATCCTGAGGTAAAAGTTCCTTTCGAACTTTCCGGATCGTTACAGTCAATAAAAACGGGATGATGTTTTGAAAAGCGAGATAAAAATGCATTGATCGCCATTGTATTGAGCATATCAGTCGACTGGTACACCTGAAAGACTTGCGGATTATGCGCCACGACATCACCCGAAATAGAAAAAGGGATCACTAATTTAATTCCATTCGTCTTACAAAAAGTACTCAGAGACTGCACTTGAGAAGTATAAAGCGGACCAAAGATCAAATCACAATCTTTTGCTTTCTTATCCATCAAAATCGTACGGATATCCGTATCTACAGCTACATTCCAAGCATATACATCCGTCGAAATTCCTTTACGTTTCAAACTATCACACGCCATCAATATACCACGATAATATTCCACCATCCGGCGCCCATCACCATCCGCATTGTGCAGAGGTAACATCACACCAACTCTGATAGCTCGTGTACGGATATCTGTACGCACGACTGATTTTCCTGTCGTTTTCGGCTTTACATTCGCCCCAACATAGGGAATGAAGACATAATCATCTTTTTTCAGTTCATAGCCAGCTTTTTTCATATCAGGATTTGCATCCATCAGTTCAGGAACTGTAAGTCCATACTGCTTAGCTATACTAAAAATCGTATCTTTTTTCTTCACCTTATATATATCCCGCCACTTTGTGCTCTGTGCAAAAGTAACGCATTCCAATAAAAAAGCTACTATAACAAATAAGTATCTTAGCGATGATTTCATCTTCATTCTTAGTTTTACTGCTGCAAATGTACGGAAAAAGGCTGTAAAAATCAAACGATTTCTATTTTTTTGTTACTCCCTGATCTTTCTCCTTAATTTTCCCAACTAAATATTTCTAACACGAGTTCAGGATAGACTTATATTCTGTGAATGAGGAAGAAACGTAACAGACAGGCTCAGACGGAACTTACCCCCCACTCGTGAGGTAAGACGGACAATGTATCGTATAAGAAAATGCTTATCCCAAACTCGCATTATTTATAGTATTCCCTTTTACCCATACTCTCCTAACCTATCCAAATAAAAAACAGAAGTGCGTGTGCCAAAACTGATATTCAGACACACGCGCTTGTTATAATAAAAAATACAAAAGGATTAGTCGAGCCACTTCACATAACAGAAATCTTGACGATGGGGTAACGCCTCATTTTTCGGGAACATTCGCACACAATACTTGAATGCACCGGCATCGTCGGGTTCAATGTCGGCCTCGAAAGTATAGAGATTACCATCTTGTGCCACCTTGCGGAACGGACAAGCGGTGTACAACTCGTGATCGTCACCACTCTGATCGTTTTTCAGGACAATGAGTTCGAGCCCGATGGCATCATTCAATCCTTGCTCGTCTATCACATATTTAATTGTGTACGTCACACCTGTTTCGCCGCCTTCGGCCAGGCAGCAGTCTTCTTTCGATACCACGTGGATGGCATCCCAACGTTCGGCCACAGTTTCTTTCCACAAAGCAATGTCCTTGGCTAGCCGGTTATCATCGGCCGCGAGCTTAACAAAACGTTTCGCTTCCTTAATATAGAACTTGTCGTAATAGTCGTCGAGTTGTCGCTTCATCGTGTAATGGGGCGCGATGGTGGCGATGGAGTTCTTGATAACTTTGATCCAACCCTCGCTGTAACCTTTCTTATTCTTACCGTAATAGAGCGGGATGATGTCGTTTTCGAGCAATCCATAAATGGTAGCCGCATCAAGCTGGTCTTGATAGCCTTGATTAGAGTATGTTCGCTCTTGCGGAAGTGCCCAGCCGGCATCTTTGCGATAGCCTTCTACCCACCATCCATCGAGAACCGAGAGATTGACAACACCATTCATCTCAGCCTTCTCACCCGATGTTCCCGATGCTTCGAGCGGACGCGTGGGGGTATTCATCCAAATATCGACACCCGACACAAGACGGCGTGCCAACTGCATATCATAATCTTCAAGGAAGATTATCTTACCGAGGAATTCGGGCCGCTGACTGATCTCGAATATCTTCTGAATAAGTCCTTGACCGGCTCCATCGGCAGGATGCGCCTTGCCCGAGAAGAAGAACAATACGGGACGCTCGGGGTTGTTGACGATGCGCGAAAGACGTTCGAGATCGGTAAAGAGTAGATGGGCGCGCTTATAAGTGGCGAAACGACGACAGAAGCCTATCATCAGCGCATTGGGATTGATGCGTTCGAGCAGCGAAACCACACGCGAGGGATCGCCTTGATTCTTCAACCACGTTTGTGTGAATTTCTCGCGGATATAGTTTACGAGCTTCTTTTTCAACGCCATACGCGTATCCCAGATCTCGTTGTCGGGCACATTGTAAATAGCGTGCCAAATCGTTTCATTACTTTGGTCGCTCATAAACGAAGTATCGAAGTATTGGGCGTAGAGTTTGCGCCACTCGGTAGCGGTCCAGGTTGGTAGGTGTACACCGTTGGTAACATAACCCACGTGGTTTTCTTCGGGATAATATCCTTTCCAGATGGGGGCGAACATCTTCTGGCTGACCCATCCGTGGAGCTTGCTTACACCGTTAACTTCCTGACACGTGTTGCAGGCGAAAGTGGAGAGACAGAACTTCTCGTTGTGATCGTCGGGATTCTCGCGGCCCATCCCGATGAATTCATCCCACGAGATGCCGAGCTTCTCAGGATAGCCACCCATATATTTGCCGAAAAGTGCCTCGTCGAAATAGTCATGACCGGCAGGCACCGGCGTATGAACGGTGTAGAGTGAAGAGGCGCGTACAAGTTCCATTGCTTGATTGAAGGTGAGTCCGTCGTCTACATAATCGCAGAGCCGTTGCAAGTTACAGAGCGCAGCGTGACCTTCGTTACAATGATAAATTTGCTTCTGTATGCCGAGTTTCTTCAACATAAGGATACCACCGATACCCAACAGGATTTCTTGCTTGAGCCGATTCTCCCAGTCGCCACCATAAAGCGAGTGGGTGATTGGCTTGTCGAATTCGGAGTTCATTTCGTTATCCGTATCGAGAAGATAGAGTTTAATGCGGCCCACATTCACCCGCCAGACATACGCGTGCACTTGATAGTTCATATAAGGAACATCAATTACAATCGGATTTCCATTCTCATCAAGCTGACGCTCAATGGGAAGCGAATTGAAATTTTGCGCTTCATAGTTGGCAATCTGCTGTCCGTCTATACTCAACGATTGCTTGAAATAGCCATATCTATAAAGAAATCCCACGGCACACATATCCACATTGCTGTCTGAAGCCTCTTTCAAATAGTCGCCAGCAAGCATTCCCAAGCCTCCGGAATAAATCTTCAATACCTGATTGAGCCCGTACTCCATACAGAAGTAAGCCACAGATGGACGCTTGTAGTTAGGCTTCACGTCCATATAAGTACGGAACATTGCATAGACGTCCTTCACCTTTTTCATAATCGTCTTATTCTTGACGATGGTTTCTTTGCGCTCATAGCTTAGTCGTTCGAGCAGCATCACGGGATTGTGGCCCACTTGTTCATAAAGCTCTTCGTCCAAACTCTTCCATAAATTGCAGGCTTCATAATTCCACGCCCACCACATATTATGGGCTAACTCGTCTAAACATTTCAACTGCTCCGGCAATCTTGACTTAATGGTCAGTTCTTTCCACTGAGGAGCATTCGCATAATCTGCTTTAATCTTCATAAAATCTATATTTACTATTTTATTATCATTGTTTTCTTTCTTGCATCTGCTTTCCGCAAGGCACAGTCGTAAGCATCTTTATAATACTTGATGAAAGCACTCCAAAGCGCTTTCTTTGACAATCGGTCTGCATTAGAACGAGCCTGTTTGATACTCGCTTCATCGCCGGTGGCATAGGCTATCACCGCATCTTTAATTGCGTCGGCCACTTCCGAGTAATTATAATCTGTCCGATGAACCACTGCTACACCGTCGTCAATCATACTCTTTCCGCCTTTCACTTCATTAACCCAAAGACCGAACCCGGATAAGTCAGTCGTGATACACGGCACTTTGAAAGCAATCGATTCTAACGGAGTATACCCCCAAGGTTCGTAATACGAGGGATAAATACACAAGTCGTTGCCCAACACGACATCATAATAAGGTAGATCGATAATACCGTCATTGCCCGTGAGATAACACGGAACGAAAATCACTTTCACACGATCTTCCTGCACATTATGTATACCGAAGTATTTCAAAGCTCCCATTACCTTGTCATTATTCATATCGCGGAGCCAATGTGTAAGAGTCGGATCGGGTAACGGTGTGACTGTTCCCTTACCTGACCGAAGCCTTTCTTTCAAGTCGTGGCGAGCTTCTCCCACCCAGCCAGGAACTTCAATGAAAGCCAACACGTGCCGATTCAGTCGCTCATCTGAACGTAACCGATTCATCGCTTCGATGAAAACATCGAGACCTTTATTGCGATATTCATAACGCCCACTGGTCGACACGATCAGCGTATCATCCTGCAAATCGGTTCCCATCAATTCATTAGCCACACGAAGCAATTGTGCACGGGCTGCCTTTCGCTTGCGGGTAAACGCAGATGCTTTCGGAACAAAATCGTTATCAAAACCATTCGGCAAAACAAAATCAACAGGTTTGTCAAGCAACTCGCGGCATTCTGTAGCCGTAATATCACTCACCGTGGTAAAGCAATCTACATAGTGAGCCGTTTGTTTCTCAACCGAGTGTTTGCTTTGCATATTGAGTTCGGCAGCCATTTGGTCGCGTTATAAACCGAAAGATACTCATAAAGCGGCTTATTGTTTCCGGCGATACTCCGCCCGATGCTGGTTGCGTGGGTTGTAAATATTGTTGCGATCTGCGGTAACTTACGATTGATATAAAGCAGGCCTAATCCTGTCATCCATTCATTGCCGTGATAGACTACCTGCTGACGCGAATTAAGGTGATAAAAATAAAAACTCTCCACCACTCGAGCCGCTGCATAAGAGAACATCGAGGCTTCATCATAATCGCCATAAGCGTGAAGACTATCTACGCCATACCATTCCCACATCTGTGTATAAATCTCGTCTTTGTGCGAATAGAAGCTATTAAAATCTACCAGGATAGCTATCGGCCGGCAGGAATCTCCCATCGGCCCACCTTAATATATAGACCTTCCTTACAAGCTGCCTCGCGCCACGAGCCAAATAAGCCGCGTTCTTCCGTGAAATAAGGACAAACCTCGTTGCCCCAACAGTTTGGCCCCACGAAGATCAACCGATCCTTCATTACTTGTTGCAATGTTCTTGCTCGCGTAGACAATACAGTGTAGATGCCGCCCACTTTATTGCATACTTCCCAACTCGACTCAAAAACATAGTCGGGAAATAATTTATCCTTCCTCATACAATACTTATAAGATGGGGCAAAGATAATATAAAAATCCTAAATCCACAACTTTAAACGCTATAAAAGCCTAAAACAGTTTGATTTCTTATCAAGAATAATTATCTTTGTAATATTTCAAATAACGATCGCATCGTGTATATTTTCTATCTCCACATAAATCAATAGGTTATGAATACAAAGAATATTCTTTTCATTATATTGTCCGCTTTCTTACCGTTTTTCGCTTCTGCCCAAACAAATAAACCTTTTCAAGGAACAATTTATAATGCCGAATACCAGGTATATATCCAGATGGACTTCTATGAAAAAGACATAGAGGTACCCGAGCAAGAGATTTTCGGCTCACTTCCCGGCTATTTGGGCGCTCAAAGAGATACGCGTAAATGGCTTATCACAGACATTTCACTCACCAAACCCACATCAGCACACCTTTCCATCATCAATGATTACGGTAGCGAAGATCTCACCGCAACGCTTACCCAAAATGATGACGGTACTTATACATTCACGCAACAAGAGGGAAGCACCATTAAAATCGTTGTCGACCGCAAGTGGGTGAAACTCCCCAAGAAGCTTATTTTTGTGACGAAAACAAGACCTTGATCGTAGTCAGATGAAGAATTAGCATATCATTGAAATAATAAACAATAAAAAATACCCGAATGTAAGCTAAATTTACATTCGGGTTATTTTATATGTCAGTGCAGATTCTAAGACATATACCTTATTCTGATGGACAAGCAAACTTATCACCAGTCGCCCCGATGAGTTTTTTAGCAAATGCTTTGGGATAACCAGGACGAGAAACCTTGGCACCTATTCCCGTGGCAGTACGCTCGAAGACACCGTTATGATCGGGCTTAACAATCATATCGTTGTATTTCACGATAAGATAGATGGCAAGCTGTTTCCAGCGAGCAAGCATCTCTTGTGCTTTCGTATTGCTATAATCGTTGAGATATTCAACGGCCAACGTCGGGTTGGTAGCATAGAGCGTGCGCGCCTGGGATTCTACAGCAGGTTGATGGGCAAAATAAGAGCGCTCAAGACTATCACGCACCTCGCGCAACGAGGGAAACATCTGCACATAACGGGGATAAACCATATTGCTCACCCAATTGCAAACCCAGTACGCATTCTTGTCAGAGAAAGTGAGTGCATCTGCACCCGGCGTATTATAACATTCGGGTTGGACGGTGTTGCCACAATAGATAGGCGTATAAGCAATCATATTGCCATCGTCGTTTCCAAACCAAAGCACACCTCCGATTTGTCTCGGCAGCCACGCGCGCATCTGTGCGACATAAGAAAAGCCGGTCTGCTGCGTGCTGGTAGGACGCTCATTAAAATATTTCTTACCCTCGTACGTGAACGATAATGGTGTCGGACGATAAGGCATCTGCCATATTCCGCTCCCGATATCAGCGCTGTCGGTAGCTAAGGCAGTTCCTTCGTAATGATCGCGCATACACATTTCTACATCTTGCACACTCAGTTTACGATTTGGAACAATCCAAAGTGGCATATCTTCTGCATTCGGATCTTTTCCTAAAGCCCACGGAAGATAGCGATCAAAATCGGCATCAAAATGTCGGAAGAAACTCCACACACGCGCATCACAGAAACGTCGGCCGCTGAATGTGGGTTTTGCGTAGACATTTTTCCACGAGAAATCAGCATCTTTCCCCATAAACCATCCCATCTTACGGGCATAGGAGACCACATCTTTTGAGTAAAGTACATTGTTTTTGTCCTTCATATTAAACTTGCCGATACGGCTTTGGTTAGCGTGCCCGCAAATTGCATCGTCGGGAATACGCATAGCCACCCACACCGTTCCTTTCGAACCGGGCCCTTTTCCCATCATTTCCATAATCCAAGCTTCATTCGGATCACAGATAGTAAAAGTTTCGCCTCCACTACAATAGCCGTATTTCTCTGTGAGCGAAGTCATCACACGAATGGCCTCGCGCGCTGTTTTAGAGCGTTGCAAAGCCACATAGATGAGCGAACCATAATCGAGAATACCGGTTGTGTCGACCATTTCCTCGCGCCCGCCATAAGTCGTTTCACCAATAGTTACTTGGTACTCGTTGATGTTTCCGATAACATTATACGTTTCGGGAACCTCGGGAATCTCGCCGTGATACACCTTTGTATCCCAATCGATGATCTTACGCATCTCTCCCTTGGCGTGTTTAGCCGCAGGAAAATGGCACAGACCGATGAACATTCCGTAATCATCAGCATTGTAGGTGCAAATGACAGAACCGTCTTTCGAGGCCTTTTTGCCCACGATAAAATTGGTACAAGCGCTCGCTTTAACGGATAAAAACATTGCCGCAACGAGCAAAAACAGAACTCTTGAATTGTGTACTGAACGTTTACTCATATCTTAATTGGTTAGGTTAATACTTTACTTGTGTCATAAAAATGCGTTTGTTTGCCCGATTATCTGTTGCAATAAACGTCAGGCGATGCATCCCTCCGGTACGTTTGATCGGTGTTTGGGTAAGGTCGCAACACACCCACGGACTCTTGGGTACTTCCTCGAAAAGAACAAACTTTCCATCGATATATCCCTCATAAGAAGCCACCCCGCTTCCCCTGTCCCATAAGCCGATTCGCACGATGTGGTTAATCGGCCAGCGATTAACCGTTAATGGCGTGATGATTGGCGGTATATCATCGTACGAAATACCGTAAGTTGCAGCGAGCTCTCGTGCACGTCCCGTCACCCATCCATTTTGATAGGTTCCACCCATATACCGATCCGTTCCCCAATGGCTGACGATATAGAGCTTGGAAGGATCTTTTACAGGCCGTTTCAGACGTATACTGATCTTAGTATAATGAAATAGTGGGAACGATGCAGGCATCAGTTGATAGGTGTCGGATAGTTGTCCTGGACAGAATCTTATTTTAGGTCGTGTCTCACAATGGTCAGCTAAACACGTAGAAAGAAGCACAAGTTGCATCCCCGGAAGTTGAACGACATTCATTTTGTCCCATCTGAGCGTGCGCATCGGATGTATTTCGCGCCGTGACTGGATGACTGCTCGTTTACCAGTGACCGTGAACGTATATCGACTGTTATTGCCTTTGAAATCTGTCAAAGAATAAGTGAGGTGATAATCGCGTTCCTGATTGAAGTCAATCAGTCCGCGGCCGGCATCGGCCCAAAGACAAGGAAGCGTGACACCAGGCAGAATGAAAGAACGCATATACCATACATTATAACGCAGAAAATGCTCGTAATCCCCCCAAGCATTGACCATCATATTGTCTTCTACGGGCACACGACCGACATCGCTACTGAAAACAAGATGTCCGTCTACAAAAAGTTCGGTCTTCCTGACACCGTAACGATTATACGTTATTTCCATATAATCGTTGGCCCAAATACCAAAGCCCACTTTTCCCCACGCCGTAAACTTACGCGTCAAATTGTGAGCCGTGAAAGGAAACGACTGCTTGGAGCTTCCGCCACAGAATACGCCTTCTCCCATTTGGGGATAAGCCATAAATCCATGAGCCATCGGCGCCAAGCTATCCTTGACTGCTCCGCCAATCAAATCGAGTGGATCGCGCATCTCCCACGTACGCGTGTCGTGTACTTCAAGATGTAAATGGGGTGCCTGCGATGCACCCGAATTACCACTGACAGCAATCAACTGTCCCCGAGCTACGGGCAAATCAGTTGGGGCAAATAACATATCGCCGATATAAGAACGATGTGCATACTGCCACTTTCGCACCATTGCGGTAATTTGCGGAGTAAATTTCTTCAAATGACAATACACACTCGTATAGCCCTCCGGATGATGTATATACACCGCATTGCCGAAACCGCCGATGCCCACAGATACGTGTGAGACATAACCATCGCCTATTGAGAAAATAGCTTTGCCCTCAACGCCGCCCGTTTTGATATCCGTGCCGCCGTGGAAATGGTTAGGTCGAGGTTCGCCGAAATTGCCGGCCAAAGCTATTTCATAGTTGACCGGTGAACCGAAAACGACACTCGCCGCGAGAAATATACTGAACAACCAATTCAAAAGACTGCGTTTTGATATTTGATAAAACGAATGCTAACAAGCCTTGAAACTCATATCCAAACCCTTGACACTATGAGTGAGTGCACCGACAGAAATAAAATCTACTCCCTGCTCGGCATAATCGCGAATCGTATCGAAAGTAATACCGCCCGAAGACTCCGTTTCTACTCGCCCTGCAATGAGTTTGACGGCTTTTCTTGTATCAGAAACCGAAAAATTGTCGAGCATCACTCGATCGACGCCTCCTTTGTCGAGCACACGCTGAAGCTCGCCAAAATCACGCACTTCAATCTCTATTTTCAAGTCGAGCTTCTTATCTTTCAGATACCGATGGCAACGGTCGATAGCATTTTCTATGCCGCCCGCGAAGTCGATATGATTATCTTTGAGAAGAATCATATCAAAAAGACCAATACGATGATTGGTTCCACCCCCAATCTCCACAGCCTGCTTTTCGAGCATCCGAAGTCCTGGCGTAGTTTTACGGGTATCGAGAATGCGGGTGTGAGTACCTTTGAGCCGTTCCACATACTGGCGAGTCATCGTGGCAATACCGCTCATCCGTTGCATAATATTCAGCATCAGACGTTCTGTTTGTAACAAAGAACGCGTTTTACCTGTAACCACCATTGCGATGTCGCCTACCTTTACGGGCGATCCGTCTGGGATGCGTACCTCGACTTTCAACGTCGGATCGAAAGCGGCAAACACATTCTTGGCCACCTCTACACCTGCCAGGATTCCGTCTTCTTTTATCAAAAGGTGCGAACTTCCGGTGGCATCTTCGGGAATGCAACACAGCGTGGTATGGTCGCCGTCGCCGATGTCTTCAGCAAAAGCCAGTTCTATCAAACGGTTTTCAAGTTCATCAATATTCATCATTGTGCTCTTTATGCGATTATTCTAATAATTTTCCATTGTTGTTAAGCGACATCGGCCCTTCAAACCAATAAGCTCGCAATGCACCTCTTGTATCACGACAAAGCTGGATGGTGCCTCCTAACCACTCTGTTACGGGCAACTCATCCACAAATGGATAATAATTCACCACGTGCCCGTGACTGATTTCTACTACGGCTTGTCGTAACACCCGATCTTTATCGATCACCCTGTGCGCCCCGACTCGCCGAAATGCTGCGCTCATCAAGTATGAATCTCTTTGGGGAGAAGTGGAGCTTCGCCCACATTTCCCGATGATTCTGTGGACGGAATCTGCGGAACCGATCGTGATTCTCCATCCGATTGCGATTCTGTCGGAACTCCCTGGCCTGCAGAAACAGAATCAACCTTGGTCGAGTCGGCAGCAGCTTGCTCCTTTTTCTTACCTTTTTGCTCGTGAATCCGAATCAATCGAAGCCTACTAATGGCCATTATCTGCAAGGTAGTTGTGGATTGCTCAGGCGACAAGCTCCTATTCAGCATCAAAAAACCGCTCACCTGTTTGATGCCGAGATGGCGGTCGTCACGCACCTGTAATGTATAAGAAGACGAGCCTGTAACGTGCAACACTTGCGAAGCCGTACTGTCGTTACCGAACTTCACAGCTAATACGGCGATACCGTCGCGCGTTCCATCTTGGTAAATAAACTGTGCCCTGAAATGGAGCAGAATGACATCGCCCCTATGAAAAGTCGAATCGGCTTTGACGGAAAATGACATTTGATTGAACGGCGGCTTCGGAACAAAAACAGCCGAGGTTTCACCTTTCCAAATATTAGCTGTATCTCCTGTGGCCGAAAACGTGTTATAACTATCTGCTCCACTGGCCGACGCACCCAGCGACACGGCCTCGTCGCTCATTCGCTTAGCCAGATGCTCGTAAATCTGGTGCATCCGATCAGCATGGCGCATATAATACACCAACGACGAATCGAACCCTGCCGTCGTTACACCGTGTTTTTTCAGCACGGCCAATCGGTAAGCACGCTGGCACACGACTTGATCGACCGATTGCAGCGCTGCCATTCCGTCGGCGACATGATAATCGTAAAGGATGTCTTCCATATCGTCTGGCTGAATGTATCGGCTAGGAACGCCGGGTTTACAACCTACTGTCAGCACAAATGAGCCGATCAACAGAACTGCCGTAACGATATGTACGGAGAGATTTTTCATAGTTTGCGAAACGAAATCTGCCCCAGCTCTTTCCTACAAAAAATAAGTAGAGCCACAAATCCCACGCTTACGCACGAGTCGGCGAAATTGAACACCGGACTGAAAAATACAAACTCCTCACCGCCCCAATACGGAACCCAATCGGGCCACGTGGTAACAATCAGTGGAAAATAAAACATATCCACCACCTTACCCATCAGAAATCCTGCATAGCCCGTACCGAAAGGTACCCACTGAGACACGGAGAAAGGCGACGACGCACTGAAAACAAGTCCGTAGAACATTGAATCAAGCACATTTCCCACTGCGCCGGCCACTACCATCGACAGCAGAACCACATAGCGGGTACGCGCACCGGCCTTTACCTGTCGATAGATGTACCAGCCGATAACACTAATAGCACACAACCTAAGCACGCTTAAGAATAGCTTATTGAAAAACGTCAGACCGAAAGCCATCCCTTTGTTCTCAACAAAATCGATGTAAAACCAATCAGTTATGCGAATCGATTCGCCTAACGACATATTCGTCTTGACGACAATCTTAACCAATTGGTCGATCACCAGAATCGCTATGACAATGAGCACAGACAAGCGTCCGTTGGTGAAAAATTCTCGATACTTTCTCATCCTCTCCTCTTTCCGCCTACATCAACGTTTGCGCGCGTTTTTCGATTCCACACTCAGTGTAGCGTGGGGCACGGCGCGTAAACGCTCTTTCGGAATCAGTTCACCCGTTATCCGGTCAATACCGTAAGTTTTATTCTTGATTCGCACAAGCGCAGCTTCTAATCCCGTGATAAACTTCTGCTGCCGATTGGCCAACTGTACCAGTTCTTCCTTACTCTGCGTGGTGCTACCCTCCTCCAAAACTTTATACGTAGGCGATGTATCGTCAACGTCGTTGTTGTCTTGGTTCATCAACGTGCGCATCATTGACTCGTAATCGCGACGAGCTAATTTCAGTTTCTCGTGAATGATGCTGCTGAATTCCTCCAGTTCTTCATCGCTATACCTTTTCTTTTCTACCATAATTCTTAAGTCATTTAATGATTTTACTCTCTATTTATTATCTCGATAATTGTATCTACTACGGCACATGCTCATTTGTCGCGTCATATCTTCTCAACTACAATGCGGATCGTAAACTCATCAAAGTCTATCTCTGCACCTGCGTTGTCGGCTAATTCGATCGTATCAGATAGTACTTGCGTGCAGATGTATTTGCCGTAGTCGGCCACAGCAGTCTCAACCTGCGGATAGGGCGAGAGAGTGACGCGGATGCGGTCAGTGATTTCTAAACCACTCTCTTTACGCAGATTCTGAATACGATTGATCAGTTCACGGGCCATACCCTCACGGCGAAGCGCTTCGGTAAGCTCTACCTCAAGAGCTACTGTCAGATTACTCTCGTTAGCCACTAACCAGCCAGGGATGTCTTCGTTGATAATCTCTACGTCGGTAATATCTACACTCACAAATTGGCCAGCAATGTTGAGTTCGATTTTCCCGTCACGCTCCAAGTCGGCAATACGGAGTTGAGTAAGCGCACTCATCTGTGCGGCGATATCTTTCATTAAGCTACCGTACTTCTTACCCATCGTTCGGAAATTACACTTCACTTTCTTCACCAGCACACTACTTCCTTCAACGAAACGTAACTCCTTAACGTTTACCTCGTTCTTGATGAGTTCTTTCACAGCTTCAATATGCATTTTCTGGGTTGCATCCACGGCGGGAATCATAATCTGCTGCAAGGGCTGGCGAACTTTGATATTAACTTTGCGACGCAAAGCGAGCGTCATCGATGTGATTTTTTGCGCCAGCTCCATCCGTACTTCAAGTTCGGAATCGATGACAGTATCATCGGCCTCAGGAAATCGTGTTAGATGTACCGAACAGGTGGAATTGCTGAGGTCTCCCCAGAGTCGGTCGGCATAGAACGGTGCGAACGGTGCCAGCAGCTTGGCTACAGTGGTCAGGCAGACGTAGAGCGTTTGATAAGCCGATAGTTTGTCGGTGTCCATCTCTTTCCCCCAGAACCGTTTTCGATTGAGCCGTACATACCAGTTGCTGAGATCGTCATTGACGAAAGCGTCGATGAGTCGACCAGCACGCGTAGGATCGTATTGCCGAAGTTCGCGGTCGACACCTTTTATTAATGTATGGAGCGAGGAGAGAATCCAACGGTCAATCTCGGGGCGGTTTTCCACCTTGATTTGAGACGTGGTTGGGGCAAATCCATCAACGTTAGCATAGAGTGCGAAGAAAGAATAGGTATTGTAGAGCGTACCAAAGAACTTACGACGCACCTCGTCTACACCGTTAGGATCAAACTTGAGGTTATCCCATGGCTCCGAATTGGTCATCATATAGAAGCGCACAGGATCAGCTCCGTATCGGTCAATCATTTCAAAGGGATTGACCACATTACCTATATGTTTGCTCATTTTGTTTCCTTTCGCGTCAAGCACGAGTCCCGTGGAGATCACGTTCTTGAATGCCACGCTGTCAAACACCATCGTGGCGATGGCGTGCAGGGTGAAAAACCAGCCGCGTGTTTGATCAACACCTTCGTTGATAAAGTCGGCAGGAAAAGCCTGTCGCCTATCAATCGCATCGCAATTCTCGAACGGATAATGCACCTGTGCATAGGGCATTGCTCCCGAGTCAAACCAAACGTCGATAAGATCGGTCTCGCGATACATAGGTTTATCACTCTCGCTCACAAGCACAATCTTGTCTACATACGGACGATGCAAGTCTATTCGGTCGTAATTTTTTTGTGCAAAGTTACCCGGTACAAATCCTTTCTCTTTCATCGGATTGGATATCATCACACCTGCTGCTACACTCTTCTCTATCTCAGCATACAACTCTTCGAGCGAACCGATGCAAACCTCCTTACCATCTTCGTCACGCCAAATGGGAAGTGGCGTACCCCAAAAACGCGAACGAGAGAGATTCCAATCGTTTAGATTCTCGAGCCAGTTGCCGAAACGACCTGTACCGGTCGATTCCGGTTGCCAGTTGATGGTTTTATTGAGTTCAACCATCCGCTCTTTCTTGGCCGAACTCTTGATAAACCAGCTATCGAGCGGATAATATAGAATAGGTTTGTCAGTGCGCCAACAATGAGGATAGTTATGTACGTGCTTCTCGATTCTGAACGCAATACCTGCCTGCTTCATTTCCATACAGATCACGACATTAAGGTCTTCAGCTTCATTAGCCGCGGCTTCGTCATATCCGTCGGTATTGAATCGTGGATCGTAAGCGTTTTTCACATAGTCGCCGGCGTGATGACCATAAGCCTCAACATCAACACACGCTTCGACAAAATGTGCATCCAACTCGTTCTGCACGTAATATTTCCCCTGCAAATCTACCATCGGGCGCGTTTCACCCCGTCGGTTGATCAGAAACAGAGACGGGATTTCGGAATCTTTAGCCACCTTGGCATCATCGGCGCCGAATGTAGGAGCAATATGCACAATGCCCGTACCGTCTCCGGTGGTGACATAATCACCAGGAATCACGCGGAAAGCTTTCTCCGCCATCTCAACAAATTGATCTTTACCATTCTCGCCGGTAAAAATCTTCTCCGGATGAGCAGCAGCATAGCTGTGAACAAATGCAGGCGTGTTAGCATCTAATTTAGCCGAAGGCTTTACCCAAGGCATCAGCTGCTGATACTTCAAGCCCACAAGCTCTGCCCCAGTATAAGTTCCAATGACGCGATAAGGCACCACTTTATCACCGTGTTTATAATTGTCCAGTGTCAGTTCGCATCCTTCAGGTTTTAGATAAGCGTTGAGCCGGCTCTCGGCAATAATCACCGTAATTGGCTTATCATTGTAAGTATTATACGTTTCAACAGCTACATATTCGATATTCGGTCCTACGCACAATGCAGTGTTCGAAGGCAAAGTCCACGGCGTAGTAGTCCAGGCCATAAAATACGGTGTTCCCCACCGAGTCCACTCTTCCCGCGGATCAATAATCTTAAACAAAGCCGTCACCGTAGTATCTTTCACATCGCGATAACAACCGGGTAGATTCAACTCGTGCGAACTTAATCCCGTTCCTGCTGCTGGCGAATAAGGCTGAATCGTGTAGCCTTTATATAATAAACCTTTCGTATAAAGCTGTTTCAACAGCCACCATAAGGTCTCGATATATTTATTATCGTAAGTGATATAAGGATGATCCAAGTCTACAAAGTAGCCCATCCGCTCAGTCATTTCACGCCACTCTGCTGTAAACATCATCACGTTTTCACGGCACTTTTTATTGTAATCGGCCACCGAGATATACTTCTCCGACTCACGGTTATCGATATCGGCCTTCGTGATACCGAGTTCTTTCTCCACGCCTAATTCCACCGGCAGCCCGTGTGTATCCCAACCTGCTTTACGATATACCTGAAATCCTTTCATTGTTTTATATCGATTGAACGCGTCTTTGATGGCACGTGCCAGTACGTGGTGGATTCCCGGATGTCCGTTAGCCGATGGTGGGCCCTCGAAAAATACGAATTGTGGACATCCCGCCCGTTCATCGATCGACTTATGGAAGACATCGTCCTGCTTCCACTTGCCCAGGACCTCACGATTAACTACGGTCAGATCCAGACCGTTATATTCGGCAAATCTCTTAGCCATTTTCTTTCTATTATGATTATATCGTTACTGATTTCAAGGCGCAAAGATACGAAAAAGAGATGTAATAAGAGAATAAAATCAAAAGAATATCCACTCCTCTCTTATCAGGCAATAATGAAACCTTACATCTTCTTTCTGCTTTGAACCAAACCACTGAAAACCTTACCGAAATACCTTTTCACATTGTAACAAATAGATTTGTATTCCTCATCTACTTAGTATAAATAAAACCTCCCCATCTTCTCCAAAGAGAGATGGGGAAAGTAAAGATTCTTTCTTTTAGATTATTTATAAAGAAAGATTAGAAACAATATTTCTTTCCACATTATACCCACTGAGCTCCACACGAGACTTGATGCCCCGCGAGTCTTCATCCCTCCAACTAATGGTTATCGTCTTTTCGCGGCCGGGAAGCAGCGAAAAATAATTGTCGCTATATATCACGGGGAGAATCTGTGAGCCGTCTTCACCCAATAGATTGAGGCGAATCATCAGCGCGGGCGTTGCAGTCTTGTTAGCAAGCACCAGTGTAGCTATCCACGTGTTACCGTTGCGTATTGTATGAATGGTTTGGTTCAAACCAACAACCGGCAACAATTTCAGACCTTGAAAATTGTCAGTTACGGTAGATTCCACGTAAAAATTTTCTGAAACCAATTGTTTTCGCTCATCCAACAACTGTAAATCGATGAAATAAACACCCGTATCCGCGCTGGGATCAGCTATGGCAATATCTGTCACAGTGGTGTTTTCACCAATTGTTAACGCCCGTTCTGCATACCACAAACGCTTACCCTGCTTGTCGAACATAGTTGCACAAACTGTAAATCCAGCTAAACTGTCAGCCCGAAGACTGATAATCTCTACCCGACGCGTAAGCGGATTCCATTGGATATGCAGCGGCTCGCAGGCTTTCTTAGCACCAAAATAGGCAGCAGTAGGTTCAAGATAGTAGTCGTAAGTTTGCCAAACCATTGTCGGCCAACACGGATGGCTCATCCAAATAAGCAATCCCTGTCGGTCTTTACTCGTCGATTCGAACATCGCCCGATACCCATTATAATTAATCCATTGTGCCAATGTCGTGAAATCGCGGGCATTTTTCGGCGTACCGAACCCTCTCTCAATGAGCGAATTGAATGATTCGCCGCGCTGAGCACCTCCCATCGTGTAGTCGTGTTGGCCCCAAACGGCATTCTGTGGCCATAATTGATCGGAGCGTAGAGTACGAACAAGCCCCTCGAAAGTCATCACCGCCGGCATACCTCGCTCTGTGTGGAGCTTCCCCGTTTGCTTTTCAAAATACTCTTTTGCCGCCAATGCGTTGTAAGGACCGTGCCCGCTGACACCCTCGTCAGCCGAACTTGATATATAAAGAAGGTTAGGATGCAATGCAGCAACATCGGTTCGCAAAGCCTGGTCGAGGCTTTCGGGAGGGTAACCCTCATTCCGTCCGCAATAGATCGCAATGCTCGGATGGCGACGAATACGATGAATCAGATCGCGTGCATTGGCAAGAAACATCCGCTCATCAGCCGGATCGGGACCGTCAGAAGGATTGGCAAGCCAAAAATCTTGCCAAACCAAGATTCCATAACGGTCGCAAGCATCATAAAATTCATCGTCACCAATCTGTCCCACCCAGTTCCGAATCATATTGAAATGCATCTCTTTGTGATAGCGAACGGCCGCATCATACTCCCGAGTACGATAATTGAGATTGCTTTCGCTGAACCCCCAGTTGCCACCCAAGGGCACAATACGACGGCCGTTGACATAGATTTTGAGTTGAGTTGCGGTATCTCGATAGGCTACTTCGCGCAGTCCGACTTTGAAATGCAGCGAATCGGAAATACCATCAGCCGTTTTCACTTCAAAACCGGCATCATATCGATAAGGCTGTCCGTAGCCGTTGGGCCACCAAAGACGCATTCGCTGCCCACGTAACTGTGCAAATTCGTCAGGAGAAAACGTCACTTCCTGTCTCGAATGAGGTGCAACAGTCACATCTTTGGTAAAATGCAAATGACCGATCCGGCCCGTAACGGTGGCCGAAACGGCATGATCTTCACTATTAGTGAGGCACACCGCGGGCGTCATCATGACCAAGGTGTCTGGTAAAGACAGGTGAGTGGTGACGAGCGGGTCGGCTAATTTCAGCGTGCCCGACGTCGACAGATAAACGTCATTCCATATTCCGATGTCGCGTCCACGTATAGTTGAGATCCAATCCCACCCTATCGTAGCATGAAAAGTTGGATTATCGGCCCCCAGAATACCGCCGTTGAAATCGGTATTCAGTGCATTTTTCTCCTTGACCGATCCCGGATGGGCATTGCAAATAATCCTGACGGCGAGTACGTTAATACCCGGCTGCAAAACATTTGTGATGTCTGTACAGCCCCGAATGAATGCTCCTTCAATACGATCGATACGTTTTCCATTCAGGAAAACATCGGCTTTCCAGTTGATTCCGTCGAAGTTGAGCAGCACACGGCGCTCTTTCGACAGTGCGGGGAACCGAAATTCGCGGCGATACCAGAAGTCGGTATTGAAATAAACATCGGATATTTGCAGCAGATTATCGGCATAATTAGGATTCGGGAGAGCGCCGATGTTCACGTAAGAAGTCTGCACCGTAGCCGGTACCGTGGCCTGAATCCAACCGCGCGTGTCGTAATTCAGTCGAGAAATCTGCTCGCCCGACGCTGCCACTTGCGATGAACGCTGTAGCCGCCAGTCACCTCCGTTGAGATAATATTTACCTCCCGACACCCCGGCTTCGGCTTTTGGGACAGCCGTCAAACCGCCACGTCCCATTACTTCCAACTCACTGAGCACGTAACACTTAGCCCCCGGCTCAGCCGCTTGCATCAAAACACGGACAAACCGACCGCTGCCCGAGCAGCGAACAATCTCTTTTTGTCCGCTACCTAACGAGAGTTGGGAAATCGTTCGCCACGTAACGGCATCATCGGACACCTGCACCTGTCCTTTGGCGGCTTTATGAATCCAGTGTAAAATCACTTTATCGAAATCGGCTTTTACACCCAAATCCACATAAACCCACTGCTCGCCGGCATCCGCACTCATCCAAGCATCCTGGCGGGGATCGATCGTGAATGTCGGATGAGCATTGGCTTCGGTCACGGTCCAATGTGCGGCACCTTTCATTTTGAAGCAAACTTTGAGGTGAGAAAATGTCATCGGCTTGAGCGGCAACCGCAAATCGATGAGTCGCAAGGGCAGAAGTTCGGTATCAGTAGCCTTATTTGGATCAGAATGAACCTTATATCGTGCAGCTTTTCCGGGCAAGTCGTGACCACTGACACCACCTATCTTCGTCCAGTGCACACCGTCTTTCGAAGCTAAGCACGCAATTTCATAACCACTGTCAGCCTTTTTCTCATCATAAGCTACACGAGCCGTGAGCATGAGTTGTGTAGCCTTGAGTTGCGCATTATGCCAATCGTATTGCAAATAGGTATCGGCTCCCATCAAGATATTGCGTGTCCATTCGCCTCCGTCGATAGCCCACTCGCGCTCACGACGGGGCAATGAGCCGGCTGGTGTGCTGACTTCAAGAAACAACGGATCCGCCGTGGTGGTCACACCATCGGTAAGCCATTGGGCCGTGAGATTGTAATCGTAAGATGAGGAACCATAAGCGGCCCGATGAAGAGCAATGTTTCGATAAGTGTGATCGGGCTTCATCACGGGCGAAAAATCCTCTGTGGGGCGCCCCGGATAAATTCCTATGCCCCTCGTAAACTCGCTTTGCCGGGCCATTCCACACATTACCGTGCAAAAAATCGATGCCACCAATAATCCCGTTCGCTTTCTCATAGTTACTGAATTGATGAAAGAATGAAACAAAAAGGGAGTTAAGCAGCCCGCTGTTCATCGCTCTTCACGCAACAGATACCTTACAGCCGCAGCGTGAAAGAGGTGAAACGACAACTCCTTAACTCTCTGAATCAAGTTTGACCAACCGCCGGTTTAAAGCGGTTTATATTCTACGAAAGCCTCCATTGCCTCGTAACAAGCCAGTCCGAGATCGTCGTAAAGCTTGGCAGTACCGCGGTTTCGGTCCTCGGAACGCTGCCAGAAGAGACGCTCATCATTACCCAAGAAAGGCGCACTCTCCATTTGGCTCTGATGCTTCAGAATCGAATTGCGTTTCGCGCGCAACTCTTCGGGACTCATCGGAACACACATTTCGATGTTTTCTATTTCCCATTCGGCCCACGCTCCGCGATACATCCAAATGCGACAATCTTTCAGCCACGCGGCATTGGCTTCTTTTTCTAAATCGATGGCAGCAAAAACGGCGTCCGTGCATTTGCGATGTGTGCCGTGAGGATCGGCCAAATCGCCGGCCACATAAATCTGATGCGGTTTCACTTTGGCAATCAAATCACGCACGATTTTGACATCTGCCTCGGTCATCGGAAGTTTTTCGATCTTTCCCGACTCATAAAACGGCAGATCAAGGAAATGTACATGGTCGAGCGGAATCTGATTGAAAGTGCACGCCGTACGCGCTTCGCCACGACGAATCAGCCCTTTGATCGTACGAATATCGGCCGAATCAATGTCGCCCTCTTTCTTTTCAGCAAGGTATTTCTTGATTTCCTTATATTTCTTTTTGATCACTTCGTCTTTGTTTTCATCGAAAATCTGATTGAAACCGTTGATGAAATGCATAAAACGCGTTACCTCTTCGTCTCCCACAGCAATATTACCCGAGGTCTCGTAAGCCACGTGCACGTCGTGACCTTGCTGTACCAATCGGCGCAATGTACCGCCCATTGAAATGACATCGTCATCGGGATGTGGCGAAAAGACAATCACACGTTTAGGGAACGGTTTCGACCGCTCAGGTCGGTACGTGTCATCAGCCTTAGGTTTGCCACCCGGCCAGCCTGTGATGGTGTGTTGAAGATCATTGAAAATCTTGATATTGGCATTGTAAGCAGAGCCATACAAGGCCAGGAGTTCACTCAAACCGTTCTCGTTATAATCCTTATTAGTGAGCTTTAAGATAGGTTTACCAGTAAGCTGACACAACCAAACCAAGGCCGAACGCACCAGTTTATCCGTCCATTCGCACGAAGTTACGAGCCACGGATGAATGATACGAGTGAGTTTAGATGCCGCCGCAAGATCGATCACTACGCGCACGTTGTTATGTGTCTGCAAGAATGAAGCCGGAATAGCATCAGTCAGCGGACCTTCCACAGCCTTTTGAATGATATCTGCTTTCTCATCGCCCCACGCGGTGAGGAAGATTTTGCGGGCGGAAAGAATCGTTTGCACGCCCATTGTGATAGAACACGGAGGTACGATTTCTTGTGTTCCAAAGCTCATTGTCATCTCCTGGCGCGACGTTGCATCGATCAACATCAATCGGGAAGATGAAGCAATGCCCGAACCAGGCTCATTCGTCGCGATGTTTCCGATGCGACCAATACCCAGCAAGCAAACATCGATACCGCCGAATGTGGCGATACGCTGCTCGTAAAGCCTGCAATACTCCTGCACGGCATCCTGACTGATCGTGCCATCGGGCGAGAAAACGTTCTGTGCATCGATGTCTACGTGGGCGAGGAAACGGTCTTTGAGCTGATTGAGACTGCTGTTTTTACTGTCCGGATTCAGCGGAAAATACTCGTAAGCATTGAAAACCACAACATTCTTAAAGCTCAGTTTCTCTTCGCGATGCTTGCGGATGAGTTCCGCATAGACCGGTGTGAGCGAAAGCCCCGTACCCAGAGCCAGCACACAGTAGCGCCCCTCGCGTTGCTTGGACGTAATTTCCAGCTCGATATTATCAGCTATCTCCTTCGCACCTTCTTCTATTGTGGGAAAAATATCGGTAGCAATCTTCTCACAACGAGTAATTTCCGAGCGCTCAACAGCAGTCCGGGGACGATAAAACTCCACCGGAACCTTGTTGAGAACAATTTGTGAACTCAAATTCAGTTTCATAATAATAAGCGTTTGTTTTTAGTCATTTGTAGGATTGTTCGAGCTCAGAGATCAAAGTAGATTCCGACGCTCGATATCCTTAAAGTATTTATAGGTGCCCACTTTCAGCTCTTCTGTAGCTGCCTCATCGCAAACGATGATACCGTGTTCGTGCAATTGCAGCGCACTAATGGTCCACAATTGCGTGATGCTTCCCTCCACAGCGGCCTGCAAAGCGCGGGCTTTATGATGCCCATTAACCAAGATCAGCACCTCGCGTGCATCCATCACAGTGCCTACACCAACGGTCAATGCATGCTCGGGAACTTTCTCCGGATCGTTATCAAAGAAGCGGGAGTTGGCGATTCGCGTGTCGGTCGTAAGTGATTTCACACGCGTACGCGATCGCAACGAAGACCCCGGCTCATTGAAAGCGATGTGACCGTCGGGCCCGATACCGCCAATGAAGAGATCGATTCCACCTGCCTTGTCAATCATCTGTTCGTAATGCCGACACTCTTCGACCAGATCTTGCGCATTTCCATTAAGTATATGGATATTCTCTTTGGGACAATCGATATGGTCGAAAAGATTGCGCGCCATAAACGAATGATAGCTCTCGGGATGCGACTCGGGCAACCCCACATACTCATCCATATTGAATGTCATCACGTTTGCAAACGAGACACGGCCTTCCTGATAAGCTTTCACTAACTCGCGATACATCCCCTCGGGCGAAGAACCCGTCGGAAGCCCCAACACAAACGGCTTCTCGCGCGTGGGCTGAGCCGCATTAATACGTTCAACAACATAATTTGCGGCCCATTTAGACAACAAATCGTAATTGGATTCAATAATTAACCTCATTTTGTTTATGCTATAAAATATTCTGATAATCTGTCAACCGGCAATTTGATTTCGTGCCATTTAGTGACGCAAAGATACTATTTTTCCGAGAGAAAACAAAAGACGACGCACGCTTTTCCGACAAAATACCTAAAAATGGGGGGCATCTGCTCTTTTGCATAAATATAAATCATAATTTGCTTTACAGATGAACTACGCAAGGAAAATAAATAGGATATAAACAATAAGATATCAGGCGATTTACGAAAAGCATCTAAGCGCTATGCCATTAACCGTTAATCGCACTGCGATTAACTATTAAACACAAGGTGATTAACCTCTAATTGCAAGAGAACCTATATATAACTGATTATCAATAACATACAGATAAAAGTGTCGCTCAAAGTTTTTCGAGAAAAGCCCCACCCGACCCATTCATCCGTAGAGATAAGGAATGTTATTTTATTTAATGTGATTGAGGCTTTTGTTTAAACCTAAATGATCTCTGTCCATAGCCCCCATCCGCCTAATTTAGAGAACTCAGAAAAATTATCGACAATAAAATGAAGCGAGGTGCAACAGCCTTTGACAGCGTTGCACCCCGTTTTCGATGAGAATTTCGATTCTTTATCGCACAACCGGAAGTGTCTTGTGCCAGTCCGTATTCTGCTGAACACCAAAACCGGCATTGATTTCTGACGACGGAATGGGATAGACAAGATTGGAGATGTCATAACCCGTAGCGCGGAATTTTACTTCCGGTGCACCATAGGCTTCAACACTTGCCTTATCTCCCCAGCGACGAAGATCCCACAAACGGAATCCCTCTTGGAAGAGTTCGCGTGCCCGCTCGTCTTTCAAGAAACTGTAAAGCGCAGTAAGCGTTTGCGGCAGTTGCGCCGTAGAAGTTATCGCGGTGTTACGCCGCGCAACGGTTAAGAGAGCCGATTGAGTATCGCTCAACTTACTAAGTTTAATGTTTGCTTCGGCCAGAATCAGGAACATCTCGGGCGCATTAACGAGATAATGGGTGGCATTGGCAGGATTTCCAGTTCTGAAAGCAGCAAACTTACCACCTCCGTAGACAGGAGCAGCATCGGTAGAAGTGCCAGCCAGGTCTGAACAGCCGTTCGCACGTCGGTCGAAGCATACATCTTACGAAGCTTCGGACTCGGACTGAAATTGTAAGTAGTCCACAGTGTTCCCGAGGAATTCGACGACCAATTCTGCGTTTCGTTAATATCGAGATAGAACATCGATTCTGTATTCGATGCGCCTCCATTGTAGAGCGACTTATAATTGGCCTTAGTATAAGTGAGCGCAGTAATTCCCGCTTTGTCAAGTGCCTGTTGTGCGTAAGTCTTGGCATTGCTCCAATCTTCCAAATAAAGGTAAGTGCGGGCCAAAAGCCCCGTCGTTGCGGCTATGCCGATATAGCATTTATCTTCGCGATCGCCATCGGCAGCCTTGAAAGCAGCCAAACTTTTCTTTAAGTCTGACACTATATGCGTGTAAGTTTCCCCTACCGTAGAGCGGCTAACTTTTGTTTTTGCAGGGATGGGCAGCTCGCTGATGACGAGCCCGAGCTGTGCAGAGAAGTCCTGTCCGTTGACTTTCACCTGATGCGCAAATACGTTCACCATTACCAAGTTAGCATAAGCCCGCAACGCATAAGCCTCGGCCAAATATTGGTTCAGCACCACTTTGTTTTTTTCGTCAGCCTTAGGCAGCTGTGCATTGGCAGCTTGAATGATGCGCGCTGAGTTGTCAACAATCTGATAACCATACTCCCAAATATCGTCTAAATAAGATTCTGTGTCGTCGATAGAATATCGATAAAGTTTACCCCAATGGCCGGTCTTCGTGTTCCAATAGCTTACATCGGTAGGAATATCGCCGATACTGATCGCGTAATTGCCTGCAAACCGATAGTGGAACAGGTTATTATAGACTCCGGTCAATGCCGACTTGATCAGTCCCGGAGTAGATAAAGCGTCGTCGGTAGGTACGCCCGCGTGCGAATTTGTATCCAAATAACTCTCTGTGCAACCGTTGAATCCCGTTGCGAGCACAGCTGTCGCAATACCTGCGAATAAATATCTTTTTATCTGTATCATTTTTTCGTTGTTTAAATGATTAGAAACTAATCTGCACACCGCCTACGAATGTGGTTGATGCAGGATATTGCCAGGCAATAACTCCGCTGGCATAGGTCTCCGGATTATAGCCCACGAAATCGCCGGCCGTCCACGTATAAAGGTTATCTGCTGACAGATAAACGCGCACTTTCTCCATCATTGCCTTGCGAGTAAGCGCTTTCGGCAGCGTGTAACCGACCGAGATATTGCTCAATCGCAAGAAATTGCCGTTCATCAAGAAGCGAGACGAGTAGCTGGTAGCATTATTGGGATCGCCTGTAATATATTGCGGATATTTCGCATTGGGATTATCAGCGGTCCACGAGTCTGTTGCCACGCGTTTCAGCGGTGTATATTCTGACATTCCCCAACCTGTAAACCGAGCACCGGTATCGAAGACTTTGGCTCCGAGTCGGTAATTGAAAGCGATCGAAGCATCGATACCTTTCCAGTTGACTGCAGTCCCGAAACCTCCAAACACCTTCGGATCGGGTGACCCCAGATAGCGACGGGCAGCAGCATTATAATCTGTCGTCACTTCGTCCCCCGACTCATTAAGATACCAAGTAGGCTTACCCGTGGCTCTATCTACACCCGCATATTCTTTCATATAGAAGGTTCGATAAGCATAGCCGGGCTTAATAATTGTGTAATCGCCCACAATCGGATCGCCGGTAGACAGTTTCAGTACGCGATTCCGATTCCAAGTGAGGTTGGCATAAGCCGTCCAATTGAATTCGTTCGTTCGCATAACAGTGGCGTTGAGAGCCGTCTCGATGCCCTGGTTGCGAATCGAGCCCAGGTTCTGGTAGGTGGTTTGCAAACCCGAAGTACGCGAGAGCGGAACTTCGAAGAGGGCGTCGGTAGTCTTCTCATCATAGTAATCGAAACTCAGTGTGAGGCGGTTCAACAGACCAAGATCAAAGCCTACGTCAAACTTTCGCGATACTTCCCACGTCAGGTTGGGATTTTCGAGATTCGTGGGACGTGTTCCTGGCAGACCGTGATAATTGAAACCGGCCGTATAAAGACCGCGCGACGCATACCAATCGATATCTTGATTGCCCACAGTTCCGTACGAAATGCGCAGTGTTCCGTTATTGATCACCTTATTGTCTTTCAGTTGCAGCCAGTCTTCATCAGTAAAACGCCACTTGCCTCCTACACTCCAAAAAGAGCCGAAACGATGCTTGGAACCGAATACCGAACTACCGTCGCGCCGGAAAGAAGCCGATAAATAATAACGGTCTGCATATGAGTAGTGCGCATCTCCGAAGTAAGACACTAAGCGAGCATCTTCCTTTTGGTGTTGAGAGTCGCCCCAGTGGCCCACCGTCGAGAGATCTCTGTTACCCGCACTGGCAAATGGGAAGTTGTCGCCCTGAATATAATCCACGAGATAACTCTTGCGTTGCAACTCCTGTCCCAGCATCAGGCTGATGTTGTGCAGCTGATTAAACGTGCGGTTCCAACCTAAAATATTGTTCCACGTAACGGTGCTTCGCTGCGAAGTATATTGCTGTCCTAAACCATTATAATCGATACCTTGCGGATTATAAACGGCGCTCCAATATTCGTATTGCCGCAGATTATAAACGTTGACACCAAGAGTGGTTTTATAATAGATACCCTTTCCGAAATCCATCTGCAAGAAAGGGCTCAGTGTTGTGGTGTAAGTCTCCATTTTGTTAATATCTCCCAGCCCCTTATCGTTTATCGCCAGCGGATTGTATCTATTTATATTCGCATAGTTTCCATTCTTACCATAGAATGGATAAAATGGCTGCATCAGCGTGATTGCTGCGGCAATCGGATTGCTCAAAGAGCCACTTGTGGACTCAGAAGCCCCATTTTTGATGGCGTAAGCGTATGAAATATTGGCGCCGAAAGTGAATATTTTGAACTTGCTATTGAGATTGGCGCGCCCCGAATAACGCTTGAAGTCGGAACCGATAACGACTCCTTCACTGCTCATATAGCCGCCGCTGACATAATAACCCGTGTTACCTGTCTGTCCGCTCACACTCAGATTATAGTCCTGATAGTATCCCTTGCGGGTTACGGCATCGAACCAATTATAGTTAGAAACGCTTTTCAAGCCATTTTCTTTGAGCAATTCTTGATAATATTCCTGCTGAGTCTTATCCTTATAGCGGGCAGCCCGACCTGCGGCATACAGCTGCAAGGTCTGCTCGGCATCAGCAAACTCCATATTGTTATTGGCCACTGTCACAAAACCTTGTTTGACATCGAGATTCACGTTAAACTTACCCTGACTGCCACTCTTGGTCTTGATTACAATCACACCGTTGCCTGCACGCGACCCATAGATAGCCGTTGCAGCAGCATCTTTCAACACCGTAACGCTCTCGATATCGTTCGGATTAATCGAAGCCATTGGATCCAAAGCATTATTCGTATTCTTATTCAGCGCATCTTGATCCGAATTGACTGGCACCCCGTCGATAACATAAAGCGGCTGCGTACCTGAATTAAGCGAGCCTCGCCCCCGAACGTAGACCGAGCCCCACGTTCCGGGCGCACCCGAAGAGTTGTTCATCTGCACACCCGTCACCGCGCCTTCGAGCGATTTAACGAAATTGGCATCGCTCTTCTTCTCGATCTTGTCGCCGTTGAGCAGCGAAGCGGCCCCCGTAAACGATGCTTTGCGCTGAACACCATAGCCCGTCACTACCACTTCGTCAATCTCTTTCGACTCACTTTGAAGCGAAACTATCATCCCATCGACTGCCGTCAGCACCATACTCTTCATTCCCACATACTGAATCGTGACCCTTGTCTTTCCTGTCGGCAAGGTAATTGTAAACCGTCCGTCTGCATCAGTCACCGTTCCGGTGGTTGTTCCCGTTACGAGAACAGATGCTCCGACCACAGGTTCATTATCTTCGGCAGACAGAACTGTGCCCGCCACTTTACTTTGAGCCAATACTTGCCCTGTAAATAAGAGCAAACCAGCCAACGCCATTGTCAGTCTTTTTCCCATAAACATACTACTTAATTAAACCATAAAACTTCTTATTAAAACATTTATTGGCATACAAAGTTATGAATTATTATTAAACAGACAAATTTTACGTACATTTCTCACTTTTATTTTCTGTAAAAATTGCAATTACTTAATCTATATCAAGAAATCACTACCCCTTTAACCGATAAACAACCCAATATTAAACTGTCGCTACGAAACTCTATACCCTTTTTATTGAACCCCTATATATTTTCTATTGAAATCCTAATCTCTTTTAATTAAAAGCTCTTAAGTTATTTAAGAAAAATTCTTAAGCTTTTCATAGAAAGCTCTTAAGCTTTTTGTAAAATCCTATACCATTTTTGAATAAAGTCCTATCACATTTAACATTAACGGCTTTTCGCGTTCCGAGAAGTCATTAAACACAATACAAAAAGCATCTAATCGTTTGGCGGTTAGATGCTTTTTACAAAGGGGAATAATCAAACCTTATTGTTTCGATGCCATAAAGCAGGATATGGAAAGGCGTAATTCTCAATATCAACGACGAGCAATCATTTCTTCATCTTACTTCAAATGCTCAATAAAGAAATTCGCAATCTGCCGCAACAAATGGTTACGGGTGTTGCCGCCGCGGATTCCGTGATTACGGTTCGTATAATAGAGCTCTCTGAAATCCTTATCTGCCTGTACCAATGCCTCAGCATATTCGAACGTGTTTTGCGGATGTACATTGTCGTCGGCAGTACCGTGGCAAATGAGTAAAGCCGCATTCATCTTGCCAGCTCGCGTAATGGGATTATCGCCATAACCATCGGGATTCTCCTTGGGTGTACGCATGTAGCGTTCGGTATAGATGGAGTCGTAATATCGCCAGTCGGTAGGCGGAGCCACGGCAACACCTGCTTTGAACACGCCGCGCCCCTCACTGATGCTCATCAGGGTATTGAAACCGCCGAAACTCCATCCCCAAAGTCCGATGCGCGATTTGTCGATGTAAGGCCGTGAGGCTATATACAAAGCCGTTTCAACTTGATCTCGCGACTCCAAAGCACCTAATTTGAGGTACGTGCATTTCTCAAATTCAGCACCACGACCGCCTGTTCCACGGCCATCTACGCACACAACGATGAATCCTTGTTGCGCCAAATAATGTTCAAAGCTACCACCGCCGCCCATCGAACCGGAATTCCAAGCATTCATTACCTGCTGACTGCCGGGACCGCTGTATTGATAAAGAATGACAGGATATTTCTTCGCAGCATCGAAATCGACGGGCTTTACCATCCATCCGTCTAATTTCACGCCCTCGGAGGTGGTGAATGAGAAGGTCTCCCGCTTACCCAAGTTATACGAAGCCAACTTATTCCGCAGCTGTCGGTTATCGACCAGCGTTTCAAGCGTCTTCCCTTTGTTGTTGCAAAGCGTAAAAACATAAGGCGTGTTGTAGTCGCTCCAAATGTTGATGAAATACTGATAGTCGGTAGAAAAGATGGCATTATTCACACCCTCGCGGTCGGTCAGCCGTTCCGATTTCCCATTTCTATGAGCCACAAACACCTGCCGATCGTGCGGATTAAGTGCAGCAGCCTGGTAATAGACATCACCCGAATTCTCGTCCATCCCGTAGATATGTGTGATATCATAATTTCCACCACCGATTTTACGCAGCATTTGGCCGTTCATATTATAGAGATAGAGATGCATATAGCCATCGCGGTCGCTGGGAAGCAGGATATGATTCTTGCCAATGATAGTACCTTCGATGACTTCTTCCTTGACATACCGAGGTACACTTTCTTTAATCAACAGCTGGGCCACGGTACTTCGTGGATTGACGGCATAAAGATGAAGTGCGTCTTGATGCCGATTCATCGTGTAGACAATCACGCGTTTTGGATCGTCCGTAGCTTGATTCGCATTATATAACCGTCGGCATCGACAGGAATTTGCAGCTGTCGGGTCTGGTGTGACTTGATGTCGTAACTCCAAACCGAAGGTTTTGAATTGTCCTCACCGGCTTTCGGGTATTTATAGGCATATTCTCCGGGATATGTAGAATATTGTTTACGGGCGGGACTTAACCCCTTGAACATCTCCAAAGCATAAGTCTTCACTTTCGACTCATCATAACGTATCCAGCAAATCATTTCGCCGTCGGCCGTGAAAGTAAGTGCCTTATTGAAGCCGAACTCTTCTTCATACACCCAATCAGGCGCTCCGTTGATCACTTTATTAAACATTCCGTCTTTCGTCACTTGGCTTTCGGCATTGTCATAAAGCAATTTGACGAGATAAATATTATTGTCGCGCACGAAAGCTATCTGCCGTCCGTCGGGCGACCAGATAGGAATCTGCTGCGGTCCGCCGTCTGAAAGCCTCTCCAACTTACGGCTGGCAATCGTGTAAATGTAAAAAACAGCCTTGTAAGAACGGCGATATATATATTGTGTCTGCGTCTGAATGAGAATGCGCTTGCCATCGGGCGACAGCTGATAACCCTCAAAAGCATCAATTTTCTCACCCATCGTGTTGCTCACATCGAACAATATGCCCACCTGCTTACCCGTTTTAAAAGAGTATTGTACAATCTGTTTACCGTCCGAACTGATACGAGCATACAACTCGCCGCCGCTCAACGGATTGATGCCACTGATATAATCGGCCGAAAAAAGGCCACCGGTTATCGCTTTCAAATTAAGTTTTTCTCCTGCCATAGCATTTGAATAGGTCAGCAGCAATGCTGCACATAACGTAATAAATTTCTTCATTCGTAGATTTATTTACAGTTTTAGCCGCAAAGTTAAACAAAAAAACGTATTTTTGCAAACAGATCAACAGCAGATTATTCTGTTTAACGCAGATTAAGACTCACAGTTTCAAACATCACGATGAATCTATTTTATAACGATTTTGGGACGTGGATCAGAGCACGATTTCCATTCAAAGTGCAGAAGATCTCTATCGATGCAGGCTTCACTTGTCCTAATCGCGACGGACGAACGGGCACAGGCGGCTGTACGTATTGCGACAACCGGACGTTCAATCCCACCTATTGCGACCGACGAAAAACCGTGAGCGAACAGTTAGAAGAAGGTAAAGCATTTTTCGCACGCAAGTATCCCGAGATGCGATACTTGGCTTATTTCCAGGCTTACACCAACACTTATGCTCCGGTCTCATCGCTCGCAACTATGTATGAAGAGGCTCTCTGCACAGAAAATGTCGTAGGAATCGTCATCGGAACACGTCCGGACTGCATCAACGAAGCTTTACTCGACTATTTGAAGACACTCAGTCGTCGCACATTCGTACTCATCGAATACGGGATCGAGACTGCTAACAATACTACTTTGCGCCGAATCAATCGCGGACACACCTTTGAATGCACGCAGAGAGCTATCGAGATGACACATCGAAGAGGTATTCTCGTCGGCGGACACATCATCTTAGGGCTTCCCGGTGAGGACGCCGCAGAGAGCATCCGACAAGCACCGATTATCTCGTCGTTACCTCTCGACATTCTGAAAATTCATCAAATGCAAATTATTCGGGGCACAGTGCTGGCACGAGAATACGCCCGCAAGCCTTTCCATATATATAATGTAGACGAATATATCCAACTGATCATCGATTATATTGCCCGTCTTCGCAAAGATTTAATACTCGAACGATTTGTCAGTCAGTCGCCGGCCGACCTATTGATCGCACCTAAATGGGGATTGAAAAATTATGAATTTACCAACCGATTAGTCAATCGGATGAAAAAAATCGGTGCTTTTCAAGGAATGAATTACCATCTATAAGATCCATATTCTACTTGGCCATTGCAGAATAATCATCCAATCGCAACAGTGCTTCAACGTCACAGCTCTTCTGTTCGTTCATATACGCATCCACCATCGCAACATAATGCGTCTCGAAAAACGGTTTTCCCAATGTCTTATTGACCACCCACATCACCTTAGCCATATGCAAATCTTTCTCAATTTGCGCCCGGGCATCATAATGGGGCATCGGATAAAGACTCAGAAGATAAAAAAGCAAGCAGTCGGCCACAATAAACCGCCTGTCCATCGACATCCGTTGCCCCCGCGAATAATATCGTTTATAAATGGGATAATGCGCTCCTAAATACTTATCTAAGCATATCCCGATCACTCCATTACCCACAATGATACTCTGATCCAATGCTCCGATCTGTGAATAAAAGATAGGAATCTTCATTTTCGGGAGCCAATCTTTCAATCTACCAAACGCGTGATCCAGTTCGTCATTCACATCATCCATCTTGGCAAACTCCATTTGCACATCCGCAACAATCGCTTGCAAAGTAGAGTCTTGATAATATCTGAGAAACTGACCGCTAATTTCGGGATCATCGACATTGCCCAACTGCAATACTTTTTCAATCAATGTACGAGTCTCGATGGGGTATTCCATATTCATTTCCTGCAACGCTGAATAGTCGCCCGTCGTGAGATAACGACTCTCTAAACGATCATATCGACGCACTTCGATGCGCGAATCATGATCGTTCCACTCATTAGGCTTAAGCTTAAAGCCACAGGCCGTACAGAGAATCATCGTTACCGACAATATGTAATATACTTTCTTCAACTGAACTCGAATACACATTAGCTGGCGCAAAAATACTAAAAATATCTTTAAACGGCAAGCTATAAGCTAAAAAAGATAAATAAAAATCGTAAAATTAAATATTTAATGCAATTCCGTTAAGTATAATTAAATATTTCATTTATTTGAAATACGAAAATATCGACAACTCGATCTTTTCGTAATCAAGAGAGAAATGTATCAGGAAAAACATTCAGAAGATTGGGAATAAAAATTTATTAATCAGCGATTTATAGTCCACGATCAGCCATCATACAACAAAGACCGCTGCAAAAAGCCGTTAAACGTCTTGCGATTGACCGTTAAACACAGGCTAATTAACGGTTAAACGCTGTCTGATTGACCGTTAAATACAAGCCGATTAACTGTTAATTACAGACCGATTCGTAAAGAGTGGTGCAGCTAGTAAATTTTCTGTGTCATATAATTAGGAAAATAAATGGTTTTCTTTGTCATTCATTCAGATTTCATTATCTTTGCATCTTGTAATCCATCAGTGGCAATGCAACGGAATATAGCATGCCGCTCGAATTGAAACTCAAAATAACATAATAGACATCGTGGCAGAAACAAAGTACATTTTCGTGACTGGCGGCGTGGTCTCCTCACTCGGAAAGGGAATCATTTCGTCGTCTATTGGTAAGCTCTTGCAGGCAAGAGGCTACAACATTACGATTCAGAAATTCGATCCTTACATCAATATTGATCCGGGAACACTCAATCCTTATGAGCACGGAGAATGTTATGTCACCGTTGACGGTATGGAAACAGACCTTGACTTGGGGCATTACGAGCGCTTTACCGACATCCAGACCACCAAAGCTAACTCACTTACGACAGGCCGTATCTATAAAGCCGTTATCGATAAAGAACGACGCGGCGACTATTTAGGAAAAACCATTCAGGTAGTTCCGCATATCACGGATGAGATTAAACGTAATGTTAAGCTCTTAGGAAAGAAGAATCATTATGATTTTGTTATCACCGAGATAGGCGGAACGGTAGGAGACATTGAGTCAACACCGTTTTTAGAAGCCATTAGACAGCTGAAATGGGAACTGGGTAAGGATGCTATCTGTGTGCATCTCACGTATGTGCCTTATCTGAAAGCGGCTCAGGAGCTGAAAACTAAGCCTACCCAGCACAGTGTGAAAGAGCTGCAAAGCATCGGAATACAGCCGGACATCTTGGTGTTGCGCACGGAGAAGCATCTCAATGATGGTATATTGAAGAAAGTTGCAGCGTTCTGTAATGTCGATTTCGATTGTGTTATTCAGAGCGAAGACCTGCCCAGTATCTATGAAGTGCCCGTCAATATGCAGAATCAAGGGCTTGATGTGGCTATATTGAAGAAGATTGGCGAGCCCATTGGCGCAAAACCTGGCCTTGGTCCGTGGAAAAACTTCTTGGAACGAAGAGCTAAAGCCACCGAGGAAGTGCGTATCGGGCTCGTGGGTAAATATGACTTGCAGGATGCCTATAAGAGTATCCGAGAGAGTCTTTCACAGGCGGGCACTTATAACGACCATAAAACGGTGCTGGTTTTTGTCAATTCAGAGAAAATTACGCGCGAAAATGTGGCCGAAAAGTTAGAAGGTTTAGACGGTGTTGTGATCTGTCCAGGGTTCGGGCAGCGCGGTATCGAAGGGAAAGTCATTGCTGCCCACTATACTCGTACGCACAATATTCCCACATTCGGCATTTGTTTGGGTATGCAGATGATGGTAGTCGAGTTTGCACGTAACGTCTTGGGCTATGATGATGCCAACAGTCGTGAAATAGATGAGACGACCGAACATAATGTCATCGATATTATGGAAGAACAGAAAAACATAACGAATATGGGCGGTACGATGCGTTTGGGTGCTTATGAGTGTATTTTGAAGCAAGGTTCACGCGTGTTCGATATGTATAAGGAAAGTATTATTCAGGAGCGCCATCGTCACCGTTATGAGTTCAATAACGAATTTCAACAAGAGTATGAAAGAGCCGGAATGAAGTGTGTGGGTCGTAACCCCGAGAGCAATCTTGTGGAGATTGTAGAGATTCCCGGATTGAAATGGTATGTCGGGACACAGTTTCACCCAGAATACCAGAGTACTGTTTTGAAGCCCCATCCATTGTTTGTGGATTTCGTTAAAACAGCAATAGAAAACAAGAAAAAGTAAAATGGATAAGAATAATATCATTGGATTTGTATTGATAGCTGTAGTATTAATCGGTTTCAGTTGGTGGGCCAAGCCTTCGGCAGAACAGCAAGCGGCAGCTTTCAAGCAGGATTCCATTGCACAGGCAGTAAAACAACAACAGAAGGCAGCCGTAGAGAAGCGGGCGAAAACAGAACAGCAGTTGCCGAAAGACACTTCATCCCTGTTTTATACATCGCTGCAAGGTAAAGCAGCGAATGTCGTTCTGAAAAATAGTAAGGTCGAACTGACGCTGAATACCAAGGGAGCGACCGTAGAAAAAGCTGTTATTAAAGGATTCAAAGACAAGAACGGGAATCCAGACGTTACACTTTTTGACAGCAAAGATCAAAGTTTGAATTATACATTCGTGGCCAAAGAGGCTAATATCTCGACCCAAGACTTGTATTTTCAGCCCTCGTCCGTTACAGATTCGACCGTGGTTTTCACGGCACAGACTGCTGACAGGAAGGGCATCATATTGGCTTACACCTTGGGCAAGGACTATATGCTGCATTTAAAGATGTCCGTTCAAGGTATGGCCGGTCTCTTTTCGCCTGACAATACGACGTTAAATGTGGATTGGCAAGACAAATGTCGCCAGCAGGAAAAGGGGTTTACGTTTGAGAATCGGTATGCTTCGCTCACTTATCACGAGACAGAAGGTGGGACGGATTATCTGAACGAAAGTTCTGAAAAGATAGATGAGGAAGTCAAAGAAAAGATCGATTGGGTGGCATTTAAAAATCAGTTCTTCTCAGCTGTAATGATTTCGAGAACTGATTTCAGCCAGAATGCACTGATGACAAGTATTCCCCTGGAAAAAGGTTCGGGTTACTTGAAACAATACAGGGCTAAGATGAAGACGCTTTTCGACCCTTCCGGCAAGAGGCCTTCTGAATTTGATTTCTATTACGGACCTAATGACTTCCGGCTGTTACAGCGAGTTGAGAAAGAGTCTCACTTCGGTAAGGATTTAGAGATGCAGCGACTCGTTTATTTAGGTTGGCCGCTTTTCCGTATCATTAATCGCTGGTTTACCCTCTATGTCTTTGACTGGCTCACCGGTTTGAACATCAATATGGGGATTGTTTTGATTCTGATTACTCTGCTTCTCAAAGCAATCACCTATCCGCTTGTGAAAAAAAGCTATATGAGTTCGGCCAAGATGCGTGTGCTGAAACCTAAATTGGATGCGGCAACAGCTCAATATAACAAGCCTGAAGACCAAATGCAGAAACAGCAGGCGATGATGGCTGAGTACTCGAAATACGGTGTAAGTCCGTTATCGGGTTGTCTGCCGATGCTTATCCAGATGCCGATTTGGATCGCAATGTTCAACTTCGTACCCAATGCCATTCAACTCCGAGGAGAGAGTTTCTTGTGGATCAGTGATCTCTCTACTTATGATCCCATTATTGAATGGAATAAGAATATCTGGCTGATAGGTGATCACTTGTCACTTACGTGTATCTTGTTCTGTGCGGCTAACGTGCTTTATTCGATGATGACGATGCGGCAACAGCGGGATCAGATGGTGGGACAGCAGGCCGAACAAATGAAGATGATGCAGTGGATGATGTATTTAATGCCTGTGATGTTCTTCTTTATGTTCAATGATTACAGCTCAGGACTCAACTTCTATTATTTTGTCTCGTTGTTCTTCTCGGCAGCCATTATGTGGGCTTTACGTAAGACGACGGACGACCAGAAATTGCTCGGCATTCTCGAAGCACGTTATCAGGAGAATAAAAATAATCCGAAAAAGCTCGGCGGATTGGCTGCACGGCTTCAAGCAATGCAGGAACAGCAGATGGAATTGCAGAGGAAGCGTCAAGATTTGGAACGAAAACGGAAAAACTAAATAAATCTTATGAACAGAGCAATCGTACTGGTGGTAGCTGCATTGATGATGAGCATATCACAAATGAAGGCACAGACAATGATCGGTAAGAACAACATTACGCTGAAAAGCGATCTGATGACGCCTGAAGCCTTATGGGCAATGGGACGTGTAAGCAATCCGGCAGCATCGCCCGACGGTAAACGCATTGTTTATCAGGTGGGTTATTACAGCGTAAAACAGAACAAAGGACATCAGGTTTTGTATATAATCGATGCCAACGGTAAGAATCAGAAGTTGCTGACAACTTCTGATAAAAGCGAGACTGATGCCTCCTGGATGGAGAACGGGAAGCGTATCGCATTCCTGACAGGTGGTCAACTGTGGTCGATGAATCCCGATGGAACCGATCGCAGACAATTGACTAAGTCGGCAACAGAGATCGAAGGTTATAAGTTTTCACCCGACGGGAAGTACGTTATTCTGATAAAGTCTATCCCTTATACTGGAACAATCAAAGCCAATCCTGATGATTTGCCATTAGCTACGGGGATGTTGATCACGGATATGAACTATCGTCACTGGGACCATTACGTTCAGTCTATTGCTCATCCTTATTTGGCCGATGTTACGACCGATGGTATCGGTGAGGGAATTGATATCCTGGGCAGTGAGCCTTATGAGTGTCCGGTAGCCCCGTTTGGCGGTGCTGAGCAATTGGCTTGGAGTCCGGACTCGAAGATGATCGCCTATACCAGTCGTAAAAAAGAGGGGTTGCAATATGCTATCTCGACCGATGCAGATATCTATCTATATAATATAGGTACGCGCGAGACGAAGAATCTCTGTAAGCCCGATGGTTATAAGGAGCCTGCTATCAATGCAACGAAAACAATGAAAGCACAGGCTGTGAATCATCAGAGCAGTGATATGAATGTGGGTTATGATGTTAATCCCAAGTTTTCTGCTGATGGTAAGTATGTGGCTTGGCAAAGTATGGCACGCAATGGGTATGAGTCTGATCGCAATCGACTGTGTATTTACACATTGGCCAACGGTAATAAGAAGTATGTAACAGAAAGTTTTGACTCGAATGTAGATGATTATTGCTGGGCCCCAGATGCTAAAACGCTTTATTTCATCGGTGTTTGGCACGCTTGTATTAATGTTTATCAAACCAATTTGAACGGTCAGGTAAAGCAGTTGACTGATGGATGGAACGATTATGGAAGTGTTCAGATGTTAGGAAATACGAATCGTTTGCTCACGACTCGACACAGTATCTCGCATCCCGATGACCTTTTCCTGGTAACACCGACTAAAAAGGAGAAGCAATCGACCGTTATGCAGATCACAGATGAAAATAAACATATTTTTGATCAGTTAGCTATCGGCAAGGTAGAACAGCGTTGGGTCAAAACTACTGATGGTAAACAAGAACTGGTGTGGATCATTTTGCCGCCTCATTTCGATGCCAATAAAAAATATCCTACCTTGCTTTTTTGTGAGGGTGGACCGCAAAGTCCCGTCAGTCAGTTTTGGAGTTATCGCTGGAATTTCCAGATAATGGCAGCCAACGGATATGTTATCGTTGCACCGAATCGGCGCGGTTTACCGGGGTTCGGCGCAGAATGGCTTGAAGAAATATCGGGAGATTGGTCCGGTCAGTGTATAAATGATTATCTTTCTGCTATCGATGATGCTACCAATAATTTGCCGTTTGTGGATAAAGAACGGTTAGGTTGTGTCGGAGCATCTTTTGGTGGCTTCTCTGTTTATTATTTGGCAGGTCATCACGACAAACGTTTCAAGGCGTTTATTGCCCACGATGGTGCTTTCAATCTCGAATCGATGTACACCGATACAGAAGAGGTGTGGTTCTCCAATTGGGAATACGATGATGCGTTTTGGAATAAAGATATGAGTGTCAACGCTAAGAAGACATACGAAAATAGCCCTCATAAGTTTGTGGATAAGTGGGATACACCCATTCTTTGCATTCATGGTGAGAAGGATTATCGCATCAATGCCAACCAGGGTATGGGTGCTTTCAATGCTGCACGGATGCGAGGGATTCCGGCAAAACTGCTTCTTTTCCCGGATGAAAACCACTGGGTGTTGAAGCCGCAGAATGGAATCTTGTGGCAACGCACATTCTTTGGTTGGCTCGATCAGTGGCTCAAAGATTAAAAAACTAACCGATTCAAAAACTTATAAACTTAAAAACTAATAAACTCAAATGGTAGAAACATTTCAAACAAAACTCAGCGACTCAAAGCTATGGCGTTGGACCGCGTTAATCTTACTCGCTTCGGCGATGTTCTTTGCCTACATTTTCGTAGACATTCTTTCTCCGTTACAGGAATTCTTGCAGACACAACGTGGGTGGGATCCTGTTGCTTACGGTCATTATGCAGGTTCCGAACCTTTCCTCAATGTGTTTGTCTTCTTCCTGATTTTCGCCGGAATCATTCTCGATAAGATGGGCGTGCGCTTTACTGCTGTTCTTTCGGGAGCGGTGATGGTTCTCGGTGCGGGAATTAACTACTATGCCGTGAGCGACTTCTTCGTAGGAAGCAGCCTCGAAACATTCTTTACCAACACATTGAATTTGCCCCAAACGTGGTGGAATGTTACCCCATTCTATGCCGGAATGCCGGCATCAGCCAAGCTGTCGGCCATCGGATTTATGATCTTCGGATGTGGAGCAGAGATGGCGGGCATCACTGTTTCGCGCGGTATTGTGAAATGGTTCAAAGGTAAAGAGATGGCTTTGGCTATGGGAATTGAGATGGCCATTGCCCGTGTCGGTGTTGCTGTTGTCGTCGTTGCATCTCCGGCGCTTGCCGCTATCAAACCGATCAGCGTGTCGCGTCCCGTTGCTTTCGAGCTGGTGTTGCTCTGTATCGGTCTGATTTGCTTCATCGTTTACGGTTTTATGGATAAGAAACTCGATGCACAAGGTGTTGAAGAAGAAAAAGATGATCCGTTCAAAGTAAGCGATATCGGTAAAATCCTTTCATTGAAAGTATTCTGGCTCGTGGCTCTTCTTTGTGTTTTGTATTATTCGGCGATATTCCCTTTCCAGAAATATGCTATCAATATGTTGCAATGCAACCTGCATTTCTCTGCTGCTGATGCTGGACTAGTGTTCTTTGTCTTCCCGCTTGGTGCTGCCGCTGTAACGCCGTTCCTCGGCAACTATCTCGATCATAAAGGCAAGGGAGCTTCGATGCTTATCTTGGGTGCAATTTTGATGATTGTCTGCCACCTTGTATTTGCTTTCGTTGTACCAGCAACACAGAGCGTCGTTATCACCCTGACAGCCGTTATTGTGCTCGGAATCTCGTTCTCGCTTGTGCCCGCGGCTCTTTGGCCATCGGTGCCCAAGCTCATCGATGAGAAGCTTATCGGTTCGGCTTATGCCCTGATCTTTTGGATTCAGAACATCGGACTCTATGCTTTCCCGATGATTATCGGTTCGGTGTTGAGTGCATCTAATCCTGGCATTACCGATCCATTACAGTATAATTACACCATTCCGATGTGCGTATTTGCTTCTCTGGGTGTGATGGCTTTATTCCTTGGCTTTGCGCTTAAAGCTTTGGATAAAAAGAAAGGCTATGGTCTTGAAGCGCCTAATATTCAGTCATAAAGTGTTAGTAATATTTCGATATGAAAAGAAAAATTCCGATTGTCAATAGCAATCGGGATTTTTTTTACTCTTATTACACACTGGAATACAAGTAATATTTCTTATGAACGCTTCACGATAACATAAATAATAACAGGAGAACCGATGAGGGGCGTTACGGCATTCAGTGGGATTATTCCTCCGTCTGCGGGTAGACAACAGAGAAGATTACACAACAATGCCACAGTAGAACCGATGAGTATTGTGGCAGGCAATAGCGAATAGTGATTCTCGGTAGACAAAACGAGACGGGCAATGTGTGGAACGGCTAAGCCGATAAAAGCAATCGGTCCGCAAAAAGCTGTGCTTATGGCTGTCAACAAGCCTGTAATTACTAACAAATAATTGCGTACACGAATTGTATTTATGCCCAGATTCTCAGCATATTGTTCGCCAAGCAGCAAAGCGTTAAGTGGTTTGATCATCGTAAATGAAGCCAAAAGTCCTACTATGATGATGGTAATAAAGATAGGAAGCTGTGTCATCGACACACCACCAAAGTCCCCCATTCCCCACATTATATAAGACTTGACACCCTGTTCAGTAGCAAAAAAGTTGAGCAACGATACTGCCGAGGAAGCCAGATAACCAATCATTAGACCGATGATCAGCAGCATTATTCCGTTATGAACAAGCGAAGAGAACAAAAAAATGATACCTGTTACTAACATCGCACCGGTAAATGCAGCGACCAATACAGCCAAAAATCCCGACAAATTCAGCCCGCCAATACTTACATTACCTCCCAATAGCAGCATTACCACTGCCACACCGAGTCCTGCTCCGCTCGTAATTCCGAAGACAGAAGGGCCTGCTAACGGATTACGGAATGCTGTTTGCAACATCAATCCGCTTACAGATAAGGCTGCCCCGCATAGAATTGCTGTAATGGCTTGCGGCAACCGAGATTCCAGAATGATGTATCGCCAACTCTCTTTCACCCCGTTTTTTCCTGTAAGAACGGTCCAGACGTCAGCCGGCGGAATCCGGATCGGTCCCACAATGAGATTGAGTGTGAAAAGAACGGCAATGAGAATGGGCAGAATAATAAACAAAATTCTTCCGCGCCTCTTCCCCGAAGGAAGGAACTCAAAGGGTCTTTTATATATCATCTTGTTTTTATCCATTTTTCATTTCTCGATTTTCAATTCTCAATTCCCGATATTCTCGGGGCGTAATTCCTGTGAGTCGTTTGAAATATTTGCAGAAAAAGCTATCTGTCGGGAAATCTAACAGATCGGCAATCTGCGAGATTTGCAGCGTACTGTGGCGCAATAAAACTTTTACTTCCATCACCGTAGCACGGTTGATCCATTCTTTTGCAGCAACTCCACTCACTTGTTTGATCAGTGTTCCGAGGTAACGCGGAGTGAGATGCAATCGATCGGCATAATATTCGAGATGTCGTTGACGGCCATTTGATTGGTTGACCAATCGAATAAAACTGTCGAACAGCTCGCGTTCGTGTGTTTGTTGTTTCTCTATCGTAGCCGTATACTTTTCATATAGCGTGCTGAAATAATGGATCAGTGCAGCCATAAGGTTTTTGACCGTTTCGTTGTTGCTTTCTGCCTGATGCACGATTTCCCATAATAAAGAAAAGATTTTTCGATACATTGTTATCTCATCAACTGTCGGTATAAACATTTCGCCCTGCATTCTGATTAGTAACGGTGATGGAATCTGCCCTCGCATAATAGTGTTGAGCAGTTCAGTTGTGATAGTAAAGCCTTCGAGATCGAGATCGTCTGAGCATCGTTCGACCTGCATAATACTGTCACTACCGATAAATACGAGCATTCCCTGTGTCACGTGAAAGGGTTGAAGATTGAGAATGACATCTGCTTCGCCCGATTTGATATATCCAATACGCATATCGTCAAACCGCATCGGAATCCCAGTTTCAAAGATATTCTTCAATACTCGAACCATATTTTTCACCATAGCGAAGTCGTGTCCGAGGAAAGATGTGAAGTGAGGATCGTGCATATTCTTTTCAACGAGTTCTCTGAAAAGCGAGAACGAGATACGTTGTGGTTGTTTGTCAATCATTGTTCCAACTCCTTTCCGTTCGTCAGTACTATTTATTCTATACGGGTTTGGTGTACAAAGTTACACTTTTATGCTCTCAATTTACACATAAACGAGATTTTATTGTTCCCTGAGAACAGAAGATTCGATACAAAAAAGAAAGTATTTACTACGAAAAGAACATTATTCGTGTAGAATGGATAACGAATGTACGTATGAAAAGGGCTATTTTTGCAATGATTATTCAAAGGAAAGACGATGAAAAGGAAATTAACGATCGTATTCGGGTTAATGGTGACCATAAAAGTATTTGCACAACTTTCAATAGCCGACTGTCAACAAATGGCACATGACAATTATCCTGCCATCAAGCGATATAATCTGATTATGCTACATCGTAATTATGATGTGAGCAACCTATCGAAAGCATATCTGCCACAAATAAAGGTTGGGACAACAGCCGGTTTGTTCACAGATCTGCTCCGATTGCCTATTGCGTTGCAAGCAGTTGCAGGTAGAGAGATTAAGAATCATCTGTTGATGGCCAACGTACAAGTGAACCAATTAATTTACGATGGTGGTACAGTAGCAGCCACGAAACGTGTGGTGCGACGGCAAACTGAGGCTGAAAGTAGAGCGACAGACGTAACGATGTATGATATCCGTAGCCGAGTGAATGAGCTGTTTTTCGGCATTCTGATGCTTGATGCACAACTCCGACGTAGCGAATTGCTGCAAAACGATCTTGCATTGAGCCGCAAAACGGTGGACGGAATGTTGCGGGGAGGCATTGCCAATCAGTCGGATATAGATGCGGTAGCAGTAGAACAAGTGCGAGCCGAGCAACAGACGACGAGTTTGCGAGCGTCGCGCCGTGCTTATCTCACAATGTTGGGGTTATTCATTGGTCGCGAGTTGGCCGATACAATTGTATTGAAACACCCATCGGAAATAAGAGAACAGCATGCAATATCGACACAACGGCCAGAGTTGGCGGCCTTTGTAGCCCGACAAAGAATGATCGATGCACAGCGCAAGGTGCTCGACACGCAACTCCGCCCGAAGTTGAGCGCCTTCGGGTTGGCGGCCTATCATAACCGAATGATGAGTTTGGTGCAAGACAAATTCTTTGCGGCAGGACTCACATTGAGTTGGGACATCACGCCATTTTACACGCGCCGCAATGATCTGCGCAAGTTGTCTGTACAGCAACAGCAGGTGGATAATGACCGCGAAATATTCCTTTTCAACACCCATTTACTGTCTGCGAGTGTCAACGGAATCATCAACGATCTGCGCGAAGGTCTCAAACAAGACGATCGTATCATCTCTTTACGTGAGCGTATACGTGAAAAGTCGATGCGGCGTATGCAGAACGGCACAGAGACGGTTAACGAAATGCTGCGCAATGTCAATGCTGTAAACGATGCTCAACAGCAAAAAGACATCCACGAAATTCAACTTTTGGAAGCGATTTACAAACTGAAATATATTTATAATTACTGAACTTTCGCAAGTTCGGCAGTTGATGGGGAAATGAGTAAACAAGTGAACAAGGAAAAGTGTTGGTTCATCGGGAATACAGGTCAAATGCCTTAGGCAAACATTCTGCCTTGTCAACTCGTTAACTCGCTTTTTATCAACGATGAATTATGCTTGCGAAACTTAAAGAATCATTGCATATGAAGCATAACAGAATATTGGCAGTCGTGCTGATGACTGCATTGACGGCCTGCACTTCGGGCAAACGAGATTATGATGCCACCGGAACTTTCGAGACAACAGAAGTTACCGTGTCGGCGGAAGAGAGTGGGAAACTGCTCTGGTTCAACGTTGAGGAAGGCAAAAATATCGTTGAAGGTGCGCAAGTTGGCCTCATCGATACGGTCCAGTTGACCTTAACGGCTTGCCAATTGGGTGCTACGAGGAGTTCTATAGCACATCAACGGCCCGACATCCGGAAGCAAATCGCTGCCACGAAACAGCAGCTTTTAAAAGCCGAACAAGAGCAACGGCGCTTCCGGGGACTGGTGAAAGACGAGGCAGCCAACCGCAAACTGCTCGACGATGCCACATCTGCCGTATTGGTGTTGAAGCGCCAGTTAGCTGCTCAAATATCCTCTTTGGACAACAGCACACAGACGTTGAACGCGCAGATCAGCGCCACTGACATTCAGAAATATCAAGTGTTGGATCGGCTCTCCAAGTGTCATATCACCTCGCCGATTACGGGCACCGTGCTCGGAAAATATGTCGAGCCGGGCGAATTTGCTATAATCGGTAAGCCGCTCTTCAAAGTTGCCGACCTTAAAAACGTCTTCCTGCGCGCTTATATCACATCGGCCCAATTAGAAAAAGTGAAGATCGGGCAGCAAGTAACGGTGATGGCCGATTATGGCAACGGTCGACGAAAGACTTACAAAGGCACAGTAGCGTGGATTGCAGACCGTGCCGAGTTTACACCCAAGACCATTCTGACCGACGATGAACGCGCCGATCTGGTGTACGCTGTGAAGATTGCCGTGGCTAATGATGGCTATATCAAGATCGGGATGTATGGAGAAGTGAGATTCTGACAGCCTATGCACGCAATTGAAGTACGTAATGTCTATAAAAAATACGGCTCTGTACAGGCCTTAGAAGATGTTTCATTAGACGTCAGGAGTGGTGAAATCTTTGGCTTGATAGGCCCCGACGGTGCGGGAAAGACCTCACTTTTCCGTATAATGGCTACATTGCTACTGCCCGATAAAGGTATGGTGAGTGTCGACGGGTATGATGTCGTGGAGGGAGTGCAGACTATTCGTCAGCGCATCGGTTATATGCCGAGCCGTTTCTCGTTGTATCAAGACCTTACGGTAGAGGAGAATCTGCGATTCTTTGCAGACCTTTTCGGCACCACTGTTGCGCAAGGTTATGATGGAATCAAGGCTATTTACGGGCAGATCGAACCGTTTTGCCATCGCAAGACAGGCGCACTCTCGGGCGGAATGAAGCAGAAATTGGCCCTTTCTTGTGCTTGATTCATCGTCCGTCGGTGCTTTTCCTTGACGAACCCACCACGGGTGTAGATCCTGTTTCACGCAAAGAACTGTGGGAAATGCTCATTTCGCTCAAAGAGCGAGGTATTACCATCGTTGCCGCAACACCTTATCTCGATGAAATCAAGTGTTGTGAGCGGGTGGCATTCTTGGATAAAGGTCGGGTGAAAGCCATTGACACGGCCGACGGAATCTTGTCGCGTTTTGCCGAAGTATTCAATCCCAAGGTGCTGCACAGGATCATACGGAGGCAGAAAGCGACTCTGTAGCACAGTCGGACAAGGTGATTCGCATTGCGCACTTGGTTAAATCATTCGGCGATTTTCGTGCTGTCGACGACATTTCCTTTACTGTTCATCGCGGCGAAATATTCGGATTTCTCGGTGCCAACGGTGCAGGCAAGACTACGGCAATGCGTATTCTCACTGGCTCAGTGGGCCTTCGGGAGGCCAAGGAACCGTGGCGGGATTCGATATAGCCACGGAATACGAGCAGATTAAGCGCCACATCGGCTATATGAGTCAGAAATTCTCACTCTATGAAGATATGACCGTAGCACAGAATATCCGTCTTTTCGGCGGCATCTATGGGCTGAACGACCATGAGATTATGTGCAGAATAGATGAGATGTTGGCCCGATTGCATTTCATCGAGTACCGCGATACACTCGTAAAAACACTTCCTTTGGGGTGGAAACAGAAGTTGGCGTTCTCTGTCAGCATCTTTCACGAACCCGAAGTGGTATTTCTTGATGAACCGACCGGCGGTGTAGACCCGGCCACGCGCAGGCAATTCTGGGAGCTGATTTATGCTGCTGCCGCTCGCGGAATTACCGTTTTTGTGACCACACACTATATGGACGAGGCCGAATATTGCGATAGAATCTCGATAATGGTCGATGGAAAGATCCGCGCAATGGATTCGCCTGCGGCCCTGAAACAAGCTTACGGCTGTACGGATATGGATGAAGTGTTCACGAAATTAGCGCGACAAGCAACCCGCGTATGAGTCACTCATCAATTTAAAAACTTATAAACTCACAGACTTACCAACTCACCAACTCATCAACTCACAAAACTCACTAACTCATAAGATGTCTCCCACACTCTCGTTTATCATCAAAGAGACCCGCCATATCACTCGCGACCGGCGCACAATGCTGATACTCTTCGGTATGCCGGTGGTAATGATGTTGCTGTTCGGTTTCGCCATACGCACCGATTTGCGGAATGTGAACCTTGCGGTCTTGACTTCTTCAATGGACAATCGCACTCAACAGATCATCGACCGACTTAATGCGTCGGAATATTTTACTGTGACTCACTGTGTGGGTACACCCGAAGAGGCCCGCAGACTCATCGTTGCACGCAAAGCAGATATGGCTGTTGCTTTCACGCCCGGCTTTGCAAACCATCGCTATGATGCTACGGCGGGTATTCAACTCATTACCGATTACACCGATCCTAACACGGGTGAGATGCAGAATGTGTATGCACAGCAGATTATTTCGGTGGCACTCGCATCGCCAGCAGCGGTCAAGACAGTGCCGCCTGTCAACAGCAGACTGCTCTATAATCCGCAAATGAAGAGCGCTTATAATTTTGTTCCCGGTATAATGGGTATGCTTCTGATTCTTATCTGTGCAATGATGACTTCGGTAAGTATCGTTCGTGAGAAAGAGCGAGGCACGATGGAAGTTCTCTTGGCATCGCCCGTTCGCCCAATAGTCATCATTATTGCCAAGGCTATTCCTTATATGTTGCTCTCCATCGGTATTCTGATCAGTATTTTGGTCATATCCAAATATGTTCTCGCCGTGCCTCTTACAGGCAGTCTGTGGGCCCTTTTCGGCCTCTCCTTATTATATATATTGCTGGCGTTGGCATTGGGATTGCTCATCAGTATCATTGCCGACACGCAGTTGGCAGCACTCTTGCTCTCGGGAATGGTATTGCTTTTGCCCAATCTGATGTTGTCAGGAATGATTTATCCTATCGAGAGTATGCCTGCCATTCTGCAATATCTGTCGGCTATTGTGCCCGCCCGATGGTACATTTCGGCTATTCGCAAACTGATGATAATGGGTGTTGGTTTTGAGTTTATCCGTCAAGAACTGTTCGTCTTATTGTCAATGGCAGCGGTGATAATGACTGTTGCTTTGGCAAAATTTAAAATTCGACTGCAATGATACTAAAATATCTCATCTGGAAAGAGTTCATTCAAATACGGCATAATCCGTTCCTGCTGCGGTTGATCGTTATATTTCCCATTGTTATTATGTGTGTCGTGCCGTGGGTTACGACACTGGAAGTAAAGAATGTTGGCATTAGTGTCGTCGATAATGATCATTCTACGGTGTCTGCACAGTTGACAAATCGAATCGTGGCATCGCCTTATTTCAAGTTCAAAGGCGTGTATGGAACTTATGCTGAGGCGTTACACGGAATCGAAAAAAGCGATATTGACATTGCAATGGTTATCCCGCCGCATTATGAACGCAATCTCGTCAGCGGTCGACAGCCGCAAGTACTCATCGCCGCCAATGCTGTCAACGGGACGAAAGGCAGTATCGGATCGGCTTATTTGGCTAATATCATCTATCGACAACGGGCCGAGACTACTGGAACAACGGCCCCTTCTCCTGTTGCTACACTGCCGATCTTCAACCCGAATAAGGATTATAAGGTTTATATGATTCCTGCTTTGTTAGCTCTTCTGACTGTCATGTTTTGCGGATTTATCCCTGCACTCAACATAGTTAGTGAGAAAGAGAAGGTACTATCGAGCAAATCAATGTGACCCCGGTACGTAAAGGCACTTTCATTTTAGCCAAACTCATTCCTTATTGGTTCATTGCGCTGTTTGTTGCAACAGTGTGTCTGCTTCTGTCTTGGGGTGTTTTTGGCATTACTCCCAATGGAAGCGTCTTCTCGGTTTACGTTTTGATTATTCTGTTGGCATTCGTTTTCAGCGGTTTAGGACTGATAGTTTCCAATTATAGTGATGTTATGCAGCAGGCGATGTTAGTGATGTGGTTCTTGATGGTGTGTCTGATGCTCCTCAGCGGATTGTTTACTCCCATTGCGAGTATGCCCAACTGGGCCCGTCATCTCACGTTTGTCAATCCGCTTCGTTATTTCATCGATGCTATCCGTACGGTCTTTGTGCGGGGCGGCAGTCTGTCGAGTATTATCCCGCAACTCATCGTTCTCATCGCATTTGCTGCCGCAATCAATGTGTGGGCGGTGCAAAGCTATAAGAAAAACAGTTGAGATTGGAAATGGTCTTGCTTTTGTCGTTCTTTCGTTTGAAAGAGAATAGAATGTTATTTTGTATGTATCTGAAAATCAGTTATATATGATAGGTCTTTCAATTAACGGTTAAATGTCTTACGATTAACCGTTAATTGAGTTCCGTTTAACGGCTTTTTGGTGTGCGTTTAACCGTTAATCGTAAAGCCGTTTGTTGCAGATGTATATATAACCAGTTTTGATTGTGTTTTGAGAATTATCTTTTTGTGCTTTTATCTGCAATTCTGTCGGCAAAAATTAATTGTTAATTATCAATTATCAATTGTTATATGTGAGATAATTTGCGTAATTTTGCCAATGAATATGACTATATCTCAAGCATTGATTCAGCTGAAAGCTTTCGCGCGACAGGATGGAGCGATTGTGGCTCTGACGTGGACGGCGAGTTTTGCTTTAACCCTTTTGAGTTCTCAGACGCCCTATGGCAGTCTCTTGGCCATCGCTACGCCCTTTATCATCGGATGGCGATTAATCAAGTTTCGCAATTATGCGCTTGATGGAATCATCTCTTTTCGCAGGGCGCTTGCTTATTCCTGGTACACGTTTTTCTATGCAGCGGTGCTCTTTGCCGTAGTTCAATATCTTTATTTTAAGTTTTTGGATCACGGTGTATTGATACAACTGATGAACGAAACGGCACAGATTCTGATACCGATTTACAAGGCGCAAGGCTTACAGGAGACAGAGATTCAGAATGCGATTGCAATGTTCGGATCGCTCACTCCGATACAACTCGCCTTTATGTTTATGATGCAGAACATCTTTATCGGTCTTGTTTTGAGTCTGCCGATAGCTGCCGTGTGTATGCGAAAGACGCATTACGGGAGCCCGAAAATCAAGTAAAGCAATTAGAATATGGATATATCAGTTGTCATTCCCTTATATAACGAGGAGGAATCTTTGCCCGAACTGTATGCTTGGATCGAGCGAGTGATGCAGGCGAAAGGATTTAGTTTCGAGGTAATTTTCGTCAATGACGGGTCTACGGATCGCTCTTGGCAAGTGATAGAAACACTTAGCCGTAAGGAAGATTGCGTGAAAGGCATTAAGTTTCGGCGTAATTATGGCAAGAGTCCGGCTCTTTATTGCGGATTCAAAGAAGCACAGGGCGATGTCGTTATCACGATGGATGCCGACCTACAAGACTCTCCCGACGAGATACCCGAGCTCTATCGGATGATTAAGGAAGACGGATTTGACCTCGTGTCGGGTTATAAGGAGAAGCGCTACGACCCGCTTTCAAAGACACTTCCTACGAAACTCTTCAACGCAACAGCACGCCGAATCAGCGGCATTCGCAATCTGCACGACTTCAATTGCGGACTGAAAGCGTATCGACGGGATGTAGTGAAGAATATCGAAGTGTATGGCGAGATGCACCGTTACATTCCTTACTTGGCCAAGAATGCTGGCTTTTGCAAGATCGGTGAGAAGATTGTGCACCATCAGGCACGTAAATACGGCAAGTCGAAGTTCGGTTTGAATCGTTTTTTCAACGGTTACTTAGATCTCATCACACTGTGGTTTCTCAGCAATTTCGGCAAAAAACCGATGCATGTTTTCGGCTTTTTGGGTACGATTATGTTTCTCATCGGCCTGCTGGCAACGCTTGTCATCGGTGCCGATAAGTTGTGGGCGCTGTCCCAAGGCATACCGCAGCGTTGGTAACAGATTCTCCTTATTTCTACATCTCATTGACAATGATGATGATCGGCACGCAATTGTTCCTTGCAGGATTCATCGGCGATCTCGTCAGTCGTACGTCACAGAGTCGCAACGACTATCAAATAGAGGAGGAAATCAGATGCGGAAACTGATCGTTTTCATTACTTCGGCACTGTTGTTGGCTGCCTGTTCGTCGATAGATTGTCCTTTGAACAGTCGTGTTTTTACCAAGTATAAGTTGGCGGGCAACGTCAAAACACTGGCTGATACATTGACAATTTACACGACAACAGCTTTGGGTAAAGACTCAATATTGATTAACAAGGATGTGAAAAAAGACAGTTTCTTGCTTCCGATGAGCTATCGTAGGGAAGAAGATGTGTTCTTTTTCGAGATGAAAGATACCAATCGCGTGATTCATCGAGACACAGTGAGGGTACGAAAAGAAGACCATCCCCACTTCGAAGCTGTCGACTGTAACCCTGCTATATTTCATACTATCAAGGGTGTAAGATATACTCGCCATCGGATCGACTCGATAGTGCTCAACAACTCAACGGTAAATTATGATGCGACAACCACTCATTTCCTCATATTTTTCAAGGGTAAGCGTCCTTAGTCTGCTGCTTTTGTGCTGCGTTTCAGTGTCGGCGCAACGCCAACGAAAGATTATTGCGCAGCAGCCCGACACCATTCCGCTGTTTCGAGGCATTGCAGTCTCGGCCGATTTAGTGGGGGTTGCACAACTCACTTTTGGTGATTACGGTCAGTACGAGGCTGCGTTGCGCGTGAATTTAAAAGATAAATACTTCCCCGTTTTTGAACTCGGATACGGCAAAGCCGATGCAAATGATGTGGCAACACGGCTCGCTTACAAAGCGCGTGCACCCTATGCGCGTGCCGGTTTAGACTTCAATGTGATGAAAAATAAGCACGATATCTATCGGTTTTATACTGGATTCCGTTACGCCTTTACGTCATTCAAGTATGATGTAGACAGTCCCGGCATTACAGATCCTGTCTGGCGGGAACACGTGGAGTTTGAAGCGCACGGTGTAAGTTGTTCTTATCACTGGTTAGAAGCAGTGGCCGGAATCGACGCCAAGTTGTGGGGGCCGGTGCGATTGGGTTGGAGTGTGCGTTACAAACGTCGTCTGTTTCATCGCGAAGGACAGTTCGGTAATGCCTGGTATGTACCCGGATTCGGTAAAGGTAGCAACTCGCGATTAGGCGGAACATTCAATATCATTGTCGAATTATAACTTAGTCGCGTATTCTTTTCACCTTTCCACTCTTTCACTTTTCACCTTTTAAAGTATGTTTAATAAACAACGTAAACGCCTTTTATGGCAAATCCCTTTCTTAGCAGCTCTGATTGTCGGCACCATTCTCATCATCCGGCAGCAGCGTTCGATGCCGTACCAACACGACACGGGATTTATTTTCGGCACGATTTACAACATAACTTATCAGAATGACAAAGATCTGAATGCCGAAATCGTGGCCGAACTCAATCGCGTAGACGCTTCGATGTCTATGTTCAATAAGCAATCGACAATTTCGCGAATCAATCGTAACGAGGCCATTACAGTCGACCCGATGTTCGAGGAAGTGTTTCGATTGGCCGAAAACGTGTCGAAAGAAACCGGCGGAGCATTTGACATTACCGTCGCTCCACTTGTAAACGTGTGGGGATTCGGCTTTAAAAGTGGCGTAAAACCTACTCGGCACGTCGTCGATAGTATTCGGTCGTTAGTGGGTTATCAGAAAGTAAGTCTGCAAAACGGCCATATTCGCAAAGCCGATCCACGTATTATGCTCGATTTCAGTGCTATTGCTAAGGGCTACGGAAGCGATGTTGTGGCCCGCTTTTTGCGCAGTCGGGGAATCAATAACTTTATGGTTGAGATCGGAGGCGAGGTTGTTACGAGTGGTATTAACGACAAACGGTTGCCTTGGCGTATCGGAGTGACCAAGCCGACAGACGATTCTCTCAGCGTAAATCAGGAGCTTCAGACCGTCTTGAACATAACAGACAGAGCGATGGCAACCAGTGGGAACTATCGTAACTTTTATTATAAGGGCGGTAAAAAGTATGCACACACCATTGATCCGAAGACCGGTTACCCTGTGCAACACAATATTCTGTCGGCTACGGTGATAGCCAAAGACTGTGCTACGGCCGATGCTTATGCCACTTCTTTTATGGTGTCGGGACTCGACGGAGCACGAAAGATATTGGAACGACATCCCGAACTGATGGCGTATTTCATCTATTCGGATGCCCGGGGACATAATGCCGTGTGGTTTTCACCATCGATGAAAGATAAGATTTTGAGTAAACCGTAATGTAAAAGACGGCGTGATGGACGGCAATGTACAGCTATATGATAAACTGTTACAGCTCCCGCTGTTTCAAGGAATGAGTCACGATGATCTCACTTTGGTCGTCGGACACACCAAAATAGGGTTTCACAAACTATCAGCAGGCCGTTTACTCGTTAAGGATGGCGATATTTGCGATCAACTTTACTGCCTGATGAGCGGCGCATTGACTGTCGAAACCATTGCCGATGACCGCAGTTATACGTTCGAAGAAACGCTTTCAGCACCCGATTTGATTCAACCGAGCGCTTGTTTGGACTCACCCAACGGTTTACACATACTTATACGACTAAGACTGATTGCTGTCTGATTGCTTTGGACAAGGCTGAAACAACGAAACTTATCGATCAATTCATCATCTTCCGACTGAATCTGATGAATCGGATAGCCACGAATTTACAACGGGCAGAGCGTCGGCCGTGGCGTCGACAGCCATCCGATCTCCGCGGAAGACTTATTCGATTCTTCGAAATGCACAGTCTCAGGCCGGCTGGCGAGAAGCGTATCACGATTAAAATGATACAATTAGCTCACGAGTTGAATGATAGTCGGCTGAATATTTCCATTGTTTTGAATGCGCTGCAAGCCGAAAATTTGCTCACGCTTTATCGTGGCCGAATCCATATTCCGGCCTTAGAGCACTTATTAATGTAACTTACTGATATTCAATTAATACAGAGTCAATTCTTAATTAACCGTTAATCATCTTCTAAGTAGGTGTTAATCATCGTGTAACTAACGGTTAATCGCAAGGCGAAAAGATGCAAATGAGAAATGGGATTCAAACAATCTGTCAAACCAACTCACAGAATTGGCGGCGCCCCCGCACATAATACTGCCAGAGGATGCTATACGGACGTCGCTCTACTACACGCCCAATGATACGCCGACGTTGGATTTCTGCACGGTCGTCTTTAAATTCTGGCAGCCATTTCTTAAACGCCTTGCGTGCTCGGAAAATCGCCTTGAAGTCGCCGATATTACCATTTAAGAGTAGCGTTTGAAATGCAGCGAGATAGTCTAAGAACCATCTCATCCGCATAACAGTCCTCAGTTCGTTTTCAGGCAGATTCTTATAAAGCATCGTCAGATTGTTACGGAAGTTGAGAAAAGTCTTTATCGGATTGCCTTTGGGCAACGTTCCCCCTCCTACGTGATAAACATAACTATCAGGAACGCAATAAATCTTGCGCCCCATCAGTCTTAATCGCCAACAGAGATCAATCTCTTCGTTGTGCGCAAAAAAACGAGCATCTAAACCACCGACTTCCCAATAGTCTTTACTTCGTATGAGAAGACAAGCACCTGAGGCCCAAAGAATCTCCGTATTGTAGTCATATTGACCATTGTCGGCCTCTACCGTGTCGAAGATTCGCCCCCGACAGAACGGATAACCGTATTTGTCCAAATAGCCGCCAGCCGCTCCCGCATACTCAAAACGGTCTTTATCCCGTTCAGACAACAGCTTAGGCTGGCACGCAGCAGCATCAGGATGCGCATCCATAAACTCTAACAGCGGTGTAAGCCAATGGTGAGTTACCTCTACATCACTATTCAACAGCAAGTAATAATCAGCCTCTATCTGCTTTAAAGCACGGTTATAACCCTCGGCAAAACCATAATTTTGATCCAGCAAAAGGGGTTTGCACGCAGGAAATTTATTGCGAATTAGCTGCATAGAATCGTCTGTCGAAGCATTGTCAGCAATGTAAACGGTGGCCTCACCACGTGAATACTCCATCACGGTGGGTAGATATTGGGCCAACATTGCACGCCCGTTCCAATTCAAAATGACGATGGCCAATTTCATAATATTGCTTTTAGAGCCGACCGATCGTGATTAAACTCACCTAAGGTCACGTCGATCAGCTGATTGTCATACTCTTCCCGGGCCATTGATGGCGGCAATTCGACACGAATATAATTCTTAGTGAAACCGTGCATCGCCTTTCCTCGGGCGGCCTTTTCAAACAAAACTTCGGCCTGTTGACCGATATGTGTAGCATAAAAAGCCTGTATCTTCTCATCCGACAGAGCCAAAAGGCGTTTAGAGCGCAACTTCTTGTCTTTATCATTTACCACATACGGGATAGAGAGTGCACTGGTGCCGGGGCGCTCGCTGTATGGAAAGACATGCAATTGGGTAACATCTAAACTCGCCAAGAACGAATAACAGTCTTCAAAATATTCAGGCTTTTCGCCGCGACTGCCCACCATCACATCTACACCTATAAAGGCATCGGGCATTCGTTCCTTAATAAGCGCAATCTTATGAGCGAACAATGCCCGGTCATACCGACGGTGCATCAACCGCAAGACCTCGTCGCTGCCGCTCTGCAAAGGTATATGGAAATGTGGCATAAACGCTCGGCTATAGGCGCAATAATCGATAAGCGCATCGTCAAGAAGATCGGGTTCGAGACTACTGATGCGAAAACGCCGGATGCCTTCAACCTGATCGAGCGCCCGAACCAGGTCGATAAAACGCTCACCAGTAGTAGTTCCGAAGTCGCCTATATTCACTCCGGTAAGTACAATTTCCTTTCCGCCCTCCCGGGCAGCTTGTTCGGCCTGCGCCACTAATGATGCAATAGAAGGATTTCGACTGAATCCGCGAGCATAAGGAATGGTGCAATAGGTGCAGAAATAATTACATCCGTCTTGCACCTTGAGGAAATAACGGGTACGATTGCCACGCGAACACGAAGGCGCAAAGGCCCGGATATCTTTCGTCCGCACTGAATGAAACTCGTGCAAAGCCTGCTTTTCACGTCCCCTACTCCACGCTTCGGAGAGGAATTGAATGAGATTAGCCTTCTCATTACTGCCTAAAACGAGATCCACACCATCGATTTTACTCACCGTTTCGGCCTCTAATTGGGCATAACAACCCGTCACCACGACAAAAGAATGCGGATTCTCGCGCACCATCCGATGAATGGCTTGTCTACATTTATGGTCAGCCACCTCGGTCACCGAGCACGTATTGATCAGGCAAATGTCGGCGTGCTCACCCTTCTGAGCCGTTCGCACGCCCATATCTTGAAGCATTTGACCGAACGTCGAAGTCTCTGAGAAGTTGAGTTTACACCCTAATGTGAAGTATGCCGCTACCTTACCCTGAAAGGCGGAAGTATCAATCATCTGTTATACCTTATTATATATAGAGTTTACGAGTGAACCAGTAAACGAGTAAACAAGGCCATTCACTCGTTAATCTGTCAACTTGTTCACCCGTAAACCTACTCATTCTCTTTGCAAAGGTACGACAATTGTTCGGAAAATGACGGCGAATAGTTCCGAATTTTGAAGCACATTAGGATTTAACTATTATTTACTTATCATATAGTTCTGTGTATCAACCAATTAGAAAAAAGTTACAACGCAAATACAAAAAAAACGCTTAAAAGATGAGTTTCGTATCGAAAAAATACTTACCTTTGCAGTGTTTTAATAAACAAACGATTGTTTTACAGATTTAAAAAGCAAAGAAGAAATGAAGAAATTAGTTTTAATGTTCGTAGCTATTGCAGCGATCTCTTTCGCATCTTGTGGTAACAAAACAGCAGCTCCTGCTGCAAACGCAGACTCTGACACTGTTGCTGTTGACTCTATGGCAAGTGATTCTATGGCTGTTGATTCAGTTGCTGCTGACTCTGCTGCTGCTATGTAATCAGCTCGAACTGAAAAATGAGAGATTGACCGTCGGACTAAGTCCGCCGGTCTTTTTGTTTATCTCCTATCCGTTTATCATTCATCGAAAGGCCGAAACAAGTAATTTATACAAGGAATAATGGCAGACCATAAACGGAGAATATTCAGACGCTTTGCGAAAGACATCTGAACGCACTGCAATTAACGGCTGAACACATTACAACTAACGGTTAAACGCAGTGCGTTTACGTTAGTTGTAATCAAACATATATCTATCTGACTATCAATAAGATATAAGCAGAATAGGCTTCGGTTTCCAATCGTATCTTCCCCACAAATGAAATGAAGTCTTCCTCTTTCCCGTTTAAAGGAAAAAAGAGGACAAGCCTGATTCAGGAATCAATATTCCGCCCACGACTTGATGTCTATATCGTCAAGATTTAATGTACAAAAGGCGTGGATAAAGGCCGAGGCCAAACGGGTGTTGGTAATCAACGGAACGTTCAGATCTATCGCCGCACGACGAATCTTATAACCATTGGTGAGCTCGTGCACCGTGAGATTTTTCGGGATATTGACCACCATATCGATCCGATGGCCGTGAAGTAGGTCCAAAGCCTGCGGTTGGCAACCTTCTTCCGACGGCCAGTAAACACGCGTATTTGGTATATCATTCTCTGAAAGAAACTGAGATGTACCGCCGGTAGCGAAAAGTTCGTATCCATTAGACACCAAAGTACGGGCTGCGTCGAGCATTTCTGCTTTCTGTTTGGCCCCACCTGTCGACAACAAAATGGTTTTCTTAGGGACCCGATACCCCACAGAAAGCATACTCTTGATGAGTGCTTGATCGGTATCATCACCCAGACAGCCCACTTCTCCGGTAGAAGCCATATCCACACCCAGCACCGGATCGGCTTTCTGCAAGCGGTTGAAAGAGAACTGGCTGGCCTTAATACCGACATAATCGAGATCAAAGAGATTCTTATTGGGCTTTTCAACCGGAATGCCGAGCATTACTTTCGTAGCCAGATCAATAAGATTCAGCTTCAGAACTTTGCTCACAAACGGGAACGAACGAGATGCACGCAGGTTGCATTCAATAACTAAAATGTCGTTCTCACACGCCATATACTGAATGTTGAAAGGGCCGTTGATATGCAGTGCCCGGGCAATCTGCCGACTCACACGCTTGATTCGTCGTACCGTTTCTACATAAATCTTCTGCGGCGGAAATTGTATCGTGGCATCGCCCGAGTGTACACCGGCAAACTCGATGTGCTCGGAGATTGCGTAAGCAAGTATCTCTCCGTTACGCGCTACGGCGTCCATCTCTATCTCTTTGGCGTGTTCGATAAACTTACTCACCACGACCGGATGGTCTTCACTCACGTTGGCGGCCAGCTTCAAAAAGCGTTCCAGCTCCTCGTTATTGGAACATACGTTCATCGCTGCACCCGAAAGGACATACGAAGGACGTACAAGCACAGGGAATCCTACCCTATCGACAAACTCATTGATGTCATTCATCGATGTGAGTGCACGCCATTCGGGTTGGTTAATGCCGTGTTCGGTGAGCATTGCAGAGAACTTCGCACGGTCTTCCGCATTATCGATATCTCGTGCTGAAGTACCTAATATAGGCACATTTTCAGCATCCAACCACATCGCCAGATTGTTCGGAATCTGTCCTCCGGTTGAAACGATCACGCCGTGAGGGCTTTCAAGATCGATAATATCCATTACTCGCTCGAAAGTTAACTCGTCGAAGTAAAGCCGATCACACATATCGTAGTCGGTAGAAACGGTCTCCGGATTGTAGTTAATCATTATCGAGCGGTATCCTTGCTTGCGAATCGTGTTCAAAGCCTGCACGCCGCACCAATCGAACTCAACCGAACTGCCGATGCGATAGGCACCAGAACCGAGCACGATAATGCTCCGCTTATCCTGCACAAACGCCACATCGCTCTTTATTCCGGAGTAAGTGACATAAAGATAGTTGGTCTGAGCCGGATATTCCGCAGCCAAAGTGTCGATCTGTTTAACCACAGGCACAATACCATAACGCTTTCGCAGACTACGAACTACCAATGCCGCACGGTGCATATTGTGCAATTCGCGCTCTAACCCCACCGCACGGGCAATCTGGAAGTCCGTAAATCCATAGCATTTTGCAGTTTGCAGCAAATCTTTATCTAACACATTGATACTCGTACAACGCTTCAATGCTTCGTCGATATCGATGATATGTTTGAGTTTCTGCAAAAACCATTTGTCAATTTTCGTCAATTCGTGTATCTGATCGATGCTATAATCCTTATGCATAGCCTTCGATATGATAAAGACTCGTTTGTCGGTAGGCTCTCGAAGGGCTGCATCGATGTCGTCGATTTCCAGCTCTTTATTCTCCACAAAGCCGTGCATACCCTGCCCGATCATACGAAGTCCTTTCTGTAAAGCCTCTTCAAAGTTGCGACCGATAGCCATTACTTCGCCCACCGACTTCATCGAAGACCCCAACTCTTTGTCTACGCCACGGAATTTGCTCAAATCCCAGCGCGGAATCTTACACACAACATAGTCTAAAGCTGGCTCGAAGAAAGCGCTTGTTGTTTTCGTTACCGAGTTCTTCAACTCGAAAAGCCCATATCCCATACCTAATTTAGCAGCCACAAAAGCCAATGGATAGCCCGTTGCTTTGGATGCCAAGGCCGACGAACGACTCAAACGGGCATTCACTTCGATAACTCTGTAATCCTCACTTGCGGGATCAAAGGCATACTGTACGTTGCATTCGCCCACGATTCCGATATGACGAATAATCTTGATAGACAATGCCCGTAACTTGTGATACTCGCTGTTGGTAAGCGTTTGGGATGGAGCGACGACGATACTCTCACCTGTATGGATGCCCAATGGGTCGAAATTCTCCATATTGCACACTGTAATGCAATTATCGTACCTGTCTCGTACCACCTCGTATTCTATCTCTTTCCACCCCTTCAAACTCTTCTCAACAAGCACTTGGGGAGAAAACGAGAAAGCTTTTTCAGCCAATTTATTCAGCTCGTCTTCGTTATCGCAGAAACCACTGCCTAACCCTCCCAAAGCATAAGCTGCCCGAATGATAACAGGATAACCCAAACGTGCGGCGGCTTCACGAGCTTGACTGATCGTTTCGCAGGCTTCGCTTTTGATCGTCTTAACGTCAATCTCATTGAGTTTTTCTACAAACAGTTCTCTGTCTTCGGTGTCCATAATGGCTTGAACTGGTGTTCCGAGCACGCGAACGTTATATTTTTCAAGAACACCCGATCGATAAAGCTCTACACCGCAATTTAAAGCTGTCTGTCCGCCAAAGGCCAACAAGATACCGTCGGGGCGCTCTTTCTCGATCACTCGTTCAACGAAATAAGGCTGAACAGGCAGGAAATAGATTTGATCTGCAACACCTTCTGAGGTCTGAACCGTAGCAATGTTCGGATTGATAAGCACCGTATAAACGCCTTCTTCACGCAAAGCTTTGAGCGCCTGAGAGCCGGAGTAATCAAATTCGCCAGCTTCTCCAATCTTCAAAGCTCCCGATCCTAACAGCAATACCTTCTTAATATTCTCGTCTTTCATCGTATCTTACTTTAAACTTTCAATAAACTTATCGAACATAAACTCTGTATCCACCGGTCCTGAACAGGCTTCCGGGTGGAACTGCGATGTAAACCAAGGATTGGTTTTGTGGCGAATGCCCTCGTTAGAACCGTCATTCATATTGACGAAGAGCTCTTCCCAATCTTGTCCTAAGGTTGTCGCATCTACGGCATAGCGTGATTTTGACTGGTGATATAGCAGTTGTCGGTACCCACCATACGCACAGGCTGATTGTGAGAACGATGCCCATACTTCAACTTATAGATAGAAGCACCGCCCGCTTTGGCCAATAACTGATTGCCCATACATATTCCGCAGATGGGTTTTCGGCTGCTATCGAGTTGTTTCCGAAGAATCGTTACAGCCTCTTCACACATATCGGGATTGCCGGGACCATTTCCGAGAAAAAGTCCATCGAAGTCTATCGTAGTATAATCATAATTCCAAGGTACCCGAATTACTTCCACACCGCGATTGATCAAACAGCGAATGATATTGGCTTTCACACCGCAATCTACGAGCACCACTTTCTTTCCCGCTCCAGTATGGTATGTCATTACTTCCTTGCAACTCACTTGATCGACAAAATTAACACCCTCATAGTGGGCTGTCGGAATATTATCGGGCTCATCATCAAAGATAATTTGCCCCATCATCACACCGTGTTCACGTAGCACCTTAGTTAGTTCGCGGGTATCGACACCCGTAATTCCGGGCACATGTTCACGTTTCAACCAGCCGGCCAACGAATCTTGGGCATTCCAATGCGAATAACACGCGCTGTAATCTGACACGATTAGCGCAGAAGCATATATCTTTTCACCCTCCATAAAGGTCGGAATACCGTCCTGTTCGATTGAAAACGGCGGTACGCCGTAGTTACCCACTAACGGATAAGTCATTACCATCAATTGTCCTGCATACGAAGGATCGGTCAAACTCTCGGGATATCCGGTCATTGCAGTATTGAAAACCACTTCGCCTGCTATCGGGGTATCATATCCGAATGATTTACCGCAGAAGCGAGTACCGTCTTCTAAGACTAACGTTACGTTCTTCATTGTTCTTGATTAGAATTTCTGTTCATACTGATAAACGTTCTCAACAAAATTAATAAAAGCTTGATTGCACAGCTTTGTACCGCCAGGCGTAGGATATTTACCCGTAAAATACCAGTCACCTTTGTGCTGAGGAAGGGCTGTTCGTAAGCCTTCAAGCGACTGATAAACAAGTTCTACCGGCGTCTTGACATCTTCGGGACGCAACATTTCAACAATTTTCTCGTTGATTTCTTTAACACTGAAAGGCTCATAAATATCTCGCACGCAGTTGCGCATTTGTTCTTTGGATTTCATTAGTTCGTCTTGGCAATTTCGATAAGTGGTGTCTACCAAGTCGTGCATTCCTCTGTCTTTCAGCAATTCAATGGTAGCGCGGAACACGCAAAACTCTTCTAACCGCGGCATATCTATGCCATAATAGTCAGGATAACGAATTTGCGGCGCACTGCTCACCACGACAATCTTCTTGGGATGTAGCCTGTCGAGAATGCGAAGAATGCTTTCTTTAAGCGTTGTACCACGAACAATACTGTCGTCGATAATCACCAAATTATCTCGATGATGTTCGATACTTTCGTAAGTAACGTCATAGACGTGCGAAGCCAAGTCGTTTCGCGAGTTACCTTCGGTGATAAAGGTGCGCAACTTAATGTCTTTCCACGCTACCTTTTCACTACGCACATACTCGTGGATAATTTTTTCCAACTCCTCGTGCGTCGGAATACGCCCTAAACGTTCTATTTTCGCAATCTTCTGATCATTGACATAGCGTTTGAAACCATTCAACATACCATAGAAAGCCACCTCGGCCGTATTGGGAATAAACGAAAACACGGTATGTTCTGTATCGTAATCTACGGCCCGCAAGATGCCATCCGTAAGCTGTTCGCCCAACTTTTTGCGCTCTTTATAGATGTCGCGGTCTGATCCCCGACTGAAATAGATACGCTCAAAAGAGCATTTTGCGTCTCCCCGTTGCGGTAAAACCTGCTCTAAATGACACGCTCCGTTACGCCGAACAAATAGAGCTTGCCCCGGCTCCAACTCGCGAATATCATCGCATTCAAGGTCGAATGTGGTCTGTAAAACGGGGCGTTCGCTGGCCAGAACTACGATTTCGTCGTTCATATAATAAAAAGCCGGTCGAATGCCCCACGGGTCTCGCATCGAGAAAAATTCTCCGCTGCCCGTGATTCCACACACCACATACCCTCCATCGAAGTCAGCCATGGTGTTTTTGAGCACATTGCTCATCTCCACGTGATCTTCAATATAACGCGTAATATCTGCATTCTGAAACCCAGCAGTCTTCGCCGCGATGAAATTTCGCTCTACTTCGCGGTCTAATCGATGCCCCATCAACTCCAGCATAATATAACTGTCGCTGTATTTGCGGGGAGATTGGCCTTGCAGCGTTAATTTATTGAATATCTCGTCGATATTGGTCATATTGAAATTGCCGCACAAACACAGGTTCTTTGCACGCCAATTGTTACGACGCAAAAACGGATGTACATAGCTGGGGCCGCTCTTTCCCGTAGTAGAATAACGCAGATGGCCCATATAGAGATTACCGGCAAAAGGTAGATCATAGCGTGCAAACTCGGCATCCTCAATCTGTTCGGCCGGCCACTCGCCATAACTCTTATGAACATTGGCAAAGATTTGGGTAATGGCATTGGCTCCTTCAGCACGCTCGCGAAACATATACTCCTTGCCAGGAACGCCGTCTAGCTTCACACAAGCTAATCCTGCACCTTCCTGCCCACGGTTATGCTGCTTCTCCATCATCAGATAGAGCTTGTTAAGTCCATACTTCCACGTGCCGTATTTCTGCTTATAAAACTCTAATGGTTTCAGCAATCGCACCATCGCCACACCGCATTCGTGTTTCAAAGGCTCCATATCATTCTCCTGTTTCTGATATTTTCAAACTGTGTATAACGAACGTTTATAAACAAAAAAATGAAAAAATGAAATGTCGATCCTGCTTGGTCTTTCTTTCATTTTTTCATTTTTACATATTCTTTTTAAATCATTACTTTCTCACAATATTGACAACTAATGCTGCTACCGAGGTTACTATCCCCACGAACGAGAACCATAGTGTTGTCGACGGACCAATACTTGATCCACTGGCTTTCACTTTATTCGGCTCAACATACACAATATCATTTTGTTGTAAATAATAATAAGGAGAATTGATAAGATTTGCATCATTGAGATTCAACCGATGAATACTTTTCTCACCGGTTACATCCTCTCTGATTAACATCACATTATCGCGCTTGCCATATATTGTCAGATCACCTGCTGAGGCCAAAGCTTCAAGCACACTTATCTTTTCTGTCGTTACAGGAAAGACACCTGGACGGTTCACTTCTCCGGTAACCGTAACCCGATAACTCGACATTCGTACAGTCACCACAGGATTTTCTGTCTCGGCTAAATAAGGTTTCACCTTGTCACGAATCAAATCCTGACACTGACTCTTCGTCAATCCGACTACGTGGACATGTCCCACAACAGGAAAATTGATATTACCGTCATTGTCAACCAGATAAGATTGCGAGCCACTTGATGCTGCCCCCGACTCAGATGTGTTGGCAACAGTAAGATTAAAAGGCTTTGCGGCTTCCGGTGTAATCGTGCTCACGGTAATCGTAAGCATATCTTTCGGCATAATCCGTGCATCATACAAACCTTTGGAATCGGCCAGACTGGCAACATCTGCATTTTGGAGATACGCAACCTTTTTACTGCCGGCACAACTGCAAATCAACAAGAGAAATGCAAATGAGACAAATGGAATAAGTGATTTCTTCATAATCAATCTATGACGTAATTTTTTACCGTTGCAAAATTACACCTATTTTTTTGATTCCACAAGTGTTTGGTAACTTATTTTATTAAAAATACATCTTGTCACCAGCGATAAATCGGAGCGCATTTAGTAATCAATCACCGCGCATTTAACGGTTAATCACATTACAATTAGCCATTAAATGCAAAGTAAAAAGCCGTTAATCAAAATTCCTTTTTGTATCGTAGATTCTCTGAATAAATATGATATCTGTTTTTATTATATTAATCTACCTTTTTATTCAAATCCTTAATATCTTATCACTTTCCCTTTTTATTCAGATAAATTATGGAAATAAGAAATCATTTTGCTAAAATCTTGCTGAAATATTTGCGTATATCAAATTTAAAGTGTAATTTCGCAGCAGAGTATTGATAAACATATTGTCACACGTTAACTTAAAGAACAATTAGATGAAAAAGTACAATTTCAATGCAGGTCCATCAATTCTTCCGCGCGAAGTAATTGAAAACACAGCCAAACAAATTTTAGACTTCAACGGCAGTGGACTTTCTTTGATGGAGATCAGCCACAGAGCAAAAGATTTCCAACCTGTTTTGGATGAGGCAGTAGCCCTATTCAAGGAGTTACTTTCTATCCCCGAAGGTTACTCTGTTATCTTCCTGGGTGGTGGTGCATCCTTGCAATTCTATCAGGTTCCTTGTAATTTCTTAATTAAAAAGGCTGCGTACATCAACACAGGTACGTGGGCTAACAAGGCGCTGAAAGAGGCAAAGCGTATTGGTGAGGCATTAGAGATTGCATCATCTGCTGATGCCAATTTCTCTTACATCCCCAAAGGATGGACGGTTCCGTCAGATGTCGACTACCTACACATCACGACCAATAACACCATTTATGGTACCGAATGGCGCAAAGATCCCGAAGTGAGTGTGCCATTGATCGGCGATATGTCTTCGGATATTTTCAGTCGGTCAGTCGATGTGGCTAAATACGATTGTATTTATGGTGGTGCTCAAAAGAATTTGGCTATGGCCGGCGTAACCTTTATTATTGTAAAGGATGACAAATTAGGGCGTGCTCCGCGTGAGATTCCTACGATGTTGGATTATCGCACACACGTAGAAAAAGGATCGATGTTTAATACGCCACCTGTTGTTCCTATCTATTCGGCTCTGGAAACATTACGCTGGATCAAGAGAAATGGCGGTGTTGAGGCAATGGATAAGCTTGCCAATGAACGTGCAGAATTGCTGTACGGAGAGATTGATCGCAACAAACTCTTCCGCGGAACAGTGAAAACAGAAGACCGTTCACGGATGAATATCTGTTTCGTAATGAACGATGAGTACAAAGAATTAGAAAAACCGTTCTTTGAATTTGCAACAGAGCGCGGTATGGTCGGCATCAAGGGACACCGTTCAGTAGGTGGTTTCCGTGCAAGTTGCTACAACGCACAGCCTGTTGATGGCGTTCGGGAATTGGTGAAAGCAATGAAGGAATTTGAAGCTGCACACTAATTGAAATAGTAATGAGATATGGGGAGGATGTTGTTCCGAGCCATATCTCTTTCACAAATTATTAACCCAAGAAACAAAAGATTGCTATGAAAGTATTAGTAGCTACGGAGAAGCCGTTCGCTTCAACCGCTGTCAATGGAATAAGAAAAGAGATTGAGGGTGCCGGTCACGAATTAGTACTCCTGGAAAAGTATACGGACGTTCAGCAATTGCTTGATGCCGTAAAAGATGCCGATGCAATGATCGTGCGGTCCGATAAGGTTACGCCTGCCGTACTTGATGCAGCTAAGCAGTTGAAAATCGTCGTTCGTGCCGGTGCCGGTTACGACTCGATCGATACTGCCTATGCAAAGACCAAGGGCGTTGTTGTAGAAAACACGCCGGGACAGAACTCCAACGCTGTTGCTGAACTTGTATTCGGCCTGTTGGTTTATGCTGTCCGTAATTTCTTCAACGGTAAATCGGGTACGGAATTGATGGGCAAGAAATTAGGTATTCTTGCTTTCGGTAACGTGGGTCGCAATGTGGCACGTGTGGCAAAAGGTTTCGGTATGGACGTATATGCTTATGATGCGTTCTGCCCTGCAAACGTGATCGAGGAAGCCGGAGTACACTCCGTTGCTGATCAAGTCGAACTGTTCAAGACATGCGACGTGATTTCTCTCCATATTCCTGCAACTCCTGAAACCAAAGGCAGCATTAACTATGCGCTGGTTAACCAGATGAAGAAAGGCGGAATCCTCATCAACACAGCACGGAAAGAAGTTATCAACGAACCGGAATTGCTCAAATTATTGTCTGATCGCGACGATTTGAAATTCGTTACGGATATCAAGCCCGATGCCGATGCCGAATTCTGCAAGTTTGAAGGACGTTATTTCAGCACCCCAAAGAAGATGGGAGCTCAGACTGCTGAGGCCAATAACAATGCTGGTATTGCTGCTGCCAAACAGATTAATGCCTTTTTCAAAGATGGCTGTACAAAGTTCCAAGTAAATAAGTAAATCAAATTATGGCAACAATTAAACCGTTTAAAGGGGTTCGCCCGCCTAAAAACCTTGTTGAAAAAATAGAGTCTCGTCCTTATGATGTATTGGAATCAGAAGAGGCACGAGTTGAAGCCGGTGACAATGAGATGAGCCTCTATCATATTATTAAACCTGAAATCGATTTCGAGCCGGAAACTTCCGAGTATGATCCTCGTGTTTACGAGAAAGCTGCCGAGAACTTCAAGGCTTTCCAAGAGAAAGGTTGGCTTGTGCAAGACGATAAAGAACAATATTATATTTATGCACAGACAATGAATAGCAAGACTCAATATGGTCTCGTCGTAGGTGCTTATGTGGATGATTATCTCAATGGCGTAATCAAAAAGCACGAGTTAACGCGTCGTGATAAGGAAGAAGATCGTATGAAGCACGTTCGTGTGAACAATGCTAATATTGAGCCTGTTTTCTTTGCATATCCTGACAATGACGTGCTGAATACGCTTATTATGCGTTATGCTTCTACCCATCCCGAATACGATTTCGTTGCTCCTATCGATGGATTCCGTCATCAGTTCTGGGTGATCAGTGATCAAGCAGATATCGAAGCAATCACAAAAGAGTTTGCCAAGATGCCAAGTCTGTACATTGCCGACGGGCATCATCGCTCTGCTGCTGCTGCACTTGTCGGTGCAGAGAAAGCAAAACAGAATCCACACCACACAGGTAAGGAAGAGTATAACTATTTTATGGCTGTATGCTTCCCAGCTTCTCAGTTGACGATTCTCGATTACAACCGTGTGGTCAAGGATCTGAATGGGATGACTTCAGAGGAGTTCCTGAATGCTTTGCATAACGATTTTGAAGTAGAATGTAAAGGAACAGAACCATACAGACCTGCTCAGTTACACGAATTCTCCTTGTATTTGGACGGTAAATGGTATAGTCTCATAGCTAAAAAGGGAACTTACAACGATGCCGATCCTATCGGTATATTAGATGTAGACATCTCTTCACGTCTCATTTTGGATAAGCTACTTGGTATTAAAGACCTACGTTCGGATAAGCGAATCGATTTTGTAGGTGGTCTCCGAGGCTTGGAAGAACTGAAACGACGTGTTGACAGCGGTGAAATGAAGATGGCTTTAGCTCTCTATCCGGTATCAATGAAACAGATTATGGATATTGCCGACAGTGGAAAAATTATGCCACCGAAAGCCACTTGGTTTGAACCGAAATTACGTTCAGGATTAATTATTCATAAATTGTCATAACGCAACGAGAAGTCTCACATTTCGTGATTGACGAATTTAAGACTATATCAAGTAAGATAGGCGAGGGATTTTACTCCGAAAAGCGGAGTAAATTTCTCGCCTTTGCACATAATGTAGATTCGGTAACAGAAATTAAATCACTGTTAGACCATTATCGGAAAAAATATTATAATGCCCGTCACGTGTGTTATGCCTATATGTTAGGAGCCAATCGCACATCGTTTCGTGCCAATGACGACGGCGAACCGTCGGGCACAGCAGGAAAACCCATCTTAGGACAAATCAACAGCAACGAATTGTCAAACATCCTAATCGTCGTTGTGCGCTATTACGGAGGTATTAATTTAGGTACAGGCGGCTTGATAATGGCTTATCGAACAGCTGCTGCCGACGCAATTGTCCATTCAGAAATAATTCGACAACAGATTGAAGAGATAATAACTTATACTTTTACCTATCCGATGATGAACGATGTAATGCGTATTGTGAAAGAAATGTCTCCCAAAATTCTCAGTCAGAATTTCGACAATACGTGTACGATAACACTTTCTATTAGACAGTCTGAAGCTGAACAACTTCGTCATAAATTGCAGAAATTATCCTTTGAATAAATTATTCGGAGATAATTTAGGCTTTTTATTTTGTAGAATCGTCGTTTTTTGTTACTTTTGCAGTCGCAAGGAAGGTTGGCAGAGTGATCGAATGCGCTGGACTCGAAATCCGGTATACCCCTTTCGGGTATCGGGGGTTTGAATCCCTCACCTTCCGCAGAAAAAATACCATTGGTTATTAAAATTATAAGCGTTGTCGAGTCCTTGTACATTGACAACGCTTTTTTCGTCCTTTCCATTGGTAGAATAGAGATATTTTTTGAGTAAACGTATCAAAGCAAAAACAAGAATCAGTTTCAGGAATTGTGTATATGATACGCCAGTTCGGAATAAAAAAGTAATCGAAAAGCGACTCTATCATTTATCTGCGAATGGAAAGAGAAGATTTTTTTGTGAGAAAGTGGCTTCAATCCATCAAAAGAAAAAGAAATATTCTCAAGACGACAAGGAAGCGTTAATAAATAAGATATATTCTCTCTTTCCATTGGGAAGTGCAAATAAACAAAAATAAATTTCTTCTTTCCATTGAGAAGTGTAAATATATTTAAATTTATCTGCTGTTTCCGATGGAATTAGAAGAAAAACAAAGACTTATGAACAATTCCAAGTGGAAACAGAGAAAAAAAAGTATTTTTCGACAGGTTTCCGCAGATTGAGAATCGAAAAACGGAAAAGTTTGTTCCGTCGGCAGAAAAACAACTTTCTTATCCCGAACTGGAGTAGACGATGGAGACAGATCGAGATATTAAGATTATCCTGATCCTATCTTTAATCACCCCTGTCTTATTACCAAATGCCCCGTTAAAAAAGATGAGTTTATTTTGTATTGCGCTCGATTTACACTATCTTTGCAACAAATTATTTGATGAAGATAATAATAAACAGATGAATTTGAAAATTCGTTTAGCCTTGATGAACTTCTTGGAATTTGCAGTCTGGGGGGCTTATTTAACCTCTATGGGAACCTATCTTGTACAGATAGGTATGGTCTCAGAGATAGGTTTGTTTTACGCAGTTCAAGGAGTTGTATCTATTTTTATGCCGGCTCTGATGGGAATTATTGCTGATCGCTGGATTCCCGCACAGCGTTTGTTGGGATTGTGTCACTTTGTGGCCGGACTGTTTATGTTCGCAACAGCTTATTATGGCATTCAAGCTACCTCTTATGACGGTATACCGATTGGTGAAACTTTTGAAGGTTCAATGATTTTTCCGATGTATTGTCTGAGTGTGGCATTTTACATGCCGACATTAGCATTGACTAATTCTGTTGCCTATACGGCTTTAACAGAGGCTGGAATGGATACTGTCAAGGATTTTCCGCCGATCAGAGTATTCGGAACAATCGGATTTATCTGCACGATGTGGTTAGTAGATTTAATGGGGTTTCAATCCAATCAAAATCAGTTTGTTACTTCGGGCGTAATGAGTATCATTCTTTTTTTGTACACTTTCACACTCCCGACTTGTCCGGTAAATCGTGGCGATGGGAAAAAGAGCCTTGTAGATGCATTCGGATTACAAGCTTTTACGCTGTTCAAGCAAAAAAAGATGGCTATATTCTTTGTCTTTTCAATGTTGCTCGGCGTGAGTTTGCAGATAACAAACGGGTTTGCCAATCCTTTTATTACCAGTTTCAAAGATATTCCTGAATATGCCGGAACATTTGGAGTGAATCATGCGAATATTTTGATTTCGCTTTCGCAAATCAGCGAAACGTGTTGCATTTTGCTGATACCGTTCTTTATGAAACGTTACGGCATAAAAAACGTAATGCTGATCGCAATGTTTGCATGGGTACTCAGGTTCGGTCTGTTCGGTACAGGCAATCCGGGCAGTGGAGTCTGGATGTTTGTGCTCTCAATGCTGGTGTATGGTGTAGCGTTCGATTTCTTTAATATTTCCGGTTCTCTTTTTGTAGACAATGCAACAGACGAACGTTTGCGGTCAAGTGCACAGGGGCTGTTTATGCTGATGACAAACGGAATCGGAGCAACAGTCGGCACATTGGGAGCACAAGTAATCGTCAACACACACACTTTGAATGGTCGAACCGACTGGCAGTCTTGTTGGTTTATCTTTGCAGGATATGCTTTGGCGGTAGGCGTTTCCTTTGCTTTGATTTTCCGTCCACGTAGAGAGAAGATGGTTGCATAATGGGCAGGGTGAGACTTTTATTCAAAAATGTTTCCGAAATAGTGGGTACGAAGAATATCGGATTACTGATTATGGTGGATGAATTTCAGCAGAATCAGTTGACGATACCTTGTGACAAGGGAACTCTTTATCAGTTTGAAATGAGAATCAATCGTGCCCCTGTGGTTAGCAAATTATTGCCAGAAGCTCTTTGGAGCATCATCAATTTGCAGACAGATTTACACTTTGAGCTCGTTATAGACCATATTGTAGACGGGCAGTACCGGGCCATACTTTACAATCGCGAAACGTTACAACCTGTGGCAATACGTGCCAGCGATGCCGTATTATTGGCATATATCGCTAAAATACCTATTTATGCTTCATCAGACCTAATGCGGAAACAGAGCGTGCCTTATAATGGCGGTTCCCGCGATATTCCCTTACCCGTCAACACCATAGACGATGCGATGTTACAGCAAGCACTCGATAAGGCTATTAAGGATGAAAACTATGAATTGGCTTCCAATCTGCGTGATGAGATGTTAAGGCGTAAAAGGAAAGACGAACAACAACAGGCAGATGAAGATAATATCTCTGTCTAACATTTAGATGCAATAGATATGAAAGAGAGTCGATACTTTTATGTACCCGATGCAGTTAATCAGACAGAGCTGCCAATGGAGGAAGCTCTGCACGCATTGCGTGTATTGCGGCTGCAAAGCGGTGACGAGATGTTTCTGATGGATGGTAAAGGAACATTCTATCGTGCTGAAGTAACCATTGCTGCGACTAAACGATGTATGTATAAGATCAAAGAGACTCTACCCCAAGAGAAATCGTGGCGAGGTTATATACATTTGGTTATCGCACCAACCAAGATGATGGACCGTATCGAATGGATGACAGAGAAAGCAACGGAAATTGGTTTCGATGAGATTTCGTTTCTAAACTGTAAATTTTCCGAACGAAAGGCAATGCGTATCGTGCGTTTAGATAAGATCATCGTTTCGGCAGTCAAACAAAGCCGCAAGCCGTGGAAGCCTATCCTTACACCGATGGTTTCCTTCAAAGACTTTATCAATCAACCGCGTACAGGACATAAGTTTATCACTCATTGTTATCCTGAGATTTATCGAAAGGACTTATTTGCCGAACTCCAACAACTTAATGACGACGAACCAGTTACGATTTTAATAGGACCTGAAGGGGATTTCTCATTGGATGAGGTGTTGCAAGCCGAAGAGAAAGGCTATCAGTCGGTCACTTTGGGTAAAAGTAGGCTACGCACAGAGACAGCAGGGATGATGGCTATCTGTATGGCTCAACTGTCCCTTCATAAATAAAAAGATTTGATTATGAAAATAAGGCTTATCATACTATTTATTCCTCAATTACTGTTAGGCACATTATTGTGTTTGACATCGTGCTCCAGCTCTGATTATATCAATGCCATACCCGAGGGAAGTACGGCATTGATTGCCGTAGATCCGGTCAAAATAGGATTCCAAACAAACCTCTCTTTGTTGAAAAATTTGTTGACTATCAATGAGCCGGCCGATTGCGGAATAGGCTTGACAAACAAGTTCTTTCTTTTTGAGTCGCCTGACGGAAATTTAGGATTGTGTGCAAAGGTAAATGATGCGCATAAACTCGAAAGCACATTGACAAAACTTGCCAAGCAGAAAATTTGCCAATCCGTTAAGCAACGACGTGGCTTTCGGTTTACGGTATTGAAAGACTCGTGGGTTGTCGGTTTTTCAGATAAGGCTTTACTCGTGATGGGTCCTGTAACTATTTCTGCCCAATCCGAATTACAAAATGCAATGGCTAAATACCTGAAACAGAATGAAGATGAAGGAATCAAGAGTACGCCTATATTTAATAAATTAGATTCCATTGGAAGCCCAATCGCGATGGTAATTCAAGCACAGGCTTTACCGGAAAAGTTTGTCGCCCCATTCACCATCGGAGCCCCAAAAAATGCAGAAGCTTCACAAGTATTAATCGCTGCTGCTGCCAGTATAGATAATGGATGTTTGGATATCAAAGGCAAGACATTTTCGTTTAATCGAGAGGTGGATAAGGCTTTAAAAGATGCCTTTAAAAGCTATCGCCCAATCAAGGGACGCTATGCAAAGTCGATGCCGTCAAATGCGTTGATGGGAATGTTCATCAATGTCAACGGAAAGAAATTCATTAATCTTTTGCACAATAACAAAGGATTGCAAGCTTTGCTCACCGGTATAAATTCTGCCATCGACATAGATAATATCATTCGGAGTGTCGATGGAGATATGTCGATAGTCATACCTTCTTATACTAGCGATGATTTAAATCTTTCGATGGCTGCTGAGTTGTCAGAAACTCCGTGGCTTGCAGATATTCCTTATTGGATGCAGTCGTGCCCGAAAGGGAGCCGAATCGTTCCTTGGGGAAAGAATGCTTATTATTACACCAATGACAAGACAACTTTTTATTTCGGAGTGTCACCAGACAAACAGTTTCTAAGCGGTAATAGTAAAGAGCAAGCGCTGGCCTCTGTCCGCCCTACCGAGAATCCCATTTCGAGTTCTTTACAGCAGAAGATTATTGGAAGTAAAATGGTAATGATCATTAATTGGACTTCTGTCGAGAATAAACAGGTGGCAGCTTTCGCCGGAATACTCAAACCTGTTTTCGGACAATTAAACTCGATTGTATATAGGACAAAATAAAGCATACGGGTTTCGAGTGTGTTATAAAAGTATTATAGATGGAAACGATTAAATTTCATTCTGTTCTTCCACAGGTTTTCGTTCAGAGGAACGATTTAGAATCAGAGATATGGAAGAACGAAATGACTCTCAAACGCGGTCATCTCTATCTGATAGAGGCCGACAGCGGTAAAGGGAAAAGTACCTTTTGCAGCTATATTGTCGGTTTTCGGAACGATTACAGCGGACAGATATATTTCGATAAGCGTGATGTTGCTGAGCTTAGCGTGTGCGATTGGGTAAAGGTACGTAAATCACATATCAGCACGCTGTTTCAAGAATTGAGACTATTTCCCGAACTCACAGCCATAGAGAATGTCGAAATCAAGAATCGCCTTACAGGCTTTAAGTCACGCCAAGAGATTGTCGCATGGTTCGAGCAGTTGGGTATTGCTGATAAACTTGATGTAAAAGTAGGACACATGTCTTTCGGACAACAGCAACGTGTAGCAATGATGCGTGCCTTGGTTCAGCCTTTCGACTTTCTTTTAGCAGATGAACCCATCAGCCACTTAGACGATACCAATGCCGAAATCATGGGCGAAATAATGATGACCGAAGCCGGACGGCAAGGTGCCAGTGTAATTATAACCAGTATCGGTAAGCATATGAACCTGCCTTACGAAACAATTTATCGCCTATGAGCCTTGTTTGGAAATTATTGAGACAGCATATCAGTATGCCGCAGTTTGTCGGTTTCTTCTTTGCCAACCTCTTCGGCGTGCTCATCGTATTGTTCGGATTTCAGTTTTATCGTGATGTGCTACCCGTATTCACAGCCGAAGACAGTTTTATGAAATCCGATTATATCATCATCAGCAAGAAAATCGGTACGGCAGGAACTCTTTCGGGACGAGATAATACATTCAGTCGGTCTGAAATCGACGAGCTTGCTGCACGTAAGTTTGTGGACAAAGTCGGAAAATTTACGTCTACGGCATATCAAGTAAATGCATCTATGGGGATAAATGGTACACAGGTGCTCAACTCAGAATTGTTTTTCGAAAGTATTCCCGACAACTTTGTGGATGTGCCGTTGAAAGATTGGCATTATACTCCAAATGAACGCGTTGTGCCGATTATCTTGCCACGGAGCTATATTGCAATGTATAACTTCGGTTTTGCACAAAGCCATTCGCTCCCGAAAATCAGTGACGGACTTGTCGGAATGATCGATCTCAACATTTTCATTAGCGGTAACGGTCATCAAGACAAATTCAAGGGAAAGATCATCGGCTTTTCCGGCAGATTGAATTCCATCCTCGTGCCACAGGACTTTATGGACTGGAGCAATCAGCGCTATGCTACACATAGTGAATATGCAACTCATCGACTAATTATAGAAGTGGGTAATCCTGCCGATGAGAATATCGCGAAATATATGGACAGCAAAAACTATGATGTTGAAGACAGCAATCTGGATGCAGAGAAAACCACTTACTTTCTCAAAATGATGGTATCGATTGTGGTTGTTATCGGTCTGATCATCTCCGTCCTTAGTTTTTATATCCTGATGTTGAGCATTTATCTTTTAGTACAGAAAAATGCATCCAAACTTGAAAACTTATTGTTGGTTGGTTATTCGCCGGGGCGCATTGCTTTTCCTTACCAATTATTGACACTTATTCTTAACGCTTCTGTGCTTATCTTCGTATGGATTGTACTCTGTTTTATCCGAAATTATTATATGGGTGTCATCGAAACACTTTTCCCTGACATTGAAGATGGTTCGATGTGGCCTGCTTTCATTTTCGGTCTGAGTCTTTTCACTGTCGTAAGCCTGCTCAACCTCTTAGTCATCCGCCGTAAAATAATGCGAATCTGGTATCGTAAAGACTGAATATACCTGCAATAAATATAAATATTCAATATTCTTTCGTCATTATCTGCTCCGTACGCTGGCTGGATATCCGAGAAAGTCATTAGTTATAATATCTATATTTTTGCACCTGAAAAGCTGTCATTTAGGTCAATGACAGAGTATGGTGACAAGTCGTATACTTGTAGGGCACCACTATACGAGTAGTGAGGCAGAGGTCGTATACTTATTAGGAAAATTACAAATATGAATTTTCGGTCATAAACATCGGCTATTTATAGATAAAGGTGATTTTATCAGACAGGCGTAATTCGAAGCATATCTATCTCTTAGGAAAGTAACAAGTGTATTAAGCAAGAAGAGAAGAAAATACACTTCGTCAAAGTAGCTCTGCTATCTCCTACAAAATCGCTTCTATTTTTTCGTATGAGAAAGATAGATATTTGTTTGGTCATTTAAAAATAAAATCTTACCTTTGCACCGCATTTAAGAGAGAATGCTGTGAAAGGTAAGATTACCTGTAAAGGAAGTTTGGGTGAGTGGCTGAAACCAGCAGTTTGCTAAACTGCCGTGCGAGTTTTCGTACCGGGGGTTCGAATCCCCCAGCTTCCGCAGTATTTTATTACAAATGAACAACGGTGGATTCATCTAACGGTTAGGATACAAGATTCTCAATCTTGGCATAGGGGTTCGATTCCCCTATCCACTACTAAGATGCTTTGTAAATCTTTGATTTACAAAGCATCTTATTTGGTAGAATATAGAAAAAATGAAAAAGACAGAAAACAATTTGATATTTGCAAAAGAATTTGCATAAAAGTTCATTCCTTATTCAAAGAATCCTTAGAATAATTTTCGGTTACGGCATTGATATTCCGCATTAACCCTGTATATTTGGCACGCTTAACGGCACTGCCTTTAAATAGTTTTCGATATTCCTCTTCGGTGAGCTGGCGCCACTTATCACGCGTCATTGCAAGGAGTTCAGGCTTGGGTTGTAGTTCGGGAACCGTTGTCGGCGGGGCATTGCGATTCCACGGACAAGCCGATTGACAACAGTCGCACCCATAAATAGTATTTCCCATCGCCGTAGAAACTGCCGAAGAAAGCGGTCCCCTATTCTCAATGGTTTGATAAGAAAGGCACTTCTCTGCATCGAAAAGTGCCGGTACACCGGCTGAAATATCGCTGTGAGACCCTAAAGCTCGGGTTGGACAAGCATCGATGCACTTGTAGCAGGTACCGCATCTGTTTGGAATCGGTGTGTCATAAACCAACTCAATATCTATGAAAAGCTCACCGAGAACGAACATACTGCCGGCTTTGGGGATAATCAGCTGATGATTTCGCCCCGTCCATCCCAACCCCGCACGTTCTGCCCAATATCGTTCCAAGATAGGGGCACTATCACAAAAGGCACGATAATGCGGCCTATCTTCTTGCGAAATATCGTTTATCGCCGGATGCTTAACAGACTCTTGCATTACGAGCGGCTGTAAACCGAAGTGTGCTGCAAGCTGATGCAGCTTCTCTTTTACAACGTCGTGATAGTCTGCTCCATAGGCATAGCTTGCCAATTGCAATTCACCGGGGGGAATATGCTGGGCCGGCGCATAGTTGAGTGCAACGCAAACGATAGATTTTACACCGTCCATCAATAAACGCGGATCAAGTCGTTTGTCTATATAATTGCCCATATAAGTCATCCCGGCATTACCTCCGACATCAAGCCAACGCCTTACATGCGCAGCAACTTCATCTGCCACGGGTTCAGCTCGGGCTATTCCGCAAGCAAAAAAGCCGAGACGCAGAGCTCGGCTTTGATTTCATTCGAAAGTTTTAAACGCATATCCTTGTTCTTTCAACCATCTCAGAGCCTCGGGCAAAGCATAGTGTAGCTTGTCGATACTCTTTAATGAGTCGTGGAAAGTAATAATCGAACCGTTTCGGGTATATCGTTTCACATTGTTAAGGACGTCTTCCGCCGTCATCCATTTGGAGTAATCGCGTGTCACGAGATCCCACATCACGATACGATATTTACGTCCCAACCACGCATATTGACTTAATCGCATCCATCCGTGAGGCGGACGAAAGAGGTTGGTGTGCAACAGCAAATTGGCTTTTTCTGCATTGGCACTGTACGTTCGGATGGTATGGCGAGCTCCGCCAATGTGGTTATATGTGTGGTTTCCCACTCGATGGCCCGCTGCAACAATCTGTTCGAAGAGCTCGGGATGCTTGCGCACATTGTCTCCCACCATAAAGAAGGTAGCCCGGGCATCGTATTCAGCCAGCGTACGGAGCAGAAATGGCGTCGACTCCGGTATCGGCCCGTCGTCAAAAGTAAGGTAAACCGAATGGTCATTCCTATCCATTCGCCACGTCGCTCGGGGATAAAGCCAACGCAGCCAGATGCTCGGTTGCTCAATTATCATCCGCTTTCTACTTTCGTTCGGGGGGAATACCACCCTTGTCGAGATACTGTTTGTAAAGTATTTCCACCTCTTTGGTCATTCTATCACCCATTTTCTTGTCTACCATTTGAGCAATGCCACAGAGCTGGTGCATCACGTAAAATTGTGTGAGACAGTCGTTCATTGACTCAGTGAAGCGTCCGCCCCAAAGTGACAGATACCACTGAGCGTATTGCCTACTATTAGTCCAAAGGGCATTGAGCACTTCCGTGGCTTTGGCTTTCCGTCCGAGAAAAGCATAAGCACGTGCAATGTCGGCCCCACCACTCATATAAGTCATTGGGATGTTATAAATAGGAAGCACTCGTTCGGCCTTTTGCAACACGCGTAAAGCTTTAGCATCCTGATGTTCGGCAATGAGTTGCAAAGCTAATTGCCCCATCAAGCGGCGATGGGTATAGCACATTCGCATCACTGTCTCGTCAATATAAAGCCCCTTTTGTTCTAACCCGCCGTAGCGATAGCGAGTCATCACGTTGCGATAGGTCTTTTCTGTATCGAAGTTTTTAGCTCCCGGCTTGTTCGTTGTAAACGGACTGATGCGGTTGGCAAGTCCTTCTTGGATAAAGTTATCGCCCAGATTCATATAATTTTCTTCACCAACGGTAAGCGCAACATATATCGGGCGCGTCCAGTTGCACTGCGAAATCATTTCCAACATCATCAGATCGCCTTTACCAAGCGCGCTCTTTCCGGCAAGCGAAATCACCATTCGATCGGGAATAGAATCGCTGGCCATCATCATTCCGCTACGTTTCACGGCTGCTTTATCAATCGTGACATAAACTGTGTCGGTAGGAATAAAGTGCATCGAAGCATCTTTTGAGCGTACCCAATACTTCAAAATATTCTTCAATTCAAACGGATTATCTCCAAATTGAGCTTTGGCCTGGGCCGGATTTTGTTTGTAAAAGTCAAGCAATTGCTGTTTGGCTTGCGGCTGAATCTCTACATAATCGTTGACTCCTCCAACATATTCGAGTCGTGGCCAAGTAATAGGGACGGACGGCGAATCGTAAGCTGGGCGCCGCATTTGGTCGATATACCAATCCGTTTGCAGATAACTGAGGTTGCAGACACGTGCATCCGTGCGTTTTCCTTCTACGTCTTGGTTATACCAAAGCGGGAAAGTGTCATTGTCGCCGTTGGTGAAGATGATGGGATTACCCTTGTCTTGAAGCGTCATCAGATAATTCTGACCAAAGTCACGACACATATAACGACCGCTGCGGTCGTGATCGTCCCACGTCTGCGATACCATCTGAATCGGCACCAACAAGCAGAGCAATGCCACAATAGCCGACACCACGGTGCCTTCTACTTTGAATCGCTTCTTGATCATATCGAGAATGGCTGCTACACCAATGCCACACCAAATTGCAAAAGCGTAGAACGAAGCAGCATAAGCATAATCTCGCTCACGAGGTTGCTGCGGCGTCTGGTTCAAATAGATAACAATGGCCAATCCGGTCATAAAGAAGAGGAAGAAGACCACCCAGAACTGACGAATACCTCGGCGTCCGCGGAAAGCTTGCCAGAACAAACCGATGATACCAAGTAGCAATGGCAAGCAATAGAATACATTATGTCCTTTATTGTTTTTGAGTTCGTCAGGCAGCTTACTTTGATCTCCCAAACGAAGATTGTCAATGAAAGGGATACCCGACAGCCAGTTGCCATGCTCTAATTCGCCATTGCTCTGAATGTCGTTCTGTCTTCCTGCGAAGTTCCACATAAAGTAACGCCAATACATAAAGTTGCATTGGTAAGAGATAAAAAACAGCAGATTGTCTGTTTGCGATGGTACTTTAACCGTCATTTGCTCGCCGCAACGGTCGTAAGGGACCTCTGTTCCGTCTACGCCTCCCATAATATCTTCGTAAGCCCCGCGATGAGCAGCATCATACATACGCGGGAACAGCATATTCTGAGCATATACGTATTTGTCTTTATGTCCCACGACGATATATCGATCAGGCTCATTAGCAGAGGCCTTTTCTTTGCGCTGATAGATGGGAGCACCTTCTTTCCGACGCGGTTTACAGATATTGCCCTCTACATCCAATTGTACTTGCGAGGTGTAAGCAGGCCCATAAAACAGCGGCCGATCGCCATATTGATCACGACTGAGATAATTTCCGAGCGTGAAAATATCTTCCGGCGAGTTCTGATCCATTGGAGTATTGGCTGAAGAACGAATCACAATCAGCGCATAAGTGGAATAACCGATCATCAACATCAGCATACAAAGCAATGCCGTATTCTTGATACGCGACGAAACAACAGCTACCCGCTTCTTGTCAACCACTCGTTTGTAGTTCAATACGAACCACAACAGAGCTAAAACAATTACTCCGATTACTACCGCCGACCAGCCATAACCGTAAAAAGGGATGCCGAGCATAGCCACAGAAGCGATAAAAGCAATATTTTCTCGCCGCTCACTGCGCAACGTGTAAGTTTCGTAAATCGCCCAAATTACCACACTCGCAAGCAGGATAATATACACAATCTCGCCCGTATTGAATGGACAACCGAGATAATTAACGAACAACAACTCGAACCATCCACCCACAGTGATAATGCCGGGCACAACACCGTAAAGCACAGCAGCTACGAGCAAGAACGAGATAAGCAAAGCCACGAGCGATCCCTTCAGCTCAATCTCGGGGTATTTACGATAAACAAACACCAAGACGATGGCCGGAATGCACAGCAAATTCAATAGATGCACACCGATAGAAAGCCCTGTCATATAGGTAATCAACACCAGCCAGCGGTCGCTGTGAGGCTCGTCGGCGTGGTCTTCCCATTTCAGGATGAGCCAAAACACAATGGCTGTGAAAGCCGAAGAATAAGCATATACCTCGCCTTCGACGGCCGAAAACCAAAACGTATCACTGAAAGCATAAATCAATGCACCTACCATTCCCGAGGCTTCAATGGCAATCAGCTTGCCCATTGTTAGTGCATCCCAGTTTTTTAAGATCAGTTTGCGCGTAAGATGCGTTATCGACCAGAACAGAAACAGAATAGTTGTGGCACTGAGCAGCGCACTCATCATATTCACCATACGAGCTACCTGCGATGCGTCACTGGCAAACTGCGAGAATAAGTTAGCTGTGAGCATAAAGAAAGGTGCGCCCGGTGGGTGGCCAATCTCTAACTTGTAACCCGTTGTTATAAATTCGGGACAGTCCCAAAAACTGGCTGTCGGCTCGATGGTGGAGCAATAGGTGAAAGCCGCAATCAAGAATGCGACCCATCCCAGCACATTGTCCACAAGTCTGTACTGCTTCATTATTCTTTTTAATGTGATGTTATTTCGAAATATAGGTGCAAAGGTAACATATTTAATTGATAATTACCAACAGCGTAATAAAAATTGTGTGAAAACACATTCTACTTTTGGGGATCTTGTTATAAACGAAAAACAGGACAGAGATTGGGTTCTCCGTCCTGAATAAACGCTCTAAAAGGATCTGAAGATCAATAATTGGTAGCGCGTAATTCAAAGAAAGCCTGCGGATGATTGCATACCGGGCACAGCTTCGGAGCTTTCTTACCAATGACAATATGGCCGCAATTGCGACACTGCCAAATACAATCGCCATCACGAGAAAATACAACCTCGTCCTCAATATTCTTCAACAGCTTACGATAACGTTCCTCGTGTGTCTTCTCAATTGCTAATACTCCACGGAACTTTCGTGCAATTTCGTCAAATCCTTCTTCGTCGGCTTCTTTGGCCATACGTTCATACATATCAGTCCATTCATACTGTTCACCGGCTGCGGCTTCCTTTAAATTCTCCGAAGTAGCTTAATATCGCCACCTTCGAGATACTTGAACCACAACTTGGCGTGCTCTTTTTCATTCTCGGCAGTCTCCAAAAAGATAGCAGCAATCTGCTCGTAACCGTCTTTCTTGGCCTTTGAAGCAAAGAATGTGTATTTGTTACGTGCCTGACTCTCACCCGCAAATGCTTCTTGAAGATTCTTCTCTGTCTTTGTTCCTTTTAATTCTTTCATAATGTTTCTGTGTTAATGTTTCCTGTTTTTGTCTAAATGCGGGACAAAGATACAGCTTTTTTATGGAGTCGGCAAATATTACATTGGATATATAACAGTTTTAATAATCCTTATATTTCTAAATTGTCATTTCACCGGCAATAGAGTCTTCCATACACGATCGAATGATGTGGCTGTCGGTATAACGGCCTTGGAGATACATCAGTTTGGTTACTGCTGCCTCAACCGTACAGTCACGACCGCTCACGATGCCCATATCTTTCAGTTGATAACTGGTATCATAGCGTCCCATTTCAACATTTCCCACTACGCATTGACTGATATTGACAATAATCACACCGCGCTCGCTAGCCTCTCTTAATAGCTTGATAATCCACGGAAATTGCGGGGCATTACCACTACCGTAACTCCGCATCACGATACTTCGCAGCTGCGGCACTTCAAGAACGTGACGTACGATATTGTCTTGCATACCGGGAAAGAGTGAAAAAACCATCACATTGGGATCCATTGCCGTGTGGGGGATCATCGGTTTGCTGAAATCGGGAATATGGATGTTATGATAATGGAAATTGAAATTGATACCGGCATCGCACAAATGGGGATAATTGAATGAGTCGAAAGCATTGAATCCATCAGAATTTTGTTTGGTAGAGCGATTCCCTCGCAACAGTTTTCCACTGAAATAGATACATACTTCGGGCACCACAGCTGTCCCGTCAGGATGGCGGAGAGATGCAAACTCTATGCTGGTAACAAGATTTTCTTTCCCGTCCGTGCGGAGTTGTCCGATAGGCAATTGACTTCCAGTGAGGATTACAGGCTTGGTCAGATTTTCGAGCATAAACGATAGGGCCGAGGCTGTATATGCCATTGTGTCCGTTCCGTGCAAAATGACAAAGCCATCGTATCTCTCAAACCGTTCGGATATAATATTGACGAGTTGTGCCCACAGGCGCGGCGACATATCACTGGAATCGATCGGCGGAGTGAATTGATAAACATCTACGTTTGTCCCCACCTGTTCGAGTTCGGGAATACAGGACAGTAAATGGTTGAAATCTAACGGTTCAAGGGCTCCTGTGACAGGATTCTGCCCCATACCAATTGTTCCGCCGGTATATATCAACAATACTTGGGCCGTATGTTTCATTCGTGTTATGGTCTTCATTTCGTTATTCATATGCATTATCGTTTATCAGGCTTTCGGTGTGCAAATATAATCTAATTCTCGATTATGACCAAAAAAAATAGTATTTTTGTATGTATTGAACGTGCAAAATTCGAAATTTAGTGCTTGTCCACTGACACTTTGCTATTTTCAAAACATCTTTAAAGATGATATCTGGCATTTATTCTTTTGACAAGATTAAAGTATAGCCCTATCCTAATATATAAATTCTAAATCACAGGCTATCAATGAATTATCTTATTAGCCTTATTTTGTGCCATTAAATGCCGTTAATCGCACTGCAATTAATCGTTAATCAGAAGATAATTAATGGTTAATCGCAAGGCGAAAAACTGTTAATGACGAGACTTTAATATTCTATCTGTCCAGGCTCCTTGGTTTGTTTGTTGTTTTTCTTCACTTTTAACGTGTCGAATCCGGCACCGTATACACCGATGACTGCACTTTGGGAGACGAATGCTTTGGGATCGATCTCATTGATTAATTGGAAGATTACGGATGATTCTCGCTTCTTGGCGAGCACGAAAAGCATCTTGACGTTATGCCCGGAATAGAATCCTTGCGCATTGATTACTGTGCAACCTCGGTGCGGATTGAGGTTGATTCGATTGCCGATTTCCTCGTATTTGTCTGAAATGATAAAGAATTGCACTGAGCGTCGCATTGAATTGACTACTTGATCCACGCAAAATGCAGTAATATAGAGTACTACATATCCGTAAATCACTTTCTCCCAACTGTGTAGGACAAAGTAACTGGACGAGATGATAATGATGTCGCAGAGTAGAATTACACGACCTAAGGAGATATCCCGATATTTGTTGATAACCGCCGCAACAATATCCGTACCGCCGGAACTGCCGTTCGACGACAGACCGAGCCCCACTCCGCATCCGCAGAAGACAGCTCCGAGGACGCTAGCCATAAAAGGTTGGTCGTGAAGTAGATGCAAGCCCTTGGTGTATTGTGTGGTAATCGAGGTTGCAATAGTTAAAACAACAACGCCGTAAATGGTTTTGATACAGAAGCGCCATCCCAAAACTTTCAGTGCAATGATTAAAAGAATGGCGTTGATAATGAAATAAGTGATGTTGACAGGGATGTTTAGGCCCCAATAAATGATAGAAGAGATACCCGGAACACCACCTGTCGTAATGTCGTTCGGCAATAAAAAGAGTGTCCACCCAATACAATACGACAGCATTGCAATGGCTATCGAAATGTAATCCCGTATCTCTCTGAACAGAGTGTTTTTACTGATACCAACTTTTTTCATATGTTTAAATTGTGACTTCAAAGGTATATCAACTTGTGAAAATAGCAAAATAAAATATCGAAAAAATTCTCCGTAAGTAGAAAAACTTGATTTTTGTTCCTCTGGTTGGTAGAAAAGCTCGAACAATTTGCGTAAATTTGTAGTCACAATCTTATTAGGATTGGATGTGGAACAGAATAATTTGGAAATCCAAAAACTTGAAAATAAAAGATGGAATTAGTGCCGATAGCTCATTTTCACTCGCTGTTTGCTTCCAAGTTCGGTATTCCCAAACAGAGCGGATTGGTGAAAGAATTGGATGGGAAGATCATTTTTGAACCACGATTTCGTAATGCTGATGCATTAAGAGGAATTGAAGGGTTCGATTTTCTATGGTTGATTTGGGAGTTTTCGGCCAACAGAGGTAAGGCAGTAAGTCCTGTTGTGCGACCTCCTTTATTGGGAGGCAATACGCGAATGGGCGTTTTTGCCACACGTTCACCATTCCGACCAAATGCTTTGGGACTATCGTCCGTACGCCTTTCACGTGTAGAATTGGATACGGAGCAAGGACCAGTGTTGCACGTTTTGGGTGGGGATTTGATGGACGGAACACCGATTTATGATATCAAACCTTACATTGTGTACGCCGACAGTCACCCCGAGGCACGAAGTGGATTCGTTGACCACGCAGCAATTCATCGTTTGCAAGTAGTAATTCCACCGACATTTGCTGCTCGGCTTGCACCTGATCTACTCATTGTGTTGCGTAAGACGTTGGAATTAGACCCGCGGCCACATTACCAAAATGATCCATTGAAAGTCTATGGAATGCCTTTTGCCGGAATGGATATTCATTTCCGCGTGTGCAACGACATTCTGACGGTCATTGAAGAATGACTCTTTGGCAAAGGATATATAAATAAGAATCGGGGAAATTAAGGGAAATAAAAAGCCCAACCTTTATAAAAAGGCCGGGCCAATGAAAGGAGGAGTGGTACCACCAGGAATCGAACCGGGGACACAAGGATTTTCAGTCCTTTGCTCTACCAACTGAGCTATGGCACCATTTGTTTTTGCGAGTGCAAAGGTAAATGATTTTATCAAGCCTCGCAAATGAAGAATCAAGAAATATCCTCTTGTTAGATATTATTAACAAATAGTGTATTCAATCGCCGTGAATAACATTACACAAAGTTGGTTAACAATCTTTGGGAGACGAAAAGATAGGCCTTTGACGATTTATTGTTATTTTTGCCCCTGTATTTATCGTATAAAAGTTTTTTGAGTATGAAAAGATTGGTTTTGATAACACTATGGGTTGCCCTGTGCTCCGTAACTGTTTCGGCACAGCGAGTAGACGTTTATCTTTCACGCTACAAACGTTTTCTAAACGGTGTCGAGTCTTTGAAGTCGGTCACTCCGCACGATTACCAACGCATAGACTCTGTTTATGAGATTCTGACAGATGAGTATCATACAACTTATAAAGCGAAAATGACTAATGAGCAATTGTCTACTTACACGGCTTATCGCATTCGTTATAAAAAGAAAATGGCTTTTCTTGAAAGTAAGAAACTAACGGAAGCCGTTGATACGACAGGAAATGTGATTACGAAAGCCGTGAGAAAGAGTGGTGCTAAGGTCTCCGGATTCCTCAAAGGGCTGTTCGGCAAGGATAAATAAGGTCTTATTTTGATAATTAGTTGTAGTAAGTGGGGATTCTGGGAGGAATTTCCACTTTGCTTTTTTATGCTTTCATATAGATTGCTCAACAAATTCTCATCAGGATTTTCAGAGAGGTTCATTTATTGTGAAGATACAAACGATTCTTTTAGTAATAAATCGTACCTTTGCAGAAGATACAACAAATTCTTTTTCTGATATGTATTCATCCTTTATCTTAGGGGTAATGATTTTCGTGGTGAGTTTGTATTATCAATAAACGTATGTAGAAAAAACTATGCAGGGCAAGGAGAAAATATTTGAGCAGCTGTTTCACAGTCATTATGAGGCGATGTACCGTTTGGCTTTCACTTATCTTCACGATAAGGAAGAGAGCCGTGATATTGTTAGTGAAGTCTTCGCCCGACTTTGGGACAGTGGTCTTCCTGTGCGAGCTGATATGCAGCGGCCCTTTCTCCTTGCTTGTATCCGTAACCGATGTCTCAATGTCATTGCGCGCAAAAGCAGGGATGAGAGACTTCGTCGCCTGTATCCGCTAGAACAATCTTATACTCTGATACCTGAGGAAGAGAATGAACAATGTTTGAAAGAGATACTGGATGCTATTGAAAATGATCTGACACCGCAAGCAGGACGTATCTTGTATCTGCGTTATGGAGAAGGTAAAAGCTATCGGGAAACTGCTGAAATTTTAGGTATCAGTATCTCGGCCGTCAATAAGCACGTCGTAAAAGCTTTGAAAAAGTTACGGACTAAGTTTTTAAAGAATAATGAACTATAAACTAACTTTCACCCATTATGGAAGATAATAAAAAGATGGAACAGCTCTTACAGATAATAGAGCATCCGCAGGATTTTTCAGAGCAGCAGAAAGACGACATTCTTTCTGATGAGGAATGTCGCAGACTCTATGACCGTTTAGTGGAAGTTCGCAAGGCAATGGCTTCTAAACAGGTATCGGATTGCATTCCTAATGTCGTAGAGGAATGGAACCGGTTCCGTCGTGAACGTATCTTTCAAGGATACCGTGTGTGGCGTGTTGCCGTTGCTGTCGGTATAACCTTGCTTGTTGTTTCTGGTGTTGCTTTCGCCGTATTTCATCCACAGTTGTTTCGTGGGAGTCTTGATGGAACAAGTGAACGGCAAGCAGTTGCATCTGTGTCACACCAAACAATGTCTTTTAACACGATGGTTCCGGAAGAGAGAGATTCTGTTCTTGCTTCCCGTCCTTATATTTATGATGACGTTCCGCTACAAAAGATACTTGACGATGTGGCAGAAGTGTATCATATCAGTGTGAAATATGCCCGCCCTGCTGTCCGTAATATTCGTCTGTATATGCAATGGAACAGCGGGCAAGAACTTGAAGAGGTCATAGCTCTGATGAACCATTTTGAGAATGTGCAGCTTTTGCTCAATGAAGACACCATTATCGTTAAATGATGTCTTTATCTGCCTTTTTACCAATGCATAGATGACATTCCTTATGATGTCATTCTTTGTTTTATGCCAATAAACGAGCTACACCTCAACTCTTTAATATATATTGAATCGACTGTCGTAAAATGAAAAGGATAGCCCTTCTTTTGTTTATCATATTTATTTCCGTAACTGCACAACCACAACGAGTAAATCACGTCTTTAAAGGCGAGTCGCTTGCTGAAGTTTTGAAAATACTTGACCGTGAATCCAGTGATTATCGTATTAATTTTATCTTTGATGAATTGGAAGACTTTGTCGTTACTACCTCATTTAAGAATAAGACAATCCCTAATGCTATTCGTGATGTAGTTGGCTTTTATCCTATTCGTATTGTAACTGATGAGAATAACCGTAATATATTTATAGAATGTATACAGAAAGGAGGAGGTAGACTTATCGGAAAATTGATAGATCAGCATTCAAATCCCGTTATTTATGCCAATATCGCTTTGCTTAATGTGCAGGACTCTTCACTTATTACGGGAGGTGTAAGTAGTGAAAGCGGCGATTTTGTTATTCCAACTAATCGGAAGCGGGTACTTATGAGAGTGAGCTGTGTAGGATACAAGACACTTTATGATATCGTAGACGTAAAAGCTATTGGTACTGTTAGGATGCGAACAAAAACGATGTTGGTAAAGACTGTAATGGTGAAGACACATCGACCTGCATATCGGATAGGAAAAGAGGGCCTTATCGTCAATGTCCAAGGAACAAACTTAAGTTATGTCGGTACGGCGAAAGATGTGTTGGGAATGCTTCCTAATATCACGACTGAGAACGGAGATATCTCTATTTTTGGGCAAGAAGGAAGTCCGCTTATCTATATAAATGGAAAGAAAGTATTGCACAGTAATGAACTTACATTATTAAAGTCTGATGAAATCAACAGTGTTGAAGTGATAACAGCTCCCGGAATACATTATGATGCCACAGTAACGGCAGTTATCAAAATTAAAACAGTAAAAAAGAAAGGCGACGGATTGGGTGGAGTCTTTGAAACCAATGTTAAAATGGCGCATCGTGGAAGCGCCAACAACAGTGCAAGTCTGAACTATCGGATGGGTGGATTAGACGTTTCGAGTAGTATCTCTTATGACAATAGTCGCTTGCATCAAGGGCAGACAACGCTTTGGGAAATCCGAAATCTTGTGAAAAAGAATTCTGCTCTTGTATATGATGTACATAAAATGGATCTTAACGGACAGGTACAATTGAACTATGTCTTTGGCGATAATCGATCGGCCGGTTTTACTTATTATATCAAACGCCAACATTCCATAGGTGAAGGAAATAATCATATTCAAAGTATATTATTTAATGGAACAAAGGAAGATTACCCTCATCGTATGCGCTTTGAACGAACGGATCGGCCTACTCATTGCCTCAGTACGTATTATAACGGAAAGATTGGTAAACTTAATCTAAACTTTGATATAGACTATATGTATACTGGGAATAGATTTGGCAATCTGTCTTATGTTGAAAAGTCACATAAGAATTATTCCGTAAATTCACAAAATAACAATTGTAGTCGTTTCTTTGCTCTTAAAAATGTGCTTGTATATCCTTTATGGAAAGGTAAATTGAATGCAGGGTTCGAATGTACCCATACAGGAAGAAATAGTCTTTTTAGTTGTTTCGGTGGTATAGAATCTGTTACAGATGATGAAATCAAGGAGTGTTCTGCCGCGTTCTTTGCCGGATACGATATTACATTGGGCAGTTTCTCAGCGTCTACTGGTATCCGTTATGAGCATACTCGTAGCAAATATTACCAATTTAAAGTATTTAATAAGTCACAGAGTCCCAAATATAATGAATGGTTTCCATCTGTTTCTTTTGGATATTGTCACAACCGTACGGCTTTTCGTATTAGTTATACTACTGAAACACGGCGACCTGCTTACGAAAATCTGTCAGGTAATAGATTATATAATGATGAATACGTTTATGAAGGAGGGAATCCGCTTCTGCGTTTTTCAAAGATTCATACGTTGTCATTAGAAGCTCAATATCGTCGTTTTACTCTTCTGTCTACCTATTCTGATATACATAATGATATCGTTTGGTTGGATCAGCTATATGGTGAAAAGGCAGTTCTTTACACGCCGGTGAATATTCCACGGCGGATGAGATTCCATATGCTGCTGACTTTTGCACATCGGATTCGGTGTTGGCAACCTCGTTATAGTATTGGATTGAGTAAACAGATTCTCAATTTGTCAGAGCAGGGCATCGATAGTCCGTTAGGGAAACCTTACTGGATGTTTAAATTTTACAATACATTCCATCTATCTAAAAGTTTCTGGTTAGAGTTGAAATATGGATGTTTTACAACAGGCAATGAATTGACGATGTATAACAAGGCGAGTCATATTCTTTCTGTACTTGCGTATAAGTATTTTCTCAAAGATAAACTTTCTGTTCGTTTGAAGATCAATGATATTCTCAAAACTCATCACAATAAAAATATCTATCAAGGTATTAATATGATGATAAATCGAACTGCTTATCTTGACACGCGCAGCATCAGTCTCACATTTGCTTATCGCTTTAATACTGCGGATAGCAAGTATAAAGGAACAGGAGCGGGGAAAAGAGAGAAAAAAAGGTTATGATAGTGATAGAAAGTTACCTTGGCTTTTATCTCTCTGATAATTTCAATCCTCTTACAGGCTTATCGAAAAGTTGAGTATTAATATTATTATGAATAATAGCAATAAAGTGAAATCTCATTATTCTTGTGTGTAAAATTATAATAAATTATGAGCACTTCTTCCGTATTGACATATTATTTTTTTATATTTGCAAATAATTTTTAATCGTGTCATTTCAGATGAAATCAAAGATATTGATCTGTATTTTCCTTTTTGCTTGGGTGAAAATAGCTGTGGGGCAGGGGCTTACGAATGTAGAGAAAGCACGCTCGCTGAATGGACAGACGAGCCGATTATTGGAGATATTAGCTGCCACTGGTGATTCTGCTGTTTATTATTCTACTGCAATGGATGCTGTTAAGACAGCAATGTTATGTGATTTTTATGATAGTAAACCCGACGGGCGAGGTACAGTGAAACCGTTGTTTCGGACGTCGAATGCGAAGCGACTGGGGCCGATCAGAGACCGATTAGTGGAAGGGGGATTGTTTTACTATAATCATCGGCGCAATGATGAGGCAATGAAAGCATTCGAGTTGTATATTGAAACGGCGGGAAAGCCGCTGTTTAAAGACGCAGGACAGGAGTTGGGATTAGTGACTTATTATGCAGGTTTGCTGTCGTACGGGATGAAAGACTATGCTAAAGCTGAGTATTATACAGATTTGGCGTTGCGAAATCCGAACTATGCACGGGATGCGGCCGAAGTGAAAATCAATTGTATGAGGGACCAATTGGCGAGCAAGGGTGATTCGATGAGGTATGTTAAAGCACTTACCGAATTACACAAAAAGGCTCCGGAAAACAATAATTATTTCTCAATGCTGGTTGAATATTATACTTCACCAGGGCGGCAAGACGATTTGGAGCGGTTTGTTAAGAATGAATTGCAGCGTGATTCAACCAATAAGACACTATGGGTGTTACGGGGCGAGGCCGAGATGAAACGTCGTGAGTGGGATCGGGCGATTGCATCTTACAGACGGTCGGTAGTTCTTGACTCAATGCTTGTGCCCTCCTTATATAATATCGGAATCTGTTTCTGCTCGAAAGCGATGGCTATGAAAGACTCGCTTGTAGACAAACGAGGACGACTTACAAAAGTTGCCCGTGTAGCGATCAGGAATCAGTTTGGGGTAGCCTTACCGTATTTGGAACGGGTACGGCAGTTAGATCCTGATCGAAAAACGGTAGACTGGGCAACACCGTTGTATCAGATTTATTTTGTTTTGGAAGATAAAGACAAGGTTGATCAGTTAGAGCCGTTGCTTCGGCAAAATGAAGATCAAATGGGAGAGGATAAAGAGACGAAAAAATGAGAGGATTACTGACGATTGCAATACTGATATTTTGTGTCTTCGGAGCTGCTGCCCAGAAGAAAGAAATAGCCCTTGCAAAGGATTGGGTGAAGAAAGGAACAAATCTTCCCCAAGCTGAACAGATGATGAGAAAACTACTTGGCGACAGTGTCAACCGTACGAATGAGAAGATCTGGATAGTGCTTTTCGAGGCGATTAAGAAGCAATACGACCAGGGAAACGAGCGGCTCTATCTTCGGCAATCTTGTGATACCGCGACGCTGTTCGTGCTCGGCAAAAAGATGTTTACCATTTTGGAGGGGCTCGATTCGCTTGATTCGCGTCCTGATGCAAAGGGACGGGTACGCCCGAAACTGCGAGATAAGAATGCAGAACTGCTGAATGACTATCGTGTCAATCTATTTAACGGCGGTGTATATTTCATCAATAAGCATGCTTATGGAGATGCTTATGACTTCTTTCATACCTATTTAGATTGTGCCGATCAACCGCTTTTCACGCGTTATCAGTATGCTGAAAGAGACAAACAGATGCCGCAGGTTGCTTATTGGGCCGTTTATTGTGGCTATAAGCTGAAAAATCCGTTGGCCACTTTGCGTCACGCAGACCTGGCTTTGAAAGATACGGTGCATTATAATTATATGTTACAATACCTTGCAGAGACTTATAAGATAGAAAAAGACACAACTCGCTATATTGAAATGTTGAAAGAAGGCTTTGAGAAATATCCTAAATTTCCATTCTTTTTTTCTCGACTTATTGCATATTATTCAGATAAAAGTGATTTGACCAAAGCGATGGAGGTGACCGACAGGGCCTTGGCGGTAGATAGTACGAGTGTTATTTTTCGTTTCGCTAAGAGTTCTCTGTTGCTGGGAATAGGTCGTTATTCAGAGTGTATACGGCTGTGTGATGAGCTGATAGCCGCTAACGACAGCCTTGCCGATGCTTATTTGAATGCCGGCTTGGCGTATTTTGATCAGGGAGTAGAACTCGACAAGAGCACACAGGTATCTGCACGGCGTAAGCAAGCTATTTTAACGTATTATCAGAAAGCCTTGCCATACTTAGAAAAATATCGTGCGCTTGTGCCGGAGCAATGGAATAAGTGGGGAATCCCACTTTATACGATTTATTTGAATCTCAATATGGGTAAAGAGTTTGATGAAATAGACCGAATGTTGAAAAGTGACCGATAGAGAATTAATATGAAGATGGATATTAGACAGACATTAGATAAGTTGGGCTTTGCCGATTTGAATGCGATGCAGAAGAATGTGTCAGACGCCTTTCTACATTCGGATAAAGACATAATAGTACTCTCGCCCACAGGATCGGGTAAAACCTTGGCCTATCTGCTGCCATTGATGCAAATCCTCGATGCTGCGAGCAGTGAGGTACAGGCTGTCGTTATTGTTCCCGGACGTGAATTGGCCTTGCAGTCGGCTATGGTGCATCAAAGTTTAGGTAGTGGACTGCGGTCTTGTGCCTGCTATGGAGGTAGGATGACTATAGATGAGCATCGTACGCTGAAACAGGTGAAACCGCAGATCATCTTTGCAACACCAGGGCGTTTGAATGATCATCTCGACAAGGGAAATATCAGTCCTGGTGCAGTTAAATTCCTGATTATCGACGAGTTCGACAAGTGTTTGGAGATGGGATTTAACGAGGAAATGAAAGCGATCATAGAGAAATTACCGTATATCGAGCGCAGAGTGTTGTTATCGGCGACCGACGCCGAGTTAGTCCCGAAGTTTGTTCATATAGGTCATAGCATCCGAATTGATTATTCAGATACCGACAACCAAGTGCCCGAACGTGTACATATATATAAGGTGTCGAGTTCGGAGAAAGATAAATTAGATACGTTGAATGGTTTGTTGCGCAGTCTCGGCAATGGCAGCAGTATTGTTTTCTTGAATTATCGGGATAGTATAGAGCGCACTGATAACTATCTTGTAGAGCAGGGATTTACGACAAGTATATTACATGGAGGAATGGATCAGAAGATGCGCGAGAATGCTCTATATAAGTTTTCAAATGGTTCGGCTAATATACTTGTCAGCACAGACTTGGCGTCTCGGGGGCTTGATATTCCCGATATAGATAATATTATTCATTATCATTTACCTGAAAGTCAGCAGGGATACGTACATCGGGTGGGCCGTACGGCCCGCTGGAAGAAATCGGGTAGAACCTTTTTCATCTTGGGACCAAACGAAATAATGCCTGAGTACATTCACGACGAACCGGAAGTTTATGCGATCCCGACGGAATTACCTCCCCCATCACTCCCTCGGATGGCTACGTTGTATATCGGAAAAGGAAAGAAAGATAAAATAAGCAGAGGCGATATTGTCGGTTTTCTGTGTCGAAAAGGTGGCTTAAAAGGTTCTGATATCGGACGCATCGATGTGAAAGAACGCTATGCTTATGTTGCTGTTGCGCGTGAAAAAGCAGATCATCTGCTTGTACGGATAGCTGGTGAAAAAATCAAAGGTGTCAAAACCATCGTAGAATCTGTGCGATAATATGATAACCGAAGTAAAGCTTTGGCAACATTCATAAATTCACAGCTTCTCATTTGCAGTTAATCACCGTGCAATTAACTGTTAATCATCTTCTAAGTAAGCGTTAATCATCGTGTAACTAACGGTTAATCACACTGCGATCAACATCAAATAACACGGTGTTTGACGATTAATTGCACAGTAAAAAGAATCCTATCACATTACGCCTCTTCTTATTTTCTCCATTCACCTCTTGTGACTTCCGATAAATTTCGTACCTTTGTAACACTTAAGAGTTGACAGATTGGATTTCCAACGCATTATAATGAACGTATGTTTCGCCCGTAATTTTATTGCTGGCCTGTGCTTCATAGCATCGGTTATCACGTTGGTGTCGTGCTCAGCTACTAAGTTTATACCGGAGAAAGCCTATCTTTTAGAGCGGGTAAAAATCAAATCGACTGACAAAACATTGAATACCGCCTATTTAGAACCGTATATTCGGCAGAAGACCAACTCAAGATGGTTCTCTCTTTTTAAAGTTCCGATGGGAGCTTATGCACTCTCCGGGCGCGACACCACACGCTGGATCAACCGTACATTGCAACATATCGGCGAACGACCGGTGATTTTCGATACACTGCAAGCACGGCTCTCGTGTAACGATTTGCGCACAGCTTTACAGAATATGGGCTATATGAATGCCACGGTCGATCTCAAAACGCACGTCCGTGGCAAACGACTCAAAGCTATTTATACACTTCAGCCCGGCGAGCCTTTCCGTATCGGAACAATTAAATACGATATTCAAGACACATTGATAGCCCGTATCCTCAACCTGAACAGCCCGCAAAAACAAGGTCTGAAACCTGGGATGCAGTTCACCGTAGACCATCTTGACGCCGAGCGCAAGCGTCTAACAACACTTCTGATGGATAGTGGTTACTATCGCTTTCATAAAGATTTCATTCAGTATGAGGCCGACTCAACTCGCCAAAGCAAGCAAGTCGATCTCACACTACGTCTTTTGAAATATCGTACTACAAGTGAATCGCCCGAGACTTTGCATCCACGCTACACCATTCATCAAGTGAATTATCTGAGCAACGACTCCACACGGCTCCACCTCCGACGTCGAGTTTTAGAGCATAACACGGCTATCAAGACGGGCGAACCTTTCTGTGCAGCTGACTTACAACGCACATACAACAACTTTGCAAGGCTTCAAGCCGTTCGATTTACCAATATCCGGTTTGTCGAACAACCCGATACGACACTCTTGGATTGCAATATTCAGATTAGCACCAACAAACCTTCGACCCTCTCTTTTCTGCCCGAAGGTACCAATACTGCGGGAGATTTCGGAGCCGCTGCATCTTTAACGTATGAGAATCGCAATCTTTTCAGGGGTAGCGAAACATTCAGCGTGCAGCTGCGCGGCGCTTTCGAGGCCATCACCGGACTTGAAGGCTATCAGAATAACAACTATAAAGAGTACAGCGTTGAGACCCGATTGGGATTCCCCCGATTTGTAGCGCCCCTCCTTTCGCGGGCTTTTCAACGTCGGAGTAGCGCCACCTCAGAGCTGGCTTTGAGTTGGAACTTGCAGAATCGACCGGAGTTTCATCGTCGAGTCTTCTCTGCCTCGTGGCGATATAACTGGACAGAGCCTCGCTATCATACATCATACAGATTAGACATTATCGATCTCAACTACGTCTATATGCCCTGGATCAGCGAGACCTTCAAGCAGAATTATCTCGATAATGCCACGAGTCGCAACGCTATTCTACGTTATAATTACGAAGATCTGTTTGTGATGAAAATCGGATTCGGTCTCACTTACAATAACGGAGTCAATGTTCTTCGGGCCAATGTAGAATCGGCGGGTAATCTGCTCAATGCTGTTTCACGTCTCACAGAGATGAAAAGGAACAGCAACGGACAATACACCTTATTTAATATTGCCTATGCCCAATACGCGAAATTTGATTTCGACTACACCCATTTGCTACGTTTCGACACTCATAATCTGCTTGCTCTGCACGCGGGAATAGGTTTGGCGTATCCTTATGGAAACAGTAAAGTATTGCCGTTTGAGAAAAGATATTTCTCGGGCGGAGCCAATTCGGTGCGTGGATGGGGCGTACGCGGACTCGGACCGGGCAAGTTTCGCGGAACAGATGGTGCCATCGACTTCATCAATCAGACCGGAGATATGAAGATAGATTTGAATGCCGAGCTACGCACTTACCTCTTTTGGAAATTCGACGGGGCCTTTTTCATTGATGCAGGAAACATTTGGACGCTCCGTAATTACGCTGATCAGCCCGGCGGACAGTTTAAGATCAACGAGTTTTACAAGCAAATTGCCGTGGCCTACGGACTGGGATTGCGTCTCAACTTCAATTATTTCATTCTGCGACTCGATATGGGTGTGAAAGCCGTTAACCCTGCTTACACTATTCGCAAAGAGCATTTTCCCCTCTTTCATCCGCGTTATGCCCGCGACGTTTCATTTCATTTCGCCGTCGGTCTGCCGTTCTGAGAATATGGAAGTGCGGTTAAATGCACCATCCATCGACCATTTCGACACACTACGGGGAGCTGAAAATCAGCCTTATTAACAAATTGTCCTGCATTGCCTACGGTGTCCATACGCAGGTAGTGACTGACAGTAAGAGATACGATGGCCGTAGAATCGCCGAGGCCGAACTTGATATCATTGATCTGATAACTTGCTCCCTCATCTTGCGCACGCAGAATATCCACATCAGATTGCTGCACATTGGTAGCTGCAAAACGTAGCCACGATTCCGATTCGGGCGTACAATAAGGCAAAGCCTGCTTGAATTGCCAATTATAATAATGTGTAGCAAACGAGTCAACAACTGCTTTCAGTTGACTGTCAGTATCTGAACGACTGCACGAAATGAGATTCACTATTGTGAGAAACAAGATGATTGCAACTGCCGAACAATGCCGAATGTGATGAATATAACGCATATAAAAACCTTAAAATATCGCCAAAGGTAAAGAAAATGCTTGGTATTTCCAACGCTTTTACTTACTTTTGTCCATAAAAAAGAATGAAATGCTGAAGTTTATATCATTCGGCAGCGGGAGCAGTGGCAACTGTTACCTCCTCTATACCGAATCAGACGGACTCTTGATAGATGCAGGTATCGGTGTGCGTACGCTGAAAAAGTATTTTAAAGATCGCGGTCTGTCATTCTCAAATATACATCATATCATCATTACTCACGACCATGCAGATCACGTTAAGTCCGTAGGCAGCCTGAGTCGAGACTACGGAATTCCTGTGTTTGCTACACATCGAGTGCACGCAGGCATTGAACGCAACTATTGCGTAAGGCATAAAATCGCTGCGGAATACGTGAAAGTAATCGAGAAGGGCATACCTTTTCACTTAGGAGATTTCGAGATTCGTCCTTTTGAAGTACCTCACGACAGCAGCGATAATGTAGGTTATCAGATCAAATATGGCAATACCGTCTTCTGTTTAATGACCGATATAGGACACATAACGGATGAGATGAAAGAAATGATCAGCACTGCCCACTATCTGATTATCGAAGCAAACCACGACCGCGAAATGCTGATGGAAGGCCCATATCCACAACATCTCAAAGAGCGCGTCATCGGACCGACCGGTCATTTATGCAATGAAGATTGTGCAAAGGCCATTGCCGAGAACGTTACTGAGAGTCTGAAACACGTGTGGTTATGCCATCTGAGCGAAGAGAACAATCATCCTGAACTGGCTCGCAAGACAGTTGAACAGATTCTTCGCAGTTACGGCATCGTCGCAGGCAAAGATTTTGCTTTGGATATATTGAAAAGAAAAATGCCGAGTGAAACTTATGAGATTGGTGAATGACGAAAAATAAGGAATCAAAAATGAAAGTTTATCTCTCGATATCCTTCTCATTCAGCATTGCAATCAATCTTTCATCTTTCATTCTTCAGCTCCCATCCCAATGAGCAAATAACCCAATCGATAAAGATTGAACAGGAAAACAGATGGGTGTTTGCCACAAAGTCGCTGCCGCCAAACCGATTTTCGATAACGAAATAAGGCTAAGAAAAGGGATGCAAAACCGTATCTTTGCATCCATTCGGCCATAGTAAGCAAAGCAGAATAACCTCTGAGTTGATTGCGAAAAGCAGCCAACGTATCGAGTGCTTCTTCTGTTTTCGCGATGAATGCGGCATTATCGTCGTATCGGAAATAAGCAACGGGATTATAGATGTGGGTCACTTGAATGCCGTTTTGCTGTAAATACTTGCCCCAAAGCACGTCTTCGTAACCATAGTTGCGCATTTCCTCACAAAAAGGAAATGTACGGATTACATCTCGATCGACCATAAAATTCGTTGTACGAAACGACTGATAGGGATATTGCCGACGTCGATTTAAAGGGTGTTTTTCCATATAACGGCGCTCGTAAAGATATCTCAGACAATGCCGTACATCTTCATCGGCATCTCCCACGGCAATACCCCCGCAAATCACCTGTCCCTTACCGTCTGTCGACAAATAGCATTTCAGAAAATCGTTACTGATAATTCGCACATTACTGTCGATGAAAAGCAACCACGGATAACGTGCAGTCTGTGCCAGAAAATTACGAATAGCCGACCTCCCAAGATTCGATTCGCGGGCCACATAGCGACAATTCGGCCACACATCGATACACGCGTTGACAGTCTTTATGCGCTCATCAGTCGACCCGTCATCAGCAACGACGATTTCATAGTTGATATTTCGAAGCCTTTGTGCCTGTTCGTTCAACGCTCGAACGAGGTCGACGCAACGACAATTATATGTGGGTATGAGTATGGATAATTCGGTCTTCATATTCAATTAACAAAAGATGTTCAATCGATTAACGGCTTTTCACCCTGCGATTAACGGTTAATCGACAGACAACTAACAGTTAATCGAATTGCAACTAACGGTTAATCACGAGGCAACTGACAGTTAATCACAAGACGAAAAGCCGTTAATTCAAAACCTCTTTCAAATATTTACCGGTGACGCTCGCTGCACATTGCGCCACCGTTTCAGGTGTTCCGGCACACACAAGATTGCCACCTTTATCGCCACCATCGGGTCCGAGGTCGATAATATAGTCCGCACACTTGATGATGTCCATATTATGCTCGATGACAATAATGCTGTGTCCGCGTTCGATCAGCGCATCAAAGGCTCCCAACAGTCGTTTGATGTCGTGAAAATGCAGACCTGTTGTGGGCTCGTCGAAGATGAAAAGCGTGGGCTCGGGCTGCTCCTGAGCGATGAAATAAGCCAATTTCACGCGCTGGTTTTCGCCACCCGAGAGTGTAGACGAGTTTTGCCCAAGTTTGATATAGCCTAAGCCAACCTCCTCCAACGGCTTCAGTCGAGCTACAATGGTTTTCTGTTTGTGGGAACCGAAGAACTCAATAGCCTCCGAAACCGTCATATCCAACACTTCATTGATGTTCTTTCCTTCAAACCGAACGTCTAAAACATCTTGCTTGAAACGTTGCCCGTGACAAGTATCGCACTCTAAAATGAGGTCGGCCATAAACTGCATCTCAACCGTAATAACACCTGCACCTTTGCACTCTTCACATCGGCCGCCCTCAACATTAAATGAAAAATACTGCGGCGTGAAGCCCAACTGCTTGGCCAAAGGTTGCTCAGCAAAGAGTTGGCGAATAGCTTCGTAAGCCTTGACGTATGTCGCCGGATTGGAGCGCGTACTCTTTCCGATGGGATTCTGATCAACAAACTCCACATGCTTGACCTGTTGCCAATCGCCATCGAGCGAAATATATTCGCCCGGGACATCGGCAACTTCATCGAGATGACGCTTTAACACGGGATAGAGAATACCTTTGACAAGCGATGATTTACCGCTGCCGCTCACACCGGTAACCACGTTAAACACGTTAAGCGGGAATCGGACGTTGATGCCGCGCAGGTTGTTCATCCGCGCACCGGTCAGTTCAATGGCTCTGTTCCACGACCTGCGGGAGGACGGGACGGGAATTATCTCGTGGCCGGTAAGATATTTGATGGTGTGAGAACGCGGAAATTGTGCGATCAAAGCATCTGCATCGGCCTGCAACAGGCTGTTATCGCCTTCGTAAACGATCTCCCCACCAAGCCGGCCTGCATCCGGACCAACGTCTATGAGATAGTCAGCTGCACGCAGAATGTCTTCGTCGTGCTCCACAACAATGACCGTATTGCCCAACGATTGCAATTCTTTTAAGACCCGAATCAGCCGGAAAGTATCTCGGCTGTGCAATCCGATACTCGGCTCATCAAGGATATAAAGCGAACCGACAAGTGAACTTCCTAACGAAGTAGTGAGATTGATGCGTTGGCTTTCACCACCACTCAACGTATTGGATTGACGATTCAACGTGAGATAACCTAATCCGACATCGACGAGAAAACGCAATCGGTTGTTGATTTCAACGAGCAACCGCTTGGCAATTTCTGCATCGTGCGCCTCTAATTGCAGGTTATCGAACCACGCTTTAAGATTGACTATCGGCATCTCTACTAAATCAGTGATGCTCATTCCGCCCACTTTCACCCATCGAACTTCCTCTTTCAATCGCGTACCATGACATCTTGGGCAAACCGTTTTGCCGCGATACCGACTCATCATTACGCGATATTGAATCTTATATTGATTCTCTTTTACCATCTGGAAGAATGCGTCGATATTGATTTGTTCGTGTACATCAAGGCCGATTTCAGACGGAAGACCGTGCCAAAGCATATCTTTCTGCTTTTGGGTGAGTTTATAGTAGGGTTCGAAAATCGGGAAATCATCCTTTGCGGCACGCTTACAAAACTCATCTTTCCATACGCCCATCCGGTCGCCGTGCCAACATTGCACGCATCCGTCATACACACTCAGCGCAGAGTTAGGGATGACTAACTTCTCATCGATGCCAATTACGTTGCCGAATCCTTCGCATTCGGGACACGCGCCAAGCGGCGAGTTGAACGAAAACATATTGTCGTTGGGCTCTTCAAAGCACATACTGTCAGCCTCAAAACGCGTGGAGAAATCGTAAGTGATATTCGATGGCAGAAACAAAAGTCTGCATTCGCCATCACCTTCATATATCGCCGTCTCAGCAGAGTCGATTAATCGCGATACCGAGTCTTTGGCATCGTCTACCGCCATTCGGTCAATCAGCAACCAAAGTCCGTCAGCCCGCAACTTTGTTTTGCGCGGTTCGGCCAGAAAGTCGTCAATACGCACAAAGTCGTTACCCGTCCATAGACGCGAATAACCTTGCTGCATCTCCATCTCCAATTGCCGTTCAACCGTTCGATCGCCTGTCACGCGCAGCGGTGCAAGAATCGCAAACTTCGTACCTTGGGAATATTTCCGAGTGCAGGCAAGTATGTCTTCCGTAGAGTGTTTCTTCACTTCCTGACCTGAAACGGGTGAGAACGTACGACCAATGCGGGCGAAAAGCAAGCGAAGATACTCATAAATCTCTGTTGAAGTACCTACGGTCGACCTCGGATTGCGCGAATTCACTTTCTGTTCAATGGCGATAGCAGGTGGCAAACCTTTGATAAAGTCACACTCGGGTTTGCTCATTCGTCCAAGGAATTGCCGTGCATAGGCTGATAAAGATTCCACATACCGCCGCTGTCCTTCGGCATAAAGCGTGTCAAAAGCCAATGAAGACTTACCCGACCCACTCACTCCCGCAATGGCAATAAACTTATTTCGCGGGATATCGAGGCTCACATTTTTAAGATTATTGACGCGTGCGCCTTTGATTTTTATATATTCTTTCATCCGTCATCACTGTCGTTTAGAAACGACAAAGTTACGGATTTTCGGCGAGAAACGAATCATTGATTCCCGAGATATTGAGAGAAACTTTATTACAGACTTCTGGTTCTTATTCTTTATTAATACTTTAACCTTTTATCTTTTTGCAATTCGTAGAATAATCCGCACTGCATCAACACTGCAATCATCAAAAATTAAATCGATTGCAGGAAGTCTTACTCTTATATTCTTTTTCTCTTTTGACTGAAAAATTGTTCTTTCTGTTAGTCATTGACTCAGACTTAACAGCTCGAATTGAATTAATCTTCCAGATAAGTTCTGTTTTTAGCGTGATTTTCAGTACCTTTGCCATCTGAAATTTACTTGTTTACGAATTTATGAAAGAGGTTAAAATCGAAGATATAAAACTGAAACAAGCAGCAAAAGAGGGAATGGATGACTTCCTTGCGGCGTTTGTCGATGCCATTTATGTAACTATCGGTAGTGAATTGACAGTTAAAACAATGAGCGAACTATCAACAGATCAACTCACATTGCTGGCTTATAGTATTCTGCGTGACGAGGTGATGGACGGCGGTTTTATACAACTAATTCACAATGGATACGGCGGTTTCATCTTCCGAAACCCTTTCGGAAAAATGATTCGCAATTGGGGGCTCGTTGATTTATATAAACTTGTGAACAAAACACATAAACTTTATAACAAATTCCACACCGAAATCGAACGTGATTGCACTGACGATGAATTTATGGCAATGTTCGAACGCTTTGCCGAATTTGATCATTGCGATGACACTTTCGTTGAGAACGAAGAGAAATGGACAGCGACAGTGGCACGATATGTGGATGAACACATTGGCAACTTTGCACAAATCGTATGATATGAACAAAGAAGAACAAGCGCTTCGGAAGAAAAGTCCGATACAAATAAGAAACAAAAAGGCATCATTCGAATATTTTTTCGTCGACACCTATACCGCCGGAATTGTCCTGACCGGCACCGAAATCAAGTCGATTCGACAGGGTAAGGCTTCGCTGGTCGATACGTTTTGCTATATCAATAATGGCGAAGTGTGGGTCAAAGGAATGAATATCTCACCTTATTTTTACGGTTCTTTCAGTAATCACGAAGCCAAACGCGACCGTAAATTATTGTTGAATCGCCGTGAAATACGTAAACTTCAAGAAGCGACTAAGGCTCCGGGATTTACCATTGTGCCCACATTGCTGTTCATAGACAATCACGGACGAGCGAAAGTTGACATCGCTTTAGCACGCGGAAAGAAAGAATTTGACAAGCGACAAACACTGAAAGAGAAAGAAGATCGCCGCGAAATGGATCGTGCAATCAAGCATTTTTAATGACTTGTACAGCAGACTTTCACAATAAATATCCACAGAAGTGACATTGATTAAAATTAATATATGATACGAAACATTATTTTCGATATGGGCGGTGTAATCATTACAATCAACCACCAACAGGCAGTCGTCCGCTTCAAAGCATTAGGCCTGAAAGATGCTGACCGTCAACTCGACCCTTACGAACAGCAAGGCATCTTCGGTGATTTGGAAAGTGGAAAGATCAATACAGCTGAATTTCAATCCGAATTGAGCCGACAAGTAGGTCGCGAGTTGACATATGACGAATGCAGTTATGCATGGTTGGGATTCGTACAGGATGTACCTGTCAAGAAATTGAAGACGCTTGAAAAGCTGAGACACGACGGTTACCGAGTCATCTTATTATCAAACACCAATCCTTTTGTGTCCGATTGGGTCGAGAGCAATTGCTTTTCTTCTGAGAGAAAGCCGTTAGGAAATTACTTCGATGCGGAGTATAAAAGTTTTGAACAGCATTTGATGAAACCCGATGAAATATTTTTCCGTCGTGTATTGACACAAGAAAACGTTCTGCCCAGCGAGACATTATTCGTCGATGACAGCCCGCGCAATGTTGCAGCAGCCAGTGAACTGGGTTTCAAAACATTCTGCCCGAAAAACGGAGAAGACTGGACTGAGAACATTTACACCTATCTCAATCCGCAGAAAATATAAAGTCAAGCCTGTTAGAAACATAGAACAGACGATTTTAAAAATGTATAAAAACCTTTATTAGAACTGTTTTATCTCTTTGCTTTTTACTACCTTTGTACTGTTTTAATATTCAATAATAATGTTGAAAAAGAAAAGGAGATGGCATTGTCTACCCGGTCAGCCGATCACTGATCTCGACAGACAAGTGATGTATTGGGAAAATAAAGGCAAAGAGGTGCCTACCCGTGAACTGATTAAGACACCAGAACAGATCGAGGGAATCAGAAAGAGCGGTGTGGTTAACACCGGAGTATTAGACGAAGTGGCCAAAAACATACACGTGGGAATGAACACGCTCGAAATCGATCAGCTTTGTTATGACTATTGCACAGCACACGGCGCCGTACCGGCGTGTCTCAATTACGAAGGATTTCCTAAAAGTGTGTGCACCAGTATAAATGAAGTGGTGTGCCACGGAATACCCAAAGAGGAGGATGTTTTACAAGAAGGAGATATCATCAACGTAGATTTCACCACCATTCTCGATGGTTATTACGCCGATGCTTCGCGTATGTTCATCATTGGGAAGACCTCACCTGAGAAAGAACAGTTGGTTCGTGTGGCTAAAGAATGTCTCGAAGTGGGAGCCGAAGCAGCTAAACCTTATGGCTTTGTGGGCGACATCGGGCACGCCATTGAGAAACACGCAAACAAGTATCACTACGGAGTGGTACGCGATTTGTGCGGCCACGGTGTAGGACTTGACTTCCACGAAGAGCCTGATGTAGTACATTTCGGACACCGAGGTACGGGTATGCTACTTGTACCAGGTATGGTTTTCACCATCGAACCAATGATCAATATGGGCACGTGGAAAGTGTTTATCGATGCCGATGACCCCTATGGATGGGAAGTTATTACCGGAGACGATAAACCATCGGCCAATGGGAGCACACATTTGTGATGACCGAACACGGCGTAGAGATATTGACGCATTGACAATTGATAGGAAAACAGGGCGATGAAAGATATATATATATTAGGAATCGAAAGTAGTTGTGACGACACTTCGGCAGCAGTGCTCCGTAATGACGTACTTCTGAGCAATGTTACTGCATCCCAAGACGTGCACAAAGCCTATGGAGCGTAGTGCCAGAGTTGGCTTCCCGCGCACACCAACAGAATGTCGTGCCCGTCGTTGATCAAGCCATCAAACGGGCGGGAATCGCCAAAGAGCAACTCAACGCCGTGGCTTTCACACGCGGTCCGGGCCTGATGGGATCATTATTGGTGGGTGTCAGCTTTGCCAAAGGATTCGCACGGGCCTTAAATATACCGCTGATCGATGTCAATCATTTGCAGGGACACGTAATGGCCCATTTCATTAAAGAGAACGACAACGACCAAACGGCGCCGCCATTCCCATTTCTTTGTCTGCTCGTTAGCGGCGGAAACTCACAGATTGTCAAGGTAAACGCTTATAATGATATGGTTGTTTTGGGGCAGACTATCGATGATGCAGCCGGCGAAGCCATTGACAAGTGCTCGAAAGTAATGGGCTTAGGCTATCCAGGCGGCCCCATTATCGATCGTCTTGCACGACAAGGCAACCCATTGGCTTTTCACTTCTCTGAACCACATATCCCCGGAATGGATTACAGTTTTTCAGGCTTGAAGACCTCATTCTTATATAGTCTCCGCCGATGGATGGCTGATGACCCTGACTTTATCGAACATCACAAGAACGATCTGGCTGCAAGTCTCGAACACACCATTGTAGATATTTTGATGAAAAAACTGCAAATGGCCGCCAAACAGACCGGCATCAAGCACATAGCAGTAGCCGGCGGTGTGTCGGCCAACAACGGGTTACGCAACGCTTTTCGCGAATATGCCGATCGATATGGCTGGGCTATCTATATACCCAAGTTCAGTTATACTACCGACAACGCCGCAATGATCGGTATAACAGGATATTATAAATATTTGGATCACGACTTTTGTAGCATCGACAAACCTGCATTCTCAAAAGTTACATTCCAATAATGACACATAAAATTTACTCAAATTCAATATAAACAATCGTGGATTTAGAAAGCAAAGTATTGAGCAAGGAGATTCAACAGAATTTCTATGATACCGGCCAAACGCTGGGTACAGCCGAGAGTTGTACCGGCGGACGCATTGCCGAGGCGATTATTGCCGTGCCGGGCGCCTCGAATTATTTTAAGGGAGGCATTATTTCTTACACCGATGAGGTAAAAGAGGCACTCCTGCACGTGAATCATCAAACCCTCGAAGAGAAGACTGCCGTAAGTGAAGAGGTTGCCATCGAGATGGTGAAAGGCGTATGCGATACATTGAAAGTAGACTACGCAATCAGTGCAACAGGCATTGCCGGTCCTGGCGGTGGCACTCCCGAAATTCCGGTCGGTACTATCTGGCTCGCATTCGGAACCAAAGACGATGTCGAAACATTCAAACTTGAAGAGGATTTCGGCCGTGATATCAACCTGGCCATCGCTACTAACAAGGCACTCCGGTTGTTTCTCGAATATTACAAGAAACGTAATCAGCCCGCCGAAGAATAATCTCTGTGGTGCAATTCTATCCGTAAAAATATTTAATTCAGCATATTCTTTTAGGAAATATTTTGTCAATCCGAGAATAAATTGTAATTTTGCACTCTGTTTGGAATAAGTATCAAAAAACGAAAAAATTTAGATAGCGATGTCGAAAATTTGTCAGATTACGGGAAAGAAGTCACATATCGGAAATAATGTGTCTCACTCAAAGCACCGTACAAAGCGTAGCTTTGACGTCAATCTCTTCACAAAGAAGTTTTATTACGTTGAAGAAGGTTGCTGGATCAGTCTCAAAATCAGTGCGGCCGGTCTTCGTCTTATTAATAAAGTCGGCTTGGACGCAGCATTGAAAAAAGCTGTTGCCAATGGTTATTGCGACTGGAAAGACATTAAAGTTATAGGAGAATAATCAAGATGGCAAAGAAAACAAAAGGTAACAGAGTACAAGTGGTCTTAGAGTGCACTGAAATGAAGAACAGTGGGCTGCCCGGTACGAGTCGTTATGTGACCACAAAGAACCGTAAGAACTCACCTGAGCGTCTTGAATTGAAGAAGTATAACCCCATCTTGAAGAAGATGACGCTTCACAAAGAGATTAAGTAAACAACAAGAATAATCACATAGAACTATGGCAAAGAAAGCGGTCGCAACCCTCCACGAAGGCTCAACGGACGGTCGCGCATATACAAAGGTTATCAAAATGGTTCGTAGTCCGAAGACGGGTGCTTATGTTTTCGATGAGCGAATGGTGCCCAACGAGGCGGTAAAGGACTTTTTCAAGAATTGACAGTTTAATTAAACAATGATACAGAAGGGTTGCAACTATGGGTTGTGCCCCTTTTTGTTTTCTTGTTTTGAATACAACTAAAGCAACATAAACATCCGTCCTTTCTTTACCTAAAATCGATACAACGACAGTCCAACACATTTTCTTCAATGAGATATCCGCATATTGGATATAATTTCCGTTCGGTTGCGATACCAAACGAAGTAAACCACCCTACCCTAACAACCAGCCACTCTCCCAAAAGAATAAAATAAGATTCTTTTATAGTATAATACGCAAGTTCGGAATAAGCCCGAACTTAGACCTTGCGAGTTTACTTATCCCAAACTGGCATATACAATGAAAACACATTATATCCGAAACACATTTCAATTAACCGTTAAATGCGCTGCAATTAACCGTTAAACGCACACCAACTAACCATTGAATGCCGTATGATTAACAGTTAATCATACGGCATTCAACAGTCTATTATCATATTATATATTACGGGCAAATGAGCAGATCTATGTTTTATAAAAATGTGGATTGGTTTCTCGTTCTTAAATTCGACAACTTTTATCCTCTCGTTTTAAGAAGAATAAGTCTCTTAATCATTGTTTCCAAAACCTTAAAACTTAATTTGCTGCTTCAAACTCACGTAAGAAGCGAACATCGTTTTCAGAGAACATACGTAGATCAGCCACTTGATATTTGAGATTCGTAATACGTTCAATACCCAAACCGAATGCATAGCCAGAATAAACAGTACTGTCTATACCACAGGCATCGAGCACATTAGGATCTACCATACCGCAACCAAGGATTTCAACCCAACCCGTGTGTTTACAGAATCCGCATCCTTCACCGCCGCAAATATGGCAAGATATATCCATTTCGGCACTTGGTTCGGTGAACGGGAAATAGCTCGGACGCAGCCGAATCTTTGTATTCTCACCGAAAAGTTCACGTGCAAAGGCGAGAAGAACCTGCTTCAAGTCGGTGAATGATACGTTTTTGTCTACATAAAGGCCCTCTAACTGATGAAAAAAGCAATGCGCGCGGGCACTGATAGCTTCGTTGCGATAGACTCGTCCGGGGCAAATCACGCGGATAGGAGGCTGATGTGTCTCCATATAATGACTCTGGTCGTTGCTCGTGTGTGAACGAAGCAAGATATTGCGAGTTACATCATTAGAACTCTGTTCAATGAAAAAAGTATCCTGCATATCACGGGCAGGATGATCAGCTGCGAAATTCAGTTTGGTGAATACGTGTAAATCATCGTCGATCTCGGGCCCTTCAGCCAAAGTGAAGCCCATCCTTTGAAAGATGTCTATAATCTGATTCCTGACAATTGTCAATGGGTGGCGCGTGCCGAGCGGCAAAGGATAAGCCGTTCGGGTAAGATCGAGTACTTCGCCGTCGCTTTCTGTCGTGGCATTCTGCTCTTTCAGCGCGTTGATTTTGTCGATGGCAGCCTGCTTGAGTTCGTTGATCTTGATACCGACAGCTTTCTTTTGGTCAGCCGCCACGCTGCGGAAGTCAGCCATTAAAGCCGTAATTTCACCTTTCTTACTGAGATATTTAAGTCGGAGTTGCTCTATTTCCTCTGCATTTTGTGCTGAGAGCGCCTGCACTTCACGAAGAAGTCGATCTATTTTGTCAGTTATCATTATCTCGTTGTCATTAAAATTACCTGCAAAGTTAATATTTTTACAGCAAAGTAAGAAACATATCGAAATAAAGTTGTACATTTGCAACGATTTGAGAGACGTATTAAAAGTGATTTATAAGGAATAAATGAAATGAGAAAAAGTGCGTTCTTTTTCGTTCTTGCAGCAGTGATGACGCTCATAGGTTTCCCTCTCGGTGCTTGCTCTGATAAGAAACCGGCGGCCGATACTACGGTCGTCGACTCGATACCTGCGGACACCGTTACGGCCGACACGTTGGAAACGCTGATCTCGGAGACACCGATGCCCAAGGCTGCCGATGAATTGTTCGACGATTTCATCTTCAACTTCGCAGCCAATCGCAAGTTGCAGCTCGCACGAATCAAATTTCCTCTTGCAGTGGAAAATGGCGGACGCGTAACTTATCTCGACCGGAAGCACTGGCGGATGGAGCATTTTTTTATGCGACAAGGCTATTACACACTAATTCTCGACAATCGCCGACAGCTGAAACTGATGAAAGACACGACTATCAACCGCGTGACCATCGAGAAGATTTACTTCAAGAACAAAGCACTCACACAATTTGTTTTCGACCGGTTGAGTGGCCAATGGATGATGACGAGTATCCGGCACACGACCGTACAACAAAATCAGAATGCTTCCTTTTTGCAATTTTACGAGCGTTTCTCGGTCGACAGCGCTTTTCAAGTGGCCAGTATGAACGATTTGGTAGAGTTTACCAGCCCCGATCCCGACGATGATTTCAGTACACAGACGGGCTCGATTGTACCAGATCAATGGCCCTCGTTCAAGCCGGAGCTTATTCCTTCGGATGTGATTTACAACATTCTTTATGGTCAGAAATATACGGAGAGCAATCAAAAGATCTTTGTAATTCGCGGTATTGCCAGCGGAATGGAAGAAGAACTCGTGTTCCGTAAACGGGGTGGAGCGTGGAAACTGATGGAATTTAACAGTTAAATGAAAGATTTCAGAGATTATAGCCTGTTGTGTCATAATACATTCGGCATCAACGCGCAGTGTCAGCGGTTTGTTGAGTTTGCATCGGTCAAAGAGCTTCAAACCCTCGTCCGTTCGCTCACGACAGCAGATCAGCCGTTACTTGTTATCGGCGGCGGCAGTAATCTGCTGTTTACAGCCGACTATCCGGGAACCGTTCTGCATTCAGCAATCCGTGGCGTAGAGATCGTCGACAGCGATCTGACAAACCATTACATTCGTTGTGGTTCAGGCGAAACGTGGGACGATATTGTGGGCCAATGTGTTTCGAACGGCTGGTACGGCGCAGAAAATCTGTCATTGATTCCCGGCGAAGTGGGTGCCAGTGCCGTTCAAAATATCGGGGCTTATGGAGTCGAGGTTAAAGATCTCATCATTCAGGTCGAGGCTGTGGAAATCGCGACAGGCCGACAGGTTTCGTTTACCAATGTCGAGTGCTGCTATTCCTATCGAAAAAGCCGTTTCAAAGATGATTGGAAAGGGCAGTTCATCATCACCTATGTCACTTACTGTCTTTCCAAAACTTTTCATCCGCGCTTAGATTATGGCAACATTCGCGCGGCTTTGGCCGAACACGGCATCTCTGAACCGTCTGCCACCGAATTGCGCAACACCATTATTGCCATTCGGCAAGCTAAACTTCCCGACCCGAAAATAGAGGGAAACGCCGGGAGTTTCTTTATGAACCCTATCGTTTCGACACAAAAATACTTGGATCTAATACATACTTATCCGACAATACCTCATTACACCGTTGATGCCGAACACGAAAAGATTCCTGCCGGATGGTTGATCGACCAATGCGGATGGAAAGGCCACACGCTTGGAAAGGCCGGAGTGCACGACAAACAGGCGCTCGTTCTTGTCAACAAAGGCGGTGCCACGGGTGCCGATATCGTACATTTGTGCGACACGATTCGGCAAGACGTCTTACAGAAATTCGGTATCGAGATCAAGCCGGAGGTGAATATCCTATGAGATTGACGTTTCTCGGCACAGGAACTTCGGGCGGTGTACCGTCTATCGGATGTGATTGTGCTGTCTGTCGCAGTACCAATCCGCACGATAAACGCCTACGCTCGGCTGCTCTTTTAGAGACAGATACGACACGAATCCTTATTGATAGCGGACCCGATATTCGTCAGCAATTGCTCGCACAGCCTTTCCGCAAGATCGATGCCGTACTTCTTACACACATTCATTATGATCACGTGGCGGGCATCGACGATTTGCGACCTCACTGTATATTCGGAGATATCAATATTTATGCCGACAAAAGCACTGTAAAAGGGTTGAAACAGACAATGCCTTATTGCTTTACGGACAAATTATATCCCGGAGTTCCGCTACTGAAACTGCATACCATCGTGCCACATCAGCACATTCGCATCGGAGATATAGAACTGCTCCCCATTCAAGTAATGCACAATCGACTGCCCATTCTCGGTTATCGGTTTGGTAGATTGGCCTATATCACAGATATGAAAACGATTGATGCGGACGAGTTGAGGTATCTGCAAGGCGTAGAAACACTTGTAATCAACGCATTACGGTTTGAAAAAGAGCATCATTCTCATCAACTTGTGGCCGATGCTATCAAATTTTCGCATCATATCGAGGCACAACGCACCTATCTGATTCACGTCACTCATCAGATCGGTTTTCACGATGAAGCCAACCGCCGATTACCCGCCGGATTTCAATTTCCCTATGATGGAATGGAAATTGAAGTGTAATTTCCCTATATATTGTAATAAAATATGTTTTCTAACATAAAGAATTATTTGTTCAAAGACGAAAAAAGACGTACTTTTGCAAATGTTATCCTGAATACAATCTTTTTACCTTAAAAGAAAGCTAATACCTATTGAGATTAAATGCTCCCTCTGTGAAGAGGGGGCATTTATTGTTTTTGAATTTTCCTTTTGGATTATACGCGTCTTAAAAAATCACCGATTTATGGGCCTCAAATGAAAATTACTTATTTATTATTATTGTATGAATCAATTTTTTTTAGTTACTTTGCAACACGTACGTAAATGAATGTTTCGATGAAGAACCAGAAAATGTATGAGGCTGACGATAAAATGATCAACCTGATAAAAGATAATTACGATTTGTTACAAAGTCTCGGGTCGTTCGGTATCAGTTTAGGCTTCGGCGACAAAACTGTACGAGAGGTCTGCGAAGACCAGAAAGTAGACACATATACGTTTTTAGCCGTTATAAATTTCACAATCAATGGTTATCGAGATTTTGACGATACCGACCGCCTTTCAGTACCGACACTGATTCAATATCTGCGGGCTTCGCACGAGTATTACCTTGATTTCCAATTGCCTAATATCCGTACAGGGTTAGTGAGTGCATTGGATGAAAAAGATAATCTGGCTCGTTTGATACTCAAACTCTTTGATGAATACTCGCACAGTATTCACTCTCATATGCGCTATGAGGAGAAAACGGTATTCCCCTATGTAGAGTCTTTAATGAAGAATGATGTTAGTGGCAATTACGATATCGACACTTATTCTCAGCATCACGGGCAAACCGATCAGAAACTGCGCGAATTAAAGAATATTATTATCAAGTATCTACCGAGCGACGGACGGCACAATAATCAATTGGTGGCAACGCTTTATGACATATATAATAATGAGCAATGGCTGTCTCGGCACGCAGAGGTAGAGGATGAAATCTTTGTTCCGGTGATTCGGAAGATGGAACAGAAGTTCAAACAGAACGATGTGTCGGTCAAAATATCCAGTATGATCAGCCAGAATCCTGACAATGCCGATACACTGAGCGACCGCGAGAAAGACGTCATCGTAAGTTTAGTGCAAGGAATGACCAATAAGGAAATCGCCGATCACCTGTGTATATCCATCAATACGGTGATTACACATCGACGGAATATCGCCCGCAAATTGCAGATTCACAGTCCGGCAGGACTCACTATTTATGCCATCGTCAACAATTTAGTGGATATTTCTACCGTCAAGTTATAGTCAATGAAAGGTAAGATGAACGCAGGACGGCCCCGAGTAGCAATTATCGATCCCAATACCTTAGCCGTTTTGGGACTAAAACAGATATTAGAGAATGTAATGCCGATAATGACTATCGAGACATTCGATTCGTTTGAAAAGCTGAGTAAATCGAAAGCCGACGATTTTGTACATTATTTCGTAGCCGTAAATGTGGTTTTAGGCAGCGGTCAATTCTTCTTTGAACGTCGTCATCGCACAATAGTCCTGACCACATCCAATAATCCCAATACCCAGTTAAGCCATTTCCATAGTCTTTGTATCAATGTACCGGAAGAGCAATTAGTACGTTCTATCCTTACACTTGAGCAGGCAGCACACGCCAACGGTAAAAATCTCCCACCACTTCCGAGAGTTCTACGCGCAAAGGTTTTAACCGATCGCGAAATCGAAGTACTGTCACTGATCGTGCAAGGATTTATTAATAAAGAAGTTGCCGACCAACTCAATATCGGAATGACAACCGTAATTACACATCGTAAGAACATTATGGAAAAGCTGGGAATGAAGAGTGTGAGTGCGCTTACCATTTATGCCGTAATGCACGGATATGTAGACATCAATAAAATTTAGCCTTTTAATCTTGTGGAGATATAGGGTGATGGACTTTTACAACATCACAAGAATGGAGCAAGAAGATGGGCAAACCAACCGACAAACTTCTTCCACGGACTGCGGAAACGATTCCACGACGCTTGGGTGAGAAGAAAGCTCTGCGCTTTATCGCGATCGAAGAGATGCGAAAGTTGAGCCGTAGTACAACGATCGATGATGACGGCATTCTCTTCATAGTCGAAATTGAGACTTCGGGCATTGAGATTGGCACTACCGACAGTGCAGAATCGCCCATCAACCATAATGACTTTAGTATGATGAAAGCCTGGCGTGTACATCCAAACTCGCACGCCGTGGCGCATCAGTTGATGCACATTGTAAAACACACAGTCAGGCGTGAGCGGAATATCACTATGAGTCGACACCATAATCTCGACCTTTACGCCTCGTTTAACGGCACGGCGTAGTGCCCGTTTCAGTGTGGCGTTGAGTGTGAGATAGGGATTAATGAGCTTAATACTGTCTTTGGCACCATTGATGGCATCGGTATAAAAGCGACGGATAATAGTGTTGCTGGTATGCGGTTCGCGGTTGATGATGCCCACCATTTTATGACCGGCTGTATTGCAAGTATCAGGTTTCAAACCGATAAAATGTCCATCGTTCAATCCACCACGATAATATTGCGCACCCTGGATGTTCTGATGCGTAGTCTTATTCCACATCCGAAGAAAAATTCGTTGCAAACTGTTCACTTCATTGCCTTCGAGTCGGCAATGCATATCATTCCAAGTACCGACAACGCGCGTACCTTTTATATAATAGTCGGCCACATTCATTCCACCGGTATAGGCTATTTGTCCATCGATAACAACGATTTTTCGGTGATCACGATGAAATATATGGTTGACGAAAGGAAACCGAATGGGATCGAACTCATAGATTTCTATCCCCCGACGACGTATATCTTGGATTTGTTTACGTCTTAGCGGTCTGTTGTTCGAATCATTTCCGAACCCATCAAACAGAGCTCGCACCTCAACTCCCTCTTGCGCCTTTTCTTCCAAAAGATTGAAAAGGAGATTGGCAATAGAGTCGTTTCTGAAATTGAAATATTCGAGATGAATGCTACTCCGGGCCTGTCGAATGGCTTTGAAGAGATCATCGAATTTCTCTTGGCCACTTGCTAACAAAGTTACAGAGTTGTTACACGAGAACGTGATGCCCTCCTTACGAAGTTGATTGACGATGAGCGAGTCTGCCGTCTGTGCATACGCGAATGCCGAACAACACAGCAGGAGTATGAATACAAGGATATAACGTTTCAAAATTTGAGGTCTTATAACATACAAGAGTAGTGATCTACCACCCCAAGAGATGGTTTTCACCGTCTACAACCAGCACCGTGTGAATCTTATATTCGTGCATCACACGCTGAATCTCGGTGATTTTAGTGGAAGGAGAAACCGATTTCGGTTTGCGAGTCATTATATCACTAACAGTCTTATCAAAGAAGTGAGCCTGCCAACGCTCCATTGCGCGACGAATATCGCCGTCTGTTATCAATCCCGTAACCTTGTTGTCGGTCAGCGCAACCCCCAAACCCAATTTGCCTTTACTTACGTGTATGATAGCTTCTCCTAAGTGCATATCCTGCGGAATGACCGGAAGCTCATTGCTGCGCATCACATCTTCGGCTGTAGTGAGCAGTCGTTTTCCCAGCTCTCCACCCGGATGGAACTGCGCAAAGTCTTTCGGTCGGAAGTCTCTTACCTGCATCAGCGCTACGGCCAACGCGTCACCCACAGCAAGGACAGCCGTTGTACTGCTCGTGGGAGCAAGATTGAGTGGACACGCTTCTTTCTTTACCCACACTTTGATATGCACATTACTATATTTAGCTAACAGCGAATTGGGATTACCACTCATACCGATAATAGGCACGTGCATATGCAACACCATTGGGATAAAGCGTAATAACTCATCGGTTTGACCTGAATTGCTCAGTGCCAAAACGATGTCATCGGGCGTCATCACACCTAAATCGCCGTGATAAGCATCCAAAGGATTGATGAAAAAAGCCGGTGTACCAGTGCTCGAAAGCGTAGCCGCGATCTTTGCTCCGATGTTACCGCTCTTTCCAACGCCCGTTACAATAATCTTACCGCGGCATCGGTACATCATCTCTACGGCCCGATCAAAGTTCTCATCGAGTTGCGGAATCAGGTCGATCAGCGCTTCAGCCTCGTCTTTCAAACACTGTATCGCATATGCACGAACCTCTTTTAATCTATCAAGTGCTTTGTCGTTCATCTTTGTATTGCGTTATTTAGCTGACGAGTTGATGAGAGAACAAATAAACAAGTTGATGAGAGAGCTTGTTAAATCGTTCACTTATCAACTTGTCAACTTGTTTACTACTCACTCATCTCCCCATTAACTCTCATAATGAGTGCTTCCAATTGTTTTAACTCCAGCATATTGGGGCCGTCACTCAATCCTCGATCGGGATCGGGATGCACTTCGAAAAAATATCCGTTGGCACCGAATGCCTTAGCTGCCAATGCCATTGCCGGAACAAAACGTCTATCGCCGCTTGTTGTTCCGTTGCCTGCTCCGGGACGTTGAACACTGTGTGTACAATCCATTATAACCGTCGGTACAATTTCCTGCATATCGGGGATATTCCGAAAATCCACCACCAAATTGTTGTAACCGAACGAATTACCACGTTCGGTGAGCCAAATTTCACGTGCACCGGCATCTTTTGCTTTCTCAACGGGATATTGCATATCTCGTCCGCTTAAAAATTGCGCTTTCTTAATATTGATAATCCGACCGGTCTTTGCAGCTGACACGAGCAGATCCGTCTGCCGACAGAGGAATGCCGGAATCTGAATCACATCTACAACTTCGCCTACCGGATCAGCCTGATAACTCTCGTGGATATCTGTCAATAGCTTAAGCCCATACTTAGACTTCACATCTGCCAGCATCTGCAACCCCTTATCGAGTCCCGGTCCTCTGAAAGAACGGATAGAAGTTCGGTTTGCTTTGTCAAAAGATGACTTGAAAAAGATGTCCGTACCGAGCTTTTTATTGATACGCACAAGTGTTTCAGCAACAGTATCAAGTAATTCTTGCGACTCGATGACACACGGTCCGGCAATGAAAATAGGTGGCATATTCTCGTTTTTAATAATTGCAAAGGTACTGAAATCAGCGTGAAAGAACAAGCTTTTAACAGAGATTTGTATTAAAGAGTTACAAAAAAAGATAGATAATGAATAGCCTTTAAATAATTTATTTTACTTTTGCAATTGTCCGTTTAACGGATAGTATCATAGTTACAAAAATTAAATGTACAAGATGAAAAAGGTATTTATGACATTGGTTGCAGCCGTTATGGCTGTAAGTGCATCCGCTCAGGTTTATGTGGGCGGTGGTGTTGGTATCGGAAGTATGGACAATGGTGGTGATAACAACACCACAACGTACAAGTTCGTACCCGAAATCGGCTACAATTTTAACAGTGATTGGGCCGTAGGTACAACTTTCGGCTGGAAAGGATCTAACCACGGAGGTGCGAAATCAATAGAGTTCAGCCCCTATGTGCGTTACACTTTTTTCCACACACGGTTTATTAACGGTTTCATTGACGGAACAGTGGGTTATACTCACGATTATGGCGCAAACAAAAGAGACATCGATCATTTGCAAATCGGTTTTAGACCAGGCGTAGCCGTCAATCTCACACCGTGTCTGAGCTTTATGACCAAGGTCGGTTTTGTGGGGTACAACCACACCAAAAACAACAACACCAAAGCAAAAAGTGATGGGTGGGGCGTTGATATAGACGGTAACAATGTTGTATTCGGCCTTTATTACAACTTCTAATTAGCCGTTGTCAACATATTGTTAATAAGAAATCCCGATACGGTATATCTCGTATCGGGATTTTATTTTACTCTCAGATGGAGAAATAAAAGAATATAAGAAAAGAACTAAAAAACGACTTCTACAATCTGTTGAAAAAAGTCGATAAATCCAATCTTAGTAATCGGCCTTACAAAAGACCGATAATTGCCTTACGAAAAGCCGTTAAACAGCGTGCAACCAACCATTAATTACAATGTGTTTAACTGTTAATTACAACACACATTATATACATTTGATAATCAGAAAGTTACAAGCTTTCTCCTGATATAATTCTCCTGGCCGTTTCTTCCATTCTTTACGAAAAGAGAAAATAGAATACTTACTCTTCCAGTTTTTCGTCTTTACCGATATCACGGAGTACGGAAACAGCCTCTTCTACACTGGGAATATCTCGCACGTGCAGTATTCGGCGCCCCTTGATCTCCTTTAAATTACAGCGGCGAGGATTAGACACGATATAATTGAGTATATGTTCAAACGTCAGACTCTTGTAATAGGCACTCGCAGGATTGCTTACGAACTGCATATTCATTTGTCCCTGACGCAGAATAACCTTCTCACAACCGAGACGTTTACCGATGCGACGCAAGGCAACGACCTGCATTAACTCTTCTCCTTCATACGGCACTGGACCGAAACGGTCTATCAGCCGTTGACGATAAGCATTGAGTTCGTCATCACTGGCAATATTATCGAGTTCGCGATAAAGAAACATTCGTTCGCTGCTCCCGGGTACATAATTATCAGGAAAATACATTTCAAGATCGCTTTCTACCCCGCAATCTTCCACGAAATCGGCTCCCGTGAACGCCCGTCCTTGTGACATCTCTTCAACATAAATATCGCCGAACTCTTCATTTTTAAGTTCAGTGATAGCCTGATTCAAGATTTTTTGATAGGTCTCATAACCTAAATCTTCCATAAAACCACTCTGTTCGGCTCCTAACAAATTACCCGCACCACGAATGTCGAGATCTTGCATCGCAAGATTGAAGCCGCTTCCTAACTCAGAGAAGTTCTCCAAAGCTTCTAATCGGCGGCGAGCCTCAGGTGTCAGTACGGCTTTTGGCGGTGCCAACAGATAACAGAAAGCCTTGCGATTACTACGCCCTACCCGACCGCGCATTTGATGCAGGTCTGAGAGTCCAAAATGATGGGCATCGTTGATGATGATCGTATTGGCATTGGAAATGTCTATCCCGTTTTCAACAATGGTTGTCGAGAGAAGTACATCATAGTCATAATTGATAAAACCTTCGACAATCTTCTCCAACTCATCGGGTTTCATCTGCCCGTGACCGATAGCAACGCGGCAGTCAGGTACATATTTGTGGATAAGATGAGAAATTTCGGGTAAATTACTGATACGGTTGTTCACAAAATATACTTGCCCGTTGCGACTCATTTCGAAGTTGATCGCATCGGCAACCACCTCGTGTCCGTATGTGGCCAACTCTGTATGAATAGGGTGACGGTTAGGGGGCGGTGTGCGGATAATGCTCATATCACGTGCACCCATCAGTGAGAATTGCAACGTTCGAGGTATAGGCGTGGCCGACATCGTAAGTGTGTCAACATTGCTTTTCAACTTACGTAATTTCTCTTTGGTCGAAACGCCGAACTTCTGTTCCTCATCAATGATAAGAAGACCTAAATCGTGCCACTTCACATTGGCTCCAATAAGTTTATGTGTGCCGATAAGGATGTCTATACGTCCCGCTTGCAAGTCATCAAGTACGGCTCGTACCTGTCGAGCCGAGCGTGCTCGCGAAAGATAATCCACCCGCACGGGAAAGGCCCTCAACCGGTCTCGAAATGTCTGATAATGCTGATAAGCCAAGATGGTTGTAGGGACGAGCACTGCTACCTGCTTAGAGTCACAAGCAGCCTTAAATGCTGCACGCACAGCCACTTCTGTTTTTCCGAATCCAACATCGCCGCATACAAGACGATCCATCGGTCGTGCCGTCTCCATATCCGCCTTTACATCCTGTGTCGCTTTTAACTGGTCGGGAGTATCTTCATAAAGAAAACTCGCCTCCAACTCGTGTTGCATAAATGAGTCAGTACTGAAAGCATATCCTTTCTCGTGCCTGCGACGGGCGTAAAGTTTGATGAGATCGCGGGCAATATCCTTAATCTTTTTCTTCGTCCGCTCTTTCAACCGTTCCCAGGCACCGGTTCCGAGTGTTGAGAGATGCGGCGGTTCGCCCGTGTCGCTACGGCGATATTTGCTGATTTTATAAAGCGAGTGAATGGAGACATCCACTTTATCGCCACGCTGATAGATGATGCGAATCATCTCCTGATAGGAGTTTTTCGTGGGCACGCGTACCAATCCGCCGAACTTTCCGATGCCATAATCTACGTGGACAATGTAATCTCCCGGTTCCATTTCCTGCAACTCTTTCATCGTGAGCGCCATCTTGCCAGCCCGGGCTGTATCACTTCGCAGGCTGTATTTGTGGAAGCGGTCGAATATCTGATGGTCAGTGAAGAAACAGGCACGTAGACCATTATCGATGAAACCCGTATGGAGCGTACCCGAAAGGAAGACTTCCTTAGAGTCTGCCGCATCAGCCTTCTCCGGAGAAATGGCGTTATAATCGTGATGCATAAATGCTCCCCCACTTTCGGAAGAAACCGAAGAACTTGCATTTTTTAATATCTCTGTCAATCTCTCTTGTTGTTTCTTACTGTCCGATAAGATATAAATAGTATAACCACTAAGAGCATATTGGTCTATGGTTTGCCGCAAGAAATCGAAGTTTTTATGGAAAGGTGGTTGCGGAGTCGTGTTAAATTGGATTTTAACTTGGGGGGTATCCGTAGGCTGGTGACAAAATTCCACGCGACAAAAACTCGTCATATCTTCCGTGAATTGCGACGGACTAATCAGCTGACTCTCGCGCCTCATCTCACGTGCAATCTCTTGGCGCTCCATTTCCGTTGCTTCTTCCATCCGCTCGGTTATTGCCTGTGAAGAAAAACCTTCGTCATATATTTGCGCGATACTGTCACGAACGTAGAGCATATCCTTAATAGCAAGTAATGTGTTAGCAGGGAGAAATCGGAAGAAAGATACTTTTTCCGTCGATAATCCGACTAATTCCGGTACGATTTCTACGGCTGTCATCTTATCTTTCGACAATTGGTCTTGCACTGTAAACGTACGAATCGTATCGATTTCATCTCCGAAAAAATCGATAGATAAGGCAATTCACCGGAAAATGAATAAACATCAAGGATACTGCCACGCAAGGCAAACTGTCCAGGTTCATACACATAATCAGTCTCTGAGAATCCGAGAGCAAGCAGTTTGTGTGTCAACTCCGTTACACAGATCGTTTGCCCCACTTTCAAAGACAATCTGCGCTCATCCAATTGTTTTTTAGAAACCACCAATTCACTCAAGGCTTCGGGCGAAGTCACAATATACATCGGTATCGTCGAAGAACTGATGCGAGTCAAGACTTCCGTCCGCAATACCTCATTGGCGGCATCGCGCTGTCCGTATTTTACAGCCCGTCGAAACGAAGAGGGAAAAAACAGCACTTGCTCTTGCCTCATTACTTGTGTCAGATCGTGGTAAAAATACCCTGCTTCATCAGTATCTTGCAAGACAAAAAGCACGGTTCGGTTCAGCATTGCGGTCAATCCCGCAAAAAACATCGGGACAGAAGAGCCTACCAATCCTTGCAAAAAGATGCTCCGCACAGTTTCGTCATTCACAGCATTCGCAAACGCCCGAGTCTGTGATGTTGCTCCATAAAGTTGTTGAATATGTTGTAAATCCATATAGATAAATCCCAAAGATCACGTCATCCACTCGCAATCATCTTCCCAAATGAAAGCGAAGTTATTGCGTTGCTTACTCCTCGATTCTTGGAGAGGTTGCAGACGGCATTTTCGGATACTTCCTCATCCATCCGTCCAAACGGAGTCGCATCACGCCGAAGAAAGCTTCGCCGAAAATACCTCCGCTCATTTTACTGATGCCCTCACGACGGTTAACAAAAATAACGGGCACTTCCTTGATCTTAAAGCCTATCTTATAAGCCGTATATTTCATCTCGATTTGGAATCCGTAACCTTTAAAACGCACTTCGGAAAGTGGTATCGTTTCAAGAACCCGACGGCGGTAACACTTGAATCCAGCTGTCGTGTCGTGCACCGAAAAGCCCGTGATAAAGCGCACATACTTGGATGCAAAGTAGCTCATCAGCACCCTGCCGATAGGCCAATTGACCACATTCACACCACTGACATAGCGCGATCCGATGGCAACATCATATCCTTCGTCGTGGCAGGCAGCATAAAGACGCGGCAAATCATCCGGATCGTGACTGAAATCGGCATCCATTTCAAAGATGTATTCATAGCTATGCTCCAACGCCCAACGGAATCCCGTAATATAGGCTGTACCAAGTCCTAATTTTCCTTGCCGCTCAATGATAAACAACCGATCGGCAAACTCTTCTGTCATCAGCCGATGAACGATACCCGCTGTTCCGTCCGGACTTCCATCATCGATGACAAGGATATGAAAACACTTAGTCAATGAGAATACGGCTCGTATGATTTTCTCTATGTTCTCTTTCTCGTTGTATGTCGGAATGATTACAATGCTGTCGCTCTGGTTCATAGTTTATCTAATTAATTGTGTCACAAAGGTAGAAAGAAAAATCGAGAAAGAAGCATCGGGGAGCGCAAATAACGCGAGTTCGGGATAAACTTGTAATATGCGAGTGAGAAAGGGGCGTAACAGACAGGATCAGACGACACCTTTTTACCCCACTCGTGGGGTCTCTCTGCATATCACTCGTGGGGTGTTTCTGTACCTCACTCGTGGGGTAATACGAACGATGTACCATATAAGAAAATGCTTATCCTGAATTTGCGTTAAATATTATAAGTCCGACAAACTTATGAACACGCCTCAAGTGCCAAAAACATTAATGCTCACAGCATCAGGGCAACGGCCTCTATCGCTACTCCGTTACGATACTTGCCGTAACTACGTTACTACACTTACCATAGCCATGTTGCGATTTTGACAATTATTTAGAAGGGAAATTCCGTCGAACTCACATTAGGGTAAGATTAACGATAAGTTTGTAACAGAGAATCATTTCTCCTCATTAGATCGGCGAGACATAAATTTCATTACTCGCACATTAAAGAGGATATTATAATTATCTAAATAATAAAGTGAATAGATGGATAAAAACTAAAAGGGAATCGTGAAAAAGAATTAATATCCCACACTTAAACAAACTCACCATATACGATTCGCCACTTTTACACACTTGATAGTATCAAATGAGAAGTCCCATAGGTAACGATGAGAAGTATAGGAGTAAGGTGGCAGAAGTCCCATAGGTCTCACCGCCAAATATAGAGATTAATCGCATTGAATGCATATCTTTTATTCAGAATCTGCATATTTTTATTTCTTAGCGTTTCTGAATCAATAAATCATATATTGCCTCTCGATATTTTGAAGAGCCTTTTGTTGTAACCGATCTTTCTTACTCAAGATGATTTTCATATACCAAGGATGCGGCAGACTGATGAAGTCTTCATCCTTGGCGACCTCTGTTGGAGTAAGATACAACTCGGCTTCGGTAGATTCAAAGCACTTGTTCCTATTCTTTAAAGTCGATGAACAAGTGATGTAAACCTTATATTTATTGGAGTACGGATAATAAATGCCGTTTCTCTCACGATATTCCGTGTCCGCGCTTACAAGCCAGTCATCATAGCGATAGCCTGCTGCCAACTTGAATGCGGCACGTGTGACAGCGTTGGTGTAATGACGACGATTGTATTTCAGACCGGTATCACGATGAACTCTCAACAAAACATATTTCATCGTATCTACAACGATGAAACCTTTATCATCATCGGGTGCTTGTGAAGATCTGAAATGAATTTGAATAATATGTTTTTCGTTGTTCGTAACATCATCACTCACGCTGAAAAGATGGCAGCGAATAAACTTCTTATCGAGACGATCGACGAAATCATTGTAGACAATCCGGCACAGATTCGTAAAGTTACAACCTGCGGACGAATCCTTATAATGAATAATCCCTGTATCAGGCCTTATCACATAACTTGCGGGAGCTTGTAGGGGAGCAGCTTTTAACAGTCCTTTGTTCTCGAACCAATAACCGGTTGTATCGCTGATTGTTCCCGTCTGATAATTGTATGCAAAAGTTCGACCTGACATTTGATAGTACTTTCGTTTCTCTGTAATAAACCTGTGCAGAAAAGGGCGAATCCATTCGGGCTCTGCATTGCCGACAACGACCTCACTTAACAGATGTTCTTTCGGAATTAAAAAGATGGTATCGGTCACCGCATCAACATCTTTCGGTTGATAACCAATATGAAGGATGTGCAGCTGTTTAAATGAGAAACGGACAGAGAAAGCACCGGTTGCATCACTTGTGGTAGCTTGGGGGCGTCCGTTCTCTATTTTAAATATACTTGCATAAGGCACAGATGTGTTATTAATCTTATCCCATAACACGCCTTTTACTTGACCACCAACCGTTGTTGCAAGCAGGAAGCAGAACAACAGAATTGAAAATCGGATAATGTTATTCATTGTAAAGGAGTTAAAAGAAATAAGGAGTTAAGTCATTGGTTTCATCTCAGACTTAACTCCTTATAATTTTAATTTATTTATTCTCTTAAAAACTTATCAGCCGTTCATTGACAAAAGGAACTCATCGTTGCTGCGAGTATGAATCATCCTGTCGTGAATGGAATTCATTGCTTCTATCGGATTCATATCGGCAATATATTTGCGCAGTATCCACATACGGTCGAGTGTCGTCTTGTCTTGCAACAAGTCGTCGCGACGCGTACTTGAAGCCACGAGATTAACTGCGGGGAAGATGCGTTTGTTGGACAGTGAACGGTCGAGCTGAAGTTCCATATTACCAGTACCCTTAAACTCTTCAAAGATCACTTCATCCATCTTACTGCCGGTGTCGATCAAGGCAGTTGCAATGATGGTAAGCGAGCCGCCGCCTTCGATGTTACGTGCAGCACCGAAGAAACGCTTGGGCTTTTGCAGAGCATTGGCATCCACACCACCCGTCAATACCTTACCGCTGGCAGGTGCAACCGTATTGTATGCACGAGCCAAGCGCGTGATCGAATCGAGGAAAATGACAACATCGTGACCACACTCCACCATTCGCTTGGCCTTCTCTAAGACGATTCCGGCAATCTTCACGTGACGTTCAGCCGGTTCGTCAAAGGTCGATGCGATGACCTCCGCATTCACCGTGCGCGCCATATCGGTAACTTCCTCGGGACGCTCGTCAATAAGCAGCATCATCAAATAAGCCTCGGGATGATTGGCAGCAATTGCGTTGGCAATATCTTTCATCAAAATAGTCTTACCTGTTTTAGGTTGAGCGACAATCAAAGCACGCTGCCCTTTACCAATGGGAGAGAAAAGATCTACAACACGCGTAGATAAGTTGGTGGTCTCGCGATTACCACATAGGTTGTATTTCTCATCCGGGAACAACGGTGTAAGATGTTCGAACGGAATACGATCGCGCACTTCACCCGGATTCCTACCGTTAATCTTATCAATGCTCGTCAAGGGGAAATACTTCTCTCCATCGTGGGGTGGACGTACGTGACATTGCACCACATCACCGGTTTTCAGTCCATAGCGTTTGATCTGCGGCCCGGCAACATACACATCATCTGGCGATGACAGATAGTTATAGTCGCTTGAACGTAAGAATCCGTATCCATCAGGCATAATTTCCAGTACACCATTGGCTGTGATAATATCCGTGAAGTCATACGTCGGAACATAACTCGACGGAGCGACAGGCTGTTGATAACCTTGTGTCTGCGGCATTACAGGTGTCGTCGGGTTATCGAACATATCAAAATTGGGCACAGCTCCCTGGTCTTCTATCGGTAAATCGACAACAGGAATAAAGTCGGTTCCATCTCCCGGATCGCCTTCCCAAATACCCTCAGCAATGGCTTCGCGTTTTTCTTCGGCATCTTCGTTGTGAGCATTGATTTTCGCTTGCAGCTTTGCCAACAAATCATTGCTTTCTTCGTCATTATTCGTTACTACTTCACCGGAGGCAAATGCTTGCTCGGGAACAAAAGGAGTTTCTTGAGAAACGTCTTGCTTATCCTCGGACTGAGATTTTTTCTCCTGAGCTTCAACTCCGATTTTATCTTCAGCCTGTGATTCCATTTGGGTCTCTTTAGCAGCCCGCGCAGCCTCAGCAGCAGCAATCAGTTCGAGCTCTCGCTTCGATTTACGCCCCCTATGCTTAGGAATCATCGCCAGCAACTCTTCTGAAGTCAGTTCTTTCTCTTGTTTCGGCATTTCCTCTACATCGGTCTTAACAGATTCATCTTTGAAAAGCGGTTGTTGTTCAACAGAAACTTTGTTCTTTTTCAAGTCAAAATTCTCTCCCTCTTTCCCATTAACAGTATATACCTTATCGGTATCTTTTTTGGCAATTCTTACACGGCGGCGTTTCGCCCCCAACGGATTTTTGTTCCCTTCATCTATGGCCTGTTTATCTAAAATGGCATAGGCAATATCTTCCTGTGTGGCATTAGAGGAGAACTCGGCACCCAACTTGGTTGCAATATCTTCGAGTTCGGAGATACCTTTCGATAATAATTCGTCTTTGCTATACATATATTGTATAATAAATTTCTCTGATTGAAAGACCGACGTTTCAAGAGTTGAAACGCGGGTTGTATTAAAATTTGGTTGCAAAGGTACTAAAAAAAATGAATAAAGCAGTACCGGAGATAAACTGATTTAAGTTGATTAACATTAATTAATCGTGCATTTCACGCACTGAAAGCATATAAACGAAAAATGACCGATCCAAACGGGATCGGTCATCTCTATCTGATATGAATCGGATTATTCTCCTTTTTCCAGCTTAGCCTTCAAGTCAGCAAGTACATCGAGGTCTCCTAATGAGGTACCTGCAACGACATTGTTGATCTGCGGCGCATCACTCTTCTTGGCACCGGTGTGCTTATGAGCGGGTTTCACTTCATCTTTACCCTCTTCAAAAGTACGGCTGTGTGAAAGAATGATACGCTTAGCATCTTTCACGAACTCAATAACCTTAAATGAAAGTTCTTCACCGAGATGTGCTTGAGTTCCGTCTTCTTTGACAAGATGCTTCGGAGTAGCAAAACCTTCACCACCTTCGTTCAACGTAATCACTGCACCTTTATCCATCATCTCCGTAATCTTGCCCGTGTGAACGGATCCCGGAGTATACAATGTCTCGTAAGTGTCCCAAGGATTGTCTTCGAGTTGTTTATGACCAAGACTCAAACGACGGTTTTCCTTATCTATTTCGAGAACCACAACGTCCATTTCCGCACCCACATGTGTGAATTCTGACGGATGCTTTACTTTCTTGGTCCAAGACAAGTCGCTGATATGGATTAGTCCGTCGACACCCTCTTCAAGTTCAACAAAGATACCAAAGTTGGTGAAGTTACGTACTTTTGCCGTATGCTTACTGCCGACCGGATATTTCACCTCAATAGTCTCCCACGGATCTTCTTTCAATTGCTTGATGCCAAGAGACATCTTACGCTCTTCACGGTCAAGTGTCAAAATCACAGCCTCAACTTCATCGCCAACGTGCATAAACTCTTGTGCACTGCGCAGATGCTGGCTCCAAGACATCTCTGAAACGTGAATGAGACCTTCAACACCCGGAGCTATCTCAACGAATGCACCATAATCAGCAATAACAACAACCTTACCTTTCACGTGATCACCCACTTTGAGGTTCGGATCGAGTGCATCCCAAGGATGCGGAGTAAGCTGTTTCAGACCAAGTGCGATACGCTTTTTCTCGTCATCGAAGTCGAGAATCACCACATTAATCTTCTGATCAAGTGTCACGACCTCGTGAGGATCGCTCACGCGACCCCAAGAAAGGTCTGTAATATGAATCAATCCATCCACACCACCGAGGTCAACAAACACACCGTAAGAAGTGATATTCTTGACAGTTCCTTCGAGAACCTGCCCCTTTTCGAGTTTGCTGATAATTTCTTTTTTCTGTGCTTCCAACTCAGCTTCAATGAGAGCCTTGTGAGAAACAACAACATTGCGGAATTCTTGATTGATTTTCACAACCTTGAACTCCATCGTCTTACCTACGAAAACATCGTAGTCGCGTATAGGATGAACGTCAATCTGGCTGCCGGGGAGGAATGCCTCGATTCCGAATACATCAACTATCATACCGCCCTTGGTGCGACACTTGATGTAACCCTGGATGACTTCTTCATTTTCGAGCGCTGCATTGACACGTTCCCAACTCTTGCTCAGGCGAGCTTTCTTGTGGGAGAGAATCAACTGACCTTTCTTATCCTCCTGGTTCTCAACGTAAACTTCGACTTTATCGCCCACTTTGAGATCGGGATTATAACGGAATTCGGAAGCGGGGATAATACCATCGCTTTTGTAACCGATATTAACGACAACCTCTTTCTTGTCTACTGAGATTACCGTCCCTTCAACAACCTGATGGTCTGAAACCTTGTTCAGAGTCTCATCATAGGCTTTTTGAAGGTCTTCTTCACTTGCGCTTGCGTTGGCCCCATTCTCAAACTCATCCCAGTTGAAGTCTGCTAACGGTTGAACGTTCTTTAAATCTGACATAAAAATTATTTGTTTTGTAAATTAATAAAGTTAGACTTTATGTGAATTAATTAAAAATCGGCTGCAAAGATACGACTTTTAAGACTATAAACAATACAGAGATCCGACATTTATCTTCGTTGTTAATTATATTTAACGCGGATTTTCGTATCATCAATTAGACTAAATTGAGAGGACAATAAGAGTATTGGCATCTATAATCTTAAACATTCATCATAGTTTCCCATCATATACCCCTTTCCGTTTTTCTTAATATCAAAACCATTAAGCAGCACAAATCTCTTCCTTAGCAACCTTCTCTCAAAATCGAATAAAAATGTAACAACTCGTCCATTCACTCTCCAATCCTCCGGTTCACAGCAAGTTTCGCTTGTGAAACTTGAATTATCTAAAATTATCTTTATCGTTGAGTATATCTCGATTTTAATCATTACTTTTGCAAAACAATCGACAAAGCGATGATCAGCAAGGCTAAAATCAAATATATTCAATCCTTAGCACGCAAAAAAAAACGTACGACCGAAAGAGTTTTCGTGGCTGAAGGTCCGAAAGTAGTGGGCGATTTGTTGTCCGTTTTACCTGCTCTTGCTGTCTTCGCCACATCTGATTGGATGGACGATCATCATCATCAATGCGGACAAAGAGCCGAACTAACGGAAGTGACGAATGAAGAACTGCGACGTATCAGCTTCTTGCAACATCCGCAAGAAGTATTGGCCGTATTTCCACAATTCACTGACAAGACAGACAAGTCGGCTGTTTCGACACATCTGACAATAGCTCTCGACGGTATACAAGACCCCGGAAATCTCGGTACTATCATCCGAATCGCTGATTGGTTCGGCATTACCGATATCTTTTGCAGTCTCGATACAGCCGACATATACAACCCCAAAGTAGTACAGGCGACAATGGGTAGCATTGCCCGAGTAAATATCACATACACCGATCTGCCACAGTTTATAGACTCCCTTCCCGCCAATGTCCCGATTTACGGCACACTTTTAGACGGTAAAAATCTATATAACGAAACGCTATCTACAACCGGTCTCATCGTGATGGGCAACGAGGGAAACGGTATCTCATCAGAAATCCGCAGGCGAATTACTCACCGGCTCCTCATCCCCAACTATCCACAAGGTCGTGAAACAGCCGAAAGCCTAAATGTGGCCATTGCAGCCGCTATCACGTGCAGCGAATTCCGACGCCGTCAAATGCCCAGAACCAAACAAATAAAAGGAATCAAATAATGGAAATAGAATTATACAAAAGTCGCAGTTATTCAGGCTGCATCAAGTCAGCTTACATACTTTTCAGCACCAATCTCACCACCATTTTCAAACGTACTTGGCTTTCGATATTGGTTTATTCAATCCCTTTGGCAATAATGATAGATTTAAGTCTATCAAGTAGAGCATTAAATGAAGCCGACCTTCCTATTCCTACTACAACATTAGTACTGATGAGCGGTATGTGTATTTGGAGCCTTGCAGGTTGCATCTGGTTTATTGCCGTCGTCAACAGAATACTCAACACCCGAACATTGAAAGCTAACTTAATACGCGCTACCGTTTTAATCCTTATATTACTACACGTGGCCGGATTCGTGAAAATAATTCTCCAACTTGTCAATACACTTGTAGTAAGTACTTTTCTATCTGCGAAAGTCTCATCAGGAGCGGCAACACTCACTTCAACAGTCATCGAGATACTACTTGATTCTGCATTCTTTGTTGCACTGTTACCCTGTACTTTCTCTATAATCAAATATCTGATAGATCCCCAAAGCAAGATTTCGGATATCTTCGGCAAGGCTTATCGACACGGTTGGCGTCATTGGGGTTTTCTCTTTATCACGTTATTCATCACGGGAATTATATTCTGTCTCATTGCAACAGTACTCTTCGCACCTTTCGGAATCATTGTAGAGGCACAAATATCCGACCTACTCGGAACACTGAACGGTGACCCGTCCGGTATTCCCTCAAACTTCTATATTTTACTTTACGGTACTACTTTACTCACATCTTTCATCTTTGCTTATCTCGTTATTTGGTCGTCTTTCGTATTCTATTATGCCTATGGTTCCATCGAAACAACCGAGCGAGAACGTGAAAAATCATTAACCGCATAACTAATGTGTATTGATAAGTTAACAAATTGGCCAATAAATTAACTGACGAGTAAACAAACCCACTTATCAACTTACCCCGAACACAGGTCAATCAAATGTGAAACCGATATTTATGCTTTGCCCGTTGTGGTGTAGTAGGGCTGAAAGAGCCTGAGAAGCTGCTGCGAGCCACACCTCGATATTGTGCCCAACGATCGCGGATATGTGACACATACCCCACTGTTTCATCGCCGCGCATATAACCGTAACGAACCACTGGATCGGTGTAATAAGCCGATTCACGCAGTTTCAAAACAAATTCAGAGACGTCATCCCAACGATATGGATCGCGATTATACTTGCGGGCAAGAGCCATTGCATCGCGAATGTGAAAGTAACCACCGTTATAACTGGCCAGCACGAAGTAATAACGCTCTACCCGATTACGTACATCTGCAAACTTGCTTTCCAATTCTTGCAGGTACTTTGCAGATGCAGCGATGTTCGATTCGGGGTCGAACATCTTCGATTGAGGCAATCCTAAATGAGCAGCCGTGCGCGGCATAATCTGCATCAGACCGCAAGCGCCGGCCCAAGAGCGGGCTTGCGGATCGAAAGTTGACTCCTGATAACACTGTGCGGCCATCAATCTCCAATCCCAACGAGCCAACGGAGCATATTTCTGAAAATAATGATCGTAATGCGAAATCACGCCACCCGCACGGTTCAACATCGGTGAATAAACTGCGTGTCACACTGCGGGTAGACAAGAGAAACGCCTCTTCTTCACGAATGTCTTTTATCATTCCCGGCTTAAACCATCGGTTGAGCGCATCTGCCAATTCGTTGTTGCCCGATTGCACCGCCCATTGCGTACGAAGTGAATCAATTTCAGTACCGCAAAACTTCACACCTTGTATCGTTCGAGGCAACTGAAAAGCTGCAATGTCGCCGTCGCCCTTGCGTAAACGCGTCACTAATTCGGTCGTATCTTTACAAACCTCTACCCGAAGCGATACGCCGAGTTTCTGAGCAAACTTCTCGCACAACATATATTGTGTTCCCATACCGTGCCCGTGATAGTCATAATAATTGTCTGGACCTGTCAGCGTAAGCATAATCAGCTCTCCGTTATTCACGATATCATTGAGTTTAAAATCACCGTTTGCAGGTATCGAATCCCCGTCCAGTGATGTTCCCCAAGGCGTTGTCACAGGTTCTTTCTTCTCAGTACAACTCAGGATGAGAGTAAGAAGAAACAAACAGCAAATCGTTTTAATGTGCATATGAAAACGACACAAAAGTAATACATTTCTTGGAAATATCTTTGGAAATGACTATTTTTGTGCGATAAAATGCTGATAAATCCACAATGAGGAGCTTACAAGAATTAATCCGACCCAACATCCGTTCTCTCTCTTGGTCTGCCCACTTGTCCGTCGCAAGCCAGGAATACAAAGTAGGCATTCGACTCGATGCCAACGAAAATCCCTATAACGCACCTTTCAATCGTTATCCTATTGAATCGGAAAACCGATTCAAGGCTTTGGCAGCCCAAATTAAGGGCATTCCAGTGGAGAACATCACGTTAGGCAATGGTAGTGATGAGCTGGTTGACTTATCATTTCGCATTTTTTGTCGTCCGCAAAAAGACAATGTAGTAGCCATTTCGCCGACTTACGAAATGTACCAACACTATGCCGACCTCAACGAAGTAACTTATCGGGCTGTGATACTCAATGAACGGTTCGGCCTCTCGTCCCGAAAGGTGCTCGACGCGTGTGATGCACGAACCAAAATCGTATGGCTTTGCTCGCCCAACAACCCTTCGGGCAACAGTCTCGAACGTGAAGAAATGTTACAAATCGTAACTGATTTCGACGGAATTGTAATCATCGACGAGGCTTACAGCGACTTTGCCGCCCAATGTCCGATGCGTAACGAAATCGCCGATCACCCTAATCTAATCGTACTTAACACGCTAAGCAATGCTTGGGGCAATGCAGCTCTACATTTAGGTATGGCTTTTGCTCATCGTGACATCATTGAATTTTTCGATCGGATACGCCCTCCCCACCCCATCAATGCTCTTACTTTACAACAAGCCATCGAGGCGATATGCGACCCATATGAGGTTGACAAATGGGTGCGGATGCTGCTTTTAGAGCGTCGCAGAATGCTCGATGCACTCCGCGAACTGCCTATCTGTAAGGCTGTCTACCCCACCGAAGCTAACTTTATACTTGCTAAGATGACCGATGCTGCAGCTATTTACGAGTATTTAGTAAGTAAACGAATCTTCGTCCACCCACTCATCGACACACCGCTTTGTACCGATTGTCTTCGCATCTCCATCGGAACTAAGAGCGAAAATAATGCATTGCTTGCCGCACTTCGACAATACGGAAGATAAAAAGCACCGAATACGCCTTTATTCTCATTTCCCTATCCCACGCATTGAAATAGCTCGACTTTTCCTTTTTTTCACTCTTCCACTTTCCATTAACCGTTAAACAGTCTACGTTTAACAGTTAATTAGCGTGCGTTTAACCATTAATTGCATTACAAATAACCGTTAGTCATAGCGTGTTTAACCATTAATTATAAAGATAAAGGATAAATTTCGGTAAGTAACTGATAATGAGATCTTTTTAATAGATACTATCTCGCCGCTGTAAGAAAATGTGAACGATGATACCAATAATGATCAATACTAAGCCCATCAGCATCGGGATATTATACCGAGTCCATCCCGTGATATAGCAGATTAATAATGTTACTACACCGAGATACACGAAGTAAAGTCCTAAATTTTTAGAGATTTTCCTCATTGAGTATGCGAATTTGAGGGCAAAAATAAAAAAAAAACACCGTGAAAAGCGAATTCTCAATACAGAATCACACCACAATCTCCAGACAAATTAAAATATTTTAAGGAATACCTAACTCTCATTTACGATATAAATCGTACTTTTGTAAAAATTAGAAGTAATGCGCTTCTTGCAGTATTACCTTTATCTTTATGGCTAAGCAGTGAATAATATAAACGGAAAAAATAGAATGAAACAGATATTACGCATCTTATGGGTATCGTTTTTGATGATGGCAGCAGTCTTGAAAGGATCTGCCCAGAGAGTCGTGACCATACAAATTACTGACGGAGAGAACATTCCGGCTGATGCTGCATCGGTAATCATCACCGAGATAAAAGAACGAAAGGTGGTCGGAAACGGTATTGCCGGAACTGACGGAAAGATTATTTTCCATCTGAATGACGGCGAATATCAGGTATATATCAGTCTACTGGGCTATAAGAATGTACTTGAAAAGATTCGCATTCCATCGGATTCTGAACTCTATTCTTTCGTATTGGAACCGGAAATCGCACATTTGAGCGATGTGATTGTCACTGCCCGACAACGTCGTCCTGTTGCCAAGATGATTGACGGGAAGGTTTCTATCAACGTTTCCCGTTCTTATTTGACAGATTTGGGAAATGCAGTTGATGTGTTGAAACATTCGCCCGGCATTCGAGTAGGCAACGACGGCAGTATCTCTTTGTCATCACCGGGCGGAACGGCAGTGTACGTCAACGGCAAGAGAATGCGCTTACAAGGCGACCTGCTGACCGCTTACCTACGCTCATTACCGTCATCGAAGATCGAACGGATTGTCACTTCGCCCAATCCTGACGCAAGTTATGAGTCGGAAGGAGCCGGTGGGGTCATTGATATCATCCTGAAACGCAACGAAGATACAGGCCTCCATCTCACCACTTCTCACGGGCTGGCTTATTGGGAACATCTGCGCGAGACATCGGATGTAGGCTTATCGTATCATCGGAAAGACTGGCAGATAGGCGTAAACTATAATCAGAGCATCGATCATTATGGTATGCGATATGGCAGTGAACGCCTACAAGACGGTAATCGGAACCTATCCGAGACCGTAGATACCGACAAACGCAACGTTTATGCAGGCGGAATGGATTTCGTATGGCAACCTAACGGACAACACAAACTGTCGTTCCTGACTTCTGTCGATGCCGTTGTAGGACCGGGAAAAACAATTACCGAAACCCGGATTTACCACGAAACAAATGCACTGAAACAGATACTTAGAGCAGAAAATGACTATATCAAGCAGCGTAATTTGAAGTATGGGGCGGGCTGAATTATCTCTTTACCCCCTCATCGAGACATTCTGTTTCTGTCAGTACTGATTGGATTCACGTCGACGGCACCTCTCGCAACAATCAGCCCAATGCTTATTTTATGCCGGACGGCTCACCGGCTCGTCGTGATCTGTATTATTCAGACACAGAGAAAGATATAGATATACTGTCTTTGATGACTGATTATAAACTGACGATAGGTAAAGAAGACGACTTCTTGAGCGGTTTGAAACTGTCTCGTATTATCAGCAACAATGATTTCAGGTTTTTCACGAATTCCGTTTTTAATACAAATAGATCGAATCGGTTCAAATACGGCGAGACCAATATTGAGGGATATGCTCAATATACGATGCGGCGGGCCAAATGGGCAATCACGGCCGGTCTGCGTGCAGAGTATATGCACACTGATGGGCAACTGCAACCTTTCGGCAAGGAAAAAGCAAAAGAGGAGAACAAGCGGAATCGGTTCGGACTCTTCCCCAATCTTTCCGTATCTTACCAAGCGACAGATGTTACCAAGCTTACACTCTCTTACAGCAAGAGACAGGATAAACCCAAATACGAAGACTTAAATCCTTTCGAGTATCTTCTTGATGAGTTGACTTACTGGAAAGGGAATCCTTTTATCGCACCACAGGTCAGTCATAGGTTAATGTTGAATCTTGCAGTCAGGAATTTAGGACTTACCTTATCTTATAATCAGTTGAATGACTATTTTACTGCATTGACAGATACCTATGAAAAAGGAACGATTGTAATGACAACGAAGAATATCGGTCGACAAAAACAAATGGGATTAGAACTTGTGTACAGCCGAAGATTAGTTCCGTGGTGGGATATAAGTTTTAACGGAGGTGCTTTTTATTTCATCAATCAGCTCGATTATGAAAAATATAAGGAGACTTATCGCCGTCCATCCTGTGTGCTTTCACTATCTAACGACATCCTTTTACCAGCCGGGATTCGTCTTGAATTGTCCGGTCGATACAACTCCAAACGACAGGGGAACAGCTATGAAGTACTGAAATCGACAGGTAGTGTGGATGCTGGATTCAGTAAAAGTCTGCTGAAAAACCAATTAAATCTCTCACTTTTGATGACAGATATCTTTCACACAGAACGTTGGGACAGTTATGGAACAAAAGGACAACTCGACCTGACATCGTGGGGACAGGGCGAGAGTCGGCAACTTTTGTTCAGAGTTAGGTTTCAACTCGGTATCCAGAAACTCAAAGCTGACAAGAAAGAAATCAAAGAACTTGACAGACTTTAATCAAGAAATAAATTTCTTATTCTTAATAATACGACAACAATTACGTATAAGCGTTCATCCCAGCACTGTTTGGCAATTTGAGAAAATAAGTCCCACAGCCAGCTTCTATACCCGTAGCAATAGCCGTTTTACTGACAGGATCATGATTGAAAGGCGATATTTTGGTTTGTCCTCGTGCCAAGAGCTGTGCCTTTTCGGCATCACCGAGATGCCCGTAATCGAATTTGCCGTGGCTGGGATTATCTTCATACTTCCCGACCTGGCTGTATCGATAAGGGTTATCGCTAAAAAACTCGCGCGCATAAACCGCTTCACCATAACCTCCGACACAAAATCAATTGTCTTTTACGTGCTGCGCAACACTATCAGCAGCGTTAATCTGGCCACAAGCAACGCACGGAATACAAGCCGTGACAAACCCGCCGGCCAACAATCCAATAGCTAATTTGTTCACACTTAATTATACAGACTTTCATCGTTCGTTGTTTAACAATGCAGAGTTAGAAGTAAATTGCAAACGCAGCAATACATAAAATGAATGGTTTTCAACAAAATAAACAAACATATACTTACAGGACGATATACAAAACATCATCAACAAGCCTGCTGATGACATAAGAACAAAAAAGAAAGTGCGGCTTCCTGAGTGCGTTCTAACCTTCAAGTCTGAAATGTTAAGAATAAAATTGGCTTTTAACCAGACCTTCTCGAGTGGAAAGAGTGCACGCATCCCCGCACTTATCTGTATTTTATCTATCCATTTTGATGTTGCAAAGATACGACGATAACTAATACTTTGCAATACTTAAAAATCGGTAATTCAACATCTCCTCATTTTTAGGTACAACTCATTGACCGAAATTCAGAGAATGCCTTTATATTAATTCTTGATTTTTTCCATACAAATAGAAACCCGATATATAAATATTCTAAAAGAGAAATTGTATCAGTACGTAAAGGAAATTTACTCAAAAAGCAACCGAGAAAACACTCCGTTCCAGAATAGCAATAAGGAATTAAGAAGCGGAAAAATATCGATTAAAGAGATAAAGGCCTTCCCAAATACATTGAAAAGACGTTCCTTGCACTTCTATTAACTGCTTTCCATCCAATAAATAAAGTCCTTTCATCGATCAAAAGAATGTTAATCGGAAGCCCAAAAACGACAAAACAAAGCGTAAATATGCTTAAACAGCCTTAAAAAAGGATGCCGAGAATTGCGTATTTACGCCCCAACGACTATCCGATTAGAAATAACGCCGTATTCAAGATGTATTTGTAAGAAAAATTTCTAACTGTAAATTACAATTTCAATCAGCGAAAATAAGTAAAATAAATAAACATAAGAACTGCGACAATAACAGCTATCGAAAACAATCGAAACAAACAACCTGTCACCTTTTTCACGATGACTATGGCCATAACGATACCTACTAATACGAAAAGATAATACAAAAAACTTGAGCTCATATACCTATTAAAGATTAAATCGAATTACTTGAACAAGTGGCGGAACAATGGAGGAATGGGCATTTCAAACTCCATTCGTCTGTGCGTAATGGGGTGATAGAAGCAGAGCACATAGCGTGGAGACATAAACGCCCCAAGGGATCGTCTCCATTGCCGTATTTCGTATCGCCGCAAACAGGATGCCCCATATCGGCACAATGTACACGAATCTGATTTTTACGACCGGTCTCCAAACGAAATTCTACAAGACTGTGTTCGACTGTTCGTTTCAACGTGTGAAAGTGAGTAACGGCATACTTACCGCCGTTATCGATCGGACTGGAATAAGTGACATAAGCCTTGTTGTCTTTAAGCCAATTAGCAACGGTTCCGCCGTCTTCTTCCATCTCACCTGATACCACTGCCACATAACGACGGTCGTAAACAATGTGGTGCCAGTCTTGTTCGAGCAATCGTTCTACCTCGATATCCTTGGCATAAATCATCAGTCCGCTTGTGTCTCGGTCTAACCGGTGCACCACATGGGCCGTACAACGCTGGTGTGTGCGTCGAAAATAATCATCGAGCACGGTCTTCACGTTGAGCGACGAATGTCCCGCAGCCATTGAAAGGATGCCCACATTCTTTTCCACAACGACCAAATGGCGATCTTCGTAAACAATTTTCAGGTAGCGACTTTTGAATGCATCGTTTTTCTTCGATTTGCTCACAGACACCTTCATACCCGCTTTCAACGGATAATTGAATTGTGTCACCCGCTTGCCGTTAACCTTAATACCGTTTCCCTGCAACGTAGCTTTCACCTTACTGCGACTTTCACGCTGTAAAGTTTCAAGCAACCACGGCAGCAGTTCGGCATCCCGGTCGACCATATAGGTGTCGTATCCTGCTTTATTTTGTAAACCATTCGTTCTCATCAGACTGCAAAGTTACGACATTTTTGCCATAGAGCGCACATCTGCCGTCGTTTTCTTCATACCGTTCGGCAGCTAAACACTTCGGAATATTTGGTTTATCGGGATATTCTTCGTACCTTTGCAAACAGTTAACAAGTGGACAAGTAAATAAAATGAACAAGTGTTTGGTAGTAAACGATAGGTAAAAAATCCTCATCAACTTGTCAACTGTTAACTTATCAACTATAATATATATAAGGAATGATAACAGTTACGAATCTTGCAATTCAATTCGGGAAGAGAGTTCTTTACAAAGACGTCAACATCAAATTTACTAACGGCAACATCTATGGCGTAATCGGAGCCAACGGAGCAGGTAAATCAACGCTGCTCAAAACCATCAGCGGCGAATTGGAACCGAATAAAGGAACTATCGAATTGGGACCGGGTGAACGGCTCTCGGTATTGGATCAGGACCATTTCAAGTACGATCAATACCGCGTTCTCGATACAGTCTTGATGGGACATAAGCCTCTTTGGGACAATATGAAAGAGCGCGAGGCTCTCTATTCGAAGCCGGAGATGAGCGAAGAAGACGGTAATCGTGCAGCCGAATTGGAAGACAAGTTTGCCGAAATGAACGGTTGGGAGGCCGAAAGCGATGCAGCACAGATGCTGGGCAACCTCGGCGTAAAAGAGAATCTGCACGAAAAGCAGATGAGCGAACTGTCCAACAACGAGAAGGTTCGCGTAATGTTGGCCAAAGCTTTGTTCGGACATCCCGACAATCTGTTGCTCGATGAGCCTACTAATGACCTCGACCTCGACACGGTGCAATGGTTGGAAGAATATTTGGGTAACGTAGAACAGACAGTTCTTGTGGTCAGTCACGACCGTCACTTCCTTGATGCCGTGAGCACCCAGACCGTAGATATCGACTTTGGTAAAGTGAGTGTCTTTGCAGGTAACTATTCGTTCTGGTACGAGAGTTCGCAATTGGCATTGCGTCAGGCACAGAACCAACGTCAGAAAGCCGAAGAGAAGCGTAAGGAATTGGAAGAGTTTATCCGCCGTTTCTCTGCCAATGTGGCTAAGAGTAAGCAGACCACAAGTAGAAAGAAGATGCTGGAGAAACTGAATGTAGAGGAGATTCGTCCGTCGAGTCGCAAATATCCGGGCATCATTTTCCAAATGGATCGCGAACCGGGAAATCAAATTCTCGAAGTGGATGGTCTGAAAGCGGTAGACACAGACGGTACAGTGCTCTTCGATAACGTTAACTTCAACATCGAGAAAGGTCAAAAGGTGGTGTTCCTTAGTCATAATCCGAAGGCAATGACAGCCCTTTTTGAGATTATCAACGGCAATCGCGAGGCCGATGCCGGCACATATAAGTGGGGCGTGACAATCACTACCGCTTATCTGCCTCTTGATAACACAGCTTTCTTCAATAGCGATCTCGACTTAGTAAACTGGCTCAGTCAGTACGGCTCTGGTAACGAAGTCGTGATGAAAAGCTATTTGGGAAGGATGCTGTTTTCGGGCGAAGAGGTGCTGAAAAAAGTCAATGTGCTTTCCGGAGGAGAGAAAATGAGGTGTATGATAGCCCGAATGCAGTTGAAAAATGCCAACTGTTTGATTCTCGACACACCGACCAACCACTTGGATTTGGAGAGTATTCAGGCCTTCAACAACAATCTGACAGGATTCAAGGGCAATGTTCTCTTTGCCAGTCACGACCATGAATTCATTCAAACTGTGGCCAACCGCATTATCGAATTGACGCCGAACGGCACCATCGATAAGCTGATGGACTATGACGACTACATCTATGACGAGGGCATTAAAGAACAAAAAGCAAAGATGTATACCATTTGATACCACACATCTATACACCATTTCTGACACAGGTCCGTACTAAACGAGACCTGTGTTGATGTGTATTATGAGCAAGAATGGCAAGCTTTTTGCTGCCATTGACATTAAATCAAAAAATGAGCAATAATGAATCAAAAAGAACAAAAGATAGACATAGAAGACGGAAACATTGCAGGCAATGAAGAGATGACGAATCAGTGTTCTGAAAATGAGAATCAAACGACCTGCGAAACTGACCCGAACGCCTCAGATGAGCTAACTGACGAAAAGGCAGAAAACCAAGATCCGTTGGCAGAAGCCAATGCAGAAATTGAAGAATTGAAAGATAAATATCTACGTTCTGTGGCCGAATTTGAGAACTATAAGAAGCGAACGCGCAAGGAAGTAGCTGATTTAATCCTCAACGGAGGCGAGAAAACGGTGGCTGCTATACTACCCATCATAGACGATATGGAACGAGCTATTGACAATGCAGGCAAAGCCGAAGACATAAAAGCACTTGAAGAAGGTTGGGAACTGATATTCAAGAAGCTGATGAAAACGCTCGAAAGCCTCGGTGTTAAGAAGATCGACACCGACGGGAAAGACTTCGATGTAGACTATCACGAAGCAGTTGCAATGGTTCCAGGTATGGGAGATGACAAGAAAGGCAAGGTAATCGACTGCGTTCAGGCTGGTTATATGTTGAATGATAGGGTTATCCGTCACGCGAAAGTTGCAGTCGGGCAATAAGTATACATTTAATGAAAGGGCCCCAAAGACCCTTTCATTTTTATTTTATCCATCTTTTACAAATGGCAAAGAGAGATTACTACGAGGTCCTGGGCGTTGAAAAGACTGCCACAGACGACGAAATTAAAGTGGCGTATCGGAAAATCGCTATCAAATATCATCCCGATCGCAATCCCGGCAATAAAGAAGCTGAGGAAAAATTCAAAGAAGCTGCAGAAGCTTATGATGTATTACACGATGCACAGAAACGACAACAATACGACCAATTCGGTTTCGACGGTCCTGCAGGAGCTGGTGGTTTCGGTGGATTTGGTGGCGCCGGAGGTTCTCGATGGATGATATCTTCTCGATGTTCGGCGATGTTTTCGGTGGACATAGTGGTGGATTCGGAGGCTTCGGGGGCTTTGGCGGCGGCAGACAACGACCACAATATCGAGGATCTGATTTGCGTTTGAAAGTTCGTTTATCGCTGCAAGAGGTTGCAACAGGTGTTACCAAGAAATTCAAAGTCAAGAAAGACGTCACTTGTTCACACTGTCACGGAAGCGGAGCAGAAGGTGGTAGCGGCACAGAAACGTGTCCAACGTGTCACGGTCAGGGAGTAGTGGTCAAGACAGTACGCACAATGCTCGGTATGATGCAGACCCAAACGGAGTGTCCCACGTGTCACGGTGAAGGCTCAGTCATCAAAAACAAGTGTCACGAATGCAGTGGAAGCGGTATCGTAAAAGGCGAAGAGGTGGTTGAGATCAATATTCCTGCGGGTGTAGCTGAGGGTATGGTGGTCAACGTTCAAGGTAAAGGCAACGCCGGTCCACGACAAGGTACCAACGGAAATATCCAAGTTCTGGTTGAAGAAGAGCCCAACGATACTTTCATTCGCGATGAACAAGATGTAATTTACAATCTTCTCTTAGACTTTCCGACGGCAACACTCGGTGACGAAATCGAGATTCCGACCATTGAAGGTACCAAAGTGAAGATTAAAATAGAGCCTGGAACGCAACCGGGCAAGACGCTCAGGTTGCGCGGAAAGGGACTGCCCGCCGTGCAAGGTTATGGTACCGGCAAGGGCGATTTAGTAGTAAATGTCAGCGTTTACATACCAACCACATTGAGCAAAGACGAAAAAGCAATGGTGGAAAAAATGCGTGGAAGCGATAACTTTAAGGGAGACGCCGAGACAAAGAAATCTATTTTCGAACGATTTAAGAACTATTTCAATTAAGATTTACAGATGCAGACCGGCACAAAGCAGCTTGGTCTGCATCTTTTTAATACCCACACAATGGACTATCAACAAACTATCGAATACTTATTTAATAGTACACCCGTCTTTGAACACGTCGGGGCAACTGCTTATAAAGAAGGATTGGCCAACTCATTAGCCTTAGACGAACATTTCGGACATCCGCATCAGAAATTCAAATCCATTCATATCGCAGGCACAAACGGTAAAGGTTCCTGTTCACACAGCATAGCATCAGTACTCCAGTCGGCCGGATACAAGGTGGGACTCTATACTTCTCCGCATCTCATCGACTTTCGCGAACGTATCAAAGTGAATGGTGTTTGCATCAGCGAACAGGCTGTTGTTGATTTCGTTGAGCACGAACGGGCTTTCTTCGAACCGTTACACCCATCGTTTTTTGAACTAACTACGGCGCTGGCTTTTAAATATTTCGCTGAACAAAACATTGATTTCGCCGTTGTTGAAGTCGGACTCGGCGGTCGTTTAGATTGCACCAATATTATTACGCCTATCTTATCGATCATCACTAATATCAGTCTCGACCACACACAATTCCTTGGTGACACGCCGGAAAAGATTGCCCGAGAGAAGGCCGGGATTATAAAAAGAAGTGTTCCGGTGGTGATTGGCGAAGCAACAGAGCAGACTCGTCCCGTTTTTCAGGCACGAGCTGAGGAACAAGGAGCCCCTATCATGTTTGCAGAAAGTATGCCGGAAGTACTCACTTCGATCGCTTCTGCAAATGGAGGAATAGTCTATCAGACGCAGAATTACGGCGAATTGTGGAGCGAATTAAGCGGAAGCTATCAGCAAAAGAATATGAATACCGTACTGTGTGCATTAAATAAGCTCCGCAAAATGGGCATGCTGAAAGATGAAGAATGTATTAGAAATGGCGTGGCCAACGTCTGCGAGCGCACCGGTTTAATGGGGCGTTGGCAACGAATACAATCTAATCCTACCGTGATCTGTGATACTGGACACAACGTCGGAGGCTGGAAATATCTGAGTAAACAGCTCAATGACCTACGATGCAGACAACTCCGAATCGTTTTCGGAATGGTAGACGACAAAGATATAGACACCGTTATGAGTTTGCTACCTGCTTCCGCGCAGTATTATTTCACACGAGCCACAACCCAAAGGGCTATTCCAGAACAGCAAATCAAAGAGATTTCGCTCCGTTTCAAACTACAAGGAGAAACATTCCCGACAGTTGCCGAAGCCTATCAACAAGCTCTTGAAGATGCTGATAAAAATGATTTCATCTTCGTGGGAGGTAGCAGTTATATCGTTGCAGATTTCCTTTCATTTCTCCATCAAATGAAACACGTGCATCATAATTAATTGTTTTTAACTCAAAATTGCTCGCATTTTTCCCTTGTTCACTTGCTAAATTCGTTTTTTTTCAGTTACTTTGCAACAAAGTAAAATCACTAAAAACTTACTGATATGACGAACACAGTGGAGACAGAAAACATTTGCGGTCTGAAACGTAAGGACTTTCAGACACGCATTGACGGAAAAGATACCGACTTATACATTCTTAAAAACAGTGAGGGTAATGAAGTAGCGATCACCAATTACGGTGGAGCATTAGTGGCAATAATGGTTCCTGATAAAGAGGGTAACCGTGCCAATATCATCCAAGGGCACGATAATATTCGGGAAGTAATAGAAAGTCCCGAGCCGTATCTGTCCACTTTGATTGGCCGTTACGGCAATCGCATCTGCAAAGGAAGATTTCAACTACACGGCAAAGAATACAATTTACCCATCAATAACGGTCCGAATTCACTGCACGGAGGTAAAAAAGGCTTTAACGCCAAGGTTTGGGAAGCGCTCCAAATGAATGATCACACATTGGTTTTAAAATATGTAAGCCCTTACGGTGAGGAAGGTTTCTCGGGCGAACTCAAAGTAACTATCGTTTATACGTTTACTAATGATAACGAATTAGTTATCGATTATATGGCTACAACGAATAAACAGACTATCATAAACCTTACTAATCACGGATACTTCTCATTGGCAGGAATCGCCGATCCGACACCAACAATCGACAATCTTATTTGTGAAATCAATGCAGACTATTATCTGCCAATTGATGAAACCTCTATTCCGACAGGTGAAATCCGTTTTGTCAAGGGTACGCCTTTTGATTTCCGGACGCCTAAAACTATTGGACAGGACATTGATGCAGATAACGAACAAATTAAGAACGGTGCCGGTTACGACCACTGTTACGTACTAAATAAGAAAGAAGAAAGCGAACTCAGCTTTGCAGCTCGTATCAAAGAACCCATCAGCGGACGCACAATGGAGGTCTATACTACCGAACCGGGTGTACAACTCTATACAGATAACTGGGCCGACGGCTATAAAGGGCAGCACGGAGCGACATTCCCACGCCGCAGTGCCATCTGCTTCGAGGCGCAGCACTTCCCTGACAGTCCGAACCATCCCTACTTCCCATCGGTCGTTTTGAAGCCGGGCGAACAGTATAAGCAGAAAACTATCTATCGGTTTGGTGTCGAGAAATAAAGTAGAACACATCTAACGAATCATTTAATATTACGAAATATGGATATAGAATATGTAAGAAGTCGTTTCATCAAACATTTTGATGGAAAGACAGGGAATATTTATGCATCTCCCGGTCGTATTAACCTGATTGGCGAGCATACGGATTATAATGGCGGATTCGTTTTTCCCGGAGCCATCGATAAGGGCATTATGGCCGAAGTAAGACCCAATGGTTTGCAGACAATAATGTGCTATTCTATCGATTTAAAAGACCGCGTAGAATTCAAAGTAGACGATCCAGTAGGTCCGAGAGCCAGTTGGGCGCGTTATATCTATGGCATTGTGCAAGAGATGCGGAAGTTAGGCGTCGACGTAAAAGGCTTCAATACGGCCTTCGCAGGCGATGTTCCATTGGGCGCCGGAATGTCTTCTTCAGCTGCATTGGAGAGCTGTTTCGCTTTCGCTCTTAACGACTTGTTCAGCGATAACAAGATTTCCAAATGGGATATGGTGCTGGCCGGCCAGGCCACAGAACACAATTATTGCGGTGTGATGTGCGGTATTATGGATCAGTTTGCCAGCGTTTTCGGGCAAAAAGGCAAGTTGATGCGTCTTGATTGTCGTTCGCGCGAGTTTGAATACTTCCCTTTCAATCCGAAAGGTTACAAACTCGTGTTGCTCAATTCGTGCGTAAAACACGAACTAGCAGGCTCTCCTTACAACGACCGTCGTAATAGTTGCGAAAACGTTGTGAAGCATATCGCCGCCAAACACCCTGAATCCAAGTTCGAGACTTTGCGTGACTGTACGTGGGAACAACTTGAAGAAGTACGGGCAGAAGTGGGCGAAGAAGACTACAAACGTGCTCATTTTGTTCTCGGAGAGAAAGATCGCGTCTTAGCAGTCTGCGATGCACTCAATGCCGGGGACTATGAAACCGTAGGCCGAAAAATGTATGAAACCCACGAAGGACTTAGCAAAGAATACGAGGTTTCGTGTGAAGAGCTGGACTATCTCAACGACATTGCCAAGGCAAACGGCGTTACCGGCAGTCGCATTATGGGCGGAGGCTTCGGCGGTTGCACCATCAACCTCGTAAAAGACGAACTTTACGATACTTTCATTACAGATGCAAAGGCTAAGTATCAGGCTAAATTCGGTAAGGAACCGAAAGTCTACGACGTAATCATCAGCGATGGTTCGAGAAAGATTTGCTAATCCGAAAGAGAACAAAAAACCTTTGGTCTGCAACTGAAACAGCGGTTGCAGACCATTTCTATGTATATTATTAAACCATCAAATAAAATGAACGAGAAAAAACAAAATGGCAGTATCATTGCGATTATCACAATGTTCTTCCTCTATGCAATGATTTCTTTTGTAACGAATCTTGCTGCACCCATCGGAGTTATATGGAAAAACGTATTTGCAGACAGTTCCAACGCCAATACCATCGGTATGCTGGGGAATGCAATGAACTTCCTGGCCTACTTCTTTATGGGCATTCCCGCCGGTAAGATGTTGACCAAAATCGGCTATAAGAAAACAGCTCTCATTGGCATTGCAGTCGGTTTTATCGGCGTATTCACACAGTTCTTGTCAGGCAAAGTAGAAGTCGGCGTTCCCGGTTTTGCTACTTATCTGGCCGGTGCATTTATCTCCGGCTTTGCCGTTTGTATGCTCAACACAGTGGTAAACCCGATGTTAAATCTACTCGGCGGCGGCGGAAATCGCGGTAATCAACTCAATATGGTCGGCGGAACACTCAACTCTCTGTCGGGCACTTTAACTCCAATGCTTGTCGGAACACTGATCGGTACAGTCACAGCACAGACTAAAATGGTAGATGTAAACCTCGTAATGTACATTGCGATGGCTGTATTTGCAGGCGCATTCATCATATTGAGCTTCATTCCCATTCAAGATCCTGAGCTCGGTCGTACCACAGCCGACACCGTTTTCGAGCATAGCCCGATGGCATTCCGCCACTTTGTACTCGGTACCATCGCCATTTTCGTGTACGTAGGTGTAGAAGTGGGCATACCCGGAACCCTCAACTTCTATCTCTCCGACACCTCTGCCAACGGCGCAGGCATACAAGGCAATGCTGCGGCAATCGGTGGTTTCGTTGCCGGAACCTATTGGTTCTTAATGCTTGTAGGCCGATTCTGCGGCGGTTTTATTGCCGACAAGGTGTCGAGCCGTACAATGATGACGACCGCTAACATCATCGGCATTGTCTTAATTTTAGCTGCCATCACACTCGGCAAATCCACCACAGTAGATATGCCGGTATTTACGGGTTCATCGTTCCAAATGGTCAACGTGCCCATTGCAGCTATGTTCTTAGTGCTCTGCGGCCTTTGCACATCGATTATGTGGACAAGTACATTCAATCTTGCTACCGAGGGATTGGGCAAATACACGGCAAGTGCATCGGGAATTTTTATGGTAATGGTTGTCGGCGGCGGTCTGTTGCCTCTGCTTCAGAACTTCATTGCCGATAACTCCACCTATTTAGTTTCTTATTTCGTGCCCGTCTTGGCTATGGCTTATATGCTGTTCTATGCCCTATTCGGCAGTAAAAACGTCAATACCGATATTCCGGTATAACACCGAGAACGATTCAATAACAATTTCAAAGGCCTGTAATCGGAAATGATTGCAGGCCTTTTCCATTCCATTCTATTCACCTTATTTGTCAAGAAAAATCATTATTAAAGTCCATCAATACTTCATTATTTTTCATCGAATAATATTAATGCTGAAAAAACGCCATTTTCCAAAGACTCATAAAATGCAGACTAACAGCCACTTAATATTTCCAAGCAATCAATACCCACTTAAAAACACCCTAAAAAGCCATTAATAAGACTGCAAACAACAGCTTATCATCCCCTCATCCAGGGCTTTCAGACCTCTCAAAAGCCACCTTTCACAATATCTCAAGCTATAAATCTCCTAATTAGAAACTATTTTCGTGCTCGAAAGCAAATATTTCCACTCCAGAAGTCCACATTCAGCCGACTGTCTTTTGTCAACGAAATTCATAATGATATACTTACAACCCGATCGCAATTCATTTTCATTTAAATAACCGAAAATTACGGAAAAAGTAAGAAAAGACAAAATACCGAGCGAATCAATCGCCTATCTGAATATAAAATCGTAATTTTGCAGAAGATTAATCCATAATAACTAAAATAATGAATAACAAGAATTTAATGAACCGCGCAGCAGACAACATCCGCATTTTGGCTGTTTCTATGGTCGAAAAAGCAAAATCCGGACATCCTGGCGGCGCTATGGGAGGAGCCGATTTCATCAATGTGCTCTTTTCAGAGTTCCTTGTTTACGATCCCGAAGATCCCACTTGGACGGGTCGTGATCGCTTTTATCTCGACCCGGGACATATGTCTCCGATGCTCTATGCTGCTCTTGCACTGCAAGGAAAGTTTACGATAGACGAACTGAAAGCATTTCGCCAATGGGGCTCCCCTACTCCCGGACATCCCGAACGCGATCTAATGCGGGGCATTGAAAATACTTCCGGTCCGCTGGGTCAGGGGCACACGTTTGCCGCCGGAGCTGCCGTTGCCGAGAAATTCTTGGCTGCCCGCCTCGGTAAAGAGGTGATGCAGCACACCATTTACGCATATATCTCCGACGGAGGTATACAGGAAGAGATTTCACAAGGTGCCGGACGATTGGCCGGTTTACTCGGACTAAACAACCTCGTTATGTTCTACGACTCCAATGATATTCAACTTTCGACCGAGTGCGGAGTCGTAATGCGAGAAGACACTGCGGCCAAATACGCGGCGTGGGGATGGAAGGTACTGACTATCGACGGTAATAATGCCGACGAAATACGCTATGCACTGACCGAAGCTAAGGCAGAATCGAAACGCCCCACGCTGATTATCGGCAAGACGGTAATGGGTAAAGGTGCCTTGAAAGACGATGGAACAAGCTATGAACACAGCGTAAAAACACACGGAGCACCGCTCGGCGGAGAGGCTTACAGCAATACGGTGAAAAACCTCGGGGGCGATCCTGCTGATCCGTTCGTGGTTTTTGACGAGGTGAAAAACCTTTACGCTGCACGGCAGGAAGAACTGAAACACATCGTTGCTGCCCGTCGTAGACAAGAAGAAACGTGGGCAAAAGCACATCCGGAAAAGGCTGCCAAGATGCAGGAATGGTTCTCAGGACGGGCACCGAAAGTAGATTGGAGTAACATCACACAGGTCGAAGGATCGGCCACTCGTGCTGCGAGCTCGGTTTGTTTGAGTGTTTTGGCAGAGCAAGTACATAATATGGTATGCTCATCGGCTGATCTTTCGAACTCCGATAAGACCGATGGTTTCCTCAAAAAGACCCATTCGATGACGGCTGGTGACTTCTCAGGCGCATTCTTCCAAGCCGGAGTATCAGAACTGACAATGGCTTGTATGTGTATCGGAATGTATCTGCACGGCGGCGTTCTGCCTGCTTGCGGCACCTTCTTTGTATTCTCCGATTATATGAAACCGGCCATCCGAATGGCGGCTTTGATGGAAGTACCTATCAAATTCATTTGGAGCCACGACGCGTTTCGTGTCGGAGAAGATGGCCCCACACACGAACCCGTAGAACAGGAAGCTCAAATCCGCTTGATGGAGAAGTTGAAAAACCATCACGGCAGAGACAGTGTGCGCGTGTTCCGACCCGCAGATGCCGACGAAACCACCGTTTGTTGGCAGATGGCTATGGAAAATATGGACACACCGACGGCACTGGTCCTTTCTCGACAGAATGTGACCAAGCTGCCCACAGGCAACGACTACAGCCAAGCCCGACGCGGAGCCTATGTGGTAGCAGGCAGCGATGACGACTTCGATATCATTCTTTTGGCTTCCGGATCAGAAGTTTCCACACTCGAAGCAGCGGCCGAACTGCTCCACAAAGACAACCTCCGCGTACGCATTGTGAGCGTTCCTTCCGAGGGGCTATTCCGTAGTCAGACGCCCGAATACCAAGAGAAGATTCTTCCCCACGGCTCGAAAATATTCGGATTGACAGCCGGACTGCCCGTGACACTTGAAGGATTAGTGGGCGCTGAAGGTCGCGTATTCGGCTTACCGAGCTTCGGTTTCTCCGCTCCTTACAAAGTTTTAGACGAGAAACTCGGCTTTACGGGCGAGCATATATATAAAGAGGTGAAAGCATTTTTAGCCCAACAGCAATGAAAATAAAAACTATCGGTTTAGCCAGCGACCACGCCGGCTTTGCACTCAAACAGTTTGTCAAGCAATATCTCGATGAAAAAGGGCTTCCTTATAAAGATTACGGAACTTACGACGAAACCTCTTGCGACTATCCCGATTATGCACACGCACTGGCCGAAGGCCTCGAACAAGGTAACGTCTATCCCGGAATCGCCATCTGTGGAAGCGGAGAGGGCATCAGCATCACGCTCAACAAACACGCCGCGATACGTGCCGCATTGTGCTGGACACCCGAAATTGCCCATCTAAGCAGGCAGCATAACGATGCAAATGTGCTCGTAATGCCTGGCCGTTTCATCGACAATGCTACTGCACGAAATATTATGAATGAGTATTTCAGTACCGACTTCGAGGGTGACAGACATCTGCGCCGTATCGAGAAAATACCCATTCGGAAATAAATCCGATGCAAAACGGGGTATATCCGGCCTCGTTTCGCATTTCAACTGCACATAGTATGAAAAGACTTATCTTATCTTTGAGCGTTCTGCTCACGTGCCTTTCAATAGCCGCAGACAATCATTTTCTTTCCGATCCCACGTATCGGACCAAAGTGGAAAAGGCTTTCAGGCAGAAGATCAACCTCGTAGGAAGTCGCTTTTTCAATCTTTCGGGCCAACAAGCTACACCGAAAGAGCGCGAGGCTTTGGAATTTTTGTATGCTTATATGCCGTTGGCCGATGCTACGGATTATCCAACGACTTATTATTTAGACAATGTTCGTACTTCGTTCCGCACACAACAGGAAATGCCTTGGGGGCAAAAGGTACCCGAACTGCTGTTTCGTCACTTCGTGCTTCCTATCCGCGTGAACAACGAAAATCTTGATAACTCGCGCTCGGAGTTCTATCAAGCGCTGAAAGATCGTGTAAAAGGATTGAGCATGTACGATGCTATTTTAGAGGTAAATCATTGGTGTCACGAGCACGTTACCTATCAACCGTCAGACGCGCGTACCTCTTCGCCACTCGCATCTATGCGTACTGCCACCGGGCGTTGCGGTGAAGAGAGTACTTTTGCGGTGGCTGCGCTACGCGCAATCGGTATCCCAGCCCGACAGGTTTACACGCCGCGATGGGCCCATACCGATGATAATCACGCGTGGGTAGAGGCTTGGGCCGACGGACGATGGTATTTCTTAGGGGCCTGCGAACCTGAAGCCGTGCTCAATTTGGGTTGGTTCAATGCCCCAGCTTCACGTGCAATGCTGATGCATACACGGGCTTTCGGCGACTATAACGGTCCGGAAGAGGTGATGCTTCGTACTTCCAACTTCACGGAAATCAACCTGATCGGCAACTATGCAGCCACAGCCCGCACCGATTTCACGGTTGTCGACCACGTCGGGAAGCCTATAAGTCAAGCACGCGTAGATTTTAAGATCTATAACTACGCCGAATTCTTCACCGTGGTAACCAAATATACCGATACAAAAGGGCGCACTTTTCTCACTTCCGGACTTGGAGATATGCTCGTTTGGGCGTCAAAAGATGGTTGGTACGGCTTTTCCAAGGCGTCGTTCGGTAAGGATAAGCAGATCACAATACAGCTCGATCGATGCGCCGCAACCGACAATCGCCACCAGCGTTATCCCGCACAGTTTTTTGATATTGTGCCGCCAGTCGAGAAAGTGATGTTGCCCGATGTGCCCGAAGACAAGCGGCAGGCCAATCTCCGTCGTTTCGCATACGAAGATTCGGTGCGAACAGCTTATACATCAACATTCTATAACGAAGAGACAGCTCGCAAGGCTGCACTCGAAAACGGTCTGCTGGCCGACAGCATAATAGCTTTTCTCGTCAAGGCACGCGGCAATCACGCTGTCATTTTGTCGTTCCTTGTCCGTCATAAAGACCGTTCCGCACGTGCTTTCAGTCTACTTCGATCACTCAGCGACAAGGATTTGAGAGACATTCCGACAGAGATTCTCGAAGACAACTTCAATGCATCAAGCGATGAAGTGTGCCCACGCGTAGAAGACGAAATGATTATCGCGCCGTTTAAACAGCAATTGGAAAAGGCTTTCGACAAGCAGACCGCCAACCGATTCCGTGCCAATCCCGCACAGCTTGTGAAATGGGTAAAGGCTAATCTGCGCCTCTATCCCGACCCGAAAGCCCTGCGTATTGCTCAGACTCCTATCGGTGTGTGGCACGCGCGCCTTACCGACACACGCTCACGAGATATCTTCTTCGTTGACATTGCGCGTAGTTTGGGCATTCCCGCACGTAAAGACGTCGTTACATCCAAGGTTCAATACCGCGAAAACGGCCACTGGATCGATGTCAACTTTGATGCCGTGCAACAACAGGCAGCCCCCACCGGCACATTGACCTTGACCTACCAGCCCACGAAATACTTAGATGACCCGAAATATTACAGGCATTTCACGATTTCAAAAATAGAAAACGGAACGACGAGTCTGCTCAATTTCTATGACGGAACGAGCGATGAGAGCAACGGAACACAATGGTCGAACACTTTCAAAAATGGTGCTCGCCTTGATGTAGGCACTTACTTGCTCACAACGGGCACACGATTGGCCAACGGAAGTGTACTGGCCAACACGCAAATATTCACGATCCGGCCAGGTAAAACCACGACCTTACCGCTCGATGTACGTACAAACACTGACGAAGTGAGTGTGATCGGCTCTTTCGATAGCGAATCAAAGTTCAGCAAAGACAGCAAAGACGTATCCATTCTCTCACAGACTGGCCGCGGATACTTCGTTGTGGGTATCCTCGGTGTGGGTCAGGAGCCAACCAATCACGCCTTGCGCGACATTGCAAACGTCAAGTCTTCGTTAAATAAATGGGGTCGTCCGCTCGTCTTATTATTTGAAAATGAAGCCGACGCAGCCAAATTTAATGCCAAAGATTTCGGTGAATTGCCAGCCAATACTATCTTCGGCATCGACCGAGACGGTAGTATTAAGCGCCAGATCACAGCCCAGATGAAACTCCAAACCGACCGTTTGCTCCCCATTTTCATAATCGCTGACACTTTCAATCGAATCGTCTTTGTTTCCCAAGGCTATACCATCGGTCTCGGCGAACAGCTGCAAAAGGTGATCAACAAGTTGTAATATTACGGACAGTGATCACAAATAACGAAAAGAGACGCGATTATTAAAGTCGCGTCTCTTTTCATTTATATGATCGGTATTGCTTATTCTTCAATCCATATCGTAGTTTTCTTTGCTTTTCCATCAGTCACTTTGACACCTGCACGGGAATAACCGCTGAGCAAAATGTCGAAAATCAAGGTAGAGTAAGCTGGGACATAATTGGCCGTACGAGTGCCATAGCCAAGCCGATAAGGTACATAAACGAGCCAACGATCGCCGATATGCATATTCATCAATGCCGTTGTGAGACCGTCAGGGACATTATACGGAGTGAAAGTCTTAGTCGCTTTACCGAAAGTTCCGTGCACACCGATATTGATCGGAGCCACCGTATTAGGATTAAATGTGCCATTATAGGTTCGGATAAACGCATATCCATCTGCATAAGAAGTTGAGGGGATAATGCGTCCGACACAACTCACCCGCGCAGAATCGCTATATAACGGGCTGCCTGACCCTGTTCCAGCTGTGAGAACCTTCACTGCGACATAGCCTGTGGGCTCTGTCACCACGCCATCGTTATACGACCAATTGTGGAGTAACTTCCAAGTGCCGTCCGAATTAGCTTTTGCCTGGGCGTAAATATTACTGAAATAAGTTTCGTTTCGAGTCTGCCAGTCTTCAAATTCTACTTTAGAATCATCAGTTTCCCGACACGATGACAGTGTAAAAACAGTGCATAAAGCAGTAAACAAATAGGTAAATACGTTTGTCTTCATCATTTATTGCAATTTCTTTAAAAGGCTCGGAATACTCACTTTGTCTTCGATTATATTGCGGAGAGCCGTTATATCCACACGCTCTTGTATCATCGTATCACGGAAACGCAATGTAACCTTATTGTCTTTGAGTGTATCATGATCTACGGTTACACAATAAGGCGTGCCTATTGCATCCTGACGACGATAGCGTTTACCAATCGAATCCTTCTCCTCATAGTGCGTATTGAAATGAAACTTCAAGCCATTGACTACCTCACGAGCCTTTTCAGGCAATCCGTCTTTCTTTACTAACGGCATCACTGCACACTTAACAGGTGCCAAAGCAGCAGGCAAATTCAACACAACGCGTGTTTCACCATTCTCCAAATGCTCCTCTTCGTAACTATGACACATTATCGACAAGAACATCCTATCTACTCCAATACTGGTCTCGATGTCGTACGGCGTGTAACTCTCATTGGTTTCCGGATCGAAGTATTTAATACTCCGACCGCTGAATTTCTCGTGTTGCGACAAGTCAAAGTCTGTCCGACTGTGGATACCTTCCACTTCTTTGAATCCGAACGGCATCCGGAACTCGATATCGGTAGCGGCATTGGCATAGTGAGCTAGTTTCTCGTGATCGTGGAATCGATAATTCTCTGCTCCGAAACCGAGTGCTTGATGCCATTTCATTCGCAGTTCTTTCCACTTCATAAACCACTCTATCTCTGTACCGGGCTTTACAAAGAACTGCATCTCCATCTGTTCGAACTCGCGCATTCGGAAAATAAACTGACGCGCAACAATCTCATTTCGGAATGCCTTTCCTATCTGTGCGATGCCGAACGGCAATTTCATCCGACCCGTTTTCTGCACATTGAGATAATTGACAAATATTCCC
>NZ_BAJN01000002.1 GCF_000613725.1 Hoylesella pleuritidis JCM 14110
TGACCACGTGTTGGTGGGATTCCGATACAACGATCCGGGAAGACCTTATGTGATGGGAAGTCTGTTTAATGGTACCACCGCGGGAGGGGGATTTGCCGAAAATCACAAGAAAAGCCTTACGACCCGAAGCGGCTCTACGATCACTTTTGACGAGACAGCTCATACAATCCTTTTGCAAACGACACACGCCAATAAGATATTCATAGACGAGAAATATGGTACGATCTCTATCTCTTCAGCTGAGGAAGTGAATGTCAACACGAAAGAAGTGAACATCAATGCTTCCGAAAATATGAATGTGAATGTAGGAAAGAATTTCAGTATGTCAGTTGGAGAAGATGCAAATGTAAGTATTGGTGGTAATGCATCCGTTAGTGTACAGGGAGGACTGACATCCGATGTCTCTAAGGACCTCAATTCAAGAATAGCTGGAGATGCTGTTCATCATATACAGGGAAATTTGGAAACGGTCTCAGAAAGACACATCAATATACATTCACTGTCGGAAATCAATATGGAGTCGGATGGTGAGACAAGTATCGCTTCAAAACAAAATATGTATATAAAGAGTAACGTCAAGGTTGATATCGCAAAAGGGTAAAAGATAGATAAATAGGAATATGAAAAAAGGAAGTATGCTGAAAGCTGCAATATTCTGTTTGGTAATATTTATAAATCCGTTTTATAGTTGTTCAAGCAATAGAAATTCAAATAGTAAAGATAAAAGTATGGATACAACTTTTTGTTGGGAACCACTCATTGCATCTCCCAGATTCTATCCAATGGAGACGAAATATGCAAGGGTCGGGATTGGCAATAGTGGGAATTGGGTGAGTGTTATGGAGAAATTTACGGGTATGGGTCTTGGTAATGCCGATGGCACCATCGATATGAGTAGTGTGACAGAAGATGGCAAGCTCGAAGTCCCGAGTAGCATTGATGTACTTTGGCTTTCCTACACGGAAAAGAAGTTCTATCGAGTCAAGGCACAACTTCCACTGTATTTACAAAGTAAGATGCTAACGATGTTTAGAACGGGATACCGCCAGACGCGCCCCGAAGAACATTTGACGTATGATGGTTTCGTTATCAATATGTTGCCTAAGGGGCGTGTCTGGCTATATCTCACAGGAACAGGGCGTAGCGAGTTGGTCTGTGATTCCTTGCAAGGGGAGGAAGTACAGATGTCTCTGAAAGATTTTGATGAGGAGGGTTATGAATATCACAAAACTTTGGATGCTTTTTGCAAAGGAAGACTTTCTGATTATCCTGATGCCGTCGTAGAGAGTCTGAAGAGAAACGGTATTCCTGAGCATCTTTGGGAACAATACAAGTTAAGATATTCCTATAATATCACTTATTTTTTTGAAAATGAAAAGACGGTATTGGGGAATGACTATCTTTATCGTTTTCTTACCGGAGAATATTTCCATAGGGATGATAATGTAAAGCATCCAACATTGCCTTGCGTAAGGGAAATCCAATGTATTTGGAAAGTAGGAACAACAGAATATGACGGGTTTTTCTTTTTTGATGAGAACGAGATTATTAAGAAATATGCAGAAGCTTTCGGTTCTACGGAAAAGAAAGGAGAACTGGTAATTCATATTAGCAAATATAACAATAAGTTTGATATCTTCCTGCGTGTGGATGGCAAAAAATACCCTTTACAGAAGACAATGATTCACGTATTCCGTGATACACCGCAGAAACTGAAAGAAGATGATGAACCTTTTTATAATAATCATCGAGATATCTATTCAGGAGACATTCATTATATCGGAGAATAAATTTATGTATGGATATACAAACAGAAAATGCACGGTAGGATTAAAATCAAAGGATCAAAAACGTGAAAGCAAGAAGCTCTCTCTTACAGTCGGTGTTTTCTTCGACGGTACAGGTAACAACAAATATAATGTGAACTTTTGGGAAGAAAGGGAGCATATCCCTAAATCGGACAAAGAGAATTATACAAAATACCATAATATGGTTACTCCAAAGTGGTGGCATAGGGTTACTCCGAATGTTTTACACCCAACTTATGACAGCTATAAAAAAAGTACCAAAACGAATATTGCAATTCTATGGTACCTCTATAATACGTTGAAAATGCCTGACGCCATTAAGGTTTATGTCGAAGGTCCCGGTACAAATCGTCCGTCTGAAAAAATCAAACAAGGTACACGCTACAATGACGAAGAAGGGAAAGTCTCATCGGGGAATGCAGATAATGACAGTAACAGTGCATTCGGGAATGGGGGAACCGGAGTTAATGCAAAAATAGAGACGGCCTGTAAATTAAGTGCACAAAAGATTGCTAACGAAATTAGAAAAAGAAATCTGATTCCCAACGAACTATTCCTTACATTTGACGTTTTTGGCTTTAGCAGAGGGGCGGCAGAAGCCAGAAGTTTTATCAATAGAATGTTTTTAGGGAGAGTAAAGAATGATAAGACGGAAGGTCGAAATGTATGTCTGGAAAAACATCTCATAAAACATGGCATCAAATCAATATGTCCCAAAATACATATGAATGTCCGTTTTCTCGGCATATTTGATACAGTATCATCTTATAGTTCAAATTTTTCGATCAATCCTGATTTTAGTAATGATGTACAGGAGTTGGCTCTGAGAATCCCCAGTTATGTAAGGCAGAGCGTTCATCTGGTTGCTGCCGACGAATACCGAATCTATTTTGCGTTGACCAATGCTAATTCCGCGAGAGGCAGATGTAAAGAAATTATCTTACCGGGAGCACACAGCGATATCGGGGGAGGCTACTTACCCATAGAAAAGGAAGAGATAATGATGAATGGGGAATCTTACGGTCCGAGACAATGTAGAGGATATAAATCTTTAAAGGAGTTATATGACGAGAAATGGATATCTGAAATATGGTATAGGGAAAGAGACACTTATTTAAAGCGACTGGATAAAGGGACGATTCGTGAGGTCAAAGGGGATTACTCTAAGATACCCTTATATATTATGGGAGAAAATATCAAAAACGGTGGAATATCATTGAAAGAAGATGTATTTAAAACTTTTTCATCCTTATCGGGTAAAAATATAAGTCCCAAACTAAAAGCATTAAGACAATTATTGTTATCAAAGAGATTATATCATTTTGAGAATGGTAAAATAAAATTCTCAGGAACGCCTAATGATATGAAACTGATATATGCTGTACGGGCGGAATATATACATTTGTCCGCACACAAAGGAATTTCCAGTTCCGCAACTAAAAATAATGTAAGAATCGTATATAATGGATAGCAGGTTTTATCTTAACAAATATAACCGGTAACACTGTTGTATAGAAATAGTATGACAATGGACATTTATGGTGGAGTATATACTTTTTTCTCGGAAATCTTTTTCCCTAATGGACATAAATTTACTTATTGTAAGGATATAAGAATATCTTTCACTAAACCAAATAAAGGATACCGAACTTTGATTATAGACAAAGTGGCGGCAGAATATATTAACGGAGAGCTATCACAAGACTTCGATTTCGTAATGTCTTGGTTAGGTAATGTGCTCTACCCATTAAATATTGAGATATCCCCTACCGGCACCCCCAAAAGCATCGTTAACTTTAATGAAGTACGGAAAAGATATTCGGATGAAGGACAGCGAATAATGGCACATTACGAGCAGGCTCCACTTATAGTTCAATATGTTGAAACCTGTCTTGAAAGAGTCAGAGACGAGAAACTGTTCTTGCAACATATCGGCCAAAGCAATATATACCAGCTGATGGTATTGTGTATGGATATTTCTGGTCATAGTTATCAATTGTCAGATTTCCCTTTTACAAGAGATTCCCTTACTTTTCAATTTGTCATAGAAGATGAGAATGAAACGGAGTTATTACTGACTGTTCCAGAAATCAAGACGGAGCGCAAGTTACTCTCGCACGAGAGCAGAGCATATGTACATAAGACAGGTATGGGGACTTTCGACCATATACAATTTATATTGATCGTAGAACTTGAAGGCGATGGATATTATACAAGAAGACTGGAATTGAAACGAATAAAAGAATAGCGATGAAAGATGAATATGTAGTAAACGGAGCGATATGTCTCTGCAAATTCGGTACGGCACCGGGCTTTCTAAAAGTGATGGACAATCAGGTTGTCTATATGAATGGCAAATTGGCAGCCACAGATAAGACATTGGGCAACCCCTTAGAAGCTCCCGGCTTTTGCCAATGCAAGAAGTCGTGGCCTCCAAAACCCTGCACTCCGTCTCTCGTGAAATGGACAGGAGTATACGACGGTGTGAGTATCAATAGCTCTTCGTCCCCGTTATTGGGAATAAGCAAGGGCACTTGTATCTTGGGCTGTCAGGATTGTATCTCTTTCCAAACGACAGGCCAGATTGCCATACCGGGGATGTCTCAAATAAGCAATTCTGCACTCTGCTTACAGGCAGATATAAATCCATTAGGGATTGAATTCCCTTAAAGGTCAATAAAATAACTTCTAAACAAAAAACTGAATGTTCATTCATACGATAGATAATGTGAATATAGAGTTAAATGAAAAAGATGGTTATCACATCATAGGAACGGATGAATATTAAAAGTAAAGATCAAGTTGATATTGCAAAGGGATAGAATAATAAAACAGTTGTTTGCACTAATATTATCAATCGTATTTTTTCTTATTATGATTTCTTGTACAATGAACAACAGCTCGAGAACAAAATTTCCTTGGGAACCTGCCGTCGCTGCTCCCATAAATTACCCAGTAGAAACTCAATACACTCTTGTAGGTTACGGGACAAATGGGCGGGAGCTATCCGTAATGGAACAGACCCCAAGAAGCGGCATAAGTGATCCCAGCGATGGTGCCGGAGTTTTGGAGACGATCCAGGTTTCGATCTTCCCAATAGTCTAAGCATACTTTGGCTGTCGTGCACAGAGCAGAAGTTCTATAAAGCAGATATCAATTTGACTGGTCGGTCGGTGATACACTTTATACAGGTAACTTTTTCTTTGATGAGGTTGAAGTTGTCAGGAAATTTAAAGAAGCTTTCGGTACAGACCATAAGAGAAAAGGTGAATTCATCGTACGGGTAAGCAAATACAACAACTGGTTTGATATCTCTTTATATGTGGAAGGAAGAGAATAATGGCTAAAGGGAAAAATATATACTTTATGGATAATAACGGCATTCATTTTAGTGGAAATAACGAGCTAAAAGCACAGATTTTAAATGTAAGAGCAGAATTTATTCATTTATCCGCTTACGATTCAGGATAGACCACTTTCTATGCTCATGAGGCAACCTCCAACAATAAACGTATCATCATTTATGATAATTAGTAAAAACGGAGATATCTTATGTTATCTCTGACTTCTCCACTGAAAATGAGACCTGTTCTCTTGTATTCCAAATAGAGAAAGAAAATTGACAATCTGTCAATCTGTATGAATGGAAAACTAACCGCCACAGACCAAACATTGGGAAATACGTTTGAACCGTTTTCATCAATGGAGCCTCTGTTCCCTCGTTAGAAACGAGTAAGGGAATTTGTGTATTAGGTTGTCTTGATTGCATCTCGTTTCAAACATCAGGTCAGATTCCAGTTCCCAACAGCAAACAAGTAAGAGAAGCTGCAATGGCTTTGAAAACGATATTAACCCGCTATTGTAAATAAAATTCGCATACATTTTCTTCACCAAGAATTTATTTTGTTGGCAGAGAAAATTTAGGTATCTTTGCAGGGTATATAAACCACTGATTATTAAACAATTAAAACAATAGGAGAATTGAAATATACATTCACCCTCAAACCTGCATTAAAGAACTCGTTTCGGGCCGCCAACTTGAACTATTTACACCAGAGATAGGGATAGCAGAACAGAACAGGCCCCGCAAAGCGGTCGACGAGCTTCAGACCGACCGGTGAAATAGACTTACAGATGTGGCCGAATATCATTACGGACAATATGATAAGTTGTAATTTTTTATTCTAAGCAGCCTATTTTCGAATTTATTTTCATACCTTTGTAGGCAATGTGTGCGTTGTATAAACGAAAATATAATAATATATAACTTAAAAGAAAGTATGTAATTATGGCAATCTATGATTATGGAGTTGGCGGTAATGAGGTAAAAGTTGATGCCAACGAGTCGATAGCGGATATTCCTTCCAACCGAACGTTGTTGGTACAGAAACTTACGGACGATGCCCCTGTCAGCCCCGAAGCAGTTTACGGTCTGCAAACGGTAGAGGATGTTTTCGAACATTTTTCACCCTCTGTCGAGCTCGAGATGCAGAATGAGAATGGAGAGGATGTCAGCGAAACGATGGCTTTCAAGAATCTCGGCGATTTCGATGCTAAAAGTATGATGGAACGCAGCGAGTTTCTCAGTAAGCTCAATGTAGAGAAAGAACAGAACAGAAAGATTGCTCGACAGCTGTCGTCCAATAAGGCTTTGCTGAAAGCTTTGGAGAATCCAGAGAAACGGCAGGCCATTATCGATTTATTGGAAACTTCACTTGAAGAAATCAAAGGCACAGATGCCAAATAATCTCTTAAATTCAGAACAATGGAAAACGAAATAAAAGCAAAAGAACAGCAGCAGACCGTCGTAGCCAGTAAATCGGCGGTAAAAAAAGACGCATCGGCAGCCGCTTCTTCGTTAGACAAGCTGAAAGAATACGGCGGTTTTGCATTCTTGGAAAACATTATCGACGGTTTCTCGAACCTGAATCCTACGCGTAAGGCGCGCCGCAACATCTTCTTGACAGACGAGCAGTGGTCGGGCGAACGCAAAGTGCTGGCCAACAGGCTAAGCGTGTGGTTGGAACTGCTTAGAACGGGCGAGTCGGCCGAGAAAATGAGAGACAGAGCCAAAGATAAGGCTCAAAGCGTAGAGGATCTGCTTTACAAGAATCTGCACACGGCACTGAACCGGGTCCACGAATTAGAGACGGCCTACCGTTCGGTTGCTCTTTTCTATAAGAATACGGAAAGCAGCAAGGTGAAGAACGTGACGATCGTCAATGCAGATATGGCACAACTGAAAGATTTAGATAACACGCTCTTCATCGATTACATCGGTAACGAACTCAGCCAGAACTTCGATCGCCTGGATCTGCGCCGCAACTATTCGATTCTGATCATTCCTGGCTACTTGGGATCTAATGCCGTGCTCGACAAATGGGCTAAGCTGGCACATAACAACAAGGTAATGCTTGTGACAGACTTCCAAGACTTGGAAACTCCGGACGATGTCGTCGATATCTTCTTCAATGCCGATCATACAGGTGGCGACGTATATAAATCGAACGTAATTATGACCTGTAACTATCTGTTAGGTCGTCCGCGGGTAGCAGAAGTAGGCGAGGAAGAGAATCTGTATGTTCCTGGTTCGGGTGCACTTGCTGGAAAGATATACAGCACGTTGATGTCGCAGGTAGTTGCCGGAAAGAAATTCGGTAGTCTGAATGAAGTGGAAAGCGTACGCTTCGACTTAAAGAAAAGCGAAATTTCCGAGCTCGAACGAATGGGACTTGTACCGATGGTGAACGAGTATAGCAAAGTAATGGCTTTCTCGGCCAAGACACTTTTCAACGGCGATAACCTCGGTCTGCAAACCTACTCCGTCGTACGCGTATTCGACTACATCTCCAAGGTGTTGTTCGATTTCCTCAACCGTCGTGCTTTCGAAAACTGGACAACGCGCACGGAAGCCGATCTGAGGAGTCAAATCGTGAGATTTTTAGACAGCATTCAAGGTCCGACGCGCTTGATCGAAAAGTTCAAAGTTATCAGAATCGAGCAAGATCCCAAGCAAAAAGATCGAGTACTATTAGATATTCACCTTACGCCTTACTTCCCCGCAAAGAGCTTTGTCATTCAGTTAGAGGGTCGCAAGGGCGACGCTCCGGAAGAAGCTAACTGGGAGAGTCAGTACAACCAAGAATAAAACCATAGGCTATTGCCGACTTATATTTATTCCGATTAAAACGAAATGGCAGGGAAACATTTCCCTGCCATTTTTTTATCGCCACATAATAAAATACTAATGCTTTTTACATTCGGGTCGGAAAGCCTGCATTACATTAGCAGGCGGGCGACCGTTGAGTAGCTCACGTTTCATAAAATCCATATAAGGAGCTGCGTGTTTGAAGAATCTGAAATACCCTTTACACAAATAATTCAAGCCGGGTTGTCCGTCGGCGGTCACAGCAAAACGATTCTTAGGACATTCGCCATTGCAGGCAAAGAGGTATTCGCACGCCTTGCACTGATCGGGTAGACAGTTTCGCTTCATTCGCCCGAAAGCTTTCTGTTTCTCACCATACAGCATTTCGACCAATGTTTGTTCGCGAATGTTACCGAGTTTGTATTCAGGAAAGACAAAATGATCGCACGAATAGACATCGCCGTTGAACTCCATCACCGAAGCGTGACCGCATTCTCGCGCATACACACACACTCCGGGCTGCTCTCCCACCCAATTAGCCAGCGTACTGTCGAATAGCTGTATATAATAGTTTCCGACATCATTACGCACCCATTCGTCGAAAATCGTACAGAGAAAATCCCCCCATTGCTCGGGTGTTACGGAGAAATCGGCCACGGAACAGTCGGTTTTGTCCTGCAAATTGGCCAGATGTCGACCGTCGTCGTGCGGCACGAAACGTTCTACAATAGGAGTAAACTGGATGTAATGGCACCCTATCTCTTTAAAAAAACGGTAGAAATCGAGTGGATAATCGGCATTGAAATCATTGACAACAGCCATTGCATTCCATTCCACACCGTATTTATTCAGGAGTCGGATGCCCTGCATCACCTTGACAAACGAGGGTTTCCCCGACTGTGTTCGGCGATATTCGTCGTGAAACTCCTGCGGTCCGTCGATGGAGACGCCCACTAACCAGCCGTTCTCTTTCAGAAAACGACACCACTCTTCGGTAATCAGCGTGCCGTTGGTTTGTATTGCATTGTCAATCTGTCGACCTCGGGCATATTTCCGTTGCAACTCTACCGCCCGCCGATAAAACGACAACGGCCGCATAAACGTCTCTCCCCCGTGCCACGTAAAGAGCACCTGACTCATCGTTTGAGCCTCGATATACTCACGAACAAAACGTTCCAGCATCTCATCCGTCATCACGTGGCGCGGCACTTGGTCGTAAAGTTTGGCCTTTTCAAGGTAATAACAATACTTGCAAGCCATATTGCAATGGGCCCCGATGGGCTTCAGCATTACGTAAAGTGGGCGCGAAAAAGGCGCAATCGTAGCGGTCATAGGTCGTGCGTGCAATCAATAAGCAGTCTTGTCGATCCGTTCTTCCCACATCCGAAAGGCGCGGACAGCCTCTTCGGGCAGCAAAATCGTCATCTGTTTGCTACGGTTTTCAGGGTTCAGGGGCATTTCCTGATAAATAAAGTCGTCGTCGAATCCAATACGGGCGGCATCCTTTCGGTCGTTGGCATAATATATTCTATCAAGCCGGGCCCAGTAAATCGCGCCGAGACACATCGGGCACGGTTCGCAGGAAGTATATATTTCACACCCCGAGAGGTCGAAAGTGCCCAAGTGGGCAGCAGCTTGTCGAATGCAGTTTACCTCAGCGTGCGCTGTCGGGTCGTTGTCGATCGTCACGCTGTTGGATGCTTCAGCCACGATTCTTCCGGCCTGGGCGATGACCGCTCCGAACGGTCCGCCGCCGCGGCTGACGCTTTCTTCTGACAGTGCGATGGCCCTACGCATCAATTGTTCATTATTCATCTTTCTGATTTCAAAATACTTTTTCATTGCAAATTTAAGTAAAAAATCCGAATCACAACGGCTTTTCAAGATGGAAAAGCAAAAAAAGGAAGCGTAGAAAAGTCTTGGACAACGGGGAAGTAAATCGAAAGAGAAGGCTCCAAAACCATTTTTATCAAAGCCAACCGGAAACGGCTGTCGGCAAACGAACGGCATCCAGATCCCAACTGATGGTTAATCGCACGGTGAAAAGCCATTAAACAAAGCATAATTAACCATTAATTACCTTGCATTTAACGGCTTTTCATCGTATGATTAACCGTTAATTGCGAACTAATTTGTATACGTTTGATTTTCAGCGAGATACAAGCTTTATTAAATTTTTGCTCTATTGTATTCCTATTTGAGCCGCAATGGGCTTGTATCTCTTTGTGGGCCGATACACCAAGAGGCCCTTACAAGGGGACATCGGGTGTGTTTTCGTTCTTTATTTATGTCCTTTTTTACTATTATTCAAATTGAAATGAGTTTTCGTTCACATACCCCACCACCATAACTTAGAGAGCTTATGGAAAGGGGGTAACGAGACAAAAATGTGTTATTTTATATAAAACGGAATGTATTCTGCCAAAAATCAGTATCTTTGCAATATTTTTAAAACGTTCAAGATGAAGATAGCGCTAATCGGATATGGCAAGATGGGGCGGATGATCGAGCAGACAGCGCGTAGCCGCGGGCACGAAATCGTGTGTATCATAGACGTAGATAATCAGCAGGACTTTGACAGCAAGGCATTTGTTTCGGCTGATGTGGCCATTGAATTTACCACACCCCAGGCGGCATTCGGCAATTATCTGCGGGCTTTCAAGCACAATGTGAAAGTGGTAAGCGGATCGACGGGCTGGATGAAAGACCACGGTGCTGAGGTCAGAAAGCTGTGTACCGAGGGTGGGCAGACGTTGTTCTGGGCATCGAACTTCTCTATTGGTGTGGCTATTTTCGGTGCATTGAATCGTAAGTTGGCACAGATTATGAACCAATTTACGCAATATGACGTGCGAATAGAAGAGACGCACCACGTGCATAAACTCGATGCACCTTCGGGAACGGCCATTACGCTGGCCGAAGATATCATTACTGAACTCGACCGCAAGGATAAATGGGTGAAAGGCGTGCAGCAAATGGCCGACGGAACTGTGTCGGGAAGTAATACCGCTGACCCTGATGCGCTGCCCATCGAGAGTATTCGCAGGGGCGAGGTGGCGGGTATTCACTCCGTCATTTACAACAGTGAGGCCGACCAAATCACGCTGACACACGATGCACATAACCGCAAAGGTTTTGCATTGGGTGCCGTATTGGCGGCCGAGTACACCGCCACGCACTCGGGATTGCTCACTACAAGCGATCTGTTTCAGTTTTAACCGAGCGATTTGCAATCGCAATCGGTGATTTCAAGTGCTGTCCGATGATGCCGGAACGACCCGTAGCAGGCATTAAATTTGACAAAGAATAAAATCCGAAAAGATGATAGACAAAGAGAAAGCAAAAAGGAATCCCAAGGTACAATGGGCCAAATTAACCTGTGTTTTGGTGCTATACCTGCTCTTCCTGTATTGGGTCGGAAGCTGGTGGGGGCTTATTGTGGTTCCGTTTATTTATGACGTATACATCACCAAACGCATTCGTTGGCAGTGGTGGAAGGATGCCGAGGGGCCCGTTCGCTTCATAATGAGCTGGGTCGATGCACTGGTCTTTGCATTAGTGGCCGTTTATTTCATCAACCTTTACTTCTTCCAGAACTATGTAATACCGTCTTCCTCGCTCGAAAAATCATTGCTCACGGGCGATTATCTCTTTGTGAGCAAGGTAAGTTACGGTCCGCGGATTCCCGAAACACCGCTCACGATGCCGCTCACACAGCACACGCTGCCTTTGATCAATGTGAAGTCGTATATCAATTGGCCGCATTGGAACTATCGAAGGGTGAAAGGTCTGGGGAAAGTCAAGCTCAATGACATTGTGGTTTTCAACTTCCCTGCGGGCGACACGTTGGTAAACGAACCGCAATGGCAATCGAGCGATTATTATCAAATGGTTTATTCGTTTGGCAGTCAGCTCTATACACAACAGCAGCCCACCGTTGATCCGGCTACGCTCAGTCCTGAGGCGCAACGCGATTATTTTGCGAATATCTATGCACTCGGCCGCAAATACATCGCAGATAACCCCAACGAATATGGCGATATCATCTATCGGCCTACTGATCGACGTGAGAATTACGTTAAACGTTGTGTCGGGTTGCCGGGACAGACACTGCAAATCAAAAACCGAATCGTTTATCTCGATGGTAAGCCCAACAAAGAACCGGACAATGCTCAGTATTTTTATTGTGTGAAATTAAAGCAGACTTTGCCCGAAAGTCTTATCGACCAGCTCGACATAACGATGGAAGATATTATGAATCTCAATCAAACCGGCTGTATGCCTCTCACTGCTTCGGCTCTCAAAACGCTGCAATCGCGTAAAGATATCGTGGCTTCTGTGACGCCCAATACGGATGCATCGACTGAGAAACTTTATCCGCTCAATCTCGTAACAGGTTGGACTTGCGATAACTACGGCCCCATTTGGATTCCCAAGAAAGGAGAAACGGTGAAGTTGGATATGCGCAATCTGCCTCTGTATGAGCGCCCGATACGTGTGTATGAGCACAATCAGTTAGACGTAAAAGGGAAAACGATTTTCATAAACGGTAAAAAGGCCGACCGATATACATTCAAAATGGACTACTATTGGGTGATGGGCGACAACCGACATAACTCTGCTGACTCTCGCTATTGGGGCTTTGTGCCCGAAGATCACATTGTGGGCAAGCCGATATTTATATGGTGGTCGCACTCGCCTGACCGCAAAGGGTTCGGCGGAATACGTTGGAACCGACTCTTTAAGTGCGTGGATCATATTAAGTAAAGGTGTAAAAAAGAAAAAGCTTTACCCCTAATCTCTTTCCAAAAGGCGAGGGAAGCAATTCGTAATGACAGGTAGATATGATAAGAAGAGGATCGAAACACGTTGCTCCCCTTGCCTTTTGGAGAAGGATTGGAGGTGAGGCTTTCTCTTTTCTTATCGTTCTCGCAATTGCCGTTGCAGTGATGTGGGGTGTCCGAACCTATCTTTTCACCATTTACACTGTGCCTAAAACCGTTGTTGACCAGCATTTACGGGCCGGTGATCGGGTGTTGGTGAATCGGCTTTCTCGTACTGATTTCACTGTGGGCGACCGTGTTGTCTATGGCGACAAGAATCAGTTTATCGGACAAATAGTTGCCGTCCCGGGTGATACCGTCCGTATCGGGCGGGTCCATTATCGTTTACCGCAACATTGTTGCACGCGTTGCGGTTGTCCGAATTGCCGTTATTACCTGATAGATGCAGGTCGTTCTCAGGTGCTCGTACACCGACATAGCATCCAAGGACGGGCTGTTCGCCTTTTCAATTTTCGTTTATGGCAGTAGCACTTTTGTCTTCTGCCTATTTCGGACCGGTGCAGTGGTATCAGAAACTCAACCGATTCGAGAATTGCTTGATAGAGTGTTACGATCATTTTATCAAACAGACCTATCGCAACCGATGTGTAATTGCCACGACAAATGGGCTGCAAACGCTCTCCATCCCTATCGAGAAGTACGACGGACAGAAGTGTCTGATGCGTGATATCCGTATTAGCGACCACGCCAATTGGCGCCGGCTCCATTGGAATGCACTGCTTTCAGCTTATGGCGAAAGCCCCTTTTTCGATTTCTATGCGGATGATTTGCATCCTTTCTTTACGCAAAAATGGGACTTTCTTTTTGATTTCAATCTTGCGATTACGCATAAGATGTGCGAGCTTTTGGATTTAACGCCGCACATTAAGCTCACTAATTGTTTTGTTAAAGTTGCTCAGTCGACGGATATCACTGCTTTACCAAAGGAAGAACGGGGTGATATTTATGATTTCCGCGATGCCATTCGACCAAAGCATCCGTTATCCGATGCGACCTTTCAAGCTCGCAGATACTATCAGGTTTACGAACAGAAGCACGGCTTCCTACCTAATCTGAGCATCCTCGATCTGCTTTTTAATCAAGGTAACGAGTCTGTTTTGTATCTATAAAATCTGTTCCCGGTGGGGAACTCAGGGATAAATAATAAACAGTCTCATCCCTAATCCCTTTCCAAAAGGAAAAGGGAGGATTATGTTTTAGCATTGTTTACATTATATTCAACAGCTATTTCATTTTCCTCTCTTCTTCTTTTGGAAAGGGATTGGGGGTGAGACTGGTTCTCATTGATCACTCTCTTCAAAGGCGGCAGCCTCTGCAGCAGCGATGATTTCTTCTCGATCCATATCGTCCTCGGTCTTAACCGCAATGTCGCTCAGATCGAAATCAGGGTCTTTGGCAATGGAATCGACTAATGATACAGGTGTCTCAGTCGATTGTTCTTCGCACGGAGCAGACTCAGAAACTGTTGAGTCGGCAATTGGCCGAGGGATAATAAAGTCGTCTTTGGCCTCTGTCTCGGGCACGATTTCAACCGGTTCTTCCTCCATCTTGGTACGTTCGGTCTTGGCTGCAAATACTTCGTCAATGAATTGTGGCTCTCTTTTCAAACGCTCCAAGGTGAGTTTAGAGGCCAACTGTTGGCTTTCTTTCTTGCTGAATCCACTTCCTTCGCTGCATCTGACAGTTTCCAACACCACGGCAAACTTGAAAACAGGACTCCCCTGCGGGTCTTTCTCCTGCTTGATCAGCTCGAATCGCATCTTGATTCGGTTCTTCTGACACCACTCGATCAACTTACTCTTGAAGTTAACTTCCTTATATGCCACGCGATCAATATTGATCATCTTGCCAAGAATGCGTCGTTCAATGAATCGCATACACGCATCGTAGCCTCGGTCGAGGTAAATGGCGCCAACAAGAGCCTCGAACGCATTTCCTCCCATATAGCTGTTATGAGAAGAACTGCGCCCGGATGACATTATTAAACGGTTTATACCCATCTCGTTGGCTAATCGATTGAGTGTCTCGCGTTGCACAAGTTTACTGCGTGTATTGGTAAGAAAGCCTTCGCGTTTGCCCGGAAAATGTCGGTAAACGATATCGCCCACAGTGGCATCAAGGATTGCATCGCCGAGAAATTCAAGTCGTTCGTTGTTCAATGGCTTGCCTTTCTTGTTCCGATGCATTACACTCTTGTGCATCAAAGCCAACTTATAATGGCTGATATCGTGCGGATAGAAACCGATTACATTGTATAGAGACAAATAAAGCTCCTTATCCTTGCGGAAAGGGAGCCTTATTCTGTCGATCAAATCATTGAGCATACTTCTTGAAGATAACGCAGGCGTTGTGTCCTCCGAAGCCAAACGTGTTGCTTAAAGCAGCACGCACTTCGCGCTTTTGAGCCTTGTTGAACGTGAAGTTCATCTTGTAGTCGATCTCCTCATCGACATCTTCATCGTTGTGATTGATAGTTGGCGGAATGATATCATTCTTTACGGCCAGTACACAGGCCATAGCTCTATGGCACCGGCAGCTCCGAGGAGATGACCGGTCATCGATTTGGTAGAGCTTATATTGAGTTTATAGGCTGATTCGCCGAAAACATCCTTGATAGCTTTGGCTTCTGAGATGTCGCCGACGGGTGTCGATGTGCCGTGAACATTGATATAGTCAATATCTTCGGGCTTCAAACCGGCGTCTTCGAGGGCGCGTTGCATCACGAGTTTGGCTCCGAGACCCTCTGGATGACTTGCCGTGATGTGGTAAGCATCGGCACTTGCGCCCTCGCCAACCATCTCTGCGTAGATCTTTGCACCGCGCGCTTTGGCGTGTTCGAGCTCTTCGAGGATCAGACAACCTGCTCCTTCGCCCATCACAAAGCCGTCTCGGCTTGCGCTGAACGGTCTCGAAGCGTGCTCGGGGTCGTCATTGCGGGTCGAGAGAGCGTGCATTGCGTTGAATCCGCCCACTCCGCAGGCGCAGACTGCAGCTTCGGCACCGCCTGCAACGATGATGTTGGCCTTGCCTAAACGTAACAAATTGAATGCGTCTGCCAATGCATTGCTTGACGAAGCACACGCAGATGTCGTGGTGTAATTGGGGCCATGGAATCCAAAATGGATGGAAATCTGTCCCGACGCGATGTCGGCAATCATCTTCGGAATGAAGAAAGGACTGAACTTCGGGCCTTCGTCAATATGCTGACCATAATAAGTCACCTCATCTTCAAAGGTTTTGATTCCGCCGATACCCACTCCATAGACCACGCCAATACGTTCTTTATCTTCTTTTTCCAAGTCGATGCCACTGTCTTTTACGCCTTGCATTGCCGAGATTAACGCCAACTGCGTATATCGGTCAAGCTTTCTGGCTTCCTTACGATCAATGAAATCGTTCACATTGAGGCCTTTCACCTCGCAGGCGAAGTGTGTTTTAAACTTGGAGGTATCAAAATGCGTAATAGGTGCAGCACCGCTTTTGCCTGCAACGAGGCTCTGCCACGTTTCTTCGGGCGTATTGCCCACAGGAGTAACGGCACCTAATCCTGTTACGACTACTCTTTTTAATTCCATTCTGATTGGTTTAGATAAAAAAAGACTGATGAGTGTTAGTTGTTCCTTTTGACATTGATAAAAAACGGAGCAACTAACACTCGTCAGTCGCGAGTGATTGTCGGAGACTTACTTTGCGTTCTCCTCGATGTATGCGATAGCATCGCCGACGGTCTGAATGGTCTCTGCCTTGTCATCGGGAATAGAGATTCCGAATTCTTTCTCGAACTCCATAATCAGTTCAACCGTATCAAGCGAGTCAGCGCCAAGATCGTTTGTGAAACTTGCTTCGGGCTTAACTTCAGCCTCATCAACACCGAGTTTGTCTACGATAATAGCCTTTACCTTTGATTCAATTTCTGACATAATCTTTCTTTTTAAATGGTTTGTAAATCGTTTCAATGTTAAAAATTCGGCTGCAAAGAAACGAATTTTTATTCATTCACGCAAACTTTTTCACTAAAAAAGCGCTATTTATTGCACATTTACCCTGCAATTGTGCAATAAATGAGCTGTTTTGGAGAAGTAAACGAGTGAATGAGTTGACGAGTAAACAAGTAGGAGAGCAGACAAGTGAACGAGTAAACAAGTTGATAAGTAGCCTCGTTTACTTGTTTACTCGTTCACTTGTCTACTCTTCCTCGCATTATATTCTTCGTGGGTACGTTTCCATCGGTTATGACTCCACAGATAATACTGTGGCGCTTTGCGGATTGTCTCTTCGAGCAAAACGAAGAAGCGACGTGTAATTTCGTGCTCAGGAAGTGCGTTTGGTGTCTTGGTGATGAGTCGGTAAGTGCAAGTGTAGTAGCCACGGTGCGGTCTTGACATCTCGACATAGTAAACGGCGTTGTTCATTTTGCGCATAATTCGCTCGGCACCGGTAAAGACCGGCGTATCGTGATGCAGAAAAGGAACCCACAAATGGATGTTCTCCCAACGCGGAGTTTGGTCGGATATATAGCCGAAAATACTCATTAAGCCTCGCCGACGATAGTCGATAAGGTAACGAAGGATGTCGTTCTTGGGCACGGGAATGCCTCCCACGCGCGAGCGAATAGCCCGGAAAAGCGCATCGAAAGCCCGATTACGGAGCGGTTTATAAATCAGTCCAGCCCGCGTAGCACTTGGAAGATCAATGCCTACACACGAGAGCCACTCCCAATTGCAGTAATGTCCGAGAATGGCAGCCACGGATTGGCCTTCGCGAAAACATCCCACTATGTCCGAAGAGTTGCTGATAGTAAAGCGTCTGCGCAGTTCTTCGTCGCTGATGGTAAGCAGTTTGACAGCCTCGAAGAAGTAATCGCAGAACCAATGATAGAATTTTCGCTCGATGTGTCGTATCTCTTCGGTAGCTTTTCGGGGAAAGCGCCGGTGAGATTGGCTCTCACTATGTGCCGGCGATACCGCAGAACTCTGTATATAATAAGGTATTCAAAATCGGAAATAACATAAAGCAGACGCAGTGGGAGGCGCGAAAGGAGGCGGAAAAAGCCCAGAAGCATCTTCCCGAATATCCAAGTCGCCCACCCGTTGCTCTTCGAAAAGGAAGAGAAAGTCTCTCTCCGACTCTCTTCGAAAGAGGGAGAGAGACTCTTTTTCGACATTCCCTGAGAGGGAGTTATATGTCCGTTTGTTCTCATTCCGTTCTTATTTTCATTCGTTTTCTCCCTTTCTGCGAGAGAGAATTTTATCTTTTCGGTCACCCATATACCACTTCTGTCGGGGTGCGTCGGCGTATTCGCCTGCACGTGCAGAGACGTTTCTTACCGTATTTCGACATTGCCTACGGGTGGATATGCAAACACCTCCCGACAGCCAAAGAGAAGAAAGTCTTGCAGAAAGTCGTTAATCGGTGGACGATTAACGGTTGGTTGCTTGACAACTAACAGTTAAATACACAGCAACTAACAGTTAGTTGCGCGCCGTTTAATGGCTTTTTGCGATGCGTTTAACGGTCTTTTTCAGATAGATACGACTTATTTCCGGTCGGCAATCAGCCGTTCGGCCATTGCTTTTCCTAATTCGCTGCATTGTGCGGCGACGTCAGCCGTAAGGGCTTGTCTCATCTCTACGGGTTTGCCTACGGGCTCGAAGTGCAGTTGCGTATCGTTCCATTCCTTGATTTTAGCTACTGCCTTGCCGGCCCATCCATAGCTTCCGAACCATCCGAGATAGTGATTCTTGATGTCGCGGTTGGCCAGTTCGCTCAGCAGTACGTCCATTTCGTGGTAGAGCCCGGTGTTATACGTGGGGGCGCCGACAATGAGTCCGCGATAGCGGAACACGTCGCGGATGATGTAAGAATGGTGTGTCTTCGACACATTGTGCATTACAATGTTCTTGATTCCTGCCTGGCTGGCTGCGCGTGCAATCACTTCGGCCATCCGTTCGGTGTTGCCGTACATTGTTCCGAAGCAAATCACGAGCCCTTCTTCGGTTTCATAACGGCTCATTTGGTCGTAGAGCGCCACTACTTTATTAAGATGCTCGTGCCATACAGGGCCGTGCGTCGAGCAGATGTAATCGAGTGGGATGCCGGCGAGCTTTTTCAGGGCGTTCTGAACGGGTGTTCCGTACTTTCCTACAATGTTGGAATAGTAGCGAATCATCTCCAGCCAGAAGTCGTCGCAGTTGATTTCGCTGTCAATCAGACCGCCGTTCAAGGCGCCGAAACAGCCGAATGCGTCGCCCGTGAAGATGATGTTGTCGGTTACATCGAGCGACATCATCGTCTCAGGCCAATGCACCATCGGGGTGAGAAAGAATTGTAGGGTGTGGTGTCCGAGTTCAAGCGTGTCACCGTTTTTCACTTCGTATTCGCCGCCTGATATGCCGTAAAAGCCCCGCAGCATATCGAATGCTTTCTTGTTGCTTACGACCTGTATGTCGGGATAATATTTCCGCATCAGCGAGAGCGACCCGCTGTGATCCGGTTCCATATGATTGATGACGATATAGTCTATCGGACGATCGCCGATCACTTCGCGGATGTTTTCGAGAAATTGCGTAAAGAAGTCTACTTCGACGGTATCTATCAGGCAGATTTTATCGTCGTCGATGAGGTAAGAATTGTAAGACACACCGCTGGGAAGCGGCCAAAGCCCCTCGAAAAGCGTTTTTTTGCGGTCGTTGACGCCTACATAGTAGACCTTATCTTTGATTTCTGTCATAGCGTTTATTTGTTAATGAGCCATTCATTCCGTTCCTTTTCACGCTGCAAAGGTCTGCAATTTTAAGCAGAAAACAAAGCAAACTTACACATTTTTTATAATTCATAGTTAACAATTGACTAAATGCCGAGCCCCGTTTTATTATTTGTACTTGTTTCTTTTATCATCTATTCTTTTCGTGTTCTCATCTTTTCACCTTTCCATTTTTCTACCTTTTCACCTTTAAAAAGTATGTTTATCCGAAGAAAAATATGTATTTTTGTGCGCGTTTCGGCCTCAAATGAGGCTGAAATAACTTGTAAACAAGCGATGAATAAGCGTATTAAAGTGATCAAATGCCCGCAATGCGGGAGTACGAAAATAGAAGAAATCAAGCCGGAACACTATCGATGCAAGTCGTGTTCGAGTGAATTCTTCCTTGATAACGACGATATTACCATCCATCATCGGTACGAAACGCCCGGGTTGGAGCAGATACTCGGTAAGGGAACAAAGGCTATTCTCGCCGCGATTGTAGGTATAACGGTGTTTGTTTTCGTTGCAATAATGGGCGGGTTCAGTCATACCGGTACTCAGCATAACGACACAACGCCGACAGTAGACACATCAACTGCCAAAGAAAACGAGAATTTCCGAATCGAGAAAATTGTCCCGTTTGCCGGAAAAGAAGGTCGAGCAGTCGTCGCAGTATTTGGTATGTTGAGCACAGGCGACTATCAGACCCAAAGCCAAAGCTACGTAATGCGACTCTATGATGTGGAAAAACAGGAGCAACTCTCAGACTTAACGCTTCCCGTTGACAAGTTAGATAATGTGAGTTATAAACTTTTTGAGGACGGAACGCTCAACATTCTGATCAACAAAAACAAGTGGTTTGAACTGGATAGAACCACCTATGCGCTGCGAGAAGTAACCTTGTATAAAAACGTTTCGGCATTACGCGACGGTTTTGCAACCATTGAATTCATCGGCAAAGACGATTCCGACGGGTTCAAGATTATGACGAATCTCGGCAAAGAACGGTATTATCTGCCTATTATTAATAAGGTATATACACAACGACAGTACTTCAATGCAACCGCCGAAGCGCTACCCAACCCCGTGATTCGCACCGCATTCAACTTCTCCCATCCCACGCACGACTACCCGGAAGAGCCTATTCAGCTTATCAAATATACGCAATACTGGCAGGTCGGATATCCACACGACGACTATTGGTCGTTTGGCTGGTGTCGCGATTTCGGTGAGAAAGCAGGTATTTCCTTTGGAAACGCAGGCTCGAAAAAGGCTTTTATCAGCACGTTCGGCCGTAAACAGGCTCGCCTGATCAAGTATTCCGACTTCACACCGGGTGCTCATTACTTCGATGCGAGTGTGCTTTGGTTCGACAACAAACAGCTACTCATTCGCTATAAACCCACAGCGGCACCCGATATCACCTTTGTTTACCAGCTATTGGACGCCAAAACGGCCCAACGTAAATGGTCAGTCCGTGCGCCGGAAACGTTGAAAGAAGGATTCATTGCCCCCATAGTGAAAACCGCGCAGGGTTTTCTCATCGCGAATTTCGATACCGTTTGGTTCCTCGGTAACGACGGCAAGACACGCAGCATATTCTCACTCAGGTAGCAAAAGACGAGAAAATGCGCTGAAACTCATAAAAAATTACCAACTCATCAACTTATGTCCATCAGTAATCTATTTCACAATCAGTTGTCGACTGTCATTCAATGGCACGACGACAACCCGCAAATCGTCTGGTATAAGCACCCTTCCCGGCACGACGAAGTCATCAATGCGAGCAAGCTCATCGTTGCTCCGGGCCAGGGAGCAGTGCTCGTTTACGAAGGCAAAGTGGCCGATGTGCTGACCGATGAAGGCATATTCAACCTGAAAACAGCTAACGAACCTTTCTCCACGAACCTCATAAAGCTGCGTCAGGGATTTGAAAGTGAGCACAAGCTTTGCATCTATTTCTTTCGCAAAACGCAAATAGTCAACCAGCAATGGGGTACTGCTACGCCCGTGAAATTCATCGACTCGCAATACCGTCTGCCCGTAGAGATGGGCGCTTACGGCACATTCTCGTATCGTATCAGCGACGTTTCGTTTTTCTTCAAGAATATTGTGGGCCCGCAACCTGTCGTTGGCAGCGAGTCTGTTCGCGACTTGTTGCTCGATCGTTTGTCGCAGAACATCGTTTCGGTATTGCACGGATTGGGATATGCTTACACCGAAATAGACGGCCATCTCGCTGAGATCGGCGAGGCGCTTACCACACAATTCAACGGCGAATACGAAAAGCTGGGTTTCACTTTAACCGATTTTCGTATCAACGGCACGCAATTCGATGAGCAGACACAGGCCCATATCGGTAGGATTGCTGATGTCTCGGCCGACGCACAAGCCGCAGCAGCAGGTGGACTCACCTATACCGAGCTCGAAAAACTGCGTGCCTTGCGCGATGCTGCACGCAATGAAGGCGGGCTGGCAGGCAGCGGTTTGCAAATGGGTGTAGGTCTCGAATTGGGCAAACAGATGGGAGCCGCCACGCAGGCAATGACTGAAAGCCGCGGTGGTGACGACGATTTGACCAAGCGTTTGACGCGCCTGCGCTTGCTGCGAGACGAAAACATCATTACCGAAGCTGATTACGAGCAGAAGAAACGAGAGCTGCTCACCGAACTGTAAATCGCTCATTGCATAGCATACAGATATGAAATACATCAAAGGAATCGCTTGGAGCATCCTCCTGCTTATCTTGCTGGTCATCGTTTATGCCGTGATCAACGTTTGGAATATTGCGTTGCCGGAGGCATGGCAACTGTCGCGTGAAACGCTGAACCACATCATTCTCACCGTGGGACTGATTGATCTGGCAGTCATTGCACTGCTCATCTTCATCCCGTTCCTGCTCGGAAACCCCGCCAAAGGCTACAACCCGAAGAGCGGCAACGTAGCACAACGCAAGCAAGAAGAGCAGGAAGGAGCGTGCAGTGACGTATAACACGGCGACGCTTCCCAACGGATTGCGCATCATTCACCGACCGTCGGCATCGCCGGTGGTCTACTGCGGATATGAGATCTGCGCCGGAACGCGCGACGAAATGCCCGGAGAAGAAGGCCTAGCACACTTTTGCGAGCACGTGACTTTTAAAGGAACGAAGCGCCGAAAGGCGTGGCACATCCTCAATTGTCTTGAAAGCGTTGGTGGAGACCTCAATGCTTTCACGGGGAAAGAGGACACCGTGTTCTACGCCGCGATATTAAAGGAGCATACGCCGAGGGCCATTGACCTGCTCACCGACATCGTTTTCCACAGCCGTTATCCGCAAACCGAAATCGATAAAGAGGTGGAAGTGATCTGCGATGAAATCGAGAGCTATAACGATTCGCCTGCGGAGCTGATCTATGACGAATTTGAAAACATCCTCTTCGATCATCACCCGCTGGGGCATAACATCTTAGGCAAGGCCGAACGGCTGCGCACTTACGTTACCGAAGACGCCCTGCGCTTCACCGGCAAGCACTATCAGCCGCACAATGCCGTGTTTTTTGCTTACGGCGATATCGATTTCTGCCGCCTCGTCAAGATGTTACAGCGGGCCACGGCAATCTTTCCTCGTCACGCGCCGACAGTATTTTCGTCTGCCGGCGAGGCGTCAGCGGCACCTTCTGAAACCGCTCTGCCGCTTTACACTCCGCGTGAAATCATCCGCGATATGGGCACGCATCAGGCCCACGTGATGATCGGAAACCGGGCTTACGGTGCCCATCATCCCGACCGAATAGCCCTGTACTTGCTCAATAACATCCTCGGCGGACCGGGGATGAACGCTCGCCTGAATCTCGCTTTGCGTGAACGTCGCGGACTGGTTTATACCGTTGAGAGTTCGATGGTGAGTTACGGAGACACCGGTGTGTGGTGCATCTACTTCGGGTGCGACCCCAAAGACACGATGCGTTGCCGTCGGTTGGTGGCCCGCGAGCTCGATCGCATGATGCAAAAGCCCCTTACTGCCACCCGTCTGAATGCCGCGAAGAAACAGATTAAAGGGCAAATCGGCGTATCGTGCGATAACCGTGAGAACTTTGCACTCGATTTCGCAAAGAGCTATTTGCACTATGGGCGTGAGAAAAATGTGTCCGATCTTTTCCGCCGTATCGATGAAGTAACGGCCGACCGACTGCAAACCGTAGCCCAAGATTTGTTCAATCCCGACCGATTGACGACCTTAATTCTGCACTGAAACGCCGCATTGCGTTTTGAAACATAAAACAGCGCAACGCTTACAGCGTTGAATAAAGCGGCGTCCAACCAGGCACCGTTGTCCGCTTTGCTCCCAACAGTGCCCTGACAACAGCGCATCCGCTACACGGATGAAGACAACGCACAAAATAACTTGCACCGCTGTGAATGCGGTTTATATCGCATTGCTACGCGGATAAATAAAGGAGTTACTTCCAATGTAAATCATTGGTTATCAGATAAATATCTTCGGACGAAGCAATTGATGGTTAATGGACGTGTATTTAAGCACCAAACGGCGTGCGATTAACCGTTACTTGCCGTACAACTAACCGTTAAACGTACGGTAATTAACGGTTAATTACAGAGGACTTCCTATCCCGTTGATTTTCAATGGGATAATTGTTGCCTATCGAGAGAGCTCCGACCTGTTCTTATGCGTTTGTGTTCTTCCGTATGAATTACGATCAACCGATTTCCAATTGTCAATTCTCAATTGTCAGTTCTCAATTCAACAGTCTTTGAAATGATTGATTTTCGCTTTCAGATAGGCTTTGAAACCAGCGTCGCCCAAGACCTCGATATCGTCGTAAAGACCTAAGACGAAACGGCCGATGCCCGTGTAGCTGCACACGTCTATGTGCAAATGCCAACGTGAGTCGGCAGCAGGAGCAAGACAATCGGCGGCCTGTGGGTACTCCTCGGCAAAGAGATTGCGCGACAACTGACCCAATAATAGGTCGATGCCGAATTGCTCTTCGCCACTGAACATAAACACATCGGTAAACACGCGGCGGTGTTTGGCTTCGTTACCCCACGTTGCATCGACCGGCTCTACATCGCCCATACGCGCCACTTTGAATGTTTTGTTCATCCCGGAAAGTATTTCGTAGCACCGCACATCATTGTTGCCGTTCATCAGTTCGAACGGTTCTACAAAACGGTCGGTAACTGTGCGGCTGTGCGGCGACGAGTAATTGCGCAGCAGCACCACGCTTTTGAATTTGATGGCATCTATAAGTTTCTCGACATTGTGGGCCAAGCGCGTTTGTAAATGCGGGTCGTTGGTGATTCGGAAATCGTAGAATCGATCGAGTTTCGCTTTGAGATGAGGTACGAGCGGATTGTTTTCGTCGGCACGTTCGAGCAGACGACGGATGAAAACGGCTTCGTTCTCGGTGAAATCGATACCTTCACGCAGTCGTGTGAAGAATCGGGAGCGTCGCCCCAAGCGGTAATAATAGCCGTGCTTGATGACTTCGAATCCCGCATATCGCAGAAAATCAAGATAGTAATAAAGGTTACGGCGAGTTACGCCGAGCTTTTCGCACAGGTCTTGTGCCGTGTAATCGGCATTCCGGGTGAGCAGAATGATCAGTTCAAGTTCTCTTCCTAATTTGTCGTGTCGCATCTCGATGTCTTTTATTCGGTTATAGTTTGATGCCCGCTTCGATTTTGTTATAAAACCGTTCCAGCACCGAGAGCATCTCTACGGGCAGTCGGTCGCAGGCTTGTTCGATAAGTTTCTCGGGCACATTATAATGCGCTTCGGCCACGGAACCGGTGATGGCAGCTTTCGTGTCGGTGTCGCCGTCGGCCAGAACAGCCAGCCGAACGGCATCTTCAAAGTTCTCGCTATGGAGGAAACAGCGCAGAGCCATCGGCACGGTTTCTTGACATGTGGCATCGAAATAGCCTTCGCTGCCGATCTTGTAGACATTGCGCAGGGGTGGAATGTCATAACCGAAACGACGACCGACAGCCTCTTCCAGTTCGTCTTTGGACACACGGCACGTGCGGAGCCAGTAAATGGATGCGGCAATGCACTGTGCTCCCTTGATGCCTTCGGGATGATTGTGACTTACTTCGGCCGAACGTCGGGCCTCGTCAAGCACTGCGTGAAAACCGTTGAATAGCCACCCGATGGAGCTGACACGCATTGCTGACCCGTTGCCAAATGAGTTTGCGGGTGCAGAGTCAGGCGATCGGAGCCACGACTCGAATCTGCTGCCGTAGCCGCCCATCGGTTCCGGATAGCGGGCACACCATTCGAGAAGCGATTCTTTGTAGCTTCGCTCGTTGAGAACAGCATCGGCAACGGCAATGGTACAGACGGTGTCGTCGGTGAAACTGCACTCATTTGTGAATAATTCAAATCCTTTTCGCGGGGCATTTCCGAACTCGAAACGCGATCCGATGATGTCTCCGATAATTGCTCCTAACATAGTTGTGCAGATTTTTAAAGGTTTATACTTGACACAAAGATAGTAAAGATTTTGCAAAAAGGCCGATTCTTGCGTAGAAAATAATGTTTATCGGCGATTTGTTGACGTTGTTTCGAGGATGTAAATTGTACAAAAACGGTATTCTTTTGTACAATTTGGGTACTCTATTTTTTATTTCATGACATAATTTTGCACATCTAAACCTCTTATTGGCTATTAAGCTGAACAAAGTAAAAAATAAACCGACAATTTATGTATAGACAGAATCCAAACTCATCCGGTTGTAGGATGTTCGCTCTCTTTTTAATATTTTGGATGGCAACGGCGGCTGCCTTTGCCCAGTCCGCGGTGAAAGGGGTGGTGAAAGACGAGAAAGGAGAGACAATGACGGGTGTCAGTGTGACCGTAAAAGGCACGAAAGGCGGTACGATTACCGGCCTCGACGGGTCGTTTACACTGAATATCGGTAGCAAGAGTGCTGTATTAGTCTTCTCGTTTATCGGCTACGAACGCGTAGAAAAGACTGCTACGGCAGGCAAAGATGTCGTTGTGGTGATGAAAGAAGACAACAAACTGTTGAATGAAGTGGTCGTAGTGGGCTATCAAGAGATGCGCAAACGTGACCTGACGGGCTCAGTAGCCAAGGCTGATATGAAAGATTTGCTCAGTACACCGGTAGGTTCTTTCGATCAGACTTTGGGCGGACGCATTGCCGGAGTAAATGTGAGTTCGGGTGAAGGGATGCCGGGGTCGCAAATGAATATCGTCATTCGCGGTAATAACTCGCTCACACAAGACAACTCTCCATTGTATGTTATAGACGGGTTTCCTGTTGAAGATCCGGCTGTCGGAGCATCGATCAATCCGTCGGACATCGCTTCCATCGATATTTTAAAAGATGCTTCGGCTACGGCTATATATGGAGCACGCGGCGCTAACGGTGTCGTTATCATCACAACCAAGAGCGGACGGGAAGGTAAAACCAAAGTGCGCTACGACGGAAGTGCAGGTGTGCAGAACGTGACTCGCACTATCCCGATGATGAATGCCTATGAATTCGTGAAGCTGCAAGCCGAAATGTATCCCGATCGGATGGCTTCTACTTATTTCGCTAACCACGAAGGTAAGCAATGGACACTTGATGACTATCGCCATATACCGCAATATGACTGGCAGGATATGATTTTTCGCACAGCACCGACACAGAGTCACAATGTCGGTTTGACCGGTGGCAGCAAGGGAGTACGTTATAATGCGTCGGTGTCTTATTATGATCAGGACGGTATTGTGCTCAATTCTAATTACAACCGACTGCAAGGCAGATTGGGAATGACCGTTACCAAGAAGAAGCTGCGCGTGAATCTGAATGTCAATTACTCTCATTCCACCCAGACGGGAGCATCTCCGTCGCAACAGAGTTACAGCGGAATGAATAACCTCTTTTACAGTGTCTGGGGCTATCGGCCGGTTACACAGCCGGGTGTTCCACTGAAATCGTTGGAAGAAAACCTGACGGACGATGACGTGAATTGGACAAGTGACTATCGTTTTAATCCGATTATGTCGCTCAATAATGAGTATCGGAAGCGCTATGCGAACTATTTTCAGTTCAACGGATACCTTGAATACCAGTTGATGGCAGGTCTTCGACTGAAAGTTTCGGGTGGTTACACCACGGATTATCGGCATAATGACACATTCAATGGGTCGAAAACGCGCTACGGAGGACCTAAATCAGTCGAAAAAGTGAATGCGCAGGTAGTTCATTCGGAACGTACTACATGGCTGAATGAGAATACATTGACTTATCAGACCAATATCAGCAAGCGCCATTTCTTTAATACACTCTTGGGATTTTCATTGCAAAACTCGGACTATAATTATTATTCGATGAAGACGATTCAAATTCCGAACGAGTCGCTCGGTATGGCAGGTATGAGCCAAGGGACGCCAAGCACCAATGAATCGGTGAAATCTTCGTGGGCGATGATGTCGTTCTTCGGCCGCTTTAACTATAATTATCTGTCGAAATATTATGCTACTGCAACATTCCGTGCAGACGGATCGTCTAAGTTCCGAGGTGCTAATCGATTCGGATATTTCCCTTCCGGTTCATTGGCTTGGAACTTTACAGAAGAGAATTTGATGCAAGAGCTCCGGCCGGCTGTATCTACTGGTAAGCTGCGTTTGAGTTGGGGACTTACAGGAAATAACCGTGTGGGCGAGTATGATTCATTCGGACTCTATGAGCTTTTGAAAGACCGGCGTGGCGATCTCATCTCACCGGGATCGATTCCCGGTGGTGTTTACCCGTTGAATAACAAACAAAACAATGTCGGGATGGTGCCGACGTCGATTCCGAACAAGGATTTGAAGTGGGAGACTACTGAACAATGGAACTTAGGTTTGGACCTTGGACTGCTCAATGACCGCGTTAATATCACGGTCGATCTGTACCAGAAGATCACCCGCGACCTGCTGTTGATGTCGTCTTTGCCCTTGTCTTCGGGTTTCACCGGTGCTATCAAGAACATCGGAAAGATTCGGAATCAAGGTGTAGAGTTTACTTTGAGTACGACGAATATCAAGACCAAGGACTTTGAATGGAAGTCAAACTTCAACATTGCATTTAATAAAAACAAGGTGTTAGAGTTGGCCGAAGGTCAAGTCAGTTTGCTAAGCACGGCAATGTTTGACCAGAATTATAATTCGCAAACCAGTTATATAGCCAAGAAAGGGTATTCTATGGGAATGATGTATGGCTATATTTATGATGGAACTTATAAATATGAAGATTTCGATAAATCGGGAAATACATACACATTGAAATCTAATGTGCCTCGTTTCTCATCGGAGTCGAATACCCAACCGGGTATGCCGAAGTATCGAGATTTGAACGGCGACGGTGTCATTGATGATAATGACCGCACGATAATAGGCCGAGGTCTTCCTAAACATACGGGTGGTTTCACGAACAATTTCAAGTACAAGAACTTCGATCTCAATCTGTTCTTTCAGTGGTCTTACGGCAATGATGTGATGAATGCCAATCGGCTGTTCTTTGAAAGTTCGTTCAACCGTTCCCGCGACCTTAATCAATATGCCAGCTATGCAGGTCGGTGGACGCCCGAAAATCCGCAGAGCGACATTCCTCGTGCTACAAGTTCCAGTTCTAATAAGGTTTTCTCGTCGCGAATTATCGAAGACGGATCGTTCCTTCGACTGAAAACTGCAACGCTGGGTTACTCTTTACCGAAGGCGCTTTTGCTGAAATGGCGTCTTGATGAAGCCCGAATCTACGTAGCAGCACAGAATGTTTTCACCCTCACCGGCTATAAAGGTTATGACCCCGAGGTGTCCGTACGCGAAGGAGCACTTACGCCCGGGCTCGATTTCTCGGCTTATCCGCGTGCCCGTGTGTTTACAGTCGGTATCAATTTAGGTTTCTAATCACGTAAACAAGACCATTATTTATGAAGACAATCAGAATATTTATCCTGTTGACGGCCGTTCTTGCCGTAACATCTTGCAGCTTCCTCGACAAAGAACCTACACGAACCACGTCGGGAAGTTATTTCAAAAACGAGTCAGAAGCAGAGTCGTTCTTGCGCGGTGTATATGCAATCCTGACGCAAACGCCTTTTACGGCGGCGAATATTTTTACTTGACGGGCGGCGATGATACCGAACATTACGGCGGACCGGGCCGTTCTCCTTATAATAAAGGATTGATTTGCAATAATGCCAACACCGGAGATCCTGATGTGGCAGCCTTCTGGTATGTGCTGTATTCAGGCATCAATCGAGCCAATATTCTGTTAGAGAATATCGATAAGGTACCTGGAATCGGCGAGGCTAACCGTAAGTTGTACACGGCTGAGGCTCGTTTCCTGCGGGCTTTCTATTATTTCAACCTTGTTGAATGCTGGGGCGACGTACCGTTTCGCACGAATTCCACGCAGAGTGTTGTAGGATTGCCTATCAAACGTACGCCGAAAGAGCAGATTTATGATTTTATCGTCAAGGAAATGGCAGAGAGTTCCGAGGGATTGAAGTCAGCTTCTGACCTCGGTTATCAGCCGGGCTCGGTATCGAAGTCAGCTGCTTGGGGCATCTTAGCACGTGTTTATATGTTCCGTGCAGGTGAACATTTCCGCGATAAGACGGCTGCCAATGAGGCGAAAATCAAAGAGTACTTCGCGCAGGCGGGCTTTTATGCACAGAAAGTGATGAATGAAGGCCACGCGTTGGCGCCCCATTATTGGGATTATTTCATCGATCTTTGTGCCGATAAATATAACACCACAGCCAAAGAAAGCATCTGGGAGGCTGAGTTTACCGGCAATTATTCAACCGATACACGCACAGAAGGTCGTGTGGGTAATATCATCGGACTGTCTGCTCCCGACTTATCGGCGAAGGCGGAAATCGTCGGCAAGGCCGATCCTGGATACAGTTACGCTTTCTTTTATTGCACACCCAAACTCTATGATCTATACACTGCCAACGGCGACAGCAACCGAATGAACTGGAATATTGCGCCATTCCAATATACGGAGTCGTCGACCGGAAAGGGTGTCGACGGCCGACTCTTCGAGAAAGGCAAGCTTGCCGAAGTGAAAAATCAATATTATGACCGTTCTTACAGCTACGGAGACACCGCTCCTTCTTCTAAAAAGGGCGACCGCGAAAAGACTGTTGCAAGCACCGATTTAGCCAGAGTGTGTGGCAAATATCGGCGCGAGTACGAGGCAGACAAGAAAAATAAGAACTTCACCGCTATCAATTTCCCCATTCTTCGCTATGCAGATATCTTGCTGATGATTGCAGAATGCGAGAACGAAATCAATAATGAGCCCACTGCATTGGCCTATCAGTGCATCAATGCAGTGCGTAAACGCGCCGGCATCAGCGAGCTGAGCAATCTCTCAAAAGATGAGTTCCGCCAGGCAGTCAAGGACGAACGTGCGATGGAATTGTGTTTTGAGTTCACCCGTCGGTTCGATTTGATTCGCTGGGGAGAATATGTTCAGAATATGAATGCACTCGTAGCGCGCGCCCAAAACGGCAGCGACTGGAAGCTCGGACCTGCAAACGTGTACACATATTTCCAAATTTCAGACACATATTATTATTTCCCGATACCCGCCAATGAGATGGCCGTGAACCATCTCATTACGGAAAACAATCCCGGATGGTAATTCTCTATGAGAGTTCGGGCATCGATGCTCCGAAAGCCGACGCCCAAACTCCTGTCCAAGAAACATAACGAATCAACGAATCGATATCGAAATGAAATCCTATCAATCATTTATAGCTTTGTTGTTCTGCGGTTTTGCCCTTGCATCCTGCGACAGCGAATTAGAAGAGAAAGTATCTCTGAACGTCGGTGTTACCGCCGACGGGAATGTCAAAACAGTCGGCGACACCGTCATTGTGAAGAAAGGAAAGCCTGTCGAATTCCGATTGGGAGGTAATCCAGACTTTATTACCTTTTTCAGTGGTGAGCCCGGAAGCAAGTACGAGTATCGAGAGCGGGTAATGATCGATGCTGCCGATATAGCCTCCTCTCATCTGATGTTCTCCGTTTGGGAACAATATGGCAATGCAGCCAGTGCTGCCGGGGTGCTGAGTATGTATATTTCAGACAGTTTCCCGGGTCTGTATAAGAACAATTTCGCGGCCGATTCGGCATTGGTCGAAACTTCGTTATGGAAAGATTTAGTGCCACAGAGCGACCTGCCTCAGGCTCCCGTCTCTTCCGTTGCAGGCGCCAAGTCGTTCGATTTGGATATGAAGCCCTATTTGGGAAAGGCCATCACCATCGCCGTCAAGTACAAAGGGCAGAACAACTCAGCAGCACAGCCGCGTGTGAATTTTGTCAAGATGCAGATTGTCAACCGAATGAAAGACGGTACTTCGAGCACACTGATGGCCTCGAATATGGGATTCACGGCCGTCAATATGTGCAACCGACTGCACTTGGAAGACCAAAAGTCGATGACAAACAACAGAGCTTACGGCACCGTAACCAATAATACGGCAGGCATTTGGAATCTGACGGGCGTGGCGAAAGGCAACTTTTTCATCCACAGCAGCAATGCGAAGCGGGCGCTGAAATACAGTTGGCTCGTGTCGAATCATATTCTTGTGAATGCTTGTACGCCTGATGTGGGTGTCAATATCAAGAATATCTCCCGGAATTTAGATGCTTATTCTTATGTGTACAACACGACGGGAACGTACAAAGCCACGTTCCTTGCAGTGAACGGGAACTACAAGAAGACGTCGTCCGTTATCCGACAAATGAACATAAAGGTAGTGGAATAGAGTCGGCAAGATAGCTCATAAAATGTCGCCCGGCACGAGCTGTCGACATAGAAAAACGGAGCTGTCGGACGCCCGATAAAGAAGCCCGTTTCCATTAACCGTTAATCACCGTGCAAAATGCCGTTGAATGCCGTGCATTCAGCCGTTAATCGCCGTGCAAGTAACGGTTAATCGGAAGCTCTTCTCGAATCACCTGTGGGAATAGGCATTCTCAGACGTCGCCTTAGTTGGCATTCTTCGCTTGAAAAAAATATAATACCGATGCCCGAATCGATGTCCAACGACGGAGCTATTCAGTTATATACGACCGTAAAAATCATTCAATAATGAACACGAAAACTTTTATCTCAATGATTGTCTCTGCCTTTGTCGCACTACCTGTACAAGCAGACGACAGCAGATTTTGTACTGCTTGGAACGCATTTGTCAAGCAGTCGGCAACCAATGTATTGTTAGATTTCTCTTATGCGGGTTACAACCACGGCGAAACGGCCCCTCCCGATGTCTCGACATTGGGTTATAACGTTTATGATGTGACCGATCCTGAGTTCGGAGCAGTGCCCAACGACGGTAAATCCGACCGCGATGCGCTTGTGCGGATTCTGAAAAAGATCGGCGCAGGAAAGGCTGATGCGCGGGCGATAATCTACTTTCCCGCAGGCGATTACATTCTGCACACATCGGAAGATAATACGATCGGTGCCGACGGGAAAGCCCAATCTTCGGCATTGAATATAGTGATGGGGCACGTCATACTGAAAGGTGCGGGCCGAGACCTGACCACTCTGACGATGAAAGACCCCAACTTGCCGCGCAACAAGAACCTGTACAGCTCGCCGGTAATGATTTCCATTCGCAACAACGGCGAAAAGAATCCGCCTGTTTGGGCGCAGATCACGGGGCGGGCACATAAAGGCGACTTTACCGTTGAGGCGGAAAACATCTCTCCTGACATCAAACCCGGTACTTGGGTAATGCTGAATTTGGAAAACAACGATGCCGCTCTTGTCAAGCAAGAACTGTTGGGGCACCGCTTGTCAAGCACGATGACCAACCTCAAAAACGATGGCGTACAGGTACGCGACTATCATCAGGTGAAGTCGGTAAGCAACGGTCGTATCACGTTTTACGAACCTTTGATGCACGATGTAGACCCACAATGGGGTTGGAAAATTGTCAGATACAGGCATTATGAGGGCGTGGGTATAGAAGATCTCACGTTTGTGGGCAACGCAAAAGACCATTTCAAGCACCACGCAACGTGGCAGGACGATGGCGCTTACAAGCCTTTGGATATGGTCCGAATGACCGATTCGTGGATGCGACGCGTGGGATTCCGCAGCGTCAGCGAGGCTTTCACGATGAGTTTGTGTGCCGGTTGTTCAGCATACGATATCACAATCAGCGGTCGCCGCGGGCATTCGGCCATTCGTGCACAGGCCTCTTCACGCGTATTTATCGGCAAAGTGTTTGATCGTTCCGATGGATATTACAACGATGATCAATCTCGTTATGCCAAGAATGTGGGTCAATATCACGCCTGCGGCGTGTCTAAGCAAAGCATAGGCTGTGTTATTTGGGACTCGCAATGGGGTGTTGATGCTTGTTTCGAGGCACACGCCACGCAGCCGCGAGCCACATTGTTCGATGTCTGCAAGGGCGGATTTATGCAGTATCGGATGGGAGGCGACCGATCGCAGTTGCCCAATCATCTCGATGATCTTACGCTTTGGAATTTCAATGCGACCAATATCTCGTCCAAAACACAGCTTCCTTTCGTCTGGTGGGACGACAAACAGATTTGGTTTAAGACGTTGCCGCCTACTATCGTAGGCTTTCACGGCGATGCGGGCGTTACTTTTGTAGCCGGTCAAACCAAACTCGATGCCGACCACGGACACGAAGTTCTGCCGCGTTCGCTGTATGCCGCTCAGTTGGAAAAGCGTTTGGGAGCCGTTCCCGCGTGGTTGAAAGAATTGGAAAAGGTGAACGATACAACTACGGGTATCGTCCGAATACCGCAGAAAGCACCGTCCGATAATCGGATATACGACCTCAACGGGCGGTATGTGGGTACAGATTCGCACGCCTTACGGCGTGGAATCTATATCCGTGGAGGTAAAAAACTAATAAAATAAAAGGGTAAAAAAGAAGTACTCCCACCGGGAATCGAACCCGGATCAAAGGTTTAGGAAACCTACGTTCTATCCATTGAACTATGGGAGCAGACCTATTCGGTGATGCAAAGATAATGGTTTTTCTTGATTGAGCGAAATAAATGCAAGGCGATTTTTCTGCAAAAAACGTTAGGAATAGATAGAATTCAGTTGTCGTTCGACGATTTTTGACTACCTTTGTGGGCTCAACAAGACATTTATGAATGTATCAGACTTTACGACAAAAACCGTCGACAGCGGTCTCATGCAGCCGGAAGTAGAGGCCAGTAGGCGTCTGCATGGCAGCAATATACTTACACCGCCGCGCGGTGTATCGCTTTGGAAGCTCTATCTTGATAAATATCGCGACCCGATGATCAAGATTTTGCTTCTTACGGCATTTGTTTCGCTCGTGCTGGCGTTTATCGAAGGCGACTTCATCGAGACCATCGGCATCTTCGTTGCGATATTCCTCGCCACGACGGTAGGCTTCGTTTTCGAGCGCGATGCAGCCCGAAAGTTCAGTGTACTGACGTCGCTTGATGAGGAACAACCCGTTAAAGTGAAACGCGACGGTCGTGTGCAGGAGATTGCCCGGCGTGATGTTGTCGTGGGAGACATCTTGATCATAGAGGTGGGCGACGAGATTCCGGCCGACGGTCAGTTGCTCAGCGCCGTGGATTTGCAGATTAACGAGTCGTCGCTTACAGGCGAACCGATGGTTACGAAATATGCAGACGCCGCAGGGCAACACACCGAAGACGCTTATCCTGCCGACCAAGTGTTGCGTTCGACGATGGTAATGGGCGGCCGCGGTGTGGCTCGTGTTACGGCCGTGGGCGATGAAACGGAAATCGGGAAAGTGGCTCGCAAGTCGACAGAAACCACCGGCACGGAGACGCCTCTCAATCAACAGCTTGGTAAACTGGCCCGATTCATCAGCAAATTGGGCTCGTGCGTGGCCGTGGTAGCTTTCGTGCTTTTCCTCGGTCACAGTATTTTGACCGATGCGGTGTGGCATTCGGGCGATTATCTGCGGATGACCGAGCTCACGCTCAACTATTTTATGATGGCCGTTACACTCATTGTAATGGCCGTTCCCGAGGGACTTCCAATGGCGGTAACGCTGAGTCTGGCCCTGAATATGCGCCGAATGTTGCGCAGCAACAATCTTGTTCGCAAGCTGCACGCCTGCGAAACAATGGGCGCAGTTACCGTTATATGCACCGATAAGACCGGAACGCTGACGCAAAACCGGATGGAAGTGCGCGAGATGGTTCCCCTTTCTGATGACGACCGATTGCTGGCCACAGCCATTGCTGTGAATACCACGGCCCATCTCGATACCGATGATGGGCGCGGGATAGGTAATCCCACTGAGATTGCACTGCTGACGTGGGCCCAAAAGCACAGCTTTGATTATCACGAATTGCGTGAGCGAGCCGACATCGAGGTGCAACTCCCGTTCTCAACAGAGCGAAAGCTGATGGCTACCATTGCCCGTGTCGAGGGGCGCCGTTATCTTTTCGTCAAAGGAGCACCTGAAATTATTCTGGCGATTTGCCGTCTTTCGCCCGACGAAAGACCGTTACTTGCACAGCGTTTAACGGCTTTTCAGCAGGCCGCTAACCGTACTTTAGCGCTGGCTTATCGTAAGCTGCAAGATACCGAAACAGATATTGCTTCATTACTTGCTCCCCTCTCCCAAGGGAAAGATACCGGGGATGAGGCTGCCGAGCTATCGGATGTGCTGCTTACACTACAATCCTTGGTTGCCATCAGCGATCCGTTGCGTCTCGATGTACCGTCGGCTGTGGCCGAATGTCGGCGTGCCGGCATTACGGTGAAGATCGTTACGGGCGACACTTCGGCCACAGCTATCGAGATTGCGCGGCAAATCGGTATCTGGACAGCCGATGACGACAAGGTTGAAGCGGCCCATCCAAACAGTCGACACATCACCGGCACCGACTTTGCAGCCCTCAGCGATGAGGCGGCTTACGCCGAAGTGGAGGGGTTGAAAGTGATGTCGCGGGCCCGACCCGACAACAAACAGCGGTTGGTTCAGCTGTTGCAGCGCCACGGCGAGATTGTGGCCGTTACGGGAGACGGCACCAACGATGCGCCCGCACTCAATTATGCGCACGTGGGCTTGTCGCTCGGCTCAGGCACGAGTGTGGCCAAAGAAGCGTCGGATATGACACTCTTGGACGACTCTTTCGCGTCGATCGCCCGCGCGGTGATGTGGGGTCGGTCACTGTATAAGAACATTCAGCGGTTTCTTTACTTCCAGTTAGTGGTCAATTTGGCTGCTCTATTGCTCGTGTTTTGCGCCTCACTGGTGGGTATGGCGATGCCGCTCACCGTCACCCAGATATTATGGGTCAACCTGATAATGGATACTTTCGCTGCGATGTCACTGGCTTCGCTGCCGCCTTCGCACGAAGTGATGAACGAGAAGCCGCGTCGCAGCAGTAATTTCATCATTACGCGTGCAATTGGCCGTAGCATTTGCATAGGTAGTGTGGCGCTGTTTATACTGATGTCGGGCCTGCTTCTGTATTACGAATACGATTCCGACCCCGGCATCCAACTGCACGAACTCACGATATTCTTCACTGTTTTCGTGATGCTTCAGTTCTGGAACCTCTTCAATGCGAAGTCGCTCGGCTCGCATCATTCGGCTTTCCGTCATTTCTTTTTAGATCGGGGACTCATCCTTGTGCTGTTGATCATCCTTGGCGGACAATGGATTATCGTGACGTTCGGCGGCAAAATGTTCCGTACCGAACCGCTTTCGGCTGTCGAATGGTTGTTAATCATTGCCTCAACTTCCGTCGTTCTTTGGGCCGGCGAGTTGTGGAGGTGGAGCAAGAGACGAGGAAATAAAGTAGTAAGGGAGCAAATAATAAGTGATAAGGAGTAGGGAATAAGTAGTAAGTAATGATAATAGTGGATGAAACAACAAGGCCGTTGCCTCCTGCGGCAGCAACTATCGGGTTCTTCGATGGCGTGCATTGCGGTCATCGATACCTTATCGGGCGTGTGATCGACGAGGCCCGAGCCGACGGGTTGGCATCGATGGTCATCACGTTTGCCCGTCATCCGCGCCAGGTCATCGATACCCACTATGTACCTCGGCTGCTTTCGACCCCCGAAATGAAGATAGAGCGACTCGCAGAAACAGGTATCGACCGCTGCACCGTACTCGACTTCGATCGCCGAATGGCTGCGCTCACGGCCCGCGAGTTTATGATACACATCCTCAGTAGTCGCCTTAACGTACGCAAACTCATTATAGGCTACGACAATCGATTTGGTCACGACCGCTCAGAAAGTATTGACGACTATTGTGCTTATGGCCGCACGCTGGGCATCGAGGTCGTAAAGAGCTGCGGAATTACCGTAGATGGCATCCGTGTCAGCTCTTCGGTCATTCGCAATGCCATTGAACGTGGCGATCTGACAGAGGCCAATCGTTGTTTAGGCTATGCTTATACACTGTCAGCACACGTGTCGCACGGCTTTCGCAACGGGCATCGCTTAGGCTTTCCCACGGCCAATCTCGATATGGATGAGGTGTGTCAGCTGCTGCCGCAGATAGGAGTCTATGCCACACGAGTGCGCATCGAGGGCGAGTGTGAGTTGCACCCGGCAATGACGAGCGTGGGAACGCGCCCCACTTTCGACGGAACGCACCTATCAGTAGAGACCTATATCCTGGATTTCGACGCCGACTTGTACGGCCGGAAGATTGAAGTGGCATTCCTGAAACGCATTCGCGGCGAAAAGAAATTTGCTGACTTGCAACAGCTTCGTACGCAAATGGCCGATGACGAACGCCATATTCGCGAATTGAATCATCTTTAACCGACATATAAATGACAACAACGACTAAAAACATTCTCAACATCTTATGGTTCATTGTAGTCTATCTACTGGTCCAAGTCATTGCTACCGTCATCGTGGGTATGGCTTTCCTGATGGCTCGCGGATCGTCGATTCCCGAAGCACTCGGTTCACTTTCCGGTGGATTCTTGACGGAACCAACGGCCATTATTGTGCTGACCGCAGTTGCAAATATAACTCTTATCCTGCTGTTTCTCGGCTTCCGATGGGCACCGGTGTCGTATTCCTACCTGCGGACTCGACCTTGGCGCGCCCTCGGTTGGATTGCATTGCTCGGTTTGTTCACCGTGATTCCGTCTGTATGGATGATCGAATGGATCGATGCCGATGTCCCCAATGGTATAGAAAAGGTGTTGAGGGCCTTGATGAGCGATGGCTTCGGCTATTTATCCGTAGGTATTCTGGCCCCCATTGCAGAAGAGATTCTCTTTCGCGGAGCTATTCTCCGCTGTTTGTTCACACTTTTTTCAAAGCGTATGCATTGGTTGCCCATCGTGCTGTCGGCCCTGATCTTCGGTCTGGCTCACGGCAATATGGGGCAGGCTCCGCACGCTGTGGCGCTCGGTTTGCTGTTAGGCTGGATGTATTACCGCACCGGCAGCATCATTCCCGGCATCGTCTTGCATTGGGTGAACAATTCGGTTGCTTTCGCAGTCTGTAATTTGTGGCCCGGATCGGAAGACTACAAGCTCATCGATTTATTCGGGGGCAATGCGGGGGCAATGTGGTTGAGTCTGGTATTCTCTATGCTCCTCACCATTATTTGCCTGTTACAGCTGACGCGAATATTGAAAAAGGGCAAGCGGACAAGCCGTTGATGCTTACGAAAAGGGCCCCTCGATTCTCGCGAATGAAGGGCCCGTGCATATATGATACCTATTGAGAGACTACTCTACTGAGATTTGACGACTTGCGCTTTGCACGACTTGTGACAGCTTAGGAAGTACCACCGTGAGCACGCCATCGTTGACTTTGGCTGCGATTTTTTCCTTATCTACGTCGTCGGGAAGCAGCAATGTCTGCTCATATTTGGAGTAACTGAACTCCCGGCGCAGGTAATGTGTCTTCTTGTTTTCCTCTTTATTCTCCTGCTTCTGCTCCATCTTGATGGTTAGATTTCCGTCGTTGTTGATGTTGACAACGAAGTCTTCTTTCTTCAATCCGGGTGCGGCAAGCTCTACAACATAGTCTTTTTCGTTTTCGATGACATTGATGGCGGGTGCCGTTGCATTAGCGCGGGGCATAAAGTCTGTGTTGAAAAAGTCGTCGAATACACTCGGTAACCACGAATTTCTGTGCATAATTGGTAACATAATCAATCCTCCTGTTTTTTAATTTGTTTCTGTTTCAACTTCATTGGTTGAAATGCAACAAGCATACCAATAAACTTTTATGCGTCAAATTGACATACTTATATGCCGATTTGGCTGTTCTGTGACGTCGGTAGGCCACTCATTCCCAATGTACATTATCTGATACGATGTCTGCTCTATATATAATTGAATATCAAAGAATTGAGATTCGCATCCGATTCTCGGTTGTTTAAAAACGACCCCATCTTTCGACCCTGTCTTATTTGTAATAAATTGCCTTACAACTAATGGTAGATCGTACGCCGTTTAACGGCTAATTGCGGTGTAATTAGCCGTTAAACGGCGTGCAACTAACCGTCAATCGTTGAGCGTTCTTTATCCTATTGATAATCAATAAGATATAAATGATTTCCTGTCGAATTTCCTTTCTCTTTTTATCTAAGGCTCAATCTCTCAATTCTTAGTGATTAATTTTTATTCCGTTCCGTCTTTCCATCACGAAGTATCGTGGTCTGCGCTTCACTTCAGTGTATATTTTTCCGACGTAAACACCGGTGATTCCGACGCCGGTCGTTACTACGCCGCCGATAAACCAAAGTGAAGTGAGGGTAGAAGTCCAGCCTTGTATCGTATTGCCTTGGGCGTATTCAATCAACGCAAAACCAATCATCACAACCGAAACCAATGTCATCAGCAGCCCGATGACGGTAATCCATTTGAGCGGAGCTGTCGAAAACGACGTTATTCCGTCGACAGAGAAGCTGAGCATTTTATGCAACGGATACTTGGATTGCCCTGCCGTGCGCGCAGTCCGATTGTAAAACACGAAACCTTCATTGAATCCTAACTGACGAACTAAGCCTCGGAGAAAGAGATTCCGTTCAGGAAACGCCAGCAGTGCACGTACAGTCCGTGTGGTCATCATTCGGTAATCGGCGTGGTTATAAATCATTTCCTGATCCACGGAACGCATTAGTCGATAAAAAGTTTGTGCCGTAAAGCGTTTGAAGAACGCATCTGTTTTGCGCTCTTTACGCACGCCATAGACGATGTCGCAGCCCTGCTTGACTTGCTTAACCATATCGATAATGGCGCGCTCATCATCTTGCAGGTCGGCATCTATCGATACAGCAGCATCGCATTGGTCGACAGTCTGCTCCAATCCGGCCCACAATGCGCGCTGATGTCCTACATTATGAGACAGTCGGATACCTGAAATGTTAGCGAATTTCTCGGTGAGTTGACAAATCAAAGGCCACGTCTTGTCACTGCTTCCATCGTCGACAAGCATTAAACGAGCCTCTGTTGCCGTCTCGTCTCGCAGCCTATCGACCACTGTCTGCAACTTATCCACTGCCCAACAGAGTACTTCCTCTTCGTTGTAACACGGAATAACAATATAAATTTTCATCATTTTTAGCGTATGAGGGGTGGTTAAAAAGCCTCTATCCGAGATGTTCGGCATCCCGAATAGAGGCTTTTCGTATCATTTCAAACTGTCAGCCTTATTTCATTTTAGCTTTTAATAGGGTGGGAATTTCGCTCGTTTCGCGTGCAACCGGTACGCCGGCAGCTTCAAAAGCAGCCACTTTCTCGGCCGCAGTACCCGATCCGCTGGAGATGATTGCACCCGCGTGGCCCATCTGTTTGCCTTTGGGTGCCTCGCGACCGGAAATGAATGCCACTACGGGTTTGGTCACACAGCGTTTGATATAATCAGCAGCGCGCTCCTCGGCATCGCCTCCTATCTCGCCGATTAGTGCGATACTGTCGGTCTCCGGGTCGTTTTGGAACAGTTCGAGAAGGTCTTGGAAGTAGAGGCCTACGATGGGATCGCCGCCTACTCCCACAGCAGTTGACTGTCCAAAACCGTTTGCCGTAAGGTTGGCTACGACTTCGTAAGTCAGCGTTCCGCTGCGACTGATCACGCCGGTGTGTCCTTTCTTGAAGATGTTTGTTGGCATAATGCCCACCATACTCTCATCAGGTGAGATGAGTCCGGGGCAGTTCGGACCGATGAGATTGGCCCCTTTGTCACGGATATAGCGGTAAGCCTCTACCACATCGAGCGTCGGAACGCCCTCGGTGATACAGATAATGAGTTTAATGCCGCTGTCAGCAGCCTCGAGCATCGCATCTTTTGCAAACGCAGCCGGTACGAAGATTACAGACGTGTTGGCGTTAGTAGCCTTCACAGCATCCTTAACCGTGTTGAAAACAGGTATCCCTGCAACCTCTTGTCCGGCCTTCCCGGGCGACGTTCCGCCTACAACGTTGGTGCCATACTCTTTCATTTTCGTTGCGTGGAATGCGCCGTCACGACCCGTTATGCCTTGAACGATCAGTCGTGTATCTTTATTTATCAATATACTCATTTTGTTTTCGGTTTTTAAGTTACGACTATTCGGTTATCGGTTCAACATTTGGCAGCCAGTTCTACAGCCATCTTTCCGGCCTCGCCCATCGTGTGCGCCACGTTGAATTTGGTGCCTTTGAGTAGCTCTCGGCCCTCTTTCTCGTTGGTTCCGGTTAGTCTTATCACGATCGGCATCGTGGTATCGATGAGCTTGAATGCCTCGATCAGCCCCTTAGCCACATCATCGCAGCGGGTGATTCCACCGAAGATGTTGATCAAAACTACCTTTACGTGCTTATCAGAGAGCAATAGTTTCATTGCTTCTACAATCTTCGTGGGGTTGGAACTACCGCCAATATCGAGGAAGTTAGCCGGATTTCCGCCGTAAAGTTTAATCATATCCATCGTGGCCATTGCTAAACCGGCCCCGTTGACCATACAACCGATTTCGCCACCGAGGTTTACATAGCTGAAGCCTTTATCCTTAGCGTCTTGTTCTTTACGCTCTTCGGGCGTGGGTTCAAACAATTCGAACACGTCGGGATGACGGAAGAGGGCATTGTTATCGAATGTCATCTTGGCATCGATGGCTTTCAGTTTGCCGTCGCCTGTCAGTACAAGCGGGTTGATTTCGGCCAGAGACGCATCCTTTTCTTTGAACAGTCGATAGAGATTTTGCAGCAAAGGGACGGCTTGTTTTACATGAGCCATATCGTCAAAAAGCGTAAATGCGGCCTCGCGAGCTTTGTAATCGGGCAGCCCTAACAGCGGGTCGATGGGTATTTTGATGATTTTCTCGGGCGTATCCTTAGCTACCGCCTCGATGTCCATACCTCCTTCGCGGCTGAGCATCAGTATGGCCGACTTCGATTTACGGTCGATGACGATGCTTACATAATACTCCGATGCGATATCAACAGCCTCGCCGACGAGCACTCTGTCAACAGTGAAACCCTTGATATCCATCCCCAGAATCTGTGTTGCATACTGTTTGATTTCGGCTTCATTCTTACCCAGCTTCACGCCGCCGGCTTTTCCTCGGCCGCCTGTGTGTACTTGGGCTTTTACGACAGCGCGTTCTACCCTCAGTTTTCTGTAAGCTTCGACAGCCTCTTCTGCCGTGTGGCACACCAAACTGTTGTCCACCGGCAAACCATATTTGGCAAAAAAGGCCTTTGCCTGATACTCATAGACTTTCATAGTAAATCAAATTAGTTTAAAATTTAAATGTTTAAATCAGTGCTGCAAATATAGATAATTTTTCCAATAGGGGCAAATCGTATGACATTTTTTCTATGGCCGGGCATAAAAAATGTTATTTCATCACCGAAGAGAATTTAGACAAAAGGAGTCTTGTTTTCAAATCAAGAAATAAAAGGACGAAAACAAAGAACGGATGAAACAGAATGAATTGCACATAAGATTCTTTTTTCTAAGGGAAGGGTATAGAGTGAGATCTTTATTTGTATCTAACTGATATTCAAATAGATATAAGTAAACTTATAGCCAACCGTTAAACGTCGTGCGATTAACAGTTACTTGTCTTATGAAAAGCATCTAAATGCACTGTATTTAACCGTTACTTGCATTGCGTTTAACCGTTAATCAGAATGTACTTCGTATGTATTTGATAATCAGAAAGATATAAATCTGTGACCTTTCTTTGTTCAAGCCTGTGACATTGAGTGAGAATCTGCATTCTGAAACAGGCCGACAAGCAGTGTTAGAAAGCCGAATCTGCATCGAAAATCGTTGATATTCGGCCTCGTATCAAGCGCATTTCGGGAAACGGGAGAATGTTGAAAAAGCATCTTCGAATATTTACTTTTCCGGTCTCTGTTCGTTATCTTTATTGTATTAGAATGCAAAGTGATGAGAAACAGGCTCTTTTCGGTCTTACTGATAGGAGCTGTCACCATAAAAATAGCCGCCTTTATCGATATATTTACATCAAAAACGGAATTTATTTTATAATTTTGCAGCATCGGATCAGTATTGAAATATGGCCAAAAAGAAAGAGTTCATTTCGGAAGTAAGCTCGGAATCATTCTCGACAGTGGTCTGTTGCTCATCTTCATCACGACTCCTAACATCTTCGATTTCGTTACCGGGCAAATCTTTTTACCCATCGGAGGCATTCTTACCTGCCTGTTCTTAGGGCGGTATATACCTAAACAGGTGATAACAGACGAGTTTACGAACTGGGGAACGGCTGGTTTGAGCCTCTTCGGAGCCTTTTTCCACTCATTTGTTACGTCTGTCCGCTTTGTATCTTGGTCTTTTTCTTACACCAATTCGATGTCATTTAGCGCGAAAAAAGAACTATTTCATCGTATTATTTATCAATACAAGACCTATGCTTTTTAAAGAATTCTTCTATCTCCCCAAGTCGGATCGCTCGGTACTTATCGTCGTTCTCATCGCGATTGTAGGAATTATATTGCTGATTTTCGGTATTCGAGGCAACGAATGTAATGCCATCGCAGATGTAAAAGATAGCCTCGGTATGCAGAAAAGAGCCATTTCATCGAGAAATTTATATCCGAACGACTACCGATATGCACAGGCCGGTGAACTGAAAACAGAACGTTTTGCTTTCGATCCCAATACGGCCGACAGCACGCAATTGCTTCGTCTCGGACTCAAACCGTGGCAAGTACGTGCCATTTACAAGTATCGCGCACACGGAGGTATATTTCGTCGCCCAGCAGATTTTGCCCGGTTGTACGGACTTACACGCGGACAATATCGTTCATTAGCTCCTTATATCCGTATCGGTGACGATTACCGACCGGCCGCCGAACTGTTCAGAGAGATGAAAAATGCCCATTTCATCGAGTACGATACGCTCAAACACCCCCTTAAACTACGTCCGACCGACCGCCTTGCTGTCAATATTGCCGATACGTCTCAATTGAAAAAGGTGCCCGGAATAGGCAGTTACTTTGCCCGACAAATCGTGAATTATCGCACGCGTTTGGGCGGATTCTACTCGCTGAGACAATTGACTGAAATCGAAGATTTCCCCGAAGAGGCGCTGAAATATCTCATTATTCCCGACGAAAACCTGCAAAAACTCAATCTAAATCGCCTTACGCTTAATCAATTGAAGCGTCATCCGTACATCAATTTTTATCAAGCACGTGCCATTATCGATTATCGTCGCCTGAAAGGTCAACTCCATTCTCTGTCTGATCTACGTCTGTCGCCCGACTTTACAGCGGCAGATTTCAAACGGTTGGAGCCTTATGTGGAGTTTTGAAAACGATGAAAGGGAGATAGAGCTGATCCTAAATAATCTTAGTGTCATCCCGATCCCTCTCCCAAGGGAGATGGGCCGGTTATGTCGTTTGTATTTAGTTGATTGTCAGTTGTTTATGAGATGTATTGCGATTGATGGTTAAACGCAGCGCAATGAATGGTTAAACACCGTGCGAAAAGCCGTTAAACGTCGCGCGTTTAACGGCTTATTGTAACGTAATAGACCGTAATTTGATTTTAAAGTTGTATCTTTTTGATAATCAAATCATTACCATCGCTATTCCTCTCGATTGTCAACTGCTCCGTTATTCACGCGCAATTCTCTTGCCACTTCGCACAATTCGTGATACCATTCTTTACCGAATCGACGGATAAGTGGGGCTTTCAGAAACTTGTATAACGGTAAATCCAACTTCCTTCCCTTTTTAACGGCATCCTTACAAACACTCCAACGGTGATAGTTGAGCCCCACCAAGCCTTCACCGAACCGTTTTTCACGAATGGGATAGAGGGCACACGAGATGGGTTTGCAAAACTTCGTCTCTCCTCTTCGATATTTTTTTTCTAACGCGCAGAGGCAGATGCCGTTCTCATAACACGTGAACACGCAGTCTTTTCCGCCCACAATACTCGTTACCAAGTCGCCTTCGCGATCGGTATACGCCACTCCTTGCTTGTCTAAAACGGCTTGGGCCGAGGCCGAAAGATTGTTCCAGACGGCATCGAGTGCATCCTCTATACCGCTGATTTCGTCCGTAGTGACGGGCGCTCCGGCATCTCCTTCTATGCAACAGATGCCCTTACAGGCGTCCGGATCGCAACAAAAACGCTCTGTCAGGATATCGGACGAAAGGAGTACGTTGCCTACTTGAATGATCGGCATTATCTCCCTGTTCATCGTTTACCACAGAATAGGCTTCTCACCGTGCTGCTCCAAGTAAGCATTGCACCGTGAGAAGTGGTGATTCCCGAACCATCCGCCACGACTGGCAGACAACGGTGAGGGGTGAACCGACTGTAAAACTAAGTGTCGGGAGCTGTCGATGAGCGAGACTTTCGACCGTGCATAGCTACCCCAAAGAATGAAAACCAAGTGTTCGCGATCAGCATTCAGGGCCCGAATGGCGGCATCTGTAAACTCTTCCCACCCTTTCCGCTGGTGGCTTCCGGCCTGATGCGCCCGCACGGTGAGCGTTGCATTGAGTAGCAAAACGCCCTGTTCGGCCCATCGGGTAAGGTCGCCCGAGACGGGCATAGGCGTTCCTAAGTCCATTTCTATCTCTTTAAAGATGTTCACTAAGGATGGAGGGAAGGGCACACCGGCATTGACTGAGAAGCTGAGTCCGTGTGCTTGGCCCGGCTCGTGATAAGGATCTTGCCCGATAATCACTGTTTTCACCTGGTCGAAAGGGCACAGATTGAAAGCGTTGAAAATCTTATTTCCAGGCGGAAAGCAGGTATAATGGGTATATTCCTGACGTACAAACACAGTCAGATTTACGAAATATTGCTTGTCAAACTCGGCTCCGATGTGTTGTCGCCAAGATTCTTCGATCTTTACATTCATCGTTTTGGGGTTTGTGAATGCAAAGATAAGGAAAAACAAAATGACTGCAAAATAAATCGGACAGACATTTAATGAAGCTGCATTCAAAAATGTTTCTGCCGCACTTTTTCGTATTTCCGTATCTCCGCTTCAAACATTTCGGGTATTAAAACAATTGCGGACAGACTTCGATCAGCCTGTCCGCAAGGGATTATTTATTATGCATCGATGTTCGCATAGGTTGCGTTTGCCTCGATAAACTCACGTCGCGGCTCTACGTCATCGCCCATTAGCATCGAGAAAATCTCATCAGCTTCAGCGGCATTCTCTATATTTACTTGTTTCAATAATCGTGTTTTAGGATCCATTGTGGTCTCCCACAGCTGTTCGGGGTTCATCTCTCCGAGTCCTTTATAGCGCTGGGTGTGGATGTTCTTACCGTCTTCTACGCCCTCGCCGTACTTATCTAAGAACGCTTGTCGCTGCTGATCGGTGTAGCAGTATTCTTTAACCTTATTGCGATAGGTGCAGAGATAGAGCGGCGGAGTAGCTATATAGAGGTGTCCGTCTTGAATAACCTTAGGCATAAAACGATAAAACAGCGTCATAATCAGCGTGTCGATGTGCGATCCATCGACGTCGGCATCGGTCATAATAATAATCTTATCGTATCTTAGTTTATCGATATTGGCCTCGCGGTCGCCCTCACCGTCGACTCCGAAACGTACACCTATGCTTTGAATGATATTCATTACCGACTCCGCTTCAAACACTTTGTGCCACTGAACCTTCTCAACGTTGAGGATTTTACCCTTTAATGGCAGGATGGCTTGTGTGTAACGGTCTCGTCCTTGCTTAGCGGATCCACCCGCAGAGTCACCCTCTACGAGGAAGATTTCACACGCTTTGGGGTCTTTGTTGGAGCAATCGGCCAGCTTACCGGGCAATCCTCCGCCCGACATCGGGTTCTTTCGTTGTACGCTTTCGCGTGCCTTGCGAGCCGCGATACGTGCAGTGGCTGCGAGAATTACCTTGTCGCAGATCTGTTTTGCTTCTTTCGGATGCTCCTCCAAATAATAAGTAAGCGCCTCGCCGACGGCCTGTTGCACGGCGCCTGCCACTTCGCTGTTGCCCAACTTGGTCTTGGTCTGTCCCTCGAACTGCGGTTCCGCCACCTTAATTGATATCACAGCAGTGAGTCCTTCACGGAAATCCTCGCCCGCAATCTCTATCTTTGCCTTCTCGATTTGCTTCGAAATAATCGGATCTGCATCTGCATATGCTTTCAAAGTACGTGTCAATGCGATGCGGAAACCTGTGAGATGTGTACCGCCTTCAATCGTATTGATGTTGTTGACATATGAATGGATATTCTCGGAATAGTCTGTATTGTACATAATAGCAACCTCAATGGGGATGCTTTGCTTTTCAGTCTTCAAGTAAATGACATCATCGAAGAGGTGCGTACGGTGCCGATCGACATAGCGAACGAACTCTTTCAGACCATCCTTGGCGTGAAAAACCTCGGTCTTTGTCTTGCCTTCATCGTCCGGACGCAGGTCTTTCAGCGTGATTCTGATGCCTGCATTGAGGTAAGCAAGTTCTCGCATACGGCTCGCAATGATGTCCCATTTATAGACAGTCGTGGTAAATATCAACGGATCCGGCCAAAACTGCTGGCGTGTTCCGCGCAGAGTCGTCTCGCCGATAACTTTTACCGGGTACAGCGGTCGACCCTGTTCGTATTCCTGTTGATAGATCTTGCCGTCGCGGAACACCTGAGACAGCATCCGAGTAGATAATGCATTGACGCAACTGACACCTACTCCGTGGAGTCCTCCACTGACTTTGTAAGACCCTTTATCAAATTTTCCGCCGGCGTGGAGTACTGTCATCACCACTTCCAAGGCCGACTTGTGCAGCTTCTTGTGCTCATCCACGGGTATTCCACGGCCATTGTCTTGCACGGTAATGGAGTTATCCTCATTGATTGTAACCTCAATGTCGGTGCAATAGCCCGCCATTGCCTCGTCGATAGAGTTATCTACGGTCTCATTGACCAAGTGATGGAGTCCTTTTTCGCTGATATCGCCGATATACATTGCGGGCCTTTTGCGAACCGCTTCAAGTCCTTCGAGTACCTGAATGTTACTGGCCGAGTAATTATTCTCGTTGTTTTGTTTTTCTGCCATTTTCGTTTCAGAACATAATATACCGTGCAAAGATATGAAAAAAACGCCGAATACGAAAATCTTCGGCTACTAAAAATGTGTAAAACTACCGTCTTTCGGCCAGTCGTTCGATACGATAAGGGGGATAAACAAACAAAGGCCGCATCCCCGAAAGGATGTGACCTCAGATGTCTTAGCCGAAAACGCCGCCCTTAACTCAGCTTACTGATGTGCAGGCAGAGACTTGATTTCAAGTTGGCAGCTTTGTTTTTGTGAATGATATTGGTCTTAGCGAGCTTGTCCAACATCTTCTGTACCGTCGGATACAGCTTCACTGCTTCCTCTTTGTCGGTAATTGCGCGGAGTTTGCGAACGGCATTACGCATCGTCTTTGCATAATATTTATTGTGCAACGTCCTCGTTTTCGTCTGACGAATTCTTTTGAGTGATGATTTGTGATTTGCCATCTTCGTTTTCTGTTTTTATTCAATAGTAGTCCCTAGGAGAGTCGAACTCCTCTTTAGAGAATGAAAATCTCTCGTCCTAACCGATAGACGAAGGGACCGAAACCTACTTGTTTTGCGGGTGCAAAGGTACAAGTTTTTGTTTAACCGACCAAATTTTCCGATATATTTTTTCGTTAATCTGCTGATTTTTCGTATTTTTGTGGAAAATAAAACAATGCTCGACAGTCGGCACTCAATATCCGAATGCCGCGCCGAAAGAAGACGGTTATCCGGCGGCCGACAAGCAGTGCGTTTAAGCGTATGATTCGTTTGCAAAATGATTAACCGTTAAATGCACTGCGAAAGACCGTTAAACGCGTGTCGTTTAACGGTTAATTGCTCGCCGTTTAACGGCTTTTCGTAAGTCTGTTCGTAACTAATTGAATATCAACATATAGCGAAATGCAAATCAAGACACGTGCCATCGTTCTCAACTCCGTTAAATTCGGCGAGTCACAACGTATTGTCGACTTCCTAACCGAGCAGTCGGGGCGGCTGTCTTTCATCTGTCGGCAGCCCAAGTCGGCCCGTTCGCGGGTACGAAAGTCGTTTTTTCAGCCGATGACCGTTGTGGAAATCACGTTCGATTATCGGCAACGTGTGCGCTTGCAGCACATTAAAGAGGAGACCATTGCGTTGCCTTTTGCCTCCATTCCATTTGAACCTTACAAGCTGTCGATATCGCTTTTCCTGGCCGAATTTCTTTATTACGCCACCCGAAGCGAGCAAGCTGATTTGCCCTTGTTCAACTATGTAGTGAACAGTCTGGCCTGGTTAGACGGTGCACACAAGTCTTTTTCCAACTTCCATTTGGTCTTTATGATGCGGCTCTCACGTTTCTTGGGCTTCTATCCCAATCTTGACGGTTATCAGGAAGGCGATTTTTTCGATCTACGCAACAGCATTTTTACGCCTGAACCGCCGTTGCACGCTGACTTTCTGTGCCCTGATGAGGCTGCCAAAATAAGCCTGTTGATGCGGATGAACTATGAAACGATGCACCTTTTTGCGATGTCCCGTGCCGAGCGCAACCGCTGTATAGAGCTCATCACGGCCTATTATCGCCTGCATCTGCCTAATTTTCCTGAGCTCAAGTCGCTCTCCGTAGTGCGAGAATTGTTCTCATAATAGTAGTAAGTAATGACTAAACGGCGTGCGATCAATTGTTAGTTGCAGTACGAATAATAGTTAAGTGAGAAAAGATTTGTATGTTGTTGATTTACAAAAATATACAAATCTTTTCTCACTTATGCTCTTTTGGTTTTCTGTCTAAAATAAAACCAACCTTCGTTCACAGCTCTCCGATCCCCTAACTTAGGGAGCTTGGAAAACTTTTAATTATCTGAAATCAGATTCTCTCCGTTCATATCGGCAGGCTGTTCGAGCCCCATTATGTGGAGAAGAGAGGGTGCTACGTCGGCCAAACGACCGTTGCGAATCGTCGCACTGTTATTATTTGTCACATAAATAATAGGTACCGGATTCAGCGAATGTGCCGTATTGGGCGTTCCGTCTTCGTTGATTGCGTTGTCGGCGTTGCCGTGATCGGCGATGATTAGTGCCTCGTAGTCGTTAGCTCGGGCAGCTTCGATGACCTCGCGCACGCAATTGTCTACGGCATAAACGGCTTTGGCGATGGCGTTATACACGCCTGTGTGTCCTACCATATCGCCATTGGCGAAGTTGACAACGATGAAATCATATTCCTGTGTATTGATGGCGCCCACCAATTTGTCTTTCACCTCGTAGGCACTCATCTCCGGTTGAAGGTCGTAGGTGGCTACTTTGGGCGAGGGAACAAGTATTCGGTCTTCTCCTTCAAACGGAGTCTCACGTCCACCATTAAAGAAGAACGTGACGTGTGCATATTTTTCGGTCTCTGCCGTGTGCAGTTGACGCTTGCCTTGGGTGCTGAGATATTCGCCGAGTGTATTCTGAACGTTCTCCTTGGGGAACAAAACTCCCACGCCTTTAAAGGTGCATCATAAGGCGTCATACAGTAGTAGTGCAGGTCTTTGATGGTATTCATCCCCTCATCGGCATATCTTGTTGGGTGAGTACTTGTGTAAGCTCTTTCGCTCGATCGTTGCGGAAGTTGATAAAGATGACGACATCGCCGGCCTGAATCGTCCCGTCGACTGTCGAATTATAAATGGGTTTGATGAATTCGTCGGTTACTCCCTCAGTATAACTGGCTTCTACGGCCTGCACCATATCGTCGGTCTGTACGCCTTTTCCCCTAACCAAGAGGTCATAAGCCTCTTTAACGCGGTCCCAACGTTTGTCGCGGTCCATTGCATAAAAGCGTCCTACGATGCTTGCAACGGCTGCATCGTTCTTCGCACAACAGTCAGTGAGCTCGCGGATAAAGCCCGCTCCGCTCTTTGGATCGGTGTCGCGGCCATCCATAAAACAGTGAACGAATGTGCGTTTCAATCCGTATTCCTTAGAGATTTCAATGAGTTTGAAGAGATGATCGAGTGAAGAATGCACGCCTCCGTTGCTGGTCAGTCCCATCAGATGTAGTTTTTTGCCTGACTCTCGGGCGTAAGTATAAGCCTCGATGATGCCTTTATTCTGTAAGATAGAACCGTCTTTGCAAGCCCGGTTGATCTTTACCAAATCCTGATAGACCACGCGTCCGGCACCGATATTGAGATGACCGACTTCCGAATTACCCATTTGCCCGTCGGGAAGACCTACGTTTTCGCCCGAGGCTTGCAGTTCAGCGTGAGCTGAAACGGCGTTGAGATAATCTAAATAAGGTGTCGGTGTGTTGTAGATTACATCTCCGATACCGTGTTTTCCGATTCCCCAACCGTCGAGAATCATCAATAAAGCTTTCTTTGCCATAATGTTTTTATTTGTTTAATCATCATAATGTTCCGTGTGCAAAGGTAGCCATTATTTTCCGAAAGACAGATTTCAGGGGAACAAAAAACGAGCGCCGGGTGGATATTCGACAATAGAATATCCACCCGGCGACCATTTTCAAATGCGGGATTGAGACTCTGACAGGCTGTGTCTCGAATCCGTCATTCAGATGGTGTACACTTACTCCTTGTCTTATTTAGACGAAGATAGCGGCGCAAGATTGAAACTTCGGACGGCCTTTTCAATCTGTCGGTCGTTGCCGTTGAGGTAATCCTCGGGCGAGTTATATACTTCGATGTCAGGATTCAGCTGCGTATTTTCTCCCCATCTGCCGTGCATATCTCGGCAACCGACCTGCGGAATGCCAAAGACCATTGTCGGATCGATGAGCGATTCCCACCAAACGGCGGTCATCGTACCTGCTATCGGAGCGCCGATCAGCTTGCCGATGCCCAACTCTTTGTATACGAACGGGAAGCCATGACCGTTGCTGTAATCGTCTTCACATATCAAAACACACGACGGTTTAACCCATTTGTTGAACGGATCGCGTCCGATATACTTGCCGTGTGCAATGAATTTCTGATACTCTTTGCCGCTGAGCAGCGTGCAAAGATCATCGTGCAGCCAGCCGCCTCCATTGTGACGCTCGTCTACAATGACAGCTTCACGATTACGATTCTTCTCGCTCAGCAGTTCGTTATACACCGTTCTGAAGCTCTGACTGTTCATTGCCTTCACGTGAACATAGGCAATCCGCCCACCTGAAAGACTGTCTACAAGTTGGCGGTTGTGGTCAACCCACCGTTTGTAAAGCAGTTCTTGTTGTGCATATTTGCTGATAGCGCGTATCGTTACATTGAAACGCTTGTTCGTTTGAGGGTTGAACACGGAGAGACGAACGGGCTTTCCGACCTTGCCGTCAAGCATATAGTTGTAGTCGGAATCGCGAACGATCTTCTGTCCGTCGATTTTTTCGATGATACATCCGGCCTTCACACTCGTGTTTTGGAATGCAAGCGGACTGCGTTTGATGATTTCTGCGATTTTGAGCCCGTCTCCGTTGTAGTCTTGATCATAGAAAACTCCGAGACAAGCCGTAGGTAAATTCGTTCCATAACCAAAGTAACGGGCGCCTGTATGAGATGCATTCAACTCGCCGAGCATCTCGCTCAGCATATCACGAAAGTCAAAATTGTTGTTGATATACGGCAAGAAGCGTTCGTAAGTCTTGCGATAGCCGTCCCAATCGACGCCGTGTAGCTTAGGATCGTAGAACTTATCCTTCACTTGTTGCCATATATGGTCGAACATATAACGGCGTTCCGCATACGGACGATAGTTAAACCGAGCCTCGAAGTCGATGTTTTTAATGGCTTTTGAGCCGATTTCGATCTTCTTAATGCCTCGATAAGCACACAGATAAAGATTCTTAAATCCTTTGTCGGGCTGTAAAGCGCCGCCTCCGACACCTTTCAACACAATCTCGGTTTTATTCTCTTTCAAGTCGTGTTTCCACAAATCATAGTCTCCTTCGAATGCAGCCTGATAATATAAGGTGTCTCCTCCGGGGCTGAGAACAGCATCGCCGAGATGCGAAGAGTTAACAGTGAGCCGCACAATACGGTCTCGACAGTTGGCAAAATCAAACCGGAGCAACTTCGATGTGTCGTCTTTCTTTGCCTTGTCTTTCTTCTTTCCTTTCTTATTCTTCTTCGTTTGGGCAACGGGTTTGTTGTCCTTTGCGATCTGATCGGCCAATTCCCGCTCTTCTTTCGACATCCGGAAGCGGTCGTAAGCATCAAGATCGAAGAACATAATATATACATCTTCCTCGGTACCCCAGCTGCCGTGGCTGCGGTATCCGGCTCTATCGCTGCTGAAAATCATTGCTTTTCCGCCCAATGCCCACTTGCCATTGCCATCGCTGTAACCGCTCTGCGTAAGGTTGTGAATCTCTCCCGTGCCGGCCGCATTGACCAAAGCGATGTCACGGTTGTTCCAACCGCCGTTGCCGATATAGGCAGAAAGCAACCATTTACTATCCGGACTCCACTCGAACCAGATGTCGCCGTCGCTGTAAGAATAGATATATTTGCCGTCCATTGCCGTGTGAACAGCCTTTGTTTTGATGTCGATCACGCGGAGATCACCGCGATCTTCAAAGAAGGCTACGCTCTTTCCATCGGGGCTGAATTGTGGCATCTGCGAGGTTTTAGCCGACTTTACCAACTGCTCTTCAATGATGTCGGTGGCGTAAGTAAAGTTTTTCTCATTGCTGTTCTTGGGCTTTGCCATATAGATTTGCCACAAGCCGCCGCGCTCTGAAGCGTAGACAAGACTCTTGCCGTCGGGTGAAAAGTCGATGTTTCGCTCTTGTTCGGGCGTGTCGGTAATCTGTTTCGTCGTCTTATAGTCCACAGATGTTACATAGACATCGCCGTGAAGAACGAATGCTATTTCTTTACCCGTGGGTGAAACTTTAATTTCCGAGGCGCCGTAAGTCCAATTCCGCCGTTGCAGTTCGATATCGCTGCGGTCGGCAACAACACTTACATTCACCCGCTGCGGTTGTCCGCCGTCACGCAAGGTATAGATTTCGCCATCGTAACCGAAGCAGAGTGTTCCGTTGTTCGACACCGTGAGGAAGCGCACCGGATTGCCTTTGAAGTGCGTGAGTTGCGTTGTTTCGGCTCCGTCGGCACTGCGTTTGTAGACATTGAACGTGCCGTCGGTCTCGCTGAGATAATAAAAGTGCGTGCCGTCGGGCGCCCAAACTGGGTTGCGGTCTTCGCCTTTGAAGGTGGTAAGCCGTGTATATCGGCCGTTCTTCAACAGCCAAATGTCGCGCGTTATCGGCGACTGGTGGTGCTTCCGATACGGATCCTCATAGCCTTTTTGGTCGTGATAGAGAATGTCTCCACGCTGGTTGATACTGATATTGAGCATTGTCAGACCCGAAAAGAGCCTGGGCCGACCGCCGTTAGTGCCTACTTCATACACCTGCGGGAACGATCCGCCTGCGAAAATGATGGATTTCTGCGTGGGCATACCGTTTGCTGAGAACAGGATATGCGTGTTGTCGCGGAACGTTTGAGGGTATTCGTCGCCGCTGTCGGTAGTCAATCGTTTGGGCGCACCGCCGTTGCGGTTCATCAAATAGATGTCCATACTGCCCTCGCGAGTCGATGCAAAGGCGATGTTTTGCCCGTCGGGGCTCCATACGGGATAAGCATCATAGGCCGCGTTGGACGTCAGTTGGCGGGCATTCCCGCCTCCGACAGGAACGGTGTAGATGTCGCCTTTGTAAGAAAACGCGATGGTTGAGCCATCAGGAGAGATCGCACTGTAACGCATCCACAGCGGATGTGTCTGTGCACTTGCCGACAATGAAAATGTCAAAGCAGCTAAGGTAAGTAGTTGTTTTATCATTTGAGTTATGGGTTAAACTGTTTGCAAATATACGAAATAATTGTCAACACCGGTTGGGTTGGGGGCAGAAAATATACATTTTTTTATTATTTGATAGATAAATGTTATTTTTGTATTGTTTGCAAGACAAATAAATAAGGGGTGAAACAGCGCTTGTCCGTTCTTCAAGTTCATCCATTCAGAAGAGCAAAAGATATCGTTGTCAAGGGCAGGTAGCCCTATTCGTCTGCAAGTAAATAATAACCCGCTTTTAATTAATGGTTAATTGTTCTCCGTTTAACAGCTTTTCGCAGTGCGTTTAACCATTAATCGCACGCCGTTTAACGGTCAATTGCAAAGGGGACTATATGTGATTGATTATCAGTGAAGTATGAAGTGGTAGTCGATGCATATTTCGCTCTGTTTTCTCCGACACAATCTAAGAGAATAAGTAAAGAATTAAAACAAAGAGTTCTTGGTCTGCATTTCCCTTTTTTCTGTGTAAAACACTTGGCGCTTTCAAGTATTTTGCCTATCTTTGCGAAGTGACAGACAGTTGGATTCGGCCTGTTACGAACAGCTATTAACGGAGGAACAGACTATGATGGACGAACTGAAAGACAAGCTCCACAGCGAACAGTGCTCGCTGGTAGTACTGCACGAGGGAAATATTCGCACGTTCGACGGGCGCGGGGTGCGCACGCTTTATGATCTGATGACCAACGAACCCGAAGTGTTATTGGATGCTAAGTTGGCTGATAAAGCCGTAGGTCGCACAGCGGCAAGGATGATGGCTGAAGGCGGTGTGTGTGAAGTGTATGCCGATATCATCAGTGAACAGGCCCTTTCTGCACTCGAAGATGCCGGTATCAGAGTGACTTACGGCAACAAAGTAAGTCATCAGGACTTCCTGAATATATGGAAGAAATTAGGCGAAATAACCGATTGATTCCGTCTTTTTCCGTAAGAAAGTACCGAAAATAGGCACTCTTTTTCTGAGTTTTTTATTGGATGTCTACAAAAAAATGTATTAACGGATGCAATGTTTTCGTAATTTGGAATTTAAGAAGTAGACAGACAATAAAAAATCAGTGTTATGAGAAAATCATTTTTAGCCCTTTGCGGCATCTGCCTGGCTCTATGTAGCGTGAGTTTAACCTCGTGTCTCAACGAAGACGATAACGACCGTTCTGCCCTTCCTAATGCCATCGTAACGGTGAAACCGGCCACTGCTAAGACGCCTTTTTATCTGCAATTAGACGATTCGACCGTATTGAGACCGGTCAATATGACGAAATCGCCTTACGGTGATAAGGAAGTGAGAGCCTTTGTGAATTTCAGTGTGACTGAAGCAGGACACAACAAGCGTGACTATCCGGTACGGGTGAACTGGATTGACAGTATTCTGACCAAACGAACAGCACCGAACTTAGGTAACAAAAATGCCGAAACCTATGGCAAAGACCCTGTGGAAATCATTAATGATTGGGTAACTATTGCCGAAGACGGATACCTGACGCTGCGCTTCCGCACACGTTGGGGGGGCTTGGTAAAGCACAAAGTGAATCTTGTTGCAGGCTCGAATCCTAAGAACCCGTATGAAGTGGTGTTCTATCACAATGCTAACGGCGATGTACAAAGTTCTGTGGGCGATGCTGTTGTAGCGTTCAGACTCGCCTCATTGCCCGATACTAAGGGCAAGACTGTCAAGCTCAAACTACGGTGGATGTCGTATAGCGGAGAGAAATCTACTACATTCGATTACTGCACTCGTAAATCAAGCAACAACAACAAACGAATTGCAACAGGCTTATTTGTCAAAACCTTAGAATAAACCAATGGCGCGATGTCTGTCGATTGTACGGACATCGCGCTTTATTTTATAACCTGTTCCCTGTTAATTCGCCTTTGCGATAGGGGGAACAGCACCGTTTTTTAATGCAAAATAATTGTAACGAGACGGCGGTTTATCGTTTTTATTTTGTTACTTTGCAGCATCGGAAGCAATAAAATCAACATATTAACATACAATCATACGATGGGAAAAGAGAAAAAAGGCGGCAAACGGATGAATAAACAACAGTTGACCGACCGGTTGATGAGTTTTTTTCAGTCGCAACCTGATAAAACTTTCACATTCAAAGACATATTCCGATCGCTCAAACTCAATACGCATCCGCTCAAAATGCTGGCCATCGATACGATGGAAGAGCTTTCTTGGGACGATGTGCTCACCAAAGTGGGCGACAACGCTTATCGACTCAGCCGTATGCAACAAGTGGCCGAAGGGCGATTTATGCGTAAAGCCAACGGCAAAAATGTTTTCATACCCGACGAAGGGGGCTCTCCGATGTTCATTTCAGAGCGAAATTCGATGTCGGCATTGAATGGTGACCGCGTGAAAGTATCTGTTATGGCGCGCCGAAGGAATCATATCCGCGAGGGAGAAGTTATTGAAATCCTTCAAAGAGCGAAGGACCGGTTTGTCGGCCGACTGCGAGTGGACAAGAATATAGCCTTTCTCGTAACACAGGAAAACCTCTATGTACACGATATTATCATACCCAAACGCAAATTGAAAGGCGGTAAAAGCGATGACAAAGCCGTGGTAAAGGTGACCCAATGGCCTGATGCCGACCATAAAAATATTATCGGCGAGGTGGTGGATATACTCGGGAAGTCGGGCGATAATGATGTAGAAATGAACACGATATTAGCCCAATACGGTTTGCCCTACCACTATCCAAAAGCTGTGGAAGATGCAGCTGAGAAGATTTCGGGTGTTGTCACGCCGGCGGATTTGGCCCAGCGGGAAGACTTCCGTACTACATTCACCTGCACGATAGACCCCAAAGACGCAAAAGACTTCGATGATGCGCTCTCGATTAAACGGCTAATGGATGGCACGTGGGAGGTTGGCGTGCATATCGCCGACGTCTCTCATTATGTTGCCGAGGGGTCGGTTATAGACAAAGAGGCCGTGAAACGCGCCACATCTATTTATCTCGTAGACCGTACGATACCGATGTTGCCTGAGCGTTTATGCAATTTCATCTGCTCGCTAAGGCCCAATGAGGAGAAACTGGCATATAGTGTGGTTTTCAATCTCGATGAGGATGCCGACGTAAAGAGCTTCCGCATCGTGCATACGGTAATTAAAAGCGATCGCCGTTACGCCTACGAAGAGGTTCAGGAGCTGTTGGAGCGAAACGGAGTAGTTGACGGAACGGGCAAGCCTGCACCTTCGGCGCCCCGCGGAGGATACCAAGGCGAAAATGCAGCAGCGCTCATTCAGCTTGACAAATTGGCTAAAAAACTGCGCGAACGACGGTTTAAAAACGGTGCAGTGAAGTTTGATCGCGAAGAGCTTCACTTCGATGTTGATGACCAAGGGCGCCCTGTTCGCTGTTATTTCAAGCGTTCAAAGGATGCCAATAAGCTTATCGAAGAGTTTATGTTGCTTGCCAATCGCACCGTGCAGAGAGTATTGGCAAGGCGAAACGCGGTAAAATGGCCAAAACTTTGCCTTACCGCGTGCACGACCAACCTGATCCGCAAAAGTTGGAAACACTTCGCGAGTTTGTCGTTAAGTTCGGTTACAAAATAAAAACGGCTGGAACCAAGGGCGAAACAGCGCGCAGTCTCAACAAACTGATGAGTGAATGCGAGGGCCGAAATGAGCAAAATCTGATTCAGATGGTAGCTCTTCGGGCGATGATGAAAGCTCATTACACTATTCATAACATCGGACACTTCGGCCTGGCATTTGATTATTACACCCATTTTACATCTCCAATTCGTCGTTATCCCGATTTAATGGTGCATCGTTTACTCACACGTTACGCCGTCGGCGGACGTAGTGCGAATAAGGATCATTATGAAGAGCTGTGTGAACACTGCTCAGATATGGAGCAAGTGGCTCAGAATGCGGAGCGCGATTCTATAAAATACAAGATGGTAGAGTATATGAGCGATAAGCTCGGAGAAGAGTTTGACGCCCATATCAGCGGAATTCAGGCTTTCGGAATCTATTGCGAGATTGATGAAAATCATTGTGAGGGACTGGTTCCGATGCGTGATCTCGATGACGATTACTATGAGTTCGACGAGAAAAACTATTGTCTCATGGGTCGAAGACATCATCATCGCTATCAGCTTGGCGATGCCGTGCGTATCAAAGTGGCGCAAGCTAACTTAGAAAAGAAGCAGTTGGATTTTGCGTTGGTAGATTAGTGGTGGTGGGTGAGTAGTAAGAAGCTTTGGAGTAAGTAGTAAGGAGAGAATAACCTGTATTTAATTTCTTTTTGAATTACTGATCACTTTCTCCTTACCCTTTACTCCAAAGCTTCTTATTACTTCTTACCAAGCTCCTTACTCAAAGTAATAGAGGAATGTTGCGATACCTTCGAGCGCCGGTTTTCGTTGCCCTTCGATTTCGATTTTGAACGCAATCTCGGTTTTGCAGATGCCCCGCAGATTGCTGATGGCGTGCAATTTAGTGGCTAAACGTACGCTACTACCTGTGACGACAGCCTGTCCGAAGCGCATCTGATCCATCCCGTAGTTGACCAACATCTTGATATTCCGCACTTCAACGATTTGATCCCACAAGTAAGGTAACAGCGAAAGTGTGAGATACCCGTGTGCAATCGTGCTCTTAAACTGGCTCTCTCGCTGTGCACGTGCAGTGTCTACGTGAATCCATTGATGGTCAAGTGTGGCGTCGGCAAACATATTGATGCGCTCCTGATCAATCTTCAACCATTCCGAAACACCCAAATCCTCGCCCAAGTGGGCCGCAAACTCTTCGTAAGAGTTAATTACTAATCTTTCCATTCTGTCTTATTTTATTGCTATTTGCTGCGAAGTTAGCGAAAAAATAGGAGTTTTGCAAGAACCGGACAGATATTTTCCGTAAAGTAGGAGGACACTTTGTGGGCTATGGCAGGTGTTATTTATCTGTTCTTTATACCTTTTCGGCCTTTTGTTTAAGGCATAATTATTCGGTTATCAATAAAAAGGAGAGACAGATCGGTTGTCTGTCTCTCCTTCTGATTGTATCAAACAAGGGTGTGAGGACTAATAGTTAGGTCCCTCGCCGAAGTTAGGTGCACCTTTATCGTACCATACTCGCTCGGTGTTGAGCAGCGAAGGGTTCTGTCCGTCGCTGAATGTGAACCCTTGTTCTTTGGCTGCCGCGATGATGAATGGTTTCATCTTGTCGAAGTCTTTGGGCTCGGTGATGTAGAAACGACGCGGTATGTTGGTGTTCTCTGTCAGTTTTACCCACGGTATCAGTGTACTACCCACCTTTGGAACACCCGACCGACGGACGGTGACAAACTGTTCGAGCGGCTGATAATAGAAGTGCAAGAAAAGCTGGATGTAGATCTTTTCGAGGTCGGAAGCTCTGTTGCCGGTCAGCTGATAGTCTGCATTAGCCATCATATTTTCGATTTCCTTGTCACCGTAAGTAACGGGCTTGTCGAATGGGTCGTTGCAATGCTCCTTGTCATAATAGGGTATTTTGTTGAGCATTGCCAGTCGGTTGTATGCCTTTGCAGATGCTTCCACACCTGCTTTGAAGTAAGCGGCAGCCGACTTAGGCAGATTTGCGCCCAGTAATTTGAATTCGGCGAGGTATAAGTTGACCTCAGCCGTGCTCAAAGTCATCTCATAAAGCGGGTTGTCTTCGGTGTCTTGCACTACCTTTCCCTTAGGTGCTGTGGGGAAAGTGAAGTCTACACGGCCACGCACCAGCTCTTCGTTAAAAGTAGAGTAGGGGCGATAGGTTTTGGAAGCATCACCGTCTGTCACTTCCCAACGTGTGGTAATGAAGTAGTTGTTGTCGCCGGTGTAGTTCTTATCATCGCTAAGTTTGAGTCCGATAGGTATGCCATAGTAGCGCACCCAAGGTTCACCGTCGCCTTTCCAATTGACAAAACGTTTGTGGCCCGACGCGTCAGTAGTGTAGTTTACGTTGTCAAGAATATACTTGGGAACGGCACATTTAGTGTTGCCTTTGGCTTGAGCGTCGAAGAAAGCTTGAATAACTTCCGAGCTATAACTATTTTTGGTAAACATCACCAGCATTCGGGGGTCGTGGTTTCGTTTCATAAAGTCGAGTACATTCTTACTCGATGCGCCCAGGCTTACGCTGTTATCGGTTCCGTAGGTGTTGTTACCGCCGTCGCCGCCAGTACCTTTATTATATACATAATCGTCTTCGATAGCGCTCATCACGTTATTGTCATTGGATCCAACTTGCTCAGCCAGTTTGATGGCCAGTGCTTTATTCTGGTGCAACAAGCGTACGGCGAGTTTCAACTTCACACCATTGGCAAACTTAAGCCACTTGGCTGCGTCGCCATTATAGGCCAAATCGTTGTTGCCGAGCGATGCCTGCGATTCTAATTTAGCACTCAGCACTTTGATGTCGGCATCGATTTCTTCAATCCATTTCGTGAAAAGCTCTTTCTGCGAATCGTATTTCGGCGTGAGAGTACCGCCATAACGGAACTGTACAGCCTCGCTATATGGCATCGAACCATACATATCGCAGTCGTAAAGAGCCATATACACCGAGAGTGCATTGGCCATTGCCTTAATGTCTTGATAACCTTTGGCCTTCTCGGCATCCATTTCAGCGATGGTTTTATTAATCTCGTTCTCATACTTCTTCACTTCAACGAAGCGTGAACCAGCGCCACCCAGCGCGCCTATTTGATTAAACAAGTCGCTGAAACTGCCTGCCGGCGTATAGGCTTGGGCGAAGTGAGACGTATAATTGGCATCATAATACCAAAGCAAATAGTCAAACGGCTGATAGGAAATCTGCTCTTGGGTGAAGAGGTATTTGATATCTGCCTTATTGATAGTTGCCGGATTAGTGTTGAGTTTGGCATACTCGTCCGTGCTGCAACTTGCAGTGAACACGAGCGGAGCCGTCAACAGCATAGCCGCAAAGACCTTGATGATATTCTTGTGATTCATAATCGGTTTCTCGTTAGAATGTTGCGTTAATAGTGAAAAGATAACTTGCCGTGAAAGGAGCGAATGAACGCATACGGAAAGCGGATGCTCCCGTACCGCGAATCGATTCGGGATTCTCGTGGTTGGGTGCCGTGTTGAGCAAGTAAGCGATGTTACGTCCGGTGAAACTTACCGAGAGTGCTTTAGCGCCTAAGTGCCGATAGATGCTCTGCGGGAATGCGTACGCGATGGTGATTTCACGCAGTGAGATGTAGTTCAGCTTCTTAAACCAGTCGCTGTTGATAACGCCGTTACCCCAACTGTTCTTGAAATAGGTTGTCGTCTGCATATGAGCAGGCTCTACATAGCCCTTTTCGTAAGCCTCTTGGTAGGTCATTCCACTTACGTCTTGCTGTTTCCCTGCGGGCGTGGTAACGATTGTTCCCTTGTCGAACACAGCGTCGGGAATGAATCCGTCAGTAAAAGTGCGGCCCTTGGTGTCGGCATATTGGCTGACCCATTCGATGCCTTTGCGATATTTTCCAGATGCACCTGAAAAGCCGTAAGCTGTTGCATAACGCGAGTTATAAGATGCCACATAGCCTCCGAAACGTGCATCGAAAAGCATATAGAGGCTCAAACTCTTGTAGCGGAGTGTGGTGTTGAGCGACCCGAGGAAGTCGGGCAACATCGAACCAACCTCTTTTACAGTTCCGCCGCGCTTGTAATAAGCCGTATGGTAATTGTTTGTGAAGCCGATAACATCCTTTCCTGTGGCTTCATCTTTCTTGATCCAAGAGTCTGACATCAATGTTCCGTAGTTGGCTCCGATCTTTGCCACCGACCCGATTCGGTAGTTTCCGTAAGCAGGATCACCGTCGAGCACGACATAAGAAGCCACGTCATTGCTCAGCGAAACAATCTTATTGCGGTTGCGGGTATAGGTAAAGTTCACGTCCCATTGCCAATCGCGGTTCTTGATTGGAGTAGTATTCAGCGCGAGTTCGATACCTGCGTTTTGGATGTTTCCGGCGTTGATGAGCTCGGTTTTGACGCCCGAGAAGTAAGGAACATTGATAGACATAATCTGGTTTCGCGTGTTCTCGCGGTAGTAAGTGAAGTCAAGTCCGACCCGACTGTTCAGGAATCGCCAGTCAAAACCGATTTCCCATGCATTCTTTCGCTCGGGTTTGAGGTTCGTACTTTTAAGTTGGTCATCCAAAGAGAGTCCATATACCTTGTTGTCTCCTTTTGAATAGGTCTTCAACTCATAACCCGAGTTAATATAATAAGGCGACGTATCGTTACCCACTTGTGCCCAAGAGGCGCGCACTTTGGCAAAAGTCACCCATGCGGGGAGTTGATTCTTGAAGCTCTCGGTGATGATCCACGATCCCGAAACCGACGGATAGAAGTACGAGAAATTACCGCGTCCGTAGCTATAAACCAATGACGACGACCAGTCATTACGCCCTGTAACATCTAAGAAGAGCTGATTCTTCCAGCTTCCGCCCACAGCAAAGATGGTGGAAACGATGCGTTTGGTGTTGAATTTATAACCATCGAGACCTGCTTGTTTCTTTGAATTCTTGATAAAGAACTGATTGGGCACGATCAATCCATCGTTGGTCCATTCGGCATTGTATTGTGCGTGCTGGTTGAAAAACTCTTCGCGCAGGAATCCGTGCACCTCAATGTCGTCGTTGATCTGCTTGTTTATGTTGGCCGCTATATACATATTCTCCTGCATCGTGCTTTTATGCGAGAGCTTATAGGAGCCTCCTTCGTTGGCATAACCTTTTCCCGGATACTTTTCTTCAACGTCAATATAATAATAATTGAGGCTTCCGCCCACAGTGAGCTGCAACCAAGGTGTGGCCTGAATGTTGAGATTGAGCACAGGCCGAACCATCGTTTCCGTCTGTATATAGCTGTTTTCGTAAATGTCCCACCACAATTCGCGACCCGGAACCGACCGATACCGATCGCCGTAAGCGGCATCGGCCAATCCTCCGTGCGTACCTTTATATAGATGTTTATATCTCTTGACATCATATTCGCGCGGGAATGCGCCTGTAGCAAACAATTCACCGATATTCTGTTGCGCATTGCGCGGCTGCGACTGTGCAAAATTCATACTGAAATCTACCGTTACCAACTTGCCTACTTTCTGTGAAGCCTTGCCCAAGAAAGAGAATCTGTTGAAGGTATTGCGCGGTGTTGTCCCCTTGTTATACTTGTAAGAAGCCGATGCATAGAATGTAGTGCGATCGTTTCCACCTTGCAATGAGATGTTGGTATTTGTGTTTATACCCGTGTCGTAGGCATCTTTGTAATTGTTTTTGAATATCCGATTCTCACCCATTGTGCCGTCGTACTGCTCGAACTGCTTGCCTTTGGCCCAGCTAACATCGGGTCCCCAGCCGGTTCTTGCATTGTCGTTCTGGGCTATCATTGAGTATTTGCCATCGTTGTTTGTGGAATAGGTCGACATATTGTCGGCCCAACGGTCGCCTTTCTCGGTATAAGCCTTACCGTAAGTAACGCCTCCCGGCCAGCGACCTTGCAGGTAACGGTTCTGTAAATCAGGCGATTTATAGACTGTCTCAAGCCCTACTGTCTGCGAGAAATGTATCGTAACGCCACCGCCGCCACGGCCGTTCTTGGTGGTGATAACCACTGCTCCGTTTAAGCCTCGCGACCCATAGAGCGCCGTTGCAGCTGCTCCTTTGAGCACACTCACGCTCTCAAAGTCGTCAGGATTCAGGTTTTTCAATTGGTTTCCGTAGTCATTTATATTCGAGTCCCAGTCTGCATCGCCCGAGCTACTCGTCGCATTATCGAGTATTACGCCGTCGACCACGAAGATAGGTTGATTGTTTTTGCTCAGCGTCGAGGCTCCGCGGATCTGTATTTTGGTTGATCCGAACATACCGCCGTCCGACTGATTGATCTCGACTCCGGCCACTTTGCCTTGCAAGGCAGATACAGGCGAGATGGTGTTAGCCCGCTCCAATTCGGCGGCTTTTACTTCTGTTACGGCGTATCCCAATGCTTTGGCCTCGCGTTTGATGCCCAATGCGGTTACTACTACTTCGTTCAGTGCATTTTCGTTGTCTTCAAACACGACATCGATTTGCGTCCTTCCGGTCACGGCCACACTCTTGTTCTTATAGCCGACATAGCTGAACAGCAGTGTTGCCCGTGGCGAACACTTAATGGTGTAATTGCCGTCGACATCGGTAATAACGCCTGTTTTCCGGCCCTGTACAACTACCGAGCTCCGACAACGGGCTCGCCTTGTGCATCTTTCACAGTTCCCGTTACCGTAAGATCCTGTGCATAGAGGCTCATTGACAGCAACATCAGCAGCGCAGTTACGCACATACGCAATGCCGAGTGCATCGTTTTCGTCTTTTTTCTCATTCTTGTTACATTTAAGATTTAATAAACTGGTTTTCGATCGAGATCGGATTATCAGCCAAACCGTGTTAAAATCAATAAATGAGTATTGTCTTTCTACTTGCGGTTAGCATTCAATTCCTTAATCTCTCTTTTGAAATGCAAATTTAATAAAAAACAAACTACCCTCCAAAAAAATCTTGATAAAAGTTTCGTTTCTATGCTTTTTCGCCGTGCTGCATTGTCAGGCAAATGTCAGGTAGCTGTAAACGGAGATTCCGTAAAAGGGCTTTATCTTTGTCGAAAATAACCATTTTATCGAAGAAAAAGATGAAAAAACGATGGATTTTGTGGCTATCGGTCATGCCGTTGATACCGATTTCGGCGCAGACTGAGCGAGAAGTGAATCTTCAAGAGGTTACGGTGAACGGTGCAAAGGTGGTGAATACGCCCGAAGGACAGCAGATTTTCCCCACTCGAAAACAGAAAGAGACTTCCGCATCAGGCTATCATCTGCTGACCAAATTGGCACTCCCGAATATCAAAGTGGATGAAATTGCGCACAGCATCATTGTCACGGGCAATCTCGGTGATGTACAAACACGCATCAATGACATCCCTGCGAGCCGCGAAGACTTGCTTGCATTGGATATGAATGCTGTTGTCCGGGTAGATTATATCAGCAATCCGGGGGTAAGATACGGGCAGAACATTGCCCGTATCATCAATTTTATCACCCGGAGAGCTGTCAGTGGGTATACCGTCGGGAGCCATCTGATGCAGTCGTTGACGGTGAACAGGGGCAAATATGGCGGTTATGTGCGATTCAATCGGGGAAAAAACGAGTGGGGAGTAGATTATGATTTCGGGCACGCCCGTATGGACGGGCAGCGCACCTCGCAAATAACCGATTATCGAATGTCTGATAATCGCGTTCTGACCAAGACCGATAATAGTACGTATATACTCGATAAAAATCGGTCGCACGAACTTAAACTCCGCTACAATCGGGCCGATTCAGGCCGCTATGTCTTGCAAGCCGTTTTCTCGAATACATACGATCGCTCGCCTGATAATATCTCCCGCTATTGCACTGCGTGGCAAGGCGCTGTCTCGGAGAGTCGCAGTTCGTATGACAGTAAATCCGTTTCTCCCGGCATCGATCTCTATTTCGCAGCTCGATTCGGTTCGCATCAGTCGCTGACTTGCAATGGAGTGGGTACATACATCAGCTCGAAATACGGCTATTCTCTCGATGAAATGGGCAAAAATTACAGTCATAGCACTGACGGGAACACCTATTCCGCTATTGGAGAAATCATTTATGAAAATACGTTGAAGCTTTTCACATTCTCCTCGGGACTGAAATCTGCGCAGAAATACGTGGCGGTCAGGTATGCGGGAGATGTGCAGACACGCGTCGATTATCGCACATCCGACCTCTATCTCTTTGCTCAAATCAAAGGTCGGTTGGGGCAGTTGGGCTATCTGTTGGGATCAGGTGTCAGGCGACAATACTACAGCCAGGGTACGCATCAGTACGATTATTGGCTCGTCCGACCCAAACTGACCCTCTCACAAGCGATTTTCCGCGATTTCATCGTTAAATATGACTTCGGCATCAGCCTTTTTCCGCCACGTCCGGAACATCTCAGCGACGTTGCCATCAAGAGCAATTCGCTTGCTGTCTACAAAGGAAACCCGGCCTTGAAACCCAACCGTCGCACCGAACATCAGCTGATTTTATCGTATAAAAATGCCCGACTCTATACGCACATTGATACCTATTATCGCATCAACACCCACGCCGTGATGCAGGATATTCAGCGAGACGGCGACACATTTATCTATACTCGCACCAATCAAAAGCATTGCAATCTGCTCTATATACAGAATTATACCAATTGGGATATCATTCCCGAGATGCTCTCGGTCAGTGCTTCGAGCGGTATTTATCGCTGTTTTAATTACGGAAATACGTATAAACACCATTACACTTCATTCAATGGGAGTGTTCATCTCACGGCTTATCTCGGTCGGCTGACGCTTGCTGCCGATGCTGATAATGGTTATCGGTGGTTGGAGGGAGAGAGTAAGGGGCGTCAGGGAGCGGCTTATTATGTTACGGCAGCTTATAAATGGGGGCGTGCAGACATCTCTTTGTATTATCAACACTGTCTGCAAAGCAATCCGTTGATGCAAAGAAGCGAACTGCTCAACCGATTCGTACACAATGTTCACACCAATCGCAATCGGGATATGGGCAATATGCTGAGTCTGAGTGTCACGTGGCGCCTGTCCAAAGGTCGCAAGTACGCCGCCGTGCAGCGCTCGATGAATAACCGAGATCAAGATTCGGGAGTGATGAAATAGGATAATACTTCCACCTTAATCTCCTAAGCTGGGGGAGTTATGGACTGTGAACGAAGGTTGGTTTTATTTTAGACAGAAAACTAAAAGAATATAAATGGGAAAGGGGTTGTATATCATTGATTTACAGTAATATATAAGTTATTTCTCATTTAGCTGTTATTTGCACTGCAACTAACAATTAATCGCATTCCATTTTACTATTAATTGCGCTACGTTTAATGGTTAATTGTACAGCGTTTAACTGTTAGTTAGCGTGTGATTAACAGTTAATTGAAAAAGGTTATATATTTAACTGGGAATCAGAAAGATACGGAACAAAGTATGGAGTTATTCAAAATAAACAATAGTCTTGCCCTCAATAAACGGAGCCTTACCTCTGGCCTTTCTCCGAAGAAGGAGAGGAAGATTATATAATAGCTATTAAATAAAGGTAGGTATAATGTCAAAACATCTTGCTCCCACTCTCCTTCCAAAGAGGAGTTGGGGTAAAGCTCTGTCTCATTAATAATAAATTGTGCTGCGGATTTGGGCGAATGTATAAATTACAGTAACTTTGCAGCGATGAACAAGGACATTAATGAATTTGAGATAATGGCTCCGGTGGGCTCGAGAGAGAGCTTAGCGGCAGCCATACAAGCAGGTGCCGGGTCAGTATATTTCGGTGTGGGACAGCTCAATATGCGGTCGCACTCAGCCAACCATTTCACTATCGACGATCTGAAAGATATTGCCGCAACGTGTCGGGAGCACGGGATCAAGACCTATCTCACGGTGAACACCGTGATTTATAACGACGATTTGCAGGCGATGCGCGATATTATCGATGCGGCAAAAGCAGCCAATGTATCGGCTGTTATTGCCAGCGACATTGCCGTAATGATGTATTGCAGAGCGGTAGGTGTGGAGGTTCACCTCTCCACTCAGCTGAATATATCCAACATCGAGGCACTGAAATTCTATGCGCAGTTTGCCGATGTAGTTGTGTTGGCACGCGAATTGAATATGGATCAGGTAGCGGAGATTCACCGACAGATCGCAGAACAGCACATCACGGGCCCCGGGGGAGAAACGGTTCGCATTGAGATGTTCTGCCACGGAGCGCTGTGTATGGCCGTCAGCGGCAAGTGTTATATGAGTCTTCACGATGCAAACAGGTCGGCGAATCGTGGTGAATGCGTGCAGATCTGCCGTCGGTCGTATACGGTTACGGATAATGAGACGGGCAACCAACTTGAAATCGACAACAAATATATAATGAGTCCGAAAGACTTGAAGACCGTGCGCTTCATCGATCGGATGATGGATGCAGGCGTGCGGGTATTTAAAATCGAAGGCAGAGCACGCGGACCGGAATATGTTTATACCGTGGTGAGATGTTATAAAGAGGCCATTCGGAGCGTGGTCGATGGCACTTTTACCGACGAAAAGAAAGATGCGTGGGACCGACAGTTGGCTACCGTCTTCAACAGAGGCTTCTGGGACGGTTACTATCAGGGTCAGACGATGGGCGAATGGACGAAGAATTACGGCAATAAAGCTACCGAGAAGAAAGTCTTAGTGGGCAAAGTGGTCAAGTATTTCTCACGTTTGGGCGTGGCCGAATTGGCTGTCGAGGCATCCGAGATTACGTTAAACGATCGATTACTCATCACCGGTACCACTACGGGTGTACTGTATTTCGATGCCGCAGAGATTCGTTATGAATTACAACCGGTGCCGAAAGCCGAGAAAGGTTGGCACGTTTCAATTCCCGTTCCGGGAAAAGTGAGACCGGGAGATAAGGTGTTTAAAATCGTGAGAGCGGCCTCCCCTGCTCCCTCCAAAAGAGGGGAAACCCGATAACAGATAAAGATTTGAAATATGAACAATAACGAATATAACGACGAAAAGTCTTTTTCTTCGGAAGAAGTTAAAAGTAGCCAGTCGATTAATGACCTTCAAAATGAAGTGATTGAGGAGTTTTCCGCGTTCACGGATTGGATGGATAAGTATCAGATGTTGATCGACTTGGGAAACGAATTGTCCCCATTGGACGAGAGATATAAAACGGAAAGCAACCTGATCGACGGCTGTCAGAGTCGTGTCTGGCTGCAATGCGACCTGCACGATGGCCTTTTGGTATTCACTGCCGACAGCGATGCGCTCATCACCAAGGCATTATCGCCTTGCTGATTCGCATAGTCAGCGGGCACACTCCACAGGAAATCCTCGACACCGAGCTCTATTTCATCGACCGTATCGGCCTGAAAGAACACTTGTCTCCTACTCGTTCCAACGGTCTGTTATCAATGGTGAAGCAGATAAAGATGTATGCGCTGGCACTGAAAAAGAGTTGACATGCGCAAACTTCGTACCATAGAGATGCACCGTTTGACGGTAGAAGAATTTAAGGAAGCCCCGAAGCTGCCGCTCATTGTCGTGCTCGACGATGTCAGGTCGCTGTATAACGTTGGCTCGGTATTTCGCTGCTGCGATGCATTTCGTGTAGAGGCGGTGTATCTTTGCGGTATAACAGCTACCCCGCCCAATGCAGAGATCCACAAAACTGCACTCGGTGGGGAGGAGTCTGTCGATTGGTTGTATTTCGACAGTGCCGATGCGGCCGTCAAGCAACTTCATTCCACAGGCTATTTCGTATATAGTATTGAGCAGGTTGAGGGTTCGACGTCATTAGAAACACTCGTTTTGGATCCCCGAAAACAATATGCTGTGGTCTTGGGTAACGAGGTAAAAGGTGTTCAACAGAGCGTTATCGATGCGAGCGATGGCTGTTTGGAAATTCCGCAATTCGGTACCAAACACTCCATTAATGTATCGGTCGCTGCCGGAATCGTGGTTTGGGAGTTTGCCAAAAGTCTGTTGTTACCGGGCAAATGAGGCGGAGAGAAACGTTAATTATCCTCATTTCTCGGTTTAATATCTTGTGATTCTCCACAAGAATTTATATCTTTGTCCTCACACTTCGCAAATAAACTCAAAACGATTTACGGGAAGAAATCAATATGGAGACGACAGTTTCACTTGACAATGTATTGGATTTCATCAATTTGATGTCGCTAAGCCATCAGCATAAACGCTGGCTTGATGGAGTGGCAGAGCACATCAGACGCGTCGGAGTGAAGCATTGCTGTATCTCGAAGATCACGATTGCCGAACTGTTATACGGTACCGCTCGGGGCGGGAACAAGGAAAACCGAAAAGAAGTAGGTGTAATAGCGAAACTGTTCGATGTCATTCCAATATCCTCTTCTTTGTCAGTCTTTGCCGAGATGAAGGCTTCTCTGCGGTATAAAGGTATTCCCATCAATAACTTCGATTTGTTAATCAGAGCGTCTGCCTTACAAAATCATTGTGTGATAGCTACCGATAAAATCAGCCATTTTAATCATATTCCAAATATAAAAATAGAGAATTGGGTACAAAGATAGTACAAACGAGTACGGTGAAAGTTTACTTTCAAATTGCAGCATGCAGCCCATTTTAGTGCAAAGACAATCATTCAATGAAAGAATTCATACAAGTTCTCAGGCGGTTTGTGCCTCCTTATAAGCGGTATTTGGCGCTGTCGGTAGTGTTCAATATCCTTTCGGCTATGCTCAATATCTTTTCTTTTGCCGCCCTTATACCTATTTTGCAAATCCTGTTTAACACAAACGGCGCCGCAAAAGCCAGCCAACTAATGGCGTGGGATTGGCATAACCTGAAAGAAGTAGTTACCAACAATGTCGACTATTACGTACAGATGCTGATCAATCAGATGGGAGCTACGGGCACATTACTTGCCATCGGCCTCTTCTTAGCATTGATGACGTTTCTCAAAACAGGTGCGTACTTCCTCTCTTCGGCCACAATTATCCCCATCCGAACAGGTATTGTGCGCGACATTCGCAATCAGTTATACCGCAAAATTACATCACTCTCGATCGGCTTTTTCTCTGATGAGCGTAAGGGAGATATCATCGCGCGGATGAGTGGCGACGTACAGGAAATCGAAAGTTCGATTATGTCGTCGTTGGATATGCTTTTTAAGAATCCTGTTTTAATCATCGCTTACTTCGTTACACTGCTCGTCATTTCGTGGCAGCTCACACTTTTCACGATCATCTTTGTCCCAATCTTCGGTTGGTTTATGGGTTTCGTAGGCCGAAAACTCAAACAGAAGAGTATCAAAGCACAATCTTTGTGGAGCGATACCATCAGTCAGGTAGAGGAAACGCTTACCGGTCTGCGCATCATCAAGGCGTTCTGTGCCGAAGAAAAGATGAATGCGCGCTTCGATCGAGTGAATTCCGACTATCGCAATAACCTGTTGCGGGTGAACGTCAGACAACAAATGGCTCACCCAATGAGTGAGTTTCTCGGCACGGTAATGATTGTTGTCGTGCTGTGGTTTGGTGGAACGCTCGTGTTGAACAACCACACACTCGACGGTCCTACGTTTATCTATTACTTAGTAATGCTTTACAGCATCATCAATCCGCTCAAAGAGTTCTCCAAAGCAGGGTATAACATCCCCAAAGGATTGGCTTCGATGGAGCGTGTGGATAAGATTTTGAAAGCCGAAGTAGAGATTCACGATGCCGAAAAGCCCGTTCCACTCAACGGCTTCAATCACTGCATCGAGTTTCGCGACGTGTCTTTCCGCTATGGAGAACAATGGGTTTTGCGCCATATCAACCTCAAAATAGAGAAAGGAAAAACCGTAGCCCTCGTGGGACAAAGCGGCAGCGGAAAGTCGACATTGGTCGATTTGATTCCCCGTTACTATGATGTGCAGGAGGGTGAAGTACTCATTGACGGAATCAACGTACGTGATATGCGGCTCCACGACCTGCGTCAGCTCATCGGAAACGTCAATCAAGAGGCCATCCTTTTCAATGACACGTTCTTCAATAACATCTCATTCGGCGTAGAAAATGCAACTATCGAACAGGTAGAACAGGCCGCTCGCATTGCTAACGCGCACGATTTCATTATGGCGACAGAACACGGTTACGACACGAATATCGGCGATCGAGGCGGCCGTTTATCAGGAGGGCAACGCCAACGAGTAAGTATTGCCCGTGCGATTTTAAAGAATCCGCCCATCCTTATACTTGATGAAGCAACCAGCGCATTAGATACTGAGAGCGAAAGATTAGTGCAAGACGCCCTCGAAAGACTGATGAAGACACGCACAACAATTGCCATTGCTCACCGACTGTCTACAATCAAGAACGCCGATGAAATCTGCGTGCTCCACGACGGACGCATTGTGGAACGCGGAACACACGACGAACTGATGGCGCAAAACGGTTATTACCGAAAGCTTCACGAGATGCAACAATAGGAATCCACTTCTCCCAGACTCTCTTCAAAGAACAAAGAAAATGTAATTAACGATTAAACACATCGTAACTAACGGTTAATTGTATTGCAATTAATGGTTAATCACATTGCAATTAACTGTTAATCGCAGTACGATTTGTATATAGCTGATTCTCAGTAAAATACGGAATCATTTTTGATTAACCTTCATTTCTCCTGGAAAAGGAGTATGGCAAAGCATTCGTTTCAGCTTCTTCGATATTCTGTGGGTGACATTCCGACATGCTCTTTGAAGTATTTCCCGAGGAAACTTTGATTGGGAAAGTTCATCTCTTGCGTGATTTCCTTAATCGTTTTGGTCGAGTTTTTCAAGAGAACACGTATTTCCAAAGTCACGTATTTATCAATCCAAGCATTCGGTGTACGCTTACTGACCTGCCGGATTGTCTCTGAAAGATACTTTGGTGTAATGCAAAGCTGCTGCGCATACCAACTAACACGACGCTCATTGCGGAAGTTTTGTTCCACCAACTTGATGTATTCGGTGAAGATTGCTTCACCTCTCGACCGCCGACTGTCCGTCAAATTCTGGATACGATAGATGCTGTTGCTGATGTCATAAATCATTGTTGCGATGAGAGAACGCACCGTTTCTTTACGGAAATGGTGTTCGCGCTCATCTGTTTTCTCCTTGATGATGCGCAGATAACTGATGATTGTCCGTACGTCTTCGGGTCGCATCGGACATACGGGATGGTTTCTCGCGAAAAGAAATAGCGATGAAAGCTCGTGAACTTCTTTGACTATCTCATAGAAAAAGCCGTAAGACAGGACGAGTGTCATCAATTGGCAGTCGGGACTAAACTGATGGTTGTCCAGCACTTTGCCTTCACTAATGATGATGATATCATTGGGTTGCACTCGATATTCAATCGTATCGAGAGAATAACGGGCCGTTCCTGCCAAGCAAATACCAGCACCAGGCATTTCATCCGATGCGGTTCGTCGGGCAGGGGAACGTTCCTGAATGTGTCGTAAATAATGAAATCGGTGCCGATACTGCTGCCTTCATGCGCAGCAAGCATTGAACCGACGGTGATTTCGCTTAGTAGTTTCTTAGTCATTGCATTACGATTTAGAATGCAAAGATAATGAAAAATGTTGAAATTACATTATTAACGGAAATAACTTCGACATTGCTCGGGGGCAATTTCGATGGCTTCTACTTTCTGGATCTGCTCTCTTCGGAAGTCGGAATCGCCGCAGATGAGTACCCGCCGATGGACAGCGATGGTGAATTTTTGGCACGCCTGCTCATCGATCTCACCGTTGCAGATATACGTCAAACCGTCGATCGAGATTCGTTCGCCAGCTTTTGCGCCTCGCAACGTTACCCGAATCCATCCCCGAAAGGGCTTGCCGAAATCGTAATAGACGCTGTCTCCCACGACGTCGAAGCTCTGTTGCTGTCGGATTTTGTACACTTTCTCTGCCTCTTCGTCAGCCCCTTGTACCGTGATGGGAGTGGAATCGCCGAGCGAAACAACGGCGACATTCGTCCAACCGACGACCGGTGCATCGGCCGCATTCCACTTCGGGCACTTCCGGGTGCCGTCGATCGTCTCGCCGCCGGCCATTGTCAACCATCTGTTCGACTTGCTACAAAGCCAGTCTTCGCCAGCTCTGAATGCGAAAGGAGTGCCGTTTCGCAGTCTGCCGTAATAGGAAACGGAGAGTTGACGGGTGTTGCGGTGGGGCCAAGCTGGCGAATACCATACTGCAATCGTATTGCTGTCGCGCTGCAAAAAACGGCTGATATCATAGGTAATCGCAATGGGACGATCGTCGAAAGATCTGCGACAAGGAATCAAAACACGCATACTCACATTCCGTTGATTGACAAACAGATCGAAAAAGCCCGTCGATTCCACCGTCACAAAGGCCTGTACGGGGCGGTCTCGACTTACATACGTATGGCGAAACCAGACCTGCGACGTGTCGTCGAGTGCCGGATCGCAGATCCATTGCGTGCCGAACTCTTGTGCAACAGCCCCTTGCCAGCCTACGACAAGCAGTAAAAACATAGCCCATCTGCTCATTTCAACATTGCTTTTTGTCCCTTTCCGAGCGTTAATGTCACGCTTTTTCCGTTGTAAGAAACTGTTACCTGTCCACCCGCTTTGCTCTTGACGACGGCCGAAACGACCCGACTGCCTTTCCAAGTCATTGCAATTTCGTAACCGCCTCGGGCACAAATGCCCTGTACCTGACCGTCTTTCCAAGCGTCGGGCAAGGCTGGCAGCAGGTCGATACGCTGTCCGTCGCTCTGCACAAGCATCTCGCATACGCCCGCGGTACCGCCAAAGTTGCCGTCGATTTGAAATGGAGGATGTGCGTCGAAGAGGTTAGGATAAGTGCCACCACTATGTCTTCGGTCGGAGCCTTGGTAGCAATCGGGCGACACATAGGTCAAAAGTGTGCGGTAAATGGCGTACGCTCGTTGTGCGTTTCGCAGTCGGGCCCATAGATTGATACGCCATCCTGTGCTCCATCCCGTGGTTTTGTCACCTTTGATTTCAAGCGAACGGGCACACGCCTGCGCCAATTCGGGCGTACCGTCGACCGTGATTTGATGCCCCGGGAAGAGCCCGATGAGATGCGATTGATGGCGATGCTGCGGGTCGAAATCATCCCAATCATAGTACCATTCATTCAAATCGCCTTGCTTTCCGATGCTATATGGATGCAAACGGGGCAAAACGGCACGGAGCTTTACTTGCAATGCCGTATCGGTTTGCAGCAATTCGGCCGCGGATAACGTGTTCCGGAACAGCTCGCGGATAATAGCGAGATCGGCAGTAGCGCCATAACACGTGGTACCGTGGTATCCTTTGTCGGTGATATATTCGTTTTCGGGCGACGTACTGGGGGCTGTAAAAAGCTCACCGGGCTTGAACGGATTCTCGACTAACCATCGGAGCATAAACGCCGAAGCCCCTTTGAGCAGCGGGTAAGCCGTAGTGCGAAGATAATTGCGGTCTTGCGTGAAAGCGAAATGCTCCCAAAGAGCCTGCGAAAGCCACGCTCCGCCCATATTCCAATTGCTCCATTCGGGGCTTTCTTGTTTCTCTCCGACCGGGTTTGTCATAGCCCAGAGGTCGGAATTGTGGCTCGAACACCAGCCCGAATCAATGCCGTAGTAGTTACGAGCGGTGTATTTCCCATTCTCGGCGAGAGCTTGTACAAATGCGTTCAGCGGCATTGTCATTTCCGAAAGATTGCTGACTTCGGCGAGCCAATAGTTTTCTTCAAGGTTGATATTCACCGTGTAGTTGCTCCGCCAAGGTGCTTTCACATAGGGATTCCATAGTCCTTGCAGGTTGGCCGGCACTCCCGCAGTACGCGAAGAAGCAATGAGCAGGTAACGACCGAACTGCATATAGAGTGTCTCTAAATAAGGATTGGAGCGTTCGGGATGGTCGGTATAATCGCGTAATTGCTGTTCTGTGGTGCGCATTGCATCGTATTCGGATGCGCCCAAACTGAGAACGAAGCGCCCGAAAAGGCGTTGATAATCTGTAATATGCCGCTTACGAAACAGCGAATAGGTGCCGCTCATTGCGTGGGCAATATCGTTTGCGGCCTGCTCCGAGTACGGAGCGCCCTGCGTGACAGGGTGTTTGTCGAAGCCGTTGAAACTCGTTTCATTGACGAAATATAGTTCGGCATCGCTCACTCCGTGCAGATAGAGCGACGAGTCGGCTGCCGTCACCGTTCCGTCTGCGGTTTTCACCCGCAGAACAGAGCAAAAATGAATGCTGTTTTTAGGGTCTCCCACGGCATTTCCGGTCATTATCAGCTGACCGTCTGAGGCTTTCACGGAATGCGGAATCAATGCCGTGAGCGTCAGACGACAATTTATCGCACTGCGTTTGTCGGCTCTGAGTCGGACAGCGATGAGTTTATCGGGGTGTGATGCAAAGTATTCGCGCGTGAAAGTAACGCCGTTTCGCACGTAAAAATCGCGACACAGCGCACTGTCTAAATCCAATTCGCGCCGGTAACAGCTTGCACCACCACCGCTGTTATCAATGATATGCAGCGTGGCCAACGGCTGATAATAAGCTGAATTAGGGCCCTGTACGTGTAATTGCAGCGAATCGGCAAGCCGATAGTCTTCTTTGAACAGTGCCTCTCGTATCTTCGGAATCCATCGATGGGCATCTTTGTCGAGGTTGTGGTCTACGGGTCGACCTGTCCACAGCGTGATGTCGTTGAGCAAAATCACGTTATCGTCGGTTCCACCGAATACCATTGCGCCCATCTTTCCATTGCCGATGGGCAACGCCTCTTCAAAAAACGTAGCGGGAGAATCATACCATAATCGCAGCGGTAACGGCCTCTGCGCTGCCGAGAATAATGCAAACAGACAGAGAATTGCTGCTGATAGTAGCCTTTTATTCGTTAATGGTTGCTCAGTTTTCATTCGATTCCTAAGTAAAAGGTGATTGCTTCCGGATAGAAGTCGCTCGTTTTTCAAGCAGAAAGCAGTCGTTTCCGAACAGAAAAGCAAAAGAATAGAAAGAGATTCGTATTTGATAGATTCTCAGAGATATACAAAGTGCGTCCCGATTAACGGTTAAACGCAATACAAGTAACAGTTAAACGGCGTTCGATTAACGGTTAATTACCGTGCGTTTAACGGCTTTTTGTGATGCAATCAGCCGTTAATCGCAGTCACGTTTGTATATAACTGATAATCAATTATGTACAAGTCATTCACTATCTTCTCTCCTTAGGGAGAAGAGCCGGTAGTGAAGCTGCTCTTAGGAGTTACCCAAAAGCTGTTTAACTACGGCCGAGATAGCACCGCCGTCGGCCTTACCGGCCAAGCGTTTGCTGGCTACGCCCATCACTTTCCCCATCTCTTTGATGCTTGTTGCACCTGTTTCGGCGATGATGGAGCGTACAATTTGCTCGATTTCTTCGGCTGAGAGCGGTTTCGGAAGGAATGTCTCGATAACGGCAACCTGGGCCAATTCGTCATCAGCTAAGTCTTGGCGACCTTGCTGTACATAGGTTGCAGCTGACTCTTTACCTTGTTTTGCGAGTTTCTGTAACAGTTTGAGAGCTGCCGAATCATCCAAAGTATCGTTGGCTCCAGGTGCTGTCTTAGCCTCTAAAAACACTTTCTTGATGTTGCGCAAGGTCTCTAAGCGCACCTTGTTACGAGCTTTCATCGCCTCTTTGATATCATTGCTGACTTGATCGAATAGTGACATATTTTGTGAGTTTGTAAGTTTACGAGTTTGTGAGTTTATGAGTTCTTTGGTTTATGGGCTTATGTGATGCGTGAATTATCAATTACTCATTTTCCGTTAGGCAAAACTTATCGTTCCCTGCACAGGTTCGGGCTTGTCTGATTCGGCATCGACGGCAATGTTTCCAGCGGCCTGTTGACGGATTTCTTCAAGCATTTGGCGCGTGCGTTTATATGTTGGCGTATTCTCAACAGCCAAGATAATGTCTTCGTTATCAAGGTCTTCGGGGCGGAACAAGAAAATATGCGGGCGCCGTTTATACTGTGTGTGGTTGCTGTCTTTACCATAATAGCGGTCGAGTCGTTCTCTCCGCTCGGCCCGTTTCTCCTCTTCTTCGGCCAGACGGTTGGCTTCTTCCTCGGTATGTTTTTTGAGATGGGTGTTCATTCCATCTACATTCTCTACGCCAAAGCCGGTTGCCAGAATCGTAACTTTTATCTTGTTGCCTAACTCCGGGTCGACAGCCAGGCCCCATTTAATCTCAAAGTCGTCTCCGAACTTAGACATAAAGTCGTTGACATCATTCATTTCCTCCATCATTAAGCCCTGATTGTCTTTCTTTTCGCTGGCAAAAGCGATGCTGAGCAGAATCTTCTTGGAGTTGAACACGTCGTTATCATTGAGCAGTGGAGAGTTGAGTGCGTCGTCGATAGCTTTCTTTACGCGGCCTTCTCCTTCACCGTAACCAGTGCTCATAATGCTACTCCGCCGTCTTTGAGCACTGTTTTCACGTCGTTGAAGTCGAGATTGATAAGGCCATGAACGGTTATAATCTCTGCGATACTCTTTGCAGCGACGCTCAAAGTGTCGTCGGCCTTGCCGAAAGCATCAAGCACTGCAAGCTCGGGATATATCTGGCGGAGACGCTCGTTGTTGATAACCAGCAGCGCGTCTACGTGTTTCGCCATCTCTTCGACGCCATCCAAGGCCTGATCTATCTTCTTCGGACCCTCAAAACGGAATGGAATCGTAACGATTCCGACAGTGAGTATGCCCAATTCTTTCGATATTTGAGCAATCACCGGGGCTGCTCCCGTTCCCGTTCCACCACCCATTCCGGCCGTGATAAACGCCATTCGGGTACCGTCACTCAACATATTTCGGATGTCATCAAGGCTTTCTTCGGCTGCTTGTCGTGCCTTTTCGGGTTTGTTTCCGGCCCCAAGTCCTTCCTTACCGAGCTGCAAGTGCACGGGCACGGGCGAATCATTGAGAGCCTGGTTGTCTGTATTGCAAAGCACGAAAGTTACGTCGTGAATGCCCTCTCGATACATATGGTTGACGGCATTACCGCCACCGCCACCCACGCCGATGACTTTAATGATGCTGTTTTCTTTCTCCGGATCTCCGAAATTCACGATGCCGGGTCTGTAATTGTTATCTTTCATAATTTCAATTGATATCACTCTTCCTCTTTAATCATCTTTTCGCCGAACTCTTTGAGCTTTCGGAAGGTTTTATTGAAGAAACTGTTACGACGCTGTTCGGCCTCTTTCTCTGCAAGGGCAGCCTCTTCGGCCTCTCGTTTTTTGCGTAATTCTTCTTCGGCTTTCAGCTTTTCGGCCTCGGTTTGAACCACTCCTCGTCCCGTCGTTTCATTGATAGGCCGTGGCGTTTTGTGCAGATCAGCTGTGGTAACAGTGGTCTTCGGAGTGGTCTCACCGAACAAATCGTTGGTGATTTCATCGCCTGCACAGTTCTCATCTCCCTTTACCAAGAGGCCCAGGAGGGTGTTCATCGTTGCGTCGTGAGCGGTTATATCCTCGCTGTTTGAGTTGATGGTAGGCGTCACAAACTTAGCTGTTCGCACCTTTTCAATATGTGTGAACTTGGCCAAAGCACGCTCAATGTCTTTCAAATTAGAGCCGCCTCCTGTGAGAATAATGCCGCCCAAGAGTTTGTCTACATACTCGTTGGGCACTTGATACCATACATTCTCGATGATTTCCTGCACTCGTCCTTCGACAATCTCAATAAATTTGCGGCTTTCCACCGTTCGTTCCGCATCGATGGGAAGCATCTGTGTATTGTCGATATCATCGTTATCGGTGAACGCACAAGCATATTTCAGCTTCATATTCTCGGCATCTTGCTCTTCCATTTGCAGTGAAGCAATGTCTTTTGTGATGTTATTACTGCCCAACGGGATAACGGCCAGATGGCGAAGAATGTTCTTTGCGTAGACAGAAACGGTCGTTGTGTCGGCTCCTAAATCAACAAGCACACAACCACTGCGGCGTTCTGCTCGGTAAGAACACTGTCGGCGAGTGCCAACGGAGCCAAATACATCTCGGCAATAGCGATTCCTGCATTGTCGAAACACTTGTTCAGATTGCGGTAAAAGGCCTTACGCCAAAGGATATTAAGGAAGTTTCCTTCGAGCCTTGAGCACTGAATGCCCACCGGGTCGAGTTGAAACTGGTTGTCAACTTTATACTCTTGCGTGGCAGCATCGAGTATTTCCTGATCCAAATAGGTCATTGTGCGGTTGGCATCCATCAACTCATTCACCATATTTTGCGTCACAAGCGTGTCTGCGGGCAGGTCTTTCACGATGACATTACGCACACTTCGGATCGACTGTCCACCCACTCCGACATACACTTTGGCAATTTTCGTTTTGAGATTGGTTTCTAATTTGTTCACAATCGAGGTCAAAGCCTGCACCGTTTTATCAATATTGTAGACCACACCTTTGCGTATGCACGAAGCAGAATCTTCTTTGACGATAGACAAAACAGTGATACTGCCGTCGAGATTCTTCGTTCCGGCGATGCCTGTCAACTTTGAAGAGCCCAGCTCAATAGCTACTATAAAATCCTTTGTCATATACTTTTATCTTTTCATTCTTTATCACTTATTCTGTGGGTTGCGATCTCCTGCGACATATAATTTGATTGTCGAATTCGAGATTGATATACGAATAGAGGTTCCAACCTGCTTGGGAGAGCCCGTATTTATAGAATTTTTCGAGGCGAGTCATCTTCTTTCTCACGAAATCCGACACTAATTTGCCGCGTTCACTCTTATATTTGGTCTCGGGCAAAGCCCCTATATAAATAATATGTTCACCCACCCGAGGCACCAATTCGATACCATAATCAGGCAGAACATTGATTTGTTCGATCTGATTTCGCCACAAATCGTCGGCCATCAGCGCGCTACTCAGATAAGAAATATAATTCTTTGCGAACCACTTCGATATGTGTCCGGTGGCGATAATGAGGTCAGACGTATAATGAGAGTTAGGCATCACGCAGTTGTTATCATCTATATAGTAGTCGTCTCCATTGTCGGCTTTGATCCGAACGATGGGCATTCGTTGCGTGATATTGATGTTTACGTGTCCGTCTTCGGTCTTATAACACTCGGCGGTTTTCACAAACGGACTCTCTTTCAGCGTTTCTTCGATGCCTCGTGCATTGACAAATCGCATTGGTTTAGCCAATGGATAGAGGCGGCTCCGCTCTAAACGGGCCTTGATTTCCTGTGCATTGATAAAGCCGTTAGTAGCTTCATCCTGAATGTTGATGCTCGTTTTGGTGCACACGCGAGCCGTTTCATCGGGCTTGTTAAAGGCCGTGAACGCTGCAACAAGATAGCCCCCGAGGGCCAAATCGAGCACAATGAGAGTTGTTTTCTGCCAGTTGACGTGCATTTATTTCGTTTCCAATATCGCCTTTATTTGCGGAACGTAATCGTTTAAGTCGCCGGCGCCCAAGATGATGAGTACATCCGAGTCATGATTTCGTATCCAGTCGAGCACATCTTCTTTGTGAATCAGCTCTTTCTTCACGCCGGGCGCAAGCTGATCGTATATCAATCGGCTGGTCACTCCGTGTATCGGTTGCTCTCGAGCGGGGTAAATATCACAGAGAATCACCTCGTCTAACATGCTCAAAGCACGTGCGAAATCGGCGTAGAAGTCGCGAGTGCGGGTGTAAAGATGCGGTTGAAAGATGGCCGTTATCTTGCGATCGCGATACAATTCACGAATACTCTTGGCGCTTTGCAGTATCTCTTGCGGGTGATGTGCATAATCGGAGAGCAGCACGTGACGGTTGCTGCGAATCTGAAAGTCGAATCGTCGCTCTACACCAAGGTACGTTTTCATTCCTGCACGCAGCTCATCGGCGGTGCAACCGTTAAGTTGTGCCATCGCCATTGCAGCCACTCCGTTCTCGATATTGATAGGAACGGGCTGACCGAGAACCACTCCCGGCACATTCTCTAACGGTGAAACGAAGTCGAAAGAGATTTCGCCGTCGGCTATCTTGATGTTTTCGGCGTAGAAATCGCCTGCATCCCGACTGTACGTAAACGTGCGAACATCGGCCCCGACATTAGCTTTCATCTCCAAATCGGTATGGATTATCAATGCACCTCCGGGCTGAATGAGCGTCGTGTAATGGCGGAAACTCTCCAAATAGGCCTCTTTCGTGCCGTAAATATCCAAGTGATCGGGATCCGTTGCGGTGATAACCGTCATCCAAGGACGCAGCCAATGGAATGAGCGATCGTACTCGTCAGCCTCTATTACCACGTAATCGCTGTGGCTACTCAGTATATAATTCGTACCGTAATTCTTTGAAATACCGCCCAAAAAGGCGTTACAATCGATGTGACTCTCGTGCATGATGTGTGCGCACATTGTCGAAGTAGACGTCTTTCCGTGTGTTCCGGCCACGCAAAGTCCCTTGTGTGAGCGTGTGAGTGTGCCCAAAATCTGTGCCCGTTTTTGTATTTCGAAGCCTCGCCGGCGGAAAAATGCCAGCTCTTTGTGTGTTTCCGGCACGGCAGGCGTATAGATAACAAGGCACGACTGAACGTCTTTACAGGCTTCAGGAATGGCTTCCACGTCCTCATCATAATGAATCGGTATTCCTTCTTGTATTAATTCGCGAGTCAACGGAGTGGGAGTCTTGTCATAACCGGCTACCACCCGCCCCATATGCAGGAAGTAACGGGCCAGCGCACTCATCCCGATTCCGCCGGCACCGATGAAATATACGGCTTTGATATGTTGTAAATCCATTTGAGTTTTTAAGTCTATAAGTTTTTGAGTTATTTCGTTTTGTTTTGAGTTCCTAAGCCGATGAATTCCTATGTTGATGCCGATTCGGTTCGTAAATCGGCCTGTCTGCTAATCTGATATAGACCGGATGAACCGAAAAATTCATCGACTCGCAGACTCATAAACTTAAAACTTCGTCTGCAATCATCGCTGCCGAATCTTTCATTCCTAACGTCTTGATGTGCTCACTCAGTACATTGAGCCGCGCATTATCGGTCACGGTCTCGACGGCCAACGGCAAGAGACGTTGCGGCGCATCGGCATCCGACACGTAAAGAGCGGCTTCTCGATTGACCAAAGCCATTGCATTCTTGGTCTGATGGTCCTCGGCCACATTCGGACTCGGCACCAATATTACAGGTTTTCCAAGCAAACAGAACTCCGAAATGCTGCCGGCGCCGGCCCGACTGATCACCAAATCGGCTGCACGATAGGCTGCACCCATATCCGAAATAAAGTCGGTTACGCACAACATCGGCATCGGCGCGTGCCTTTTCAGCCGTTCGGCAATGTCTGCCTGATAATATTTCCCTGTCTGCCAAATGATTTGTATGCCACTCTTTGCAATCAAATCCAACTGGGTCAGTACGCTTTCGTTGAGTGTACGGGCACCGAGACTGCCGCCGACGAGCAGTATAACCCGCCGCGAAGGATCGAGACCAAAACTGCGAACAGCCTCCTCCCGCGTGGCGGTTGTCTCTAAAAGAGACTGCCGAACAGGATTACCCGTCATCACAATCTTGTCTTTTGGGAAGAAGCGTTGCATTCCTTCATAAGCCACACAGATCTTAGCCGCTTTCTTGGCAAGCAGTTTATTCGTAACGCCTGCATAGGAATTCTGCTCCTGAATGAGGCAGGGGATGCCCAGTGCAGCGCACTTATTAAGCGTGGGACCACTGGCATAGCCGCCCACTCCGACTGCAACCGTGGGCCGAAAAGCCTTGATTATCTTCGTCGCTAACCGCTGACTTTTCCATATTTTGTAAAGAACAACGACGTTGCGAAACAGATTCCGTCGGTCGAATCCACATATCGGGAGTCCTTTTATCTCGTATCCCGCAGCCGGAACACGCTGCATTTCCATCCTCCCTAACGCCCCCACGAAGAGGATTTTGGCATCAGGGCACTTAATCTTGATAGCATTTGCAATAGAGATAGCAGGAAAGATGTGTCCTCCTGTGCCGCCACCGCTGATGATAACTCTCACTTCTTTGTCCATCACCACAAATAATTTGTTTATTGACAGTGCCTTGCAAAGGTAATCAAAATATTTAGTTTTTATACGATTTTACCTGAAAATTATTTGCCGATCGATACAATCTATACCACGACCACATAGCAAGCGTTTTCGAATTAATCGTTTTTCATAATACAAATTAGATGATAGTTCAAGACAAACACAACTCTTTGTAAAGGCCAAATCGGAATATCTGCTACTCGGATGATGCGGCAATATTTATGCGTATGTATTTTTCTGGGAATCAATGTGTTATAATTCATCTTGCAATTAACGGTTAATTGTATGGTGATTAACCATTAATTGTGCGCCGTTTAATGGTCTTTTGCCGGGTATTTAACGGTCAGTTGCATGCCGTTTAACCGTTTATTGCAGCTCTATTCGTATATGATTGGAAAACAGGGAGTTATAAGATATTTTGTCAGGGAATGATTTACTCATCAACCGAACTGCCTATCCGCCGGCTCGCTTGTCTTCTTTGCGGATCGGCTGATGCTGAGAATGGCTCCGATGTAGATACAATTAATGATGGTAGAAGTACCGCCTTTGCTTACCAATGGTAACGGTTGACCGGTAACGGGAGCCAGACCCACGGCCACGCACATATTGAAAATGGCTTGCGTTACGAGCATAATGCAAGGCCCATGGCCAAGAATGCGGGGAAGGTATTCTCACAACGGTGGGCGATTCGACCTGTCCTGAATAAGAGAATAATGTAGAGTATGGCCACGAAAAACGCTCCTTCGATGCCCATTTCCTCAATGATAATGGCGTAAATAAAGTCGGAAAAGGCCTGCGAAAGGAAGTCTCGCTCGTCTGAATTACCCGGACCTTTGCCCACAACGTTGCTTGATGCGATGGCAATATTGGCGTGAGCTATCTGCGCATCTTTGTCTAAATCGACATCTTCGGGGGCAATCTGTTTCTTGTCTGCAAATTTATTGATGCGCGATTTCCACGTGTCAAAGCGATGAAAGACTTTCTTGATACCGGTGGTTTGTTGCTTGACGGTATCTGTCTGTTCGGTCATTGTCTTGCCGGCGACGACTTCTCCGTGGTCTTCTCCCACCAACATTACAAGCGCAAAAAGGCACACAACAAGCAGGGTAGCGATGCCCAAGAGTCGGCCTAACTGTCGGAAAGACACGCGTCCGATAATCATCATCATAAAGATGATGGCACAAAGCAACACTGCTGTTGACAGATTCTCAAGCATAATGAGGGGAATAATGAAGAGACAAGTAATGAGCACGTATCTGAATGCATTCTTATCGGCTCCGTTTTCGGTCTGCATAGCGCTCAGTATCTGTGCCGTGGCAAGCACCATCGTGCCTTTTGCAATCTCGGAAGGCTGAAACTGTATGCCGATCAGGCTGATCCAGCGTTGTGCTCCATTGGTAGACTGGCCGGCAAAGTAGACCCATATCAGCGTCAGAAATGACAGAATGAGTAGGAACGGGGTAACGATTTTAAAGTATTTGCATTTGATATTGAGTGTTACTACCATAAAGAAGATACCCAGGAAGAGGATTCCCACGTGCTTGAGAACAGGTGCCAGGTAGCTGCCTCCTTTGTAAGTGAGTTGTGACGAGGCCGAATAGACCTCGACGACACTGATGATGCAGAGGAAGAAAAACACCATCCAGATTACCTTGTCGCCCTTGAAGATATTGCTAAGCGTTTGATTGTTCATTGCCATTGGTGATGGATTGCAAAGCCTGTTTATAGAGATCTGACTAAGGTTTTGAATTGTTGGCCGCGGTCTTCCATATTTTTGAAGAGGTCGAAGCTGGCACAACAAGGACTCAGTAGCACCGTATCGCCGGGCCGGGCCATCTCGTAGCAGGCCCGTACACAGTCTTTCATACTGTGGGTATCGCGTATGGGGATGCCTATTCCATCGAAGAAGCGGTGCAGCTTGGTGTTATCGGCACCGAGATAAACCAATCCGGCGCATTTCTCCTGCACCAAAGGCTTGATCTCATTATAGTCATTGCCCTTGTCTTTACCGCCCAAAATCAGGATGACGGGCGTTTTCATACTTTCCAAAGCATACCAACAGGCATCGACATTAGTAGCTTTCGAGTCGTTGATATACTGTACACCGCCCACCTTGCAGACTTTTTCTAAGCGGTGTTCGACGCCCGGAAAGTCGCCGAGACTTTTGCGAATGGCTTCTTTTTTGATACCGGCGATGTCTGAGGCGATGCCTGCCGCAAGCGAGTTATAGATATTATGCTTGCCCGTCAGACTCAATTCTTCTTGCTCCATATTGAAAGGCGTAGGCTCCTCGATGGTGTATTGGCCCTCTTCTATGTATCCGATGCTGCCCGATTCTTTGAGTTCGGAGAACGGATATTGTACGGCGCGGATGTCATATTTGGCCAATTCGCGCTTGATCACAGGATCGTCGTTCCAGTAAATGAATGAGTCGGCCGGCGTTTGATTCTGAATGATGCGCATTTTAGCATCTACATAGTTTTGCATACAGTTGTCATAGCGATCCAAATGGTCGGGAGTGATGTTGAGCAGAATGGCTATGTCGGCCCGGAAGTCGTACATATTGTCCAACTGAAAGCTGCTGAGCTCGATGATATAATATTCGTGCGGGTCTTCAGCTATTTGTAAAGCCAGGCTCCGTCCGATGTTTCCGGCGAGTCCGACATCATATCCTGCGGCCTTGAATATGTGATAGATGAGCGATGTGGTGGTAGTTTTTCCATTGCTTCCGGTGATGCAAATCATCTTAGAATGCGTGTAACGGCCGGCAAATTCTATCTCGCTGATGATATGAGTACTCTGCTCTGAGAGTCTCTTTACTATCGGAGCTTCTTTCGGAATGCCCGGACTCTTGATCACTTCGTCGGCATTCAGAATCTTCTCCGCAGTGTGCTGGCCTTCCTCCCAAGCGATTCCGTGGCTGTCCATCAGCTGCTTATACTTGTCTTTTATGGCCGACATATCCGACACGAATACGTCGAAACCCTGCTTTTTAGCCAATACTGCTGCACCGGCTCCACTCTCACCGGCTCCTAAAACTACGATTCTTTTCATCTCTTCTTTATCTGATCTTCAACGTAATGATGGTGAGTGCTACGAGGATTATCGTAATAATCCAGAAGCGAATGGTGATTTTCGACTCGTGAACAACTGTTCGCGGCTTAGTGACGAGGTATTTGCAGTCAGGGTCTAACTGCTCGTCTTGTGTGCGGAAGTTGTCGTGTATAGGCGTACGTTTGAATATTCGCTGCTTCACTCCGTGTCGTTTACCCAGCTTGAAGTACCAAACCTGTACGATAACGCTAAGACTTTCGACAAAGAATATGCCGCAAAGGATGGGTAAAAGCAGCTCTTTGTGAATGATGATAGCGCCTACCGCGATGATGCCTCCTATCGCCAGTGAGCCTGTGTCGCCCATAAACACCTGCGCGGGATAAGCATTGTACCAGAGAAAACCGATGAGTGCGCCGATAAAAGCACAGAAAAATACCACTAACTCTTGCGAACCGGGGATGTACATAATGTTCAGATAGGCTGCGAATTGTATGTGCGAGCTGACGTAAGCCAATATTCCCAAGGCCACACCGATGATGGCCGAGTTGCCTGCACACATCCCATCCATTCCGTCGTTGAGGTTAGCGCCGTTGCTGACAGCCGTTACTACGAAGATGGTCATTATCACAAAGAGAATCCATCCGGCTGCAACACGACGGTCGCCGAATACACTTGTCACGCGCGAATAGTCTAAATTGTGTCCTTTTAAGAATGGAATCGTAGTCTTTAACGACTTTCGTGGCTGGGTGCGATGCTTGACAACGGTCTCCTGTCCTTGCTTTTCGATGGCTAAGTTTTCGTTAATCTTTACGTCGGGAGCGGCCCACAGCGTTACGCCTACAATGAAACCGATGCCGATTTGACCGATAATCTTATACTTACCTTTTAGTCCTTGCTTGTTACGTCGGAATATTTTGATGAAGTCGTCCATACCTCCGAGGAAGCCAAGCCATATTGTCGTGACAATCATCAACAGCAAATAAATATTGCGCAAACGCCCCAACAGCAGCACGGGAATAAGAATTGCCACGATGATAATGATGCCGCCCATTGACGGGACACCGATTTTTTTCACCCCGAAAGGGTCTATATTGATATCGCGTTGTGTCTCGGTGATTTGCTTTTGCTTTAAAAACGCGATGAATTTTTCACCGAACCACGCCGAGATAACGAGTGAAAGGATCAGCGCCAACAATGCTCTGAACGATATATAGCCCCAAAGGTGAGACCCGGAGATGCCGTATTGTTCAAGAATTCTGAATAGATAGTACAGCATAATACACCTGTTTAATTCATAAATTTATAATACATAATTGGCTTAACGCCAAACTTTGTTTCATAATCCGGACTTGTTGTGTGCCGAGGAAACAGTGGGCGACTCAACTACTAACTATTACTGATTAACTGCCAATTGCTCTACCACTTCCCGATCATCGAAGTGATGCTTCACGCCTTGTATTTCCTGATAGTCTTCGTGACCCTTACCGGCAATGAGAACAACATCGCCTTTGTGGGCCAACATACACGCAGTGCGGATCGCTTCACGCCTATCTACGATGCTGAGAACCTTCTCCCGCTGTCGCGAATTGAGGCCTTCGAGCATATCATTGATAATATCTTGCGGATTCTCAAAGCGCGGATTGTCGCTCGTAATAATCACTTTGTCACTTTGGCGTACAGCCTCTTGTGCCATCAACGGGCGTTTACCTTTATCTCGATTGCCTCCGGCACCGCATACGGTGATTACTTTTCCCTTACCGTCTAACACCTCGTGAATGGCATTGAGCACGTTGGCTAAGGCGTCGGGCGTATGCGCATAGTCGACGATTGCAGTGTAACCGGCCGCGCAATGTATCGGTTCGAGACGCCCCCGCACGCTATGCAGGGTGCTGAGAACCACAAGTACATCCTCGGGACGCTTTCCCAGCATCACGGCAGCACCGTAAACGGCCAGCAAATTGCTAACATTGAACTTGCCGATGAATTGAACCCCCACCTCACGACCGTCTATTTCGAGGTACATTCCTTCAAAGTGGCACTCCAATAGCTTACCTTTGAAGTCGGCGGCAACGCGTGTGGAGTAGGTCTTTACAGTCGCTTTGGTGTTCTGAACCATAATCATACCATTCCTGTCATCAGCATTCGTGATGGCAAAAGCAGTCTTTGGTAGCCCATCGAAGAACGATTTCTTGGCGTTTCGATAGTTTTCGAAGGTCTTGTGATAGTCTAAATGGTCGCGAGTAAGGTTTGTAAAGATGCCGCCGACAAATGAAAGGCCGCTGATCCGCCGTTGAGCAATAGCGTGCGAAGAGCATTCCATAAAGGCATACTCACATCCTGCCTCGACCATTCGATGCAACAGCTGGTTTAATTCGATAGGATCGGGGGTGGTATGATCGGCTGCAATGGCTTCGTCTTCTATATAATTACACACCGTAGAGAGTAGACCGCACTTGTATCCCATTGCTCTGAACATATTATATAATAAGGTAGCGACCGTCGTTTTGCCGTTGGTGCCGGTCACACCAACTAACTTCAGCTTCCGCGAAGGGTCTCCGTAAAAGAGCGTAGCGACCTTACCCGCAGCGTCTTCCGTAGACGTTACCTGCACAAAAGTTACCCCTGCGGTCACCGACTCAGGCATATCTTCGCACAGAACGGCCGCTGCTCCCTGCTCGATTGCCTTCGAGATGAATTGGTGCCCATCTACTTGCGTGCCTTTCATAGCCACAAACAGCTGGCCCGCTGCTATCAGACGTGAGTCGATATTCACACCTGTTATCTCCGTATCGGTATCTCCCGTGATGCCGATTGGCTTGATATTCTTGAGCAACTCATTTAGTTTCATATCTCGTTTAGTTTTGATTTATCTTATTCCAACGTCAACTCACACACCTCTTTACGATTGATGAGATGCCCGGGAGGCAGACTTTGCCGCACGACTCGCCCTCGTCCGGACAGCCGAACACGTACACCACGACTCTCGATAAGGTAAACGGCATCGCGGGCACCCATTCCCACAACGTCGGGAACACGACTCCGGCCGTACATCTTCTCACGTTTCAGCACCACCATAGCGCTCCCTTGCCGTGTGGCTGTGCCCCAAATGGGATTACCGTCGGCGTAACTGCCACTCCAATCGGCATTGGTTTTGATGCCGAGATGCGTCAACACATAGTCGGCCGACAGTATATTACCGGCCTTCACATCAGGAACGAGGATAGAAGCAGAGTCTCGTGCGTCTTTGATATCCAGCTTGATGTCTTGCGCCATAATACCTTCGGCGATGTGGTGGAACACAACTCCGCTCATCCCTCCGCCCGAAGCGGGCAGTCCCGACTTCTGAATGCACACGATGCAACTGTAACGCGGTGCATCGGCAGGGAAATATCCGGCAAAGCTTAACAGATAATCGGTGGTTCCCGACTTATAACCTGCGGCGCCCTTAGACATCTGTGCCGTTCCCGTTTTACCCGCAACCTTGAACGAAGAAGAGCCGGCCTTCTTGCCAAGACCTTGACTTACGACGTGCTCTAATATCGTTTGAATCTCTTTCAAAGTCTTAGTCTTACAGATTTGTTCGTGTCCCTTCACGGCTTCCGGTGGAAAATCCATCAGCACCTGACCGTTTTTCACAACCTCTTTCACAAACCGCGGACGCATCATTCGTCCGTTATTGGCTATTGCATTATAGAAAGTCAGCGTCGAAATAGGCGGAACCTGCGTCTCATAGCCTATACTCATCCACGGCAAAGCAGTGTCGCTCCAATTCAACCACTGTCCTCTGGCGTTCTTTTTCGGCATTCGTATCTTCGCAGGCGACGACCCAAGGAGCGGTATTTGCAGGTCGGCCGCCAAACCGACACGATAGATTCCGCGGACAAATCGGGCCGGATCGCTGTGGTAATAATTGTCAATGATGCGGCTCACACCGATATTCGAGCTGTAAAGCAATGTTTGCGGCAGTGTCAACAACCCGTAGCCGCCCCGCCGCCAATTGTGATCCTTCATCTCTCTGCCGTACATCGGCCACACGCCTCCACCCGTTTCTACCCGGTAAGTAGTGTCGACCATACCGTCGTCGAGTGCTACCATAATGGAAGCAGTCTTGAAAACAGAGCCAGGTTCAAGCAAATCGCTCACCGCGTGATTCTTAACCTCACGGTATTTGCCGTCTACACACTTCTCCATATTCACGATTGCTTTGATATCTCCGGTGCGAACTTCCATCACAATGGCTACACCCACGTTGCCGTTGATTTCTTTCAGTTCGTCGAGTACGGCCCTTTCGGCCAAGTCTTGAATACCGACGTCGATCGTAGTGACGATATCTGCACCGTCAATAGGCGGTGTATCCATAATGTCGAGGAACTTATTGAGCACCTTACGACGATGGATTATGCCGTTCTTTCCACGTAAAATAGAGTCGTAAGAAAGCTCCAATCCGAAGCGGGCAGTATCTTTCGCACCAAACATATCGCCCACCGTGCGACCTGCCAAAGAGCCATACGGACGCTGACGGGCATTGAACTCTTCCGTATGAAAGCCGCTTTTATTCTGCGACAGACGGAAAACGGGCAGCAGCTTCACCTCGGAATAGATGTTATAATCAACCCGTCGCTTCCAGATAGGCCAGTGTCGGCTCATCTTTTTGCGCCCTTCCGCGAACTGTCTTTTAAACTCCGAGGCTGTTTGTTCAGGAAAAATCTGACTCAAACAGCGGCATATCGAATCCTCTTTCACATTCCACAACGAGTCGGTATGTGAATCGTGAAGAGCCTGAAAGTCCATATACAGCTTGAATTCAGGTAACGAACTGGCCATCAACTGCCCGTCGCAGCTCAGTATGTTACCGCGCAACGGCTTCACGCTAACGCTGTCTTTCTTCACCCGATCAGCTACTTTCATCCAATAGTCGCGTTTAGCGGTCATCAGATAAAGCGTTTTCGCGACGACAGCTACAGCCATCAGCGTCATCAAAATGGCGATGAAGCTGTAACGAGGCATTATCTTTTTATAATCGAATTTGCTCATTCCTCGGGCACGTTAATGATGAACGGCGGCTGATTGGCTATATGCAACACACTGTCTTTGTTATCTTTCAGCATATTGAGAACGTTGCTTTCGCGGCTCTTTTCCGTGATTTGGCTGCTCGTAGACAGTGCTTTGTAACGTGCATCCTGCAATTCTCGTTTCAGTTTATCTATCTCGATAAGGTCTTGCTGACAGCTGTATCGATTGGAAATATATATGAGCAGGATGAAAGCAATGAGCAAAAAGAGCCAGATCTGATGCCGAATGGTACTCGTGTTGAGAATGTCTCCACCCAAGATCTTACGCAAAGTAAAGTTGGCCGACAGTGGAGACTCGTCCTCAGTAGCCTGCTCTTTGATGACTTCCGTCAGCGTTTGCAGTTCCTCTTCGGGCGCAGATATAGTGCCGGTCACCGTTTCCGGTGTGGAGTTGGACTGTTGCGGATCGGCCTTCTCGGTGTCCGCGGCAACATCGATTATTGTTTTTTCATCCTTGTTCATTTCTTTTCTGCAATTCTCAATTTGGCACTTCGGCTACGCGGATTGCGCTGTTGCTCTTCCGTGTCAGGCACAATCACTTTGGCATTGACCGCTTTCAGGGGTGTTTCTGTGCGTCCGTAGAAATCTTGTTCAACCTTTCCGGCGACATTACCGGTCTTGATGATGTTCTTAACAATGCGGTCTTCGAGCGAGTGATAGGTAATAACGGCAAGCCGTCCGCCCGGTTTCAGCATCTCGATAGCCGCTGCCAGCATCTCTTTCAGTGCTTCCATCTCGCTGTTCACTTCTATTCGGAGAGCCTGAAAGAGTTTAGCCATCTCCTTTTTTTCGCGTTCACGCTTGAAGAAAGGCTCAACGGCGGCAATGAAATCGCGTGTAGTAGTAATCGGCTTCAGCGTTCGCGCCTTGACCAAAGCTGCTGCAATGGGACGCGAATTGCGCATTTCACCGTAGAGATAAAATACGTCTGCCAATGCCGCTTCATCATATCGATTCACGATATCAGCCGCGGTTGTCGGCCCATTTGCGTTCATCCGCATATCCAATGGGGCATCGAAACGAAACGAAAAGCCGCGCTGCTCATCGTCGAAGTGGTGCGATGACACACCGAGATCGGCCAACAGACCGTCGATTTGTGCCGTTTCGTAATACCGCATCCAGTTTTTGAGGTAACGAAAGTTGGTTCTCACGAACGTAAAACGCTCGTCTTCCATCGTATTCTGTGCAGCATCGGCATCCTGATCGAAACCGAAGAGCCGGCCGGTGGAATCCAATCGGGCAAGAATCTCACGCGAATGGCCTCCCCCACCGAATGTAGCGTCTACGTAAACGCCGCCTTTTCGGAGGTTCAGTCCATCGATACTCGCCTCTAAGAGCACCGGAATGTGATAGGCTTCTGCCGTTTTGATCATATCGTTAAATCCCGTTTCCCGCCGTTGTTGTCCGTTATCCGTCAGTCGGATAAACATCACTCGTTTTTATCGAGCGTTTTATCGAATCGGACCTCCCTGTTTCGGGCGTCTCATCTATCAGTGACAGACCTTTCGATCCAACAGAAATTACGGTGCCAAAGGTACACAAATTTCCCCATACTTCACCACTCTTATCCGCAAATTTTATAATAACTGTCGATATCTTGATAATTGATAATCGGCCGATTGAATTTTAGACAGGAAGTATAAACGTATCACTTGTAGGGGCAGAGCGATGTATCTACCTTTCTTAGTCCCTAAGTTAGGGGGATTGGAGTATATGGATAGAGATTGGTTTTATTACAGGAGGAAGAACAAAAGAACATAAATGGAAAGGAAGTTTTATGTTACTGATTATCAATTATATACAAACTGTCTGTCAATTAACGGTTAGTTGCTTTGTGATTAACGGTTAAACGGTGGGCGTTTAACCGTTTTTCGCACGGCGATTAACGGCTAATCGCAGCGAGCTCCATATCTATTTGATATGCAGCTTGTTATGAGCTATGGAAAGCTATGTTGATTATTATTTTGCAAGATATGCCCACAAAACGTATTTTTTTAGTATTTTTGCAGCAGACTCACAATTATTCTGCAAAATAACAAGGTTTTGACGGCATTACGCTTCTTTATCAATAACAAAACGATAACACTCAAATGAAGATAACAATGAAACGATTTCTTTTAATGGCCGGCCTTTTCTTAGGGTTGGCTTTCACCTTGAATGCAGCCGAAATGGCCTCCCCAAACGGAGTGATAAAAGTGAATTTTGAACTCAATAACGGTGTTCCGACTTACAGCGTAACCTTTCGTGGCAAGATGATGATTAAGCCCAGCCGACTGGGTTACGAGCTTTCGGGAGCTGAAAACCTGCTCGACGGCTTTACACTTTTGGGTCAGGAGACAGCCCGACAAGATGAAACCTGGAAGCCGGTATGGGGTGAAAACAGCGAGATTCGCAATCATTACACCGAACTTTTGGTGAAACTCGTTCAGCCATCTACCGATCGTTATATGAACATTCGGTTCCGGGTGTACAATGAAGGAGTAGGTTTGCGCTACGAATTCCCGCAAAAAGGCAAGCTCAATCACTTCGTCGTGAAAGACGAACGCACCGAGTTTGCAATGACAGGAGACCATATTGCGTGGTGGATACCGGGCGACTATGATACGCAAGAGTATGAATACACCCGCTCGAAACTGAGTGAGATACGCAGTTTGTTGACTAAAGCCGTGACGGATAACCTCTCACAGACCACCTTTTCGACCACAGGCGTACAGACATCGTTGATGTTGAAGACCGCCGACGGTATCTATATGAATCTGCACGAGGCTGCATTGGTCAATTATCCGGCTATGCATCTCAATCTCGACGATAAGCAGATGGTCTTCACTTCGTGCTGACGCCTGATGCACAAGGCAAGAAAGGCCACCTACAAACGCCTCTCCGGAGTCCGTGGCGCACCATTATGATCACCGATGATGCCCGAAAAGTGCTGGCATCCAACCTTATTCTCAATCTTAACGACCCCTGTGCACTCAGCAATACGTCGTGGATTCACCCTGTAAAGTATGTCGGTGTGTGGTGGGAAATGATTTCCGGAAAGAGCGAATGGGCTTATACCCATCAATATCCGACGGTGAAACTCGGTGAAACTGACTACATTCACGCTGCTCCTTCGGGTAAACACGGGGCCAATAATGCCAATGTTCGCCGTTACATCGACTTTGCTTCGGCCAACGGTTTCGATGCAGTCTTAGTCGAAGGATGGAACATCGGCTGGGAGGATTGGGCCGGAAACTCCAAGGAACACGTGTTCGACTTCCTCACACCGTACCCTGATTTCGATATCAAAGCACTCAATGCGTATGCTTATTCCAAAGGAGTTAAATTGATAATGCACCACGAAACCTCGTCATCCGTTATGAACTACGAGAAGTATATGGACCGAGCTTATCAGCTGATGAATACTTATGGCTACGACGCTGTTAAGAGTGGATATGTCGGAAACATTATTCCGAGAGGCGAACACCATTACAGTCAGATAGAGATTAATCATTATTTGCACGCCATTAAGCGTGCAGCCGACTATCATATTATGGTCAACGCGCACGAAGCAGTGCGTCCTACGGGGCTGTGTCGTACTTATCCGAATCTGATTGGCAATGAAAGCGCACGCGGAACGGAGTTTCAGGCATTCGGAGGAACTAAACCCGGGCACACGGCTATATTGCCTTTCACACGCCTTCAAGGTGGACCAATGGACTATACACCGGGTATTTTCGAGATGGATTGCGCCAATGGGTCGCATTGCAATTCGACAATCTGCGGCCAACTTGCCCTTTATGTCACCCTTTACAGCCCGTTGCAGATGGCTGCCGACTTCCCTGAGAACTACGAAAAGCATCCGGATGCATTCCAGTTTATCAAAGACGTGGCCGTAGATTGGGATAAATCGATTTATCTCGAAGCCGAACCGATGGAATATATCACGGCGGCCCGCAAGGCCAAAGGTACTGATAACTGGTTTATAGGAGGCGTAACGGGAATGAAAGCACATCGTTCCGATATCACACTCAGTTTCTTGGACAAAGGTCGGAAGTATGAAGCCACAATCTATCGAGACGGTCCTGATGCCGACTATAAGACTCGGCCGCAATCTTACAAGATTGAGAAGCGTATAGTGACAGCCAAGACTAAACTCTCGATCAACAGTGTTCCTGGCGGTGGTTATGCTATTTCGCTGATTGCGAAGTCTGAATAATGCGATGCGTATACGGTACTATTGCATACGCATTCTATTGTAAATATTCTACCGATAATCATTCCCTGTGTAGGCAGTTCTACCGGTTTGTCTGCACAGGGATAATGACATTCTTTACAACCGACCGTCAGTCATTTTATAACTAACCGTTAAACGACGTGCATTTAACGGTTAGTTGCAGTACCATTCGTATTTTGTTGATAATCAAATAAATAGTGAGATAGTATTACTTACGGGCTTTTGGGGCTTTTGTATGAGATAGAATTTACTTCTCTTCACATACGATGATCTTCCCGACACAGGTCTTCTATCTCCCGGCTGGGAAGATTCGGTCTTTCATCTTTTCACTTTTTCACCTTTAATATTTGTCCGTTCCCGTTATTTACAGTACCTTTGTACATCTTAACATCAGGTAAAATTAAAGATTATGGCATATTTATTCTCATCTGAATCAGTTTCGGAAGGACATCCCGATAAGGTGTCCGACCAGATATCCGATGCTTTGTTGGACCAGTTTTTGGCGTATGATGATCAGGCACGGTGTGCTATCGAGACTTTCGTTACTACCGGACAGGTAATCATTATGGGCGAAGTGCGCTCCAAGGCGTATATCGATTTGCAGACTATTGCACGCGAAACTATCAAGAAAATAGGCTATACCAAGTCGGAATATCAATTTGATGGCGATTCGTGCGGTGTGCTGGCGGCTATCCACGAACAGAGCGATGACATCAATCGAGGCGTTGACAACGGTACGGTTGATGATCAAGGGGCCGGCGATCAGGGAATGATGTTCGGTTATGCAACCAATGAGACGGAGAATTTTATGCCTGTTTCATTAGACTTGTCGCATCTGATCGTGCGCACATTGGCCGATATTCGTAAGGAGGGTAAGCAGATGACATACCTCCGTCCGGATGCAAAGAGCCAGGTAACAGTGGAATATAGCGATGATAATATACCTCAACGGATCGATACGATTGTTGTAAGTACGCAGCACGATGCATTTGATGATGACGATGCTCGTATGCTTTTAAAAATCAAAGAAGATGTAATAGGCATCCTGATACCGCGTGTCAAGGCTCAATGCTGCGACAAAGTGCTGGCTCTTTTTAATGAAAATATCAAGTATTTGGTTAATCCCACGGGTAAGTTCGTTATCGGAGGACCGCACGGAGATACCGGTCTGACGGGACGGAAAATCATCGTTGACACTTACGGTGGTAAAGGAGCGCACGGAGGTGGTGCGTTTTCGGGTAAGGATTCGAGTAAAGTTGACCGCTCGGCAGCTTATGCAGCACGTTACATTGCGAAGAATATGGTGGCCGCAGGAGTGGCTGATGAGATGCTCGTTCAGGTGAGTTATGCCATCGGTGTGGCACGTCCGGTAAACATATATGTGAATACTTACGGTCGGCGCAACGTCAAGATGGGCGACGGTGAGATTGCGCAGCGTATCGAAAATTTATTCGATCTGCGGCCGAAAGCTATCGAACGCAAATTCAATCTGCGACAACCCATTTATTTCGAAACTGCTGCTTACGGCATATGGGTCGTAAAAGCGAGATTGTGGAGAAGACTTTCACCAGTCGTTATCACGAGAAAAAGACGGTGAAAGTGGAACTTTTCACGTGGGAAAAACTTGACAGTGTGGAGCTGATCAAGCGTGAATTTGGACTGTAATGTCATTGGTTGACAGATGTTTCAGGAAGACTCTTTATCTGTTCGGCCTTCAATGGTGCGGCATTCTGGGCAGCTGACGCCTCAGCAAGTGTTGAGTCAGTTGCCCGGAAATGCTACCCCTGCGCAGCAAGATTCGGCAATTCAGCAGCACATCAAGGCTTCGCCGATACACTGGAGCAATCGACCCGACACGTTGCATCTGCCCGGACAGCCTGTGGGTAAGAGTTTTCGCAATATCGATTTGCCGAAATACTATAAGGAATCGTTCTTTTCCGGCGATTCGCTTTTCCATCCCGAATTGCCCGGCGGACGTCGAGGTGTGGCGGGAGATCCCATTCCCTACTCCATCTCCGGTGATAACTTGATTACGTCTTTGCTGCTGGGCTGTTTCGTTTTGGCGATGATTGCCTTTGCCAATTCGCGTCAGTTCATCATCCGACAGGTTAAAACTCTCTTCTATGTACCGCGTGAAAACACCACGATTGCTACCGAGACGGCGAGCGAACTGCGGTTTCAGCTGTTCTTGGTGTTACAGACCTGTCTGCTGTTTTCCATTCTTTACTTCTTTTATATACGTGCTCACGTATCTGCAACATTCATCATTGAGCAGTATGAAATCATCGGAATCTATGCCGGAATCATAGCAACCTATTTCTTGGTAAAGGCCATTGCCTATGGGATAACAGACTGGGTGTTTTTCGACCGACGCTCGAATGGCCGATGGATGAAATCCTTTCTCTTTCTCATTTCAGCCGAAGGCGTGCTCCTTTTTCCCGGAGTGATGCTCCAAGCTTACTTTAATATGTCGTTAGATAGCGTGATCGGCTATGTAACTGGTGTTGTCATTTTGTTCAAATTGCTCTCGTTTTACAAGACTTATATTATCTTTTTCAGGCGAAAAGGCCTTTTTCTGCAAATATTTTTGTACTTTTGTGCGCTCGAAATCCTGCCGTTACTCTCTCTCTGGAGCGTCTTGGCAATGGTTACGAGCTATTTGAAGATAAACTTTTAGGCCATTAAAATGATAAAGAAAATCTTGGTTTCACAGCCTAAACCGACGAGTGAGAAGTCTCCATACTTTGATATTGAAAGAGAGTTTGGTGTGGAGTTTGTGTTCCGTCCGTTTGTAAAGGTCGAAGGATTGACGGCAAGAGAGTTCCGACAACAGAAGATTAGTCTCCTCAATTACACCGCAGTGGTGTTCACTTCACGACATGCTATCGACCATTATTTCACACTTGCCAAAGAGCTTAGGGTGACAATTCCCGAGGAGATGAAGTATTTCTGTGTCACGGAAACTGTGGCTCTCTATATACAAAAGTATGTTCAGTATCGCAAACGCAAGGTTTTCTTCGGGTCGACAGGTAAAATTGACGACCTCGTTCCTATGATGGCGAAGCACAAAACAGAGAAATATCTCGTGCCGTTGAGCGATGTTCACAACGATGATGTAAAGAACTTGCTCGACCAAAAGAAGCTGAAACATACCGAGTGCGTAATGTATCGCACCGTGAGCAACGACTTTACGGAGGACGAAATCAAGCATTTCGACTATGATATGCTGGTATTTTTCAGTCCAACCGGTGTGAAAGCGTTGGCTAAGAATTTCCCCTCTTTTGAACAAGGAGACCTGAAAATCGCTACGTTCGGCCCCGCAACGGCTAAGACTGTGGCTGATGAGGGAATGCGACTCGACCTTGAAGCGCCTACCAAAGAACATCCGTCGATGACCGGTGCACTGAAAGCTTACTTTGAAAAGCTTAGGAAATAAAGGACGAGAAGAATGTCCGGAGCGTTCGGTTTGGCAAAGGCAGAGCGGATATGTAGCCGAAAACTCATAGAGACTCTGTTCAACAGCGGTGCAGGAAAGTCGTTATCGGCATTTCCGTTGAGGCTTGTTTATATGCCAATAGAGCGTGATACAAGTGATGGATTGATACCTCCCGTGCAGGCACAGATGATGGTTAGTGTGCCGAAAAGGTATTTTAAGCGTGCCGTGAAACGCAATCGTGTGAAACGACAAGTGCGTGAAGCCTATCGGAAAAATAAACAATTGGTGCTCTCGCAGTTGTTGGATACACCCGACAAAGCCGTTGCAATGGCGTTTATTTGGATGGATGGAAAGCTGCAAGACAGTGCTTTCGTAGAGCAACGGATGATCAATCTCTTGGCACGTCTTGGTGAACGGTTATGCGAGTGATGCTTACCCTGTGGCGTGGAATATCGTGGATGCTGACCCGGTTGCTGCTTGTGCCCATTCTGTTTTATCGGCAGTTTATCTCTCCTTTCACGCCGCCTTCGTGTCGATTTACACCCACTTGCTCTGAATATGCGCGTCAAGCGCTGATCAAGCACGGCCCCATCAAAGGCCTTGCACTTTCCGTTTGGCGAATATTGCGGTGTAATCCGTGGGGCGGAAGCGGGTATGATCCGGTACCATAAATCTGCTCTTAGTCTCCTAAGTCAAAGGATTGGAGGAATGGACAAGTAAGTTTATCCTTGCAAAAGATTAAACATATAACTTTCATTTATTGTTTAAAATAAAAGCAATATATCTATTTCGGGGTATAAGTTTCCGTTAAAAGACAGCCCCCAACCTTCTGTTTCAGGGGGCTTAAATATAAAACAGAATGATGAAAAACTTTGTTGAAGAACTGAAATGGCGTGGTATGCTGGCGCAAATAATGCCGGGTACTGAAGAACTCCTGCAAAAGGAGATGGTAACTGCATATTTAGGAACTGACCCGACAGCTGATTCGCTGCATATCGGACACCTTTGCGGCATTATGATGCTGCGTCACTTGCAGCGCTGCGGACACAAACCTATCGTCCTGGTAGGTGGTGCCACGGGGATGATTGGCGACCCTTCGGGCAAGAGTCAGGAGCGGAACCTTTTGGATTCGGATACGCTTTATCATAATCAAGAGTGCATTAAGGCGCAGGTTGCCAAGTTTCTCGACTTTGAAGGAACCGCTCCCAATGCCGCCGAAATGGTCAATAACTACGACTGGATGAAAGATTTCACCTTCTTGGATTTCGCTCGTGAGGTAGGAAAACACATCACTGTAAACTATATGATGGCTAAAGATAGTGTGCAAAAGCGGCTCAACGGCGAAGCTCGAGACGGTCTTTCGTTCACTGAATTCACTTATCAGCTCTTGCAGGGATACGATTTTCTGCATCTATATAAGACCAAAGGGTGCAAACTTCAACTTGGAGGTAATGACCAATGGGGTAATATGACCACTGGATCCGAGCTCATTCGACGTACTCTGGGAGGTGAAACTGAGGCCTTTGCACTGACTTGTCCGCTCATCACTAAGGCCGATGGAAAGAAGTTTGGAAAGACGGAGAGCGGCAATATCTGGCTTGATTCCAAACGCACAACGCCTTATGCGTTTTATCAATTCTGGTTAAACGTGAGCGATGAAGATGCCGAACGCTATATCAAAATATTCACAAGTCTGGATAAAGAGATTGTCGACGCTCTCGTAGAAGAACACAAACAAGATCCCGGTCGCCGTATCTTACAGCGCAGATTGGCCGAAGAAGTCACACTGATGGTACATTCTCGTGAAGCGTTGGATACCGCCATAGAAGCCTCGAATATTCTTTTCGGCAAAGCAACGAAAGAGAGTTTGCTGCGATTGGACGAACAAACGCTGCTCGATGTGTTTGAAGGTGTGCCCCATTTCACGTTAGCCAAGACCGACCTGGGCTTACCGGCTGTCGAACTCCTTACCCGCGACGATGTAAAAGTTTTCTCGAGCAAGGGCGAAATGCGTAAAATGGTACAGGGCGGAGGCGTTTCTCTCAACAAGGAAAGGCTGGAATCGTTCGACCGTCTCATCACTTCCGACGATTTGATCGATGGTAAATACCTGCTTATTCAGCGCGGAAAGAAAAATTATAATCTGTTGATAGTAGTGTAAGTTAGTAAGTTTATGAGTTTCTAAGTTTGTGAGTTTTGTTGCGAGAATTACCGATTGAAATGCTCAAAGACTTAAAAATAAACTTATGAACTTTAAAACTTATAGGCTAAAAAACTTACAGAAATATTTGGTAGTGGGCTGAAAAACCACTATCTTTGCACCTGCTTATTGTCCTATGGTGTAATGGTAGCACAACAGGTTTTGGTTCTGTTTGTAGTGGTTCGAATCCGCTTAGGACAACAGAAAAGGAGAAACAGTATATAAATAGCTGTTTCTCCTTTTCGTTTTTGATAGCCTTTGGAGGTAAAAGAGAGATTATTCTTTTATTGAAAAAAGATTTTATCTACATTGAAGAAAAGTTCGATGCCATTTTGTTTATATTTTCTCAGGAATTTTGTTATATCTATTTGATATTTCTTATGTATCTAATTGAAAATCAAGTGGATATAAAATGGTCTGCAATTAACTGTTAAACGCACAATGATTAACGGTTACTTGCACACCAAGTAACCGTTAAACAGCGTGCGGTTGACCGTTAATCGGCGTGCAAGTAATGGTTAATCACAGGGCCGTTGAATATCTTATGATGAGAGAGTAGGGGAAAACGGGCTATTTACGGGCTTTTATCCGAATCGGGACTTGCTTGATATTGATGAGTTGCAATATACCTGTGAGATGATGGCGGGCATCTTTTGCTTTGACAGTGATACTGCCTTCGTGCTCCGAACTCTGCACGGTGAGTACTAATTTACCGTGGAAAAGACGCATCTGAGGCGTAGTGAAAGACTCCAAAGAAGTAGCATCGCCATTGCAGACAGCGCGGAATGAACCGGCTCCGGACACCTCGAAGCTGATCAAATCGTCTGCATCGGGACACTCGTTGCCGTCTTCGTCCACCATCGTTACGGTGATATAAGCCAGATCTTCGCCGTTGGGGCTGAGTTGTTTGCAGTCGGTTTCCAAGCGCAATGCAGCTGGTTGGCCGGCCGTTCGGATGATTTTTTCGGCTGCTTTTCGGCCATCAGCATCATAAGCCACCACTTTCAGTTCGCCCGGTTCGTAGACAACGTTGTTCCAACGCAATCGATAGCGATCTAAGCGTGCCGTGTCGCATTTGGCGATTCGGCCTTGGCTGCGGCCGTTTACAAAGAGTTCGGCCTGCGGATAGTCTGTATAGCAATAGACAGGTGTGGTTTTTCCTTCGCGTCCCGGCCACGTCCAGTGAGGCAGGAGATGCAAAGTGTGCTCGCGTTTATTCCATTGTGCGCGATAGAGATAGTATCGATCTTTGGGCAATCCGGCCAGATCTACGGCGCCGAAATAGCTGCTTCGAGAGGGCCAATACGAATAATAGGGCGTCGGTTCGCCCAAATAGTCGATGCCGGTCCATACGAATTGGCCAATGGTCCACGTGCGGTCGTCTTGCATCCGCATATCATCGTCGGGTAGATTGCTCCATCCGCAGCACTCCACATCATACGAAGAGCACTGTCCATCGGGGTAAGTGGCCATCTTTTTGGTCTCTACGGGGAATTTGTAAACGCCTCGGCTACTTACCGTAGACGTGGTTTCGGTACCCAGAATGAAGCCCTGCGGCTGACGATTGATGAGTTCATCGTAGAGAAATCCACGATAATTGAAACCCGGAACGTCTGTTGCGGCATAGAAACCGCAATCTGTACAAGCTTTGGGATTATCTCCTCCGGCCGTTACCGGACGCGTATTGTCGAGGCTGTGACAGAACTCCGTCATCTCCTTTGCACGTCGGGCGCCTTCCGTTTTCCATTGTTCGGGAATCTCATTGCCGATACTCCACATCACGATCGAGGGATGATTGCGGTGACCTTTGATGAGATTGGTGAGGTCTTTGCGCCACCATTGGGTATAGAAACGGTTGTAATCGTTCTTCACTTTGGGCTCAGCCCAGGCGTCGAAACTCTCTGCCATTACCATCATTCCCATCGAGTCGCACACTTCCATTTGCATTTGCGAGGGCATATTGTGTGAAGTGCGGATGGCATCTACGCCCATATCTTTCATCAGACGTATCTGTCGGATGATGGCCGACTTGTTGACGGCGGCGCCGAGTGGGCCTAAATCGTGGTGGAGACATACGCCTTGGAACTTCCGCGAGAGGCCGTTGAGGCGGAATCCGTGTGCTCGTGACACATCGATGGTGCGTATACCGACGCGCTGCGAAGTGCGATCAAGATGCTTGTTGCCGTCTTTGACGGTGGTGATAAGCGTGTATAGGGTGGGGATTCGGGCGACCAAAGTTGCGGGTGAGCCACATCAAGGTTGAAAGAAGCGCGTCCTTGTGCGTCGGGTGATGCCGTTTTTTGCGCTACAACGCGTCCGTCGGCATTCTTGATAGTAACTGTGGTCTTGATGTTTTTCGTACTTTTAGCGCCTTTGATTTGCGTGTTTACGGAAACGTTGGCGTTGTTTGCATCGGCCGAAAGCGTGCGGAAGAACGTTTCCCAAGGGTCAATGCGGATGTCGCCAGTGAAGATCAGCCTGACGGGACGATAGAGTCCGGCACCCGGATACCACCGACTGCTTTCCTCGACGTTGTGGAGTCTCACCGTGATTTCATTATTCTCGCGTCTGAGCAGCTGCGTAATGTCGAGTCGGAAAGCATTATAACCATAGTTCCAACGGCCTGCTTCCTGTCCGTTTACATACACAACGGGTTCGCTCATAGCCCCATCGAAGTAGAGTTCGGCTCGTTTTGCACCTTTGGGAACCGTGAAAACCGTTCGATATCGACCCTCACCGAGCCAGGGAAGAGCCCCCGAACGGCCAGTATGATCGATGGCTTTGTTTTGTCCGTCTTGTATTATGGCAAGGTGTTGAATATCCCATTTCCTGTCGAATGGGCCGTTGATAGCCCAGTCGTGAGGTACACTGACCTGCTGCCATACCTTTCCGTCGCGTGAGAATTGCCACGTTTTGAGGTTTTGTTCCTGTCTATTCTGCGCCCCGCATACCACGGATGCGGTGAGGAAAAGCGCCAAAAGGCTTTGTTTCATCGTGAGTTTTTATGTTTCTGAGTTTGTGAGTAGGGGAGGGATTGAAGGTTTTCGGTATCCTCATTTCATTTTGCTCCGATCTTTTTCATCCATTTTCCGCCTGTCATACAGGCAATACCAATGATGACAAAGGGGATGCTTAGCAGCTGACCCATATTGAGAAACATTCCCGATTCGAAGTCAACCTGAATGTCTTTGGTATATTCTACGAAGAAGCGGAACGTGAAAATCAATGTCAGACAGAGGCCGAAGAAGAAGCCTGTGCCTACTTTTTGCGGCTTGTGTCGATATAAATACCATCCCACGAAGAAGAAAACGGCATAGGCGATGGCTTCATAAAGTTGGCCGGGATGGCGCGGAACTTTGTCTATTTTCTCGAAGATAAAAGCCCAAGGAACATCTGTAACTTTGCCGATAATCTCTGAATTCATCAGATTTCCGAGGCGAATGAAGCACGCGGTAATGGGCGTTGCGATGGCAATATTATCAAGAACGATCCACAGATTGAGGTGTGTTCTGCGATAATAAAGATAGAGTGCGATTATCAGTCCGATGGTTCCGCCGTGCGAAGCGAGCCCTTCGTAGCCCACATACTTCCACGATCCGTCGGCCATATGGTGCATCGGAACGATCATTTCGACAGCATGCTCCCACGAACTAAGGAAATATTCGGGTTGATAAAACAAGCAATGACCCAATCGGGCACCTGCAAGGATTCCCACAAAGCAATATAAAAGGAGCGGATCGAAGTACTCATCCTTAATCTTCTGCTCTTTATAAAGGCGGCGAACAAGGATGTATGCCAGTGCCAGTCCGATGCCCCAGCACAGCGAATACCACCGAATACCAAAGCTTCCGATGTGGAATGCAAAGAGATTGGGGTCCCAAATGATGTAGGATAGAAGATGTTCCATTTTCTATTATGATGATTGATGAATGATGAGCGATGAATGTTTATTTGTTGTTGTGCTGATTGATGAATCACGATGATTTGTTGTTGTCTTAGTAATGGGGGATTATTGGGTATTCATCTTTCCCTGATTCGTGAATCGCCATTACGCAATATTGAGGAGTGGAGACCTGAGAGCTGCTTGCCGATGACTGATAACCGTTCTTCCACTTGCTTGAATTCCTCTTGTGATATATATCCTTCGTCGAGCGATAATTCTATTTCGCAGAGAACTTCGGTCACAGAACCGAATGCAATTTCTATGAAATGAGCTTTCTCTTTGGATGAGAATCTGCCGAATCCTTCTGCAATATTGATAGGGATAGATGTCACTGCCCGTCGCAGTTGGCTGCATAATGCAAAGCGTTCTTCGGCCGGATACTTTCTCAGAAGTTCATAAATGAGCCTTGAAAGTTGCTTGGCGTTACGGTAAACATCTAATCGTCTGAAATAGAAAGGTTCCATATCGTAATGGCATTTAAACTTTCATCCTTCATCAATCATCGTTCATCCCAAGTGTCAGCATCACACATTGAATCTGAAATGCATAATATCACCGTCCTGTACAACGTAGTCTTTGCCTTCGACTCCCAACTTGCCGGCCTCGCGAACGGCTGCTTCCGAACCGTATTGAATATAGTCTTGGTATTTGATTACCTCTGCCCGGATGAATCCTTTTTCAAAATCCGTGTGGATAACACCCGCACATTGCGGAGCCTTCCACCCTTTGTGATAAGTCCAAGCCTTAACTTCCATCTCGCCGGCAGTGATGAATGTCTCTAAATTCAGCAGCGAATAAGCCTTTTTGATGAGTCTGTTTACACCGCTTTCTGCCAATCCTAACTCGTCGAGAAACATCTTCTTGTCTTCGTAAGTTTCCAAAGATGCAATGTCTTCTTCGGTCTTTGCGGCGATGATCAGTACCTCGGCACCCTCCGTTTGAGCTGCTTTCTCCATGCATTTGCTGTACGTATTGCCCGTCTTTGCAGCTGCTTCGTCTACGTTGCAGACGTAAAGCACGGGCTTGGAAGTAAGCAGAAATAGGTCGTGTGCAGCCTTTTCTTCTTCCTGGGAATTGAAAGTTACGGTGCGTGCATTGCGCCCCTCGTCAAGTGCTTTTTTGTAAGCAGTGAGCACATTCACCATCACTTTTGCCTCTTTATTGCCCGCAGCGGCCGTCTTTTGCTCTTTACCCAATCTACTTTCGATGGTTTCAAGATCTTTGAGTTGTAGTTCAGTGTCTATGATTTCTTTGTCACGGATGGGATCGATCGTGCCGTCTACGTGTGTGATATTATCGTCATCGAAGCACCGGAGGACGTGAATAATGGCATCAGTCTCGCGTATATTGCCGAGAAACTTATTACCTAAGCCCTCTCCTTTGCTTGCTCCTTTCACCAAACCAGCTATGTCTACGATCTCGCAAGTGGCCGGAACGATGCGCCCCGGATGAACAATCTCGGCCAGACGAGTAAGTCTTTCGTCGGGCACCGTTATCACTCCGACATTCGGTTCGATTGTACAGAACGGGAAATTAGCAGCCTGCGCTTTTGCGCTTGATAAACAATTAAATAACGTAGACTTGCCAACATTAGGCAACCCCACGATTCCGCACTTTAAAGACATAATCTTATCTCAAATTAAATAGTTGTTGCAAAGATAGTGGAAAAATCTAATAAAGTGCTCATTCGTAATAAGATATTTAGCAGTGGGGTTCTCCTTGTTTGTTTATTGATCTGTTTTTTCTGTGTTTTCGGTTTGGTTTTGATCAGGATTTTGACTATTTTTGCCTTGGATTTGATTTCTTTCAGCAAATTCAACTGACTAAAACAAGATGAAGAATTATCGTGAAATCGATTTTGTTCGATGCGTGTTGATTATATTGGTGGTGCTCGTTCACATCGTCAACTTCGGTAATCGCTATCCCGAAGTCAAGGCATCCGTACTTGCTTTCTTAATGCCTACGTTCTTGTTCGTAACCGGTTATCTCGTCAATATCGACAAGACACTGCGCCGATTCGGGCTTTATTTATTGCAAATTATTGTTCCTTACGTGATAATGACAGTCGGTTTTTCCGTGCTTTCTTACTATTTGCCAGTGCGTGGTGGCCTTACCCATCTCACGATAGAGGCTGTCTGCGAGAAAGTTTTCATCACTTCCATTGGTCCATATTGGTTCTTTTATGAAATGATAGGTTGCGGTGCGGTTTATTATTTCAGCTTTAAATGCCTGCCGTTTGTGTGCAATCGTATATCAAAATTCGCCGTTTTCGGCTTCATTCTCATCCTTTCCTCGCTCGTTTTGTCTGTGATGACACTGCAAAGTGTGATCTATTATTTCTTGGGAACGGTGTTGCGACAGTGCGGTTGCGATTTTCAATCCCTCTTTAAACCGTCTTTCTATGCGCTATTTCCGTTTGTTGGCATTATCGTTGGGCTTGGTTGTCAAGATTGGGGGAGTGTGTTGATAATGGCATCCGTAGTTTGTGCGTTGTCGTTTATGAGTTGGATGTATTGCCGTGTACCTGCGAAAGTGCGTCGTTACGCTGTATATATCGGGATGAATACATTACCGATCTATCTCTTTCATCCCGTTTTCACAATGTCAGCAAGGTTTTGTCAGCGTCTTTTTACGTGGGATTCGTCTGTTCTGTCGTTTACATTTGTCACGCTCATCATTAGTGTTTTCGGTTCGTTGGCATTGGCGTGGCTGTTAGATCGGTCTCATTTCTCTTACCTCTTTGCCCGTTCCCGCTTTCTCAGATGATGGTGAATTGAATAAAGTACATGGCCGTTGATTACTGAATCGGTAATAAATTGTATGTCAAACGAATGTATATTGAGGTTACAAAAAGCATTTATCAACTGCTGAAAAGGTGTTATTTGTGCATTATTTCGTGCTTAAATACACGTCCATTAACCATCAATTGCTCCACCCACAGATATTTATTTGATAGTCAATAATTTGTAGTGGTAATGTTTCCTGCTTTCATCCGCATAGCGAATGGTGCGGACTCATTCACGCTCTGTATTTACCTGAAAATCAATAAAATACAAACTATACTGCGATGAGCGATTCATCGCTCGCCGTTTAATGGTTGATTGCACGCCGATTAACGGTTAAACGCACTGCAAGTAACGGTTAATCGCGATGCGTTTAACGGTTAGTTGTAATGAATCTTATATTTTATTGATTCTCAATTATATACACAAATTATACGATGGAACAATAAGGGTGATAACGATGAGGGATGAATAAACAAATGCCGAATTATCAATTCCCGATGATTAATGATCAATGATCAATCGAGTATACACTTCCAGCATCTGCTGTGCAATGTCTTCGTTCTCAAAACGACGGATATAGGCACGAGAGTCAGCTATGCGTTGCGAACGGCCGGATGCTCCGATGAGCGATTGTTGCAGGGCTTCAGCCATTCCACGAACATCATCTGGAGCTACGTATAAGCTCGAAGGGCCACCCGCTTCTTCAAGACACGAACCCGTGCAGGCAACCACAGGCAGGCTGCTCTGTATGGCTTCGATGACCGGAATGCCGAACCCCTCGTAGCGGGAAGGATAAACAAAACATTCGGCTTGCTGATAAACGGCCAACAAATCGTCGTTGGAAATACCGCGAAGGAAGTGGATACGCGCCGCAAGATCGTGCTCGCGGGCATAGCGAAGGATGCGTTCGGCATAGTCAGTAGGTCGTCCAACAACAACAAGATGCACCTCGCGGGGAAGCTGTGACAATGCTTTGACGGCCAAGAGCACGTTTTTACGCGCCTCGATGGTACCGACATTGAGGATGTAACGCTGCGGAAGATGTAACCGGCGGGCTGCTTCGGCGCACGCATCATCAGTCAACCGCTGCGTGAAAAGCGTGTCACAACTTTGATAAACGACATCGATACGGTCTTCGGAAACACCTCCATAGTACATCACATCACGTTTGGTGCACTCACTAATAGCAATAATCCGCTCCGCTTCACGGCAAGTGAGCCGGAATTTCAGTGCATAGATCTGCGCGTCCCACCAATGGTAATACTCCGGATGACGCATAAAGATAAGATCGTGAACGGTAACGACGGAATGAATCGGCGTCTTTCGGATGCCGACGGGCAGTTCGCCGGAGAGTCCATGATAGATATTCACGTTGTCTTTGACTAAATCTTGGATAATACCTCGCGTTCGCCAATAATCCTTGTAGAGACGAAACTGCGGGCCACGGGGATAAATCAAATGCACATTTTCACGTAAAGCGATCTGCGAACGCAGGCTATCGCGACCGCCGTCGGGGGCATAGAGCAAGAGATCGAGGTCGGAACGGACGGCCGAAAGCGAGTTGATCAACGTACGACCGTAGTTTCCCAAGCCTGTTCCATTGGCCACAATGCGTTTCGCATCATAGCCAATGCGCAATCGGTCTACATCTTTTGGTATGCAGGAACAGGGCTCATTCTGCGGTATTTCGTATTGATTCTTGCCCATATCGTTATAAATCCAATTGAAAAGAGATGTCGTGTCGGCGGCCGTATCGCTTCCAAAAGCGGGCCCGTTGGGCTAAAGCAAACTGTTCGGAAACCGCCGGATCGAAGCCGCGAAGCACTGCATAACGGTGCACAATAGCTGTAAAGAAGTGCTTGGGCCCCCATAGCCGGCGTAGATTTCGCAATCCGTCGTGCATAGAAACGGGGCCGATTCGCATTCGGTTGATATCTATCACCGAGAAAGAATAGCCTTCGACAGTGGGGCTCCAAAGAATATTTCCGGGCGAATAATCCAAATGCAGGAAGCCCGCTTCGTGCATTCGGGCGGTAAAATCGGCCAAACCCGCAGCAATTCCAGCATAATCGTGCTCACCGGTTTCAACCATTTCGTAAAGCATTCGACGCCCCGTGAGATGAGGAGTAACAAGATACGAATAGCCCAAAAGCCCCCAAGCATTCCGTTCCTCGAAATAAGCGAGACCTGCGGGGGTATCTATTCCCGCCGCCAAAAGCATTGCAGCATATTCGAAAGCACGTTTTCCCTTTGGCTTACGGATACCCCACGAATAGATCAGTCGGTTGAGATGGGTAGGCACGTGATAACGTTTCACATTCAGAAGAACGCCGTTCGGAGCATTGAACACTTTGATTCGGTTGCGCGAATCATAGATCATTTCGCCCTCGGAATCGAAGATTCGGGGGATCGATGCAATGTAATCGGTCAGCGCTTTACCGCCGCCCAAGGTGCGAATAGCTTCAGAAGAGAGCGTTATACGCATTAATGCGACAATACTTCGAGCGCTTTTCGCACTACGTGATTTGTCTCGTTCATAATCTGGAAGTATTCATCCATATCCCAAAGATCACGAGCGACGAGGGCTTTGAGCTGTATTCGGAGCAAGGGAAGCGTGCGTTTGAGTTCTGCTTGGTCCTTCGGCTTGATCTGTTGAGCCTCACCCTCTTTCAGAATAGCATCAATCTGCGACTGTGGAACAGTGAAACGGGTATTGAAATCATCGAAAGTCTTGTAGCGATTCTTCAACGTTTTACGATTGTTATCAACGTAACGGAGATTGGCATTGATAATGATGCTCTTAGCATTGAGCATCCGATGAAACCGTGTAAACTGCAACGTGTCGAGCGGAACGAAGTAATCAGGCATTATTCCACCGCCTCCATAGACCGTGCGATGCTGTCGGAGAGTTTGGTATTTGAGTGAATCGGCAAAGTGAATGCTATCTGCACTGTACAGTTCTCCGCGTTTATAGCGGTTGTCAAGTTCACGTTCGTAGCTTTCAATATCCCCTTTTTGATAAGGCTTCTGAATGCAACGACCCGATGGTGTGTAGTAATGCGCAATGGTAAGACGTATCATCGAACCGTCGCGGAACAGTATCGGACGCTGCACGAGGCCCTTACCAAAAGTGCGACGCCCCACAACCGAGCCGCGATCTTGGTCTTGAATGGCACCCGTTACAATCTCTGCGGCCGAAGCGGAGAACTCATTTACAAGGACTACTACTTTGCCATCGAGAAGCCGCCCGTTGCCGTTGGCACGGAATTCATCACGCTTCGAAGCTCTACCTTGCGTGTAAACCACAAGATCGTTACGCTTCAAAAACTCGTTGGCAACGCCTACTGCAGCCATCAAATAGCCTCCGCCGTTGTCCTGTAAGTCGAGAACGAGGTCTTGCATACCCTGCTTCTTTAAGCGAGCGACACCTTCCATAAACTCTTGATATGTGGTAGCACCAAAGCTTCCGATACGAATATACCCCACATTAGGCCTGATCATATAGACAGCATCAATGGTTTTGACGGGTATTTTGTCGCGAGTGACAACGAAAACGAGCTTTCCGGGAATACCGCGACGCACAATTCCGAGCCTAACTCGCGTGCCTTTCGGTCCTCGAAGACGGCGTACAACCTCATTACGGTCCATCTTTACGCCTGCGATTGCAGTGTCGTTAACCGACACAATACGGTCGCCGGGCAATATTCCGACCTTTTCCGAAGGTCCGTTCGTAATGGTTTGTATCACGAGCAACGTGTCTTGAACGATATTAAACTGCACACCGATGCCTTCGAAAGAGCCTTCGAGAGGCTCGGTAAGGGCTTTTGTTTCCTTAGCAGTAGTGTAAGTGGAATGTGGATCGAGCTTTTCGAGCATTCCGCGAATGCCGTCTTCCACGAGCTTCGACTCATTAACAGAGTCTACATAGTTGTTTTTGATCATCGCTTCAGCTATTTGCAGCTTGATCAGCGGCGTCTCGTCGCTTTGTCTTTGATACTGTTGTGCCGAAACGGAAACAACCGCAAAGGCGAAAAACAGCGTAAGAATGTGTTGTTTTTTCATATTGTTTATTTGTCGGTGAGGTCGCCTTCCACCACTAAATTATCGATAATGAAGTTCTGTCTTTCCATTGTATTCTTACCCATATAGTACTCTAAGAGTTTCTGAACCTGGTCGGTCTTATGCAGCGTGACCTGCTCCAAGCGCATATCCGAGCCTATAAAGTGGGCAAACTCATCAGGACTGATCTCTCCGAGACCTTTAAATCGCGTGATTTCAGGGTCGGGTCCGAGACTGCTTACGGCCTTCCGGCGCTCCTCTTCACTGTAACAATAAAGCGTAATAAAGTCGCTTCGACGTTCGCCTTGCTGCAATTTGGCATCCGCTTCGGCAACAGTCTGCTTGTCTTTCACCTTCGTTCGCCGGTTGCGAACACGAAAGAGTGGGGTCTGAAGCACGTAAACGTGTCCTTTTTTAATAAGCTCCGGGAAAAACTGTAAGAAGAAAGTGATGATTAAAAGACGGATATGCATACCGTCGACATCGGCATCCGTGGCCACGATCACCTTATTATAACGTAGCGAGTCGAGCCCTTCTTCGATGTCGAGAGCGGCTTGTAGAAGATTGAATTCCTCATTTTCGTAGACCACTTTCTTAGTCAATCCAAAAGAATTAAGCGGTTTTCCACGCAACGAAAACACGGCTTGGGTATTCACATCACGACTTTTGGTAATGCTTCCGCTGGCCGAATCGCCCTCGGTTATAAAGATAGCGCTCTCTTCTTTGCGGTCGTTTTTGACATCGGAGAAATGAATTCGGCAATCACGGAGCTTCCTATTGTGTAGGTTTGCTTTCTTAGCGCGCTCCCGGGCGAGCTTCGTCACACCCGCCATAGCCTTTCGTTCGCGTTCACTTTCAGTGATCTTGTTGAGCATTACCTCGGCAATCTCGGGGTGAATATGTAGGAAATTGTCGACATTAAGCTTAATAAAATCGCCCACATACTTGTTAATGCTCTCGCCGCCGGGCCCCATCGTGAGCGAGCCTAACTTGATTTTGGTCTGGCTTTCAAACATAGGCTCTTCCACATCGACAGCTATTGCGGCTACGATTCCGTTGCGAATGTCGCCAAACTCATAATTCTTGCCCGAGAACTCTTTAATAGTACGAGCTATGTGTTCCTTAAACGCACTTTGGTGAGTACCTCCTTGCGTGGTATGTTGACCATTGACGAAAGAGTGATACTCCTCTCCGTATTGGTTAGTATGCGTGAATGCGATCTCGATATTCTCACCTTTAAGATGAATAATGGGGTAAAGCCCATCGTTGGTCATCGTATCGTTGAGGAGATCTTCAAGTCCGTTGCGGCTCACGATGCGCCTTCCGTTATACATAATGATGAGACCCGCATTAAGATAGGTATAGTTTCGGAGCATCGTTTCAACGATATCGTCGTGAAACTCATAGTTAACGAAAAGCGAATTATCCGGTTCAAAGAAGACGAACGTACCGTTTTCGTCTTGTGTCGGCTGCGTTTCATCGCCCGTCAGATTACCTTTCTCGAAGCGAACGGCCCGCACCTTACCGTCGCGAAACGACTTTACTTCAAAGTGAGAACTCAATGCATTAACGGCTTTGAGACCTACTCCGTTCAAGCCTACGCTCTTTTTAAATGCCTTAGAATCGTATTTTCCACCCGTGTTGAGCATACTCACGGCCTCGACTAACGGTCCTTGGGGAATGCCTCGACCGTAATCGCGCACGCTGACACGCAGATTCTCATCGATATCTACCTCAATCCGTCGTCCAGCATTCATCCGAAACTCATCGATGGAGTTATCGATCACCTCCTTGAGCAGCACATAAATACCGTCTTCGGGCATCGAACCGTCGCCCAACCTACCGATATACATTCCCGGCCGAGTGCGCACGTGCTCCATATCCGACAAGTGACGGATGTTGCATCGGTGTAAGAAGCGGTTTCTTTTGCCGCTGTCGAGGAACCCGAAAGTGTTTCTTCTATATCTTCCCTCATTCTATTTCACCTTTCTTCAACGGCTTTCTGTAACACGCTCTGCGCTTATGCTGCACGGGTTCCAGTGCTCCCCACTGACTCTGAACAGTGAAATTGGTCTCCATTTCCACCTGCGTCTCACCCCATTCAAAGCCATAAGCCTGGTAATAAGGAATAAGATCGGCTAAAATCAAAGCATTGACGCCCTTCGGACGATACTCCGGAAGCACGCCAATGAGCAACAAATCGACCACCTTAGTCTTGTGAAACTTGATGGCACGAAGCAGATACCACCAACCGAAAGGCCACAACCTACCGCGCCGGCACTTCTGTAACGCACGCGTAAGTGACGGTATCGAAATGCCTACTCCTACCAATTTGTTGCCCGCACTGCGGTCTTCTACCAATGTAATGAGGTTAAGATCGGCCAGTGGGAAATACATATTGATGTATTGTTTAATCTGTCTTTCAGAGAGTTGAGAATATCCATAGAGGTCTTTATATGTCTCGTTGATAATCTCGAAAATCTTAAATCCATAGCCTTCTTCAAAGATTTCTTTCTTCGTCAGCTTCTTTACGCACAAGTCGTAACGCTCACTTACAACCTCGGCAATCTTGGCATACTTCTCGGGAATCTCTTTCGGAACATACAATTTGTTCTCAACATAATTCGTATCGACAACAAAACCGCCTGCATTCTCAATGTGGCGGGGGTAATAGTCATAGTTATAAATCGTGGGCATCGTACCCAATTGGTCGAAGCCCAACGTAAGCATACCCTCCGGATCCATATCGGTGAAGCCCAGCGGACCCACGATTTCGTCCATCCCGTGCTGCAAACCGTAGTCTTCCACGGCTTTGAGCAAGGCTCGTGAAACCGCCTCGTCGTCAATGAAATCAATCCATCCGAACCGTACCGAATTGCGTTTCCACTTCTCATTAGCTCTGTGATTGATGATGGCTGCTATCCTTCCTACCAATCGATCGCCCTTATAGGCAGAAAATATTCGCTTTCACAGAAATCGAAAGCTGCGTTCTTGTCCCGCCGTAAGGTGTTCATCTCTTCGCTGAAAAGGTTAGGTGCGTCATACGGATTACCTTTATACAAGTCGTAATGAAAGTCGATGAAAGTGCCTAAGTCCTTTTTTGTCTTTACTGTTTTTATCGTTATTGATGACATTATAATCGTTCGATTAATGCTTTAAACGTGCAAATATACTTCAATTCGTGCAGATTACAAAATAAAACGTCGTGAATCGCATAAAACATTTTCATAACTCCTCGATTCGGGTACACTTGCTTACACCTTGTTTTATACCCGGTTTCACCGCCCTACTCTACTCGTCAGGACAGGAAAAAGAACCGACGGTTACGATTTCCGTATTTCATTGTCAATCAATAAGATACAAGCTGTACTGCGTTTAACCATTAAACAGCCTGCATTCAACCGTTAATCACACGCCGTTTAACGGCCTTTCACAGGGTAATTTACTGTTAATTAAAACGCAAGTAGAAAATGAACCGGATGGCGGTCGCTGAAAGAACAGTATCAGCAACCGGTAAATTGGACAAAGAAAAGGGGCACACCGGTTATCCACCGATATGCCCCTTATGTGTAAATTGTGCCGAGTACAGATGCGTTTTAATCGTTGAGCTTGGCCGCAATGAACTCGCGGTTAAGACGAGCGATATTGGCTATCGACTCGTTTTTGGGACATTCGGCCTCACAAGCACGCGTATTCGTGCAGTTTCCGAAACCTAACTCCTCCATCTTCATCACCATAGCTTTAGCTCGACGAGTTGCTTCGGGACGGCCTTGGGGCAGCAATGCCAACTGACTTACCTTCGAACTGACGAACAACATAGCTGAACCGTTCTTGCAGGCAGCCACACAAGCGGCACAGCCAATGCACGTAGCGCAGTCCATTGCCTCGTCGGCAGCCTCTTTGGGGATAAGAATTGCATTGGCATCTTGCGGCTGACCAGTACGCACGCTGATGTAACCGCCGGCCTGGATAATCTTATCGAAAGCTCCGCGATCGACCATACAGTCTTTGATTACAGGGAATGCGGCCGAGCGCCAAGGCTCTACCGTGATGACATCTCCGTCATTGAAGCGGCGCATATAGAGCTGACACGTAGTGGCTCCGGTGGCCGGTCCGTGCGGATGTCCATTGATATAGAGCGAACACATACCGCAAATGCCCTCGCGACAGTCGTGATCAAAGACAAAGGGTTCTTTGTTTTCTTCGATCAACTGTTCGTTAAGAATGTCCAACATTTCGAGAAATGAGGTGTCACCTGGGATGTCTTTCATCTCGAACGTATCAAAATGACCTTTCGCTATGGGGCCGTTCTGACGCCAAACTTTAAGCGTAAAACTGATATTTTTGTCCATTGTATTTTTAATTTTTAAGTTGATGAGTCTTTGAGTCAATGAGTTTTAATGGAGACAATGCCTCTTTTCAGAAGAAACATGAGTTGAATTTAACTTACAAACTTGTAAACCTATAAACTCACGAACCCAATTACGACTTGTAATTTCGTGTCTGCACCTTAATATATTGATAGTTAAGATCCTCTTTCAACAGCGTAGGTTCAGCATCATCAGAGCCTTCATATTTCCAACAAGCAACGTACATATAGTGCTCGTCATCACGTTTGGCCTCGCCTTCCTCGGTTTGTGACTCTTCACGGAAGTGCCCGCCACAACTCTCGTTACGGTTAATGGCATCGTAAGCCATCAGCTCTCCCATCGTAATAAAGTCACGAAGATGGATCGCTTTGTCAAGTTCCACGTTGAGACCTTCCTTCTCTCCGGGAATGCGCACGTGCTCATAAAACTCTTTGCGCAATGCTTTGAGCTCGACAAGCGCCTCTTTCAAGCCTTCGAGATTACGCGCCATACCTACCTTATTCCATAAGATCGTGTAGAGTTTCTTATGAATATGGTCGACACTCTCATCTCCCTTTACATTATATATACGGTCGATTTCAGCCTGAACAGCTTTCTCAGCCGCTTCAAACTCGGGCAAATCAGTAGAGAAACGAGGCACAGTGATCTGATCGCTCAGGTAATTCTGCATCGTGTAAGGTATCACATAATAGCCGTCTGCAAGGCCTTGCATCAGCGCACTGGCACCTAATCGATTGGCACCGTGGTCTGAGAAGTTACACTCTCCGAGTGCAAACAGCCCCTTGATGGATGTTTGCAGTTCATAGTCTACCCATATTCCACCCATTGTGTAATGAATTGCAGGATAGATCATCATAGGGTTTTCATAGGGACTTACATTCGTTATCTCCTCGTACATATCAAAAAGGTTGCCATAACGCTGCTCTACTACGTCGCGACCTAATCGTCCGATGGCTTCCGAAAAATCGAGGAACACAGCTAAACCAGTATTGTTTACGCCAAAGCCTTTATCACAACGTTCTTTCGCTGCACGGCTGGCAACATCACGAGGAACGAGGTTTCCGAATGCAGGATAGCGCCGCTCAAGATAGTAGTCACGGTCTTCTTCGGGAATATCTCTACCCTGAAGCGTTCCGGCTTGCAGTTTTTGGGCATCTTCAAGCTTCTTAGGTACCCAAATTCTACCATCATTTCGCAGCGACTCCGACATCAAAGTCAATTTCGATTGCTTATCTCCGTGAACGGGAATGCACGTCGGGTGAATCTGCACAAAGGCTGGATTGGCAAAATAAGCACCCTTACGATAACACTGAATAGCAGCCGTACAGTTGCAGCCCATTGCGTTTGTAGAGAGGAAATAGGCGTTACCATAACCGCCGGTAGCGATACATACAGCGTGTGCAGCGAATCTTTCGAGCTTGCCTGTTACCAAGTTCTTGGCTATAATACCGCGGGCCCTGCCGTCGATAACAACGAGATCTTCCATCTCATAGCGTGTATAGAGTTTTACCGTGCCATTATGCACTTCCTTGCTCAGGGCCGAATACGCACCGAGCAACAACTGTTGACCGGTCTGTCCCTTTGCATAGAACGTACGACTAACCTGCACTCCGCCGAAAGAACGGTTCGCAAGCATACCTCCATATTCACGAGCGAAAGGCACCCCCTGCGCTACACACTGGTCGATAATCGATGCACTGACCTCTGCCAAACGATAAACGTTAGCCTCACGAGCACGGTAATCGCCTCCTTTAATCGTATCATAAAACAGTCGATAGACTGCATCACCGTCGTTCTGATAGTTCTTTGCTGCATTGATACCACCTTGTGCAGCAATCGAATGGGCACGACGCGGAGAGTCTTGAATGCAGAAATTAAACACGCGGAATCCCATTTCACCAAGCGAAGCAGCAGCAGATGCCCCCGCCAAACCTGTTCCTACGACGATGACATCAAGTTTGCGCTTGTTCGCAGGATTAACAAGCTTCTGATGAGCTTTATAGTTTGTCCACTTCTCTGACAGTGAACCTTCGGGAATTCTTGAATCTATTTGTGACATAATCGTTATTTTTTACGTAATAAAGGATAAATTATCGACAACAGAGACTGGGTGCACAGCCGAACGCGAAAGCTAAAACGACAACCAAAAAGCCCAACATCAGCAAGGTAGTATAAACTAAACCGATCGTCTTCCAACGGTCGAACCAAATCTTTCCATTGATTCCCAAGGTCTGCATTGCACTCCAAAAGCCATGCGAAAGATGAAACCAAAGGGCTGCTAACCATACAACATAGAGCACGACGTACACCGGATTGCTGAATGTTTCCTGAATATATGCAAAGCCATCAGACGGACTGAAGCGTGTGGGAAGATGCAGAAGCTCGGCAAACATCATATTATACCAGAAGTTAAAGATATGCAACAACAGGCCCAATACAATGATCAAGCCCAGCACAAGCATATTTCTTGACGCCCACTCTACCTTAGGACTCCAGTCGGTAACGGCATAACGCTCCGCACCACGTGCCCTACGGTTCTGCGCTGTCAAGATAAATGCATAGACAATGTGAATCACTGTGAGTGCACCCAGGCCCACTGTAGCAACGACGGCATACCAGTTGGCACCCAAAAATTCACAAATCAAGTTGTAAGCACTACCCGAAAAGAGTGCCACTACGTTCATCGACATATGAAATGTCAGGAATAAGACAAGTGCAATGCCGGTTACCGACATTATGACTTTCCTACCGATAGATGAATTAATTAACCACATAAATGATTGATTTTTAATTATTTAATTGTTATTTTTTAATTTTTCAACTTCATATCTTTAACATTCTAATACACTTTTTGAGTGAAACAATACCTACTTATAAGTATGTTTCACCCTTGATTTGCTTGCAAAAATACTATATTTTAGTGATTAATCAAAAGTTTTTCACTAAAAATCAAATTAAAATTCTTACTTTTGCGGAAAAAAGAAAGAAGTAAGGATTTAAGTGAGTGGAAAGAGATTGCAAACCGACGGATAAGAATTTCCCAAACAGTTGATAACAAACGAAAAAAGCAGCAACCGAAAAGGGTGTAACACTTAACTTAAAAACTCAAGAACTCAGAAACTTACAGTGTATGCAATTCAAATATGATGTCCTCGTCATCGGGGGCGGACACGCTGGGTGCGAAGCTGCTTCAGCAGCAGCAAAACTTGGTGCCGAGACCTGTCTGATTACGATGGATATGAACAAAATAGCCCAAATGAGTTGTAATCCAGCCGTAGGCGGGATTGCAAAAGGGCAGATTGTACGTGAAATCGATGCCCTTGGCGGACAAATGGGACTGATAACCGATGCCACGGCAATACAGTTTCGGATGCTCAACCGCGGTAAAGGGCCAGCAGTTTGGAGTCCACGTGCCCAGTGCGATCGTGCAAAATTCATTTTGGAATGGCGTAAAAGGCTCGATGAAATCGACCATTTAAGCATTTGGCAAGACCAAGCAGATGAGTTAATCGTTGAAAACGGCGAGGCCGTCGGCGTACGAACAGTATGGGGTACAGAGCTTCGTGCCAAGAGCATTATCGTTACTGCAGGTACGTTTCTCAACGGATTGATGCACATCGGACGCTATCAGATTCCCGGCGGACGGTGTTCCGAACCCGCAGTTTACCATTTCAGCGAAAGTATCTCACGTCACGGTATTCGCGTTTCACGAATGAAGACAGGCACACCGGTACGCATCGACGCCCGAAGCGTACATTTCGAAGATATGGAAAGACAAGACGGCGAGACCGATTTTCACCGATTCAGTTATATAGGTGAACATCGAACATTGAAGCAATTACCGTGTTGGATCTGTTATACAACCGAAGAATCACACACCGTCCTTCGTCAGGGACTCGTCGATTCACCCCTTTTCAACGGTCAGATACAGAGTACGGGCCCCAGATATTGCCCTTCCATCGAGACAAAACTCGTTACTTTCCCTGACAAAAACCAACACCTATTATTCTTGGAGCCCGAAGGCGAAGACACAAACGAGATGTATCTCAACGGATTTTCATCGAGTATGCCGATGGAAATACAGCTAAATGCCCTCCATCGAATACCAGCTCTGCGCGAAGCAAAGATTTATCGGGCCGGTTATGCTATCGAATACGATTATTTCGATCCGACACAATTAAAGCAAACATTAGAATCCAAGGTAATAAAAGGCTTGTTCTTGGCTGGCCAAATCAACGGAACTACCGGTTACGAAGAAGCCGGTGGGCAAGGACTTGTAGCCGGAATCAATGCCGCTCTGCACTGTACCGGCAACCAAACATTCACGATGAATCGGGACGAAAGCTACATCGGAGTACTCATCGACGACCTGACAACAAAGGGTGTAGATGAACCTTACAGGATGTTTACATCCCGGGCAGAATATAGAATACTGTTAAGACAAGACGATGCAGACGCCCGACTTACCGAGAGAGCTTATCATTTAGGTTTGGCCGACCGCAATCGCTATGATCAGTGGATACAAAAGAAAGCGGCAATTGCGCGAATTGTAGATTTCTGCAATACCACATCGGTGAAACCAAAAGATATAAACACCAGCTTAGAAGCCATCGGAACCACCCCACTTCACGAAGGTTGCAAAGTAGCTGATCTCATTGCACGCCCACAAATCACACTGAACAACTTGTCGGAAGCCATTCCCGAATTAAAAGCTTTGATAGAATCTGCTCCTGATCGATGTGCAGAAATTGCTGAAGCTGCCGAAATCAAGATGAAGTATAAAGGTTATATCGAGCGCGAAAGACTGATTGCCGACAAGATGCACCGTCTTGAAGACATCAAAATTAAAGATAGATTCGACTACGAAAAACTGCACGAGATTTCCACAGAAGGCCGCCAAAAGCTTGCAAGAATCAATCCGGAGACACTCGCGCAAGCCAGTCGCATCCCCGGAGTATCACCGAGCGACATCAACGTATTACTCGTTTTACTCCACCGATAATCTTTCACGTGAAACAAAGAACAGCTAAACAAACTCATAAAGTATTGAAAATGAACAACAAACTATTGTTAGACCATCTGAGATGTGTACCAGATTGGCCGAAGAAAGGCGTCAATTTCAGAGACGTTACAACGTTATTCAAGAACCCCGAATGCCTCAAAGAGATTACTGAAGAGATGTATGACTTGTACAAAGATAAGGGTATTACTAAGATTGTTGGCATCGAAAGCCGAGGCTTTGTGATGTCATCGGCTTTGGCATTAAAGCTGAACGCCGGTATCATTCTATGCCGAAAACCTGGCAAATTACCGTGTGAGACAGTGCAAGAAAGCTATGCCAAGGAATACGGAAAAGACACGATTGAGATTCATAAAGACGCAATCGATGAAAACGACATTATTCTTTTACACGACGACTTGCTGGCAACGGGCGGAACAATGAAAGCCGCCTACGACCTCGTTAAGAAGTTTCACCCTAAAAAAGTGTATGCAAACTTTATCATCGAATTGGTCAATGAAGGAATGAACGGACGCGAAGCATTCGACAATGAACTTGAAATCTCAAGCCTCATTAAGATATAAAAGAAGCAAGAGAGATAACGCTCTGAAAATCAGCAGCTTCTAGACCTCTTGCGAAAAGCCGTTAAACGCACTGCAATTAACGGCTTTTCGCAGTGCATTTAACGGTTAAATGCAACGTATTTAACCGTTAATTACAATACAAGAAACAGTTAAACGCAAAACGCTTTCAATAAGTCTAAATTCAGACCAACAACCAAAGTCAAACCAACCATTATCATCCAGCAGATACAGCTGTCGTTCCACGTGAAACAAAACGACATAAACGTACTTTAAATAAAAGAGATTACGAATGACGAAAGAAGAAAATGAGAAGCGCCTTTCCTACTTAAAGAGCATCGTTTCGACAATGCCCGAAAAGCCTGGTAGCTATCAGTTTTATGACGATAGCCATACAACTATCTATGTAGGAAAAGCAAAACATTTGAAGCGTCGTGTCGCATCATATTTCCATAAAGAAGTAGACCGATTCAAGACAAAGGTTCTCGTCAGCAAGATTCGGGATATATCTTACACCGTTGTCAATACCGAAGAAGACGCACTTTTATTAGAAAACAGTCTTATTAAGAAGTATAACCCACGTTATAACGTGCTGCTGAAAGACGGAAAGACTTATCCCAGTATCTGTATCACGAACGAAACATTCCCCCGAATACTAAAAACACGCACGATAGACAGACGTTTCGGTACTTACTTCGGCCCTTACAGCAACCTTTCGAGTATGTATGCCATATTGGAACTCATCAACAAACTCTATAAGCCCCGCACCTGCCACTACCCTATCGAACTTGGAGGCATTGTACAAGGAAAATACAAAGCCTGCTTAGAATACCACATTCAAAACTGCGATGCACCGTGTATCAACAAGATTTCTTATAAAGAATACCAGGAAAATATTGCCCAAGCACGGGAGATTCTAAAAGGAAACACACGCAAAGTAAGCCAAATAATCTATGCAATGATGCAGGAGAAAGCCGCCGAATTAAAGTTCGAAGAGGCAGAAGTGTTGAAGAAGAAATACTTGTTAATCAACAAATTCTGCGCCAAGAGCGAGGTTGTAAGCCATACAATCGATGATGTCGACGTGTTCACAATCATCAACGACGACAGCCATAAGAATGCTTTCATCAATTATATACACGTTAAAAACGGCACGATCAACCAGAGTTTCACTTTTGAGTATAAGCGAAAACTACACGAAACAGATACCGACCTATTGATTACTGCGGTTACAAATATCCGCGAAAGATTTCAAAGCACGGCCAAAGAGGTTATCGTTCCTTTCGAGATGGAGTGGAAATTGAAAGACGCCGAATTCTTCATTCCTAAACGGGGAGACAAGAAACGCCTTTTAGAACTCTCTGAAATGAATGGTAAGCAATATAAATTCGACCGACTGAAACAGGCAGAAAAGCTCAATCCCGAGCAAAAATCAACGCGTTTAATGAAAGAGTTGCAAGACAAATTGAAGCTGCCCAAACTCCCTTATCAAATAGAATGCTTTGACAACTCGAACATATCGGGCAGTGATGCGGTTGCGGGCTGTATCGTGTTCAAGGCAATGAAGCCATCGAAAAAAGACTACCGAAAATACAATATCAAGACAGTCACGGGCCCAGACGACTATGCTTCAATGCAGGAAGTAGTACGACGACGTTACAAGCGAATGCTGAACGAAAGACAACGGCTGCCAGATCTCATCATCACTGACGGTGGAAAGGGGCAAATGGACGTTGTTCGGCAGGTCGTAGAGGATGAATTGGGAATGAATATACCCATTGCCGGTTTAGCCAAAGACGACCGACACCGCACCAACGAACTGCTTTACGGATGGCCACCGAATGTCATCGGATTGAGCACAAAATCGGAGTTGTTCCACATTCTGTCTCAAATCCAAGACGAAGTTCACCGCTATGCCATCACTTTTCATCGCGATAAACGCAGCAAACGCGCCCTTCACAGCGAGTTGGACGATATCCGCGGCATCGGCCCTAAGAGCAAAGAGGCGCTCATCAAGGCATTAAAGACCGTCAAAAACATTAAAAACACTGATATTCAGAGGCTTACATCAATCATTGGAAAGGTGCGAGCGGAAATCGTATTCACATATTTTCATCCTTAAATTTGGAGCTTTCCACAAATTTAAATACCTTTGTAAAATGAGACTTGTGATACAAAGGGTGAGCCGAGCATCGGTTACTATCAACGGGAAAGTCAAATCATCAATAGAAAAAGGACTGTTGGTGCTCGTGGGAATAGCTCCGAAAGACACGGCCGAAGACGCGGAATGGTTAGCAAAAAAGACCGCTTCCCTACGCATTTTCGATGATGAACAGGGTGTGATGAACCGTTCCATACAAGATATCGGAGGTGAAATCCTCATTGTAAGTCAGTTTACACTGATGGGCGATTGCCGCAAGGGGAATCGTCCCTCATGGATAAACGCAGCACCACACAGCATTGCCATTCCCCTTTATGAGTCCTTTTGCGAACGACTTTCTGCACTATTGGGCAAGCCGGTAGGTACCGGTGAGTTTGGCGCCAATATGCAAGTGGAACTCGTCAACGATGGACCTGTGACGATAGTGATGGAAAAGCCCCTCCCCATCCCTACCCCGTAGGGAGAAAGTTATTCGCAAATCGAGTAAGAAAGAGGAAGTAGTAAGGAGATAAGGAGCTTATGACAAGCGAGGAAGAAGTATCTCATTAAACACCAAAAGATAATGATGGACATAGAAAAAGACAGTGAATATACACGCAATAAAGGCTCCCTCTATGGGGGAGGGCCGGAGAGGGGCTCTCGTTGAGGATTGGCGAGCTCCACTCTCTTTATCAGCCGCTCAACGTCTTGTAGATGAATGGATCAAGACTTACGGTGTGCGCTATTTTTCGGAACTGACAAATATGGCATGCTTAACCGAAGAAGTGGGCGAATTGGCACGTATTATGGCCCGCACTTATGGCGATCAGAGCTTTAAAAAGGGTGAGAGTCACGACCTCGGAGACGAAATGGCAGACGTGCTTTGGGTGCTACTCTGCCTTGCAAACCAGACTGATGTTGACCTAACCGAAGCCTTTCGGAAAAACCTCGAAAAGAAAACCACACGCGATAAAACACGACATCACAGTAACAATAAATTGAAATAAGTATGGCAATAACACCAAAAATCGAGTCCGCTCATCACCACCATCACCACGATGAGCCACAGAAAAGCAAATATGAACAGGTTCTCGACAAGTATAACACAGACATTAACGACGACGAAGTGCGCACGGCCGTGCAGCAAATTATTGCTGAAAAGGTGCACGAAAACGACAATTTAGAGACAAAAAAATTCCTTTTCGGCAGCATCGAACTCACAACGCTCAAGACAACAGACTCTGATGAGAGTGTGATGGCATTCGCCGAGCGTATCAATCAGTTTGATGCCGCCTATCCGAATTTGCCCCACGTGGCCACGATCTGCGTTTACCCGTGTTTTGCTTCGATTGTAAGCGAGACATTGGAAGTAGACGGTGTGGAGATCGCTTGCGTCTCGGGGAGTTTCCCTTCATCGCAGGCGCTCATTGAAGTAAAGATTGCCGAGACGGCATTAGCCGTGAAAGACGGAGCCACGGAGATTGATATCGTGATGCCAGTAGGCAAGTTTCTCAGCGGCGATTACGAAGGCGTGTGCGACGATATCAGCGAGTTGAAGCAGACGTGTGGCACTGCTGCAATGAAGGTTATCCTCGAAACGGGTTGCCTCCGCAATGCTTCCGACATCAAAAAAGCCTCCATTTTATCGATGTATGCAGGTGCCGACTACATTAAAACATCAACAGGCAAGGAGAAAATTGCTGCTACACCCGAGGCCGCTTACGTGATGTGCCAAGCCATCAAGGAGTATTACGACGAGACGGGAATACAGATCGGCTTCAAGCCCGCAGGCGGAATTAACAGTGTGATGGATGCACTCACCTATTACACAATCATAAAAGAAGTGCTCGGCGACAAATGGTTGACCAATAAGTGGTTCCGTTTGGGAACGAGTCGGTTGGCTAATCTCCTGCTGAGTGAGATCGAAGGGGAAGAGATTAAGTTCTTTTAAAAGGGGAGAAGTGAAAAGGTGAAAGGGTAGAAAAGTGAAAAGAGATTTCAGCCAATGCCCTTTTGCAATGCAATTAACCGTTAGTTACAGTGCGTTTAACGGTTAGTTATACTGCAAGTAACGGTTAATCGCACACCGATTAACGGCTTTTTAGAAGACAACTAATGGTTAGTTACAATCTCTTTCCACTTTTCCACCCTTTCACTTTTTCACCTTTCTTCCCCCTTTCAAACGTTTCTGTCAATAATAAAGTCGACATATGCCGTGAGTGCCGACTTGATTCCGGGATCTGAGACGTACGTATCGATAAACGCCATTGCCGATTTTCGATACTCGTTCATCCGCAGTTCGGCATATTCGATACCGCCGTTAGTCTTAGTGAAAGCCACCAAACGGGCGATTTCATCGGTGTTTATCTCACGTGTTTTCACTTTTCGGGCCAGCGACATCATCGTCTCGTCGCCCGCAGAACGCAGTGCATAAATGACAGGAAGCGTCAACTTACCCTCTGCCATATCGTTACCCGTAGGCTTGCCGATGGCCGTCGAGTCGTAATAATCAAATATATCGTCGCGAATTTGGAAGATAATCCCGATGTCGCTACCGAACTTTTCGGCCGCCGCCACATTCTTTTCACTGGCTCCGACAGATAAAGCACCAACGGCAGCACAGGCTTCAAAGAGAGCCGCTGTCTTCTGTTCGATCACTCGGAAATATACTTCTTCGGAGATTTCTTGACTCTGAATGTTCGTCAGTTGCAGTATTTCGCCGTTCGAAAGCGTGCGCCCCAGCTCTGCCAAACGGCGAACGATGACCTCACTGTGCGTGAACGACACATAAAGCAAGGCCGTAGAGAGAATGTAATCGCCCACAAGCACAGCCACCTTGTTATTATATGTCGCATTGACCGAGGCCTGACCGCGCCGCTCACCACTCTCATCCACCACGTCGTCGTGCACCAGGCTGGCCGTGTGAAGCAGTTCCAGCCCCACCGAAGCGTTCTGAGTGGCATCGTTGATAGTGCCGAACGCCTTTGCTGCCAGCAGTATCAGCATCGGCCGCATACGCTTTCCGGCTCGATGACGAATGTGTTCGAGCACTTGCGAAAGCAGTCCGTCGCTGTGCGAAAGCGACGTATCAAAGAGCCGGATAAAGTCGTCGAGCTCCGGTGTTATCGGTTTTTTGATGCGTGACAAATAATCCATTGGTGATCGAAATTTGTCACAAAATTACTGCTTTTATCGCGATTTGTGGCATTTTTTTATTACTTTTACACGGTCAAAGCAAAAGATTTATGGACAGACTCTTCCTTTTAGACGCTTACGCATTAATCTACCGATCTTACTATGCGTTTATTCGCAACCCGCGAATTAATTCAAAAGGCCTCAACACTTCGGCTATAATGGGATTCTGCAACACGCTGAACGAGGTGTTGACAAAGGAAAATCCCACCCACATCGGCGTGGCTTTCGACCACGGATTGACGTTTCGCAACGAGGCATTCCCTGCTTATAAGGCGCAGCGAGAGGCTACTCCCGAAGACATCAATCTTTCAGTGCCCATCATCAAAGATATTCTGGCGGCCTATCGCATACCTATTCTGCAAACAGAAGCTTCGAAGCCGACGACGTTATCGGTACGTTGGCCGTGAAAGCAGGTGCCGACGGCATTGAGACTTATATGCTCACGCCTGACAAAGACTATGGACAGCTGGTGAGAGACAATGTTTTTATCTTCCGCCCTATGCACGGCGGAGGTTACGAAACGATGGGAGTAGACGAAGTAAAAACCAAATACGGCATTGCATCTCCGGCTCAGGTAATTGATCTTTTGGCACTGATGGGCGACTCGGCAGACAACTTTCCGGGCTGTCCCGGCATCGGAGAGAAGACGGCTGTCAAGTTAATCGGCGAATTTGGAACTGTCGACGAGCTGCTGAAACATACAGATCAGCTTAAAGGAGCAATAAAAACGAAAGTAGAAGAACACGTAGACGATATTCGAATGTCGAAGTTCCTCGCCACGATTCGCACCGACGTACCCATCGATCTTAACCTCGACGAATTACAACTTACCGAACCCGACAATGAAAAACTGCGCGAACTGTTTACCGAATTAGAGTTTAAGAGCTTCGCAGATCGCATCTTGAATAAACGTAAAAACAATAAAACGCCTGTTAACGGACAGCTGGATCTGTTCGGCGTAAACACGACCGAGCATGCAGGTGAGCCTGAAAACGAGAGTTTTGAGAGCTTAAAAACAGTCCCACACGAATACAAACTCGTTGAAGATCAACACGAAATGCAGCGCATTTGTGATTTTTTCAGGACAAAACAGATATTAAGTTTAGACACGGAAACCACTTCTACCAACCCGATTGACGCCGAATTGGTGGGCTTGAGCTTTTCGGTTGAAGAACGAAAGGCCTTTTATGTGCCTGTTCCAAACAACAGTGAAGAGGCTCAAAAGATTATTAATATCTTCAAACCGCTATATGAAGACCCGTCAATTGTTAAAGTAGGACAAAACATTAAGTATGATTTAGAGGTGTTGCAACATTATGACGTGGAGCTCAAAGGTCAGCTTTTCGATACGATGATAGCGCATTACCTCATCCAACCGGAACTTCGCCACAATATGGATTATATGGCCGAAGTGTATCTCCGATATCGAACCATCCACATAGACGAACTCATCGGGCCCCGCGGAAAGAATCAACGCAGTATGCGCGAGCTGTCGCCCGAAGCCGTTTATGAATACGCTGCGGAGGATGCCGACATCACTTTGCAACTGAAAAACGTATTGGAACCGAAACTGAAAGAGCTCGGTGTAGAAGAGCTTTTCTATGAAATAGAGATGCCTTTGGTTCCAGTCTTGGCCGAAATGGAGATGAACGGCGTGTGTATAGACACTCAGGCGCTGCGCGAAACATCCGAAACACTCAACCGACGGATGCACGAACTGGAACTCAGAATTTATGAATTGGCCGGCAAAACATTCAACATCGCTTCGCCGAAACAGGTCGGCGATATCCTATTCGGTGAAATGAAGATCATCGAAAAGGCCAAACGAACAAAGACTGGACAGTATGTCACGAGCGAAGAAGTACTTCAACAACTTCGCGGCAAGCACGAAATCGTGGCCGATATACTTGATCACCGCGGGCTGAAAAAGCTCCTCGGCACTTATGTCGACGCCCTTCCGAAACTCATCAATCCCCGAACAGGCCACATACACACATCTTTTAACCAAACAGTTACGGCCACTGGGCGTCTCTCTTCAAGTGACCCCAACCTGCAAAACATACCTGTTCGCGGCGAGGATGGCAAAGAAATACGCAAGTGTTTCATACCGGACGCTGGCTGCGAGTTCTTTTCCGCCGATTACAGTCAGATCGAATTGCGCGTGATGGCGCATCTGAGCGAGGACGAAAATATGCTCGAAGCCTTTCGCGAAGGCTATGATATTCACGCTGCAACGGCTGCAAAGATCTATCACGAAACGATGGATAGCGTGACACGCGACCAACGGACGAAAGCCAAACGGGCCAATTTCGGCATCATTTACGGCATCACTGTCTTCGGACTTGCAGAGCGTTTGGACATCGATCGGGCAGAAGCCAAACAGTTAATAGACGGTTATTTCGAGACGTATCCGCGTGTGCGCGACTATATGGAGCGGTCGAAAGAGTCGGCCCGAATGTGCGGTTATGCCGAGACTGTTTTCCATCGGCGTCGCTATCTGCCCGACATCAACAGTCACAATGCCACCGTTCGCGGTTTTGCCGAGCGTAATGCCATCAACGCTCCGATACAAGGTAGTGCAGCAGACATCATCAAAGTGGCGATGGTTCGCATCTACCAGCGTTTCAAACGTGAGGGAATCCACTCTAAAATGATTCTTCAAGTGCACGATGAATTGAACTTCAGTGTGCTGCCCGATGAACATTCGCAGGTAGAAAAGATTGTGATGGAAGAGATGCAAGCTGCTTATCCCCTCTCCGTTCCCCTCATTGCAGACGGCGGTTGGGGCAAGAACTGGTTGGAAGCGCATTGAATATAAATGGCAAATAGACAATGGAAGAGCAAAATAATATCACCATTTATAAAACTAAAGATGGCAAATCTTCTATCGCTCTTTATGCAAAAGATGGCAATGTTTGGCTGAATCAACAGCAAATTGCACAACTTTTTGCCACCTCAAAACAAACAATCAGCTATCACATAGTTAATATTCTGAAAGACAAGGAGTTGAAAGAAGAATCAGTTGTCAAGTATTTTTTGACAACTGCAGATGATAACAAGCAATATAAAATCATTTACTACTCCTTGGAAATGATATTAGCCATCGGGTATCGAGTACGAGGAATACGTGGAATTCAATTTCGCTAATGGGCAACACAGCATCTCTCGGAATACCTAATAAAAGGTTTCACGATGGATGATGAGCGCTTAAAGAATCCCAATGGATATCCCGATTACTTCGATGAACTGTTAGAACACATCCGAGATATTAAAGCTTCGAAAAAAAGATTCTATCAAAAACTACGGGATTTATTCAAATTGAGTTCAGATTACGACACACATCAAAAGGCAACTCAGATGTTCTTTGCTGAAACTCAGAATAAATTGTTATATGCAGTTACCCATCATACAGCAACAGAACTTATCGCATCACATGCCAATTCATCAAAACCCAATATGGGATTGACTTCTTGGAAGGGAACTATCGTACGTCTTCAAGATATTATGATAGCTAAAAATTATTTGAAAAAAGACGAAATTGACACGCTGAATCGACGCGTGACAATCTTCCTTAAAACAGCAGAACTAAGAGTAAAAGAGCGAAAGAGTTTAACATTAGATTATTGGCGAAATAATGTCAACAACTTACTTAATTTCCAAAATATGGATATCCTACCAGGAAAAGGAACCATATCAAACAACCAAATGGAACTTTTCGTAAAAAAAAGTATATGAAAAATTCGATCAAAAAAGAAAAGAAAGCGAAGCAAAAGAAGCTGATCTTGATGAATTGAAAGCATTAGAAGACTTAGAAAAAAGAATTAAAAAGCGAAATAATAATTAGTTTGCCAGTTCCTAAGATGTTCGATTTCACGAACAAAAAAACAGACAACCTCATACTCAGTAACCATCCACACCTTGCACGGACGATAACGATTCTATTCCTACTAATTCTTCTCTGTCAATTCACAAATCATTTTCAATGATGCAAGAAGCATCTAATCACTGCTCAGAAAGCGTTACTTGCCCATCATTTAACGGTTAGTTGTACTGCAATTAACAGTTAAACGCACAGTTAAGTAACGGTTAATCGCACACCGTTTAATGCTTAAATACACATCCATTAAATATTAATTGCTCCATCAATAGATATTTATTTGATAATCAATAATTTGCAGCGGTAGTCTTTTTTGCGTTCATCCGCGTAGCGGATGATACAGAGTCATTCACACTCTGTATTTACGTGGGAATCAACCAAATACAATCCGTTTTGTGAGGAGCGACTCATCATAAAACGATTATAGCTTTTCGAAAGACAATTAACCGTTAGCCTGAATATGACTCGTATATATATGATTTTCGATGATATATAGGTGTAGCCTGATTTTAGCTTTGGACTGTTTCGGCAGGACCTTTTCACCCTTTCACTTTCTCACTTTTTCACCTTTAAAAATATTCTTGTGGCGTTCAATACGGCTAAAAGGGCGACGCCACTGTCGGCAAATACGGCCTCCCATAGTGTGGCAACGCCTAACAAGCCGAGACACATCACGAGGAGTTTGATGCCGATGGCCAAGGCGATATTCTGATAAACGATGGTGCGGGTGCGGCGACTCAGACGGAGCGCTTCGGCTACTTTCGACGGTTCATCAGTTTGAATGATTACGTCGGCGGTCTCAATCGCAACGTCAGAACCCATTGCGCCCATCGCCATTCCTACACTGCTGAGAGCCAAAACAGGTGCATCGTTGATGCCGTCGCCAACAAATGCCACCGTCATTCCGCGCTGTTCCAACTGTTCGATGTAGTTGACCTTATCCTGTGGAAGCAAATTGCCTTGACCGTTATCAATGCCGAGAGCGGCCGAAACCTCGTCGACCATAACCTGACGGTCGCCCGAAAGGATATCGATTCGTTTCACACCTGCTTCACGCAAAGCATCGACGGCTACACGGGCATCGGCTTTCGGCGTATCGGCCAACTCAATATGCCCTCGAAACTCGCCGTTGCAAGCGCAGAGAATAACCGTCCCCGAGAGTCCGTTCACAGTTGTGGGATATGCCACTTGGTGTTTGTCGAGCAGCCGTTGGGTACCGATAAGCCATGCTTTGCCGTCGACCGTTCCCTCGATACCGTGTCCGGCAATGTCTTTTATCGTGGCCCGGCGATCCGAATGGCGCCCATTCACGATGGCTTTGGCAATGGGATGATTGCTGTTTTGTTCGATGGCGACGATCGATTGCAAGTCGTCGTCAGTTAATCCGACCGTCTTCTGCAAAGTGAATGCGCCCGAAGTTAGTGTCCCGGTCTTGTCGAACACGACAGTATCTACGCGTGTCATTGCATCGAGATAGTTGCCTCCTTTGAACAAAATACCGCGTTTGGAACTTGCGCCGATGCCTCCGAAATAGGTCAGCGGTATGCTGATGACCAATGCGCAGGGGCAAGAGATGACCAGAAAGACCAATGCCCGGCGGAACCATTCGCTGAAAACGTAATGAAAACCGCCGTCGATCGTGGTGTAAATCCACGGTAACAGCACGGTGAGAACAGCCAAGGCGATGACTGTCGGTGTGTAAACGTGGGCGAATTTGCGGATGAATAATTCAGTGGGCGATTTGCGTTCGGCTGCCTCTTCCACCATTTTCAGGATACGCGAAATGGCCGATTCGCTCGCAGGTCGCAGTACGCAGAGGCGCACTACACGGTCGGTGGGAATCATTCCGGCCAATACTTCTGCTCCGGATGTAATGTTTCGGGGGGCCGATTCGCCCGTGAGAGCAGCGGTGTTGAAGGCAGCTGAAGTCTCACTCCGGCCGTCTCCTAAGGGAGAGGGGGCGCATAGCGTTCCGTCTAACGGCACTCGTTCGCCTGCTCTTACTTCTATAATGTCGCCCACTTTCACGTCATCGGGATCGGTTTCGACAGTGGTTGCACCGATGTTTGGGCTTTCTTCGGCGACAGGAAGATGGTTCGTCACGCGGCGCACTTTCGTCGGGCGCAGTTTAATTAGTGCCTCGATATTGTCTCGTGCGCGGTCGACCGCCCGATCCTGAAAGCTTCGCCGATGCAGTAAAGCAGCATCACGGCCACGGCTTCGGGGTACTCACCGATGGCAAAGGCGCCTATTGTGGCGATGGTCATCAGCATAAACTCGCTGAAAATATCGCCTTTTACGGCCCATTCCCACGCCTCGCGGACGACGGGTAAGGCCACAAAGGCATAGGCTACACCATAAAATACCAACCGTGTGGGCGTATTTTGAAACCACGCAGCATCCCATTCTTGCAGTAATAGGCCTGTAATAAGCATTGCGGCTGCCGTTATAATCTTTCCAACAGGTAGTTTTTCTTCTCCGTGATCGTGTTCCATTATTTTATCTTTTGATTGTTTTCTGCCTGCAAAGGTAAAACAATTCGGTTGCAACTCGGTTGCAATATAATACCGACGAACGGCAGAAGGTTTTTTCGTCGGAACTTATATGCTTCTGCTGTCGTAAATAATTGGTTATTAGGAAGATACAAACTCGATTGCGATTAGCCGTTAAATGCCCTGCAATTAACGGTTAAACGCACGGTGAATAACGGTTAATTGCACGACAAGTAACGGTTAATTGGAAACGGCTTTATTATAAGTAAGATATAGCTTCACCCTTTTCCCCGTGATGTCTTTTCACTTTAAAGTGATCGAAACCTTTACCGTAAACGCCCATTACGGCGCTTTGCGTGACGAAAGCGTTAGGGTCTATGCCGTCGATCATTCGATAAAGAAGGCCTGCTTCGCGCTGTTTGGTGACCACGATTAGTACTTTCAGGTTGTTGCCCGAGTAGTAACCGTGGGCGTCTATAACCGTACATCCGCGATGAGGAGGGTCTGCTGTGATGCGCTCGCATATCTCATCGTAACGCTCGGAGATAATAAGAAACTGCACAGAACGGCGTCCTGAGTTGACGACTTGGTCTAAAACGAAAGCCGTAATGATGAGTACGACATAACCATAGATGACTTGTTCCCAACTGTGCAGTGCTACATAGCTAAACGTTACGATGATCATATCGCAGAGAAGAACCACTCGTCCGAGCGAGATGTCACGATATTTGTTGACGATTGCGGCCACAATGTCCGAGCCTCCGGTGCTTCCGTTGAACGAGAGTCCGTATCCGATGCCCACTCCGCAGAATACTGCACCGATGATACTGGCCATAAATGGTTGGTCGGTCAGTATCGTGGGGTGAGGGAAAAGATTGCGAAACGCGGCCACGAACATCGTGAGCAACACCACGCCATAAATCGTTTTGATGCAGAATTTAAGGCCTAACACCCTTAAAGCGATGATTAACAGTACTGCGTTTACTGAGAAAAAGGTAACCTGAACAGGCACCTTTGCACCCCAGAACAGAATCGAAGAGAGTCCTGCTACACCGCCAGTGCTGATGTTGTTAGGCAAAAGAAAGATGGTCCAACCAATGCAATAGGAAAGCATTCCGATGGCAATCATCACATAATCCATTATTTCTCGATAGAACGCTTTGCGTGTGATATGTTTCATCTTATTGTCTAAAATGGTTTTTGTCGATACAAAGGTAGATGAACTTTGCAACATTTCAAAATATAAACAGTGAAAAATTGAGACACTCAAGTCGGCGATTTATCAGGGAATTTCGCTATCTTTGCAGTCCAAAGGAATGCCAAACAGAACAATGAACGACGACTTCGATATCAGAGACGAACGTATTTCGCCGGCCGAACGCGACTTCGAGAACGCACTGAGACCGCCTAAATTCGCCGACTTCAGCGGTCAGACGAAAGTGGTGGAGAATTTAGAGGTGTTCGTAGAAGCTGCTAAATACCGCGGCGAACCGCTCGATCACACACTCCTTCACGGGCCGCCGGGCTTGGGAAAGACTACACTGAGCAATATCATTGCCAATGAACTGGGTGTGGGATTCAAGTTAACGAGCGGTCCGGTGCTTGATAAGCCGGGCGATTTAGCGGGTATTCTCACCTCGCTTGATGCTAACGACGTGCTGTTTATCGATGAAATCCATCGTCTTTCGCCTGTTGTCGAAGAGTATCTTTACTCTGCAATGGAAGACTTTCGCATTGATATAATGATCGATAAGGGACCTTCGGCACGGTCGATACAAATTGATCTCAATCCGTTTACGCTCATTGGAGCCACCACTCGCAGCGGTTTGCTCACGGCTCCGTTGCGTGCCCGCTTCGGCATTAATTTGCATTTGGAATATTACGAGCCCGAAGTACTGGCGCGAATCATTAAGCGTTCGGCTTCGATTTTGAATGTTCCGATAGACAATGAGGCTGCTATTGAACTCGCACGACGCTCTCGCGGTACGCCCCGAATTGCCAATGCGTTGCTCCGCAGAGTGCGAGACTTTGCACAAGTAAAGGGCGATGGGCGTATCGATACAACCATATCGCGTCTCTCTCTCACGGCTTTGAATATCGATCAGTATGGTTTAGATGAGATAGATAATAAGATTCTGCTCACGATAATCGATAAATTTAAAGGCGGTCCGGTGGGAATCTCGACCATTGCGACAGCTATCGGCGAAGACAGCGGTACTGTGGAAGAGGTTTATGAGCCGTTCCTTATTATGGAGGGATTCATCAAACGAACGCCCCGCGGCCGTGTGGCAACCGAGCTTGCGTATCAACATTTCGGCCGAAATATATTTAACAGCACCGCGAGACATCCTGGATTGTTTGATGAATAAAAATATGAAGACAGGCCTTTTTATAGGAAGTTTTGACCCGTTCACAATTGGACACGATGCCGTTGTGCGTCGGGCGTTGCCGTTGTTCGATCGAATTGTCATTGGAGTAGGGGTCAATGAGCGTAAGAAATATATGTACAGCTCTGACGTAAGGGTGAAAAGCATTGCCGAACTCTATGCCGCCGAGTCTCGAATAGAGGTCAAAGCCTATAACGATTTGGCTGTGGAGTTTGCACATCGAGAGGGTGCTTGGTTCATCATTAAAGGTGTTCGGAGCATCAAAGACTTTGAATACGAGCGTGAACAAGCCGATATCAATCGGCAGATCGGCGGTATAGACACCATCCTTTTCTATGCAGAACCGAGGATGGAAAGTATCAGCTCGACAATGATTCGTGAACTGATACACTTCGGAAAAGATGTAAGTGAATTCTTACCAATGAAGAAATGATTACATATAACAGTGAAAGCATCAAAATGCCGAGGCTGAAACGGCGCGAGACTTCGGTTTGGATAGAGAGCGTTGCAGCTACTTACGACCGTCGGATAGGTGAAATCGGCTATATGTTTGTAGACGATGAGAAGATACTTGAAATCAATCGGGAGTATCTCGGACACGATTATTATACCGATATCATTACTTTTGATTATGATGAAAGAGATGTTCTCAATGGTGATATCGTGATAAGTGTCGACACGGTGCGCAGTAATGCCGAGCAGTTCGGCAAGTCGTTCGACGACGAGTTGCACCGGGTCATCATCCACGGCATTCTTCATCTCTGCGGCATTAACGATAAAGGTCCCGGCGAACGTGAGCTGATGGAAGCCGCAGAAGACAGAGCACTCACACTGCTTAAGCTGCTTTCGGACAAACAATAGACGTTCAGTGGTCTGCCGATGAATTCAACTGAAAGTTTATTTCTTCATTAGGAAGGCATCAGCATCATTGAGAACAGGGAACTCCTGACGGAATTTCACCAACGCGGTCATATCCAATTGTGCCGTAGCTTCGCATTCGCGGTTAGCCTCACAGGCTGCAAGGGTATTGCCATAAGGGTCGAGAATAACGGATGCTCCGCAATATTCGCACTGTGGATCACGCCCCACGCGGTTGACTCCCACCACAAAGCACTGATTCTCTATGGCTCGGGCACGCAGCAATGTACGCCACGCAGCAATGCGAGATGTAGGCCAATTGGCCACGTACAGAATGCAATCGTAGTCTTTCTGATTACGACTCCACACAGGAAAACGCAAGTCATAACACACCTCCAATAAGAATCTGATACCTCGAAAAGCAACTATCACGCGCTCATTACCACGTGTAAAGCATTTATCTTCACCGCTGTACGTGAAGAGATGACGCTTGTCGTAAGTGTCGACGCGCCCGTTCGGCTGTACGAAATAGAATCGGTTGTAAAATCTTCCGTCGTCATTTACGGCCACAGAACCTGCTATCGCTGCTTTGCATTGGGCTGCTTTGCATTTCATCCAGTACAGAGTCTCACCATCATTCGGCTCTGCAAGTCCGTCGGGTTGCATCGCAAAGCCCGTCGAAAACATTTCGGGCAATACATAGAGATCAGCTCCTCGTTGCCTGTCAATAGCCTCGTCTGCCGCCCGAATATTGCTTGCGGGATCGGCCCAAATGATATCTCGTTGCAGTATCGATACTCTCATAGCTGCCCAGCTTCTACCATTAGCACCACACGTTCAGTCAAACGGTCGACGCCGTTGGGGTCATACTGCTTTTTAAGACTGGCTCCGAACATCCACGCAAAGGCCTGATAAAAGCCTGCACGCACCGGACCGAGAATGGCTTGGATAAGATTATACGACGTGGAATTGCATTCACGGTAAACCAATTTGATGAGAAGTTTACCCTGTGAATAAGTCAGTTTTTTCATTCTCGGCGTATATTCTTTCTTGATACTCTGCTCAACGTTTTTGAGATGTGCGTCTCTTGCCTTCTTGTTTGGTAAGGTTTGAAGATAGTCATAAGTTTCAAGGATAATCGTGTTGCATTCTTTTGCGATAGGCAAAACTTTCTTAACGTTGTACACCAAACGGTTGAACGCCTGCTGCTGATACGCATCTTTGAACACGATTGGCGGATAAACGTAAACGTTATTCAGTTCGACATACTGAATACTGTCACCTCTCAGCAGCACTTTTCCCACTTTTACCATCGGCACGAACGTGGGATTATCCATATCAACGGCCCTATCTTCGGGGTTAATATAGCCCGGTCGGTCGTTCTGTGCTTGTATTTGCAAAGAGCAGAACACCGCAATCGCTGTGAGTATCGTCGTCTTCCACCTCATCGTTTGCAAATTTACGGATATTTTCTTATACTAAGTCACATCTTTATTGATATTTATAGAATTAAAATTCTTCAATAAATAATTGTCCATTTAACTCTTAATCAGAAAAACGATACAATGTGGATAAAAATAAAAAGTAGATAAGTGGATGGGTGAAAAGATTCGGATGGAAAAGTGGAAGGACACGAGATAATGAGTGCGTAATAATCATTGAATTTCCTGCTTTTCCCTTTCTGGAAATGGTTAAATATAACCCTCTTTTTCATTAACCGTTAATCACCGTGCGAAAGACCGTCAAACGTCGTGCAACTAATCGTTGATCGCAAGGGGAGTAACGAAAACTCATAAATCGTTAAATACTAAGGGATTTTGCAAACGGTCTCATTTTTTATGACTATCTTTGCCGAATGAAGATACGAATCATCAATAACGGGCATCAGCCTTTGCCCGTTTATGCCACCGAAAAGAGTGCAGGGATGGACCTTCGGGCCAACATCGACGAGCCCATTGTACTGCATCCGATGGAGCGACGACTGATTAACACGGGGTTGCACATCGCTCTTCCCGACGGATTCGAGGCCCAAGTACGTCCCCGCAGCGGCCTGGCGCTGAAGCACGGAGTAACCGTTCTCAACTCGCCGGGTACAATCGATGCCGATTATCGCGGTGAAATAATGGTGCTTTTGATTAATCTTTCGCAACAAGACTTCGTTATTCGCGACGGAGAACGTATTGCCCAGCTCGTGGTTGCACGTTACGAGGGAGCACAGTGGGTAGAAGTAGAATGCTTAGACGAGACCGAACGCGGCACAGGAGGCTACGGGCATACGGGTGTGAAATAAACAAATGAAATTCACGTTACGACATATCGCGCTCTGCGTTGTGGTGGCCCTATTGTTGACCACAGCTCTTTTATCAGCCACTGCACACCAAGCGGCAGAGCAACAAACCGCTTTTTCGCCTGCCGGCAGGCCCTTTTCAAGCGATAACTCACACGCGCAGAATTCTCAACGCACAATTCCTAATTCTCAATTCTCACTTTCTTCGCAAGACAGCATACGCTATAACTACTTCTTTCTTGAAGCCGTTCGGCAGCAGAATGCTGGTCATTATGCCGCCGCTTTCGACCTATTGAGCCATGCCTTGGCCATCAATCCAAGGGCAGCCGAAGCCTATTTCGCTCGCGCAACATACTTTTCGGAATTGCAACAAGACTCTTTAGCCTTGGTCGATATTGCCGAAGCAGCTCGCCTGAATCCTGCAAATGACACGTATATGGAGCGTCTTGCCATCGCGTATATCAATCGACAAGATTTCGATAAGGCCATCGCGACCTATGAAGAATTGACCCAACGCGATCGCACGCGCAGTGATATTCTCAATATTTTGGTGCAACTCTACGAACGACAAAAAGATTATCAGAAGATGATTCGCGCCATCGACCGCATTGAAGAGAACGAAGGCAGCAGTGAAGAGATCACGCTTTACAAGATGCGTGTTTATGATTTGATGGGCGATAAGAAGTCGGCTTACCGTGCGTTGAAGGCTCTTTCGGACAAGCATCCCAGTGATTTGACTTATCGAGTGATGCTGGGCAACTGGCTGATGCAACACGATCGGTCTCGGGAAGCATTCAAGATATTCAGTGCTGCACAGCGAGAAGACCCTGATAATACAGCTGTCGAGAGTTCGCTTTACGATTATTACAAGGCCACGGGACAAGATTCGGTGGCGCAATCGTTGATGGAACGGATGCTGATCAGCCCGAAGACAGATACGAAAAGTCGTATCTCGATGCTCCAACAAGTGATTCGTGAGAATGAAGAACACCGTGATGACAGCACGAAAATCATCTCTTTATTGCATCGGATGATGCAAGCTAACCCCAAAAGTAGCGAGATTGCCGAGGTGAATGCCGCTTATGCTACGCTGAAAAAGCTGCCGCAAGACACGATTAACCGTGCTTTGTTGCACGTTTTACACTTAGCGCCCGATAATGCAGGTGCCCGTCTCCAACTCATTCAGGCCGAGTGGCCTACGAAAAATTGGGATCGGATTATCGAATTGGTATCTCCCGCCCTGCAATATAATCCCGAAGAAATGGCGTTTTACTATTTTATGGGATTGGCTTACTATCAAAAGGACGAGCGAGACAAGGCACTTGAGATGTTTAGAAAGGGCGTGAGCGAGATCAACTCACAAAGCAATGCCGACATTGTATCCGATTTTTACGCAATGATGGGCGACATTCTATATCAAAAGGGACGGTCGGCCGAGGCCTTTGCAGCTTATGACAGCTGTTTGGTTTGGCGTGAAAACAACATCGAATGTTTGAATAACTATGCCTATTATTTAAGCGAACGGGGTGAGAATCTGCACAAAGCGGAACAAATGAGCTACCGAACCGTCAAGGCAGAACCTAAAAATGCGACCTTTCTTGACACTTATGCGTGGATTCTCTTTATGCAAGGACGCTACGCAGAAGCGCAGATTTACATTGAGCAAGCTGTCGTCTGCGACACCGCTTCGGTGCAAAACGCAACGATATTCGAGCACGCCGGCGACATCTATGCACATAACAACAACATCGGGAAAGCCTTAGAATATTGGCAAAAGGCGCTTAAAACCGGCAGCAAAAGTGTTTTATTACCCCGTAAAATCAAGTTAAAGAAATATCTCAAAGCGTGAGTCGGACAGTCGACTTACCATTCAAGACTAAACGAAATAAGATGAATCGAATAACCCTTAACGTTCTCTCCGCCGGCGTTTTGTTGCTCCTTGCATCGTGCGGAGCCAAAAGAGCCGTCGTAAACGACGCGCATCGGGCACAGACACAGGCCCAAGCGTCGGCCGATCGATCAGCAATGAGCAAGTTGGCAGCCGTTCAACGCATCTATGATAACCAAGTTTACGCACCGAATATCACCGGATCGATGTCTTTCAACATACAAGGCGGAGATAAAGACATCACTGTTCCCGGTTCGGTTCACTTGCGTAAGGATGAAGTAATACGGTTGCAACTATTCATTCCGATTATCGGCAGCGAGGTGGGAAGATTGGAGTTTACACCCGATTACGTGTTGCTCATCGACCGGATTCATAAGGAGTACATCCGGGCCGACTATTCGCAGCTCGACTTTCTGCGTGCTAACGGACTGAATTTTTACAGTCTTCAAGCGCTATTTTGGAATCAATTGCTCTTGCCCGGAGCCAAAAGTGTGGGTGAGGAAGACCTCAAACGCTTCGACGTCGACCTCGATGCGGCCGGCACTTCGCTGCCCGTGACGCTACAAAAAGGTCTGATGCGCTACCGGTGGGACACCGATCGTGGAACAGGGCGCATTACTCGTGCCACCGTTCATTATGCTTCGGCAGCACACGGCACGTCTGATCTCACGTGGAATTACAGCGACTTTCGCAGCGTCGGGGTAAAGATGTTCCCCGCAAAGCAGTCGTTCCGCTTCACCACTACGGCCACCAAGCAGCGTCATACGGTGCAAGTGGCTATCGAAATGAATGATGTCAAGACCGACAGTAACTGGGAATCGCGCTCCAAAGTGTCTGAAAAGTATAAGCGTGTAGAGGCTCAAGACCTACTCGGTAAAATCTTAAATATGTAAATGAAACGCATTGTCATTTTATATTTAGCCGTTTTTTGCGTCCTCGGTTCAGGTGCGCAGCAGCGTCGCTCCGCACAAAAGGCGCAGCCGAAAACTACGAAGGTAGTCAAGAAGAAACCTGCAACAAAGGGCAAGAAAGCACCGGCTGTTAAGGCAAAACGTCCTTCGAGCACTGCGGCGGCATACGCTTCGGTGCGTAAATTGCAGTCACAACGGGCCGAAATACAGAAGAAAATTAAGCAGCAAGAACGTGCCCTGCGCGCCAATCAAGCTGATGTCAAACAGCGATTGCAGAACTTAATGGTCATCAACAGCGAGATAGACGAGCGCCAAAAGTCGATTGATGGCATTCAGAAAGACATCCATCAGATCGATGGTAACATCGGAATCCTCAAATCGCAGCTGCAAACCTTAGAGCAGCAGTTGACCGATCGTAAAACCAAATATATCCAATCGATGCGCTATATGGCCCGTCACCGCTCCGTTCAGGATAAGATGATGTTCGTATTTTCGGCTAAAAACTTCACGGAAATGTATCGCCGGCTTCGCTTTGTGCGCGAATATGCGGCATTCCAACGGGCTCAAGGCGAGATTGTCAAGGCCAAACAGCTGCAAGTAAATGATAAACACAAGCAGTTGGAGACCGTCAAAGGCTATAAGAACAACCTGCTCTACAAAGATAAACGCGAGCACGCCGCCCTACAAACGAAGCAAGATGAGCAGAAGAAAGTGGTGCAGAACCTGCAAAACCAACAGCGAACCATTCAGGCGATTATTGCTGAACAGCGCAAGAAAGACGCTGCCCTAAATGCCATTATCGACCGAATGGTGGCCGAAGAGGTTGCAAAAGCCCGGGCACGAGCCGCTGCCGAGGCCAAACGAAAGGCCGAAGCAGCTGAGGCTGCACGGCGTCGCGCACAGGAGTTAGCTCGTAAAAAGGTAGCAGCCGAGGCTGCCGCACGTGAGAATCAGCGCCGAATTGCCGAGGCAAAAGCCCGTGAAGCACAGCTGAAAGCAGAAGCCCGAGCAGCAGCTCAGGCTGAAGAGAACGCTCGGAAAGCCCGACTCGCAGCCGCGGAAAAGGCTAAAAAAGAGGCAGCCGATAATGAAGCGCGGGCCGCCGCAGAGCGAAAAGCACGCACGGAATTGGCTGCTCGTGAGGCCGAAGCGGCCCGATTGGCTGCCGAACGCAAGGCAATGGCCGAGCAAGAACGTAACAACAGGGCTATAGCAGAGGCTAAAAAGAATGCGGAAGAGGCTCGTCGGCTCAGTACTGTGGATCGAATGATGTCTGGCGGATTTGAAGCTAATAAAGGAAGACTGCCTATGCCCATTACAGGCAGCTATCGGGTGGTAAGCCATTTCGGGCAATACAACGTGGAAGGATTGAAGAATGTAACGCTCGATAACAAAGGAATCAACATCTTGGGACAGTCGGGCTGTATGGCACGAAGCATCTACGACGGCGAAGTAAGCGGCATTTACGGCTACAGCGGCACGTATGTCGTGATGGTTCGGCACGGTGCTTACATTTCCGTTTACTGCAATTTGAAGTCGGTAAGTGTATCGAAAGGGCAGCGGGTGAGCACTCGTCAGAGTCTCGGAGCTGTCGGAACGGACAACATCTTACAGTTCCAGCTTCGTCGGGAAGCCGCTAAACTCAACCCCGAAGTATGGTTGGGGCGGTGAATTGAACCATTGGTGTCTCTTTAAATGAGACACGAACGGAAGAACAAAAGAACATAAATGGAAAGGGATTTGTATATACTTGATTTACAGTTATATACAAATCCCTTTTTAATTAACGGTTACTTGTCGTGTAATTGACCGTTAAACGCACATCGTTTAACGGCTTTTCGTGTTCTGTTTAACGGTTAGTTGTATGGTAATTAACCGTTAATTGCGTTACGTGTTGTATCTTATTGTTTTTCAATGATATACAAGTTATATTTCTCGTATATCCTTTTGCACTTTTATCTAACTCCTCAACAGCAATCGGAGCGGTGTATGTGCCCCGACAAAAGGAAAGGGAGGCCTTTCCATTGAATGTCGATCAAAGAATGAGTAATTGTCAATTATTAATTGAATACAGCTCCTCATCCCTCTAACTTAGGGGACTCAGAGGGGAGATTAGTCGTCAATCGACAATTATCAAGCGATTTTTCTCTTTCTAAATGGGGGTCAGCGTCGCTCTTTGAAGATGACATTGTTAGCGCCGCTGGTGATCTTCAAGGCTTCGGGATGCTCTTCAATGAAACTGTCTATGTGGCGAATGCGCTTCTCTTCCAATATCTCATCGACAGCGATCAAGATGCCGGTCTCTTCTACTTCACCGAATCCGTAGTTGATGGCAGTGCCGAACAGCTTCATTGTTGGGCTGAGATTCATATACGCATTGACCAAAGGCGGGATGTTATAACCTAATTGTCGAATCTCGTGATTAAGTATCTTATAGTCTTCTCGGAAGTCATCTTTGCAGAAAAGAGCCTCTAATTCCTTGATGTCTGTCTCTATTTTGAGCGGTTTCATCGGTACAATGAGATTGTCTTTGTCATCGAAATGCTTTTTAAGAAAATAGAGAATCATATCCCGTCCACGGCGAATGTAGGACGGATACATCGTCATTTTGCCGAAGAAATATCTCAAATGAGGATTAAGAACGGTTAAAGCACCGAGTCCATCCCATAGGTTATCGAGGGCGAAAATACTCTTAGTATTGACCCGAACATTCTGATATTCGAGCGAAACAAACGACCGTCCCAACTCGACTGTATACGGAAGGTAATCGCGGATGAACTTATCCGAGAAACGAAACATATGACTTGTGGCCAGTCTTGGCTGTTTTTCGTTGTCCAATTCGCAGTCGGTGCCATTGAGATAACGATATCCTCCGATGATCTCTTGTGCCTCAGGGTTCCACACAATGAGCTGTTTGTAACAGTTCTTACACGTGTCAAACTCATCAAGATCAAGTGATTTGCCCGTTCCTCCGCCTGCTGCACGGAAGGCAATCTCACGTAATCGGCCGATCTCTCGCAGTACATTGGGTGCTGTGTGAGCCGTGATGACATAGATTTCGTTATGACTTTTGTTCGTCATCCGGAGCTGCTTGTCGGATGTCAGTTCCTCTCTGAGCAGCCGTTTGTCGACCGGTTGGATAATGTCTTCTTCCATTTTATTCGAGTTCATATACTTTGTCTTCCACGATTTTAGCCCATTCCATCGGTGTTTTTGTATTGTCAAAGGTTTTCCAAGAGATGGGTTTGCCTATCGAAACACGAAAAGTCTTGTGCACGTTTTTATACATTTCATCGACTAAAAACAGCATAGCGATGTTGAATTTGATGTGAAGTGCCTTGCAGATATTGGCCAGTCGATAGAAAAAAGGCGAGTTCTGACCGCCGAAATGTATCGGAATGACGTCGCGATGTGTCTCTATACTCTTGGTGATGAATGTCTTTCGCCACGGCAAGTCGTGAATTCGGCTGCCCTGTTTGCGGCTGCACAGCCCTGCGGGAAACATCAAAATGTGGTTCTCGCTGTGGAATCCCGCCTCGACCATAGCAGGAAAACTGCGGCTCTGTAAGCCCGTCTTGTTGATGGGTATGCATAAAGGAGCTAGCCCGGGCAAGTTCATCAACAGATCATTAACCAGATATCGGAAGCGACCGTCATACTGTCGGCCGATGATTGAGCCCAAAGCTACACCGTCGATACCACCAAGAGGATGATTAGAAACAAACGTATAGAGTCTGCCATCAGCCTTATCGGGAAGATTTTCACGGCCGTTGACTTCGAGTGTCATATCGAGATAGCGCACACAAGCATCGAGCCACTCTACACCTTGCTTCTCACGGTTCTCCCAAAGGAAGTCATTCACCTCTTTCTGATGCACGATCCGCTTGAGCCAAGACACCAACACGTCGGGCACAAACTTGGCTTTGTCCCCCATTTTGTCTTTTAGAATGTCATCGATGTCTATGGTTTTCTCTGTCAGTCTGCCCATTTGGGAAAGAGTATTAATGCATTGCAAAAATACAATAACTTTTCCTTATACACCGTTTTTTTGTCAAAAAACTTTTCTTTTTCCACATTTTAGAGTGAAGAAGATGCCTGTTTGGAAAAGAAATCGTATATTTGCACAACCTATCAAACCATCTGAAAGCCAATGAAAAGACTGCTCCTGTTTATCACTATCGCATTATTCACATTATGTTCTGCCGCACAACAGCCGCAGGAATGGATGAAATATTACGACCGATTGGGTGATATCGATGACGTAGAGTCGACTGCTTGGGAATCGACTTACGACATTCTGTGCGATCTGGCAGCCCATCCCGTTCCGCTGAATACGGCTACCCGACAAGATTTAGAGCAAATTCCGTTTCTCACGGCCACGCAAATCGAGGAACTTTGTATCTATCTTTATCAATACGGCGGGATGAAATCGTGGGGCGAATTGGCGCTTATCGAATCTTTGGACGAACCTCGCCGCAAATTACTTCCTTATTTCCTGACGCTCGATTCGGGCAAAGACAAAACCTTTCCGAGCCTCCGTAACATTGCGAAATACGGTCACAGCGAAGTTGTAACCGCGCTACACATACCTTGTTATACACGTAAAGGCGATCGCAACGGCTATTTAGGCTATCCCTATAAACACTGGTTGAGATACACATTCAGTTACGGTCAATACGTGAAAGCAGGTCTGACGGCTTCGCAAGATGCTGGAGAACCGTTCTTTGCAGGCCGCAATCGATGGGGGTATGATTATTATTCGCCTTATCTGATGCTACGAAACTTGGGCCGTATTAAGGCTATTGCCGTAGGCAGATACCGCCTGCGATTCGGGATGGGACTTGTAATGAACAATGATTTCAGCTTCGGAAAGCTCGCATCTATTGCTTTATTAGGTCGTTCTTCGACCTCCGTGCGGGCCCATTCGTCGCGATCCGAGGCCAATTATATGCAGGGAACAGCTGCCACCGTAGCCCTTTCGCGAAGTCTCGACATTACAGGTTTTGCTTCATTACGCAAGATCGACGCCACACTTAACCGCGACAGTACAGCTATCGTTACGTTATTACACACGGGATATCATCGCACACAGAGCGAGATGGCGCGTAAACACAATGCCGAAGAGCGGTCGGTCGGCGGAAATATACGCTATTCCGACGGTGGCTTTCACATCGGAGCGACGGGCGTTTTTACGCAGTTCAGCAAGCCGTTGGCTCTGAAAACTGAGCAGCTTTATCGTCGTTATGCCCCCGCCGGACGCCGTTTTTGGAATGCAGGAATCGATTATGGTTACGCAAGCAGGCGTCTGAATATCAACGGCGAGACTGCAACGGGCGACTGTCGGGCGTTTGCCACGCTCAACAGCATCAGTTATCAGCTTACTGCTTCGCTGACATTGCTTGCCATCCAACGGTTTTACGCTTATCGTTATACTGCCATTTATGCCGAAAGTTTCAGTGACGGCGGTAATGTTTGCAATGAGAGTGGCCTCTATCTTGGGGCCGACTGGCGACCGACTCGCTCGTTTTTGCTGTCCGTTTACACCGATTATGCTTATTCGCCGTGGGCGAAATACCGCGTATCTCACCCTTCCCATTCGTGGGACAACGCGCTGTCGGCCACCTATACGCACCGTTCCATCACGTTTCTTACACGTTACCGGCTACGCCGCAAACAGCGAGACAACGCCAGCAAGACTGCACTTATTGGCCGAACAGAGCAGCGTGGGCGTCTTTCCGTAGCTTATGACGGCGGTCGATGGACATCGAAGACACAGGCAGACATCGCTCATTATCAGACCGAAACAGGTAGCTTAGGCTGGATGTTGACACAAAATATCGGCTATTCGCATCGTTTTCTGACTGCGGATGCAAGTTTCGGCTATTTCCATACAGACAATTATGACAGTCGTCTCTATGTTTATGAGCGCGGACTGCTATACAATTTCACATTCCCCGTTTTCTTCGGACACGGCATCCGATATGCATTTCGTGTACGAACAGACCTCACCCCGCGCCTGTTTATCATCGCCAAGGTTGGCACTACCGATTATTTCGATCGTAATCGCATCTCTACTGCGCTGCAACAGATTGTCCACAGTTCTCAAACGGACATTGATTTGCAGGTTCGTTGGCGATTTTAGAGACACAACTTTACCCCCACTCCCTCTTCCTTAGGAGAGAGTGAGCAAACGATTTATATCTTTCTGATAATCAATCATATACAAATCGTACTACAATTAACGGTTAAATAACTTGCAACTAACCGTTAAACGGTGTGCGATTAACCGTTACTTGCAATGCAATCAGCCGTTAATCATATTACAACTCATATTTAATTGATAATCAATAAAATATAAATCAAATCCCATTTATTGGGCAATCAAACCGCGAATGCGGTCGTCAAAGGCAGAGAGTGCAGCCTTGGCACCTTCTCCCATAGCAATAACAATCTGCTTGTAAGGCACGCTCGACACATCTCCGGCAGCATAAACACCGGGCAATGAAGTGCGATTAGTCTCGTCGATTTTTACTTCTCGCCGAGCAGTCAACTCCAATTGGTCACGGAACAAATCGCTGTTAGGACTCAAACCGATTTGTACAAACACACCATCGAGCTTGATTTCACGCTCTGTATCGGTGTTGCGATCTTTCACACGAATGGCTGTCACTTTCTCGCCATCGCCCAAAACAGCTGTTGTCTGAGATGAAACGAAGATATCAACATTGCCCAAACTATGGGCTTTCTCCTGCAAAACAGTGTCGGCACCGAGCTTATCGGCAAACTCCAACACGGTGACATTCCGACAGATTCCGGCCAAATCGATAGCCGCTTCAATACCCGAATTGCCGCCGCCGATAACTGCCACGTTCTTGTTCCGATAAAAAGGACCGTCGCAATGGGGACAGAAATGCACACCATGACCAATGTATTGAGTCTCTTCTTCAACATTCAATCGGCGCCAACTTGCACCTGTTGCGATGATGACTGCGGGTGAAACAAATTCCTCGCCGCCACGAACGAAGACACGTTTCTGCGTTCCTTGCAGCGCTACACAGTCTATTTTTCGATTTTCAAAGACATCGATTTCATAACGACCGATATGTTCTTTTAGGTCGGCAGCTAATTGTGCACCTGTCGTTTGAGGCACGGAGATGAGATTTTCAATACCTACCGTGTCTTTCACCTGACCTCCGATGCGTTCTGCAATGATACCGACGCGCAGACCTTTGCGGGCCGAATAAATAGCGGCCGATGCCCCGGCAGGTCCTCCTCCGAGTACAACGACATCATAAGTACGTTCGATAGGTTCGCCGATAGCAGTTTCCGAACTGCCCATTCGGTCTTCTAATTTCTGCAAAAGTTCGCCCAAATCACCGCGACCCGTATGAAACGGTTCGCCGTTAACAAACACCGAGGGTACGCCTTGTATGTTCCGCCGACTCACTTCGTCTTGAAACAAAGCTCCGTCAATCATTTCATTGCTGATCGAAGGATTGAGAAGCGCCATCACATTGAGTGCTTGCACAACATCAGGACAATTCGTGCAGGTGAGTGAAACATATGTTTCAAACTTTATCTCACCCTGAATGGCTGCTATCCGACGGCTGATGGCCTCATCGGGAAGATTCTTTCCCTGTCCGTCTGCATTGAGTACAGCTAACAAAAGCGATGTAAACTCGTGCCCGTTAGGGATTCCGCGGAAGCGAATACCCGTCTCTTGTCCGTCTTTCAACAACGAAAAGGCCAACTGGTGAGATTCATCTTCGACGAAAGTAACCATGAGTCGGTCGGACGTCGATGCGAAATCATTGAGAAATTCGCGCATTTCCACTGCCTTGTCATTATCAGAACCGATGACGGCAGCTAATGTATAGTTCGATTGCAAGCCCTGAAACAGGTCGCGAACTTGACTTAAAATATTGGTATCTAACATTGAGTTCCTCCTCATTCTTCCCTCAGAGGGAAAGTAATTTCTATGGATTTATGTTTTGATTGATTCGTATCAATACTCTTTTTTGAACTTCAATAAAACTCAAAAAAATAAAACCCTCCTTATGAGAGAGGGTTTTAAAGGGATTCATTCTTAGATTTTCCCTACCAAATCGATACTTGGTTTCAGTGTCTCTGCACCCTCGTTCCACTTTGCGGGACAAACTTCGCCAGGATGAGAAGCTACGAATTGAGCTGCTTTTATCTTGCGAACGAGTTCGTCTGCATTGCGTCCGATACTGTTATCCTGTATTTCACAGAGCTTGATAAGGCCTTCCGGGTCAACGAGGAATGTTCCTCGGTAAGCCAATCCTTCATCTTCCTTATACACACCGAAGCCTTTTGCCAACACAGCCAACGGATCGGCGAGCATCGTGTAATTGATTTTCTTAATGCTGTCAGAGGCATCGTGCCAAGCTTTATGCACGAAGTGAGTGTCGCAACTTACTGAAAATACCTCCACACCCATTGCTTTCAGCTCGTCGTATTTACCTGCAAGGTCTACCAATTCGGTAGGACATACGAAGGTAAAATCAGCCGGATAGAAGAAGAACAGAGCCCATTTACCCTTAATATCTTCGTTAGATACTTTCTTAAATTCGCCGTTCTGAAAGGCATTTACATTAAACTCAGGTGCTTGTGAATTGATAATTGATGACATAATAATAATTATTAAAAACCTCTCTCCGACCCTCCCCAAAGGGGAAGGAAGGCTTATTGAATAATAATTTAGAGGTTGATTATAATTTGTTTAATTAAAATTGAATATTTCACTAATTGTTTTTTACTTTCCTCTCTTCCTTTTCGGAGAAAGTCAAGAAGTTTTTTTAGCGCATTCTCTTACCTACAACCTCCCAGTCGATAATATCCCATACAGCTGCGATATGATCCGGACGGCGATTCTGGTAATCAAGATAGTAAGCGTGTTCCCACACATCTATACCCATCAAAGGATTGAGTCCGCTACGCAAAGGATTACCACCGTTAGGCTCTTTGGTAATGACCAACTTACCACTTTGGTCCTGAGAGAGCCATGCCCAACCTGAACCGAACAATGAAACAGCGGCTTGTGTGAACTCTTTTTTGAATGTTTCAAAGTCTCCGAAAGATGAATTGATAGCCTCAGCAATCTTTCCTTGCGGTACGTTTCCACTGACAGGAGACTTGAATTGAATGAAATAAAGCGTATGATTCAATGCTTGTCCTGCGTTATTGAACACCGGACCTTCGGGTGCAACCTTAACAATCTCCTCCACAGATTTGCCTTCTAACTCAGTACCTTTAATCAAGTTATTGAGCGTATTGACATAATTCTGTAAGTGTTTACCATAATGAAAGTTGATGGTTTGCTCGCTAATAACCGGTTCCAATGCGTTAGGTGCATACGGAAGTTGTGGCATTTGTATCATCATAAACAATAGTAATTTAGTTAATAACATATCTCTTAATTTTTAATTTCGATGCAAAGATACGCCCATTTGCAACAATCTCAAACAGATAAAACCTATCATCTCATTGAGATAATCTATAAATGTCTTTCTAACCCTTTGTTTATCGACATCTCAGTCATATCCGACAAATGTGTGACAAACTAAAAAAATATCGCTGATCATTGTCTAATTCGATTTTTATACCTATCTTTGCGAACAACTAAACCTATATGACACTACAACAATTAGAATATATCGTGGCTGTATATCGCCACAAACACTTTGCCAAAGCAGCCGAAAACTGTAATGTAACGCAGCCTACTCTGAGTTCGATGGTGCAGAAATTGGAAGACGAATTGAGTGTAAAGATCTTCGATCGAAAGACCAATCCCATTACCGTTACACCTATTGGACGACTCGTTGTGGAGCAAGCGTGGCGCACACTACTGCGTGCTCGCAAAATAAAAGAGACCGTAGAAGAAGAAAAACACTCGTTGATGGGAACGTTCAGAGTGGGTATTCTGCCTACGATTGCACCTTATTTGATTCCTCGTTTCTTACCGCAACTGATGCGAAAATACCCTGAAATGGATATCCGTGTTGCCGAAATGAAGACCGAAGACATCAAACGCGCCTTGCGACACGATGACATCGATGCCGGTATTTTAGCTCAATTAGATGATATGGACGACTTTAACGTCACGCCGCTCTTCTTTGAACAGTTTTTTGCTTACGTGGCTCGAGAAGATAATTTATTTAAAAATAAAACCATCAAAACAAGCGATCTCACCGAAGAATATCTGTGGTTGCTCGACGAAGGACACTGTTTCCGCGATCAACTCGTAAAATTCTGTCATCTCAAAGCGGCCAACAAGAGCAAGAAAGCCTATTCTCTCGGCAGCATCGAAACCTTTATGCGCATCGTGGAAAGCGGTAAAGGCGTCACTTTTATACCCGAACTCGCCACCTATCAATTCAATAATCACCAAATGGAACTTGTCCGTCCGTTTGCCATTCCAATACCGACGCGCGAAATCATAATGCTCACCGGCAAGAGTTTTATCCGCCGAACGATTCGCGATTTGCTTACAGAAGAAATCCGAAACGCTGTTCCCAAGGAAATGCTTCAATTGAGAACGGCGCAGATAAAGGTGTAAAGATCTGAATAAAAAAAGCCCGAATCAAGTGTCGCTCGACACCCGATTCGGGGACTACTGCTATCAAAATTAAATGTAACCTCTTGTTATCCTTCTACTACTCTTACCTTATCGGTCTCATATTTCCTATTTACAACGATGAGCAACATCGGTTGCATACTCGATGACATCGTGCTGCCTCGCTTGATTTTATAAGTGAACTCTAATTCGTTATTTCGTTTGACGAGCTTTCCGGGAATGATCTTCGTTTGCTGATTTGTAATCGGAAGTACCACACCAATTACAAAATTGCTTGTTGAAATCTATATTTGTAGGAATCCCATTCTTACCCATTGTAGCAGCTATTCCATAGAGTTTATTAAACGTCTTACTGTCCGTCACTTTCGGATCAGTCGGAATTCGTGCGTCATTATTGAAAAAATAGTTGTGCGCTATCGTGTACTCGACACTTTTTTTACCACTTGTACAAGTGTGTTTACAGGCACACGAGGCAACAAAAATAACTGAAACGATAGCCATTAATATACTGCCCGCTAACTTTTTTTCCACTCTTTTTATTTCAATCTTTATCCTTTGTCGTTGAATATGATTATTGATATGAATGCAAGATAATCCGATTCCTTGCATAGAAAGTATTTTCTTTAATGCGCTTTAACATCTATTTATTATCGACAAGATGATAAGTTTCAGAGAGGGGAACACGAAAACGATCGCCCCAAACACCGTTAGGCAAACGTATTCCACACGTGATAATCATATTGATTTCAGTCGAATAGGGTAGATGAAGTGCTTTTTTGACAAGCCGACTATCGAACCCTTCGAGTGGACAAGTGTCATATCCGGCCTCGCTCATTGCCAACATAAAGGTTTGAACAGCCAAAGCGCAACTCTTATGAACTACCACTCGCATATCATTCTCACTCACTTGGTGTACAATCGGACGGAAAAGTCCAACGCATTGAACCAACAGTTTGCGTCCTAAACCTGCCAAACCGAAAAAGCGAGAATATATAAACGGTATCACCTTTTTATAATACATCTCCCATTTTTTTATTCGTTTATCCTGCTTTTCAGCCGGACTGTTACGCCGAACATTGTCCCGTTCAAATGCCAACGCAGCTTGAGCACGTTCCCGATAACGATCTTGACGAGTAACAAACACAACCATTTGCTGGGCCGATTGTGCTGTAAGCTGATCTAAACAAGCGTGACTCAATTTCTTCAATATCTTTTTATCCGTGACGTGATAGCACTCCCACAACTGCATATTCGAGCTGGTAGGAGCCAATGTTGCCAACTCCACGCACTGTTTCACCTGCTCAGTATCTATTGTTTTATCAGGATCGAAATGACGAACAGCTCTTCGATGATTTAAAATTTCTTGTAAACTCATATTCTAAAAGAATTGATTCATTTATCTGCCAACAAATCTTATGCCAACAACTCACCATTATCCTTGTTTCAATTAACCGTTAATCGCACTGTATTTAACGGCTAATTACAGTGCAAAAAGCCATTAAACGCAAGGTAATTAACGGTTAATTGAAATGATGATTGTATCTAATTGATATACAGGAAAATAGAAAATAAAAACAATTTTACTCCCTATCCTTCTCCTTTTAAAAATAGATCGTGTTGATAACTATGTGGAAAAGTGTGTGGAAAACTCATTGTTTATCCACACACTCCAAGCCAATGACTGCGAGATGTGCAAATCCCGACAGTTTTGAAAGCATTTTAACGCAGTTTTCCACGATATTATTGAGAGAAAAGATATAAACTTATTAACTTTGCAGGAGTATAAGAATATTGTGGATAAAACGCCTATCTAATTTATTACCAGGCGTAAACGAACGGGATAAATAGTTGAAAACAATATTTAAATGTGGATAGCGAAATATCCAAATAATAATTGATCAAGTTATCAACTTATCCACGTCGTATCATCACAAACATTCTTTTTTCCTTTAAAGAATAAAAAGATAAGAATATAATAATGGCTGAGTTGAAAGAGAATTGGTTGAAACAGGGATTCATCGACGAACCGATTGCCGATGGAATTGATCTGAAAAGTGAAATAAGAAAAATGTGTCGAGAGAAAAATGCAGTAATTCTCGCACACTATTATACAGTAGGTGAGATTCAGGATGCAGCTGATTTCATCGGCGATTCATTGGCATTGGCTCGCAAAGCAGCTGAAACCGATGCACGAATCATTGTGATGTGCGGCGTACATTTTATGGCCGAAACCAATAAACTGTTGTCTCCTGATAAGTTGGTATTAGTTCCTGACCTCAATGCCGGTTGTTCGTTGGCAGACAGTTGTAATGCAAATGATTTGCGAAAATTCAAAAATGAGCATCCCGGATACAAAGTTGTGAGCTATGTCAACACCACTGCGGCAGTGAAAGCGTTGACAGATGTAGTGGTGACGAGCGGTAATGCGAAGCATGTTATCGACCAGTTACCAGTGGATGAAAAGCTTATTTTCGGTCCGGATTACAACTTAGGTAATTATATCAACAGCATAACGGGACGACAAATGTTGCTTTGGGAGGGTGGTTGTCACGTTCACGAGCGTTTCTCTGTGGCTGAAATCGTCAGACTGAAAGCACTTCATCCCGATGCCGTTACAATGGCTCACTTGGAGTGTAAAGGGCCTGTCTTGGCCATTTCAGATGTTGTTGGGTCTACGGCTGTTATGTTGAAGTATTGCATTGAGAGTGAAAAAACGGAGTTTATTGTGGCTACCGAGGCTGGAATTTTACACGAAATGCAGCGCAATTGTCCTGAAAAAACGTTTTATCCGGTGCCTCCCGAGGTGAGTGAAGGCGGTTTGGGATGCTCCTGCAATGAGTGTGAGTTTATGAAAATGAATACATTGCAGAAGCTCTATAATACCTTAAAATATGAGTGGCCGTGTGTAGACGTCGATCCAATGATTGCTGCCGAGGCTGTGAAACCGATTCAACGGATGTTGGAAATGAGTTGAAAGGTTTCCCGTTTTACCTTTCTCAACAATCTATATAACTTATAAATCATTGATGAATGAGTCTTTCCTTCTTTTCGAGGAGATAAGGAGGGACCTCCCATTCGTATGAGTTTATATCGCCAATCGCCTTTTACATTCCACTGTTTTCTTAGTTTTTCTGTTTCGTTAAACAATTCTTGGCTTTGCAAACGGAATGCGTGCATTGCGAGTGCAAATATCCGATAATTGAAGTAATGATTGATTTCAGGAGCTTGGAGATTGTATTTGCGGATAAGATAATGGCTCAATCGGGTAACACCTGTAATGAAACGAAATTGGCGCTCATCGTCTTCGGCATTTGAAACAGAAGTTTTTCCCGTACTATAATATAAGGTGACGTCGGGAAGATAGGCAATTTTTCCTGCGTATGCCATAATGAATGAAAGTTGCAAATCTTCGCATTTGAAGGCTTGATTACGGAAAAGCATTGGGTCTTCGGCATAGGCTTGCAGGAAAGTTTGCTTGCGATAAAGGGCGGTGCAGAGGTGAATAACGGGCAAACCTACTTGTATTGCGATTGGAACCAACAGTTTCCGACCATCGGTAATACTGTTTTCAGCGGAAAGAATAGGGTGGGGAAGAACGCTCTTCGATGGTTCGTCATAGTATCGCCAAGCGGTATGTACGAGTGTGATTGATGGATTTTCTTCTAATAATCTCACCTCTTTTTCGAGCTTCAAAGGGTCTACCCAAAAGTCGTCTCCTGCACAATCGGCAACGAACTGGCCGTTACACGCGAGTAGTGTATCATAATAATTGTCGATAACTCCTTTGTTTCGGTCGTTTCGGTGATAGTGAATGATGTCGGGAAAACGGGTTGCATAACGTTCGCAAACAATTTGAGTAGCGTCTGTTGAACAGTCGTCACCTATACAAATTTCTATTGGCAGGTGGCATTTCTGCATCAAAATGGAGTCTAAGGCTCGACCGATCGTTTGCTCTTGGTTGTAAGTTACAACAACGACGGATATACAATTGTTCATCTTCGGCATTGTTTTAAGAAGTTGAATAATTGGTAGATTATCCACGTCAGAGCGCTGCTTGTGATGTAAACCGCAGCAAAGAGCAGTACGACGAATAAATAATGCGTGTCGTATTCGATACCGATATATTTCGTAAAACGGCTTAACAGCAAAGGAACTCCACCACAAAGGAAGTAATAAACAAGGCTATGGGCACCCGTCCATTCAATCAGTCGATTCGTGGGTAGTCGCTGAATAAGCATCATTGTCAATGCAATGGTAGTGAAAATATCAATGAGAAAGAGTGCGTAATTCGTAATATGGATAGGCCAGATCAACAAAGCCACATTCCATTTATATTCAAGTATTTTTATAATCAGTAATAAAATAATCAGTAAGTATGTGTATGATGGCTTGTGAAAATGGTTGAAACGTGATTCGTTTCGGTGATAGACGTAGCCTGCACAAAGGAAAAGAAGAGCTTGAAAGGCATTGTCTAATTGCCAAAAAAGTGGTTGATGGTGTGTGGATAAAGGGATGGATGTAAGGAAAGCGATAATAGATAGGAGAATAATCCACTGTGTTTTGCCTCGTGATACACACAGAATCAACATAAAAATCAGTTCACTCACAATGAGTGCAGCCACAAACCAAGAGGCGTTTCCGATGAGGATACCTGTCAAGAGATGGTTAATAGAAGTATTATCGGCGTGCGCCCACATTTTAGGTAAGGCCATTATAGCGGTGAAGAAGAAGTAAGGTAGGATGAGACGAAGTGTTATTGATCGCAGTTTTCGACGCCAATTGAAACCGTTTTGACTATAAAAAAGATAGCCGGAGATAAAGAAAAAGAGGGTGAGTGCATTGACAATGTAGAGCGAATAAGGGATGATATTGCGACCGGTAGCATAGAGTTCGGTATGGTCTAACAATATTGCGAGGATACAAATGCCGCGTAAAAGGTCGATCCAACATATTCGCTCCATTTTAATCAGCTATTTTCAGTTGACGATAACGATCTTACATACAGTGCCTTTTTTACCTTCTTGCGTAGATGTTTGCACCATATAGACACCGCTCGAAACGCGTTTGCCGCTGCGATCAGTACCATTCCATCGATAGATTCCGCCATTGCTGCGACCTTGATTGACAAGTATTCCGCTCGCAGTAACGATTTTTATGTCGGCATCGTACGTTAAACCGGTAATCGTTATGGGACCATTGTAGTCAGGATGAACGGGGTTTGGATAAGCATAAACACTGTTTTTGGTCATCGTTTCGGCCGGTTCGGTGGCATCACTCAGGTAAGAGCAGAGTCCGTTTTCTGTTCCGAAGTATACTTCTCCGCTGTTTCCATCAATGGCAATAGACTCAATATTGTTTGAGAGTAATGGACTGTTGTCGGCCGTAAAGTGATGAATCTGGGTGAGATGGTTGCTACTTATCAGGTAAACTCCATCTCCTTGGGTGCCGAACCATTTACGATTCGCACCGTCGACAGCCACACATGTAATGTCGATTCCGTTGAGAAGATAATCTGCATAATCGGTTCCGTCGTTGCGGGGAACTTTTATTTGTGTGAATACAGGCTTCGTGTTGTTTATTTGGTCGCGCTTCAACAGCAGCGGACCGACATCTGTTCCTATCCAAATATGGTGTTCTTTGTCTTCTGCAAGACACCTGGCGTAATGAACATTGACAGTGGTTCCATCTTGATTCGTAAAACTTTTGAAAGATAACAGATGGTCGGTCGAAGTGTTATAACAGAAAAGCGAGGGTGTACGATGATAATCGTTGGCGAACCAAAGCAGACCTTCGGCATCGAAAATCATTGATTTCATATTCTCCAAAGACTTCTTTTCATCATACATCAAAGCCGGATTATGATGCGAAAGCCATTTTCCTGTGGTGTTATATTCTACTAACGAGGTAGAGGGACTAATGCTGTTGAGCGCCCAAAGATTGCCTTTTGTATCGAATTTGATACTTTGAACAATGACGTAATTTTTGTCTTTGGAGTTCGGAACAGTTGAAGCTGTCTTCAAAACGGGCACATTATTGTTATAGTTTTGTACAAATTTACCATCGTAAAATTCATAAACTCCCGTTCTACCAGATACAAATATGCGTTTATTATCACGCGGATCGATATCTATTCCACTGTTATCTACAAATTGATAACCTGTCAATTGACTGATGTTTTCATCTTGATAGATATGCCAATTGCCATTATCAAGCACCTGAACAGTGCCTGGACGCATCATATCTTCGGTAGAAGTGAAGCCTCCTCCGACAGTATATAATCGGCCGTTTTGGTGTCGCATAAAGCCGAAATTATTGTATTTCGGACCTCCGGGATTGGCATTTTGAATTGTTTTCAGCAGTTTTTCGTCGATCATTTTAGAGTGAGGTATGTGCTCACCTACACGTTTCCATTGGCTTTTATCATATAAGTTAGCCGTGAGTAATGCCGACCAAAGTCCATGAGAAGATGAAGATGCATAGAGACGGGCATCTTTGATGTAGGCATAATCTACTCGGAAGCCAAGACGATAAGTATCGCTGATCTCGCCAGTCTTCATATTCAGCTTCACGATTCCAAATCCGTTGCAAAGATAAGCACTGTTACCGGCAACGTAAATGCTATTGACTGTTTTGTCGGTTGTCATCGATTTATTGCGATAATCGGGTATGTTCATTACATCACCGTTATCTGCCAACAGGTCGATATTATTGTTTTCGTAGAGAATAAGAAGTCTTTTCGCACTCGTACACCACGCTATTTGTGAAACTGAACAATCGTTTAAGCCGTTCGCTTTATCGTAAGTGGTAACGCTCTTATCGCTGAGATCATAGCGAAAGACGCTTTTCGAAGCCAGAACGAACAATTTTTGGCCTGCTGATTCGATATTTTCTACATTACGATAAGCCATATATGCTTTCCACTTTCCTTGTTGAGCGGAAACAGATAAGGCATAAATTACACAGAAAGTGAGTGTTAAAAGTGTTTTCTTCAGCATTTTTTAGACTATGAATTAAGCTGCTTTAAGTAGTCAGCTAATTGTTTAACGGCGCGTGCCCGATGTGAAATTTGATTCTTGATATCCATTCCCAATTGAGCAAATGATTGTTGATAACCGATGGGAATGAATAAAGGATCGTAACCGAAGCCTGCTGTTCCTTGCTTTGTCAGCGCTATATGGCCTTCTATTTTTCCTTCAAATGTATGAGAAATAAGTTGATTTGATGTTTTAAGTAATAACGCAATAACTGTGCGAAACTGTGCTTTTCGGTTGTTGTTATTACCTAATTCACGAAGAAGTTTGCGCATATTAGCCTCACTGTCGTGGTCGGTTATGTCGTCATAGCGAGCACTTCGCACGCCGGGAGCACCTCCGAGTGCTTCTACTTCAAGGCCGGTATCGTCGGCAAAACAACTTAATCCATATTTATTATACACGTAACGAGCTTTGATCAGAGCATTTTCCTCTAACGTATTACCTGTTTCCGGGATATCTTCCGTACATCCAATATCGTACAAAGAAACGATTTCAAACTCACTACCGAGGATATTTCGGATCTCGGATAACTTGTTTTGGTTATTTGTTGCGAATACAATCTTCATTCTTTTTGTAATTTTTCTTCTTCCATTTGAAGTGGAGTAGGAGAGAGAGTATGATTTTTCGGCACTTTCACTTTCATCTCATCAAATCCTTCTCCGTATACACCGATCACCTCACTTTGACTTACCAAGGCATCGGGATCGAGCATTTTGATGATTCGGAAGATAAAAGTACTCTCATTCTTTTTAGCTAAAATGCATAAGACTTTCATATCTTGCCCCGTGTACCAACCGTGACCATCAAGTACGGTAACGCCTCGATCGAGCTGAGTAGCGATTGATTGCGCAATGTCTTGGTATTTTTTAGAGAATATAAAAAACTGAACCGACTGCCGCATACGGCTCATATAGGTGTCGAGCATATAGTTTTCGATAACCATTGTACAGAATCCGAAGACCACTTTATGCGTTCTTTCGATGATGGTTCCGAACTGAGGGAAGAAGAAACAACTACCGATGATGATGAAATCGACGAATATCAGCACCTGACCTATTGAAAAGTTGTGGTACTTATTGACGGCAGCTGCAATGATATCTGTGCCTCCCGTACTTCCGTTGTTATGAAAGACGATACCCAAAGATGTGCCGGTGAAACAGCATCCGATGATGAGCGACATAAAGTCTTGTCCTTCGCCGAGAATCTTTACGGGGTTACCGGCTGCGTCGACAGGTACTGCCGCCTGTGCAACTTTCAGTATAAAGTAAAGTGCTATGATAGCATAGATGGTCTTCATAAGGAACTTTAAGCCCAGCGATTTAAATGCAACGATGAGCAATAGAACATTGATGATGATATAAGTGTTCTCTACCCGGAAGCCCGTTGCATAGAAAATAATGGCCGACATACCTGTAACACCACCTGCAACGATCTCGTATGGCAGGAGGAAAAAGGCCCAAGAAAAGGCATAAATGATAATTCCTAAGGTAATAAAGATATAATCTTTGGTCTCATTCCATATCCTTTGATGGTCAATAGTCATAACTTTGATGTTTTAATTGGATTTATCTAAGCTCCTAAGTTTAGGAGGTTGGAGATCTATACAATGATTGATTTCATTTATTTTTGCGGCTTGAGCACCACGTTTACAATGCGTTTCGGCACGACAATCACCTTTACCACGGCATTGCCTTCTATGTATTTGCGCGATTTCTCATCGTTAATGACAGCCTGTTTGATGCTTTCTTCGTCGACATCAGTGGCAAATTGCATTTGGAATCGTGCTTTTCCGTTGAACGAAATGGTAAGTTGCATCTGGCTTTCTACCAAATATTGTTCATCGTAAACGGGCCAATGGGCATCGCAAACACTGTCGGTGTGCCCAAGAGCAGCCCATAACTCCTCTGCGATATGCGGTGCAAAGGGTGCAATCAATACGATAACATCGGATAAAAGACTGCGATTGCGACACTTGCTTTGCGCTAATTCGTTGACACAAATCATAAAAGCAGAGATTGATGTATTGTAAGAGAAGTTCTCAATGTCTTGTGTTACCTTCTTGATCAACTTGTGAACAGATTTCAATTGCTCTGCCGTCGGCTCGCCGTCAGTGGGCAGAAAGGCACCCGAACGATCGTAGAAGAGTGCCCAAAGTTTCTTTAAGAAACGATGACAACCGTCTATTCCGTTGGTGTCCCACGGTTTGCTCTGTTCCACCGGACCTAAAAACATCTCATAAAGGCGCAATGTATCGGCGCCGTATTGATTGACAATGGTATCGGGATTGACCACATTGAACATCGATTTAGACATCTTTTCGATGGCCCATCCGCACAAATAGCGTCCTTCTTCGAGAATAAACTCAGCATCTTTAAATTCCGGTCGCCAATTCCGGAACGCCTCGATGTCAAGCACATCATTGTGAACGATGTTTACATCTACGTGAATCGGTGTTACGTCATACTTGTCTTTTAATTCCGAAGAAACGAAAATCGGTTTCTCGTTAGGTGTTGATGAAATAACGCGATACACGAAATTGGATCGTCCTTGAATCATTCCTTGGTTGACAAGTTTATGGAATGGCTCGTCCATACAGCTTACTCCGCAGTCGAAAAGGAACTTATTCCAGAACCGAGAATAAATTAAATGTCCTGTAGCGTGCTCTGTTCCGCCCACGTAAAGATCTACATTCTGCCAGTATTCATCGGCTTCCCGACCCACAAGTGCGTGTTGATTGTGCGGGTCCATATATCTAAGGTAATAGGCAGAACTACCTGCAAAGCCCGGCATTGTATTGAGTTCGAGTGCGAATATGGTCTTTTCATCTATAAAAGACTTGTCGACAACGGTCTCATTAACTGTGTCCCACGCCCATTTTACGGCATTTCCGAGAGGCGGTTCGCCTGTTGCAGTAGGTTTGTAATCGGTTATTTCGGGTAATTCCAACGGTAGTTTGTCTTCCGGAATCATATAAGGTATTCCGTCTTTATAGTACACCGGGAACGGTTCTCCCCAATAACGTTGTCGCGAAAAGATAGCGTCGCGCAAACGATAGTTGACCTTTACGCGACCCAAACGATGCTCCGTAACATACGCTTTGGTTTTAGCAATTGCCTCTTTTACGGTCAATCCATTTAAAACCAACCCCTTTTCTGGATGCATTTCTCCTATTTCGGAAGAGTCGGGAGAGGCCGGGCTGTTCATTACAATACCTTCTTTAGCATCATAACTCTGTTCACTTACATCGGCACCTTCAATTAATGGGATGATCGGAAGATTGAAATGCTTGGCAAAAGCATAGTCTCTCGAATCGTGAGCAGGCACTGCCATAATCGCGCCTGTGCCGTAACCGGCCAATACATAATCGCTGATCCAAATGGGAATCGGTTTGTTTGTCAAAGGATTTATCGCATAGGAACCGGTGAAAACACCTGTAACACGACGGTCGGAAATACGTTCTCGCTCTGTGCGTTTCTTCGTTTGAGCCAAGTATTCGTTCACTTCCGCACGTTGTTCTGCCGTTGTTACTGATTGTACATACTCGCTTTCAGGTGCCAAAACAGCGAAAGTGACGCCGAACATCGTGTCGGCACGTGTCGTAAAGATGGTGAAACGTATGTCGCTGTCTTTCACTTTGAACTCCACTTCGGCACCTTCCGACCGACCGATCCAGTTTCGTTGTGTTTCCTTTAACGATTCCGTCCAGTCTATTTGGTCTAATCCGTCGAGCAATCTTTGTGCATACGCCGACACGCGCAAGCACCATTGACGCATTTTTTTTTGAACAACGGGATAGCCGCCACGCACTGAAAGGCCATCGACTACCTCGTCATTGGCCAGCACTGTACCCAGTTCGGCACACCAATTGACCATTGTTTCGCCCAAATAAGCAATGCGATAGTTCATCAAAACCTGCTGTTGCTCCCGCTCGTTCATCGCATTCCATTCGGCCGCCGATAGTTTCAGTTCTTCGCTTTGAGCTACATTCAACCCTTGGGTACCGTATTCTGAAAGATAAGTCGCGAGCTTTTCAATAGGTAAAGCCTTACCTTCGGCATTGTCATAATAGCTTCCGAACATCTTCTGAAACGCCCATTGCGTCCACTTATAATAACTGGGTTCACAGGTGCGAACCTCTCTTTGCCAGTCGAAAGAGAATCCTATCTTGTCTAATTGTTCACGATAACGCTTGATGTTAGCAGCTGTCGTGATGGCAGGATGTTGTCCGGTCTGAATCGCATATTGCTCGGCGGGTAGGCCATAGGCATCATATCCCATCGGATTTAATACGTTGAAACCCTGCAACCGCTTGTAACGTGCATAGATATCACTGGCTATATAACCCAGCGGATGACCCACGTGAAGGCCCGCTCCGGATGGATACGGGAACATATTAAGCACATAGAATTTCTCTTTTGCTTTGTTTTCAGTCACTTGATAGGTTTTATCGGCAATCCATTTTTGTTGCCATTTCTTTTCGATTTCGCTGAAATTATATTCCATTTTATCTGTGATTATTTGTCGATTGATGCAGACATAGGGGCTCAATGTCTGCAGTTTGCAAAATTACGAAAAATCTCTGACAAAGTAATGAGCTGTTCCGAAAATCTCGATTTTTCATCAGAAGTTAAAGAGTTAGAGGATTGAAAGGGATAAGTCAAATGTAAAACGAATGTATAAAAGTGGTGAATCTTTATCTCTCTAATCCTTTCTTTGACCTAAATTGAGGTAATAAAATCATTCCGAATGCGGTCATTTGCTCAATAAGTTGTATTTTTACGTTAGATAAAAGGCTGATATATACGTGTGTTTAAGGGCTGAATTACCGATAAAATGCCGTTGAAGAAGTCGGCAGGAAGAGATGATGTCTATGTGGATGATTTCATATTGATTCTCAATAGAATACGAACTTCATTCTAACTAACGGTTAATCGTGTTGCAAGTAACCGTTAGTTGTACGCCGATTAACCGTTAGTTGTCAGGTATTTAACGGTTAGTTGCGGGGCTATTAACCGTTAATTGAAATGAGATTTGTATGTATCTGAAAATCAGGTATGTACAAATCCCGTTTTATCTTTATTCTTTTGTCCCTCTGTCTGAAATTATAGCAATCTCTCACCAAGTGTTCTTTATGTTTTCAGTGCATATTTCTTTTCGGTACATAAATATCATTTGTTTCTGTAAAATATGCAGTATGGACACATTATTTTATATTGGTGAAGACGTGTTAGAGGACTGTTCTATTTTGGTTTATCGTATATACTGTTTCTTACCGTTGATGATATACAAGCCCTTCTTAGGATTTTTGACTTGTCTTCCGGTTAAATCGTAAATCTTATCATCTGTTTTTCGGATGTTGACAGTAGGCTCTTTGATGCTTGATGTCACTGATTTTTTACCTTTGAAATAGAGAAAATAATTACTGTTTCCTCTGATATGGAATCTGAAACCGAGTTCCATTATACCGTTGGTAATATGACTTCTGTCTGCATCTATATATCCTGTGGCATTTATCAAGATGCCTCCCGCAGTGGGAATTTCTACGATTCCCGGTGTATGTACTATTTGAATCGAACCGTCTGCACGGTCTTTGAACGAGACTTTATCTATTGAGAAATCAGGAAATAGCCCTGTTGCGGTTTTCATTTTCTTGATAATCAGTGAGAATTCTCCATATTCGTTCTTTGTAACTTCTATTTCTCCGACATTCTTTGTACCGCTTTTTTCAGGATGTGTATTCACTCCTGCATAGATGTTGCCATTGTAAACACCCATTATTTTACTAAAATCTGACTGGGCGGAAATCGATAAATAACTAAAAATAAATACGCTGAAACTAAATAATAATCTTTTTTTCATCTCTTGATGGATTCTGAAATATAATAAAAATAACGACCGTCTGCCCTTGGTTTATACATTATTTAATAGGGAAAAATAGTCTGGTCTTTCTCTAATTCGAGTGCAAAGATAGTTTTTTTTACGATATTATTGGTCATTATTCTTGTTAAATAATTCCATTATTCTGCTTTTTACATTTTGTGAAGGAGTATATTTCTCATTGTTTTACTTGGCTTTTTATCTGGATGTTCGTATATTTGCGGTATGGAAAATCAGGTGAAAGAGGATGAGAAATATATGCGTCGGTGTTTGCAATTGGCGCGAAACGGACTGCTGACAGCTCGACCTAATCCGATGGTTGGGGCTATTATCGTGAGCGATAAAGGGCGAATCATCGGCGAAGGATATCACATTCGGCCTGGCGAAGGGCACGCCGAAGTCAACGCTTTTGCGTCAGTGAGGGCCGAAGACGAGCCTTTACTGGCGCAATCGACCGTCTATGTGAGTCTCGAACCGTGCTCGCACTATGGCAAAACGCCGCCTTGTGCTGACCTGATTGTGCAGAAAGGTGTACGAAGAGTGGTCTGCGGGTGTGTCGATCCGTTTGCAAAAGTACAGGGAAGGGGTATTAAACGCATTCGCGAAGCAGGTATCGAGGTGACTGTCGGAGTATTGGAAGGGGAATGTTTGCAGCTCAATCGACGTTTTATAACAGTCAATACGCAACATCGTCCGTATGTCATCTTGAAGTGGGCACAGACTTCCAACGGCTTCATAGACGACAACTTACGGCCCATTGCGCTCTCGACGCCATTCACCCGAATGTTAGTTCATAAGCTGAGAGCCGAAAGCGACGCCATCCTTGTGGGCCGGATTACCGACGAAAGAGAGCATCCGTGCCTGGATGTACGCGATTGGTGGGGGCAGAATCCATTGCGTTTGGTACTTGATCACAGGCTTTCGTTGTCCGAGCTGATGGCCGATCTCTATGCGCGCGATGTGCAATCGCTCCTCGTAGAGGGCGGTGCTGCTACGCATCGGAGTTTTATCGAGGCTGAGTTATGGGATGAAATTCGAGTAGAAACGGCATCTTTCACTGTACAAACAGGTACAAAAGCCCCTACGATTCCGGGTGAAGCACAACTTGAAAGTCGGCAAATCTTTTCGAATTTTGAAGTTGACAAGTTAACAAATAGACGAGTGAATGAGGGTGGAAGTAAGTTAATGGAAGCCAATATAATCGATGTTTATCGGCACAGATAAATTTATTTGCGACCGAAGTCGGCCGGAATCTCCCCCCATTTTTTTGTTTCCCATTTGATGATGGGCGTCTTGACGATGTGCGTTTTCAGCCATTGCTCGGCGCGGGCAATGACTGCGAAGAGCGCTTCTGTTTGTGAATCGCGCTTTAATTTGGTTTTACATTGCTTCTTCTTAACCCATAAAATGGCGTTGTAAGAGTCGCTGTAAATCACCCGATCAGTGATATTCTGCTTCTCTAAAAGGGCCAGTGCGTGGACAATTGCAAGAAATTCGCCGATGTTGTTGGTGCCTTTCACAGGACCGAAATGAAAGAGTTGCGTACCCGTTTGCAAGTCAATGCCCTGGTATTCCATCGGTCCGGGATTGCCGGAGCAGGCTGCATCCACAGCGATAGCAGCTGCCTTGACTTCCAAAGGCAATGGAAGCACGGTATCGTGGCGGGTTTCCGGTGGATTGTGCAGCATCTGTTGGTACAGTAGATAATGTGAGTTCGGGATGGATTACATACGTTCCGGAACCTCGATTCCCAACAAACGCATACCGTTTTTGATGATTTTGGCTACATTCTTTGCCAATACCAGGCGTACTATTTTCTGTTTTTCGTCCTCTGCATTGAGGATACTGTAATCGTGATAGAATTGATTGAACTCTTTCGTTAGCTCGTAACAGTAGTTTGCAATGCCGCTGGGACTGTAATCTTTACCTGCTTGCAGCACCACCGAAGCATATTCGTTCATCTTCTGAATGAGTTCAATCTCCTTGTCATTGATAGGCATATCACCGGCAAGCGACGTCGGAACAGACTGCCCTTCGGCGTCGGCCTTGCGCAGAATACTACGGATTCGGGCATAGGTATACTGAATGAACGGACCCGTATTGCCGTTGAAGTCGATGCTTTCAGCGGGATTAAACAACATATTCTTGCGTGCATCGACTTTCAAAATGAAATATTTCAGGGCGCCGAGACCCACGATTCGGGCAATGTTATTTCGCTCTTCATCGCTCATATCGGCAAATTTTCCTAACTCTTCGCTCGTCTTCCGTGCATCGGAAATCATCTCTTCAATCAGCTCATCGGCATCAACTACAGTGCCTTCGCGGCTTTTCATCTTGCCGTTGGGTAGTTCCACCATTCCGTAAGAGAAGTGAACGAGGTCTTTTCCCCACTCGAATCCCAAGCGGTCTAACAGCAAAGAGAGTACCTGGAAATGGTAATTCTGCTCGTTTCCGACGACATAAATCATCTTACGAAGTGCCGGATAGTCTTTGAAACGTAAAGCTGCCGTACCGATATCTTGCGTCATATAGACGCTCGTTCCATCCGAACGGAGAAGCAATTTTTGGTCTAATCCGTCGCCAGTAAGGTCTGCCCAGACGCTGTTGTCGGCTTTTCGGAAAAAGAGTCCTTGCTTTAAGCCCTCTTCTACCTTTGCTTTCCCGACGAGATACGTGTCCGATTCGTAGTAGATTTTATCGAAACCGACGCCCAAAGCCTTGTAAGTCTCGTCGAAACCGGCATAAACCCAGTCGTTCATCCGCTTCCAGAGAGCCCGTACTTCGGGGTCGCCCTGCTCCCATTTCACCAACATTTCGTGGGCTTCTTTCATCAGCGGCGCTTCCTCTTTGGCTTTTGTTTCGGCCGCTTCTTTGGTCATTCCCTCGCCGACGAATTGTTTTTTGAGTTGCGAAATCTCATCACGGTAATGCTGATCAAAGGCCACATAATAGTCGCCTATCAGGTGATCGCCTTTCTTTCCGCTCGTTTCGGGCGTCTCGCCGTTGCCCCATTTCAGCCACGCCAACATTGATTTGCAGATGTGGATACCGCGATCGTTCACGATATTGGTCTTGATTACGCGATTGCCATTGGCCTGCATAATCTGCGAAAGGGCCCAACCCAAAAGGTTGTTACGCACGTGTCCCAGGTGCAAGGGCTTGTTGGTGTTGGGCGAAGAATATTCGACCATTACGAGTGGAGATGCTTCCGTAACAGGCTTTTCACCGAAACGGTCATCCGAATGGATGTCATTCAGCAAACTGATCCACGCTTCCGCTGCGATGACAATATTCAGGAAGCCTTTCACCACATTGAAATCGGCCACGGCCTCACAGTGTTTGGCTACGTATTCGCCGATTTCCTGTGCTGTGTCTTCGGGTTTTTTACGCGATATTTTGAGGAAAGGGAACACCACAAGTGTGTAGTTTCCCTCGAAAGTTGACTTCGTTTTCTGCAACTGAACCATTGCTTCCGTCACCTCTTGTGCGTATAATTCCTTCACGGCTGCTATTACAGCGCGGCTTATCTGATTCTCGATTTTCATACCGTTCATTATCCGATAAAATGTGGTTTACAGTCTGCAAAGTTACGCATTTTCGTTAAGAGTAGGAGATTCGCTGCCGAGAAATTTCCATAAAGACGATAAAAAGGCAGAAGTTTTGGCCCAGAACTTTATCCGAAAGAATAGGAGAGGGAAGGGCGATAGTTATCTTCTGAGGAAGAGTTAAGAGCGAAGTTTAGAATGCTTGGGAGTAAAATTTCTGTTCGGTTGTATTTTATTGATAATCAATTAAATACATAACTCGTTCCGATTAACCGTTAATCACCTTGCAATTAACGGTTAAACGCACGCCGTTTGACGGCTTTTTGCACGATAATTAACCGTTAATCGGAAACGTAGTGTAGTGTAATTGACATATATCGTATATCTCACTGATAATTAAAGTGTTGTAAAACCAATGCAAAAATGTAGGTCGATAGCATATAATTTGCTTTCTTTTGCCAATCAAGAACAACGGAATGAGGGTGAGATGTTTGGCGGATCAGCATTTTTTCAGTATCTTTGCTCCCGTAAATTCCATTATATAGGAAATGAGAATACTGTTGAAATCGGCTTTATTATTTATATTATCACTCACTGCATACAGCCTCCGCGCAACGGATTTCGTAGACTATGCGAGTCCGCTTGTGGGCACGGCGTCTTCTTACGAACTGTCGGCGGGCAACACTTATCCCGTTATTGCGATGCCGTGGGGGATGAATTTCTGGACGCCGCAAACCGGAAAGATGGGCGACGGATGGGTATATCGCTATACGGATCATAAGATTCGGGGATTTAAACAGACGCATCAGCCGAGTCCGTGGATTAATGATTACGGACAGTTTTCATTGATGCCGATGACCGGCAGAGCCGTATTCGATGAGGATAAACGGGCCAGTTGGTTCTCGCATAAGGCCGAAACGGTGGCTCCTTATTATTATAAGGTGTACTTGGCAGACTATGATGTGACCACGGAAATTGCTCCGACGGAACGCGCGGCGATGTTTCGCATCACTTATCCCGATACCGACAGCGCTTTTGTCATTATCGATGCGTTTGATAAAGAGTCGTATGTCAGGGTAGAACCTGAGGCTCATCGCATTGTGGGTTATACCACCCGAAACAGTGGCGGAGTGCCTAAGAATTTCCGAAACTATTTTGTTGTGGAATTCATTAGCGGCTTTTCGCATTGTGATTTGGTATTGAATGGCCGCCGACTGACGGATCTTCGCACAGCGAAAAGCCATCACTCTGGAGCCATTGTAAGTTTTTCGGCTTGCAAAGGGACTCCCGTGGTTCTGCGGGTGGCTTCTTCTTTCATCAGTGAAGAGCAGGCTTTGCGCAATCTCGAAGAGTTGGGCAGCGACGATTTCGATACGGTCAAGGAGAAAGGGAAGCGTCGGTGGAACGACGTTTTGAGTCGCATCGAGGTGCAAGACACCGATGTTGACCGTCTGCGTACATTCTATTCGTGCCTTTATCGGTCGCTCTTATTCCCGCGTCAGTTGGCGGAATACGATGCTGATGGTCGTCCTTGGCATTACAGTCCATATAATGGGCAGGTGCTTCCAGGCCTGATGTACACCGATACGGGCTTCTGGGACACGTTCAGGAGCCTCTTTCCGTTGCTTAATCTGCTGTATCCCGAGGTGAGCAAACGTGTACAAGAGGGACTCGTTAACGCTTATCAAGAGAGTGGTTTCTTGCCCGAATGGGCCAGTCCGGGGCATCGCGACTGTATGGTTGGCAACAATTCGGCCTCTGTTGTGGCCGATGCTTACCTCAAAGGCGTGCGTATCGGCAACATCGATACATTGTGGCAGGCCGTTGTTCACGGTGCCAACGCGGTACATCCCACGGTTTCTTCCACCGGTCGGCAGGGCTTTCAGTATTACAACCGACTTGGATTCGTGCCTTATGATGTGAAAATCAACGAGAGCGTAGCGCGTACTTTGGAATACGCTTACGATGACTGGTGTATCTATCAGTTAGGGAAAGCGTTGGGAAAGAGTGCTCGTGAGATCGATGTTTATCGCCGTCGGGCTCTTAATTATCGAAAAGTATTTGACCGGGAGACCTCTCTGATGCGCGGGAAAAACAAGAATGGACGCTTTCAACAGCCGTTCAATCCACTGAAATGGGGCGACGCTTTCACCGAGGGTAACAGTTGGCATTACACGTGTCGGTGTTTCACGACCCGCAAGGTCTTATTGATTTGATGGGTGGACGTGCCCGATTCAATGCGATGATGGACTCAGTTTTCCGCCTTCCACCCGTTTTCGACGACAGCTATTACGGTCAAGTGATTCATGAAATACGCGAGATGCAGGTGATGAATATGGGTAATTATGCCCACGGCAACCAACCCATTCAGCATCAGATTTATCTATATGATTGGTCGGGACAGCCCTGGAAGACCCAGTTTTGGGTGCGCGAGGTAATGAACCGACTGTATTCGGCCGCGCCAGATGGTTATTGCGGCGACGAAGATAACGGTCAGACATCGGCTTGGTACGTGTTTTCAGCCTTGGGATTCTATCCCGTTTGTCCCGCCACTGACCAATATGCGATCGGCGCTCCGCTGTTTCGGCGTGCCTTGTTGCATCTCACTAACGGGCGGACTGTCACCCTTTCGGCTCCTGCCAACAGCGACTCCTGTCGTTATATTGGGGCTATCAGTATTGACGGAAAGTCCTATACGAAGACCTATTTCACGCATGACGAACTGTTGCAAGGCCCTATAATTAGTTTCGATATGCGTTCGCAGCCCGTTAAAACGTGGGGAACGGGTGCAGGAGATGTCCCTTATTCGTTCACAAATTACAACTATCGATAAATGAAACAATTCTCAACAACCCGTCGGGTGAGCCCTATTGCGTGGGTGCCCACGCTCTATTTTGCAATGGGTATGCCCTTTGTGGTGCTTAATATGGTGTGCTCGCTGATGTACAAAGGCCTTAATGTATCCGACACAGAGATAACATTCTGGACGGGACTCATTATGTTTCCGTGGACGTTGAAGCCCCTTTGGAGTCCGTTTTTGGAAATGTACCGTACCAAAAAGTTCTTTGTCGTCCTTACACAGATGCTCACCGGTGTGATGTTTGCATTGTTGGCATTCTCTCTTCATTTGCCTTCATTCTTCCCGATCACGGTCGGCATTCTTGCAGTTATCGCTTTGAGTGGGGCTACACACGACATTGCTGCCGACGGAACATATATGTCTGCGCTCACTACTGATGAGCAATCGAAGTGGATCGGATGGCAAGGCGCCTTTTATAATATCGCAAAGATCGTAGCTACGGGCGGCTTGGTATATCTTGCCGGAGTGTTTATTGATCGCTTCGGCGTGGTTAATTCGTGGACGATCATAATGCTGATTATCGGTATTATAATGCTCGTTTTGGGCTGTTATCACTTCTTTATCCTGCCGGGCGGAGGTAAACAGCTGGCCGAAAACAGGTCGCTGAAAGAGTCATTATATGAACTTTGGACCGTGTTTGTGGATTTCTTCCAGAAGAAACACATTGTCTATTACCTCTTTTTCATCATTCTTTATCGCTTTGCCGAGGGCTTCGTAATGAAGATTGTGCCGCTATTTCTTAAAGCACCGAGGGCAGATCAGGGGCTTGGTTTGGGCGAACGGGAGATAGGTTTGTGTTACGGAACGTTCGGAGCGGCTGCTTTTGTCATCGGATCGATACTTGCCGGCTATTACATTGCACATCGCGGACTGCGCAAATCGCTGTTTTCATTGGCCTTGGTATTCAACTTACCTTTCGTGGCTTACACCCTTCTGGCTTTTTACCAGCCGCAAAGTCTGTGGCTGATAGGCAGCGGAATCGTCCTCGAATACTTCGGTTACGGATTCGGTTTCGTAGGTTTGACGCTCTTTATGATGCAGCAAATCGCGCCGGGAAAGCATCAGATGTCTCACTATGCATTTGCTTCGGGCATTATGAACCTTGGAGTTATGCTGCCGGGAATGCTCAGCGGTGCGGTGAGCGACGCTTTGGCTATCGCCATTTCTTTGTATTCGTGCTCTTCTGCACCATTCCCGCCCTCCTCATCACGTGGTTCGTACCTTTCACTTACGACGAGAATAACAAACAATAAATCATTCATAATGAATCATCTAACAATTCAAGGTCAGCCGCTTCCGCAAATGCCGTGGGAAGATCGGCCGTCAGACAGCAACGCTGTGATGTGGCGTTGCAGTGCCAATCCTATTATTCCACGGGATCTTTTACCTACATCCAACAGTATTTTCAACAGTGCCGTCGTACCGTTCGGTACCGGTTATGCCGGCGTTTTCCGTTGCGACGACACCAACCGACGGATGGTGCTGCACGCAGGATTTAGTGATGACGGTGTGAATTGGCGCATCAACGAAGCCCCTTTACGCTTTGAATGCGATGATCCGGAAGTCGGTCAGTGGGTCTATGGCTATGATCCGCGGGTCTGTTTCATTGAAGATCGCTACTATGTAACGTGGTGTAATGGTTATTTCGGCCCTACCATAGGCGTGGCTTACACGTTCGACTTCAAGACTTTCCATCAAGTTGAGAACGCATTCTTGCCTTACAACCGCAATGGAGTACTCTTCCCGCGGAAGATTAATGGGCATTTTGCAATGCTTTCACGCCCCAGCGACACCGGACATACGCCTTTCGGAGATATCTTTTACAGTCAATCGCCCGACTTAGAGTATTGGGGACGCCATCGACACGTGATGTCCCCGGCTGCCTTTGAACAAAGTGCGTGGCAGTGTATGAAGATTGGTGCAGGGCCGATTCCTATCGAAACGTCCGAGGGTTGGTTGCTGTTCTATCACGGTGTGTTACGTTCTTGCAACGGATATGTATACAGTTTCGGATCGGCTTTGCTTGATTTGGAACAGCCGTGGAAGCCTATTTACCGGTCGGGACCTTATTTAATAAGTCCCCAAAAACCGTATGAATGTATGGGAGATGTACCTAATGTCTGTTTCCCTTGCGCCGAATTACACGACCCCGAGACCGGTCGCGTGGCCGTATATTATGGTTGTGCCGACACGGTTACAGGCTTAGCATTCGGTTATATACCCGAAATCATCGAGTTTACAAGGAAGACCAGCATCATATAAAGGCTTAATTCCTTATGCAGAAAACATAATTCATCATTTTAAGTAGGGAAAAGCAGAATCGTCTAAGACATCCTCTTTTCCTCACATTCAATAAAGGTATGCCTGCCGACAACCTGTTGCGGGCATACCTTTATTTTCTTACAGCGTTGCGAAAAGCATCTGATCGCACTACAACTAACCATTAAACGCACGATGATTAACGGTTAATCGCACTGCGTTTAACCGTTAGTTATCGTACGATTAACCGTTAATTAGAATGGGGAATGTATTTGATTGAAAATCAATAACATATAAATTACAATTCTGCAAGTGATCGATACCCCGAAATTTCAATTATTGTTCTATTCTCATTTCACATCAATTATCACCCATTACCATACAATTCAAAATATGCCAAATGGTCATTCGCATAGCGGATGTGCACGGAATGGCTTGACACCACAAAGTATTGGCACCGCGACTTCTCCCTCTTTACTCCACGATTAACGCTTGGTTGTACGACAAAAGACAGCGGGTTGCAACCTGTTTTTCATCGAATTGAAAAATCATATCTTTTGTTTTGCAGTCTCTTTGATTTGCACTAACTTTGCAAGCAACAAACAACGACGTTACGAATCATTATGGCGCAGAGACTGGTACAGACGCAAATGCAAAAGCTTTCACAGCAACAGAGGCTTTCACAACAGCAGATGTTGCAGGTGAGATTGCTCGAAATGCCGCTCACCGAACTTGAAGAGAGCGTCAATGCAGAGCTCGACGACAACCCGGCAATGGAGAGCAGTGAGCCTGATGATGCTCTAAGCGACACCCGCGAGGAGCAAGACGAGGTGCGCGAAGACGAGAGTTTCGACGAAAAAACGGAACGCGAAGAACGCGAGTCGGCCTTGGATGATGCTTTGCAGGGTATCGGTCGGGATGACGAAATGCCTCAGTCGCCAGCGTCTTACAATGATCCGAATGCTGATTACGAAGAGATTGTCTACGGAGACATTACTTCTTTCTATGATAAATTGAAAGAACAGATGGGCGAAGTGGAATTAACCGCACAGCAACAAGATGTGATGGAATATCTCATCGGGTCGCTTGACGCTGACGGATTGCTGCGAAAGGACTTGGATTCGATTTGCGATGAATTGGCTATTTATCACGGTTTGGATGTTGTGCAGCGTGAAGTGGAAGACGTGTTGCATATCTTGCAGTCGTTCGATCCGGCCGGAATAGGTGCCAGAAATTTGCAAGAGTGCTTGCTGTTGCAGATCGATCGCCGTCCGGCAAGTACTGTCCGCGATTTGACACGACGCGTAATTGCAGAATGTTTTGATGCCTTTACCAAGAAACATTGGGATAAAATACAGGCACAGTTGAGGCTTACTGAATCGCAGGTAGCGGCCGTTCAAAATGAGATCAGGCGTCTGAACCCGAAGCCCGGAGCCTCACTCGGTGAGACCGAAGGGCGAAACATCCAGCAAATAACGCCCGATTTCGTCGTTGATACAAATGACGACGGGGCAGTTTCATTCTCACTCAATCGCGGAACGATACCCGATTTGAAAGTTTCACCGACTTTCAGCGAGATGATCGATACCTATAAGAATAATAAGGAGGGGCTGAATCGAGAACAAAAGGCGGCTCTGCTCTATGCGAAGGAGAAAGTAGAGCGGGCTCAGAGCTTTATAGACGCGGTCAAACAACGACGTCGTACGTTGCAAGTAACGATGAAAGCGATCATCGATTGGCAGCTTCGATTCTTCCAAGAAGGTGATGAAGCCGATCTGAAACCGATGATTCTCAAAGACATTGCAGACCGAACGGGACTCGATATATCGACAATCTCGCGCGTAAGCAATGTGAAGTACGCGCAGACTAAGTGGGGAACGTTCCCGCTGCGATTCTTTTTCAGCGACGGTTATACTACCGATGATGGCGAGGAAATGTCGACTCGTAAGATCAAAATCGCCCTTCGTACGCTCGTCGAGCGTGAAAACAAACAACGACCGATGAGTGATGATCTTATCAAGGACGCTTTGGCCGAGCAGGGTTATCCCATAGCGAGGCGTACAGTGGCTAAATATCGTGAGCAGTTAGGCATCCCTGTGGCCCGCTTACGCAAGCAATAAGATGAAAGAAAAGGATATTATTCTGACTGCACGAGTGATGAGTATAGTCTTCACTCCGTTTTACCTACCGCTGGTCGGGCTCATAGCGCTGTTTACTTTCAGCTATATGGCGATGATGCCGTGGCGTTATAAGCTGTTGGTTCTTGCCTTGGTATATGTCTTTACGATACTGTTGCCCACAGTGTTGATACACGTTTACCGTCGCTATCAGGGTTGGACGCTCATCGAACTGGGTGCTAAGGAGCGACGGATGGTACCTTATATTCTCTCTATTTTGTGTTATTTCAGTTGCTATTATCTGATGAACGTGCTGCATTTTCCGCACTTTATGTCGCGTATTTTGATGGCTGCACTGCTCATTCAAGTAATTTGCGCATTGATAAATGTGTGGTGGAAGATTTCAACTCACACCGCAGCGATCGGCGGAGTGGCCGGAGCGCTGATGGCATTTGCCATTATTTTCGATTTCAATCCTGTGTGGTGGCTGTGCGTTGTGTTTCTGATTGCCGGACTGTTAGGTACAAGTCGCATCATTCTTCGTCAGCATTCGCTGCTTCAAGTATGTGCAGGCTTCGTCGTGGGAGCCGTGAGCGGGTTTTGGATTATATTGTAATAAGGTAATAAGTAAACGAGTTAATGAGAAGATAAGGACTGATCGGGTAGACGAATCAATAAGTAAACGAGTTGATAAGGATAGTAACAGTATGATAAAACAGTACAAAATATAGGAGAACTTCTCATTAACTCGTCAACAATTAACCCTGTTCACGATTAAAAAATAGAATGAATATGACACCATTAGTTAGTATTATTATGGGTAGTACAAGCGATTTGCCTGTGATGGAAAAGGCTTGTAAGTTTCTGAATGAAATGCAAATTCCGTTTGAAGTCAATGCACTCTCGGCTCATCGTACGCCCGATGCGGTAGAATCATTTGCCAAAGGGGCAGCCAATCGCGGTATTCGGGTGATCATTGCAGGTGCAGGTATGGCGGCAGCATTGCCTGGTGTCATTGCGGCTTCAACTACTTTGCCTGTCATCGGCGTACCAATTAAAGGGATGCTTGATGGTCTTGACGCAATGCTCAGCATCATTCAGATGCCTCCGGGCATACCCGTTGCAACCGTGGGAGTCAACGGATCAATGAATGCTGCTATCCTTGCAGCTGAGATTTTGGCGCTGACCGATCCGCAGATTGCCCGGAAAATGACAGCATATAAGACCGGTTTAGGAGCCAAAATAGAGAAAGCCAACCGAGAATTGGCCGAAGTCAAGTACGAGTTTAAGACCAATTAAGAATAAGGAACAAGTCTCACACCGCCCCTCTCCAAAAGAGAAGGAGAATGATTGAAGGGAAATGAGACCGCAAATTCTATCTAATAAATCAATAAAATGAGCCTACATTCTCCCTCTCTTTTGGAGAGAGATGGGGCGAGGCCGATGTTTTGAGTATATGATTGACCTTTTCAATTACCGTCGTCGCACATCATCTGTAGCCCGGGTGGGGGCTGTGGGGATCGGCGGAGACAATCCGATACGAGTGCAGTCGATGACAACCACCGACACGAATGATACTGATGGCAGCGTGGCACAGGCCGAACGAATCATTAAAGCAGGTGGAGGACTCATACGTCTGACCACACAGGGCGTGCGGGAAGCCGAGAATCTGCGCGCGATCAACGCCAAATTGCGCGGCAATGGCTATGATACGCCACTCGTTGCAGATGTTCATTTCAACCCGAAAGTGGCTGACGTGGCTGCGCTTTACGCTGAAAAGGTGCGTATTAATCCAGGAAACTACGTAGATCCGGCCCGTACTTTCAAGCGATTGACTTATACCGATGAGGAGTATGCACAGGAGTTGAAGAAGATTGAAGCCCGATTCATACCTTTTCTCAACATCTGTAAGGAGCAGCATACAGCCATTCGGATCGGTGTTAATCACGGTTCGCTCTCGGATCGAATACGTAATCGTTACGGCGATACGCCCGAAGGAATCGTCGAAAGTTGCTTAGAGTTTCTGCGAATCTGCAAGAACGAGCATTTCAAAGATGTGGTAATCTCCATCAAGTCATCCAATACCGTGGTGATGGTCAGGTCTATGCGCTTGCTCGTCGACGCAATGGAGCGCGAAGATATGCACTATCCGCTTCACTTGGGAGTGACTGAAGCCGGTGAGGGTGAGGACGGACGGATTAAGAGTGCGGTAGGAATCGGAGCACTGTTAGCCGACGGAATCGGCGATACCATCCGCGTTTCGCTCAGCGAAGAGCCCGAAGACGAAATTCCCGTAGCCCGTCATCTGGCTGAGTATATCATAAAACAAAAGTCTGATCATCTATTGGTGCCGGGCCGACAGGCCGACAGTTTCGATTATCTTAGGCCTCGACGGCGGAAGACGAAACCTGTAAACGGAATCGGCGGAACGAATGTTCCTGTGGTGATCAGTACGCAACGAGGTGGCTCCTCCGCCTCTCCCAAAGGAGGGAAGACCGTCAATGAGAGGGAAAGAGAGGTCGAGTTGATCGTGAACGGCGGTAAAAAAGAACTCAATCCCGACTATATCTACGTCGGTCAAGAGCTTCCCGGGCGTCTCGATCCGTCTCAACGGTATATCGTTGACTACAATGTCTATCCCCAGTTGATAAAAAACACTCCCTTTCCTACGGTAGAGGGAGCGGGAGAGCAGCTTCTTCCGTTGCGGGAAAGGCTCTTCCCCATCTTTCCGCACAATGCCATTCCCTTTATCAGTCTGATCGATTCGCCTCTCAAATTTCTTGTGTTGCAGTTCGGAGCAACCAGTGATGAGTATCTGGCTTGCCTGCGGCACCATCCCGAAGTGGTTGTAATCTGTATGAGTAACCATAAGAATCGCTTGGGCGAACAGCGTGCTTTGGTACACGAATTGATGCAAAACGGCATTACCAATCCTGTTGTTTTTGCACAGATGTATCGCCATTCGACGGCCGAGAAAGGCGATTTCCAACTCGAATCGGCCGCTGATATGGGGGCGTTAATGATTGACGGACTCACTGACGGGGTGTGGCTGATGAACGACGGAGATATTCCTCGGCACGAGATCGACGCTACGGCATTCGGTATTTTACAGGCTGCCCGCCTGCGAACGAGCAAGACCGAGTATATCAGTTGCCCCGGATGCGGCCGTACGTTATATGACTTGCGTACCACAATAGCCCGTATCAGGAAAGCCACCGAGGGTATGAAAGGTCTTAAAATAGGCATTATGGGCTGTATTGTCAACGGTCCCGGTGAGATGGCCGATGCCGATTATGGTTACGTCGGAGCCGGTCCCGGCAAGGTTTCGTTATATCGTGGGCAGATGTGTGTTGAACATAACATCCCCGAAAAGGATGCTGTGGAACATCTGTTGGCACTTATCAATGCCGATAAACGCAAGGAAGAGTAAGGGCATTTCTTCTTATTTTTTTGTCAAGAAACTTTATCAAATAGCCCCGATGATACTCCGTTATTTTCTATCGGACTGTCAGCGGGGTGAAAATACGCGAAAACAGACTTTTGATAACTTATTAATTGTCAGGCAACTATATTAAACTGACAATTGGTTCTTGTTTAAAATGTGTGTAAAAAGCCCTTAATGAGTGTGTGAAAAACTGTTTTTTGCAGTCTCATTGACTGTTTTCAGGTGCTCGATTTGCCGTTAATCGTTTCTGAAAATCAGTCGAACGTTGAACAAAGTATTGTTTTTCGTCCTTAAAACGGTGTTTTCCCGTGCTGGATTATACGGCAGACAGGTGTCTTTTTGTCCTGTTTTTTCATATCATTATATAAGTCAACGAGTTGAAAAGTTAACCAATGAACGAGTGGATAAGCCTCTTCATCCCCTTGTTTACTTGTCAACTCGTCTCCTTGTTAACTCATTCCCTTGTCCATTTACTTAATTGTTTGATCGTGAACAACTTCCGGATCGGGCGCATTGGGATTCATATCGTTGTATGCAGAAGAAAGATCAGACCGGTCAATGTCCGTCTTTCGATTTACAGGTCGTTTCCAATCGCGGAGCGAATGGGTGAAAAGCCAATCGTAAGTCTTTTTCATATAAAGGATGCGAGCAAGTGCGCCGTGTGACGCTCGGGGCAACCAGTCGAACCGTAAGCGGCTGTCTAAATGCTTGCGTTGCAGTTCTTCCACCACCGTTTGCGATTGGCGGATAGGTACGGCGCGGTCTGCCGTACCGTGAATAATCCACAACGGCAGTCGGCCCAACCCCTCTTTGTCCTTCAACGTGCATCCTCCGCACAGCGCCATAGCCGCCGCCACCTTGTCGGGATAGGTTCCGGCGAAGTCCATTGTGCCGTAACCGCCGAGGCTCATCCCTACGACATAGACCCGTGTTGAGTCCATTGCGTAGTGGCGTTTGGCCCATTCGAGCACATCATTGATTTTCTTCGGGTTCCACGCTCCGCCCGGATTCTGCGGCACTAAGACCAAAGCCTCGATCTCACGACCACGTACGATGGCGTCCAAAGGGCCGTAACGACGCACTCGATTGAGGTCGCGTCCACAAAGACTTTGCCCGTGCAGGAAGATAATTACGGGTGTACGCTCTAATGAGTAATAATAATCCAGGGGCGTATAAACCCAAAAGTTATAGCCGCCGGGGATAGAGTCTTTCACCGGTCGGATAAAATCATATTGTGCATGAGCGGTTGTCAGCATCAGCAACAGTGTGCAGACCGCGAGCATTCGTTTAATGGATAAGGTCTTCATCAATGTCTTTTGATTGGTCTCTTCGGTACAAATATACGAAAAATCAACGTGAATGGAGTGGGATTTGATGATTATTAACGCGATGCACAACGGCAGAATTCTCGCCGAAAAATCATCAGCGCATTCGGATTTTTCTTTATCATTTGCAACGAATTGCAGTTAACTATTGTCTAATAACCGAGATTATGAAGCGATGAATATAGCTCTTCTGCTCTCCCAGATATTCAAGTCGATGCCCGCAAGCGTGGTTAAAAGCATTGAGGTCATTACCAATCCGGAGGCGAAATACGATGTAGAAGGAGCCGTAGGAATCCTTAATCTCGTGATGAATGCCCCTCGGGGGGCAGCCAAGTCAATGGATATGCCCGGCCAAACACTACGACAACTTTATCGAACAACAGTCGCAAGCCGGAATGATGAACAGCATTAGGGTCGGAAGTAATAATTTATGGTTGGGAATAAACGATAAATAATTTTCTATTTAGGTATCAGATAAAAGAATAAAAATACCCGCATCCTTTTCGGAATGCGGGTATTTGCAGTTTTATTTGTGAGACTTAAAGGTCGAACTCGTTGTTATGGTCTAAGCTGTCGTTGAAGTCTCGCGGTTCGCGTTCTGTCATCGGGTCGTGAAATTCGCGGTCTTCGCGATCCTCACGATGCTCGAAACGGCGTGGCTGACGGTCGTTATTGAATGAGCGCCGATCGTTATGGTCGCTGTGTTCACGGCGTGATTGGCGGTCGTTTCCACCCTGGCGGCGGTCTCCTCTGTCGCCCGATTCACGCCGAGGGCGACGTTCGCGCTCGACATATCCTTCCGGTTTGGGCATCAACACACGGTGAGAGAGTTTGTATTTACCAGTCTTCGGATCGATATCAAGCAGTTTCACCTGAATTTTGTCACCCTCTTTGATGCCAGCTTCTTCTACGCTTTCGAGACGTTTCCAATCTATTTCGGAGATGTGAAGCAGTCCGTCCTTGCCCGGCATAATCTCAACGAAACAGCCGTAAGGCATTATCGAGCGTACGGTTCCATCGTAAACCTCTCCTACTTCGGGGATGGCCACGATGGATTTAATCTTGGCAATGGCAGCGTCTATGCTCTCCTTGTTGGGCGCACTGACCTGAACGGTACCCTTGCCGTCCACTTCATCGATGGTGATTGTGGCTCCGGTTTCTTCCTGCATCTGCTGAATGATCTTTCCGCCGGGGCCGATCACGGCACCGATAAACTCTTTGGGAATATCGAATTGTTCAATTCTCGGCACCTGAGGTTTGAGCTCTGCGCGTGGTTCTGCAATCGTTTCGGTCAGCTTCCCGAGGATATGCTCACGGCCAGCTTTGGCTTGCATCAATGCTTCTTCAATGATTTCAAAACTCAATCCGTCGCATTTAATGTCCATTTGCGTAGCTGTTAGACCGTCTTTTGTACCCGTTGTCTTGAAGTCCATATCGCCTAAGTGATCCTCATCACCCAATATATCGCTCAGGATTGCATATTTGTCTTCGCCCGAATTCTTGATAAGTCCCATCGCAATACCGCTTACCGGCTTCTTCATTGGTACACCAGCATCCATCAAAGCCAATGTACCCGCACAGACGGTAGCCATTGACGACGAGCCGTTACTTTCTAAAATCTGACTTACCAAACGCACCGTATAAGGAAATTCTGCGGGAATCTGGCCTTTCAAACCGCGCCAAGCTAAGTGTCCATGACCGATTTCGCGACGTCCGACACCGCGTTGTGCCTTAGCCTCTCCTGTGCAGAAGGGTGGGAAGTTATAGTGGAGCAGAAACCGCTGATAGCTTTTGTCGAGCACATCATCAATCAGTTTCTCATCAAGTTTGGTTCCGAGCGTACACGTCGAGAGGCTCTGTGTCTCGCCGCGAGTGAAAATCGCACTGCCGTGAGGCATTGGAAGTGGACTGACTTCGCACCAGATAGGACGGATCTCATCCGTTTTGCGACCATCGAGACGCTTGCCCTCGTCAAGAATACATCTCCGCATCGCATCGCGCAGCACGTCATCATAATAGCGCGCAGCCTCAGCGTGCTTCTCTTCAAGCTCATCGGCAGAGAGGTCCGTATGTGTTGCGTCGTACTTTTCAAGAAAATCGGCAATGATTTTATCAAAGGCGTCGTGCCGTTCTTGTTTAGGCAACGCCTGTTTCGTTATGTCGTAAACGGGCTGATAGAGCTCATCGGTAATCTGTTTGCGCAGTTCTTCGTCGTTGATCTCGTGATCATACGTCCGCTTAATGTCCTTACCTAACTCCTTGGAAAGAGCTGTTTGCAATTCGCACATCGGCTTGATAGCAGCCATTGCGGCTTTCAAGGCACCGATCATATCTTGCTCCGAAACTTCTTTCATCTCTCCTTCGACCATCATAATATTCTCGGCCGAAGCACCAACCATAATATCCATATCCGCATCTTCCATCTGTTCGAAAGTAGGATTGATGACATACTCGCCGTTGATACGAGCTACACGAACTTCGGAAATAGGACATTCAAAAGGTATATCTGATACGGCCATCGCGGCGGAAGCAGCGAAACCCGCAAGGCATCAGGTTGATCGACACCGTCGGCCGATAAAAGCATCACGTTGACAAATACTTCTGCGTGGTAGTTTGATGGGAAAAGCGGCCGCAAAACGCGGTCAACCAGCCGAGAAGTCAATATCTCGTTGTCGCCGGCTTTGCCTTCGCGCTTGGTGAATCCGCCAGGGAAACGTCCTGCTGCGGCGTATTGCTCGCGGTAATCAACCTGCAAAGGCATAAAGTCTGTGCCGGGAACTGCATCCTTTGCTGCACAAACAGTTGCGAGCAGTACGGTGTTTCCCATTCTCAGGACAACTGAACCGTCGGTCTGTTTTGCAACTTTCCCGGTCTCAATGCTGATAGTTCTGCCATCAGGCAATTGAACTGTTTTCGTAATTACGTTCATCTAAAAATCTAAAATCTTATTGTTTTGACTAACATCTAAAAATAATTCGGACAAAGGTAGTGAATTTCGGGTGAACGAAAGAAGGAAAACGGGATTATTTTATAAAATTAAATGTTTGATTGTAAAAATCAAATTGCGAGGGGAGAAGCTCTCAAAAAAGAGTCGTTTCTCTACTTTCGTCAACTTATCGAAATGAGTCCATATATCCACTCACGATTAGCCGCTTTGTGATTTGCCGTTAATCGGCGTGCAATTAACCGTTAATCATCGCGCGTTTAACCGTTAGTTGCAAGGTGATTAACCGTTAAATGGGAAGCAAATCGATGGCTATTTGTAATTAATTGATAATCAATTTGTTTTTTAATCAACAGCTACAACGATTTGATTGTATGATAAACCTTTTCGATGAAAGTCGGATAATCGTTCAGGATGACAGAAAAGCCAAAATCTCCTGACGGCTTTTGGGATAGGGAAATATCGAGATGCAATCTATAAAAAGAGTTAGATTGGCTTGCATTTTCTGTGTTCGTACATAAAAAATACCATTATTTTAGGAAATCATTTCGTAAAAATGAAGATTCCGGGAGGGGTCAATGGGCCTCACTTTACGATGGAAGTAACTTTGTTGCGAATCCCTTTCATTCCGATGAGGAAGGCTTTGGCAGAGCCGAACTTCAAAAACATATCGAGCCGAATGGGGATGTGGTTGGTATCATCAGTAACGAAAAAGCGTACGATTTCTTTGTATTGGCCGTTGTTGAGCTCTAAATAAGAGAGTTGCAGACAGCGATACTTGATGCCATTGTCGGCTTTAACGGTGGTTTTTCCACGATATTTGAGTTGTGCAGGAGTACGGCCTTTACCGTCGGCAATAGGAAACGGCACTACGTGTCCGTTCTTCCAGCTTTCGGGATTGAATGAACGGGCACGCAAAAAAATGTTCATCATATCGAAGATGCAATCCGGATAGGTGTGCTCTTGCCATTGATGAGTGCCGTCATTGTGTTGGCGATGCTGTCGAACGTGGCAATTCCCGTTAGGATAGGTATAAAATATCTCGTCGACTGTGTATCGTCTGCCTTCGTGCGCGCCTTTACGGTAATACAACGGAGCCATATCTAACGAGGAATAACATAGGAGTGTGTCGCGGAGTACGAAAAGATTGTCTACCTGCCTACTGCCGCGCGTGGTGAGACTGGCGCGGTATGCAGGCTTGCCTCCATAGTGACTTTGCACCGTGTACATTGTTGCCGAACCGGCTTTTACCCATACAAACTTCCAGTTATAATAGAGATTGTAAGACAAGAATTCGCCCGACTGAAAGGCATCATTACGGAATGTACATTGTGCCTGTACCGAACCGGAAGCCCACAAAAGTGCGAATAATATGTAAAGTTTTGCTAAGTGCATTGCTGTTATAAGTTTTTTGGGTGATATATTTATATGTTTCTGAATTCTGTTTCAAGTCTGTCGACAGACGCTTGAATGTTGTTGGGAAGCTCACGCTATCTTATTGAGAATGAGACTCTTGCTAATGGCGTTCTGATTAGATGCTTTTCGCACTGCAATTAACGGTTAAATGCACGACGTTTAACGGCTTTTCGCACGGTAATTAACGGTTAGTCGCAATGCCCTTTCATTCTTCCGCTTTTTTGCCTTTGCATCACTGTTTCAACATTTCGATACCCAACTGTCGGGCACGCTCAGCATTTCGGTGCCGGATTGTCTTCTGTTTGTCGGCCTTTTGCTTGATGAGTTTATCCGGTTTTTGGTGAGCTACACTGCGAGCTGTGGGATTCCACGTCTGCGTTACATCCCATTTGGCTTTACATTCGATGGCTTCGGGATAGTAATATACCGCTTCCGGCTGTCGGTCTTGTGCGAAGTTGCCGGTGTCCCAGATGCCGTTATCATTGCCGTCGACGAACATTCGGAGGTAATAACTGCCCGGCTTGATGTAGAAAAATTCGACAGTTCCCGTGCCGGTCGCTACCTCCTTGATTACTTTATCATCTCCGTTGAGGAGCTGGGCAATGATGTGCTGCCCTGTAAAATCCGGTATTTTGACGAGCAACGAACTGTAATCGTCGGTGGAATGTACTTTGAAACCTTTTTTGAACGGAGTCGAAGCACGACCGTAAATATCGATGAATGCGGCACTGTCTATCTCTAAACTGTATTCGATGTTGGGTCTCCACTCGCCTATGAGTTCGTATTTGAGCCGCTGAATGAGTGTCGTATCGGTCGTGGCCGTACTGTCTTTGTCGCGCGATCGGGGCAAATGTAACAGGAAAGGAGAGCGATACCACAAGGTGTCGTGCTTGGAATAGAGATGTATCTTACCGGTATCGACTACGGCAGAAGGTGCCGGTAGCGAAATGAAAATGTTTTTATCGGGATCCAATTCAGATGAAGCCTCAATCTTGACAGCCAGCGGTTTCACGGGCATTTGCGTCTCATAGGGTTCTCCTTTCTTCTTGGCTTTTTCCTGTTTTTTTGTCCATTCTTCTATGGCTTTCTGTTGCTGCTTGCGTCGCCATTCATAAGTTTGTTTGGAAAGAATGTCGAGTGTGTCGGTTTGCAGTTGTAAGACACCGTTGCTGTCAGTCTTTTCGTATTGCAATTGCACACGAAGCGTGTCTTGATTGATTAGCGACGAGTCGCGGAGCCAGTAGTTTACGGTGTCTCGCCGGGCATTGCTTTCGGTGATAAAAGCATTGTCTGCGTTGAAATTCAGTCCTCGGACACGGGGTAATTGCGGATTTCCGTAACTGAAAAAGAGCGTGAAATGATTGGCTTCGGTGCGCTCTGTTTTGAGTAGGTAGCGGTCGGTGATCAGTTCATTGAATGCTCGCAGCACGACATCATCGGGCAAGTAGTGCGTGTAATGCACCAAACTGATGGAGTCGATGCGCAGAGAGTCGCGCCAAATGGTGTCTTGCCGTGTGTCAGGTTTGACCGAAGGAATGATGATATCGCGATTGAACGCGATCTTTTCACTCTTTTGTTTGAAGGTATAATCACCATCGGCGTCTTGCAAGGCATAGATTCTGTAACGGCCGGGGGCCACTCCTTTGATGACGAAACGGCCGCGGCTGTCGGTTCGGGCCACGCGAAGCATTGGCTGTTTCGTGAATGCCGAGTCGGCAAGATTACTGTAAAGTCCCACTAAAATGCCTTTAACCGGCTCTAAGTCGGCTGCTTCGACTACGTTACCGGCCACTTCCATCGTGTCGATCTGTGGTCCGGTGGAGAAACTGTAAGTGTAATTTCCCAGCGGATTACCCTCGTTGTTATCGGTAATTGCATCCGAGAAATCCACCGTGTAGGTTGTATTCGCTTTCAGGGAGTCTCTCAATGTCACTTGAATATGCTTGCCCATTCCTTTGATTTCGGCTGCTTCGAGTTGCGGTGGAGATACAATGACGTTCTCGGTAGCATTGTCTATCTTGATGAACTCATTGAAATAGATGTTCACTCGCTTGCTTTTCACGTCTGTTCCCTTGTCTTTCGGGTGCGTGGCAATCACTCTTGGCGGTGTCTCATCATACCATCCGCCGTCGGGATGACCCATTCGGGCGCAGGAAACAACGAGAGTCGAAGCGAGAAAGAGCAGGATTCCCCCTCCGACTCCCCCTCGAAGGGGGAGAGTATAATGGCGATATTTTAGGGATACAGCCGTAAAGTGGCGCCTGATGATCCTGTATATGTAATCTAATGTCATATTGTTCATATAAACAGTCATATCTAAAAATGTCCTCATTCGGCCTTGAGCCTTCCCCTTCGGGGGTGAATTGGAGGGGGGCTTTATTGAGTTCTATCAGCTCTTCGATGTTCTTTCGACTGTTGCTAAGTCTCGGCACCTTGTGTTGTCCGCCTAACTTGCCTTTTTGTTTGAGCCAATCGTCGAACAGACCGGCGCGTGCCGGCACCACTTCTAACGGTTGCAACGTAATGTCTTTATATCGTTTGGCCTCATAATCGCTGTTAATCTCTTGCAATCGGAGGTCTAACAGTTGGGCAAACGTAGTTAAATTGGCTGGTGTTTGTGCAAACTCGATGAGCCACTGATGCCTGCACTGCGCACGTTCGTCCATAAATACGGGGGCGGCTGTATATTCTTTGACCACGGCTCCGGTCTTTTCGCAAGCGTAAGCAAGTCCCTTTTCGGCGTTGTCCATAATGAGTTCTTCGCCAAAAGCATTGATAAAATACTTCGTTCTTCCCGTTATTACGAACTTATAAGGTGCCTTCGACGTGAACGAAACGGTGTCGCCGATGATGTAACGCCATAGTCCGCACGAGGTGGAAATCACCATAGCATAATTGCGTCCGACCTCAACGCCGCTCAGCGGAACCACTTCCGGCGATTCGTTGCCATACTGATCCATTGGGATAAACTCGTAAAATACGCCGTAATCCACCATCAGCAGCATCGCCGGATCAGTCGGATCGCTTTGTATTCCGAAGAATCCCTCGCTGGCGTTATAGGTCTCCACGTAGTGCATCTCAGGCGAAGTGATGAGCTGTTGAAAGCGTTTGCGATATGGACCGAAAGCAATTCCGCCGTGGAAAAATACCTCCAAGTCGGGCCAAACTTCTTCGATGTGCGTCTTACCGCTCAATTCCAGCACGCGCACCAGCACCGAGAGCATCCACGAAGGTACACCTGAGAGGTTAGTAACGTGCTGTTTCAGCGTTTCGCGTGCAATGCGGTCGCGTTTCACCTCGAAGTCACTCAGCAGCGCCGTAGCCTTTTTCGGTACGCGAACAAGGTTTGCCAATGGGTTGATATTCTCAATAAGAATGGCGCTTAAGTCGCCGACGATGCTCCCAAGAATGTCGTAATTAGGCGAGTGCGAGCCTCCGAGAATCAAGCCTTTACCGTCGAACATCCGGCTCTTCGGGTTGTTTTGCAGGTAGAGAGCTACCACATCTTTGCCTCCCCGATAGTGGGTGTCTTGTAGTCCTTCGGTTGTGATGGGGATGAATTTACTCTTGTCGTTGGTTGTCCCTGACGATTTGGCAAACCATTTCACTGTTCCCGGCCAGAGGACATCGCTCTCACCGTGGCGCATTCGATCTATATCACTCTTCAACTCTTCGTAAGTGTTGAGCGGAACGTTCCTTGCGAAATCCTCATAACTACTTGTATGCTTGAGCAAATGGTTGCGACCGTATTCGGTGTGGGTTCCTTCGGCTATGAGATATTCCATCACCTGCTGCTGCAAAGCCTCTGCATTCTCGGCGTAATGCTCGATCTTGCGTTGCCGCGGGGTGAAAAATCGGCCTATGATTTTCGTTAAACTCATTTGCGTTTCTGTCTCGTTTTAAATTACAAAGATACCGCAAACTTCTCTGACAACAATATAATTCACGATTTTTAATAATCAACGGTCTGCTTTGACAGTTCGAAGCAATCAAAGGAAGTTATTATCCGATTCGTGAAAAGCAGCTGATCGCCTCGCAAATAGCTATTTTCTGATCTTGAAATAGCATTTTTTAAGACTTAATAGTTTGTTGATAACGGGTGAATTGGTATTTTTGCAAAATATAAGATACGTGTGTCTGCCTTGCAAGGAAGATACATCAGTCAAACAAACCTAATTCTTTCTATTAAATGAAAACAGACATTGAAATCGCTCACAGCACTTCGTTAGAGTCTATTTCACGAATTGCCGAGAAAGTAAACATCCCCGTTGATTCACTCGAACCATACGGGAAGTACATTGCCAAAGTACCTTACAGGCTCATAGATGAGGAAAAGGTGAAGCAATCTAAGCTCATTTTGGTTACCGCCATATCGCCGGTGAAAGCCGGAATAGGCAAGACCACTGTCAGTATCGGTCTCGGATTGGGGCTGAATCACATCGGAAAAAAAGCCGTTGTGGCGTTGCGCGAACCCAGTATGGGCCCGTGTTTTGGAATGAAAGGCGGTGCCGCAGGGGGTGGTTATGCACAAGTGTTGCCGATGGAGAATATCAATCTCCATTTCACTGGCGACTTCCACGCCATCACTTCGGCCAATAATATGATTTCAGCACTGCTGGATAACTACGTTTATCAGCATCAAGACGAGGGCTTCGGATTGAAAGAGGTCTTTTGGAGACGTGTTCTCGACGTGAATGATCGCTCTCTTCGCGATGTCATTACAGGTGTCGGAGGCCGCACGAACGGTATCGTGGCCGAGAACGGATTTGATATCACACCCGCATCAGAGATTATGGCCATCTTCTGTTTGGCCAAAGACGAAGACGACTTGCGGCATCGCATTGAGAATATCCTGCTCGGAACCACCCTCGATGGTAAGCCATTCCGTGTGAAAGATATGGGAGTGGCGGGTGCTATTACCACGATTCTGCGCGACAGTATCAATCCGAATCTCGTCCAAACCACTGAAAACACGGCGGCATTCATCCACGGCGGACCTTTCGCTAACATCGCCCACGGGTGTAATAGTGTGATAGCCACGAAAGCGGCAATGACATTCGGTGATTACGCTATTACCGAGGCAGGCTTCGGTGCGGACTTAGGTGCAGAGAAATTCTTTGATATCAAGTGTCGCAGAGCAGGCTTACAACCCAAGCTATCCGTACTTGTGGCAACGGTACAAGCCCTGAAAATGCATGGTGGAATCGACCTTAAAGAACTCGCCAAACCCAATGAAGAAGGCTTGATAAAAGGTTTCGGCAATCTGGATAAGCACATTGAGAATCTTCAAAGCTTTGGTCAGACGGTCATAGTCTGTCTCAATCGCTTCGGAACCGATACGCAGGCCGAGCTTGATTTGGTGCGTGTTCATTGCGAAAAGATGGGTATCGGCTTTGCTATCAATACTGCTTTCACCGACGGAGGAGTAGGAGCTGAGAAGTTGGCACAGCTTGTTGTGAAGACGATCGACGAAAATCCGTCGAAACCCTTGCGCTTTATCTACGACGAAAACGATAGTATTCAGGATAAGGTAACCAAGATTGCGACGAAGATTTACGGTGCCGATCGTGTTGTTATCAAGCCGGCGGCAATGCGAAAACTCAAAAATATTGAGGCTGGAGACTATCACAAGTTTCCTGTTTGTATTGCAAAGACACAGTATTCGTTATCCGAAGACCCGAAGTGGTACGGTGTTCCGAAAGGCTTCGAGATAACAATTCGTGACTTTGTAGTGAGTGCCGGCGCCGAAATGATTGTCGCTATAGCCGGCGAAATAATGCGTATGCCAGGACTTCCAAAGAGTCCTCAGGCCGAGCGTATCGACATTGTGAACGGCGAGATCACAGGTTTGTCGTAACAAAAGGTTTCTTGTGGGTTGAGGATTATAAATAATCCGAATGCTGCAAATCTCTTAATTGTTGCGAATTTTTCACTTACAGACGAGTTCTCAGACCGTTAAGTTTTGGTCTCGTCTGCTGTAATGGAAAGACAAGCGTGCTGATATAATAAAGATCGGCACGCTTGTTGAGATTCATATTCTTTATATCCAGCGAACCGACAGACTTATTATTGATATATAGAGCGGTGTTTTTACGGTCGTCGCCGCCGACATTATTAATAATAAAAGGAATTGTTTCCCGGTGTATATCTACATTCGTGAGTCCTAAGCAAGTCGTTTCCGACAGGTTTCCAAGATATCGATGAGTTCGGAAGCAGCGGTCGTTCGCAGCATTGCAATACGTGTTTGACGAAAATCGGGAATACCTTTAAAAATCGGACTTGCAGCTAAGTGGCGACGTGTGTGGAGTATACCGCGATACTCGTCGATACGACTGATGTTGATGCGGAGTTGTTCTTCGAGGATATCTATTTTCCGATTAATATCCAAAGAGGTGTCAGCGGGGCGGCCGTCGAGCCGATCCCGAATCTCTTTGAATATCCACGCCGGCCGAAAGTGCCCCTTCCTATCATTATAGCATCTACTCCGTAACGTTCAAAAACCGTCTGTGCCTGCTCGGGCGACGTAATATCGCCATTCCCGATAATGGGAATGCGGATGCGGGGATTGCTTTTCACTGCACCGATCAGCGTCCAGTCAGCTTCGCCTGTGTACATTTGGCTGCGCGTCCGACCGTGAATGGTGAGCGCCTGAATGCCGCAGTCTTGCAGCTTTTCAGCCAAATCACCGATAATCAGATTGTTTTGATCCCATCCCAAACGTGTTTTCACCGTGACGGGAGTCTTAACCGCCCGAACAACTTCGCGTGTGATATCGAGCATCAGCGGCACATTGCGCAACATTCCGGCACCGGCGCCCTTGCCGGCAACCTTTTTCACAGGACAGCCGAAGTTGAGATCGATAAGGTCGGGATGTGCTTCCTCTACAATTTTGGCGGCTTCTACCATCGACACGACATCTCGCCCGTAGATCTGAATGCCCACAGGCCGCTCCTCATTGCTGATAGTTAGCTTGTTCACTGTTGATTTAATGGAACGCACTAAAGCCTCGGCACTGACAAATTCGGTATATACCATCGAGCTCCGAACCGCTTGCAGAGCAGTCGAAAGCCGATATCCGTTACGTCTTCCATCGGTGCCAGGAAGACGGGTTGCGGTCCGAACTCAATGTTTCCAATCTTCATTTCGGGTGCAAAGGTAATGATTTATTTTCAAAGCAAGAATATATCGCCGTTTCAAAATCCGACGGCGACTATTAGGCTCGTATCCTTTTGAGAATCAAGTATATATAAATCCAATTACAACTAACGGTTAAATGCCGTGCAACTAATCGTTAATCACACGCCGTTTAACGGCTTTTCGCGATGTGTTTAACGGCAAATGAAAATCCGTCTCATATCATCTCTTTTTCAAAGGAGAAAAGAGTATGATTTTCATTGATGTTCTCTGCTTCTGTCTTGATATATTTATTACTCTTTTTTCTGAGGTCAATTCTCTCTCTATTTACCGTTTTCAGCCCTCTGATTCCAAGTAATCAGGGGGCTGTACAAATTCGTTTTTCAAAGGAAAGCATTAAATTTGTATCTTGAAAAAGTAAAAAATCCGCGTCAAAGGGGGTTAGGAAATCCGTGCGGAAATCGTCATTTCGATAAAAGCCAAGCAAAAACAGATGCTCAAAAACGATGAAATCGAACACCTCTACGGGCTGTATCACGACAGAGTACGACGATTAGCTGTGTCTATTCTGCACGATACGGAGGAGGCAAAAGATGTTGCCGGCGATATCTTCGCACGCATAACGGATGGGCGGCTGCGTCTTCCCGAAACGAAAGAGGAGGCTTATCTGCTGACGACAGTCAGAAACCTGTGTCTCGATAAGATTGCACACCTGCGTGTAAAAGAGCGAATGATGCGTCGACTGACACTCGAAACGGAGCCGACAACAACTTCTGAAGACGATCGCGAGCGCCGAATCGAACGGTTATGGGCATATGCCGACACGGCATTTACACCGCAAACGCGCCGGGTTTTTATGCTACGCTTCACGCAACACAAGTCTTATCGCGACATTGCCGAGACGTTGGGAATCAGTGAAACGGCCGTTTACAAGCATCTGGCACAGGCTTTGGTGAAACTAAAAACATTTGCCGACAATGATGAATGAGCAGAAAATGGAACGGCTCTTGCGAATGGCGGAATATCCGGAGCTGTACGATGACAGGGAGTTAGAAGAACTGATGCGCGACGAAGAGTGCAGAGAAGTGTATGAGTTGATGGTTGAACTGGGGGCCTCCCGCGGCCCCTCCAAAGAAAAGGAGATGCAGAGCTCCTCCCAACCTCTCCAAGGGGGAGGAGCTCTTGGCGGTAAACGGCTTGACAAAAGCTCGTTTTTACAAGAGTGGGAGGATGTTAGGCCCGAAAGACTTGCAGGTAAACGGGCGATGAAAATAAGGTGGAAGATGGCAGCAATGTTCGTCGGTGTGGTGATGATGGCAGGCTTTGCATTTGCTGCCATACATCTCGCCACCCGTCATCGGCAGTCGGATGTGCGTCAAACGGCAGTTATTCAACAAGTGAAAAAGCGTAATCAGGCCTCCCATAGACAAGATTCTGTCAAGTCCTCTTCCCCGGAAAGGAGGCCGGGAGAGGTCGCTTTGCCCGATCTTTTGTCTGCTATCGCCGCTCACTATCACCTCACCGTGGCGTATAAAAACGAGCGGGTGCGACAGTTGCGACTGTTCTTCAAATGGGATAAAACGCGGAGTATTGAGGAGATTGTGGCCGATTTGAACCATTTTGAACATATTCACCTGACCTTGGAAGGGCAAAAACTGACGGTCAAATAATACTGCTTGAAGAATATGAAGAAACGAATCGCAATAGGAATCATTGTCTTGCTGTGCGGATTCTGCGGTGCTTTGTCGGCCCAGAAGATCAACCGCAGTTATCGGACGACATCGCTTTCCCGGGTGTTGGAAGACCTCGGGCAGGCCTCCGAACAGTATATCATCAGCTTTATCTACAATGATCTGGAAGACTTTACTGTCACAACCGATCTCCGAAACTGCTCGATTCCCGACGCGGTAAGGGCCGTTTGCGCGCTCTACCCGATGAAAATAACTTTCGACGGCAATCAAATCTATGTCGAATGCACGCAAAAGATCGCCCGAAAGGTTACGGGTAAGGTCGTGGACTGTCGTGGCCGCCCTGTCGAGTTTGCCAATATCGTCCTGCTGTCTGCTACGGATTCTCTTTTTATCAACGGTGGGGTGAGCAACGAAAACGGCGATTTCGTTATCCCCTGCGACGTCAGACAGCTGTTGGTGAAAGTTACTTGCGTGGGCTATCGCACGCTTTGGCGTACCGTTTCGACAGAAAATATCGGCACGGTGAGACTCACCGCTGAGTCGTATGCCATCAAGGGGGTGGTTGTTAAAGGTGAAAGGCCACAGTATAAAATGGCGAACGGCGGAATAACTGTCGATGTGGAACACTCGCTTCTGTCACAAATGGGGACGGCCAACGACGTACTCGCGCAGCTGCCTCGCGTGAAAGTGAGTGGCGAGGGGGAGGTGAGCGTCTTCGCCAAAGGAACTCCTCAAATCTATATCAATAATAAATTAATGCGTGATAAGAGCGAGTTACAGCAGCTCAAGTCTGCTGACATCAAGTCCGTAGACCTCATTACGAGTCCCGGTGCACGCTATGGTGCGACAGTGGAGTCGGTTATCCACATCAAAACCAAGCGTAAGCAAGGCGACGGTTTCAGCTTTCGCGCCGATGCAAATGCCAAATATAACAGCAAATGGGGCGGTTATCAGGAAAACTATTTCAAGTTCCGAAGCAAGGGCTTTGAGGTCTTTGCAGATGGATTTTGGAGTGATCGATATAGTGGGGAAAACAATAACTTTGGGCAGGAGATACGCGGTGGCAGCGGTGTTACCCGTGTGAAAGAAGATCTTCAAGATGGAATGCGCACGGCAGGATTGGATGGTAAGATTGGCACCAATTATGATATTGATGACAATAACGCTGTCGGTGCATCTTACTCGGTTTATAAATCGCTGTTTTCTAACCTTGAAGTCGATGGAGCTATCTATAACATATGGCGCAATGATCAGCCTGTCGGGCAGGTCATTGCAGACATGCGAAGAAAAGAAAATAATGGTCCGAACCACGAATTGAATCTATATTATATAGGTAAAGCCGGTAAATGGGAATTCGATTTCAACGGAACCTATTTATGGAAGAAAAACCATGTGAAGATGTTTGAGAATGAACGAGGCGTCAATTTGGAAAATCGTGAGGTGCATACGGCGTCAAGCCAGCGCAATCGGATGCTTGCCGGCAAGTTGGTTTTGAGTTACCCTGTGGGGAAAGGACGATTATCGGTGGGCTCGGAGGTGACCCATACCAATGCTTATGGTGATTATCAAAATCAAGAGAACTATGTAACGGCCTCGCAGACGAATATTAAGGAAAGTAATCTGGCTGGTTTTGCTGAGATAGAAATGCCGTGGGGCAACTTCTCTTTTGATGTCGGTCTGCGCCTTGAGCACGTCAAAGCCGACTATTATTCATTCGGAGTTTGGCAGCAAGAGCCCAGTCGTCGTTACACCGATTGGTTCCCCAATCTCTCTGTTTCGTGGCAGAAAGGGCTCTGGGGTGTGCAATTCAGCTATGTCAATAAAACCTTTCGACCGGATTATCAGTCATTACGTAGCGACATTCAATATACCAATCGGTATATATATGAGGGTGGAAATCCTTATCTTAGACCTTCGGTGAAGCACAGCTTAGCACTTGTGGGCACCCATTCGTGGCTTTCTGCCGAGGTTGGATATAATTACATCAAGAACGATATACTGTGGATGGCAACGCTATACGAGAACAAAGACATTGCATTTTTGCGTAATCGGAACGTCAACCACACGCAAAACGTTTATGTATCTGTGGTTGCTTCGCCCCGGTTTGTGTGGTTTCAGCCTACCATTGAATTAGATTACCGAAAGCAATTATTCGATGCCCGGGCATACGGAAGCAGTAGGAAGTTGAATAAACCGCAATGGAAAGTCGAAATGAAAAATAAGTTTGTCATTACATCCACTTGTTTTGCGATGCTTAATATGTGGTATTCGACTGGTAGTGCAACTGATTTGAGCCTATCAAAACAGGCCGGTTCGATAGACATTTCATTGATCAAATCATTCTTTCAGAAGTCTTTTACTGTGAATCTTTACGTTACCGATCTGTTGAAAACCAATAAAGAGCGATGGACAATGTATGGAAATAACGTGGATTTATGGAAAGATTGCTACAACTATGAGCGTCGCGTAGGCATCACTTTGACCTATAACTTCAACGCATCACATAGCAAATACAAGGGAACGGGTGCCGGAAACGACGAGAAGAGGCGGCTGTAAGCAGTGCCTCTTTATCCTTTTTGCCTATCCGCTCCTCATTTTCAAAAGAATTGTTTACCTTTGCATTCGTTGCAATGGCGATGAAGATGGAATTGGGCAGCAGTTTGTTGTCTAATTGAAAACATTATAAAGCGATGGAATGAAAACTTAAAGAACATCCTAAGTAATGATAAAACAAATACAGATAGGCTCATTTTATCACCGATTGTGTCGCCGTCTTGAGCCAATTTACGGCAAGAGAGAGGCTAAGGACATTGTGTTACTGGTGCTCGAAATGTGCTTTGGAGTCACGATGACGGATGTGGTGTGCGGTAAATTGGATGAACTGGGCGAGGCGGAGCTGACCGAATTAGAGCGGATAATGCTGCGATTGGAACGTAATGAGCCTGTACAGTATGTGTTAGAAAAGGCTTATTTCGGCAGCGACATATATGAGGTGACGCCCGATGTACTCATTCCACGACCCGAAACAGAGGCACTCTGTCGGTGGATTGTTGAAGAAACGCGAGATGAAAAGCGGTTGCTCGATTGCTGCACGGGCAGCGGTTGTATTGCCATTACATTGAAGAAACGATGCCCGCAGTTATCTGTCGACGCTTACGACTTGTCGAATGCAGCTTTGAATGTGGCCCGGCGCAATGCTGAACGGTTGCAACAAGATATCTATTTATTTCGGATGGATGCGCTGAATCCCGTTCCTGCTAAGGGGAAATATGATATCATTGTGGCCAATCCGCCCTATATCTGTGAACAAGAGAAGCGAGATATGCGGCCCAATGTGCTCTGGTTCGAGCCTCACGAAGCACTGTTCGTTCCCGACAGCGACCCTCTTCGTTTCTATATGGCTATTACTCGTTATGCAGTTGACGCTTTGAATACCGGTGGCCGACTCTATTTCGAGATTAATCCGCTGTTTGTTGAAGCGTTGGACGTGATGATGCGTCGTTTCGGATTCCGTGAAATAGAAGTCAATAATAGTTTCGGCTATGACCGACGAATGATGAAAGCTAAGCTATGAACAAAGATATGACAGAACAACAAGTGCTTGCTCGTCTTACTGCCGAGTGTGCCAGAGCCGAGCATTGCACAGGAGAGATGCTCGAAAAGATGCGTAGATGGGGTGTTGACGATGATGTACAGGATCGTGTGATGGCGTATCTGATCAAGGGAAAATATGTAGATGACGAGCGATTTTGCCGTTTGTTTGTCCGCGATAAGATTCGATTCAATGGTTGGGGAAGGCGTAAAGTGGAGCAGGCTCTTTACCAGAAGCGCGTCGATAAAGCTGTGTCAGGGCCGGTTTTAGATGAAATCGAGGATGTGGAATACATTGAGGCGTTGCGCCCACTTATTCATTCGAAACGTAAGTCGACAAAAGCTACGAACGAATATGAGCTCAATCAGAAGCTGATGAAGTTTGCTTTGAGTCGCGGTTTTGAATGGAACATCATCCGTCAGTGTATCGACGGAGCCGAAAGAGAGGACTATGATTAGCTTTTGGGACCGTTTACTAAATCTCATTTCGCCCCAACCTTGTGCGATGTGCGGGCGTAGACTCAGCATCAGTGAGGAGCTTATATGCTGTGAATGTAATCTGGACTTGCCGCGAACAAACTATGATACCGACCCGTATAGCAACGAATTAGCCCACTGTTTTTGGGGATTGATACCCATAGAACGCTGTTACGCATTCACGTTTTATCGTAGCAAGAGTCTCACCAGCCATATTATCTATGGTTTGAAATATGGAGGAAGAAGAGAGTGGGGGGTGACTGCAGGTCGAATGATTGCACGCGAAATTATCGGGAGCGGTTTTTTCGAAGGTATAGATCTGTTGTTGCCGGTGCCTTTGACACGCAAACGACGCAGAAGTCGTGGTTATAACCAAAGTGAAGAACTGGCTCGCGGTATCAGCGAAGTAACCGAAATTCCGGTCGAAACTCGTTCGGTGTGTCGCAAAATATTTGCAGGGAGCCAGACAAGCAGGAATCGTTGGCAACGAGTAGAGAATGTTGCAGATGCTTTTGAGTTGGTAGACGCCGGGCCGGTGCACGCTCGTCACGTTTTGATTGTCGATGATGTGGTAACCACAGGAGCTACAATCAGGGCTTGTGCACAGCAGCTGGTCAAGGCAGGAGTAGCTAAAATCAGTGTGCTTGCATTCGGATTTGCTAAGTCTTAACATATAAAAGTACGTATTCTGTTGCCGAATTGGATAAATAATACTATCTTTGCACAATTGTATCTTTTAAATATCGATAAATAATATGGACACATTGAAGAGTGCTTTTGCATCAAGGCTACTGAAAATCAACGCTATCAAATTGCAGCCTAACAATCCTTTCACGTGGGCTTCGGGATGGAAGTCGCCGTTCTATTGTGATAACCGGAAGACGCTCTCGTATCCGGAGTTGCGCAATTATGTCAAGATTGAGCTCGTGCACACTATCTTGGATCATTTCCCCGAGGTTGAAGCCATTGCGGGAGTAGCCACTGGAGCCATTCCGCAAGGTGCGCTTGTAGCCGATGCTTTGAATCTGCCTTTTGTCTATGTACGTAATAAACCAAAAGACCACGGCCTCGAAAATCTCATCGAGGGAGAGCTGAAAGCGGGAATGAAAGTGGTAGTTGTAGAGGATTTAATATCCACCGGAGGCAGTTCTTTGAAAGCAGTTGAAGCGATTCGGAATAATGCTTGCGAAGTGATCGGTATGGTGGCGTCTTATACTTATGGGTTCCCTGTAGCCAAGAAAGCGTTTAAAGATGCACAGATCAAGTTGGTTACACTGACTGATTATGAGCACGTTGTAGATGAAGCATTGAAGACAGGTTACATCGATGATAGTGATGTAGAGGTCCTTCACGAGTGGCGCAAAGATCCGGCACATTGATGAATAAATGAATAAGTGCATTTGTGTGTGAGTTTTTTAGTTTTAGCTTGTTTCATTCTTGTCTCGGAAGAGGACTTATAAACTAAAAACTCATCACTTTACAAACTCAAAATACGATGACAAGCAAATTTGAGAGTAGTATCAGAGTAATTCCCTACACGCAACAGACAGTATATGACAGCCTGAGTAATTTGGAAAATCTGGGCAAAGTGAAAGACCGTATCCCCGAAGATAAGGCCAAAGATTTGGTTTTTGACAAGGATTCGATATCTATCAACGTTGCACCTGTCGGACAAATCAAACTCCGTGTAATGGAGCGCGAGGCTCCGACGTGTATTAAATTCGAAACGGAACAGTCGCCGATGCCCTTTAATTTCTGGGTTCAATTGCTGCCCGTGACCGATGTTTCGTGTAAAATGAAGTTGACAATCAAAGCAGATCTCAATCCGTTTATCAAAGGAATGGTGAAGAAACCATTGCAAGAGGGTATCGAAAAGATTGCCGACGTTCTGCAAAATATTAAATATGGGTAAGTGGCGAAAGCATAAACGAATGTACCGTATATTCGGACTCACAATTGTTTCTACTGCTTTGATGCTGATATCCTGCGGCGAAGTACAGAACGAATACACCACAGATGTGAGCTATTTTGTGTTCGATAATTCCGTACATCAGGATCAGACGTTGGCCGGTGCGATGAATCCGAATGCACCGGGAGTCTTTTGCTTTATTTCGCAATCTATGAAATCAGGAGTTGTCCGATTGTTATTCCAAAATAATCAGAGGCTTGAAAGTAGCGTTATAGCCAATGCCAAAGATTTGAAACGCCCTCTCCGATTGGGGTATAATAATGGAATTATCGTCGGATACGGTAATTTAGACTATCCTGCTATATTCTATGCATATGATAAAGAGTGTCCCAATTGTTTCGATCCTGATGCCGTTCCTGTGCAGAGTAAACCACTCACGATGATGAGCAATGGCATTGCACGATGCAATGTATGCCGACGCGAATATAATTTGAATGCCGACGGTTCCATCACTAAGGGCGATGCGGGTAAAAAAATGATACGTTATCGAGCACAGACGACGGGTGCTTTGGGACAGATTGTGGTCAACTAATATATTAAAATGTCCTAAATACTTTTGCCATTTAGATAATTCGCCTTACCTTTGCATTACAGAATGTTTGCGGAAATAGCTCAGTTGGTAGAGCACGACCTTGCCAAGGTCGGGGTCGCGGGTTCGAGTCCCGTTTTCCGCTCGATATAAATTAATTCCCGATGCCGCAATGGTGGAATTGGTAGACACGAGGGACTTAAAATCCTTGGCCAGTAATGGCTGTGCGGGTTCGAGTCCCGCTCGCGGCACTTTATAAACTATCTAAACTCTATGCAAAAGAAATCACTATTTTTTTTATCGGCAATCTCGATCTGGGCATTGACTTCTTGCTCGAAATTAGGCGCTTTGTCTGCTGACAACTTCACCGTAACTCCCAATCCGCTTGAGGCTCAAGGCGGTCAGGTTTCTGCCACAATTAACGGCAGTTTCCCTGAGAAATATATGAAAAAGAAAGCTACTGTGACTGTCGTTCCTGAACTTCGTTATGGTAAGGGACAGTCAAAGAAAGGTACAACAGCTACATTCCAAGGCGAGAGTGTCTATGGAAATAATCAGACAATATCGTATAGAATGGGCGGACATTACACGATGAAAACCGTATTTCCTTTCATTTCGGATATGCAAAGAAGCGATATGTACCTTACTTTCAATGCATATATCGGTAAGAAAAAGGTCAACATTCCCGCCGTTAAGGTGGCAACTGGCGTGATTACAACCGCAGAACTCTACCGAAGAACATTGATGAATGCCGGCGCTTGTTTAGCACTTGACTCTTTTCAGCGTGTGAAAGCACGCCGACAAGAAGCCAATGTGCGGTTCCTCATTAATCAGGCAAATCTGCGTAAAAGCGAGTTGAAAAACAACTCGGTACAGGAATTTGTACGGATGTTGAAGAAAATCAATGCAGATCGTGAAAGATTGAATCTCAAAAATGTAGAAGTACAAGCCTATGCATCGCCTGACGGTGGTTTCAAACTCAATGATAAGTTGGCCAATAAGCGTCAGGACGTGTCCGAAGGCTATGTAAAACAACAGCTGAAGCAGACAAAAGTTAGCACGCCTATCGATGCTCATTATACCGCTCAGGATTGGGACGGCTTCCAAAAGTTAGTTCAGGCTTCGAATATTCAAGATAAAGACGTTATTCTTCGCGTGCTTTCAATGTATAAAGATCCGCAGGAGCGTGAGCAGCAAATACGTAATATGAGTGAGGGATTCCGTGAGTTGGCCGATGGTATACTGCCAGAGTTGCGCCGTTCACGCCTTATCATCAATTATGAAATTGTAGGTCGCAGTGACGAACAGATCAAAGCACAGTACGCGTCAGACCCGGCCAAGCTGAGTGTAGAGGAAATGCTCTATGCAGCAAGCCTCGAAGACAGTCCCGCCAAGAAGCAGGAAATTTATAAAAAAACTGCTGCTTACTATGATAAAGACTATCGTGCTTACAACAACTTAGCTGTTATCGCTTTCAATGAAGGTGATGAAGCTACGGCTAAACGATACATTGAGCAGGCTTTGAGAATGAATCCGCAGGCCGCAGAACCTAATGCTAATCTTGCGCTTCTTGCTTTGAAGCATGGCGAAGTGCAGCAAGCGGAGAATTATCTTGCTAATGCCGTAGAGGCCAACGGCTTCGGAGAGGTTCTCGGTAATCTGAATATCGCCAAAGGAAACTTTGCTCAGGCGCAGGAGAATTTTGGTACTTCTAACAGCAATAGCGCTGCTTTGGCTCAGCTTCTCAACAAGGATTATGCCACGGCTAAGGCCACGTTGGGCCACGTCAAGCATCCCGACGCAATGACAAATTATCTGCACGCCATCGTCAGTGCGCGTCAAGGTAATAACTATGCAGCTCAGTCATACCTCAAAGAGGCACTCCAAAAAGACCCGTCACTGACCGATTACGCGGCAAACGATCTCGAATTTTCTGCCGTAAAGAATAATGAGTAGACTCATCTCATTTTTATTGCTCACCTTGGTAGTGGTTTCCTGCGGGATCGACAGCGATCATTTCAAGATCGAAGGTCGTCTGCTGAATCTCAATCAAGGTGAGTTTTATGTTTATAGTACCAATGGTGGTCTTGACGGAATAGATACCATTAAGGTAACCGGAGGTCGGTTCGCTTATGAGATACCGTGCGAAAAGGCCGCAACATTGATTCTTGTTTTCCCGAATTTCTCCGAACAACCGGTCTTTGCACGACCGGGTAAGTCGGTGGAAATTAAAGCTGACGCTTCGCATTTAAAGGAATTAACCGTTGAAGGCACCAAAGATAATGAGCTGATGAACAGGTTTCGTCAACAGATTGTCAGTGCATCTCCTCCCGAAATCGTCAAACGGGCAGCCCAATTTATTGAAGATCATCCCGCATCCGTTGTCAGCGTTTACCTTGTTCGCAAATATTTCATCACCTCGCCGACACCCGATTATAAGCAAGCTTTAACCTTGATCGAACTGATGATGAAGCAACAGACAGACAACGGAGAACTTAATCGTATGTACTTGAATGTGAAACCGTTAGCTCAGATGTCATCAAATAGCTTGCGATTAACGGCTTTTGGCTATGCAATTAACGGTCAATTGATCGATAAAAAGCCGTTAATCGCAGCGCAAGTAACCGTTATCAGCGTGTGGGCCTCGTGGAACTACGAAAGTTTGGACATTCAGCGGGTTTTGAAAAGACTGCAAAACCGATCGCGTGGGCGGCTCAAAATTGTGAGTATCTGTGTGGATGCGAGTCGGAAAGATTGCCGAGATATCCTGCATCAAGACTCTATTTCGTGGCCTACAATCTGTGACGGACAGATGTTGCAGACTCCAGTCTTGAAACAATTAGGCCTTTCTTCCGTTCCCGACAACATTGTTTTCCAACGCGGACGCATTGTTGCACGCAGCTTGGATGCCAAAAAACTTGAAGAGAGAGTCGGTAAGATGATAAATGAGAATTGAGAATTGGCAATTGAATTTACCGATGAAAGGATGAACGAAGAGTCGTGTTCAATTCTCAACTCTCAACTAAGTACGGGCAGGCGGGCTATTATTTCCTTAATTTAGCGAAGTTTTATCAATTGTTAATAACCAATTCCCAATTATCTAAATGCTTGTAAAAACGTTTTGTGCAGCCGTCAATGGGCTTGAAGTAACTACTGTTACCATTGAAGTTAGTCTCGTAAAAGGGGTGCTTTATCACTTTACTGGATTAGGAGACGAGGCTGTTCGCGAAGGTCGCGATCGTATTGCAGCTGCTATGCAGAACAATGGCTACCGCTTTCCGGTAGCAGATATCACTGTGAATATGGCTCCGGCAGATCTCCGGAAAGAAGGAAGTAGCTTTGATTTGCCGCTTGCTGTGGCCATCCTTGCGGCCAATGCGAGTTTTGAATCTGCACATCTCGGCGAGTATATGATGGTGGGTGAGTTGGGACTCGACGGTAAATTGCAACCCGTCAAAGGTGCTTTGCCTATTGCTATACGGGCTCGCGCCGAACATTTCAAGGGCTTGATCGTGCCCAAAGAGAATGTGCGCGAGGCGGCAGTGGTCAACAATCTTGATGTATATGGTATGGAGTCGATGACCGATGTTATTGATTTTCTGACCGATCGACGGTCGTTCAATCCCGTAAAAATCGATACCCGCAAAGAGTTTTACGAACATCAGTATGCGTTCGACCTCGATTTCGCCGATGTCCGAGGCCAAGACAATGTGAAACGAGCCCTTGAAGTGGCTGCTGCGGGTGGTCATAACCTAATTATGATTGGTCCTCCGGGTTCCGGAAAGTCGATGATGGCTAAGCGACTTCCTTCTATTCTTCCGCCGCTTACACTTGCCGAGAGTCTCGAAACGACCCAGATCCACAGCGTTGCAGGTAAATTGGGTAAGGGAATGTCTCTTATTTCTCAACGTCCTTTTCGTTCTCCGCACCACACAATATCCGAAGTGGCCCTTGTGGGAGGCGGTGCTACACCGCAGCCCGGCGAGATTTCGTTGGCTCATAATGGCGTACTCTTTGCTGATGAACTACCCGAATTCAACAAGAGTACGCTCGAAGTATTGCGCCAACCGCTTGAAGATCGGAAGATAACGATATCCCGTGCCAAATACACAGCGGAATATCCGTGCTCCTTTATGTTTGTAGCGAGTATGAATCCGTGCCCTTGCGGCTATTACGGCGACCCCACTCACCATTGTGTTTGCACGCCGGGACAGATCCAACGGTATATGAACAAGATCAGCGGTCCATTGCTCGACCGCATTGATATACAAGTAGAGATCACGCCGGTGCCTTTTAATGATATCTCACAGGCAGCTCCGGGAGAATCCGGTGCGGCCATTCGCGAACGTGTAATCAAGGCTCGCGAGGTACAGGCTGTACGTTTTAAGCCATTCAATGGCATCCACTGCAATGCCCAAATGACTGAAAGGATGATTCATCAGTTTGCCGAACCCGATGCAGATGGTGTTCAATTGCTGCGTACGGCAATGGAAAAGCTCAGCCTTTCTGCCCGTGCTTACAACCGCATTTTAAAGGTGGCGCGTACTATTGCGGACCTTGCTGGTAGCGAAAAAGTTACGCCCGAGCATTTCGCCGAGGCTATCAGCTATCGCAATCTCGACCGAGGCGACTGGGCGGAAAGGCAAGGATAAACGGAGAAAGATTGTTCGCGGATGTATGAAAAACGGCATATAAGGGTAGATAATTTGATAAATTACACTATATTTGCATATTGCAAATCGTATCTGAGGGCTATTTTCATCTTGTGAAATGTAGTCAATAGATGTGAGAACGACAGGTAATGATGGAACGATTCAACACAGGAGAGACGCAGGAAAGTCTCCGTCGGGACTACAATCCTGATGGATCGGTGCTCCGCAGAGCACAAATGCGGCTGCTCGATATGCTGATTTATTTGCAGGACGTGAGCAAACAAATTGACGTGGCGTGCCGAATCGACGGTGGAAATGTACTTGGTGCCTTGCGCCACGGCGGTTTTATACCGTGGGATGACGATATAGACGTCGTCGTAAGTTATACTGATTATAAGAAGCTCTGCCGCTATCTGATTGCCCATCCGCACCCGCAGTATGTGTTGCAAACCAATAAGACCGACCCCGGATTTTATAAAGAGTGGGCTTGTTTGCGCGACTTGAAGAGCGAAAACCGCAGTCACGACAATGCTGACAGCCGCGACCGGCGCACCCACGAGGCGCAAAAATACCGCGGACTGCATATCGACATCTTCCCCTATGAGGGCTATATGATTCCGTGGTTGCAGCATTTGGCAGCCAAACTTTCAGTCAATCTTAACCTGCGTTGTGCCGGTGTGCATCCCCATCTGGCGCAGATAGGGTATGATTTGTTGCATTATCTCGTGTTTCCTGCATTCAGACGGGTAGGTCGTTTGTTTGGAAATCCGGAGCTATATATGCACTCTTACGGTGCGTGGTTTTATGAACAGAATCCCAAACGGATGATGATTCCGCATCGGGACATCGTTTTCGAGGGGCACGTTTTTGAAGGGCCGGCCGATCCCGAAGGGCTTTGCCGCATTGCATACGGCAATTTTTGGGAGCTGCCTCCGCGTGACCGGCGCGACCGACACAAAATAGATATCGTCTTCTTAGATTGAAATGGAAAAGAAAAAGACTATGAACATCGCCGTGATTTTTGCCGGAGGATCGGGTTTAAGGATGCATACGAAGTCGCGTCCGAAACAGTTTCTCGACCTGAATGGTAAACCAATCATCATTTATACACTTGAAATCTTCGACAATCATCCCGCTATCGACGCCATCGTTGTGGCCTGTATCGAGAGCTGGATACCGTTTTTGGAGAAAATGTTACGCAAGTTCGAGATTACGAAAGTGATTAAAATTGTGCCTGGCGGTGTGTCAGGGCAAGACTCGATCTATAACGGTCTGTGTGCTGCTGAGGCTTATGCGCAGGGCCGGGAGGCTACGGTGCTGATCCACGACGGCGTTCGTCCGCTAATCAATGAAGCCACGATCACCGACAATATTAATAAGGTGGCAGCGTGTGGAACGTGTATCACGTGCGTACCTGCTACCGAATCGCTTATCGTGAAACAGTCGGACGGTTCGTTGGAGATTCCTTCGCGTGCTGATTCTTTCATTGCCCGAGCCCCGCAAAGCTTTCGTCTTGCAGACATTCTAACAGCTCATCGCCGTGCGATTGCCGATCAGCGACACGACTTTATAGACTCTTGTACGATGATGAGTCATTATGGTTACAAACTCGAAACCATCATCGGACCGATGGAAAACATCAAGATTACCACGCCGACAGACTTCTTTGTGTTGCGCGCTATGGTGAAAGTGCACGAGGATCAACAGATATTTGGACTCTGATATGAATAGAATCTTACAGGAAGATATTGCTCGTTTCGCCGCAGATTTTGCCCTTTGGGAATACCTGCGAGGCCGACGCATCGTCATCACAGGGGCTACCGGTCTGTTGGGTTCGTGCCTGGTGCGATGCCTTTTGGCGCTGAACGAGCAATATTCGTTAGCTTTGCAGGTGGTGAGTGTGGTCCGGAGTCGGACCAAAGCATATCGGATGTTCGGTGAAGAAACGGTTGCTCATCGCGTAATCGTGCACGACTTCGCGTCGGGTGAGCCTTTCCTGCCTGGCAAAGAGGCCGATTTCCTGATTCATCTGGCTGCTCCCACGGCTTCAAAAGACTTTATAGAACACCCCGCAGAGACGCTCACGACGGTGGTAGACAGCACGAAATCGGTGCTCGAATACGCCCGACAGCATCGCTTGCAATCATTGGTTTATGTCTCGACATTGGAAGTTTACGGCACGATAGACGACGATTCACGCGCAATTGATGAACAAATGCAGGGCTATCTCAATCCGATGGATGCCCGAAGCAGCTATCCGATGGGCAAAAGAGCTGCCGAATGCTTGTGCTATGCCTATTTTTCGGAATACGAAACACCCGTGAAAACGACTCGATTGGCACAAACTTTCGGCGCGGGTGTGCATCGAACAGATGGTCGGGTATTTGCACATTTCGCTCGAAGCATCATCAACAACGAAGACATTGTGCTGCATACGCGTGGCGAGTTGTGCAGAAGCTATTGTTATACGATGGATGCTGTGAGCGGGATACTGTATGTTTTGCTGTGTGGAAAAGACGGCGAAGCGTATAATATAGCCAACGAACGCACCTATATCTCTATCCGTGCAATGGCCGAAGAGGTGCTTCGCGTATTCCGTCCGACGCGGAAAGTGGTGCTAAATTTGCAAGAAGGACTGGGTTATTCGCCCACAACCAAACTGCGACTCGACACAACCAAGATCCGATCCATCGGTTGGCAACCACGCTACGAACTACGAGAGATGTTCTCGCGATTAATAGAATCTTTACGAGAAGACGGTTATGGGCAAGATATTCAGGCGCATTCGTGATTCCGTTTTTCGTGTTTTCGAGCGGCGAGATCTCACCCCTTGGGAGCAGATTCCACGTGAGCATCCGCCCATTTACGGCGTTTATCATATTCTGATGGGCGCAGGTTGGCAAGCGTTGGCAGCCCGCCAGTTCGACAATCTGCGGCAAAGCGGACTCTTAGCTGCCACCGACAGGCTCTTTATCAGTTGTATTACGCAGCACGAAGAAGATGTAGTGGCATTGCGCGAGATGGTCGGCTGCGAGCGAGTAGAAGTGATTTCGTATACAAACGACCCTTGCCGGTACGAGTATCCGGCATTGGCGTTCATTCAATCGCTATGCAAACGCGAGACGTGTTTAGTCTATTATTTTCACTCCAAGGGTATAACCTATCAGTCGGTAACGGCCGACGACCGTGCGTTTCAGTCGTTTGTGCACAAAATCTGGTCGTGGCGCGAGATGCTGGAACACTTTATTTTCTTCAAGTGGAACGTAGCAGTGAATGCTCTTTGCAATGGTTTCGACACGTATGGTTGCTATCGTTGGCCCCCGAAAGATTATCGAATGTACTCCGGAAGCTTCTGGTGGGCACGCTCTTCGTATGTTCGTCAGCTGCCCGAATTCAATCCATCGGTTATCCGACAGAATCGTTTCTACTCCGAAGTGTGGCTCTTTGAGCGTGTGCACAACGCGTTTTCGGCTTTCGATACGGTTGCGGATCTCTACTTTGTAGATATTCCCCGCTCAATTTATGATGACGGAAAGCCACGCCGATGGGATGTAATCCGATTCGTGGTAGCGTATAATTGGCGTAAGATTCAGAAGCATTTGCTGCACTATAATTATAAGGTGAGGTGTCAAAAGCGGTTTCAACAACTCAAAAAATAAGGCTATGGACATCGTACTAATCTTCAACGGACTGGGCAATCAGATGTCGCAATATGCCTTTTATTTGGCTAAACGGCAGCGCAATAACCACACTGTTTATTGTGTTTTGGGGCCGCGGACACAATATTCATTAGACAAACTCTTCGACATTCCATATCGTCACAATGCCGTCTTGGTTCTACTTTATCGGGCATTAGATAAAGCACATTTCTCCAATCATCGTTGGTTGCGACGCCTTTTGCGGCCTACGCTCCGATTGTTAGGCGTGAAAATGATTGTCGAACCGCTCTCGCGCGACTTCGACATGCGGCATTTCACCCATCAAAAAGGTATCGTTTTCTATCGCGGGGGATGGCATTCAGAACTGAATTTTACAGCTGTTGCCGATGCAGTGAAACGTCGATTTCGGTTTCCGGAGATACAAGACGCTGCGGTGTTAGCGGTGATCGACCGAATCAAAAGCTGTCAGAGTGTGTCACTCCACCTTCGTCGTGGCGACTATCTGGGGCTCAGTGAGTTTCAGGGCGTATGCACAGAGGCTTATTATGAGCACGCCATCGCCTATTTGGAAAGCCAAATCGAGAGCCCCGAATACTTCGTCTTCTCAGACGATCCGACGTATGCCCGTGAGCAATTCGGCGCCGATCCCAATTTTCATATTATCGATTTGAACCACGGTGAAGATGCTTGGTGTGACTTGTTGATGATGACGCAATGCAGATATAATATCATTGCCAATAGCACTTTCAGCTGGTGGGGAGCGTGGTTGAACGACAATCCCTCAAAGATTGTCGTCCACCCACGCTATCATCTCAATGGAGTTGAGACGCGGGATTTCTATCCTCGTAATTGGATCTGCATCGAATAGTTTTATAAATCATCCTCCAATGCCGTGCTTTTGGCATACGCCGTGCTTTTGGCTTCAAAAAAATCGGTCTTCACCATATTTGCATTTGAGTATTGAGAGACCCATTTCATATGCTCAGGTTCTTTGATATTATCTTCAAAAAGATAGCCGAATCCGAGGCTGTGCCAGCGCAGATTGCCTAAATATCGAATATAATCGTTCACCATCCGGCTGTTGAGTCCCTGCACATCATCACCGATTACGTATTGGCCCCACGCTATTTCCTGTGCCACTCCTTCGCGCATCATCTCTTCATAAACCCTCACTTTCTCGGGTGTAAACATTTCCGGCTCTTCCTTTTTCAGCTCTTGAATGATGTTGCGGAATAGCCATAGATGCGTGTTTTCATCCCGATTGATGTACCGGATCTCCTGGGCCGAGCCCGACATCTTGCCGTTTCGGCTCAGATTATAGAAGAACATAAAACCGCTGTAAAAGTAAATCCCTTCAAGAATGAAGTTTGCAATGCAAGTCTTCATCAGCGAATACTTGTCTCGATGCTCCTGAAACTCATTGTAACAGTTGCCGATAAAGGTGTTACGACGCAGCAGATGCTCGTCTGTTTTCCACTGATAGAGGATGTCGTTGCGTTCTTCCGGGCTGCAAATCGAGTCTAACATATAGCTGTAACTTTGGCTGTGTACACACTCTTGAAAGGCTTGAATATGCAGACAAAGGTTCACTTCGTTAGCCGTTATGTATTCACTCAGGGTCGGGAGATTGTTGGATTGTAGCGAATCGAGGAACACCAAGAAGCTCAGAATCTTGTCGTAAGCAGTTCGTTCGGCCTTATCGAGTCGTGGATAATCCTTTGTGTCCTGCGTGAGATTAATCTCTTCGGGAATCCAAAAGTTGTTCATCGCCTGCCGATACCAGTCGCTTGCCCACTGGTAACGCATATTATTGAAATCGTTCAGATTGGTTGTGTTGCCTCCGATCATTCTGCGCAGCCGCAGATCCGTATCGCCCTCAGGATTGAAAAGGGCATTTCTTTTCAGTTGATTATTCATTTTCAATTCTCATTTTTACATTACCGATTTATGAAGCACAGCTTTCGCATTCCTCCACTTCCAATGACTTACTGCGTACATAATATACAGTCTTCACTCCGCTGTGCCACGCTGACAGGTAGAGATCAAGTACTTGGCGCATCGTGTAGTCGTTGGTGATATAAAGGTTGACACTTTGTGCCTGGTCGATATGCCGTTGGCGGACTCCCGCGGCACGCATACTCCATCGCTGATCGATGAGATAAGCGCCCTTATAAGCCCAATATGTGTGGTCGGAAAGTCCTGGAGCAACGCGTGGAAGCATTGCTCCTTTCTTCTCTTCAAGGAAGAATCGCTTCATAACGGGGTCTATTCCGGCTGTGGTTCCGGCTATAATACTCGTGCTGCTCGTAGGAGCCACGGCCAGAAGGTAGGCATTTCGCATTCCCTGTTGGCTGACTTTGGCGGCCAGTCGCTGCCAGTCGTCCGACGTGTAGCCGCGTTTTACAAAATAACGGCCTGTTTGCCAGTCGCTGCCGACGAAATATTGATAGGCGCCTTTCTCTTTGGCGAGATCCGAACTGGCCTCGATGGCGGCGCGATTGATACGTTCGAACACATCGTCTACGAATGATATGTGTTGCTCGCTCTCCCATTTGATACCCCGAAGAGCCAAAGCGTGGTGATAACCGCTTACCCCGAGACCGATGCTTCGATAGCGCTGGTTGGTAATCTGAGCATAAGGAACGGGATAAAAGTTGAGGTCAATGACATTATCGAGTGCCCGGACGACAGTCGAAACGGAGTCTTTTAATTTCTCGTCATCTTCTAACGGAAGATGACCCAACGACAGACTGGCTAAGTTGCAGACCACAAAATCGCCCGGACGAACGGTTTTTACGACTACCGTTTCGCCCTCTTCCGTATGTATCTCATTGGAAATCTCCTCGATAGGCGCCATATTCTGTGCAATCTCCGTACACAGATTAGAGCAGTAGATGATGCCCCGATGCGCATTGGGATTGGCCCGGTTCACGATGTCTCGATTGAAAGTGAACGGCGTTCCGGTCTCGACGGCCGACCGAAGAACCAATCGCACGATGTCTTTCACGGTCATTATGCGCCGTGAAAGACGCCTATCGGCCACACATTCCAAGTACTTTTGCTCCCATTCTTCGCCGTAAAAGTCTTCTAAACAATAACCTTTCACCGACATAATTTCATTGGGGCAGAACATCGACCAAGGCTGATCGAGATTCTCTTCGGCCATCTTCCAAAACAGGTCGGGATAACAGACGGCGGGAAAAATATCGTGTGCTTTCATCCGATCGTCACCGTTATTGGTGCGCAATTGCAGAAATTCGGGCAGATCTTTGTGCCAAACATCGAGATAAACGGCCACGGCTCCCTGTCGCATACCAAGCTGATCGACGGCCACGGCAGTATCATTGACCAACTTCATCCATCTGATTACGCCTCCTGCCGCACCTTTAAAACCGCGGATTTTACCGCCGGCGGCACGCACTTTACCGAAATACAGCCCCATTCCGCCGCCGAATTTGCTCACTTGCGAGAAGTTATCGATACTCCGATAGATGCCTTCGAGACTGTCAGGAACAGTATCTATGAAACAACTCGACAGCTGATGAAAAGGTTTGCGGGCATTGGCCAGTGTGGGAGTAGCCATCGTTACCTCGAGTCTGCTCAGCATATCGTAGAACTTCTGTACCCATTTCATCCGGTTGTTCGACTCGTTCATTGCCAAGTGCAGGGCGATTCCGAGATACATTTCTTGTACGGTTTCGATGGGTTTATGCGTATATGAGCGTATCAGATACCGTTTGACGAGCAGGTCTAAACCCGAATAGTTGAGCAAGTGATTGCGTTGAGGAACGAGAAATGCGGCTGCTTCGTCGATTTCTTCCTGCGAGTAAGCATCGAGAATGTAACTCCCGTAGAGCCGTTCGTTTGTCAGATAGCGCAGCTTTTCATATAAACCGTAAATCCCTTCGGCCTTTTCAAATGCGTGCACTTCCCTTTCGTGTCCAAACGAAAGCAGTCGGGCAGCAATAAACTCCCAATGAGGCGCCTCTTGTGTCGTCATTTCCACGGCTGCTTTAATCAGTGCCGCGAGTTTGTCTCCGTGGCTCATCCCGGCTTTGTTGAAGCCGATAAACTTCTCGTGTAACGCTAAAATACTGTATTCGTTACCTTGAAAGTCGGTGGCAATAGCTTCAATACGGGTACGATCTGCTCGTCTCCGATCTCGGCAGCAATGCCGTTGAGTGCCCGGCGCTGCTCCGTTCGGCGTGCGCGGAACAAGATGTAGCTTTTGGCTTCGTTATAAAAGCCGTTCTCCATCAGGCATTGTTCCACTTCGTCCTGAATGCTCTCTACATTCCGTTTATCCTGATCGGCATTGATGATAGCCTCGACTGTGGTCACCATTTCGTAGATTTTGGTGTCGTCGACGGCTTTACCCGTACCGGCAAAGCTCTTTCTGATGGCCACGGCAATTTTCTCTTTGTCGTACGATTCGACCGCGCCCGTCCGCTTGGTTATTTCCATTGAGATGTATATATATAATAATGTGTAATGTGTTTCCGTGCGAAGCTCACAACGAACTTCCGCAAATGAATTTCTCTGCAAAGGTAGTTATTTTAACGGGAAGGGCGTAATAATTTTGTAACTTTTACAAATTCGGCGGATAAAAAACATTCTGTCATTCGGGCGATTGCGGTGTAGCGATCTTTCAAACGGCACCATTGGTTCCAGAGAAATCATTCATCTGTTTTACGGATTTTTGCAGTTTGTCTCTATCTTTCTATCTTGTTGATATTCAATAAGATATAATTATCCCTACGATAAGTGGTTAAATGCCGTGCAACTAATGGTTAAACACACGCCGTTTAACCGTTTATCACACGCCGTTTAACCGTTTATCACACGCCGATTAACGGTAAATCGCGCGGTGCTTAACGGCTTTTCAGGAATGGGCTTATAAAAAGTTGTGAAACAAAGAGTTACGAAGTATCGTTAAAAACAATAGATTTTGGGATAATACTTTTGCCTTTTCATAGTTTTTTTATAAATTTGCAGTCGAATCAAAAATTACTGGAGAATAATGAAACTGTATAGGATAATCTCATTGACAGCCTTTTGCTGTCTGCTTACTTCCTGCTTTAAAGATGAGCCGTTGAATGCAGAGTGCGACATTGAAGAGGTTTCCGTCCACGCGGCTAAGCCGTCTGAGACATTCTTTTATTTGTCAGACACACTGCGATCGGTACTGTCTACCGAGAAGAATATCATCTTTAACGTGCGCCGAAAGGCTGAAATCGGTTCTTATGCATTGACTTTCAAACTCACACCGGGGGCTGTCATCACGCCCGCTAACGGTTCGGTGCAAGACTTCTCGCACGGAAATGTTACCTATACCGTGACTTCCGAAAACGGCGAATGGCATCGAACATATACCATTGGGTTCCGTCCCACGGTGCGAACGGTCAACGATACCGTTCAATATAACTTCGAGAACTATTATCTCCAGCCTAAATACAAGAAGTTTTATATGTGGCATAACGAGATAGCTCCCGGTTCTTGGGGCGATGACTGGGCAACGGGCAATCCGGGATTTATGCTGGCTGCTTATTCGGATCCGCCTGAAAACTATCCTACTGTGCCTGAAAAGAACGGCTATGATGGGGCTGCCGTGCGCCTGACCACACGCAGTACGGGTACATTAGGAGCTGCATTCGGAAAGCCAATTGCCGCCGGAAACTTTTATTTAGGCTATTTCAACGCTTCCGAATCGTTGACGGCTCCGTTGAAAACAACCCGCTTCGGTATTCCGTTTGACAAGCAACCGATGAAGATTACGGGCTATTACAAATATAAACCGGGTCAGAACTTTACCGGAAAAGATAATAAAACCATTGAGGGAAGGACCGATAAAGCTTCTATTTACGGCGTTTTCTATCGCAATCACAATGATAAAGGCGAAGTTATTTACCTCTATGGCAACGACGTTAAGACCCATTCTGCCATTATCGGATTGGCTGATCTGAAAGACATTAAGCCCGTAACGGAGTGGACTCCGTTTGAAATCGAGTTTAAATATACGTCCGAAGTGGACTATGATTTACTCAAAAACGCTGGATATAACTTTACACTCGTCTTCTCGTCGAGTAAAGATGGAGATAAGTTCGAGGGTGCTGTGGGTAGCGAATTGATAATAGACAAAGTAAGAGTAATCTGTAAACAGGAGAACAAAAATGACCGTTAAGAAGATATTTGTAGCATTGCTGATCGGTGTATCGGCACTCACGACACAAGCTAACGGGCTTATTGATGATGCGGTATTCAACGTCCGATTGGGGTATTCGCTTGGAGGAATGGCTCCGGTGGGCCTTCCTAACACCATCCGAAGCCTCGACAGCTATCATTTGCGGCCCAATTTCGTGCTTGGATTAGATATGAACAATGCTATCGACAGTCATTGGGGATGGGCTACCGGTATACGAATCGAGCGCAAAGGAATGTATATCGATGCCACGGTTAAGAACTATCATATGGCTATCGAGCGCGGAGGTCAGGCCTTGGAAGGTTATTATACGGGGCACGAAGTGACTGAAGCGAAGCAGATGTTGATTACAGTGCCCGTGCAGGCAACCTATAATCTCTGTCAGAATTTGAGCTTACGATTAGGGCCGTACGTATCGTTCGTGATGTCGAAGCAATTTGACGGTTATGTCTATGACGGTTATCTGCGGGTTAATGAACCTACGGGCGACAAAGTGGTAATGGGAAATACCATTGCCGATCGCGGCAGTTATGACTTCTCTGATCGTATGCGCAGTCTGCAATACGGCATTGATTTCGGCGTAGATTGGTGCTTTTACCATCAGGTCGGAGCCTTTGCCGAACTCTCGTGGGGGCTTAACAGTATTCACCACAGCGACTTCAAGACCATCGAACAGAAGCTCTATCCCATCTACGGAACTATCGGTTTGACTTACAGAATCAAGTAATTGTCGGCCGACCTGCATCGAGCCATTATACGTAAAAGCATCTGATGGTTTCCCGATCAGATGCTTTTGCTTTTTCAATAACGGTCATTTATGGGTCTTCCGATGCCCTTTCGGCATACTCCAAGATGTCGCCGGGGTGGCAAAATTTATTCAACAAAGAGATATGGAGATAATAATCAAACACGACAAAGTTCTTAAACGGATGTCGGCAGATATTGAAGGGCATACTGCTTATGTAGAATATGATTTGCACGACGGGGTACTCGATATTCTGCATACATACGTTCCGAAACCTTTGGAAGGTCGAGGAATAGCTTCAAAGCTCGTTCGTGCAGCTTACGATTACGCCCGAAAGCAAGGTCTCGAACCTATGGGCACGTGCTCGTATGCTGTAGCTTGGTTAGAGAAACATCCTGAATACGGAAGGTAGTCGTATACAAATAAAGAGCAAGAAAGCTCCATTATTTTTAGGTATTGCATTCTATCGGAATCTCTTTATTATTTCTCTTCTTTCCGAAAGGCATCTGAGTGCTTTGCAACTAACCGTTAATCACCTTGCGATTAACGGTTAAATGGCGTGCGTTTAATAGTTAATTACAAGGCAATTAACTATTAAACGGAACTGTCTTTATATCTTGTTGATATACTGATAAATACCGCGTCCGAATTGGTCGGTTGCGACCTGTTATTTGAGTTATCATCGCGCGGTTTTCATCCGATGGTCTCTTTCAGTTCAATCGTAGCATTACACCTTATTATATTATATGGAATCGGATAGCTATCGATAGCAAACGACAGAATAAACGTTAAAAAGGAAAGGAATAAGCAGTCATTTAATAAAATATTTTATATAAACACTTGGTTTATATCTAATTTTTATCTAATTTTGCATTCGATAGATTAAGATTACTATTTGGCCTATTACTTAACAGCTGATGACCTTCAAGGCCAATCTAAAAACTAAAAAACTTAGAAACTAAAAACTTAAAGATTAACTAAACTAAACATCAACTATATGAAAAGATTCTGTTTATTCTTTATCGGTTTGCTCGTAACGACCGCGTTGATGGCCCAAAATGGGGTGGTAAGCGGCGTTGTGTCGGATGCAGATTCGGGCGAACCCTTGGTAGGAGCCACCGTCATTGAGGTGGGAACCAATAATGGAACGGTTACCGATGTGGATGGGAAATATATCCTGAAGCTGACCAAACAGACCGCTCAGTTGCGTTTCTCATATCTCGGTTACGCTGATCTCACCGCGCACGCAAAGGTCGGTGCGACACTGAATTTAATCTTGAAGCCTCTGGCTCACGAGCTGAGCGAGACTGTGGTGATCGGTTATAGCGGAACGATTATCCGCTCGAAGCTCACCAACTCCATCTCCAAAGTGAAGAACGAAGCGCTTACCACGGGTATGTTTTCAAATCCCGCGCAGGCACTGAGCGGTACGGTTGCCGGCTTACGAGTGGTTCAAAACTCGGGTGATCCTAATGCTTCGCCCACCATTGTGCTGCGAGGTGGTACCGATTACAATGGTTCGGGCACGCCGTTGATTGTGGTCGACGGTATGATTCGCGGCAGTATGAACGACATCAATCCCAATGACATCGAGTCGATGGAAGTGATGAAAGATGCCGGAGCTACTGCTATCTATGGCTCGCGAGCCAATAATGGCGTGATACTCATCACGACCAAAAAAGGAAAGAACGGCGAAGGGAAGATCAATTTCAGCTCAAAGCTATCGTGGAACTACTTTAACAACCCTTACAAATTCTGTGATGCGCGCGACTATCTCTATTATATGAGGCGCTCGATTCAATATGCTAATCAGCGGGGTACAACCACTTTGAAGAGTCTGAGCGGTAATTCTCCTTATGGAACAGGCAATGATTATAATGCTGACGGTAACAAGAGTTCGGCCGGATTGTGGGGAGTCTACCTCAAAGAAAACCTCAGTCAGGATCTTTATAACAAGCTCTTGAATGAGGGTTGGCAAACGATGACCGACCCGGTAACGGGTAAAGAACTCGTGTTTACCAACAATCGTATGGAGGATTTCAATATCAATACGCCGAGTTTTTCGCAAGATTACAACCTGAGTTACAGCGGCGGAAACGACCGCGGACACTATTACGCAGGTTTGGGATACAATAACAGCGAGGGAAATGCTATCAACAACTATAACCGAAGACTATCGGCCATCCTCAATGTAGATTACAAAATCAAGCCGTGGATGACTTCGTTATCCAACTTCAACTTCTCAACGGCCAAGTATCGCGGTATCTCTCCCTTTACGGAAGTGGCCAACTACTTCTCTCGTAACTTCTCTTATCCACCCACATTCCGTGCTTATAATAATGCGGGTGAGCTGCTTTTGGGTAAGAACTCGAGCGATGGCAACCAGAAATTCTTGGCTAATGCGTGGGACAATGACTACAATCGGCAGAAGTTTACGTTCTCACAAGATTTCCGATTTACGCTGATCAAGGATCTGACTGTTGATTTCAAGGGCGACTGGTTTTATGAGTACTCTACCAAAGAATCGTTCTTTCACACGTATCTTAAAGGTCCGGGACAATACAATACAGAGCATAAATCGTCGGCACAACACGGTAGACAGCTCACGCAAACATACAACATCCTGTTGAATTACAGTAAAACGCTGGGCAAACATAGTCTTTCGGCCTTAGCAGGATGGGAATATTTCCATCAGAAATATCTCTCAATGAGTGCCAGCGGATATAATCCGAACAACAATTACTTTAAAGATCTCCAATACACTATTACTGATGAAGGAGCCCGGAACATTGATTCGGAACACTTGAAGTTCATTACCGAGTCTTATTTCGCACGTTTCAACTATGACTATGAGGATAAATACCTGGCCAGTTTCACTATCCGTCGCGACGGTATCTCAAAGCTCAGCAAGGACAATCGATGGGGAACCTTCCCGGGATTGTCGCTCGGTTGGGTCTTCACGAAGGAAGACTTTATGAAGAATTTGCCGTGGCTGAGCTTCGGAAAAGTACGTGCTTCGTTCGGACGTAATGGTAATGTGAATAAGGATTGGGTAGGAAACTACACCATTCAAGGTGCTTACGGGCAGAGCATTTACAACGGAAAACAAGCATTTACGCTCAATTCGATTCCCAATTTCTATTTAACGTGGGAGACATCACGTACCTTTGAGCTTGGACTTGACTTCGGATTCCTCAAAAACAAGATACAGGCTAACTTCACTTGGTATGATCGTCGCACGTCGAATAAGTACGCCAACCTCACTATTCCGGCGTCTTCGGGCTGGACAAGTTACACGTCCAACAACGGAACTTTACAAAACCGAGGCGTCGAATTAGAGCTGAACTATCATGTGTTGAGTACCCCTGACTGGAAGGTTAACCTCGGTTTCAACATCGCCAGCAATGTAAACAAGATTTTGAAGTTGCCTGCCAATGGTCGTGAAAAGAATCGACAAGGCGGTTTCGAGGTATATACCGGCAACGGAAAAGAGAAGAAATGGGTCGGCGGTTTAGCCGAAGGAGAGCGTCCCGGAGACCTTTGGCTTTTCCAAGCAAAGGGTATTTACAGGTCGAAAGACGAGATTCCGGATAACTTAGTGGATAAAAGCTCTGCCAATAATTCCAGCTCTTACAAGACACTTTACGGTCCGAAAGCCTACGAAAGAGAGGGAAAAGCCAAGGGAGGATTGGCTATACAGCCCGGTGATGTTAAATGGAAAGACGTCAATGGAGACGGAGTCATCGACAATTACGACCTTGTGAAAGTGGGAAATACCACTCCCAAGTGGACGGGCGCTTCAATCTATCGGCCTCTTGGAAAGGAATCACCCTCTCGGCACGCCTTGATTTCGCCCTCGATTTCAAGACTTACGACTACCGAACACCGTGGCTTATGGGCAATATGCAGGGTACTTACAACACGCTTACCAACGTAAAGGACACTTGGTCGCCTGAAAACCCCAATGCAAAGTATCCTACTTATATTTGGGCTGACCAAAACAATGCGCGCAATTACGACCGTTACAGCACGATGTTCTGCTACAATGGCGACTATCTTTCATTCAGAGAGATTACTCTTTCGTATGATTTGCCCAGATCATTGCTTGTTCCTTTGCATATCGAAGCTGTGCGTTTGTCCGTCACCGGACAGAATCTGGGCTATCTGTGCGAGGCTCCTTACGTCTACTCTCCAGAGGTTTCAAAGACCAACGGAGGCTATCCGCTGCCCCGAATGCTGGTTCTTGGTCTGAACGTTACATTCTGATCGCACCCGCAGAAATCATTCAATGAAATGAATCATCAATCAAATGAGATATATAATGAAACGAATTAACATATTCATCAGCCTTTTGGCACTGAGCTTTTCGGTCGTTTTCAACGGCTGTGAGTCGCTCGATCAATATCCCGAAGACTATTTCTCGGGGAACTCTTTTTGGAAAGATGCCACGCAAGTGGACGGTTATATGACCGGACTTCACACAATGTTGCGTGGCAGTTATCCGACACTCTTCTCAATGGGAGAGCTCCGCGGCGGGCTGCTTGGTGACGGAGACGACGGCAAAGAGTCGTCGGTTTTCGGCGAATCGTTGAGTTCTCAGACTATCATCAAGCAGGATTTGCGTGCTGACAATGCCTATTTTGGCCCGTGGAACGGACTTTATGCCAACATCGTCCGCGTCAATCTCGCCATCAACGAGATTCCTAATCTCTCCTTCCTGAGCGATGATTACAAGCAGTTATACTTAGGACAGGCTTACGGAATACGTGCTTTCTACTATTATCTGCTATACGCAACGTGGGGTGGAGTGCCTTTGGTAACCGACGTACAGATTCTGAAAGGGCGGATTTCTGCTGCCGTTCTTTCACGGCCTCGTGCCAAAGCGTCAGAGATTATGACGCTGATCAAGTCGGACATCGATGCTTCCGAGAAAGCATTTACGACTTATGGTAAAGAGACTTTCCGTGATCACTACAAGTGGAACAAGTATGCCACGCTGATGTTAAAGGCCAATGTCTATACGTTTGCAGCCAATGTAACCATTGGCGATCAGCAAGCCACAGGCTCGGCAGACCTTCAAACGGCTAAGACTGCACTGCAAGAGATCATCAATAGCAGCAAGTTCGAGCTCAATTCAGAGTTCCATCAGGCTTTCCGCAGCGATTACAAGCGTAATAATAAGGAGCTGATCTTCTCTGTTCCGTTCAACAAAACCGATAAAGTTTATATGCCGTTTATCAGTTCTTGTCTTGCGCAGAGCAACTTTTTTACGGCTGCTTATGGTCTCGATAATAAGAAACTGAAGCTCGACAATAGCGAAAAATATGGTACAAATACGCTTATCAACGGTATTGTTCGTTACCAATACAAGGAGACTTTCTGGCGTTCGTTCGATGAAAAGGATACTCGTCGCGACCAGACTTTCTTCCCGGTGAAGACTGATCCCAAGTCAGAGGCAACGGGAAGTAACTTCGGTGTGCTGTTGAAAAAGTTCGCCGGGACTTACTATACAGATGAAGGCGTACATCGTTTTGATGCCGACGGTCCTGTGTTCAGGTACGCAGAGGCTTTACTTTTGATGGCGGAAGTGGAGAATGATTTAGGCAATGACCCGTCGACTTACATCAACCAAATCCGCGAACGGGCATATGGAAAGGGGTATCCGGTATATGCCAACCGTTCGAAATATGAAAATACGCAGGCCATTTTGAGTGAGTTGGACAAGGAGTTCGTGTTCGAGGGCAAGCGATGGTTCGCCCTTCTGAGGATGAAGAGCGCCAATGGGAAGTCGCTTGTATTCGATGCGGCTGTGAATTATCCCTTTATTCGGGGTGTTGCTCGTACGCCGATACTGCCTGAAAGTGAAGCGTACAAGATGCAATGGCCTGTTTCCGTCGGTACGATGACCAATGATCCGGCAATCAAACAAACCCCTGGTTACGAATAACGGACAGCCAATAAAACGATAGTCAGATATCTGTGCGCCCGAACTTCTTCCTCATTGGCGGAACGTTCGGGCGCATTTCTTTTTCCGCTTTTCCCGATTTTGTAAAATGGGTGATGTTTAATCACTTTACGAAAAGCCGTTAAACGCAGTGCAAACAACGGTCAATCACCGTGCGTTTAACTGTTAATCGCACGGTGATTAACCGTTAGTTAGAATGCAACTTGTATATATCTGATTAACAGTCAGATGCAAGTTGTATGGCTACTTAATCTTAAGCTTATCTGGCCTTACTCCTACACTCTCTCCAAAAGGAGAGGGAAAGGGGACTCATTCGTTCTTGATTGAAATGAAAAAACACTGAGGTAGCGCATTGATACCTCACGAATCGGATGTCACGTACACCCTTCTGTTCGGCCCCTTGCAATGTTCTGATGGCTATTCGGTCGTTTTGTTTGAAGACAAACTCAATGTGTCGATGTTCCGTTAACACGCTGTCAGCAGCAAGAGAAGTAACAGATAAAGTAGATATTGCCGGTGGTTAGTCTGCACTCAGATTCTTTTTAGTCGTATATGCAATAGGTTTCGCCCAATGGATGGGTATTTCTCAGAATTGTCAAAAGATAAAACTACTCACCGAAAAGGTACAATAAAAGAAGCGGATTTTATCTTTTGAGAGCGGGAAAAAATGATTTCTCTCACCCCAAAAATATGGAGATGAGACGCGCTTCGTGTTTTCTGATTCAAGATAGAAGGGGAAAACGGAAATCGAGTTGTATGGTACAAGAATGGGATATAATAAAGAAAGTGCGCTATAACGCACTTTCTTATCACTATATTGTAATGTAATTAGCTCAGCAAATCTGACTACCGGGCTTTACTTCACGGTCTATTCGCGTTACGGAAAGGGTGCCGTCGAAGTCTTCAGCAGACAGAATCATCCCCTGACTCTCGATTCCCATCAACTTGCGTGGAGCCAGATTGGCAATGAAACAGACGTCTTTGCCGATGAGATCTGCGGGTTCGTAGTACTTAGCAATACCCGAAACGATAATTCGATCAGTGCCGCTGCCGTCGTCGATAGTGAACTTCAACAGTTTGTTAGCTTTCTTTACGCGCTCGCAATGCTTGATATGGCCCACGCGAATATCCAATTTCTCGAAGTCGGAGAAGTCTATTGTCTGTTTGATCGGCTTCGACTTGTAAGCTGTTGCAGCGTTAGCTCGTTTGGTGTCTTCCAACTTTTGCAGCTGTTTTTCAATCACTTCGTCTTCGATCTTTTCAAAAAGTAGCTCGGGGTCGGCCAACCGATGTCTGGCTTTCAGTATGTCAGTGGTTCCCAACTGATTCCAATCGAAGTATTCGATGTTGAGCATTTGGCGTAGCTTCTCACTGCTGAATGGCAGGAACGGTTCAAAAGCGATGGCCAGATTGGCTGTGAGTTGCAGGCTGATATAGAGTATTGTCTTCACCCGTTCGGGGTCGGTCTTCCACACTTTCCACGGTTCGCACTCGGTGATATAGCGGTTGCCGATGCGTGCGAGATTCATAGCCTCTTTCTGAGCATCGCGGAATTTAAATGCATCGAGCAGTGATTCCACGTCTTGTTTCACGTTTTTGAATTCCTCGATAGTCTGCCGATCAATGTCCGTTAGCGGTCCGCAGGCTGGCACAATACCGTCAAAATATTTCTTGGTAAGCTGTAATGCACGGTTGACAAAGTTTCCGTAGACCGCCACTAACTCGTTGTTGTTGCGCTCTTGAAAGTCTTTCCACGTGAAGTTGTTGTCTTTTGTTTCGGGGGCGTTAGCTGTCAGCACATAGCGTAACACGTCTTGCTTGCCCGGAAGATCAATAAGATACTCGTGAAGCCATACTGCCCAGTTGCGTGATGTGCTGATTTTGTCGTTCTCCAAATTAAGAAACTCGTTGGCAGGAACATTGTCCGGCAGGATGTAATCGCCGTGAGCTTTGAGCATTACGGGGAAAACGATGCAGTGAAACACGATGTTATCCTTGCCGATAAAGTGTACAAGGCGTGTCTCGGGGTCCTTCCACCACTTCTCCCAAGTGTCGGGAAGCAACTCTTTTGTATTCGAGATGTAACCGATCGGGGCATCGAACCATACGTAAAGCACTTTTCCTTCGGCTCCTGCAACGGGTACAGGAATACCCCAATTGAGGTCGCGCGTCATTGCACGAGGCTGTAAATCCATATCAAGCCAGCTCTTGCACTGTCCGTATACATTGGAACGCCACTCTTTGTGGCCGTCGAGAATCCATCGTTTCAGCCATTCCTGATATTCGTTCAGTGGCAGATACCAGTTGCGAGTTTCTTTCATCACAGGCTCCGAACCGCTGATTGTCGATTTGGGATTGATGAGTTCGGTTGGGTCCAGCTCGCTTCCGCAGTGCTCGCATTGGTCTCCGTAAGCCCCTTCGTGGTGACAACGCGGGCATTCTCCGATGATATAGCGGTCGGCTAAGAATGTTTTCGCCTCTTCGTCGTAATACTGCATCGAACTCTTTTCAATGAGTTTACCGTCGGTATAGAGCTTGCGAAAGAAGTCGGAAGCCAGTTTCTGATGTGTTTCTGATGTGGTTCGGCTATATATGTCGAATGAAATACCGAAGTCTTCAAAGCTTTTTTTGATCATCGTATGGTATCGGTCGACGATGTCTTGTGGCGTAACACCCTCCTTCCGAGCCCGAATGGTGATGGGAACACCGTGTTCGTCGCTTCCGCCGATGAAGATCACGTCTCGCTTTTTCAGCCTTAAATAACGCACGTAGATGTCTGCCGGCACGTAAACGCCTGCCAGATGTCCGATGTGAACACCTCCGTTGGCATACGGCAGAGCTGCCGTCACGGTAGTACGCTTATAATTCTTCTGTTCCATCTTTGCTTAGATATTTATAAATGCTGTGCAAAGTTAATCATTTTTTCGCGTTTGTTGCGAGCTGCCGATGGATTTCTTCTTGTCGATGAATGAAGAAAACAGCATAGGAAAAAGCAGAACTCAAAAGACTGATAACTGCAATCGAGTATGTTGTATGATGCGGAATAATATGAAAAACGTTGACAAAAGACCATCGGATAAATGTTCTGTTCCGGCGCGTGAAAATGCTTTCGTAAGCGTCTGAATCACCTCTTGTCATCTGATTTATTTCATAAAAGAGGATGATTAACGGTTTCTTGGATGCTCAAAAGCGGTTGATTGCATCGTCGGAAACAGCTTTTCTATTGCCGATTAACGTCTTTTCGTACCCTATTTCAATACTATATAAATCGTCAATAAGTATAAACCTATTGATAATCAGCCAATTATTAAATCGCTGAAAATCGTGTATCTGCGAACGGATAATGGGTGGCAGGAAAATATCGAAGTATTAATGATGTTATAAGGTAAATTATTTTGACACATAAAGATAGGCGGAGGAGGCGACAAACGTCGTTCCGGAGCCCATCAAACAATGGCACGACAAGTTGTGATTCTGTTGAAAAAAAGGGATGTTTACTTTGTTTTCTCTCCGAATTGCGCTACCTTTGCAGCAATCAATCAACAAAAGACGGCAGACAAATGGACTGGCTGGGCAGCTTATTTACCGTGCATTCATCGATACAAACCGTTGTGGTGATTTCGCTGATCTGCGCACTCGGACTCGCTTTGGGCAAGTTGCGCTTCTTCGGAATATCGCTGGGCAGCGCCTTTGTGTTCTTTATCGGCATCATCGCCGGCCATTTCGGACTGCGTGTCGATGCACAAACGCTCGATTATATAGAGACGTTCGGCCTCTCGCTTTTCGTTTATATGCTGGGCCTTTCAGTAGGTCCCAACTTCTTCGGTTCGCTTCGTCACGAGGGAATCAGGCTTAATCTCTGGAGCTAAGCAGTCATCTTGTCGGGCACTTTGATGGCCGGAGCGCTCTGTGAGATTATGAAAATTCCGATGACTGATATGATCGGACTGCTCTGCGGAGCCACAACCAACACGCCGGCATTAGGTGCTGCTCAGCAGGCTTTGCTGCAAATGAGTCTCCCCACGGGTGCTGCTGCATTGGGATGTGCTGTTACTTATCCACTCGGTGTGGTCGGTGTGATTCTTGCAATGGTGCTTCTGCGTAAGCTTTTTGTGCGTCCTGACGACCTGAAAGCGCGTTCCGACGCCGAGGAAGACCATACTTATGTGGGGCAGTTTGTGGTGATCAATCCGGCACTTGATGGTAAAACGCTGGCGCAAGTGTCGGCTATGACCCACTTCAAGTTCATTATTTCGCGCATTTGGCGCGGTAAACAGGTCATCGTTCCGCTGTCGACTACCCAGCTTCATACGGGCGATAACGTGATGATGGTTATCACAGACGATGAAGTTGAGGCAATAACGCTGCTCTTCGGAAAGCAAGTTGAGACGGATTGGAATGCTGAAAAGGTAGATTGGAACAGGATAGACAAGGTCGTAGAATCGAAAGTTATCGTTGTTTCTCGTACTGAATTGAACGGTAAACAACTTGGAAGGCTGCAGCTGCGCAGTACCTACGGCGTGAATGTAAGCCGTGTGATGCGAGGCGATATTACGCTGTTGGCCACCAATGACTTGCGTTTACAGTATGGCGATCGCGTCACTGTGGTGGGCGAACACGATGATGTGGAGCACGTAGAGAGGTTTTTCGGCAATGCCGTTCAGTTGCTCAACGAACCTAATTTGGGTTCGATCTTTTTCGGAGTATTGATTGGTCTCATCGTGGGAGCTATCCCGTTGAATATCCCCGGGATGTCGGTTCCCGTGCGATTGGGCATTGCCGGCGGCCCGATCGTGGTCGGAATCTTGGTCGGATCGCTTGGCCCGCGTACGCATTTTATTTCTTATACTACGCGTTCTGCATCGTTGATGCTGCGCAAGTTGGGGCTTTCGGTCTATTTGGCATGCTTGGTTTGGATGCCGGCAGCCAGTTTTTCGAGACCATTGTGCGGCCCGAAGGACTGTTATGGGTAGGTGTCGGATTCCTGATTACGCTCATTCCGGTATTGCTCGTAGGGTTAGTTGCCTTGCGAATGGGTCGACTCGATTTCGGATCTATCTGTGGAATCCTGTGTGGTTCGATGGCTAACCCGATGGCACTGACTTATGCCAACGATACGATTAAGGGTGAAATGCCTGCTGTGAGTTATGCGTCGGTCTATCCGTTGGGGATGTTCGTCCGCGTGATTATCGCCCAAATGCTGATTATGTTTTTTACTTAGAGGCTGCTATGAAATATGTAAACGATACCGTTCGGCGGCGAGACCGACTGATGGATGAGGTTCGTGCCCGCGAGCTTTTGCGTGACTCGGAATACGGCGTGCTGTCGATGATCGACGAAAACGGTATCCCTTACGGTATTCCCGTCAATCACGTGTGGAATGGCGAAGATTCTATCTACATTCATTGTGCCCCCGAAGGCTTTAAACTTCGCGCCATTGCAAAGCACGCAGAGGTGTCGTTCGTTATCGTGGGGCGTGTTCATCTGCTGCCCAATAAGTTCACGACAGAATATGAGAGTGTGTTGTTCAGAGGTCGGGCATATGTCGGTCTGAGCGATGAAGAGAAGATGAGGGCCCTCCATTTGCTGATAGATAAGTTGTCGCCTGATGACAAAGAGCTTGGTGATAAGTATGCGCACAAATCCTTTCATCGTGTGGAGATCATCCGAGTAGACTTTACTGAATTTTCGGGTAAGCGTAAATGTGTGCCTATGGCAGACTGAATCAGCTTCCCTTCTATAAAGAAAGTGTCTTCGCTTTAATGGTTATTACGAGCCTGCAATCAATTGTTTGAATGGGAAGTGAGTGTTTTCAGAAATCCGGTTCACGTGTAAATGTCAGTCGTTTGTCCGTGATAGGGTGGGTGAACGTGAGTTCTGCGGCGTGCAGAAAGAGCCGATCAGCCTGCGAGCCGTATAAAACGTCGCCCACAATCGGCACATTCAGTCCGTCGATATGTGCACAATGCACGCGTAACTGATGTGTGCGGCCCGTATGGGGATATAGCGTTATGCGGGTGAAAGGGCCCGAAGTATCTTCGATTCGATAGTCGGTAATGGCGGTTTTTCCGTGCTCCTTGTCTACGATTTGGCGTGGCCGATCAAGCGGGTCGGGGCATAATGGAAGCGTAATCGTACCCTGCGAACTTACTTTCGGCCTTGAAACCAGGAGCGCCACATAGCGTTTGCCGATTTCGCGACGCGCAAACTGCATCTGCAACAGACGATAAACGGCCTGTGTCTTGGCCACAACGAGTAGCCCGCTGGTTGCCATATCGAGCCGATGAACCATCAACGGACCGTCGGCGTCAGGCCAATGAACACGCATCAAACTGTAAACCGACTCGCGACAACTTTTTCCCGGCACGCTCAACATCCCCTCGGGCTTGTTCACAACGGCCAAAAACGCGTCTTCATAAACAATCTCCAATGTCTTTTTTTCAAGTGAATCCAATGGATTCTTGGCTACATCCATTCCTCGAAGCATAAACTCTAAGATGGGTTTACATTTGCCCCGACACGCCGAGTAATAGTGAAGATGCCGGCGAAGCTCTGTTTTCGGCGATGCCCCCCACCAAAATTCGGCCATTGCCAACGGGCGAAGTTTGTTCAGAAAGGCATACTGCAAGAGTTTCGGTGCACAACATTCGCCGGCTCCTGAGGGCGGAATGCGTTGTACGGCAGCGGCAAAGATGCTTATCAAATCGCGTTCTTCGCCTTGCGCGTTGCGCATTCGGAAATGCTGAAAAAGCCAATTCTGCAAGTCGTCCGATCGCTGTTTACGCTCTGTTTTCAGTTTTTCTATCTCGGTATCAAAGGTCTGTACTGCTGCTGCCATTGCTGAAATGCGTATTGCTGAACGCTTTTTCAACCGTCGCAGTTCGGCTTTCATAAACTGACTTTCACGTATCCGGGCTTCCTCTCCGCCGTTTCCCGTGCCCTGTTCTCTACTTAAATCACGCTTGCGTTTAGCCTCTGCCATCTGCTGCCGATATTGTTCGATGGTCTGTTTGGCTTCTTCGTGTATCGTCGCTAACTGTTCGATTGCCTTTTGTCGTTGCGGAGACGCTGCCAGACAAGTAATCTCCCGATTGATACGCGAGATGTTTTCTTCTTCCGTTTTGAAATAACCTGTCGGCTGCAAGTAATCGAATACAGCCGGAACGAAGCCTTCCCAGTCGGCTCGTTCGCCGATTTGTCCCGAATAGGCAGCAAGATATCCTATTTCGCCTGATGGTTTTTCCACCACCAACACACCGAACATCTTACCTCGTGCAATTTCTTCTTGCCACGCCGTTTGGGTTTCAATGCACTGCCGAAGATGATCGACGGCAAGACGACAAAGCGGGTGCGGTTTGTAGTAAAACGGATTATTGAACAGCCGCGGGTGATGAATCTCTGAATGTAAAGGATGAAATATCATAATAGGCTGCTGATCATAACGATGCACTTCACGGCTTTTCGCGTTATAATTAGTTGTTAATCGTTGTACTATTAACGGTTAATCGTTTGGTCATTTAATGGCTTTTGTATTCAGAATCTGCCGGATTTGTGTCATCTTCTGTTGTCGGCCGAGGTTGAAAGTTTTATCGTGTGTACTGAGATAGTCGAACAACCGGAAAGCCTTTTCGAGCAGAATGTTGCGCAGTGGAGCCTGTTTGCCACAACCTTCGGCATAATAAAGTTCGGCCAACATCTCCAAACGCTCCTGCTGTTGATCGTCTTCCCATTGCTCGCGGGCATAAAGCAGGGCTTCATCTATGGAGAGATTACGTATGGTTTCGTAATCGCCCACATACTGTTTATATAAGTCTCGCAGAGCCAAGTCTTTGTCTTCGCCCTCTTCTTTTTCTAAGAATTTCTGAACAGCAGCCATAAATTCCTGAATCAGTCGCATAATGTAATCGCGTTGCAGCATATTTTCGAGAATTAGATCTCTTCTTTCTTTATTATAGAGTGGATACAAAGTTACAAAATAAAACGGAGAGATGCTGTCGTCAGTAACATCTTTTCGCTATCTTTGCCGTATGGAAACGATTAGATTGAAAGGTGTAACGGTGGGTTATTCGGTACGAGGCGGTGAGACGAAAGCTGTGGCGACGGGACTCGACGGGGCGATTATGAGCGGCCGACTCACGGGTTTGCTCGGTGCGAATGGTGTGGGGAAGTCTACATTGCTGCGCACGTTGTCCGGGTTTCAAACTACTTTATCGGGCGAAATCCGGATAGCCCGACAGGGGAAGGAAGCTGATGAAACCGTGCAATTCGATGAGATTCGGCGGCTGACGAAAAAGGAGTTGGCTCGCCGAATCAGTGTCGTGCTGACGGGAAAGCCCGATGTGCAGAACATCACTGCGGCCGAGTTGGTGGGTTTAGGGCGGTCGCCTTATACGGGATTCTGGGGTAATCTCACTGCGGAAGACCGTCGGATTGTCAACGAGGCAATGCAACTCGTAGGAATCTCGATGCTCGCCGACAGGATGATTCAGACGCTCAGCGACGGCGAACGGCAGAAAGTAATGATTGCAAAGACACTGGCTCAGCAGACACCTATAATCTTGCTTGATGAGCCGACGGCCTTTCTCGACTTCCCGAGTAAGGTAGATGTGATGCAGTTGCTACGTAAATTAGCTCGTGAAAAAGACAAGACTATTCTGCTTTCGACACACGATTTAGAGTTGGCCTTACAGATTGCCGACACGCTTTGGGTGCTCAACCGCGAACGAGGGCTGGCCGTCGGTACACCTGCCGAATTGGTCTCGCAGGGCGTTATCAGCCGTTACATTGCCCGAACAGACATCGTGCTTGATACCAACGATCTATCGCTGCATATCATATAATCGTTCTCCGAATCTCCTCTATCGTTCGATCGAATGGCCCGTTGTGTTCGAGTTTGAGCGTGCACATTGCAGCGGCGAACTTACCCGATGCTTCGTACCCCATGTCTTGTGACCGACAGTAAAGATATCCTGCGCTGTACGTATCACCGCAGCCTGTCGTGTCGATAATCGCCGTGGGCTTATAAGCAGGTATCTCATAAAACCGCCCCTCGGCATAGATCAGCGAACCGTAACTGCCCAGTGTGATAACGACCTCGCGTACACCATATTCGGCCAATTGACGAGCCACCGTGCGTGGGTCGTGCAAGCCCGAAATATCGGTCATTTCGTGCTCATTGAGCTTGAGAATATCAGTCAGCCCGAGCACTTCTTCTTTGTTTCTCCAATCTGTGGGATATACTTCCACTCGGCGAACTTCGCGTAGAAAGCCCTGGACATCTATCGAGATACGTCCGCGTGAAGCCAAATGGCGCACCGTTTCGGGTGAGAAATCGTCGTTGAGAAGCGATCCTAAATGAAAGATCCGAGCCTCTGCGTCTTGCAGTTCTTCGATGGTGAACGGGTCAGCCTTGGCCAACACGCGCTGGGTGCGACGGTTAGCATCGGTGCCGTATTTGTTTTCAAAATAGACGGTGTGCTCACTGGGATAACACGTGACGTCGACGCCCGCCGTGCACAGTCTTTCCACCTCGGGCAAGGCATCGCTGCCCACCTTCGTGATCAAGCAGAACGAGACAGCGGGCGGCAGCTGGCGAATGGCGTGAGCAAAATAGAACGACGTACCTCCTGCCATCTCCACCCTCGTCTTGGGTGTGATGATCGTGTCGTGAGTGATGTGTCCGATGCAGCAAATGTCTGTCATTTCAGTTATGTTATTATTCAAAGAGCAATACGGCGGCTCCTTCGTCCTTTTATTCTTATGTCTAAATTTCACAGGTGTACACCCGCGCCGAGCATCAGGTGATTAGGGTATTTAAAGTCGTGCAGACTGTAGCCGATGTTTGCAAAGATACGCCTTGATAAGCCCACTTTTAAGGCCAGCATCTGATACCACTCTTTCAGACCGCCACGTGCATTGACAATATTGTGTCCATAGCCGAGATTGATTGTAAAATAAGGCATCACGAACTCTGCGCGGGCCGACAGTCCCAAGGCCATCTGCTTGATAGCCGCCGGCCGCCGCACGTGTTCCCACTTGGCGTCTTGTTCCCCCTCGCCTACGATATAATCGCCGTCGAAATAGAGATTCGCGCTTCGGTCGTATACGCCGTCGACCGAAACGCCTGCATTGAACCAATGGTTGAGATGATAGAGCGGATTGAGCGTAAAGCCGAACACGCCGTAGCTGCCCGGCAGCGCTACCGGCCCTTGATCGAAATAAAACCCTTGTTTGCGCCACGCGCCGTAAAGCACGAGGTCGCAGTCTACGTGCCTGCGCAGCGGCGAAACAACTTGCGTATGTAGCTGCCGATTCAGACGCCGATTGACATAGTACGCCACGCTCACTCGCCCGCCCAAAACGTTGAGTCCTGCATTGGGAATCGTCGTGTTGCCGTTCGAGAAATGAGTGATCGACCCGCCTAAGTTCACATCTAAGCAGTCGGCCAGCTGCCAGCGCAGATACAGGTCAACGTCGATATAAGCCGTCACCTTCGAGCCGATTACCTTGTTCTCCGGGTTATCCTGCGGGTCGAAAGGATGCCAGCCGAACGTCAGACCCAAATTCCATTCATAATTCAACGACAGCCGCGGTGCGATGCTTTTGATCTGTGCCCCTTGAAAGATAAAAGCCGAGAGGGGATTCCCCAACTGCGGATTGAAGTCGTGATAAGCCACGCCCACCCCCTGGTATGCCCCCTTGTAAACAGCTGTCCGCTCGTTATCTTGCGGCCGTTGGAATGCGTATTTCAGTCGGACCGTAAACGCGTGGTTCATCGTCCGCCCCTCAGGATTATTGCCGCGCAGATACTGGTTAGTATGCAGAATGATCGAGGGCAGCACATCTGCCTCGACCCGATGAATCATCGGTCCTTTCACTTGCAGCGAGTCGGCTTCCTGTGCCGCAGTATCACCCGCTGCCGACACCAGCAGTGCCATCATCAAAATATACTTGTTCATCCTTAGGTTTCTTTCGCCCTGCAAAGATAACGAAATCTCTCTGAGCGTGCAAATGAGGGCGAACAAATCACCTCGCCGGTTTAAGCAGAAGCCGTACGGGCGAATCTGCTGGCGATAGACCGGAACCGGCGATAGCGGAGTGCAATGCGATCGGGATGCACTGGCAAGCCAGGAGTAGATAACCCCCTTCCAAAGCATGAATATTTTGCGATTATGCGTTTTTCTTGATCGTTATCTTTGCTTATTCCGTAGATAGTATTATCTTTGTACCGAATCGATATCAGTTTCGTCGTGATGGTACGAAATTTTCATCACGATGAGACGTTCGTACCATCACGATGAAAATTATTTCTCATCACGATGAAACATTTATCGATTAAGGGGAATGACAAAAGGAATTCCTTAATATCGTTCATAAACGATACCTAATAGGGGAAGAGAACGATATGTTGTTGAAAGAGAAAACAGTGCGCTGTTGAAAGAAAAAACGATGTGTTATTGATAAGGAAAACGGTGCGCTGTTGACAGGGAAAAGGATACCTCGTTGAGACAGAAAACGGTATCTGCCGGAACAAGAAAACTGTGTTTAACCAAAAGAAAAGAGAACTATGGCTGTACGTTACAAATTGTTGAAGACGACGGGAGGACTCCCGAAGAATGCCGACTTTAAGGTGGTTCCGATGGAATATGGAACCGTGGGACTGAAACAGATGCAGGGGCACATCGAACGGGCTACGTCGCTGACACTGGCCGATTTGGTTGGGGTGCTCGAGGCTTTGAAGACGGAGATGATCGACCAGCTGGCGCTGGGCAACCGCGTTTATCTGGATGGTATCGGGTATTTCTCGCTGTCTGTCGGAGGTGAGGTGTATGAAGACCCGCGGTCGCATCGCTTCCGGCTGCGCAATCCTGCGGTGCGCACCGTGAACTTCCGTCCGGAAAAGTCGTTTCTGAAAGCGATGTCGGGGGCCGACTTCGAGAATGCTACCTATCAGTCTGCACTGCACTCGGTTCCCACGCCGGAAGAGGTGGAGGCGGCGCTTGCAACGCTTTTTGCCGAGCAGTCGTTCATTACGACGGGCGACTTGCGGGGGCAGCTGCATCTTTCGCGCTCGGGGACTTACCGCCTTGCCGCAGAGCTGGAGCGGTCGGGCAAGTTGCAAAACGTGGGCACGACTTACCGCAAGATTTATGTCAGAGGCGAGGGGTGAGTGTGCTGCAAAGAGCTTATGTAAAATCACGAAAAATGTTATATTTTGATAGGGGATGAGGCGGTAAGTGGATTTTTTTCCGTAAGTTTGCATTCACTAAAAAACATTGATTTATGAAAAGAAATATCATCGTTTTAGCATCATTGCTTTTTACGCTCTGCGTTTGTGCACAGCAGGCACGTAAGGATTTCGAGAAAGACAAGAATCTGTCGGCGGGTAACTATGTGGCTTATCCCGGTCCGCAAAAGGTGCTCACGCCGGCGCCCAAAGGGTATCGACCGTTTTATATCAGCACTACGGGCGGCACGGGTCGCGCTATCTGATCGGTACGCGGGCTTATGACTGGCCTTATTCGGTATTGATGCGTGCCGACAGTCTGGGTAAGCTGACGTCTGCGGGTAAGGACGTGTTGCGCAAGGTGGGGCTGATTCGCGCTGAGGCTTATCGTCGCGATGGCGAGCTGACACAGCGGGGTGCCGAGCAACATAAGGCGATTGCGAAGCGGATGTATGAACGATTCCCCGAAGTTTTTGCAGGAAAAACGAATGTAGATGCCAAGAGCACGATAGTTATTCGTTGTATTCTGTCGATGGAAAATGCGTTGCAGCAGTTGCTCGTTGCTAATCCGCAGTTGCAGATTACACACGATGCGAGTCACCACGATATGTATTATATGAATCTGAACGATACGGCTCTGAGAGCCAAACGCTCTGCTCCGGCGGTTAACGAGGCGTTGGAGGCGTTCTCGAAGAAGCACGACAATTATGAGCGGGTGATGCAGACGATTTTCAATGACGAAGCCTACTGGCATGACAGCATCGATGCCTCGCAGTTGAATCGTATGCTTTATAAGTTGGCAAGCAATGTTCAGAGTACCGAGCTGCGGCACAAGCTGTCGCTCTACGACCTCTTTACGCAGGGCGAGCTTTATGACAATTGGCTCAAAGACAACGCTTATTGGTATGTTGCTTACGGTCCGTCACCGCTCAGCGGTAATGTTCAGCCTTTCTCCCAGCGTAATTTGTTGCGTAAAATCATCGTCGAGGCCGACAGTTGTATTGCTCTTCCACATCCCGGTGCTACGCTCCGCTATGGACACGACACGATGGTGATGCCGCTTACCTGCCTGTTGGATCTCAATGGCTGCGGTCGGCAGATCAGCGATTTGGAGCAATTGGACGATGCGAACTGGTGTGATTACAAAATCATTCCGATGGCTTCTAATCTGCAATTCGTGTTTTATCGCCGGTCGCCGGCCGATAAAGACGTCATCTTCAAGGTGCTGCTCTGTGAAGACGAGGCAACGCTCCCCATCAAAACCGATATCGCCCCGTATTATCATTGGCGCGATTTCAAGGACTATTATTTAAAGAAACTCGACGCTTATTCGGGTAAATAATAATGGCAAATAGAGACGTGGGGCAAACCCCGATGATGAAGCAGTTCTTCTCGTTTAAGAACCAATATCCTGACGCAGTGTTGTTGTTTCGCTGTGGCGACTTCTATGAAACGTATTGCGAAGACGCCGTAGTGGCAGCCAAGATTCTCGGAATCACGCTTACGAAACGCAGTAAAGAGGGAATCGAAATGGCCGGATTCCCTCATCACGCACTTGATACTTACCTCCCGAAGTTAGTTCGTGCGGGCCGACGAGTGGCAATCTGCGATCAGCTTGAAGATCCGAAACTCACTAAGAAGTTGGTCAAGCGCGGTATTACGGAGTTGGTTACGCCCGGAATAGCGATGAACGACACTGTGCTGAACTATAAAGAAAACAACTTCTTGGCTGCCGTACACTTCGGGAAGGCTGCTTGCGGTGTGGCATTTCTGGATATTTCTACGGGCGAGTTTCTGACCGATGAGGGGGCGTTTGATTACATTGAGAAGCTCTTAGGCAATTTCTCGCCTAAGGAAGTGCTGTATGACAGGGCGCATAAAGCCGAGTTTGAACGGCAATTCGGTACTAAATTCTGTGTGTTTGAGCTTGACGATTGGGTTTTTACGGAACAGTCGGCACGGCAGAAACTATTAAAACATTTCGGCACAAAGACTTTAAAGGGCTTCGGTGTGGAGCATTTAAAAAGCGGAGTCATTGCTTCGGGTGCTATTCTTCAATACCTCGAGCTGACCCAACATACGAACATCGCACACATCACGTCGCTCAGTCGTATTGAGGAAGAACGCTATGTACGCCTTGATAAATTCACAATCCGCTCGCTGGAATTGCTCCAACCGATGCAGGAAGACGGTGCATCGTTGCTCGATGTCATTGATCAGACGGTGACACCGATGGGCGGTCGGATGCTGAAACGATGGGTGGTGTTTCCTTTAAAAGATGAGAAGCGCATCGAACAAAGGCTTGACGGTGTGGAATATTTCTTCCGCGAGCCCGACTTCCGACAGTGTATCGATGAACAACTCCACCGCATTGGCGATTTGGAACGCATCATTTCAAAAGTCGCCGTGGGCCGAGTCTCACCGCGAGAAGTTGTTCAGTTAAAGTACGCATTGCAGGCTATCGCCCCTATCAAAACAGCTTGCACTCACGCAAAGAATGAAAGCTTGACGCAGATCGGTGAACAATTGAATCTGTGTGAGAGTATTCGAGATCGCATCGAGCGTGAAATCCAACCCGATCCGCCGCAATTACTCGTTAAAGGTAATGTCATTGCAGATGGATTCAACGCCGAACTCGATGAGCTTCGACGCATCTCTAATAACAGTCGCGAATACCTTTTGCAGATTCAACAGCGTGAAATCGAGCAGACGGGTATTGCAAGTCTCAAAGTGGGTTATAATAACGTGTTCGGCTATTACCTTGAAGTACGCAACACTTACAAAGATAAGGTTCCGCAAGAGTGGGTTCGTAAGCAGACGTTAGCACAAGCCGAGCGTTATATAACACAAGAGTTGAAAGAGTATGAAGAGAAGATTCTCGGAGCTGATGAGAAAATTCGGTCGCTTGAAGAACGACTCTTCACCGAACTGGTAACGGCTATGCAGGAGTTTATCCCGCAGATTCAGATCGATGCTAATGTCATTGCACAACTTGATTGCTTGCTTTCGTTTGCCAAAGCGGCCGAAGATCATCATTACATCCGGCCTCAAATTTGTACCGAAGACACGCTCGATATCAAACAGGGAAGACATCCTGTGATCGAGACTCAGCTGCCGGCGGGCGAGCAATATGTGCCGAACGACATCCTGCTCGATAACGACAAGCAGCAAATCATTATCATTACGGGTCCGAATATGGCCGGAAAGTCGGCTCTCTTACGGCAAACGGCATTGATTGTATTGCTTGCTCAGATGGGTAGTTTTGTCCCGGCCGAGAGTGCCAAGGTGGGCTTGGTAGACAAAGTCTTTACTCGTGTGGGGGCCAGCGATAATATATCGTTAGGCGAATCTACGTTTATGGTTGAGATGACCGAGGCTGCCAACATTCTCAATAACGTGTCGCCGCATTCGCTTGTGCTGTTCGACGAGTTGGGACGAGGCACAAGTACATATGACGGGATCAGCATTGCGTGGGCCATTGTGGAGTATTTGCACGAGCATTCAAAGGCCCGTTCGCGTACGCTTTTTGCCACTCACTATCACGAACTCAATGAGATGGAGAAGAATTTTGCGCGTATTCGTAACTATAACGTCAGTGTTAAGGAGGTGAATAATAAGGTAATCTTTCTCCGAAGACTCGAACGCGGAGGCTCGGAACATTCTTTTGGTATCCACGTAGCTGAAATTGCGGGTATGCCTAAGAGCATCGTGAAACGTGCCAATGTCATTCTGAAACAATTGGAAGCCGACAACAGCAATGTGGGAACGGCCGGAAAGGCAGGCGTAAAGCATCTCGACGAGAGTCGGGAAGGCTTGCAACTCAGTTTTTTCCAGCTTGACGATCCTGTGCTTTGCCAAATCCGAGACGAGATTCTGGGACTCGACGTCAATCATCTTACGCCTGTCGAGGCGCTCAATAAGCTTAACGATATCAAGAAGATTGTAGGAGGGAAATCGTGATCAGATGTTTGTTAATGGCGGCTTTGTGTTGTTTTTCATCCGGTAAAGCTGTTGCCGAAGAACGTATTGACCCCATTCTATACGGCAATATGGACCATTGGGTGGTGCGAAATATCAAAGAGTCGTCCATCATTGGCGGTAATTCGAAGACACTTTATGAGATAGGCCCCGACCGAACGATTGACGGAAACATCCCGTATAAGAATCTCGGGCATTCTCCTTGGGCTACTTCTAACGTGTTGGCCAAGGTGATGGGCATTGTCAAAACCAATCAGTCGGTTTATCGCGAACCGCGAGGTACAGGCTATTGTGCCAAGTTAAGCACCCACATCGAGCACGTCAAAGTACTCGGTTTGGTCGACATCAGTGTCTTGGCAGCAGGTTCTGTCTTCCTCGGAGATATGCACGAGCCTATCACGGGCACAAAAGACGGCGAGAAAAGTCTTAATTGGGGCATCCCGTATAACAAGCGGCCAACGGCCCTCCGATACGATTATCGGGTGGTATTGGCTGCAAGTCCTAATCGCATTAAGCAGACCGGATTCAGCAAAGTATCCGCAGTGCCGGGCAAAGACTGTGCTATTACCGTACTGCTTTTGCAGAAACGGAGCGAAGACGCCAAAGGAAACATCACAGCAAAACGCGTCGGAACGATGGTTGTTGAGTACAATCGCAATACCAACGGATGGGTTAACAATTCCACATATCGTATTCTTTACGGCGACATCCGCAGTCAATTGGGTTATAATGAGCGCCTGATGGGCTTGCGATCTACCGACTATGCCCGTAACAGTAAGGGTAAAAGTGTGCCCATTAAGGAAATAGGGTGGGCTGGGAAAGATGAAATGCCGACACATCTTGTGCTTCAATTCTCGTCGAGTAACGGCGGAGCTTTCATCGGTTCACCTGGAAACACATTCTGGATAGATAATGTCAAGCTGGTTCAATGAGGCTTTTTAAACATATCGTCAACCGTTACTCCGCTCCGCAGGTCATCTTCTTTCAGGCACTCTTTGTACTGAGTCTGCCCAACATCTGCCTGTCTTTTACAGAGCCTTTGCCGCTTGTGGGCCGCCTGGTCAATATTATTCTGCCCGTCTCCTTATATATATGGGCCCTCTCGCTGTCGCCGAAAATAGGCCGAACGGTGTGGTTTCTCTTTCCGTTTCTCTTCCTTTCAGCCTTTCAGATGGTGCTACTCTATCTGTACGGTCACTCCGTGATAGCCGTTGATATGTTCTTAAATCTCATCACAACGAATACCGGCGAGGCGCTGGAATTACTCGACAATCTCCTTCCGAGCATTGTTTTCGTGGTCTTGATCTACGTTCCGCTCTTGTTGCTTGCCGGTTTTTCGATGGTTCGAAGGCAACAGCTCACCCAACCATTCTGTCGTATCGGTCGGCGAGCAGGTGCTGTCGGGGCTGCCGCAGGATTGTTACTCCTCTTTCTTCTAATCGTCTCCAACCATACAACGACAGATCATCGAGACTGTTCTCCATCATCAATCGCCAATTCTCAATTACCCAAAAGCTATGCAGTTACAGATGACCTATATCCCGTCAACGTGCTGCACAACATCTGGTTGGCTGTCAGTCGTACTTACGCCACGACCCATTATGCCGAGACTTCGCGCCGCTTCACCTTTCGGGCAACATCTACGCACAATCCCAACGAGCGTGAAATATATGTCCTTGTGATAGGGGAGACGGCCCGCGCAGCCAACTTTCAGCTCTACGGATATCGTCGAGCCACCGACCCGCAATTGCTTTCCGTACCGCATCTTGCCGTTTTCAAGCGTGCACTTACACAGTCTAACACCACGCATAAGAGTGTTCCGATGCTTCTTTCAGCCGTTTCGGCCGTCGATTTCGACAGTGTTTACCACCAAAAAGGCATCATTACGGCTTTTAAAGAGGCCGGATTCCACACGGTATTCTTATCTAATCAATTACCCAATCACTCCTTTATCGACTTCTTCGGACAAGCAGCCGACGAGTGGAAATTTATTCGCGCACATTCATCTAAGGCCGCTCCCGACGGTTATGACGACCGACTTCTGCCGCTCTTAGACGCTGTTCTCAAGCAGAACAGGCGCAAAGAGTTTATCGTTTTACACACCTATGGGTCGCATTTTGAATATCAAAAGCGTTATCCTCGTAGTCTGTCATATTTCAAACCCGATGAAGCCAGCGAGGCAGAAACTTCCAATCGGCGCTCGCTCGTTAATGCTTACGATAACACCATTCGTTACACCGACCGTCTGTTGGCCGAAGTGATGCACCGAATCGAGGCTACCGGCGCTATGGGTGCATTGGTTTACGCTTCCGATCACGGTGAAAACATCTTCGATGACAGCCGTCATCTCTTCCTTCACGCATCTCCTCGGCCCTCTTATTACGAGCTGCACGTACCGTTGATGGTATGGCTTTCGACTCGTTATTGTGGTTTACGCCCCGGCGTTTTGCCTGTGCTCGCCGCCAACTGTAATCGACCGGTTGCTACAAACTTGTCTGTTTTCCACACGATGATAGACCTTGCAGGCCTCCGTACACCGTATTTCGACCGCCGCCGCTCTGTTGCCGCCTCGCTTATCGCCCTCTTCCGCCCGTTTATCTCAACGATCACAACGAGCCGATTCCCCTCAATCGGATGGTCACCGATGCCGAAGATATCGCCCGTTTCAAGCAAGCGGGAATACCGTTGCAGGACTATCCTGCACGAAATAACAAAAAATAAAATTCCAATCAGCTCCTTTCTCACAGCGCAATGCGGAGACCGGTATTGAAAACGCTTTGATAACCGTAACCCAATTCAGCAAAGCCGCGGAATGCACGTTTACCGAATTCCAATCCGACAGGCGTAACTTGATAAGTCATTCGCCATTTGCGAATGGTTAACGGCACCGCATTGTCAAGCGAAATAGGGCGAAACTCCATCTTCTGGCGTATCACACCCACGGATAAAGACGAATAGAGACGGAGCCAATGACTGCGGAGCTCGTACCAAGTCCATCGCACTGATGGGGCAATATAGAGTGTATGACTATGCATATGAACCTTTCTTTTCATCCCCGCAGAACGGAATGAGAGGATGAAGCAGTTTAAGTTCGCCGTAATGATGCAAAGCGTGCCCCCAACCGACAGTCGCTCCCACCGAGAAACTATGTGAAATGCGATAGTGATATTGTAGACTGATGGTCTGATGTTTACGTCCTTCGAGGATGTGCGTGTATCGTTTGTCAGGATTCAGACCGTATTTCCGGCACATTTCAAGTGTGAAATCGTCAAATCTTTTATCCAAAATATTGTCGAAATAGCCGAAACTTACACTCCATTCGTGGTGTCTCATCTCCTGTGCCTGTATTTTTACAGTAGTCAAAAGCAATGCGATGATCCAATATTTCATAGTTATTGATGTTGTTCTTTGATAGAACGCACTTGCAGTCAGATTCTTGCACGACCCCTAATCTGAATGTAAGGCCCATTGAAATGAACCTTAGCCAGAAGGTCAAAAGGCATAAGGACAAGGGAGTTCGTATGTTATTGAGAATCAAATACATATAATGGCCATTACGACTAACCGTTAAACGTCTTATGATTAACGGTTAATCGCACAATAACTAACCATTAGTCGCACGCCGTTTAATGGTCTTTCGTTTAGCAACTGACGGTTAATCGTTGAATAACTTGTATCTTATTGATAGTCAGTAAAATATAGAGAAATCTCTATTCTGCCTCTCTCTCCCGAGGGAGAGGGCCGGAGTGAGGTTTTTATTAAGGGTCTGTTATTCTATCAATACAACAGCATAGGCGGCAATTCCATCTTCTCTGCCAATGGCATCGAGGTGCTCGTTGGTGGTGGCTTTGATGGAGATGTTGTCGGGATCTGTGCCGATGATGTCGGCAATACATTGTTGCATTGCCGGGATATGCGGATTCAGCTTGGGGCGTTCGGCACAAACGGTGGCGTCGATATTGCCGAGACGGTAACCTTTCGATGCAATCAAAGCTACCGTTTTACGCAGAATCACCTTGCTGTCCATATCTAATGTGTCGGCAGAAGTGTCCGGAAAGTGGTATCCTATATCACGCATATTGGCCGCACCGAGCATCGCATCGCAAATGGCGTGCAGCAAAACGTCGGCGTCACTGTGGCCTAACAGACCCGAACTGTGGTCTATCTTGATGCCGCCAAGCCATAAATCGCGGCCTTCTACCAAACGGTGGACATCGTATCCAAAGCCTACTCGAATCATTGGTAATTGAAAATTAATAATTGAGAACTGATAATTAGGAACCGTATTTATTGATAATCGGGAATTGAATGAATTCTCAATTCTTAATTATCAACTATCAATTCCCTGTTCATTTGCGCCGAAACAGATCCTTGATACCATCCATATCGAAGGTAAGAGAGAAGCGGAGGGTCTGGTCGAGTGGATTACTCTTGGTCGTGGCAATGACATATCCCGCATCCAAAGAGAACACATTCATCTTGAATCCGGCACCGACGGTAAAGTATTTAAGATCTCCTTTGTTGGCGCTTTCATTGTGATAGCCGGCTCGCAGACTGAATTTGTCATTGTAAATATATTCTGCTCCGATGCTCCATTGCACCTCTTGCATCTCTTCTTTGAATCCTCCGGGAGCGTCGCTGAAACTCTTGAAGATGCCGCTGATGCTCGAAACGTCGTAGTAATCGCGTTGAAGGCGGTCTTGGTAGGCTTGCGTGGTTTCGCCATCTTGCTGTTTCGGTTTGGTGGGAACAAGCAATTTGTTAGCATCGGCAGCCAAAGTGAGCCGGTTGTAATTGTCAATGGGAATCATCAAAGCACCTCCCAAGCGCAGGTTTGTGGGTATAAAGTCGCTGTTGTCATCGTTACCCATATTGATTTTGCTGCCGATATTCGAGATGTTCAGGCCCAAGCCCAACTGGCATTCACGCGCTCCGAGCGTGGGATAGGTCTGGTAATAGAGTCCCAAATCAGCTGCAAAGGCCGATCCCAGACTTGTTTCCTCGCTGTAACTGTATGTCAGATCGGAATAGATCCACCGCACACCGGCCGCAATCGACAATTTCTCACTCAGCATAATGGAGTAAGCCACATCGAAAGACATCTCATACGGGCGTATGGTCATTGCTGCTGTGCCGGGCTTGTTAGTCTCAACCTCGCCGAGAGAGAAGTATCTTAGTGAGCTTGAAACGGCCGAATAATTGCCGATTCGATAATAGCCTGCGAGATAGGCAAGGTAAATATCGGTGACCAATTGCCGCAGCCAAGGCGTATAATTCAGTGAAACGCCGGCCCGTGAGATGTTAAACGGGTACTTGGCGGGATTCCAATATTGTGAATTTACATCCGGATCGGTGGCTACTCCGACATCACCCATACCAGCGCCACGGGCATCCGGAGCAATCATCTGCGAGGTAACGGAATAGTAAACGGGGTTGAACATCCGCGGTTTGTCCTGTGCCCGTACTATAATTGACGCTGTACAGAGCAGCGAGAGTAGGGCTATTCTTGTCAGTTTGTTCATTCTTCGGTCAATGATTTTAATAATGAAACGTTGTCATTGGGCTATTTATTGCTCGTAATGATTAGTTTTCGGGCTTTGGAAACGTAATGACTGCCGTTGCAGGCGATGCTTACGCGGTAGAGATAAACACCCGTTTCGAGCCGGTTTCCGTTGTCGGCGGTCAGATTCCAAGGCACGGTATAGGTGCCCGAAGTGCTCACACCGCGCTCCTGGTGGGTCCAAAGCGGGCAGCCGTTGAGGTCGAACACCTCGATGAGTACATCTATTTCGCTACCCGTTCGGTCGTGATTGATGATGAAACCGGTGGTCGTTGAGGCCGGGTTTTCAGTACATCCGATGCTGAAAAGCGACGGTTCGAGACCTTCTACGACCGTGAATGAGAGGCGTGTTGTCGATGAGTTGTTCAGCACATCCCACGCTCTGAACGTGAGTTCGTGCTTTCCCGGTGTCAGCATCGGTATGTTGAAAGCCACTGATCCGGCGGTATATGAATTGAAATCGTATGTAAAGCGGTCGTTCAACACATAGCTTTGCGCGGCCAGTCCGTCGATAGTCAGCTGCAAGTCGTGCCCGATGCTGCTGCCGCTGACGTTCAGTCCGCTTTCGTCTCGTAGTTGAGCGACAAAGTAAGGTGTGCTGTTTACCTTTCCGCCATTGGTAAACGAGGGTGAGTTGAGGTAACAATAGATGGCGGGTCCGATGGAATCGGTGCTCGAAATACCGCTTCCGCCGATGAGAAACCTATCTGATGAGCCGTGGGCAGTCATTGTTCGGCCGGTATTAACGGCATAGACGTTGATCAATCCGGCGCCTTCGGTATAGTCGATGTCCTTTGGAATGGCGAAGGAAAACGTGAAACGACTGCCCCGAACACTGTCGGAACCGTTAAAAATCGTGCGTGTCCGGTCGTGATAAGTGAATGGTGAGGAGGCGCCCGACTTCGAATTGTCGTTCAACCGGCACGTAATCAGCTCTCGTTTGTCTCTGACGAGGGCCGTAACGATACCTTGAAAGTTGCTGACTCCCTCTATATGGCCTTTCACTGTGGCTACAGTGCCGGCCCGCAAACGTGCAATCGCTGTGGCAGAAGCTGTCGGAACATCGTTCACCGAGTCGATAACAGCTCGTAAGGTGGGCTGATTGAGCGCCAGAGCCGGGTCTCCCAAAAGGGCGTATTGCAGTTTATTAGTCGTCAAGTCTTGCTCGGTGGTAATCAATTCATTCTTAGCCAGTCGCTGAGCTTCGCCTATCGGTATAGGTTTTCCATCTTTTTTGCCGAGCACGTAGCGTAGAAACGCCATATTGATAACGCGGTTTCGGTCGGCATAAACGGTACGCGTGGTTCCGTAAAAGGCCACAGCGCCGCCCCGTTTGTTGAGAATGGCTGCCTCGCCAATAGTCGGCACAGCACCATCGAACGGCATAATGTCGCACGACGCAGTAATCCAAAGCGGCAGATTCTTATTTGTGAAGCGCTCGAAATCTGTGAGTTTCAATACCGATTCGTGTGAAATTACATCCTCACGACCGTGTCCTGCATAATCCATTATCAATGCCCCATCGGTCTGTTGCTGCTTAATGGTGCGCTCAACATCGGGATATGTGAAGCCCGTAGACGACGATTCGCGACGGTAAGCATCCCACATCACCTTGCGAACAACGTACCCCGGATGTCCTGTTGCAGCCTGTTCGGCAGCGTCATCGGCGTCTTTCATATGGAGATTAGCGTTTCCGTCGTCGCCCATAAACAGCAAAGTGTTTTGCCACGGACCCGCGTTGGCATTACTAGCATAGGCTATCGTCTTGTCGACAAGCGTTTTGGCATCGTCTGGATCGACCACAGGGAAGCGCCCGACAGCTACATCCTGCTTGTCGGTTTGCTGCAAATCGCCCCCCTCGCCGTCGTCTAACAGACAGAAAAAACCATCGTCCACGTAACACGAAACCTTGTTAAACGAATTCTCGCTTTCATAACATAGCAGGTAATCTTCGGGCTTTGTGGCAGCCCAATGAGCCGTATTCATTCGGTTATCCCACGCACAATCGCCGAAGAGTAACAGATAACGGGGCAGATCTTCGGCCTTTTCGGCACGGTCGTAAAGCATTTTCAGATAGCGGCGATAGGCATTGGCGTCGGGCGTTCCGCTGCTGAACTCATTGAGAAGTTCGTCTGCCGGCACGATGCGCACTCGCAATCCGTCGTGACGTTCGTGGAAAGCGGCCAACCGACGAGCCTGCTCCAAGAGCTTTTGCGATGTCGGAATGATGATTACCATATCGCAAGCTGCATCGGCGTGACGGTCTTGCGGGGTGATGTTATGTACGTATTCGGCAGCCGGAAAGGCATCGACAGCTAAGCGAGGAGCCGGTTTTGGCGTGTCGAATGTGATGGAAATATAATCTAATCGTACCGGACCACCGGCCGTTGTACTGACTGTGACGGCGTTATCGGTCGTCAGATTGTCTACGGGCAGTGTAACAACGGTTTCCTTTCCTTTCTCATACGTGTCGGCTTCACTGTCTGTCCACGTCATCGAAGCGGTTCCGATGCGTGTTCCGTTGCACGTGATGACGGCCTCGCTGGTGGTTCCTGCAGTTACGGCAACCGATAAAACGCCTCGCGATTGATGGCCGGGCGCTTTGACGTTGAATGTATGCGATGTGCCTTTGGCTATGGGAATGTCCTCGAAAAGATTGCGACCGCCTTGGTACCAAGCATAATTATCTACCTCGTGCAGGATGTGATAGTCGGCTGCCGAGGGATAAAACGATGCGAGAAAAGCTGTAGAATCGACCGTCAGAGGTGCTGCATCGCTTTCTGTAATAAAGTAATAGCCATAGTCGGAATAGGGGTTTCGCGTGCGAATGGTGGTCTTTCGGTCGGCCCAACTCACTGTACCGCGACCGTAAAAAAGTCGTTGTCCGCCCACGATACAGGTCGGAATTTCTTTCAAATCGTCATATTCGGTCAGGTCATTGGCCGTCAATATCTCGTTTTGTAGGTGTCCGCCGTAGCCGTAAATCTTTACTTTCTCAGGATGGGTAAAGCCTGCCCGTCGGATCACTTCATCCGTCAGACGATGCACGCCATTGTCTTTCACACGGATTTTTGCCCATCGTCCGCTCGCCAAAACAGAGTGGTCGGCATACGGCAGACTACTTTTCGGGCTGCGTGTAATGGCTTTTGCCTGCACTGCGGACGACTTCTTGCGCCGCGCCTCTATACTGATCATAAAGCTACTGAGTATCAGCCACTTGCCATTGCGGTGTACTAAGGGACAGAAATTCACTTCCAAGGCACCTCGTTTGCGGTCGACGACGATGCGACGGTTAATTCGCGGGAATGCAGGTAATACCGAATCGGCCAGCATCCGGAGTTTTTTCACTTCTGCAATAGGCATCTCCGTGAACTCGGGATATCTGATTTGGACGGTATAAACAGAGTCTTTGAACTGGTCTCCAAGAGCAAATGAGCGGGTAAAATACGGCAATCGTCCCTCGATTCTGACGTCTTTTGCCGCCAAATTTACAAACTCTTGCCCTTGCATCTGTGTGCAAAGCAAGAGCAAAAGACTGATACAAAGATGTCTAATAATTCTCATTCCTTTACTCTTCTCCCCTCAAACAGATTGCGAAAAATGAGATTTCTTGTTCTCATTCGTGTCTCCTTTCTTTCGGAGGGGCTGCCGGAGACCATTTATTTGCAATTGAATTCCATTACCTTTTGCTCTTCGATATACCCTTCGATGTGGTCATCGATGTGTACGGGACCCGTTCCTGCGGGCGTTCCTGTATAAAGAATGTCGCCCGTTTTGAGGGTGAAGAACCGACTGATATAGGCTATCAGCTCATCTACTTGAAACAACATATCGCTCGTACAACCCTCTTGCACGGTGCATCCGTTGATATCTAACCGAAAGCGAAGTGCCTGAATATCGCGTAATTTGTGCACATCTATCCAGTCGCCGATAGCTGCTGAGCCGTCGAAACCTTTGCATAGGTCCCACGGCAGACCTGCTTTGCGCAGCTGTTGTTGCCATTCGCGGGCCGTAAAGTCTACTCCCAAAGTCACCGCATCATAGTAACGATGGGCGAAACGCTGTGGAATCGTCTTGCCTAACCTGCTGATTCGTACCACGATTTCGGCTTCATAATCGATTCGTCCCATATCATCGGGGATGAAAAAGCTTATGCGACCTTAGCAAAGCAGTGTCTGCTTTGGTGAAAATGACCGGAGTCTCCGGTTTATATAACGTTCCGTCCAACTCTTTATTGTGTTGGATGTAGTTCATTCCGACTGCAAATATCTTCATTCTGACAATTTTTAGCCCTTTTTCTTCCCTTTCGGAGAAGTCGAAAAGGTGGGGTGGAGTGCTGTTTTACAAATTGATTATTGCTGATTGATATTGAGAGCTTGAGCGTTTTATAGCCGGTTGAGAATCGAAAATACACAGAGTACATTGCCGTTAACGCTTACTTGTATTGCGAAAAGCCGTTAATCGTCGTGTGATTAACTATTACTTGCACGCCGTTTAACGGTTAGTGGCAATGCATTTGACTATTAACTGAATTGTTATTTGTATCTCTTTTGATTCCAAATCGCAGCAGACTGCTTTATTCCTATATTAAAAATGCCGGCCCTTTTTTATAAAAGTGGCCGGCATATAATTATGTTTTACTAAAAAAGATGAGATGATTCGAATATTATTCAGCCCGAAGCGTGAAGCGTTTGAATGCTGTCACGGTGAGCTCTTTATCCGCAGCGTGCAGGTAGTCACTGACAGTGAGCTTGCTGTCTTGGATAAATTCCTGGTTTAACAGGCACGATTCTTTGTAGAATTTGGCCATTCTTCCCTTGGCAATATTCTGTATCATCTGCTCGGGTAAGTTGTTAGCTTTCTCCGTTGCGACGTCTTTCTTGATGCGACGGATTTCTTCTGCTTGTGCTTCTGTTATCTCTTTCTTAGCGATTCCTTCTGCAATGTGCTCCTCGTTTTCGGCTATATAGAGATTGAAACCGGCCTTCTTCAAAGCTGCCTGAACAGCTTTCTCAATCTGTTCTTCCTTTGTTTTCTCGATGGCTACCTTCAACTCGTTGTCCTTAACGTCCTGAGGCACGCTCGCTTCATCAAGAGCCACAGGATTCATAGCGGCAATCTGCATCGTCACTGCGTGGCCCTGCTCTTCTGCGGACTTGTTCAACTGAACCAAAGTGCACAAAAGATTCTTGTTCATATGGTTGTATGAGTAGATGTTTGGGCCTTCGAGATAGTTGTATCCGTCAAGTTCCATCTTCTCACCGGTGATTCCTGAGCGTGCAATAATTGCCTCTTGAACGGTCTGTCCGTCGTTGAATTTCAGGTTTTTCACCTCTTCTAAGCTCTTGGCTTTGGCTGCAACGGCTTCGTCGAGGATGTTGCGTGTGAGCTGAATATAGTCTTCGCCGTTGGCAACGAAGTCGGTTTCGCACTTCAAAGCGATGATGGCACCGAAGCCGTCAACTACTTTTACGAGCACGCAACCATTGGAAGTCTCGCGGTCTGAACGCTTAGCGGCGATGGCTTGACCCTTTTCCCGGATGATTTCTATTGCCTTTTCGATATTGCCCTCACTGTCGGTGAGCGCCTTTTTGCAGTCAGCAAGCCCCGCGCCTGTCAGTTTACGGAGTTTCTGAACATCAGCTATTGAAACATTCATTGTCAATATTCCTTTGTCATTTAGATATTAATAATAATGAGAAGAATTATTCTGCGGCAGGTGCTTCAGCCTCAACCGGAGTCTCCGTAGCAGCTGATTCTTCCTCTTTGCGTGCCTTACGAGATGTGCGGCGACGACCTTCTGCGGCTTCTTCTGCCTGTTCTGCGGCTGCTTTTTCATCCGCTTTCTCGGCTTTCCGTTCCTCTAATCCCTCGGCAATAGCAGTGCAACAAGCTGTGAGAATCACGTCGATGCTGTCTTTTGCGTCGTCATTGGCCGGGATAATAAAGTCTATATTCTTCGGATCCGAATTCGTATCGACTATTGCAAAGACAGGAATACCAAGACGGTTGGCTTCTCTTACAGCGATATTTTCTTTCATTACATCAATCACGAAGAGTGCGGCGGGCAGACGGGTAAGGTCTGCAATCGAGCCGAGATTCTTCTCCAACTTGGCCCGTTGACGGTTGATCTGCAAGATTTCACGCTTTGAAAGGTTGGCGAAAGTACCGTCATTCATCAGTTTGTCGATGTTCGTCATTTTCTTAACTGCCTTCCGAATAGTCGGGAAATTGGTGAGCATACCGCCCGGCCAACGCTCGATTACGTACGGCATATTGATGCTTGCAGCTCTCTCTGCAACCACTTCCTTAGCTTGTTTTTTAGTAGCGACGAACAGAATTTTCTTTCCTGATTTGGCGATTTGTTTCAAAGCGTCGGCTGCTTCATCGATTTTGGCAACTGTCTTGTGTAGATCGATGATATGGATACCGTTTCTTTCCATAAAGATATACGGCGCCATAGCCGGATTCCATTTACGACTGAGGTGGCCAAAATGGCTTCCTGCCTGTAATAATTGGTCAAAATTAGTTCTTGACATTTTGTTTTCTTTCTTTTGATTGTTTACTTTCTGTTGAATTCTTTTGTTAGAACCAGCCGCCGAGTAGTACTCCGATCGAGTGTCTTGGCGGTTTAGATGCTAAACGAATTGTCTGTTTTTGAGTTGAGACGTTAATGAGTTTATAGGTCGATTCGCTATTTCTGACAAGATATCTGTCACAAACTTAGAAATGATAAACTTAAAAACGAACACTCTCAAATTAACGCTTACTGAACTGGAAGCGTTTGCGCGCCTTTGGACGACCCGGTTTCTTACGCTCGACAGCACGTGAATCGCGTGTGAGAAAACCTTCGTCTTTCAACGCTTTCTTGTCGTCGGCATTGATTTTAACCAATGCACGGGCAATGGCAAGGCGCAAAGCCTGACTCTGTCCGGTAAAACCGCCGCCGTCAAGGTTTGCTTTGATATCGTATTTCTCGGTAACTTCGAGCAGCTGCAGCGGTTGTTTAACAACAAATTGCAGGATAGCTGACGGGAAATATACCGTTAAATCTTTTTTATTTATCGTGATCTTACCGGTTCCTTCAGTGAGGTATACACGAGCAACGGAGCTCTTACGGCGACCGATAGCATTAATCATTTCCATCTTTTCCTAATTATTTATACTGGTTAATATCAATTGCCGTGGGCTTCTGAGCAGCCTTATCGTGCTCAGCTCCATTGTAAACGTACAGGTTTTTCAATATTTTGCGGCCGAGAATACCCTTCGGAAGCATTCCCTTTACGGCGTGGCGGATGATCTTCTCAGCACCATCGGGGCGCTTACGAAGCTCTGCGGGCGTGCTGAAACGCTGTCCGCCGGGATAACCGGTATAACGAGTGTAAACCTTATCAGTCTCTTTCTTGCCCGAGAAAATTACCTTCTCAGCATTGATTAAGATGACATTATCTCCACAATCCACGTGTGGTGTGAAGCTGGGTTTGTACTTTCCGCGAAGTAATTTGGCTACTTTGGAGCACAGGCGACCCACAACCTGGTCGCTGGCATCGACTACCACCCACTCCTTTTTAGCTGTTTCCTTGTTCACGGAAATAGTTTTGTAACTTAAAGTGTCCATTTCTTCTTTTCAATTTTACTACTAAAAAACATTTCATTCGTTGGCTCCGGACGATTCACTAACCGTCGCGCTCGGCCAAAAGCACGACTATTAACACGCCCGAAAGTGGGGACTCTAAGTTCATCCCCGAAATAATCGGACTGCAAAGTTACATATTTTATAAATAAAACACAGGTAAGACCCAGGATGAAATCTTGTGAATTATGCATTATTAACGATATTAATGTTTTTTGTGCCGTATCGAATTGCTTTCTGATGAACGGTTCGGCACCAATTCTCCGGCTCCGGCTTGCAGATTAAAAAGAATTTAAATACGCCCATAAACAGTTTAAAAAAGACCGTTTTGTTTGTTCTTTGTACCGATATTCGTTTCTTTATAAAGACGAATCCGATAAAAACGACTGACCGCTTAATACTACATAACGATATGCCTGACTTGAAAACGATTTTGCTTTCTGTGCTTTTGACAATGGGCATAGCCCCTTTACAGGCACAAACCGTACATGGGAGGATTGTTGATGAGCACTCGAAGCCTGTGAAATACGCCAATGTCGTGGCATTGAATCCCGCGGACTACGCTCAGAAAACATAGAAAAGATCGAGGTCATAGCCAACTTGTGGTCAGAAACTGCATCCAACTTTCTCTTCGTCCGATGTCTTCGTCTCTTCGGCAATGTACAGCCGGCGGCTTCCGTAAGTCAAGTTGATCGTCTATTACACATCCACTTGGGGAAAGACTCACAGTGCATCGAAGATAGAAAACAGCAATCAGGAAGATAGAAACAGGGCAATATAGCAAAGAACTTATCCCCCATTACCTCTCCGTCGTATTTCAAATAGAAAGAGACTTGTATTCCCCTGATATCTAATCACATACAGGCCTCATTCCAATGAATGCTTATTTACCTCGAAATTCCTTAACTCCTAACCTTGCAATTAATGGTTAATCACTCTGCGAAAAGCCGTTAAACGGCGTGCGATTAACCGTTAATTGCGAGGTGATTAATGGTTATCGAAATTGGATTTGTATCTGATTGATATTCAACTATATAGAAAGCAGGCGCCCATTTGTGGGAATCGGAGTTTCGGCTGACGTATACAAATTTTAAAATAACTCACTTTTGGTTTTCTGTTCGGTTCCTTGATATGAAAAGAAAGTTTGCTATTTGCCTGATTATCTACTATTTTTTCTGCTGTTATCATATTGCTCTTTGAAAAAGAATGCGTAATTTTGCGCCTTTAAAATACAACCTTTATGGAAAAGAATGAGAAACAATCGGGTAGTCTGATCTATGGAGTCAACGAGCGGCCGGCGTTGCGCGACACCCTTTTTGCGGCCATTCAACATCTTCTTGCGATATTTATCGCTATCATTACACCGCCTTTAATCATCGCCAAAGCATTGCATTTGGATCTTGCTTTGACTGGTTTCTTAGTATCGATGGCCCTTTTCGTGTCGGGCATTGCTACCTTTATTCAATGCCGGAAGATAGGTCCTGTGGGTTGCGGACTGCTTTGTGTGCAGGGCACCAGCTTCTCATTCATCGGCCCCATCATTGCAATTGGCAACGCAGGAGGCCTTCCGCTCATCTTCGGAGCGTGTATTGCAGGCGCTCCGGTGGAGATGATGGTGAGCTATTCGTTTAAATATCTGCGTCGGATTATTACGCCGTTGGTCAGCGGAATCGTTGTAATGCTCATCGGATTAAGCCTGATCAAGGCTGGTATTGTGGCCTGTGGGGGCGGTAATACGGATGCCCCCGACTTTGCTTCACCGCGTAATCTACTGGTGGCCGGCGTGGTTTTGCTCAGCGTTATACTGCTCAATAGCACGCGCAATAAGTATATTCGGATGAGTTCGATATTTACGGGTGTAGTTATTGGCTATATCTTGTCGCTCGCTTTGGGGATGGTCGATTTCGGAAATATCGCTGCCCACAGTTCTACGGCATTCTATGTGCCGGCTCCTTTCAAGTTGGGCGTCGACTTCAATGTATCTTCCATCATTGCCGTTGCATTGGTTTACTTGGTTACGGCGATAGAAGCCACGGGCGATGTAACGGCTAACTCGATGATTTCCGGCCGTCCGGTAGAGGGCGAAGAATATGTCAAACGAGTGTCGGGAGGCGTCTTGGCCGACGGTATTAACTCGCTGTTGGCTGGCGTTTTCAGTTCTTTTCCCAACTCGATATTCGCTCAAAACAACGGGATTATTCAACTAACAGGCGTGGCCAGCCGTTATGTGGGTTACTTTATCGCTGTAATGCTCATTTTGCTCGGGCTTTTTCCCATCGTGGGTATCGTCTTTTCGCTGATGCCTTCGGCTGTTTTGGGTGGCGCAACACTGTTAATGTTCGGTACAGTGGCCGCTGCCGGTGTGCGCATCGTGGCCTCGCAGAAGCTCGATCACCGTTCAATGCTTGTTATTGCAGCCAGTTTATCGCTCGGAATAGGCGTCGAACTGATGCCCGACATTCTGCGACAGCTGCCCCTAAGTGTGCAAACTATTTTCTCATCGGGCATTACCACGGGCGGACTTACAGCCATTATCTGTAACGTATTGATTAATTTGAAGAAATAAACACACGCAATGGACAAGTTAAAACAGCGTATTCTGCAAGACGGTAAGTGCTATTCCGGTGGCATCTTAAAGGTAGATAGCTTTATAAATCACCAAATGGACCCTAATCTGATGATGGAGTTGGCCAAGGAGTTTGCTGCTCTTTTCGCCGGACTTCACATCAATAAGATCATCACAATAGAAGCAAGCGGCATCGCTCCGGCTATACTTGTGGGCTATCTGATGCAACTTCCCGTGGTGTTTATCAAAAAGAAAGAACCCAAAACAATGGAGAATATGCTCACATCTGTGGTTCATTCATTTACGAAAGACCGCGATTACACGGTTTGTATTAGCACCGACTATCTTACAAAAGATGATCACGTGCTCTTCATTGATGATTTCTTGGCCAACGGCAATGCGTCGATGGGGGTGATAGACTTGTGTCGTAAGGCCGGCGCTAAGATTGAAGCGATGGGCTTTATCATTGAGAAAGCATTCCAACAAGGTGGCGAAACCCTTCGTAAACACGGCATTCGCTACACGGCTTTGGCCACTGTCGAGAGCTTGGACGACTGTAAAATCAAGCTGAAATAACAGCGGGTAAAGGTGGAAAAGCTCAGGAACAACGATATTGCACGTCGATCTGAATCGCGCGCCGAACCCGCTTTGGCTTCGGGAAAGGTGCTTCTCACGGTTGCTTCATCAGGGAAAAGTATCACGATAAGGCCTAATTAGCGGGCTGTTACAAACAAACGAATGGGCCGTATATTGGTATCTACTCTCGAAACGGTTTCAAACAACGCTACAGCTTGGTATTGCCAGAAGTTGATTTTCCGCGATGTACCGCTTTGGATGGTACTTTCTACGCTCGAAAAGACCTATAATGTGCAGATTCATTTATCTTCGTCGATCAACACCAAAGACCTTTTCAATGGTACGATGACAAGCAAGAGTCTCAATGAAGACCTTGAAATTCTCGAAGCCTCTTATCATTTCCATACAAAATGCGGGGCAACACGGTAGGAATCTGTCGCTGAATAATAAAAAGGAAACAGATTTATCCGCTACCGTTTCTCTTTCATTTTTATTTCAAGACTCATCATTGCTGTAACTGATTGATATACAAAGCTGTATGGGTTTGTTGCAAATCATATTGCAACTAATGATTAAACGCACGGTAATTAACTATTAATCGCACGCCGTTTAACGGCTTTTCGCACGGTGATTGATGCTTAATTGGAAATGTAGAATAGTGTAATTGTCATGCATTGTATATCTTACTGATAATTAAAGGATTACAAACCAGATGCGGGAATGTAGGATAATCGTGTATCGAAACGTCAATATGGATGATAAAACAATCGTATTCAATCTCCTTTCATTATTTTTTATTATCTTTGCTCACGTTTTAAATGCTGTTTCATATATGAATAGACTGTTATTGACCATTGCTTTTTGGATATTCGTTATCATATCGCAGGCCCGGAATATTGTCTTCAATCATTTGCTGCCAGAAAACGGACTGTCTCAGATTACGGTTAATAACCTCTATGCAGATGAGAATGGAAAGATCTGGATTGCTACGCGTGTGGGATTGGATTGCTATAACGGCAATTCCATTCAGGTGTTTCGACACAATCCACGCGATGAGCGAAGCCTTTTCTGTAACAATGTTCTGCGGCTGACCGGTGATGGAAAAGGTAAGATTTATCTGCTCTGTTCAGAGGGGGTAGCAGAACTTGACATTCCTACACATCGTTTTACGACGCTTAAATACGGCAGAGTGGGCACCATTTGTTATCAAGATCGGCTATATATCAGTATAGGAAACTCTATTTTATCTTATGATTCGAAAAACAAGAAGTTTATGCCCTACCTGAAATTGCCTGTCAATGTACAGATAACTGCTCTCGCGATGGATGCCTTGCATCGGTTATGGATTGGTACACAGACAGGCGGAGTGTTTTGTTATGCGGGTAAAACGCTGTCACATCCCATAATTGAGGGCAATATCACAACTATTTATGAAGATGGCCGGCACACCAAATGGATAGGTAGTTGGCATCACGGCTTTTGGACAATCGATGCAAAAGGGCATATCGAAAATATTCGTCAAGGACAAGGTTTAGTCTCCAATTTTGTGCGTGCTTTTCACGAAGATAATCAAGGTAAGATGTGGATCGGTACCTTTCACGGTCTGATGCAATATGACAGACAAACGAAAGGCTTTCGTCTATTTACGGCAATGAACTTGCCGGGCGGTCTGACAGATTCGAGTATATGGAGTATTATTAAAGATCGGCAAGGTACTTTGTGGCTGGGAACCTATTTCGGCGGAGTCAACTATTTTAATCCGGAATATGAAATATTCACCCATTATCGTGCTACGAACAGCGAACGAATAGGATTGAGCAATCCGGTAGTAGGCAGAATGACAGAAGACAGTGCAGGTAATCTGTGGATTTGCACCGAAGGAGGAGGTCTGAATGTCTATCATCCGCGTACCAAAAGTTTTACGCGGTATCTCTATCCGGGAAAGGTTATCTCGCAAAATAATCTGAAAGCCATTTACTTCGATGCTTTGCGTAATACGATTTGGGTAGGCACACATCTTGGTGGTCTTGACAGAATAGATCTTAAAACGGGGACATCTACATTCTACCGTCATCGCCACGGAGATGGTAAAAGTTTGCCGTCGGACATTGTTCGAGATATCATTGCCGACGGGAGACAACTCATCATTGCCACACAAGATGGTGTAGCGATGATGGATCCGGAGCAAGGCAGCTTCAACTCTCTTTTGGTGAAAGAGCAACTCGGTGCAGTGCCCAGTATCTGTTTGGATAATAAGCATCGTCTTTGGATTGCCACAGACGGGAAAGGTGTATTCCGATATGATATCGCATCCGGTAAATATCGACATTTTACATTCTCCAAAGAGAAAGGAAGTCTGAGCTGTAACAACATCAACAATATAATGAAAGACAGTCGGGGACGTATCTGGTTGTCGACGGCTTATGATGGTATTGACCTTTATGACGAGGCTACCGGAACTTTTGAAAATTACGGACAGAGAGAAGGGTTGATGGGCGATTGCGTTTATACCACCCAGATGTCAGCATTCGACAGCAATTGTTTGCTGCTGATTACCAACCGTGGATTCTCTATTTTCAATATCGAAACAAAGCGATTCCGCAATTATGACCACGCTAATGGATTTCCGTTAGCTACCATCAATGAAAATGCGCTTTATGTAACACGTAATAAGGAAGTGTTTATCGGCGGAGTGCAAGGTATGGTTTCGTTCTATGAAAAAGACCTATATAAGCGTACAAAACCTTACCAATTGGGATTCGGCAGGCTCTTTGTAAACAACAAAGAAGTGTCTCCCGGCGATTCAACAGATATCTTAGCACAAGACTTATCATATTTAAAGGAGATTACCTTGCCACATACGGCATCGGTGTTCAGCATCGAATATTCCACGACGAACTATATTAAAGCTAATGGCGACTTGCTAAAATATCGGCTGATAGGTTCGTCCCGGGAGTGGATTCCGATACAGAGAGGGCAAAAGAATTTGATTTTCACAGGGCTGCAACCGGGTAAATATATCCTGGAACTCTGTTCTGAACGATCGGATATACCTGTATCACGGCTCACAATTCATATTCTTCCACCTTGGTATTTATCGTGGTGGGCTTATCTCTGCTATGTGATTTTAGCCTTGGCAGGAGTCCGGTGGTTAGTATCCGACTATCGCAATCGCATCCGTCTGACTGAATCGTTGGAGTATGAGCAGCAACACGTAAAAGACATAGAAGAATGTAACTTAGCGAAAATACGCTTCTTTACTAATGTCTCACACGAAATACGTACGCCGCTGACCATTATTATTGGTTTGTCTGAAACCTTGTTAGGATCGAAAACGTTTCCTTCTTCTGCCTATAATAAGGTTTTGGGGATTTATAAAAACAGCAAACAACTGAAAGAATTGATTTCCGAACTGCTCGATTTCAAGAAACAAGAGCTTGGACATATTCATATCCACGCCTATCGGCAAGACTTGACAGCTTTCGTTCAGGAGAATTGTTTGCTCTTCAAAGAGTTTGCAGCTGGTAAAGGAATCAACTTGGTATTCAGACAAGAAGGACCTTTGACGCTGTTGTTCGACCAAAAACAGATGCAAAAGGTGGTGAATAATCTTCTTTCCAATGCAATCAAGCATACGCCGCAAGGCGGAACTGTTACCGTGACCGTGTACAGTGATACGACACATGCCTTGATTTCAGTGACGAATACGGGTAAAGGTATCCCTGTGCAGGAACTCGACAAGGTGTTTACCATTTATTATCAGATACGCGACTTTGAAAGTCTCTCGGACATTGGCACCGGTATCGGCCTGCATTTAGCGAAAAGTATCGTTGAGTTACATCACGGAGAAATTACTGTCGAGTCGCAAATAAACCAAAGCACGACCTTTATCGTGAAGCTGCCATTGGATGAAAATCTGTTCAGTAGTGAAGAAATCGAACACGAAGAACCCAAGGTGCTCCTGAATCAATATGAGAGTCAGGAAGAAAAACAAATTGATGAGCCACGTGTTGTACCCGATGCTTTAGACGCAACGATTCTCATTGTTGAAGATAACGATGATATCCGGCAGTTGCTCATCAATATTTTCTATCCGTATTACCGTATATTGACTGCTGTCGACGGGCGTGAAGCGTTGGAAATCATACACGATGAAATGCCCGATCTTGTGGTGAGTGATATTGTAATGCCTAATATGCCTGGCACGAAATTATGTAAAGCGATAAAACAAGACTTTTCGATTTGTCATATTCCGATTGTTCTACTCACGGCAAAAACTTCTATTGAAAATACAGTAGAAGGACTTAAAATCGGTGCCGACGACTATATTACCAAACCGTTTAATAGTGATATTCTTATATCACGTTGTAATAACTTGGTTAATTCTCGGCGGTTGTTACAGCGAAAGTTTAGTCGGCATCCGCACACTCACGCCGATCTGCTGGCTTCCAACCCCTTAGACAAAGACTTATTAGATCGTGCGATGAAGATAATAGACCGTTATTATAAGGATTCCGACTTCAATGTCGATACCTTTGCAAGGGAAGTCGGTATGTCGAGAACGGCCCTTTTTACCAAATGGAAGACCTTGACAGGGCAGACACCGAAAGTTTTCATCCTCAATATGAGATTGCGAAAAGCTGCTGATATGTTACGTAATCGTCTTGATTTAAGTATTGCAGAAATCAGCGACAAGAACGGATTCTCAAGTCCGCGTTATTTCTGCAAGTGCTTTAAGGATGCTTACAAGCAGCAACCATCGGCATATCGGCACGGAAAAGACGTCGAAACATTTGAAGAGGAAGGAGAAGAGAAAACTATACATACCGCCACTTAACTAAAAGGTTCGGTCTTCGACCAATTTCTTTTGATAAAATGACAAATCACTTACGACAAAAACGAGATGAAGAAAAGAATTCTTTTTATTTGCTTAGGCAATATTTGCCGTAGTCCGGCGGCCGAAGGTGTGATGCGGACATTGGTACATCGGGCCGGCCGAGATGCCGAGTTTGAAATCGACTCGGCAGGAATCGGCGGTTGGCACGTAGGCAATTGCCCGACAGCAGGATGCGCCGACACGGTGCCGAGCGCGGATATACCTTTGATTCACGTGCCCGACAGTTCTCCGAAAATGATTTCTCGCATTTCGATTATATTCTTGTGATGGATCACGACAACTTTCGTGCTGTCACAGCAATGGCGCCCACACCCGCGGATAGAAACAAAGTACGAATGCTCACCGATTATTTGCAGCAGCATCCAGATGCCTCTGTCGTCCCCGATCCTTATTATGGTGGCCCCGCAGACTTCGATTATGCTTTAGATTTAATCGAGGATGCGTGCAGGGGGATGCTCAATCGCATATAGGGAATATATATTTATGTTGAATGAACCGTGTGTGGGGCTGGTATAGAACCTTTGTGGAATTATTGGGAATTATTGGGAAGAAAGCCTTGCACTTGACATCTATTCATTTCTCGATATAGCTTTCTATCCATATGGCAGTAGTACCAAAAATATAGAACGGCAATGGCGTATATCTTATTCCAATCAATGCTGGGCGATTTTCTATCATTACATTCTTGTGAAATCCCAGCCATTTGCAGGCTAGTGTCTCATCACAATCGTGGTCTACCGCATAAGTAAGGCAACTTCCGACAACGATGCCTGCCGTGAAAACGAGGGCAGCCTTGGTGGCAAGCAATGTTGCGGCGGCCACTGCTGCCGCACCGGGCGTGGCACGATCGCGGCGGTAATGGCAATTCCGATACGGGCCCTACACAAAGTGCGCACAGACCTGCATAGAAACTTTGCGGATTCCGGTAGCCGAAACTCGCAGAAATCTTTCGGTCGTCTACATTCAGCAAGGAGTCTTTCGTAGTTCTTACTACCTCCTATTCTACATTATTTTTACAAATTCCAAGTTGCTAGTGCCAAGAGCTCCTCGTAATCCTTTGGAATTCACTTTTAAGTTCGGGATACTTCCTTTTTATACATTAAAGTCCAGCTTTTACTTTATTATGATCCTATCATTTATTGAATATGTGTTTAAATTCTTTCTTGGACAAAATATGCCCTAAATATTGCTTTACGTGGTGTCGTTGGTACATATTATGTACAAGTCATTATGAAGATAACTACTCATTTTGTTTACTTTAAATATTGAGGATTGCGATTTATATAGTTAGGATTCCAATATTCTACAACCTGTCGGTTTTTAAAAGGCTTTCCCACAAATAGAAAACGTCCGTAAACTTTCTTTTCACTAAATTTGTATTTATTAATTATGAAATGAAAGACATCTTTAATAGAATCGTCTTTTTTGAATAAGGAGTCTATGTTTACAGGACTGTACAGCAGAATTTTTTTTCTCTCAAAATTTAAGATAATTATCTGGGTTTTGTCTATTGAAGTATTCAAGCCTCTTATGCTATATAGATTTTGAATATTATCTCTATAAAATAACTTACTATTCTTATAGAAATAGAGTTCTTCGTTTTTTATTTCCAACCGTATTTCCCGTAAAGTTATTAAGTATAATGTAATGAAAGGAATAGCCACGCATAAGCTCCCTCTCATTATTAGTTGATAAGAATTGAATTGCTTAGGTTCAAAGAAATTGTAGTAAAGTAGCATACCAATAGCAACTGACAACAGTCCTAATCCCAATACTCCTGCCATATTACAAATGGTAATCCTGATTTTAAATGTTTTTTCCACTTGTCATTCCTCCAACTTTCTTAATTTAAATTGGCAAAGATTTTCGATATTGTATTTTACAGCTTCATTTATCGAAAGGTTTGATTCTTTGACAATGTGTGTGTCTTCTGATCTAATGTGCATATTAAATAAAACTTACGATATCTGTGAATTTATACACCTATTTTATATTTCCCCAAAATGAGGTCTCGTTGATACATATTAGGTACAGATCATAATGAATGATAACTGTTCATTTTAAAGATTCAAAATTGTGGTTTATATAGAAAGGATTCCAATATTCTTCAATTGCTTTGTTTTCTATCTTTTTTCCGAGACATAGGAATCTGCCAAATACCCTTTTCCTCTTAAATGTCGATTCGTGTATAATAAAATAAAAAACATCGCTGAGTTGGTCATCATTTCTAAACAAAAGATCTAACTTCACTGGACTTCGTAACTCTATCTTTCTGTCAACAAAGTAAAATATCACGATTCTAATACCTGTGGAAGGATTATTCTTTGCAATAATCTTTTGCAAATTACGAAAACTATTTTCATAAAAAAGCCTATTATTTCGATAAAAGGATAACTTTTCATTCTTTATTTCTAATCGTACTTTTCGTAAAGTAATCAGGTATAGTGTAATGAAAGGAATAGCCGCGCATAAGCTCCCTCTCATTATTAGTTGATAAGAATTAAATTGCTTAGGTTCAAAGAAATTGTAGTAAAGTAGCATACCAATAGCAACTGACAATAGTCCTAAGCCAAACACTTCTGCCATATTACAAATGGTAATCCTGATTTTAAATGTTTTTTCCACTTGTCATTCCTCTAACCTTCTTAATTTAAATTGACAAAGATTTTCGATATTGTATTTTACGGCTTCATTTATCGAAAGGTCTGCGGTTCCACGTTGTCGGTGTTCTACAATGTGTATTTCTGAGAGCATTCAAGCCTTCTGTAGCATATTTCTCATACCAAATTGTAAAAGGTACGCCTGGGGATACCTAAACGCTTGAGGGACTGAACAATACTTAACTCTGAACGTTTTACTGTCAGAACGATGGCCTCTTTCTCTTCCGCACTATAACGTATATACGATTCATGCATGGGATTTATTCGATGAGTTTCAAGTTTTTTACAACGTCATATCTCACTACCAAATCAGCAAGTGCTTCTTCTAAACGAATATTTTCTTGACGAAGTTCTTTTACCTCATCATTTGTTGCTTCACGAACGATATCTCCATCAAGCGAGCTTTGCCAGCCTCAATAAATTCCTTGTTCCATTTGTAATAAGTACCATCAGATATACCATATTTACGGCAGATCTCAGCAATACTCTGCTCGCCACGGATACCTTCCATCACTATCAAAACCTTTTGCTCTGAGGTGAAAATTCGTTTAGTGTTACGACGGATATCCTTTAATAAGGATTTTGAAGACTCCTGCTTAGGATTCACTGAAAAATTCTTTTTTGTTGTCATTGTGCAAATATACCTTTTTATTAATAATTCAAACTAACCCCCCAAACTTAATTGGAGATCCTGTTGTGCACTTTAGTTTGACAACGTACAACTGTTACTCAGAAAAAGAGCCATTATAGAAACTGTGAATGATGAACTTAAAACATTGCACAGGTTCCCTCACTTTTCATTGTAAGCGAACAAAGGGATTGTCCGATAAGAATCTTGTCGTAAAACTGATTCTATTGAATAACAGTCATATAGTGAGAATTATTTCTCGTTTTGCAGTTTCCAAAATTTAGTGAAGGAGTATCCTTGTCTGCATTGGTTTTGTGATGAATCTTATAGCAGTATTACAATAACATGAGTCCAGTATAAGAGAAGGAAATATTGTCGTCCGCCCCTTTTTATCCGACAATTCGAAAGTCCATTACCAAGCTCGTTTCATTGTTTCCTTTAAATTACCCCTTTTCCATTTTATTATAAAATCGTGAGAGAACATTTATTGTAAGTAAGGCATCAATATATTTATTATTGGTTTCATTTTCAAAATTTTTAGATATAATAGCACCAAGTCTATTTTTCTTAATATGCTCATTGAATGTATAATAATTGCCATTATCTAAATCTTGTCGCATCCTTTCTAAATAGAGAAGAATTATTTTATATATATCAAGCTTTGGAAAGTTATTGATGAACTCTTTGGTTTTATTAACAGCTTCCGTAAATAGTAAATCAAATTCTTTGCGAGTAATAGTTATAGAAAAATTACCTTGTATAAAATCATCTATAGTTGAACCTTTAAGATTATATGAATATTTTTCGTTAATAATATTTAGAATTCCAAATTCATTTTTATTACTTTCATTCATAATTTTTATTTTTGATTATTGGGATAAATAGGGAGAACCTTTTGCTTTGGAACAGTGATAGAACCTTTTATGGCTTGATTCTCTTTCGGTATATATATTTGTGATCCTGTTCCTTCTGTTTTTACTGGAATATTTTCCCCATTTTTTTGCAAACTCCAAGTGTCATCAATTGGTGCAGAAGTACTCTGTAGGCCATAAGAATCTTCTTCTATGTTTATTTGGTTCTTATTAACCTTATCTATTTGATTAGATGGATGATAATTTTCATCTCGTACACTATAACGCTCAGAGATACCTAATTGAGAAGGACTATTAGAATTATTATCTGTGTAGTATTGACCTTTTGCGTAATTTCCTTTAGTATTATGTTTTTGATATTGATATAATTTTGTCCCTTTTTTAAATAGTATTATTCTAACAGGCATCTGATAGTCTATACCGCTTAATTCCGATTCCATCACTTTCGTGGCGTCGGTAATATCCATTCCGTTTTTAATTCTTTCATCATACACCTTTTTATAAAAATCAATAGCTACCTTTTGTCTACTACTCACAATATCTCGTTTAAACAGCAATTTACTACCCCCAATATATCCCTTATTGGCTATCCTGCGTAATGCATAAGGTATTTGATAATCTGCATTTATTGTCTGTATATTCAATCCCACCATGCTAAGAGGAGTGGCCGCGGCATTTGCAATTTCTTCTGCACCGACTTCTTCTCCGTTCGCCAACTTTGTTCCAATATTATAATATTGGTAAACATCTCCTATGAAGGTTTTCCCCGCATCCTTCAGCATGTCTGTAGCTCGCCGCCCTCATATTGACGCGTAGCATTCCTATATGCAACATTCTCGCAGCAAAACCGCCACGCATCATTAGTCCAGCCTTTCCGTAAGTCTGGGCCCAACCTTTAAGGAGGTTAATCCCCACAGCTTCCAGTCCCGATGTCGTAAAAAGAGACACGCCGCCATATGCAGCATATCCGTACATAATGCCCTGGAATGTGGCGAAGCCTGTGTTGCGTAACCCTGTCCAGAGAGCGATGCCGGGAGATGTAATCTCTGGCGCCCAACTTATTTTACCGCCAAGAGGGCATACCATATAAGAGTCGCTTGTCAGGGCGTATTGTGTCCTTTTGATAATCAGGTGCCGCTCGTAACCAATCCACTTACGTCCACCTGCCATCATTACTCCACACAAGAGAAAACCTATGCCGAGTCCGATAATCAGGCCTGCCAGTATCGCCCAACCAATAGGATTGCTTGCCAGCAATGCAAAGAACACCGCTGCCATAACAGCAAGAACAACCGCCCATCGGCAAGTAAAGTCGGGCGTTTTTGTCGCAGTATCGTAATGTGTGAGATAATGCTTGCCAGTTTTCGAGACATGTGTGCTTTTCCCGTCATATATGCGAGCCGGGAACAAACCTCCTGAGCACAGGAAATAATGTTCGTCTGTAAGATATACTTTTGCCATCGTTACTTCTATCTACGTTTTTCTGTTATGATATATTCGGTACGCAAATGCAATTCTTTGGATATGTTTTCATCCCAGACAAACTTCGCACCCTTAATAAGCCCCGTTGTTTTCTCTATGAGATAATCTCCTTGTATGGTAAACTCTGGTTTCATATTCCGCAGGTCAACGAATGGCATTTGCCCATACGACTTTTGCAGCCAGTCGTGATTTATCTCAAAATCCCTTCCCTCGAAACGTATCCTAATCAATTCATCGTCTTCATCATTGTCAAAGTACAGATTATAGGAAATCTTATTGGTCTTGAAAGTATTATCAGTCTCCCTATGTTCCTTATTTCTTATCTGATGCCCATATAGACCATTAAAGTGTATCTTGAAAAACTCCATTTCCCCTACATATTGCTTCAATGTATCCTGATCACAGAAAAGTTTCTCGTTGATATTAAAGAAATCAGTCAATTCCCCCGAGCGTCCACAGATAGAAACCATCTCGCTTTTCAGTTGCCCCCATTTTCTTTTTATTTGTTCAGTATTAACGACACGAAGAACCTTCCCCTCCTTATCAATTACACAGACAATGTCTTGTGTTACTTTTTTTAGTTGATTCGCAATCACGGACAGTTCCCTAAAAGCTTGGTTCCCAGTCTCAATGACATCCGTATCCAACGTTATCAGTTCTATTGTTGCACATTTATTGCTGCCTATCTCCAAAACATTCAGTAGACATTCCGTCTCCACTTTTGTATTGTTCTCCACTCCGCCCATCAGCATATCACCATTGATCGCAATATGATAACGCCGTTGTATTTGTGGCTTTGATATATAAATTTCTGTACTTGACATATTCCCGAAATCTAATTGATAAACACATCCCCTCCATCAACCTCTACGATTCCGTCTGCGTGTATGGTTCCGCCGCCCCCATCAATGTCCACCGTAGAGCTTTCCAGTTTGATATTGTCAGCCGTTATGGTAATGGTGCTGCTTCCTACTTTAAATGTTATCTTCTTATGCCCACTTAAATCAATAATGCCATCCTTACCCATCGTCAACACACTTTGCCCGTTCCCGACATCCGTTTTCACCTGTTTTCCTGCACTTACACGAACTGCAGAATTGGCTGTTGTGGATGCATTTCCACCTCCATCGAAATTCATATTTACTCCTCCGTGGTCGTGCAGGGTGACACTTCCGTCGGAATCGTCCAGCAGTAGCGAACTACCGCTCCGAGTGGTAATACTCTTGAGCTTGTTGCCCTCGCTGCCTCCTCCCGCAGTGGTACCATTAAACAGACTTCCCATCACATAAGGTCTTCCCGGG
>NZ_BAJN01000001.1 GCF_000613725.1 Hoylesella pleuritidis JCM 14110
ATTGAGTCAACTTTTTTTTAGGCTAAGATGGTATTTCGTCTGAGCCGGATCAGTCGATCGCTTGAAAATTGTTTTAATGATTTCGTTTTCAAACTTTCTGAATAACGATGTAAATATAAATCTTTTTATCTGTTATTTATCTGTTATCCCAAATATAACACCAACTTCTTTTTGATTGCAAATATTTAGCTAACATTCAGTGCTTATTGCCCCGTAATCCATTGTAACGCTATACTCTTTACTTCCAAAAACAATTTAATCAGATTTACAATGCAATTATTTGTTTACTTATAGAGAAATGGTAGGAAGCTGACGAGTCTCGGTATGGAGGATTGTTTATAGAGAGTTTTGTTAGGCTTCGTCTTAGTATTGAGAGACTCTACTTTGGCAGTTGTTGCTTGTTCCATCTTTTCCATTTTCTTCTTTCTCACCCAGTTCCCTGGCATTTTCCAAATCGACCATAAATCAATAAATAATTGCATTGTAAATCTGATTAAATTGTTTTTGGAGGTAAAGGTATAGTGTTATTCACTTACACAGAAAACCGTCGACCAAAGTAATTTATGATGAAGAAATATGCTGTGTAGATTATTATGATCGATATTTATTGAGTATTGACAAAGATATAGATGTAGTATTAAAGGTCGTTAATCAATTCTTGATTTTGGGAGAGTGGTAAAACGATAATGCCCGGGAACAATGATGATTCGTTTCCGGGCATTGTTTGATTTTAGGTAAAATTAGAGTTTATCCATCTTCTTCTTCACCTCTTCTCTGGCCTTGAGCCAGTCTGTATCAAGCGAGAATTGTATTAGATAATCCTCTCTATTATAATAACTTAAAACTAATTCTTTGTCGTTATCCTTGAAGAGTGGATTATTGATGGTGGCTTCCTTGTAGATACTGATAATGAGTTGTTTTTTCTTTTTGTTTTTCGTCTTTGACAAAACTGTTATAAACGAGTTGACAAAATCGTACATCGCATAAGCTTGGCGATCGATCGTCGACATCTTAGTATCAGGTTTTTGCTCGCGTGTTTTCATCAGCATATAGTTCAGTTCATCCACCTTGAACTGATACACGCGTCTTGTATCCAAATCTTTTGTTTTATCTGCTGCACCTACTTTGGACAAGCGGAGAATTTCTTTGTACACATTCTGTGCTGAAATGTTGATCGTGACTAAGCAAAGAGCTGCCATAAAAATAATCTTTCTCATAATCTCTAATCTTCTAAATATGTTTATTAATGTTTATTTGTTTTTTTTTGTTGATTGAGAATAGAAAGCGAACGTATCGCTTTGTCACAATTCTTGTTGACAAAGTCTTTCCATCCGCGATAATGCGTTTCTGTCTGTGGGCGGTCCATTTGCATAAAATGGCAATAAGCAACGGCTAATGCGTCGGTAGCATCCATAAACTTTGGCATCTCTTTTTCATCGAGATTGAGAAGTCGTTTCAGCATTCCTGCTACCTGCTGCTTGCTTGCCTGACCTTGTCCGGTGATTGCCATCTTAATTTTTAATGGTGCATATTCGTGTATCGGAATATCGTGGTGGATGGCGGCAGCGATTGCCACACCTTGTGCACGTCCCAGTTTCAACATCGATTGCACGTTTTTCCCGAAAAACGGAGCTTCAATGGCAAGCTCATCAGGCAAATATTCATCAATGATTCCGGTCACACGCTCGAATATTCGACCTAATTTAAGATACGAATCTCCCATCCTTCGCAGATCAATGACACCCATTACCATCATTTGTGCTCTGTTTCCTACGATTTTGATAACGCCGTAACCCATCACGTTCGTTCCTGGGTCGATGCCTAATATGATCTTTTCATTCAACATTTACATCATTATTCGTTAACGGTCCAGATAGGGATTGCCGGCTACTTCAGCACCGATTGTGGTCTGATCACCGTGTCCCGGAAAGATAATTGTATTGTCTGGAAGTTGCGAAACAACTCTTAAACTCTGGATCAATTGAAACATATTACCCCCGTCGAAATCTGTCCGGCCCACCGAATAATGAAACAATGTATCGCCGGAGAAAGCTAAATGTTCTTCTGCACAATAGTAAAAGACGCCTCCGGGCGAGTGACCAGGTGTGGCGATAATGGTAAATGTGTGCGTACCAAATGTAATTTTGTCGTCATCGTTGAGATATTTTTCTACGGAAGGAAACTCATTCGTAGGCTTGATTCCGGTGATTCGCTCGGCCTGTTGGGCGAGATTATCCATTAATGGTTTGTCATTGTGATGCACTTCGGGCTTTAAACCAAACTCTTTGAATAGAGTTTCGTTGCCAAAATTATGATCGAAATGCGCGTGTGTAACTAATAAATGTTTCGGTATCAGCTGATTGTCTCGGATGTATTGTACGATGGTCGTGCGCTCTTCGGGATAAAAAGCGCCACAATCTACAATGATACACTCGCGCGTTTCATCATTGGCCACATAACAATTTTCCTGCAACATATTGCAGATAAATCTCTTGATGTTCAGCATTTTATTCAGATTGGGACATAAATTACATTCTTTTCCTTAAACCACTCTTCCTTGAATAGTGTGTGAATAGGAGTTATTTGTACGATCTTTTTATACGGCATCACTTCGTGAGTTACGTCTCCACCTTTGAGACAAAATACGCCATTAGGCAGCGCATTATGCTGTTCTTTGGCAATATTGCGGTGGATGATTTTCATTAAATCGGATAATTTCATCACGGCCCGACTCACAATGAAATCGTATTTGCCTTTTTCGTCTTCGCCCCTGAGCTGCTCTATAACCACGTTTTTAAGGCCGATGGCATTTGAAACTTCTGTGGCAACGCGTATTTTTTTGCCTGTTCCATCGATGAGTTTAAACTGGCAGTTGGGAAATAAGATAGCAAGCGGAATACCAGGAAAGCCTCCACCTGTCCCGAAATCAAGTATTCGAGTGTCCGGCGTAAAGCGCAACACTTTGCCGATGGCCAAAGAATGGAGTACGTGATGCTCGTAAAGATAGTCTATATCTTTACGGGATATGACATTGATTTTGGCATTCCAATCTCTGTATAGTTCAGAGAGGGCCGCGAACTGATGCTTTTGTACATCGGAAAGAGCGGGAAAATATTTCAGAATCTCATCCATTATGCAGTTTTTCTCAACAGTTTACTGATATCATCTTTATCTATTTTGACCCGTATTTCACCCACAGCGTGCGGCGCAATTTCATCTTCGCAATAGATAAAAGTGATATCATCGTTATTGAGGATGAAATTCTCGGGAATATAAATATGCTGATCTGTGAACACATCTTGCTTGTTAAGACCCTCTAATCCATTGGCTTTAAATCGTTCAGCGAGTTTTTCTACAATCTGCTCTTTCAACGATTGCTCATAGCCTGGCACAAAGATGTCACTCAATCGGATGAGTTTGCCCGTACGTGTGTCAAAGTTTTTGACCAGTGTTTGGTTTATTCCGTGTGCTCCACCGGCATAAGTATAGATCGAAGCAACATAAACTAAGACATTTTCAGCACCACTACGAGCTCGTGTCTTCACGCTATAAGCACAGTTATAAGAGGCGCCGTGCTCGTGATCTTCACGATAGAGAGCGCCAAAGTCGGTCTTATAATCATTAATGTAACGCCGCACAAACGAGTCGACTGCTTGTCGCACATCAATGCGTTCGCCTGAAAGTGATAGATAATCCGGTGTTAGAAGTCCTGACCGCAATAATGTATCGTTGATCGCTTGGCTTTTGCCACCTTTGAAAAATAGGATTCGGAGCGACACCTCACATTTCGGTCCATCGGTTTCTTGCAGGTTGTATATAGAATCGACAACGACTGAATCGATGTCCATTCCAATGTGTTCCACCGTTAATTTCCCGTCACCCGAACACGAACAGATGGCTAAAGCCATTGAGAAGAGTGCTATAAAATTTCGCATAAGCGTGGCAAAGGTACTAATATTTTTCGTACCTTTGCACGCATCTCACATAAAATTGTTATTAAATGTATCAAGTAGCATTGTTCGATTTAGATGGAGTGGTGTTCAATACAGAGCCGCTTTATACACAGTTCTGGGGTGATATATTCCGCAAATACGCCCCAGAACAGCCTGATTTAGCTTTGCGTATCAAAGGGCAGACACTTGTTCAGATCTTCGATAAGTATTTTCGAGAGATGGAAAAGGTACAGATGGAAATCATACAAGCGATCGATGCGTTTGAGTACAGTATGCCTTTTGAATATATACGTGGTTTTGAAACGTTTATCTTAGATCTGAAACGCCAAGGTATTCGGTGTGCCGTGGTGACCAGCAGTAATCGAATGAAGATGGAAAATGTCTATCGTAAGCATCCCGAATTTAAGGAGATGTTCGCCCATATACTCACGGCTGAAGATTTCACAAAGAGTAAACCCGATCCTGAGGGTTATCTGAAAGGGGCCGGATGTTTTGCGGTGGCTCCGTCGGAGTGTATCGGTTTTGAAGATAGTTTTAACGGATTGAAAGCTGTGCGGGCTGCGAAGATGACGGTGGTAGGTCTTGCTACAACCAATACTGAACACGACATCGCCTCACTTTCAGATGTGGTCATTTCGGATTATACGAATTTAGACTTTGAAAAATTAAGTCGCTTGCTACCGTGTTCTCATTAATTTATATTAATTTTGCACGCCAATGAGTGGATATTTAACGACAGATAGCAAGAAGATTACCACGCAGAGCTTTCGCGAGATGAAGCAACGTGGCGAGAAAATAACGATGCTTACGGCCTATGATTTTACAATGGCAGCCATCGTTGACAGCTCGGGCGTAGACTGTATCTTGGTGGGCGACTCAGCCTCTAACGTGATGGCAGGTAATGAAGATACGCTCCCTATCACTGTCGATGAAATGATTTATCACGCACGCAGTGTGAAACGGGCCGTGAAACAGGCTCTGGTAATATGCGATATGCCCTTTGGTAGTTATCAGATCAGTCGTGAAGAGGCTCTTCGCAATGCTATAAAGATAATGAAAGAAACAGGTGTCGATGCAGTGAAAGTGGAAGGCGGAGCTGATATTTTAGATACGGTCAAGGTGTTAATTGCTGCCGGAATTCCTGTCTGTGGCCATCTCGGATTGACTCCGCAGAGCATACATAAGTTCGGAGGATATGGACTTCGGGCCAAAGATGAGCCAGAAGCAGATCAGCTTTTGGCCGATGCATTGGCTTTGGATGCAGCCGGATGCTTTGCCATTGTATTAGAGAAAGTGCCTGCTCGGCTTGCAGCTAAGGTGACGAAAGCCGTTTCTTGTGCGACGATTGGTATCGGTGCAGGTTGCGAGACTGATGGGCAGGTTTTGGTGTCGGCCGATATGCTCGGGATGACTAATGGTTTCCGGCCTCGCTTTTTGCGGTTATACGCCGACCTTCTAACGGTTATTCGCAATGCGGTTAACTGTTATTCAGAAGACGTTAAGCGATCGGCCTTTCCAAGCAAGGATGAGAGCTATTAACGACGAGTATTAAAAGGACTTGCGAATGGATACACAAAATACACCAATTCATATCCGATTGTGGTATAAAGATTTCTGGTTTTTGGCCTTAGCCAATCTTTTGTTTACGGCATCTGTGTATATGTTGATAATTGGTTTGCCCCAAGATCCGTTGCATACACTACACTTTTCACCGCAGCAAACGAGTTGGATGATGGGCGTTTACGGTGTAGGCTTGTTTGCATTAGGCCCCTTTTGTAGTTGGCTTGTGCAGGAATATCGTCGTAGCAACATTTGTGTTTGGTCGATTGCAGTGGTTGTCTGTATATTACTTGCATTGTGGTACGTCCAGCGTTATGCTGCTTTGTTACATCTCCCGATAGCGATTCTGCTACTGTTACGATTTGTTTTAGGGGCTGCTTTCGGTTTGGCACAGATGGTACTGTGCAGTACATTGGTTATCGATAAGTGTGAATCGTTTCAGCGAACAGAAGCCAATCATCACGCATCGTGGTTTGGTAGATTCGCATTAGCTATCGGCGCGTTACTTGCTATTGTTCTCTTGCAACTTCATATCAACATTTACTTTACGGCAGCAACCCTTGCAGGTGGTTCGATTGTTTTGATCAAATCGGTGCGTTTTCCGTTTCGGGCACCCGAAGAGAATGTCAAACATTGGGCACTCGACCGTTTCTTTCTACCACAAGGCAAGTGGTTATTCTTAAATTTGATGCTAATGACGACTATCGTTGGGCTTATTATGACTGTTGCGGTTACGTCTTTGTTTTATGTGATGGTAATGGCCGGCTTCTTGATCGCACTACTTTCAGAGAAGTTCGTATTTGCCGATGCGACTTAAAGAGTGAAGCTGTGACTGGTCTTATTGTTATCGCGATGGCCTTGTTGATAATGCTTAATCGTCAATATACCTTCTCCGTCTACATTTCTCCGCTGTTGTTAGGTTTCGGAATCGGTATTATCGGTAGTAGATTCTTGTTGTTTTTTATTAAGCTAAGCCGTCATTGCCAACGCGGAACGTCTCAAAGCACTTTTATTCTCGCGTGGGAGTCGGGGATTTCATTAGGGGTATTCTTAGGATATTACTTCTTTTACGGCAATGAGCACGCACTTCTCATTTGTGGACTATCCCTTACAATTGTCTCTTGGGCTCTCTATAATTTCTTTACTCACCCTTGGTACGTATCTCATCGTAACCGATAGGGATGATTTTGGATTCTTTATTCCTTTTCCGACAGTTCTAACCAACGCATTGTTTTTTCATCCAGTTCTGTTTTAAGTTTGGGTAAACGCCTGCTCTTTGCAGTGAGTTCTTCGATTGAGAGCGTACCGCTGCAAAGATCTGACTCGATCTGTTGCTGTTCGGATTCTAAGGAAGCAATGTCTTTCTCCAACTGTTCAAACTCACGCTTTTCCTTATATGACATCTTTATACGTGTGTCATTGTGATAGTTTTTCTTGTCTTTTTTAGGAGAAGCCACCTCTTTCTGTTCTGTTTTGGGTTGCAAACTGCTCCATTCACGATATTGCGTGTAGTTGCCGGGAAAATCCTGCACGATGCCGTCGCCCTTGAAAACGAGGAGATGATCGACGATTTTATTCATAAAATAGCGGTCGTGACTCACCACAATCACACATCCGGGAAAGTCGGCCAGATATTCTTCCAAAACTTGAAGTGTCTGAATATCAAGGTCGTTCGTGGGTTCATCAAGCACAAGAAAGTTGGGATTCTTCATCAGTACGGTGCAGAGATAGAGCTTTCGGCGTTCGCCTCCGCTGAGTTTATAGACATAATTGTGCTGTTCCTCGGGCGAAAACATAAAATATTGCAGGAATTGTGAGGCTGTCATATGCCGCCCGCCACCGAGATCGATCACCTCAGCAATATCGGTGATGATGTCAATTACCTTTTTCTCGGTGTCGAAAACCGGTCCTTCTTGTGAAAAATAGCCGAAGCGTACGGTCTCGCCGATGTCGAATCGGCCCCTGTCGGGCTGCTCGAGCCCCAACAGGAGCTTGATAAATGTGGATTTCCCAGTACCGTTGTTGCCCACGATCCCCATTTTCTCAAAGCGCGCGAAATTGTAATAAAAGTCTTTGAGAATGACTTTCCTATCGCTGAAAGCCTTTGAAACATATTGGCACTCAAAGATCTTGGAGCTATGTAGATGTTGCTTGACTTCAAATGTAGCTGTCGTTCTTCAATACGTTGTTTGGCTTTGTGTTCCAATTCATAGAAAGCCTCTTCTCGATAACGGGCTTTGTGCCCGCGTGCTTGCGGCATCCGGCGCATCCATTCTAGTTCACGTTGGTAGAGGTTATTCGCGCGTTGGATTTCAGCACGTGCTGCATCGAGACGGTTCTGACGTCTTTCAAGATAATAAGCATAATTACCTGCATATGTGTAGACGGTCCGGTTGTCGAGTTCAAGGATGTTGTTGCACACCCGATCGAGGAAGAAACGATCGTGGGTGACCATCAGAATCGTTTTATTGCCACGTAAAAGAAAACCTTCGAGCCACTCGATCATTTCCAAGTCAAGGTGATTTGTTGGTTCGTCGAGGATCAGGAAATCGGGCTCGGTGATCAAAACGTTGGCCAAGGCTACGCGTTTTTGCTGTCCGCCACTTAGTTGTCCCATCGGTTGTTTGAGGTCGCGAATCTTGAGTTGTGTCAGGACTTGTTTTGCTTTCAAAATCTTTGCCTCGTTGCCCTCGTGATTAAAACAAGCGTCAAGAACCGATTCTTGCGGGTCGAATCGGGGTGACTGAACGAGGAATCCTGTCCGCAAGTCACGCTTGTAGATGATTTCGCCGTTGTCTTTTCCTTCTTGTCCAGTGAGGATGGAGAGCAAGGTAGATTTACCTGTACCGTTCTTGGCAATGAGTCCCACACGCTGCCCCTCGGCTATTGAAAATGAGATTTTCTCAAAAAGCACATTGGCTCCGAAACGTTTGGTCAGATTTTGTACATCTATATAAGGTATCATTGTCTACTCTTCACCGTTAAAGATTGATTGATTCGGTCAATATAGTCGAGTAACTCTTCGCGTCCCGTCTTCTTCTCAGCACTCGTAATAAAATATGATGGTAGTTCTTCCCATCGGTCTTCTAATTTACTCATCCAGCTTTCGACACTCTGTCTCGCTTTAGCAGCACTCAGTTTATCGGCCTTGGTAAAGACAATAACAAAGGGAATACTGCTCTCTCCGAGCCAATCTATAAACTCACGATCGATTTGTTGAGGGGCGTGGCGAATATCGATTAATACAAACATGCAGACCAATTGCCTGCGTTGAAGGATGTAACTCGAAATCATCTGTGTTAATTGTTGCTGGACTGACTTCGATCTTTTGGCAAATCCGTAGCCCGGAAGGTCTACAAGATACCATTCTTTGTTGATAATAAAATGATTGATCAATAATGTTTTACCCGGCGTTGCTGATGTTTTAGCCAGGCCTTTATGATTGCAAAGCATATTGATCAGGCTCGATTTGCCCACATTCGAGCGTCCAATGAACGCATATTCTGCCTTGTTATCATTCGGACAGCGACCCACGGTGGGTGCACTAATGACAAATTCCGAGTTCTTGATTTCCATAACTATTTTGTTTTGGATACAAAGATACAATATTAAATCTGAAAATATAGGTGGATAGAATAAAATATAATAAAATCGGGAATCTCTTTCTGAATGAGGAGATTCCCGATTTATTGTGAGGTACCTAGCAGAGTCGAACTGCTCTACACGGTTTTGCAGACCGTTACCTAACCGATCGGCCAAGGTACCATTGCAAACTTGCGAGTGCAAAGTTAAAATAAAATATCTGAAATGCCAAACTTTTATTACTTTTTATTCGGACATGTTCGTATTTTCTTACCTTTCTCTCGCTTTTTGACTATCTGATCGTGCAAAGCACAGCCGGGACAACCGTTGCACGGGTCATTGGCTGCGTGAATGATGCGGTGAAGTTGACGTACTGCATAAAAGAGACACGCAGCAATGATCAGTCCGATGATCAGATATTGCCAAAACATTTGTTCACTCTTTACTAATAGGAAAGCCTGCTGTCGTCCATCCAATGATTCCACCTTTTAAGTCGACAACAGTGAAGCCCGCTTTGATTAGCTGTTGGGCAGCATTCAAAGAGCGCTTGCCCGAGCGGCAATAAACGGCTACCGGCCTACTTTTTGACAGATTCTTCTCTGCTTTTGTTATGAAACTGTTTTCCAATACGTTAATATTCACAGCTCCACGAATCCTTCCTTCGGCATATTCTTCAGCTGTTCTAACATCAACAAGTTGTACGGAATCGCGCCGGATAAAGTTTTGAAACTCGGTGACATCCATTCTTTGGATATCCTTTTGTCCGCAGGCAGATAATTGAAAACCTATAACAGACAAAAATAACATTAATAGTTTTTTCATTTTCTGTTCTTTATATTTTACTGCAAATATACTCAATTTATTCCATTCAGCGTATATAAAATTGAATGAAGAATGGAAAACTCTCTGTTGGCTCTCTATAATTCAGAATTAAATTGTAACTTTGTGAGCAAAATCCGAGCTGTTATGAAAGTGATCAATTGGGGATTTATCGGTTGTGGAGAAGTCACGGAAAAGAAGTCGGGACCTGCTTTTAATGAAGTGGAAGGATCGAAAGTGGTGGCTGTAATGAGTCGGAATGAAGACAAGGCACGATCGTATGCTGAGCGACACCACGTTCGGAAATGGTATACCGATGCGCAGAAATTGATTGATGATGCAGAGGTCAATGCCGTTTATATCGCAACGCCGCCATCGAGTCACGCTACATTTGCAATTATGGCTATGCGAGCCGGTAAACCGGTGTATGTGGAAAAACCATTGGCAGCCAGTTATGAGGATTGTGCACGAATCAATCGTGTGAGCGAACAGACAGGTATTCCGTGTTTTGTAGCTTATTATCGGCGTTATCTCCCGTATTTTCTGAAAGTCAAGGAGATTATCGACAATGGTCTGATTGGTCATATCATTAACGTGCAAATTCGATTCTCTGTTCCTCCACGCGATCTTGATTATCAGTCGCACGAGACACTACCGTGGCGTTTGCAGCCGGATATTTCGGGTGGGGGATATTTTTATGATTTAGCTTCTCACCAGTTAGATATGTTGCAAGACATCTTTGGTGTTATCACTCGAGCACACGGTTATCCGGCTAATCGTGCACATCTGTATGAAGCAGAAGACACGATAAGCGCGAGTTTTCAGTTTGAAGATGGCTTAGTAGGTAGCGGGTCATGGTGCTTTGTGGGACATCAGAGTGCGAAAGAAGATCGTATTGAGGTTATCGGCGATCAAGGAATGTTAGCATTTTCGGTTTACAATTATGATCCAATTCAGGTGATTACAAGCAGTGGTGCAATGAATATCACCGTGCCGAATCCTGCTTATGTTCAGTTGCCTATTATTCGTGAGGTGATCGAAGATCTACAAGGTATTAACGTATGCACGTGCACCAGCATAAGTGCTACACCTGTGAATTGGGTTATGGACAGAATCCTGGGTAAGTTTTAGCGTGAGTTTTGAAGCGAGTTATATTATTCATCTTCTTTCTGTGGGGAGCTGTGCAAGGTTATGCGAATGATGAGGAGCCCCTTTTCAAGCGAGTAATCAACGGATTATATTCGTTTGTAAAAGACTTCAGTCGTGTAGACACAACCTATATTGAACCTCAGCATTACAATTTTCAAGTGATGTTACAGAATACCAATACGTATGAGGTTTATCGGTTGCAGACAAAAAATGGGGTGGGGCTGACTTTGGCACCTCGACCTACCTATAAACTTGGTCCTTATGTGGGATGGCGCTGGATCTTCCTGGGATATACATTCGACCTCACGCACATCGATGCCGGAAATAATAAACGCGAGTTTGATTTGAGCTTTTACAGTTCTAAAATCGGCATTGATTTGTTTTATCGCAAGACAGGCAATAATTATAAAATCCGAAGTCTGTTTTTGGGCGACGGTATCAATACCGACCAAATTGCCGGAACACCGTTCGACGGATTTTCAGCGAGTATCAAAGGTTTCAACATTTATTATATCTTTAATCATCGCAAGTTTTCTTATCCTGCTGCATTCAGTCAAAGTACAGTGCAACGCCGAAGCTATGGCTCGGCTTTGTTGGGAGTCGGCTATACCAAACACAGTTTGTCATTGGATTGGGAGAGGTTGAATCAGGTAATTAATGATCGACTCGACAATGGTACTGATCCTATTCAGGTAGATAGCGGACTGATTTCTGCTAAGGTCAAATATACAGATTTTTCAGCTTCAGGCGGTTATGCTTACAACTGGGTGTTTGCCCATAATTGGCTGTTCGCAGCCTCGCTTTCATTGGCATTAGGCTATAAATCTTCTTATGGTAATATTGATCGGAAGCTGGTTTCGCTCCGTAACTTCTCGTTCAACAATTTCAATCTTGATGGTGTAGGCCGATTCGGTATTGTTTGGAACAACACTAAATGGTATCTGGGTAGTAGCGCCATCTTTCATACCTATAATTATCGCAAACAACAATTCTCTGCCAATACATTCTTCGGTAATCTAAACTTGTATGTCGGATTTAACTTTAATAGAAAGAAATAATGATGAATCTCATTAAATGTACGCTTTTCTTTCTGCTTTTCACTACGAAAGTCCTTGCGCAAACACCACAATACACACCGGCCGACAGCATTAAAGTGATGTATCTGCTGCAAAAAGGAACGCGATTAAAAAAAGATGCCAATGCCGTGTTGTTCTTTGCACGCGAATTACGCGGTATTCCCTATGTTGCAAAAACATTGGAACGGAACAAAACGGAGCAGCTCATTATCAATCTTCGCCAATTAGATTGTACGACATACGTAGAGAATGTATTGGCTCTCACGCTCTGTCATCAAAATAAGCGGACAGCATTTACTAACTTTTGCCAATATCTGCGGCAGTTAAGATATCGCGAGGGGCGTGTCTCTTACGTCTCGCGACTGCATTACTTTTCTGAATGGATCGCGGCTAATACACGTGTTGGGGTTATTCGTGAGATACAGTCGCCCGATACACCGTTCATTGCCGTACAACGCTTAGATGTTTCTTATATGAGCACGCATCCGCAGTTTTATCCCCAATTAGTCGGTCATCCCGATACGCTCCGAGCCATCCAAGCGATGGAAAAGTTGCTTACCGGTCGTACGTATCGATATATTCCCAAGTCGCAAATTGTTAATACAGCTCTCTTGCGACGCACCATTCACGATGGCGACATCATTGCTCTTGTCACACGCATTGCCGGTCTTGACACGTCTCATCTCGGTATTGCCGTATGGCATCGTGATGGTTTACACTTACTCAATGCCTCGTCTGTGCATCATCGAGTCGTAGAAGAGCCTATGATACTTCGCAGCTATATGCAACGTCATCCCTCCCAAATCGGAATTCGAGTTGTCCGTATTAAAAATGGCACCAATGATGATAAAATATGAGGAAAAGTTAATAGTAAGAGCTCATTTAAAGTATTAATTTCCTTTCTGTGACCTGCAAACTGTTTTATCTTATTACGTTTTGACCTTAGATTGTGTTGAATGAGAGGTATAATACTTCTGTCCCACAAGTATACGAGGACTGCTTTCCTACTATGGAACTTGTAATGGCTAAGCAAAGGGAAAGCACATTTATATATGCACAGATTCAATCCCATAGGATAGAATATAAAGAATATGACGTCATTTTTGCTCAGATATGATATCATTTTTGTCTGAATATGACGTCATATTTATCCAAATACCTGAAAATTGAGTAAAACGCCTCGACAATGCGTTTCCCCTGAGGGCTATGCATAGGAGTTTTGGTTGCGAACAGTAAGATGAACCAGTCCATTCGATAAAAAACTTATTTGAATCGAGGAGAAAGTAGGGGAGTAATTTTCATACTTATAACTCCTGAACGGCAATTCTTAGATTTTTTTATTATCTTTGCAGGCAAATCCATAATGTAGAAATCAGAATGAATAAAAATCACTTTCGAACGGTCGTGATCTTCTTGATACTGTCGGTATTCGGATGCCACAATCTTTTTGCTACTGCACCTTTACATAAACGTGAGTTTCGTGGAGCTTGGATACAGTGTGTTAACGGGCAGTTTCAGGGGCTGACTACCGCAGGAATGCAACAGGAATTGACTCGCCAGCTGAACGAATTAAAGAAAGACGGTGTGAATGCCATTTTCTTTCAGGTACGACCGGAATGTGATGCGCTTTATCAAAGCAGATTAGAGCCATGGAGCAGGTTTCTTACAGGTGTGCAAGGGCAGGCTCCTTCACCTTATTGGGATCCGTTGGCATGGATGGTGAAAGAATGTCATAAGCGCGGAATGGAATTACACGCGTGGATCAATCCTTATCGTGCCAAGACTAAGGGGACATCGGCCTTGGCGCCGGGCCACGTGGCGATCAAGCATCCCGGACGTGTATTTACTTATGACGGACTGTTTATCCTCAATCCGGGGAATCCGCTCAATCGCGAATATATCTGCCGTGTAGCCGATGACATTGTGCGCCGTTATGATGTTGACGGTTTGCACATAGATGACTATTTTTATCCTTATCGTGTGGCAGGACAAACAATTGACGATGACCGCGAATATCGTTTGTATGGTAAAAGATTCGCGAACAAGGATGATTGGCGCCGAGACAATGTCAATGTACTGATTCGGCAGTTGCACGATTCGATCAGAAGCGTCAAGCCGTGGGTGAAATTCGGTGTGTCTCCTTTTGGAATCTATCGTAACCGTAGGTCGGCTCCCGGGATCGGAAGCGACACACGCGGCACACAGGGATATGATGATTTGTATGCCGACGTATTGCTTTGGGTAAATAATGGTTGGGTAGATTATTGTGTGCCGCAACTTTATTGGCAAATCGGACATCCGACGGCCGACTATAAAACGCTAATTTCTTGGTGGAATCGATATGCTTCAAATCGTCCGCTTTTTATCGGTGAAGATGTAGAACGAACCGTGAAATATGCCGATCCTGCTAACCCGAAAATCAATCAGATGCCGGCGAAATTTGCTTTGCACGAGCGAATGAAGAATGTCGGGGGAACTGTACTGTGGTATTCTAAGGCTGTAGTTGACAATGTGGGAGGGTATGGAAGTGCGTTGAGAACCTATTATTGGCGTTATCCAGCCTTGCAACCACGTATGCCGTTCATTGATGACCGTAGTCCGCGTAAGCCCCGGAGCGTAACACCGGTATGGACGAGCGATGGTTATATTCTCTTTTGGTCAAAGCCAAAAGCTCCGTGGTGGGCTTTCTGGTTGCGGTCGAAGAAGCCGAGCTGGCGTGATGAGGTTACTAAATATGTGGTATATCGTTTTGCCGACGGAGAGGAAGTCGATCTGGATGATGCGTCAAAAATTGTAGCAATAACGGGTGAAACGATGTATCGTTTGCCTTATGTAGATGGTAAAAAACATTATACATACGTAGTGACAGCACTCGACAGAATGAGTAATGAGAGCAAAGGGAGAAGAAAAGGGATAGATTTATAAACAGCTTCTCCCACCTACATACGGGAGGATAGAGAAGAGGCTATTTTAAGAGACAATCTAAAAATGCATCCAAATCTTTGTTGAGATCTTTCATCAGATCGTCTCCGATGATCATCGTATCATCATCAGCAACATAAAGTTCAGCTATATTTTCCTTGTCGTCGTCTTCGAGTACAAAGTTGAAAGGTTTCAAAATTCCCATATTGTCGATAACATCGTGTAGACATTTTAAAATGCTACGTAAGATAACCGTCACGTGTTCATAGAAGTCTTCGTCTTTGTTATCTATCCATTGTGCAACAACGCACCGCGTAATCTCGTTTTCATCGTCATCAAACGCCAACAGTTCGCCACTATCCTGCGAAACACGCAGATGGATGTCTGTCAATATTGATGAGTCATTTGACAAAGGAAACTTTTGGGCAATCTTTTTGATTGCACGTTCGACTTGTTGTGCCGTTTGCTCGTTTGCTTTCATATTGTTTTCTGGTTATCGACTGCAAATATACATATAATTTTTTAAAGCCTAAGCTCTGCCATATCTTTTTATAGTTATTTTTATTGCCATCTGAAAATATATCATTACCTTTGTCCGTGCAAATTTCAACAAAATGAAACAGACAATTTTAGTAACGGGAGGAACCGGTTTTATCGGTTCGCATACAACGGTAGAACTGCAAGAAGCAGGTTATAAAGTAGTAATCATCGACGATCTTTCTAATTCTAATATAGAAGTATTAGACGGTATTGAGAAAATCACAGGCATACGTCCGGCTTTCGAACAGGTAGATCTTCGTGATAAAGAAGCTACGGAAACAGTATTTAAAAAATATGCGGATATCAGGGGAATTATCCATTTCGCTGCAAGCAAAGCAGTAGGTGAGAGTGTAGAAAAACCGCTCCTATATTATCGCAATAATATAGTTTCACTCTTGAACCTGCTTGAATTAATGCCGAAATACGGTACGAAAGGTATCATCTTCTCATCCAGTTGTACCGTTTATGGCCAACCGTCAAAAGAGAATCTGCCCGTAACAGAAGAAGCGCCCATCCAAACAGCTTGCTCACCTTATGGAAACACAAAGCAGATCAACGAAGAAATTATTCGCGATTTCATTCATAGCGGCGCACCTATCAAAAGCATAGTACTACGCTATTTCAATCCAATCGGTGCACATCCTTCGGCTTTGATTGGCGAATTACCTAATGGAGTGCCTATGAATTTGATTCCATTCGTTACACAAACGGCTATCGGTATCCGTAAAGAATTGAAGATCTTCGGAAATGATTATGATACTCCGGACGGAACTTGTATCCGTGATTACATTTATGTAGTTGATCTCGCCAAGGCTCATGTAGCTGCAATGACTCGCGTACTGGATATGGAAACTGAGCCTATCGAATATTTTAATATCGGTACCGGAAAGGGTGCAAGTACTTTGGAGGTGGTCAATGCCTTTGAGAAAGCTACGGGTGTGAAGGTAAATTGGACGTTTGCACCACGCCGTGAGGGTGATATCGAGAAAGTTTGGGGATGTGTAGATAAAGCCAATAAAGTACTTGGTTGGAAAGCAGATACGCCTCTTGAAGATATACTGGCATCAGCTTGGAAATGGCAACTCAAACTTCGTGAAGACGGAGTGATGTAGATGATTAATGAATGTTAAATTGGTAAATCTATCAAAAGATAGTCAATTGAAATTCAGATAAATATTGTACCTTTGCACGGCTGTTACGAGTTAACAGTATATTTAATTTTTAAAGTAAAATAAAAAATGGCAACAAAAATCAGATTGCAACGTGGCGGTCGTAAAAACTATGCTTTTTACAGCATTGTGATCGCTGACGTAAGAGCACCACGTGATGGTAAATTTATTGAAAAGATTGGTACTTATAATCCCAATACCAATCCGGCTACTGTTGATTTGAAATTCGATCGCGCACTGTATTGGGTAGAGGTTGGCGCACAACCTACCGATACTGCACGTAATATTCTCAAAGGCGAAGGAGTATATTTGATGAAACATCTTCGTGGAGGAGTTAAGAAAGGTGCATTTGATGAGGCTACTGCTCAGAACAAATTCGATACTTGGAAGCAAGATAAGCAAAAAGGCTTAGATGCTGTTCGCGACAAAGAAGCAAAAGCTAAGAAAGATGCGATAGATCGGGAGATTGAAGCAGAAAAGAAAATCAATAGCGATATTGCGAAGAAGGTAGCTGAAAAGAAAGCTGCTGAGGTTGCTGCCAAAGCTGAGGCAGAAGTTGCACAAGATGTAGAAGAGTCTGTTTCTACGGAGAATGAAGCAACTCCCACAGAGGCTTAAGAAAATTCTTTAAGCTGAATTAATAAAAAGAGGTATGTCAAGATATCATTGATATACCTCTTTATTTATCTTATTACCTTTTCTTTTATCATTTGATTATAATTTAATATAGTTATCATTTCAACAATTTCTATTCGATTTAATTATATTAAAAGTGTTCCTTACGCCACGAAAAAGATGGAGAGAAAAATAACTCTTAATCGTCAATTATCAATTCTCGATTATTTTTCCTACTTTTGCAGAATGAAATATACGTTTGATTGGAAACATATTATGATGCTGGCAGCAATTGCGGCCGGACTGCTTTATATCACCGATTCGTTCTGGATGTCGCTCGGTATTATTCTTTTATTGCTTGTAGCTGACCATCTTGTTCAGCAATATGTAGGGAAGAATGGAAAAATTGATTAATTTATACCGTGCGTGGTGCGGTAGACAGCCCAGATATTGCCGACAACTGTCCGGAGCGGGGAGTAATCGGACGTATATTCGGATAACGGGCGGTGAGGGGCAGACTGTCATCGGAGTAATTGGAACAAGTCGGGATGAGAATCACGCCTTTGTGAGTTTGGCCCGACATTTCACCAACAAGCAGTTGCCTGTACCCGAAATCTTAGCTGTCAGCAGCGACGAACTACGCTATTTACAAACAGATTTGGGCGATGTGTCGCTCTTCGATGCTATTCAAGGCGGACGAGATGCGGGCGGACGATATAACCAACACGAGAAACAGTTACTTGTGAACGCGATTAAAGCCTTGCCCGACATTCAAATCCGGGGGGCACAGGGATTAGATTGGAATTGTTGCTATCCTCAACCCGAATTCAATGTAGACAGTGTATGTTTCGATCTTAACTATTTTAAGTATTGCTTCTTGAAAGCAACAGAGCTCGATTTTCACGAACTGAAGCTTGAAGCCAACTTCCGAATGTTTGCCAAAGACTTGGTTTCGGAGCCAAGTAACAGCTTCCTTTATCGCGATTTTCAGGCTCGTAATATTATGATCGACAAGCAGGGTAAGCCTTATTTTATCGATTTTCAAGGCGGACGCAAAGGACCGTTTTATTATGATTTGGCTTCATTCTTGTGGCAGGCTTCGGCTAAATACCCGTTCAAGCTGCGCCGCGAATTAGTGTATGAGTATTATTACTCGTTGAAAAACTATACGGAAGTACCGTCGGTGCGTCATTTCGTAGAACGATTGAGCCAATTTGTGCTTTTCCGTATGCTGCAAGTGCTCGGAGCTTACGGATTTCGCGGCTATTTCGAACGTAAGAAATATTTCCTCGATTCTATACCTCCCGCGATGGAAAATCTTCGAGATCTGTTGAAAATAGGGCCTCAAGTGTTTCCCTATCCCTATCTGATGGAGATATTAGGACGGCTCACCCAATTACCACAGTTTGCTCCGGCCGAAGTTTCTGCACCCGTTCGCAGAGATGGTTTTCGCACTTCCGACTTCAATATCTATGAGGCTCATCCCCAAGATGGCCCCGCAACGTTTTCAAAATACGATGGCAAGGGGCCGCTTGTGGTGCGCGTGTTCAGCTTTTCGTATCGCAAGGGTATTCCCGAAGATTCATCAGGTAATGGCGGAGGATATGTTTTCGATTGCCGTTCAACGCATAATCCTGGGCGTTATGAGCCTTATAAAAAACTCACGGGGCTTGACGAGCCCGTTATCCGATTCTTGGAAGACGATGGTGAGATTCTTACATTCCTTGCTCATGTATATGATTTGGCTGACCATCACGTACAACGATATATTCAGCGTGGGTTTATCAGCCTGATGTTCTCGTTCGGTTGCACGGGTGGACAGCATCGCAGCGTGTACTGCGCACAACATTTGGCTGAACATCTGCACGAGAAATTTGGTATAGAAGTACACATTACTCACCGCGAACAAGGAATTTCACAGGTATTGACAACATCCAAAACATTCTGACTATGCAGGCAATGATCTTTGCAGCCGGTTTGGGGACGCGCCTCAAACTATAACCGACCACAAGCCTAAGGCGCTCGTTGAGGTGGGGGGAGAATCGTTGTTAAAGCGTATTATCACGGAACTGAGTAGGGCAGGAGCAGACAGGATAGTCGTTAACGTGCATCACTTTTCGGATCAGATTATCCGCTATTTGGCTGAAAATGATAACTTCGGCTTGGACATTCGCATCTCCGATGAATCTGATGAATTATTAGACACGGGAGGGGGACTGCGAAAGGCTGTCTCATTGTTCAGAGCTGATGAACCGATTCTCATTCACAATGTCGATATTTTAAGCAATGTTGATTTGCCGAAGTTTTATCGTCAAAGTGCTGAAAATGCCGCTACGCTTCTTGTCAGCAAGCGGAAAACCAAACGTTATTTGCTGTTTGATGATAAAATGCGGCTCGTGGGATGGACCAATGTAGAGACTGGCGAAGTGAGATCGCCTTATACCGAACTTGATGTCTCGCGTTGCCGGAAGTTTGCTTTTGCAGGAATTCATACATTTTCGCCGGTCTTGTCCAGAATGATGGACCGCTGGCCCGTAAAATTCAGTATAATAGACTTTTACCTCTATGCCGTTAATCGGGCGCCGATCTACGGTTATTTGCAATCCGATCTACGGTTAATGGATGTGGGAAAAACGGTTACTCTCACAGAGGCCGACGATTTCCTGAAAACTATCTGATAACTTATGCCCCGTTTACGGAAAAAAGAAGTAATTTTGCAGACAGTAAATTACTCCTTGCCCAGCGAGGAAAATATCATTTAATCATACATTATTATCTATGCAACAGAAGATCATCATTCTTGATTTCGGTTCGCAGACTACGCAACTCATCGGTCGCCGGGTGCGCGAACTGGACACTTTCTGCGAGATTTTACCTTACAATAAATTCCCAAAAGATGATCCTTCGATTATCGGAGTCATTTTGAGCGGTTCGCCGTATTCCGTTCATGACAGCGCAGCTTTCAAAGCAGAACTGACAGATTTCGTCGGGAAGTATCCTGTATTAGGTATCTGCTATGGCGCACAATTATTTTCTTTTGCTAACGGAGGTAAGGTAGAACAGACCGGAACACGCGAATATGGACGGGCAAATCTGATGACTGTCGATGTAAAAAATCCTCTCTTCAAGGGTTTTGAGCAGCATTCACAGGTATGGATGAGTCACGGTGATACAATTACGGCTATTCCAGAAGATTGTCGTGTTATTGCTTCGACAACCGATGTTAAATTCGCAGCTTATGCCAGTACGACCAATCCTGTGTGGGCTGTGCAGTTCCATCCCGAAGTTTTTCATACGTTGCAAGGTAAAGATTTGCTACATAACTTTGTCATCGACATCTGTGGAAGTAAACAACAATGGAGCGCAGCCTCGTTTGTAGAGACTACCGTACAGGAGTTGAAGCAACAGTTGGGCGATGAACGTGTCATTTTAGGACTCAGTGGTGGCGTCGATTCCAGTGTGTGTGCCACACTTCTGAATCGTGCTATCGGTAAAAATCTCACTTGTATCTTCGTAGATCATGGTATGTTACGCAAGAATGAATTTACCAAAGTGATGAATGCGTATAAGGGGTTGGGACTGAATGTTGTCGGTGTAGATGCCTCTGATAAGTTTTTCACTGATCTTGCAGGTGTGTCCGACCCCGAAGAAAAGCGTAAGATCATCGGGCGCGATTTCGTAGAAGTATTCAATGCCGAAGCCAAAAAGATAACAGATGCCAAATGGTTAGCGCAAGGTACTATTTATCCCGACCGAATCGAGAGTTTGAGTATTACCGGTATGACCATCAAAAGCCATCATAATGTTGGAGGACTACCCAAGGAAATGAAGCTGAAACTCTGCGAGCATTGCAATGGCTATTCAAAGATGAAGTGCGTCGTGTAGGACGTGAATTGCAGATGCCTGAACGTTTGATCAAGCGCCATCCCTTTCCCGGTCCAGGTTTAGCCGTTCGCATTCTTGGCGATATCACGCGTGAGAAAGTACGCATATTGCAAGATGCCGATGATATTTATATTGAGGCAATGCACGATTATATTTGTGAAGACGGCGAATGTCTTTATGATAAGGTTTGGCAGGCCGGGACTATCTTGCTTTCCACTATTCGCAGTGTTGGTGTGATGGGTGATGAGCGTACTTATGAGCATCCTGTAGCTTTGCGTGCTGTGACCAGTACAGATGCGATGACAGCTGATTGGGCGCACCTCCCCTATGACTTTATGGCCAAAGTGTCTAACGAAATCATCAATAAAGTCAAAGGCGTAAACCGCGTTTGCTATGATATATCCTCCAAACCACCTTCGACGATTGAATGGGAATAACAGTCAGTCCGACGGGGAACCTGAGTTATTGGGAACAGATAAAACTTTTTGCTAAAGCGGTCATAAATATAAAGAATAGAGAAACGCGAGGGAAAAATTAACGGGAAGTTAAAAGAAAACCAAGAATTTCAATAGTTGAGAAGATATTTTACAGATATTATTCGTATTTTTGCCCGCAAATAAAAACTTCAATATAAATATAAGTAATATGCTTACACTTAAACTCATCAGTGAGGAAACTGAACGCGTAATCAGAGGTTTAGAAAAGAAACATTTCGAAGGTGCCCGCGAGGCAGTCGAAAATGTTCTGAACATTGACAAGCGTCGGCGTGAGGCCCAGCAGAATTTTGATAAAACCAAACAAGAAGCTAATCTGCTTTCTAAACAAATCGGTGGTTTACTGAAAGAAGGGCAGCAGGCTGCGGCGGATGAGATTAAGGCGAAAGTGGCGGTATTGAAACAGACCGGTAAGGATTTACAGGACGAAATGGAGACGACAGAACGGGAGTTGATGGCGTTGTTGTGCACGATTCCGAATATTCCAAATGACGATGTGCCTGAGGGGCGAGATGCATCGAGCAATGTCGTGGTGAAAGAGGGGGGCGTAATTCCTCAGCTTCCCGAAGACGCATTGTGTCACTGGGATCTGTGTAAGAAGTATAACTTGATTGATTTCGATCTCGGTGTTAAGATTACGGGTGCCGGTTTTCCTATATATATTGGCAAGATGGCACGCCTGCAACGTGCACTCGAGGCATTCTTTTTAGATGAAGCTCGCAAGTCGGGCTATTTAGAGATTCAACCACCGTTCGTTGTAAATCAGGCGTCGGGTTATGGAACGGGACAGTTGCCTGATAAAGAGGGACAAATGTATCACGCAGAAATGGACGACCTTTATTTGATTCCAACGGCTGAGGTGCCTGTAACAAACATCTTCCGCGATGAGATTCTCAACGAGAAAGATCTTCCCATTAAACGCTGTGCTTATTCGGCTTGTTTCCGTCGTGAAGCCGGTTCGTATGGTAAGGATGTACGCGGATTGAATCGTTTGCATCAGTTCGATAAGGTTGAGCTGGTACGTATTGATAAGCCTGAGCACTCGTACGATTCATTAAAGGAAATGTTAAACCACGTAGAAAGTTTGTGCCAGAAACTGGAATTGCCTTATCATATTCTGCTTCTGTGTGGTGGTGATATTAGTTTCACAGCAGCCATTTGTTACGACTTTGAGGTTTGGAGTGCTGCACAGAAAAGATGGCTTGAAGTGTCGTCTGTTTCTAACTTTGAAAGTTATCAGGCTAATCGCCTGAAATGTCGCTATCGCCATACAGAAGATGGAAAGATTGAACTCTGTCACACACTGAATGGTTCGGCCTTGGCCCTGCCGCGTATTGTGGCTACAATCATCGAAAACAATCAAACACCCGAAGGTATTCGTGTTCCGAAAGCTCTTGTTCCGTATTGCGGATTTGAAATACTGGACGATAAAAGCTTCTAAGAAACTTATCCATTGTCGATCTTAAATTGGAAACATTATGAATAATAGAATTGTACACAAAGAGCAATTTTCCGAAAAGGTTTTCCTTTTTGAAATTGAGGCTCCGCTTATTGCCAAGAGTCGTAAGGCCGGCAACTTCGTCATCGTGCGAGTAGGGAAGAAAGGCGAACGGATGCCGCTGACCATTGCTGATGCCGATATCGAACGTGGGACAATCACACTGGTTGTACAAAAAGTAGGGCTTTCATCTCAGAAACTTTGTAATCTGAATGAGGGTGATTATGTGGCTGATGTGGTGGGACCATTGGGTAATCCTACACACATAGAGAACTTTGGTACAGTGGTCTGTGCCGGCGGTGGCGTAGGTGTTGCACCGATGTTGCCGATTATTAGAGCCTTGAAAGCTGCCGGTAATCGAGTTCTGTCAGTGTTAGCAGGCCGCAGTAAGGATCTGATCATCCTTGAAGAGGAAGTGCGTAAGAGTTCGGATGAGACCATCATTATGACCGATGACGGCAGCTATGGCGAGAAGGGCGTCGTAACGCTGGGCATTGAACGACTGATTAATCAGGAGCATGTAGATAGGGTCTTTGCCATCGGCCCACCCATTATGATGAAGTTCTGCTGTTTGCTCACACAGAAATATAATATTCCAACCGATGTGTCACTCAATACGATTATGGTGGACGGTACAGGAATGTGTGGTGCTTGCCGATTGACAATAGGGGGAAAAACCAAGTTCGTTTGCATAGACGGCCCCGAGTTTGATGGTGCATTGGTTGATTGGGATGAAATGTTTAAACGGATGGGTACCTTTAAGAAGGTGGAACGCGAGGATCTTGAACATTTTCAGGAACATCTTGATACGGTTGAACCGATTATTACTAAGTACACAACCGATATTGTAATGGATGTTGCACCGACAGATGATCCGATCGAAGTACTAATCGACCGCGATGCGCAATGGCGTAAAGATTTGCGGACCACAATGAAACCCAAGGATCGCACAAAGATAGAGCGGGTGCAGATGCCGGAACTCGACCCAGTTTACCGTGCAACAACTCGTACTGAAGAGGTCAATAAAGGGCTTACCAAGGAAATGGCACTCACTGAGGCTAAGCGTTGCCTCGATTGTGCCAAACCGACCTGTGTAGAAGGATGCCCGGTCAATATCAACATTCCCTCGTTTATCAAAAACATTGAGCGTGGACAATTTCTGGCTGCAGCCAAAGTGTTGAAAAACACCTCAGCACTTCCAGCTGTCTGTGGCCGTGTCTGTCCGCAAGAGAAACAATGCGAAAGTCGTTGTATTCATTTGAAAATGAAAGAACCCGCCGTTGCCATCGGTTATCTTGAGCGTTTTGCAGCCGACTATGAGCGTGAGAGTGGCAATATCTCTCTACCCGAGATGGCTCCTGCTAATAGCATTAAAGTTGCTGTAGTTGGTTCGGGACCTGCCGGACTGAGTTTCGCCGGCGATATGGCTAAACGCGGACACGATGTTTATGTTTTCGAGGCCTTGCACGAAATTGGAGGTGTATTGAAATATGGTATTCCCGAATTTCGTCTGCCCAATGCCATTGTCGATGTTGAAATTGACAATTTGAAGAAAATGGGTGTACATTTCCAGACCGATACCATTATTGGAAAAACGATTACTGTAGAGGAACTCGAACAAAAAGGATTCAAGGGTATCTTTGTTGCGTCGGGTGCAGGTCTGCCTAATTTTATGGATATTCCCGGAGAAAACTTTATTAATATAATGTCATCTAACGAATATCTTACACGTGTCAACCTGATGGATGCAGCTAATCCCACGACTGATACTCCGATCAATCTTGGTCGTCACGTAATGGTGGTAGGAGGTGGAAATACGGCAATGGATTCTTGCCGAACGGCTAAGCGTCTCGGAGCCGAAGTCACTTTGGTCTATCGTCGCTCGGAAACAGAAATGCCAGCCCGACTCGAAGAGGTGAAGCACGCTAAGGAAGAAGGAATCGAGTTTCTCACGCTTCACAATCCAATCGAATATATCGCCGATGAAAATGGAGCCGTTAAAGCTGCTATTTTACAGGTGATGAAGTTAGGAGAACCTGATGTTAGTGGACGTCGCAGTCCAGAACCAATTCCTGGAGAAATTCGTACATTGGACGTAGACCAGGTAATTGTGGCTGTTGGTGTATCGCCCAATCCACTTGTTCCTAAATCGATCTCGGGTCTGGAGCTTGGCCGAAAAAATACCATTGTAGTTAACGAAGGAATGCAATCGAGTCGTCCCGAGATTTATGCCGGTGGTGACATAGTGCGTGGCGGTGCTACTGTTATTCTTGCAATGGGTGACGGTCGCCGTGCAGCTGCAAGTATGAATCAGCAGTTAACTGCTGCTCATTGAAAGAGCGATGAAGGATTGTTAAATCAAATCACGAATGAAGAATCGGAATATATTGATTATAATTTTGCTCGCGGTGCTGTGTACCACAACATTTGCGCAAAAAGTCAAGGGGCGAGCGACAAAAAAGCAGAAGACAACAGCTATAGCAGAAGAGACACCTGCACAGAAACTATATCGGAGTATGTTGCCGGCCACAGCGCGGGTAATGTTTATCGATAGTGTAGTGACGGACAAAGATAAGTTTCTACGTCACGTACCGCTTAATTCCGAGTCAGGCTCGCTGACGACATATGACGAATTCTTCAATACAGATCGGTCGCAAGATGGAGTTGTGTTTCAAAACGAATTCCGTAGCCGTTGCTATTATGCTGACGGTGGAAGGCTAATGACAATGGATAGAGTAGGAGAGAAATGGGCTTTACCACAAGTCATTGAAGGAATAGATGCTGAGTTCGCTGAGCCCGATTATCCGTTTATGATGGCCGATGGCATCACACTTTATTTTGCAGCAAAAGGGCCGAACAGCATCGGAGGATATGACATTTTTACAACACTTTTTGATAGTGAGTCGAATCAGTTTTATAAGCCAGAGAATTACGGTCTTCCATTCAATTCCACAGCTAATGACTATCTGCTGGCCATTGATGATTTAGACACATTAGGCTGGCTTGTCAGTGATCGAGGGCAACCCGAGGATAAGGTGTGTATTTACACTTTCGTGCCCGTTTCGCCACGTGTGAGTTTGAACAGTACTGGCATTACAGGTACATCGTTGGAACGCTATGCCCGACTCGCGTGTATCGAAGATACGTGGCAATTCGGCAATCGGGAACAGGCTATGGATCGGTTGCGGCGAATGATGAAGCGGACTGCTCGCAAACAGATGCAAGAGGAGTTTACATTCGTGGTGAACGATGAAATAACGTATTATCGTCTGACGGATTTTCGGTCTGCATCAGCGCGTGAATTGTATGTGCGGTTAGCGTCGCAACGCAAGGCGTTGGCCAACCGTGAGCAAATGTTAGGACAGCTGCGGGCAGAGTTTCATACGGCTTCAGATGGGGTACGTCGTGGAATGCGCGAAGATATTCTAAGTCGTGAACAGCGTGTGGAACAGCTGAGAATGGAAATAATACGCTTAGAAAAGGAAGTACGTAACACCGAAAATCGAGCTTTGGCCGATAAACGTTGATGTTTGAGTCTTGTTATTTTATACATTCATTCGTCCACTTGTTCACTCAATAACTCAATAATTATGAAGAAGTATTTTGCTGAATCAGAATTGATCATCAACCAAGACGGAAGTATTTTCCATCTGCATCTCAAACCTGAACAGTTGGCAGACCGAGTGATTCTTGTCGGAGATCCTGGACGAGTAGCACTCGTTGCCTCACACTTTGATAAAAAGGAGTGCGAAGTGAGCAATCGTGAATTTACGACAATCACAGGAGTGTATCGTGGTAAACGTATCACTGTCCTGAGCACGGGTATTGGATGTGATAACATTGATATCGTCGTTAACGAATTAGATGCGCTCGCCAATATCGATTTCCGCACCCGCGAAGAATGCAAGTTGCTGAGACAACTGACGCTTGTGCGCATCGGGACCTGCGGTGGGCTACAACCCGATACGCCCGTGGGCACATTTATTGCCAGCGAAAAGAGTATCGGCTTTGACGGTCTACTCAATTTTTATGCAGGACGAAACGACGTGTGCGATTTGGCCTTCGAGGAGGCATTTACCAGACATATGAACTGGAATCAGCAGCTCTGTGCTCCCTACGTGATTGATGCCGATGCAGAGCTTCTCGATTGTATTGCAAGTATCGATATGGTGCGTGGCGTGACCATCGCGTGTGGTGGTTTCTTCGGTCCGCAAGGACGTGAACTGCGTATTCCGCTTGCAGATTCGCAGCAGAATGAGAAAATAGAGAGTTTTGAATACAACGGTTATCGAATCACCAATTTTGAGATGGAGAGTTCGGCGTTGGCCGGTCTTGCCCGACTGATGGGGCATAAGGCGATGACCTGTTGTATGGTAATTGCCAATCGATTGGCCAAAGGGGCAAATACAAATTATAAGAATAGTATCAATGGACTCATTGAAAGGGTTTTAGAGCGGATATGATAGACTCTCAAACGATCTGTGCGCTTGCAACATCTACGGGGGGAGCTATTGGGGTGATTCGTGTCTCAGGACCCGATGCAGTTGCATTGACCGATATTATTTTTCGTACATCCGGTAAGAAATCGTTATGTACGGCCAAAGCCAATACCATTCACTATGGTGAGATTGTAGATGCGGCAGGCAATGTCGTCGACGAAGTATTGGTCTCTGTTTTCCGTGCTCCTCATTCCTATACTGGCGAAGATAGCACGGAAATCAGCTGTCACGGCAGCCAATATGTTCTGCGGAAAGTATTACAACTGCTTATCGACTGTGGTTGCCGACAGGCAAAGCCGGGAGAATATACGCAACGTGCTTATCTTAACGGAAAGATGGATTTGAGTCAGGCCGAAGCTGTGGCCGATCTCATTGCTGCCGGCAATCGTGCTACGCATCTGCTGGCCATAGGGCAACTCAAAGGGCATTTCAGCGATGAGCTGGCTCATCTACGTGAGCAATTGTTGAAGATGACTTCGCTGCTCGAGTTAGAATTAGATTTCAGCGATCAAGATGTTAATTTTGCCGATCGAGATGAGCTGCAGGATTTAGCACTTGCAATTGACCGACGCATTGTGTCTCTGATTCACTCTTTTAAAACAGGGAATGCGTTGAAACAAGGCATTCCTGTGGCTATCGTTGGCAAAACCAACGTTGGCAAGAGTACATTACTCAATCGTTTGCTTCACGAAGATCGTGCAATCGTAAGCAATATTCACGGTACCACACGTGACGTGATCGAAGACACCGCTGAAATTCACGGCATCACATTTCGCTTCATTGATACTGCGGGAATCCGTCATACAGTCGACAGCATCGAACAACTGGGCATTGAGCGCACTTACCAAAAGCTGGATGAAGCCGCTATCATTCTTTGGCTTGTCGATGAACCGCCGACAGCGGAGGAAGAAAAGCTGATGAGGGAGCGCACCACAGGTAAGAAACTCATTCTGGTTTTCAATAAAATAGACTTGCACAAAGCGTTTCCCTTTCCGTCGAAAGAGAACCGAGACCCCGTGATTTATATTTCTGCCAAGCAGGGCGACGGCATCCCGCAGTTAGAAGAGCAACTCTGTCGGGCCGCTGACATTCCCGAAATCAACGAGAACGATGTCATCATTACCAATGCCCGCCATTACGAAGCGCTCACTTGTGCTCACGAAGCCCTTACCCATATCGTCAACGGTCTGCATCGCGAGGTCAGTGGCGATCTTCTCAGTGAAGATCTCCGTCAGGCTCTTACCCATCTTGCTGATATCACCGGATCTGCTATTACCACTGATGAAGTATTGGAAAACATCTTTAAAAGCTTTTGTATTGGTAAATAAGAGGTCCCTATTTATGGTATCTGGGATGTGGTATTTATTGCTGTTCCGTAGCATTATTTACGTAACTCCGTTGCTATGATTGTCGTAACTTCGTTATGACTTTGACAACCATTCCGAAGAGTATTTGGGCAAACTTATGTAGTTCATTTAATAAAGTAGTAATAAAAAAGAGTAGGAAGAAAATAACTACATTTTCTTCCTATTCAATTGTCTTTTATCGACACTGTCGATAAATGTGTCATTATTGTTTAATCATACTCTCGATTTCCTTGGTACGAGTATCGTTAGCACCGTAAAGCACATAATAGCACTGATAGAGAGGATAGCTCCAATTGGCCTTGTCGCGATTAGGATCGAGCTGCTTGGCTTTCTCCAAATAGGGAAGGCTCTCTTGGTAGAGCGCTTTTTGGGCCTTGATGTCATTATTGATGGCACCGGCTTTGGAGTTGATGCAGTAACCTAAATAGGTGTAGAGGATGGGCTCGTCGTTTTTGATTTCGATTGCTTTCTTGTAAGAGGACACCGCATCGTCCCACTTCGAGGTGTTCATCTCGTTTTGGCCTTTCAGTGCCCAAGCAGTGTAATTCTTCGGGTCTGCAGATAACTTGTCGGATATAAGCGAGTTGGCTGCGTCGAGCATTTTCAAGGATGCATAGAGGCTGGCAAGTTGTCCAAAGATTTGATCATTGGTCTTGTCTTTGGTATAAATGTCTTTCAGTTTGTCGGCATATTTTACGGAGTCTTCCTTGGTCTTGAGCTGTTGCTGAGCAATGTATAGCTTGAGATTGAGGGCTTCTTTGTATACTGCCGTGTCTTGCAGAGCAATGTCTACATATTGGTCGGCCAGTTCGAGTTTATTGTTTTGATAGGCGAAGACGGAAGCCACACGTGCCACTTCACCGAGATATTGATCGGGATTTTTAGTCTTGTCGAGGTCTTTCATCAGTGTCGAGCTGGCACTTTCGACATACATTCCGTAATTCCGCAATGCTCCGACCTTATCTTCTTTCTGTGCAGCAGCTTGCCCTGCATTGATTAAATGAACGCGGATTGCGTTGAGGCGTGCCTGGTTGGCAGAATGGAATTTGGGCTTCACGGCACCTTTCTCGTTCGGCATCTGATCGTATTTATCGCATTCGATACCAGCTTTGAGTGCATCGTAAACGGCACTATACATACCAAGGGTGTCATAGGGTTCGACCTTTCCTTGATTGAACTGTGTAGCCATTTGGTTAGCATTGAGCACGGCTTGCTCTTTGCTTACCTTGGCCATAGCCAAATCCACAAGTTTGTTGTAGGCTTTGGCCTTTTCAGCAGCTGTTGTGAGCTGTGCGAGATTAGACTTCAATAGGCTTTCGGCCTCGGTATAGGTCTTGGCTTTAAGGATGGCTTTGAGGGCGTCGCTATCGCCTGCAAACGCCGCAGATGATGCAGAGATCAGCAATGCGGCAATCATTAATTTTTTCATAAGCGTATTGTTAAAAAGTTATTGATTATACTGTTCTGTTTCGGTGTCGTCGGTTGAAAGATCAGTGTCTGTGACCTCGGTCGCGGCGATATTGTCGTGGCGGATGCTCTCAGATTTCTGTGCCCACTGAGCACGACTTTCTTCTTCGACGGTAGCTTCAAGTTCGGAGCTCATTACTTTGCAAACGCTGGCGATGACATCGTTTTTCTTGGCGAGATTGATAAGTCGCACACCTTGGGTGGCGCGGCCCATTACCCGAACATCGGCCACAGCGAGGCGAATCACGATTCCACTTTTATTGATAATCATCAGATCGTTGTCGTCTGTCACATTCTTGATAGAAACCAGTCGGCCTGTCTTTTCGGTGATGCTCAATGTTTTGACACCTTTCCCGCCACGATTGGTCTTGCGGTAATCTTCCACGTCAGAGCGTTTGCCATAGCCTTCCTCACTGACTACCATCACGGTTTCATTTTCAGCATCATTGACTACAATCATTCCCACGACAGCATCATCGCCTCCGTCTAACCGCATTCCGCGTACACCCGTGGCAGTTCGACCCATTGTTCGGATAGTCTTCTCATCGAAACGGACGGCTCGCCCATTGCGATTAGCCATAATAATCTCATTCTTCCCATTGGTCAGCCGTACGTCGATAACTTCATCGTTGTCTGTTATATTGATAGCAATCACACCGTTGGTACGCGGACGAGAATAAGCTTCGAGACAGGTTTTCTTCACAACACCGTTCTTTGTTGCAAAAACAACGTAGTGGCTATTTATAAATGTTTGATCATTGAGTCCTTGACCTTTCAGGCGTAAAAATGCGTTGACGGCATCATCCGGATCAATGTTGAGCAGATTCTGAATGGCACGACCCTTTGAGATCTTATCACCTTCGGGAATCTCGTAGCACTTCAACCAATAGCAGCGACCTTTCTTTGTGAAGAACAGCATCGTCTGATGCATCGTTGCGGGATAGATATACTCTGTGAAATCTTTATCGCGGGTATTGGCTCCTTTGCTTCCAACACCTCCGCGAGCTTGCTCTCTGAATTCGCTCAGCTGCGTACGTTTGATGTAGCCCAAATGACTGACCGTAATCACGACAGGATCGTTGGGATAAAAATCCTCGGCATTGAACTCGTGCTCATCGGGAATGATTTCTGTACGGCGCACATCGCCATATTTATCTTTCACCTCATTGAGTTCATCCTTCATCACCTTCTTGCAAAGTTCAGGATCGTCGAGTATCGATTGTAGGTAAGCAATCTGCTTTTCCAATTCCTCATATTCGGCGTGTAGCTGATCCATACGTAATCCCGTGAGCTGCGAAAGGCGCATATCCACGATAGCTTTTGATTGCAGTTCATCCAATTCAAAGCGTTGTTCCAGATTGCGTTGTGCATCGGCAGGAGTCTTGCTTGCACGAATGATACGTACCACCTCATCGATATTGTCACACGCAATGATCAATCCTTCGAGGATGTGTGCACGCTCCTGTGCTTTCTTCAATTCATATTTCGTGCGTCGGATAGTTACGTCGTGGCGATGTTCTACGAAATATTTCACACATTCTTTCAACGAGAGAATACGCGGGCGACCTTTCACCAGTGCAATATTGTTGACCGAGAACGAGCTTTGCAGAGCCGTCATCTTAAACAGTTTGTTCAAAATGACGTTGGCATTGGCATCGCGCTTCACATCGATCACAATGCGCATACCCTGTCTTCCCGACTCGTCGTTAGCATTGGAAATACCCTCTAACTTACCCTCCTTCACCAAATCGGCAATATATTCGATCAGTTGTGCTTTGTTGACACCGTAAGGAATCTCGGTAATAACGATTTTATCGTGACTCTCATCGCTCTCAATTTCAGCTTTGGCCCGAATGACGATGCGGCCCCGCCCCGTCTCGTAAGCATCCTTTACCCCCTGTAAGCCATAGATATACGCTCCCGTAGGAAAATCCGGAGCCTTGATATATTGCATCAATCCATCGGTATCGATTTCAGGATTGTCGATGTAAGCACAACAACCGTCGATGACTTCACCCAGATTGTGCGTTGGCATATTAGTTGCCATACCCACGGCAATTCCGTTTCCACCGTTGACAAGCAGGTTCGGAATTTTGGTCGGCATTACGGTAGGTTCCTGCAAAGAGTCGTCGAAGTTACTTGTCATATCGACGGTATCTTTTTCCAAGTCGTCCATAATATGCTCGCCCATCTTCGAGAGTCGGCATTCCGTATAACGCATTGCAGCGGCCGAATCGCCGTCTACACTTCCGAAGTTACCCTGACCATCTACCAAGGTATAACGCATATTCCAATCCTGAGCCAGACGTACCAACGCGCCATACACTGAGGAGTCGCCGTGCGGGTGGTATTTACCCAACACTTCGCCCACGACGCGAGCACATTTCTTGTACGGTTTGTCACTGGTATTACCAATGCCGAGCATTCCGTAGAGAATGCGTCGGTGCACCGGTTTGAATCCGTCACGTACATCAGGAAGAGCCCGGGCAACAATGACCGACATCGAATAGTCGATATAAGAAGACTTCATCTCCTCTTCGATATTGATCTTCATAATTCGGTCCTGATCAATTGTCTGATTTTCGTCCATTTATTTATCTATATGTTTTTGAATGAATATTCACGAGAAAGGCGTTTATTTGCGCTCTAAGCGTTTCGGCCTATTCTTTACACGGTGCTAAATTACAAAAAAGATATGACACTAAGAAACTTTTAGTGCGAAAATCTCGTGTCAGAGAATAAGAAGAGAACATACAAGGAAGAATCTGATTCTTCGGTTTCAGTCTCGATTCTGAACGGAAGGAGGGAAACCGCTGTTCGAGCTTTCTCATTTTTCGATCGGGAGATTCCTGAAACAATATCTTACGGCAATGAAATAAAGAGTCTGTGAAGACGTTGTCGAACACTGTTCTATAGCCTGTCTGCAACGGATTTTCACGCAATAAAAAGTTGCCCAAATATTCTCTGTTTGAAAATGCCAGGACATTTCATTTAAGGCGATAGTACTTTTCATTTAAAACGATAGTATTTTTTGGCTGAAAGATAATGCCGCTTTCAGCAAAAGAACTATACCTACAGACAAAAGGTATTACTGTCTTTGAAGAAAAAGTACGGATCTTTCTCGAAAAACCTATACCATTTTTGCCGAAAAATCTATCATTTAGGTTCAAATGATTGGCATTCAATAGCCTAATGAGTTATGAAATGCAGTAGGTAATGATTTAGCGACCTATCTTCAACAATGATATACAACGCTTTGCATAACTCGAATAACCTGTTGCAAAGATAAGGGTATATCGTGAGAAAAAAGAATTTTCTCCAAATTATTTTCGTAAAGCCGTCCGTTGGGGCGGCTTTTTGTTTTCCGTGTATTCTGTTTCTATGATAAATGCAGTCCCCCCGAGACTGCGTTTTTTGTTTTCGCCCCGCTTCTCTGCCTGCACATCCTCCACTTATGCCCGTGTATCATGTCGGGATCGGTTGTTCGTTGTCAGCGGCAAAGGTAGTTCTGGGCTTCTACGGACAAAAAAGGTCGGGGCGGCAAGCCGTTTAGACGACAATCTCCACACTTCCATTTCATTGCAGGTAGTATTCTCGCCGTAAAACCTTGTTTGTCCTAAGCCCTACTTTTTACGCCCTTGAAACGAAAACGACCGACCCGACGGAAAGACGCATAAAAAATGTCGGATATGCGAGAAGCAGGTAAAAAGAAAATGGAAACTCAACTCCCTCACCTCTGAAATCCGCATAAAATCAAAAAAATCAGACAAGATGAAACTGAGATACAAAATATCAATTTGGGTGGCACTTGCACTCGCAGGGTCTCTCTTTTGGGGCGGAAGCATTTGGCTTTGGCTGGCAGAGATATGTGTGGGAAAATTCCTCATTCGGATGCGCTAAGTAGCCGTGTTACAATGTCAGTTAATAATTCAAGACAACTCTGATTGAAAAAACGGCTGTCAACTTTATGTTGATGGCTGTTTGCCTAGTCAATCGTACCAATGTTTATGTGTCACCAGACAGGTAATCTTTGGGATGTGGAAATTTTATGTTTTAGAATACCAGTAATAACATTACCGCTTTAAATAAGCAATTCAAAGATAACAAAGAAGATGAAAAATATAAAATTAAGCAATTTGGTTTAATATTTTGTGTAAGATTATGAGAAAGTGAAATAATTTCACTACCTTTGTGGCATTAAACTGAGATATATGGAAGATGTAAATCGTATCAAGTTGGTATTAGTTGAAAAGAAACGCACAAACAAATGGCTATCAGAACAGATGGGAGTAACCCCTTCCACTGTCTCAAAATGGTGTACCAATTCTTCTCAGCCTGACCTTCCAAGCCTTTTGAAGATTGCAGACTTGCTTGAAGTTGATATTAGAGAATTGATAGTTCGCGAGTACAAATCTTATTTGTTGTCGCAAGAATCAAAGTAAGGCATGGTAGTCAATGGTGTTGATATCGGATTGAACCTTTATCGCATTTGCAACGTTCTCCACGACCAATCCCACAATGACGGTGGTCAGTCGTTGAACGATTGCTTTGGCAGATGGATTTTCCATGCAACTCAATTTGCGGTCGAGAAGCGATAGTAATAGTTTCAATTCTGATATGTCTGATAGTTGAATTCTGGAGCAACCATATCTCTCAAGCGTTCGTTTTTCCTCCTTATCCACCAATACCGAGTCGACAACCAAGAACTTTGCGGAAAGATTGGAAGCGTCAATGATACGATGCACTTGTCCCGGACGGATGATAGCCAGACTTCCTTTCCCGAAAACGTATTCCTCGAAATCAATATTCAGACGGCATTGCCCATCCTCTATGAAGCCGAAGAAATAATAATCATCGGTATGGGAAAAGGCGTATCTGTCTGAAGATGCCGATGTTTGAGATATAATCGTCTTCAGATAGACTCCAATTTCTGTGAGTTGTGAACTTCTATGGATGGGTAACTGGGGCATATTTTTCTGTTATTTCATGATTGACAACACTCTCTATCCTTTATTCTGCCATTGTTGAAACTTACTCATCAAGAAAAAAGCGGAGAGTAAGCTAAGCATTGTTAGGATAATCCCAACAACTGCCCATAAGAACATCTGCAAAGGAGATAGAACGGAAGCCTTTGCAAATTCAGCAAAGGTATAGATACAATAAGGCAATGTCAAGATTGTGGTAATGATGACAGGTACATATTTTCGGTATATTGCCCATTGTGCAAGATGTACCACAAGATGGACGGAATACCCTGCAAATGCAGCGAACCACCATTGAGAAGCATCTATCCACACGGCACAGAAAGAAATAAGTGAAATCAGAATGAACTCGTGGGCAGTCCCAATGGCAAATGTGGCTGTGGAATAATCAAAATGTCCTCTGTGTGCAAGAAACTGCTCGAATCTCGGGAAACGCCTTTTCAATTCGTCCCTATTTCTGTCAAGCCAATGCCTAAACATGATAATCTCTTCGTATTCGTGAAGCATGAACACAAATCTCTGACATACTTGGCTTGCCGATATTTTAAATAAATCTTCACAAACGGAATCATATACCATTTCTTAGGCTCAATGTGTTCTGTAAAGTCAATCGTAGCATTCTTTTCATTGCCACAGAAAACACCGACCCAATGTCCTTTCATATTGTCATTCTCCATGTCAAACTCCCATCGACAACAAGGTTCTTGTCTTGTTACCGTGAAAGTTGTCTTATATCCACTCTTCGTCATCTCTACAAATTGCGTGTCTGATATGACCTCTATCTTTTCGACATCACTTCTCCACGAATAGTCTGTTAGCGATGTTACAACTTGCCAAACGCTTTGTAAATTGCACAGAAACGTGGCTCTTATGTTTGACTTTACGAACATAAAGTTTAGTATCTCAGAAAAATAACTTTATCTCACGAAACCATTTTTATAGAAATCGTACCAAGCATCTATCTGTTCGGGACTGTTGGCTTTCAGTAATAGAAGAATCTCACAAGTGAATTCCAAATGTCCTACACCGTTTGCTGTAACGATGTTCTTATCACTGACGGCTTGCGCTTCCACATAGTTTTCTGCGTTAGTATAACGGGGACCGCCCCATTTTTTAAGTTGGTCAAGACCGTTGCCTGTGTGTTTTATGTTGTTCAGAAAACCATGTGAACATAGGAACGAAGCACCGTTACATATCGCCCCGACGATTTTACTTTTATCCAAAGCCTCTTGTACCAATGGTACGACAAGTTCTGCTTCAGGCGAGTCCCAGCGGTTGCCACCGATAAGCACTAAGGCGGCATAATCTTTCGGCATATTCTCGAAAGAATAATCGGGCAAGGTTCTGAAACCTCCGATGGAACAGACTGTGTCCGACGTCGGGGCAACGGTATGCACTTCATACTTGATTTCACCGCCCGGTATCACGCCCACATGAAGAGCCGTGGAGAGAAAAGCCCCCTCCCAATCTGTGTATTCATTTAACAGGATAAATAAAACTTTCTGTTTCATAATAAATTCATTCCTCTTATTACTTGTTGCCTTTCCCCTTCAGCTGCTTTTTCTCCTTGCTTTCCAAACTTTTTATACTATCAGCCACAGGCAAGTCTTCTGGCATGGTTCCTCCAAGTTCTTGAATGGTTTGGCGAACTTTTTTCCCCACTTCATAGTGTGTCTGATTTGCCTTTGTTTTTCCCTTTATGTTTTCACGGCGTAGTTTTTCTTCGGTTTGTGTGGCACGGAATAAATTAGCAGCTAATTCGGTACTTCCCATGTGGTCAAGTATCTTTTGGCTTTTCTTTAAACCTTTTCGGGCATGAATCGCTTTTGCGTCTAATCCACCGTAAAGACCTTTGTAACCATGATTCTGGAAGATTGCATAATCACGAGATTCAACGACACCGGCATTCTTGGCAGCATCAGCTAACTGACTATTGTGGCGAGCCAGTTCATTACGCAAAAAGAGACGTTTTTCTTCTTCGCTTGTCAGACGATTGTACTCGTCCATTTGCTTTATCTCTGCAATCCGTGTCTGAACGGCAAAATAAGTTTGTCCATTCGCCACTACCTCTTTGCCCGGATCAGCATTCTGTACAATCAAGTAACAGGCATAACGGGATAGTTTTACAGATTCCAAAGGGCGTTTTGCTCCAGATCCGATACTGACCATTTCGAGATATCCTCGAAATGGTCTAAGGGATTGTTGTTACTATTGGCACACGCTTCTTTAGCCTTTTCTATTACCGGTAGGAAATGTCTGTATTCAGAATACTCAAGTACTTTTGCCATTTCTCGTGCTGACCAATATTCTACGCCATTCTCATCAACATGTCTAATCTGTTCAAAGACAGACTTTCGTGGGTTTATTAATTCGTTCATATTACAAGTATCATTAGTTTATTATTATGAGGGATGCTGAGCCTACTAAACACTTACAGATTCTCCATACCAAACTTTGCTATCTCGTCTATAATCGGCAAGACTTTCTCGCCCAATGGCGTGAGGGAGTATTCTACTCGTGGAGGAACTTCGGGGTACTGTTTCTTTTTAACCAGTCCTTTACCGCACAGGAATTTCAACTCGTCGATAAGCATCTTCTCGCTGATGCCAGGAATGGCACGTTTGAGTTCTCCGTAACGGATTATTCTGCGGTTGATTTGGAAGATGATGAGCAGTGTCCACTTTCCGGTGAAAATCTGCATAGACTTTCGTACGGGACATTTATCGTCTGAAATTTTTCTCTCCATGACAAACTTTTTTTATTCTTGATAATCAATAAATCTAATAATACGGTATGTATCCTACAATATTGTAGGTACTTGCAGATTGTAGTGCAAAGATATAACTTTGCAGTGGTTCTAACAATTAAAAATACAGATTTATGGAAAAGAAAATCGAAAAAGTGCGTCAATTTTACACCGCCTTGGCACAGGGTGATTTTGAAACGGTGGGGGCATTGCTCTCCGATGAGTTGGTATGGCATCAGCCGGGAAAGGGTACATTGTCGGGCGTTTACAACGGCAAGCAGAATGTTTTCGCCCATTTGGGAAGAATGGCTCAACTGAGCAATGGCACATTCGCCATCGACCAAGTGGATTACATTACGGAAAACGGCGATTTGGTCGTGGCTGCGGTTGGATTTGCAGTATCGACAAATGGACGTTCGATGCAGATGAAAGGTGTGGATCTCTTTCGCTTTGAGGATGGGCTGATTAAGGAGATTTGGCTGTTCTCAGAACAAATCGACGAAGAAGACCGCTTCTGGACGGCATTGGCACAAGGTTGATCGTTTATCAAAAACACTAAGGCAGGCAGTAAGGTAAATGCGTCTTACTACCTGCTTTTCCTTAATTGCATAATCCGTTTTTGCCATAATAGACAAGTATCAGAGGACTTGCTTTTGTCTTCTCCGAAAGCCTGCCGATTATCCACCTTCGCAAAGTCTTTGCCTGTGGTGTGGCAATATGAAACAACAACATCGTTATCATTTCAATACTGTACAAATCAATAAATCCTCGTTCAGAGCGGATTGTTCTCATTGCTTCCGCCTCCATCAAAAGCCCCTCTTTGAATATCGCTTTGATTTGTGTGTTCACCTTGCCGGAAAATCCCCCGAGCAGGTCAGCTATCTCGCAAGCTGACATCCAAACGGCAGTCATCGGGATATGTACTTTACCATTTTCACTGATGGTTATGATTTCTCTTTTCATAGACTTTCCTCCTTGTTATTATATGGTGATACCGCTGAATTGCTCTATCTTACTCAACTTGTCGGAAAGGGTATTCATATCCCGGCTTTCCTTTTCGTGGGTGATTTTGGCGTAGATTTGTGTCGTGCGGATATTCGTATGCCCGAGCATCTTGGAGAGTGTTTCGATGGGGACTCCGTTGGTCAGGCAGATTTCCGTCGCCATGGTATGGCGGCTGGTATGCCATGTTATGTTCTTCTCTATGCCGCAAAGCCCGATGATTGTCTTGAGATTCTTGCAGGCGGTAATATACAGAGGAACGGGGAGGAGGTAATCCTCCTTTGCCATCCCGTCATACTTTTCGATAATCCTCAATGGAATGTCCATCAGCATGATGTTGGATTCCACGCCCGTTTTCTGCCGCTTGGTCATAATCCACAACTTGCCGTCGAATGAAGTCTGCACATTGTCTTTGGTCAGGTTCTTCATGTCGGTAAAGGACAAGCCCGTAAAGCAGCAGAAGACATACAAATCCCGAACCAACTCCATCGACTTGCGGCGAAACTTCAAATCCATCATTTGACGTATCTCATCCTTGGTCAGATAATCTCTTTCCGTACTCTCGGCACAGATACTGTAATCCACGAATGGGTCTCGAACAATCCAGCCGTGATTTTGGGCAATGGTAATCATTCGGCGCAAAGGCATCATGTAGATCCATACGGTATTGTTGCAGCACTGCTTCTCCGTGCGGAGGAAAATCTCAAAGTCCGTGATAAAGGCGGGGGTAAGCTCTCGCAGGGCGATGTCGCTCAGACGGTAGCGTGTCTTGATGAACTCTTCCAAGTGCTGATAGACCGTGCAGTACTTGTTGTAGGTGGATTGGCTTCGTAAGCCTGCATCCACCTGCTTGGCAAAATCCTCATTGTGTTGGGCATAGACCGTCAGCAGTGTCTCGTGCCGCATCTCCAGACCCAAGAAAGCATTCTTTACTTTCTCTGCCGTGACATAGTTGTCCCTTTCGGCGATCTCCTTGTATTTGGCATTGATACCCACCCGAATCTTGTCCAAGAAGCGGTTGGTTTCCAATGCAACGGTACTCTTTCCCGAAGCCCGGTTGCTCTTGACGTCCCATAGATTGGGGAGGACATCGCATTTGCAGCTGAACTGTGCAATGGTTCCGTCGATAGTGATACGGCACATCACGGGAACGGAACCGTCTTTCTTGGGGGCGTTCTTTTTGAGGTAGAACAGAACCTTAAACGTACTTCGCATAACTCTGACCTTTTATAAGTTACAAAACTATTTATTGTCAGGTTATCCGTTGGTACGCAATTCATTGTACTTTGACGGGAAAGATTCCAAGCATTCATTTTTTCGCCTTTTTTCTTCCCGTTCTCCCTTAATCGGGCTATCTTTGCAGAAGATTTCGGTTCGGGTTCAGCCTGTTCGTTACCGTTTTTGCTATTCTTACCTACTTGGATATAGGGTAATGTTTTAGTAACGCTGCTCTGTCCAAAGTTGGCAAAAGTCCGTCTTTGGGCGGTTTTTCCCCCGAATGGTCGAACATTTAGAACTGACTAGTTCACAAATCATTTGCTATGTCCGCTCATTTTTTGACCGTTGAGGATAGATTTTGCCCAAAAAACTATAACTTTTCAGCAAATATGCTTTGCTCTTTACCGAATATGATGGCACGTTTTTTTTGGACTCGTTGTTTCTGTCCGTTCAGGGCTGCGAATATTGAGAAATGATTTTGGGTTGGGCGTATCATTTCTCGGAAGAATGTATATCTTAACAATTGTAAGGAGTGGACCGATTCTCACAGAATCTCATCCATACAAATATCATGTTGGTCTGTGGGGACTGCTTCGATTTTCTGAAAATCGAAACACATTCCGAGTTTATAGACCGTGGGCATCTGCCGGAGCAGGCGGTCGTAATAGCCTTTTCCGCGTCCTAAGCGGTTGCCCGAAGCATCGAAGCCAACGCCGGGCACAACGATCAAATCTATCTGCCGGTATGCTGTAAAGGGTTCACCGATAGGTTCTAAAATGTGGAAGTCGCCTTCGCGAAGATCTTGCGGACCGCGATAATGACGCACTTCCAGATTCTCGTCGTCGATAACGACGGGCAGCAGAATTTGTTTGCCGGCAGCTATGAGTCGGTCGATTATAGTGTGCGTGTTGACTTCATCGGGCAGCGAATAATAGAGTAGGACGGTGTTGGCGGCCCTCAAGCGCGGATGGGCCAACAGTCGTGCCGTGATTGTTTGCGACAGTTCGTCGAGCTGAGCACGGCTGAATTGGCGCTTACGGTCTTTAATTTCTTGTCTGAGTTGCGACTTAAGCATTGGCTATGAATTGAGGACCCAGATGCAGCGAGCGGTAATCGTAGGGTAGGGCGGCGTGGGCCATTTTCCGATTCTTTGGTTTGTCTGATTTTGGCTCGGGACGTTTGGGAAAGGCCTCTTTACGTTTGAATACGTCCAAAGCGGCTTTCACGGTTGGGTCGTCTTGGTTGATGTATTGGTGCCAAGCACTTTCGTCGAGCATATTGTAAATGATTCGGCTGTTGAGATAACGCTCCAGTAGCTTGTGAGATTTTTGTATCAACAGGTTGCGGCGCTGCAATCCGTGTTTGTCGGCATAAGTGGCGAATTTGTCGACGATGTTTTGCCGGTCGAGATAGTCTGCCAAGGCCATCATCGTTTTGAAGTCGTTGAGCTTGAGGCGGTTGTCATCCGTGTAAGTGAAGGCAAATTGAAGGATGAGACCGCTTATACTTGCTTGTTTGAAATAAGATGTCATTCCGAGCGTGTCTTCGGGTATGAAGATGTCGGGTGTGATGCCGCCGCCGCCGTAAACTACACGCCCTATACTGGTGTGATAGGCTGGACCGGTGTGCTTGATGCTATCTTGATTGAAGAATTCGCCGTGTTGGTAACGTGCGATGAGGTCTTGCTCATAATCCTTGTTGTCGCCGTTGACATAAGGCTTTTGTATGCATCGGCCCGATGGCGTGTAATAACGGGCGATGGTCAGGCGAATCATACTGCCGTCTGAGAAAGCGATCTGCTGTTGAACAAGTCCCTTGCCAAACGATCGCCGACCGATAATGGTAGCTCGGTCGTTGTCTTGCATTGCACCGGCGAATATCTCTGACGCGGAAGCCGACCCCTCGTTGATGAGTACGACGAGCGGAATTTTCTGGTAACTGCCGTGTCCGTCGCTTTTGTATTCTTGTCTGGGCGACTTCCGGCCTTGCGTATAGACGATGAGTTTGTTCTTGGGCAAAAACTCGTTTGCCATCTGAACGGCCGACTGCAAATAGCCGCCGGTATTGTCGCGCAGGTCTATCACAAGATTGCTGAAACCTTGTTGAGAGAGCGTTGCCAGGGCAATGAGCAGTTCGGTATAGGTGGTCTCGCCGAAACTTTTGATGCGGATATAGCCTGTGGTGGCATCGAGCATATAGACGGCAGAGATGCTTTTCTGCGGAATCTCGCCTCGGGTAACGGTGAAATTAAGTACTTTCGACTGGCCGTAGCGAATGATTCCGATTTTCACTTTGGTGTCTTTCGGTCCTTTCAAACGGTGCATTGCTTCTTCATTAGTCACGACTTTTCCTACGAACGGCTTGCCGTCGATGGCTACAATCTTATCGCCGGCCAGAATCCCGGCCCTTTCGGCCGGTCCGTTTTTGATAACGTTCTGCACGTGAATGGTATCTTGGCGGATATTGAATTCGATTCCGACGCCTGAAAACGAGCCTCTCAGATCATCATTAGCCGCCTGCACGTTCTTGGCATTGATATAAACGGAGTGCGGATCGAGCTCAGCCAGAATTTGGGGAATGGCTTTGTCTACCAGCGAATCGATGTCGACATTGTCTACATATTGGTCATCGATGATGTGAAGGAGATTATTCAGCCGGTTGCTTCCGGTACTGATGATATTTAATCGATTGCCCGAGAAGTGATTGGCATAGAATGTTCCGATCACGATTCCGATGACGACGCAGAGCGCCATCAGCAAAGGCATATAGCGATTTGATTTATTTTGATTCATTCCTCATCAGGATTTAAGTATATCACTTCGATTCCCGCCCGTCGCAGTAGGTTGGGGCCGTCTTCTAATCTGTATTTTTCGGCATAGACCACACGTTTGATTCCGGATTGGATGATCAGTTTAGCACATTCTATACAGGGCGCAGCCGTGACGTAAAGGGTGCTTCCATCGCTGTTGTTCGAGCTGCGGGCGAGTTTGGTAATGGCATTGGCCTCGGCGTGTAAAACGTAAGGTTTGGTGGCATTTGTCTCGTCTTCGCACTCATTCTCGAATCCACTTGGCGTGCCGTTGAATCCGTCGCTGATAATCATTTTGTCTTTGACGACTAATGCTCCGACCTGGCGGCGTTTGCAATAGCTGTTCTCCGCCCAGATTCTTGCCATCCGAAGATAACGCAGATCTAAGTTTCTTTGCTTTTTATTCGATTTCATCCGCTTTGTCCTTAGCTTATTTCCTATTTAGAAGTATCATTGAACTTTTATCCCATTACGTTCAAGTAGGGCGTCGATAGTGGGTTCTCCGCCTCGGAAACGTTTGTAAAGCGTCATCGGATGCTCGGTTCCACCCCTTGAAAGGATGTTGTCGCGGAAACTTTGAGCTGTTGCCCGATCGAATATTCCGTGTTTCTTAAACACACTGAAAGCGTCGGCATCTAATACTTCTGCCCATTTATAGCTGTAATATCCGGCTGCATATCCGCCTGACATTATGTGTGAGAACTGTGCTGTCATACACGTATCCGACCTCTGTGGGCTGATCATTGCTTGTTCCCAGGCCTTTTTCTCAAATGGGATAATGTCTGCCGTGAAAGCGTCGCGTTGTGTGTAATAAGCCATATCGAGCAAACCGAAACTCACTTGACGCAAACATCCCGTAGCCGTCATAAAGTTACGGCTTTGCACAATGCGGTCGATCAGTTCGTTGGGGATGGCTTCGCCTGTTTGATAATGAAATGCGAAAGTACGCAGAAAGTCTTTTTCCACCGCAAAGTTTTCCATAAACTGCGAGGGTAGCTCAACGAAATCCCACCACACGTTGGTACCACTAAGACTCTCAAAGCGGGTGTTTGCAAACATTCCGTGTAGTGAATGGCCGAACTCGTGCAGAAAAGTCTCTACCTCGCCGAGTGTTAGCAGTGCCGGTTTTTCAGTTGTCGGCTTAGTCAAATTCATCACAACGCTGACGTGCGGACGCACATTGACACCCTTGTGATCAATCCATTGTCCTTGAAACTCGGTCATCCACGCACCTCCTTGTTTACCTTTCCGTGGATGGAAGTCTGCATAAAATACCGCGAGGAATGCACCGTCAGCATCGAAAACTTCATAAGCTTTTACGTCGGGATGGTAAACGGGGATATCTTTGGTCTCCTTGAATGTGATGCCATAGAGTTTATTGGCCAGACCGAACACACCTTTGATGACGTTGGAAAGTTCGAAATAGGGGCGCAACATCTCGGCATCGAGATTATATTTGCGCAGTTTTAGCTTGTGGCTGTAATAGGCTATATCCCATTCTTGCAGTTCGAAATCATCGCCTTCGAACTCACGAGCCAATCGGATGAGCTCTTCACGCTCTTCGATGGCAGTGGGTTTGTAAGCTGTGATGAGATCGTCAAGCAGTTGATAAACATTTTTTATGTTGCTTGCCATCCGATGCTTGAGTACATAGTCGGCATAAGTTTCATAACCGAGAAGTTGTGCCAATTCGCGGCGAAGATTGATTAGACGTTTGCAGATATCTAAATTGTTTTCACTGTTGTCGTGAATACACTCGGTGTTTCGTGCCATATAGAGTTGCTCGCGCAACTCGCGACGGGTAGAATAGGTCATAAACGGTAAATAGCTGGGATAATCCAGCGTGATGATCCATCCTTCCTTATTTTGTTCCTGAGCAGTTAAAGCAGCTGCTTCGCGTGCAGTTTCGGGCAGACCGTCTAAATCGTGCTCATCAGTGAGATGTAGCGTAAAAGCTTTGTTTTCTTTCAACAGGTTTTGAGAAAACTGTAAAGAGAGGATGCCCGCTTCTTCGGTGAGTTGTCGTAAACGCTCTTTGCCGGCATCATCAAGTAAAGCTCCGCTGCGAACAAAACCATCGTAACTCGTTTCCAATAACATTTGTTCCTCTGGATTAAGATCGCGGTGGTGTTCGTAAACGTATTTGACTCGCTCGAAAAGGCGCTTGTTCAGTCGTACGTCATTAGCGTGCTTGGTGAGAATCGGACTTATTTTCTGGGCCAATGCATCGAGTTCATCGTTGGTCTCGGCACTGAGCATACACGAAAACACGTTTGATACACGATCTAACAGGTCGTAATAATGTTCTCCCTTATCAGTATCTACACGTGCAATCGTATTTTCAAACGTTGGTTCCGCGGGATCATTGATAATTTTATCGGTCGCTTCATCATCGCGTTTGATGCCTTCCATAAAGGCTTCTTCATAGTCTTTAACTTGGATTCGACCGAAAGGCACTGTGTCGTGCGGTGTTCCGTAAGGTTCAAAAAATGGGTTTGTGCGTTTACTTTTCTCTACTTTTATTTCATCCATACTAATCGGCTTGTCTGTAAATAAGTGCAAAGTTAGCAAAAATCTCAATCACAATTTGTGATTGTCAGATATTTAACGAATATTAGATGAGGTTGTTTTCTCTTTCGTAAGGCTAATGTTCTGAGGTCCCGCTTCCTTATTTCTTTTTTCTTTTGTCATTGCAAGTTATACGTATGAATACTGGTATCTTGTGCAGATGACAGATAGTTGATATCCTTCCAACACATTTGAAGCAGTGCAAAGACTGTAATCAGAATCCATAATGCGCTTCTCAGCCGGTGTGTGTGCGTTTGTTGGTAGTGGATATAGACCAGATAGGCAAGCCAGGCGATGGTTTCTCAAGTATCCTTGGGGCCCAACTCCAATAATGTCCCCACGTTTCTTTTATCCAAAATGCATCTGTCAGTATTTTGAAAGTAAGAAAAGCCAGGCTCACATATGCAAGATTGTCGGTAATGGAACACTCGTTAGATATGGGGCCGCTTTTTTCACGAATAGTAAATAGACCGACATCACCGCGGCAGCACCCAAAAGGAGGATATAAGTATCATATAAACAACGACGTGGGAAGCGAACCACGGACTCTGTAATGCCGGCATCAACGTTTTAGAATGTATCTCGGGCTTAAAACAGGTTGACACAGATGAAGCTGGTAGTCAGTAGCGTTGAGAAGCTGAGTATCCGTTGATGGTGGCATCGACTGTAAACAATGATACTCGCCAACGGCAGAAATAACTTGTACCAACGCCACGTATCCTCTATTGTTCGCAGTGGGGGATGCTCTAAAATGATCCACATCAGGATAATATAAGCCAAGAGTATCGTCGGGCTGAGTTTCGTTGTGACGAATGTTTGTGTATATTTCTTTTTCTACGCGTCTATAGCGCTGGTCGTTCATAACCTCTTTCCCTTTGAAGAAGCAATGAAAGGCTATACTATTATTAGGTATGTGGCAGTCGTTGTACGCTGTGTATTATGAGCGTGTGATGAGTGGCTTCACGTAGCATAGTAAGGTGATATAATATAGTCGGTTGATACAAGCCTTGGGATCGTTCGTATGCAAGGTAGGTTTGCATCCGAAGAAGATATATAAAGAGTCTTTCAAAATGGACAATAATTCCTAAAAGGATGACTAAAGAGATTTTCTATTTGTAGATCAATGCACTTAAGAAGGTGATCTACTTGTCTTTGCACCATATAAACTTTGTATGTATATTCATAGGCTTTTAGTTAAACGACGTCTCAAAGACAGGTCTTATTTTGATAATCTGTGTGAATATTTTAGAAATTATCATCATTTATGAGGGTGAATCTTGTTATAATCAAGTACAGACAGTTAGTGTTAATGAAGGGATTGAATAAAAATGATCCTTTCAAAATTCTTACATACAATTTTGAAGAGTAAAGAGAATTTTTCTGCCCGTATATGGTTGAGAATCAAAGGGATTCAAATCACTAAACGATTAATGCTTATTTGTAAGACAATTAACTGTCGACTGCACGCTATTTCACAGTTTTTTGTAACGCAATCTACGGCTTTTTATAATGTTATATTTTATGTTAGTATCAGAATTGCCACCAATGTCTTCTTTTAGGTAACTTTTCTATTTGCTCTGTTTTTAGATAAGCTTCTTGTAATAAGTTTTGAACAGTTTTGTGCTCTGTGATCATACGATATATCATTCCCCAATCCAACAAACCTCCGATATTTCGGTCATCAATGAAGATATCTGCCTTTATCTTTCGGGAAAAATGATTGTTATTGTCAATTCTCTCTTCGGGATAATCGCGATTGACAGCATAGAATTCTACACCTCGTGCTCGACACCAATTCACAGCATCTTCTAATAGTTGTCCTTCACGCACACTCCACAGAATTAATTTATGATGTGCTTGAGTCAACATTTTCAATGTATCTGTAGCAAATGGTATTTCTTCACCGATTTCTGGATACTTGTGTTCGACGATTGTACCGTCGAAGTCTACTGCAATGGTCATTTTATTTAATTTGCAAGTATTGAGATACTTCTGTCAAGCACATTTAGCGCTTGATAGAAGTATCGTTTTTATCTCCATAATAACTGTTGCGGTTATTACCATATGATCCATATCCATAGGAACCGTGACTTCCATATCTTCCATAATGTCCATAGCGGCCATATTTTCCGTAATTACCATAACCGTAATAATAGCGGTTTTTCTTTTTGGACATATCGATTCCGTTGATAACGACACACATCTTAGGTAGTTTCTTTTCTTCATTCAGCTCATTAACCAAATCGAAACTTTCTTTCGATGTATAGTCGGCACGGCAGAGGTATACGGTCGCATCGGCTACGCGTCCAATTTGCAAGGTATCCGTAACGAGTCCTACCGGCGCTGTATCTATGATGATATAGTCGTAAGCTTCTTTGAGAAAATCAATAATCTGATCCAAAGACTTGCGGGCTACAAGTTCTGCCGGATTCGGAGGGATGGTTCCTGCCATTAGTAAGTCTAAGTTATTATTGATTCCCGAGGGAAGAATCTGTGTCTTCACATCGGCCATTGTCAGATTTTCTCGCGTGAGCATGATGTGATACCACGCTGGCGGTCATTGATTTCAAATAATTCTGCAAGTCTTGGTTTACGAATATCTAATCCAACAAGGACAACTTTTTTGCCCAGTAGTGCAAAACTAATGGAAAGATTGGCAGCGTTGAATGTTTTTCCTTCTCCGGAAGTCGTTGATGTGAACATAATAACTTTCTCATTTTCTTTGAGAATGAATTGTAGATTAGTACGCATCGAACGGAAAATTTCCTCCATCTGATTATTTTGATTTTCGTGTACTACGATGCTGGCTTTAGTCTTAGCCGTATCACTGGCTACTGCAACGTCAGCCAGAATGGGAAGTCGTGTCAGGCTTACAACATCGCTATGACTTTCAATTTTATAATGGAAGAATCTGATGACTATTAATATCAAGGCGGGAATAGCGATTCCCAGTCCAAGGGCAATGAGTATTATTAGCATACTTTGTGGACTGACTTTGCCTGTAAATTGCGGTTCGTCAATCAATCTTCCTTTATCTGCCGTTGCTGCTAATGAGATTGAGTTTTCCTCTCTTTTTTGGAGAAGCATCAGATATAATCCTGATTTTACATCCTGCTGACGACCGATCTGTGTAAGAATACGTTCTTGTTCCGGTGTTTGTGAAACTCGTCCGGAATATTTATTGAATTGTGCTGCGACGTTGTTTCTTTGGATTTCCATATTACGCCGAGCCTGATTCATTGCTCGTCTGATACTTGCAGAAAGATCGTCGAGTTGTGATGTAAGTGGTTGTACGGCAGGACTCGACTCGGAAGCACTTCTCAGAAGATGTTTTCGTTCAAGTACAATATCATTATATTTGCTGATGAGTTGGGTTGCAGATGCATCTGTTAATCCAACGTTTGATGGAAGTGTTTGATATTTGTTGTCGGGTTGATTCATATAATTGTTGATGCTGTTTAATAAAGAAACTTGCATATTAGCATCAGCAAGCTGCTGGTCAAGCTGACTTTGATTTGCAATAGCTTGTCCGGCATTTTCTTTAAGTTCCGTTATATGATGTGCCCTTTTATAACTTTCAAGTTGTCCCTCAGTGTTTCCTAATTCTGCATTGATTTTCTCGAGTCGTCCATTAATAAATTCTTCCGTTCTTCTGGCTACCTCATTTTTATCTTCATTAGCTTGACTGTTGTAGCAGATAACCAATTGTTTTAGATAGTCGATGGCTCGCTGTGGAAGTGGATCTGTTAAAGTCAATTGAGCAATACTCGAAGTTTTTTGAGGGAGATTTACAGAGAGTGCGCCAATATATTTGTATGCTGTACTACTCGGAGACGAAATGGTTACATCAAGAGAACTTCCTATGGGAAGAGGAGTATGCGTATTGTTATTAAAACTGAGGATGCCTGAACGAAGTCCGATTGTTGCAGGCAATTGTGTGAGAGTCTTGTTAATAGCCAATGGAGTAGAATAGTTTCCCTCTTGATAGTATGTTCCTGTTATATGATATCCATTCGATGTATGTGTGATGTGTAATTCTATCGGCCTGTTTATTCTTTCAAGATGAGCAGGATCTATATCTACATTTATAGGATTGTCTTTATAGATTGGCGTATCTTTTACTCTTCCTTCTCCTTTATATGTAACATATAATCTAAGATCTCTGACTGCTTGTGTGGCAATAGAGTGTGATTTCAATATCTCCATCTCATTTTCAAGACCATTGGAGTTGGATATTGTTCCCAAGGTCGTCATTCCTTGGATTCCATAACGATTATAGCGAGAATTGTTGTTTCCGTCATCTTTAATCAGAAGTTTAGCAGTTGCTTGGTATATCGGTACCGTATATCGCAGATACACAGCAGCAAGTCCTAAACAAGCGATAAGTGATAATATAAACCACTTCCAATTAAGGATTAATGTTGTATAAATTGTTTGGAAGTCAAAAGGAAATTTTTCTTCTTTCTTACCCTCTAATTCCAATTTTGTATTCTCTTCCATTGTTACTTTTTATATATTTATTATTATTTATTGTATGTAAATAGTAGTGGATTAAGATTCCGCTATGTTCATCAGATATTGACCATAACTGTTTTTCAGCATTGGTTTTGCTAATTCTCTGACCTGTCCCTTTGTTATCCAACCGTTATCAAGAGCAATTTCTTCAAGACAAGCAATCTTTAATCCTTGTCTTTTTTCAATTACCTCTATAAAAGTACTAGCTTCACTCAGACTGTCGTGCGTTCCTGTATCTAACCAGGCAAAACCACGTTGTAGTGTCTGTATCATCAATTGTCGACGATTCAGAAACTCTTGGTTGACCGTCGTAATTTCAAGTTCACCTCTTGAACTGGGGTTGATTTGCTTAGCAATTGCTACAACATCATTCGGGTAAAAGTATAATCCTACCACAGCGTAATTACTTTTAGGTAATGCTGGTTTCTCTTCAATACTGATACAGTTGCCGTTTTTATCGAACTCTGCCACACCATATCTCTCCGGATCATTGACATAGTATCCGAATATTGTGGCCTTTTTTTTCTGTTCCGCCTCTTCTACACCGTGTTTTAACATTTGTGTAAAACCGGCACCATAAAAAATATTGTCACCTAAAATAAGACATACGCTGTCATTTCCTATAAATTCTTCGCCGATGATAAAGGCTTGTGCTAAGCCATCTGGTGATGGCTGTTCTGCATATTGAAACCGTACACCTAAATCTTCACCATTACCTAATAGCTTACGGAATCCGGGAAGATCAAAAGGAGTAGAAATGATAAGAATATCCCGGATACCCGCAAGCATAAGGACCGAAATGGGATAATATATCATCGGTTTATCAAAAATTGGTATCAACTGTTTGCTGATGCCTTTTGTAATAGGATAGAGGCGAGTACCAGAGCCTCCGGCTAAAACAATACCTTTCATTATCAGTAAAATATGGATTAAATACTGAGTTCTCTATTTCTGTGCAAAATTAGTAAAAAAAAGATAAAGTCAAAACAAATTGCGAGAATTTATGTGGAAAAGTATTCTTTTATTTATAATTTAAGGTGGAGAATTTTTTAGAATCTTTCTCAATAAAATGCGAAGAAGGAAAGATCTCGTTGATTTTCCTTCTTCTCGTTAATTTAGTTTTTTACTTGATATAAATATCGTTTGATGCTCTTTTTAGGCGTCTTTTCAAACTCCTCTTCGTGCAGGTAGATGGCCGAGAGTTTACTATAAGCAGGTAGCACAGCGTTGATGGCTTGGCGATTTTGCTCCATAATATTGACCAGATCTTCGTTGGAAAAGCCCATTAATTTGGCTTCTTCGAAGTCGGGATAAACCAGGCCGATGAGTTTTTCGCCGCTTTGGATTACCACGCTCTCAGTAACCATTGCCATCGAATTGAGTTTATCTTCTATCTCTTCGGGATAAATATTCTGTCCGCTGGCGCCGAGCAGCATATTTTTGGAACGTCCTTTAATGAAAATGTTACCGTCGGCATCCATTGTACCGAGGTCGCCCGTGTGATACCAACCGTCTTTATCGATAGTGGATTGAGTGGCCTCCTCATCTTTGTAATAGCCAAGCATCACGTTCAAACCGCGTGCTAGTATTTCGCCTGGTATATTGGCAGGATCGGCACTATCGATTTTCACTTCCATATGAACCACTGGTCGGCCGCACGAGGTAGGTACAAATGTTTGGTAATCGGCGTAAGCAATAATCGGCGCACACTCGGTGGCTCCGTAACCAACTGTAAAGGGGAAGTCGATTCGATGTAAAAAGGCTTCTACTTCGCGGTTAAATGCAGCACCTCCAATGATTACTTCGTAGAAGCGTCCGCCAAAAGCTTCAGATACTTGTTCGCAAATTTTCTGATTGACTTTCTTGTTAATGACCGGCATATTCAGCAAGAGACGCATCCGGTTGTTTTGAATCTTTGGGAAAACTTTTTTGCGGATAATTTTCTCAATGATGAGTGGAACGGCAATAATGATAGCCGGACGGATGTCGGCAAAGGCTTGTGCAATGATGGCCGGACTCGGGATGCGAGTGAGGTAGAAGATATGACATCCCGAAAGAAACTCGAAGATGAACTCGAAAGCCATTCCATACATATGTGCCATTGGTAAAATACTGATGATACTGTCGCCGGGATGAATCTTATTGCCGAGTACGTGGAGGGCAAAATCGAAATTGCTCCACAGTGCGCGATAAGGTATCATTACACCTTTGGAAAAGCCCGTGGTACCACTGGTGTAATTGATCATTGCCAATTCATCAGCATTCCTGTCTACGTAATAATGTACGTGCTCCTTACGGAAATATTTGGGATATTTCTTTCCGAACATTTCATTGAGATGTTCGCGGGCAAAGGTTAGTTGATCCGTGCGTGAGATAACCAGTGAGTAATCGGGAATATAGATAATTCCTTCCAACCCCGGCATTTTGGTGCCGTCAATGGTCGTAGCTATAACATCTCCCACAAAGAGTAGTTTGGCCTCTGAATGATTGACGATGTTGTGCACTTGTTCAGCCGTAAATTCGTGTAGAATGGGGACGGCAATGGCCCCGTAAGTGAGTGTGGCGAGGAAAGCTACAGCCCAATTGGCGCTGTTCCGGCCACAGAGTGCGATTTTGTCTCCCCGTCTGATGCCGCTATTCTCAAACAGAATGTGGAGTTTCTCAATCTTACGGGCTACATCGTGATATTGCAGCGTTGCTCCTTTGTAGTCTGACAGTGCATCGCGCTCCCAATTATTAACAATGCTTTTCTCGATAATCTCATTGAAACTGGGTATTTGTTCCATATTATTTTCGGTTTAAGCGTTTTTGTATAAATATCTCTTGATGCTCTTCTTGGGCGTTTTCTCGAATTCCTCGGTACGCAAACGAATCGTCGATAACTTACAAAATGGAGGCAACTGCGCATTGAGCTCTTGCCTGTTTTGCTCCATAATCTTGTGGAGATCCTCCTCGGTGAGATCCAATGCGTGTGCTTCCTCATAATCAGGATAGACGAGTCCCACAATTTTCTCACCGTCCTGAATGACCAAACTCTCGTTGACCATCGTCATTGAATTGAGCAGATTCTCGATTTCCTCGGGATAAACATTCTGTCCATTCGAACCGAGCAGCATATTTTTGATACGTCCGTTAATGAATATATGTCCGTCGGCACTCATTGTACCAAGGTCGCCCGTATGAAACCAACCGTCTTCATCAAGTACTTTACGTGTGGCTTCTTCATTTTTATAATAACCCAGCATCACGTTAGGGCCTCGTGTAATGATTTCGCCGGGAATATTCTGTGGGTCAGGGCTTGCTACTTTCACTTCCATTCGTGTGGCTGACGTGCCGCACGATCCTGGCACAAAGTCTTTCCAGTCGCTGAATGTAATCATCGGTGCCGTTTCTGTCGTGCCATAACCCACCGTAATTGGAAAATCGATGCTAACTAAAAATTCCTCAATCTCCTTATTCAGACTGGCACCGCCGACCACTACCTCATAAGCATTTCCGCCGAAAGCCTCTTTTACTGTTTCACAAATACGTTCTTTCACCTTTTTATTGATTACAGGCATATTCATCAGCAGTCGAACTTTGTTTGTCTGCACGATTGGGAAGACTTTCTTACGGATAATTTTTTCCACAATCAGCGGCACAGAGATAACAACAGCCGGTCTTATTTCGGCAATTGCTTCGGCAATGAGTGACGGACTTGGTAATCGAGTGAGGAAATAAATATGATTGCCAAAGCAAAATTCAAAAATAAATTCTACCAATTGTCCGTACATATGAGCCATTGGAAGAATACTCAAAACTTTACTGCCTCGCGTGAGGTGCGTACCGATTTTCTCGTTGATAAAATCCATATTGCTCCACAGGGCTCGATAAGGCAGCATTACACCTTTGGAAAATCCCGTTGTTCCGCTGGTGTAATTGATCATTGCCAATTCTTCCGCGTTATCTTGGTGATAACACACATGTTCTTTGCGGAAAAACTTCGGATACTTATGTCCAAACATCTCATTAAGATGTTCACGAGCATAGGATAGTTTTTCCGTACGTGACTCAATCAGCGAGAAGTCGGGTAGATAAATCACACCCTCTAAAGCTGACATTTGTGCTGCCTCGATTTGTGTTGCTACAACATCGCCTACCAACAGAAGCCGTGATTCCGAGTGATTGACAATATTATATATCTGTTCCGGTGTAAATTCGTGTTGAATTGGTACGACGACCGCTCCGTATGTAATCGTAGCCAGAAAAGTCACAGCCCAATGGGCGCTGTTTCGTCCGCAGATTGCGATTTTGTCGCCTTTCTCTACACCGCTACTCTCAAAAAGGATATGCAGTTTTTCGATTTTCCGCGCTACATCGTGATATTGCAGCGTGGCACCCTTATAATCTGTCAGGGCATCAGAATCCCAATTGTCTATGATACTTCGTTCAACGAAAGAGTTAAAGCTGGGTATTGAATTCATTGCACAAATCTCAAAAATATGTGCAAAGATACGACCTTATTTGCACATCTCAAAATATTTTGTGCAGTTTTTGTGTTCAATCTTCTTAACTCTAAACGATACTTTTGAGATATTATGATTTATTCTGAAAAGGGGAATATTCCTGTGGACAAGATAGAGAATATCTCCTAACTATTATGTTATAAATGTTCTCTAAGAGAAATGTGATAATTATTCAGATATGGATTAAGAAGATGAATAGAAATTGACAGAAATAGCTGTTTGTTTGTATTAAAACTTTCTGCTTTTGATACTATTTTAGTGGATCTGTCAATAAAAAGCGCCTATTTGTGTCAAATAAGAACTCGTATATCAGACGGTAAGAACTAAGGGAGTAGTGTGGCAGAGGTCCCATAGATTTCATCATCAAATATACGAATGGATTGCTGCAAGTATAGAGCTTTTATTAGTAAATGTATAATTATTCAGAGAATAATCTGTAAATAAAGAATAGGAGAATCTCTATTGGCTTTTCGGGACAGAATGGTTGTGATGTTTCAACGTTATATTGAATAAAAGTGAGGCCTTATTCATACCGCATTGATTTTGCAGGATGAATGTGCGAAATCAAATAACTTGGGGCAACAAGAATAATGATGCTGATGAACAGCGTGACAGCATTCAGAAGTATGAATAAAGGAAAGTTGAATTCCACAGGCACTGTGCTGACATAATAGGTGGCAGGATCAAGTTTTACAATGCCTGTTATTCGTTGGAGAAGAATCAATCCGAGGCCAATTAAATTACCAATAAGAAGACCTTTGCCGATTATAAATACCGCAAACCACAGGAACGTGTGGCGGATTGTTCGATTACGTGTGCCAAGTGCTTTGAGTACACCGATCATCGTAGTTCGTTCCAAAATAATGATGAGTAAGCCACTAATCATCGTGACACCAGCTACGGCAATCATCAAACCGAGAATGATCCAAACGTTGAGATCCAGCAGACCGAGCCAGTGGAATATCTGTGGATTGATGTCCATAATAGTCTGCGAGGAATAAGTTTCGCCATATTTATCTTCCGTTCGGTTGACTCTATCTACTAAGATTTTCTCTACATCGTTTACACGGTCGAAGTCTTTGACTGTAATTTCGGCACCAGATGCTTGGTCAGATTCCCAGCCATTGAGTTTGACGGTTGTGTACAGATCGGTATAACAGATCACTTTGTCGTATTGTGAAAGATTGGTCTGATAAATGCCCGAAATGGTAAATCGACGGGCTCGTACACCCTGATGGTCAATGAAATAAGCATAAATTTTCTGCCCGCATTTTAATCTGAGGCGATTGGCCATCGATTTTGAAATTAGTATTCGGTTTTGACTTGTTGTATCAGAGAATTGGGGGATGGTACCTGCAACCATATTCTGATGAATGAACGTTGTGTCAAATTCGGGTCCCATTCCTTTGAAAGCTACGCCAAGGAAATCGGAATTGGTTTTGAGAAGACCTTGTTTAATGGCAAAACGCTGTACATGTTTCACGCCGGGAGTCTTGCGGAGCACATTCAGCATAGAATCGTCCATACAAATGGGATATTGTTCGGAGGCTTGTAATGTCATAAAGTCGGCTACTTGAATATCGCTTCCAAATCCCACGACCTTATCTCGGATGGTGTGTTTGAATCCGAAAACAACACTTACAGATATCAACATTACAGCAAGTCCAATGGCTACCCCTGCGGTAGCTATGCGGATGGCAGGGCGCGACACCTTGCGGCGGTCGCCCTGCTCCTTATAAATACGGCGTGCTATGTAAAGTGGAAAATTCATTTATTTTTTATTTGTCCGACCCGGATAAGTCTCCAATGCGGCGCGAAGAATGACGAGCGCGCGTTCGAGATCTTCCTTTTTCAAAACATAAGCAATACGTACCTGATTGATACCTGCACCCGGGGTGGTATAAAATCCTGATGCTGGTGCCATCATCACGGTTTCTCCTTCGTAATTGAACTTCTCCAAACACCAGCGACAAAATTTCTCACTGTCATCCACAGGTAGTCGGGCTACGGTATAAAACGCACCCATCGGCATCGGAGAATAAACGCCGGGAATATCGTTCAGTCCATCGATAAGACATTTGCGGCGTTCTACATACTCGTCGTAAACGGCGCGATAGTATTCTTCTGGTGCATCTAATGAAGCTTCGGCTACAATCTGACCGAGTAAGGGGGGGGACAAACGCGCTTGGCAGAATTTCATCGCAGCATCACGTATCTCCTTGTTCTTCGTGATCAGTGCACCGATTCGAATTCCACACTCGGAATATCGTTTTGACACTGAGTCGATCAGTACAACATTATTTTCGATACCATCTAAATGGCAGGCACTGATAAACGGTGAATCAATATATTTGTATTCGCGATAAACTTCGTCGGCAAACAAGAAAAGATCATATTTTTTTACCAAGTCGCGAATCTGATCCATCTCTCGTTGAGTATAAAGATAACCCGTAGGATTGTTCGGATTGCAGATCATAATAGCACGTGTGTGCGGATTAATTAGCTCCTCGAATTTCTCCACTCCCGGCAGTGCGAAACCATCTTCAATTGTTGTCGCAATCGTCCGAATTCGTACGCCGGTTGCCATTGAAAAAGCCATATAATTGGCATAAGTGGGTTCGGGGATAATGACTTCGTCACCTGGGTTTAGGCAAGACATAAATGCAAGATGCACGGCTTCAGAACCTCCGGTAGTCACAATAATATCATCGGCTTCGACATCGATCCGGTATTTTTGATAATACCCGACTAACTTCTGTCGGAAACTCAAATATCCCTGCGAAGGTGAATATTCGAGCACCTTTCGGTCGATCTTTTTTAATGCATCGAGCCCTATCTGTGGTGTTGGCAGGTCGGGCTGACCGATATTGAGATGATAAACTTTGATTCCCCGTTCTTTTGCGGCCACAGCCAACGGGGCTAATTTTCTGATAGGTGATTGGGGCATCTTCAGCCCACGGACAGAAATTTCAGGCATACTTGTATTGATTGATTATTAGTGCACAAAGATAATTAAATTTTTAAAGCTAAGTATACAAATAGGGAAATTTTAGATATTATAAATTTGTTTTCTTTCCGTAAGGCAAATTTGAATGCAAAGTTAAAGCCTTAAAGTTTAGTTGTTATACATTTTGTTCGTTTTTTCTATACATACTTCACGTGGACCTCGGATAAAATATGAATAACTGAGATAGAGGTGTTATACACGCAGGATTGACATCTTTAAAGAGTGTATTTTATCTTGGACTGGATTTGAGAATAGTTAGGTAGTCTTTTTAATTGTCAGATAATAAAAATTAGGGAATAGATGTTGGTACGTTTCATAAAAAATCGTTACCTTTGCGAGTGATTTTACAGTGTTGTTTATGACGTTGATCATCGTAACCATACTCTTTTTAGGCTATCTCCTGATTGCAACCGAGAGACTGACGAATGTCAATAAGGCAGCTGTAGCAGTGTTTGCAGGTACTGTCGGGTGGGTGTTGTATATCTGTTTCGGGGCGGATTTTGTAATGAGTCAACACTCGGCAGATTTTATGTCGTTTTTGGACGATGCCGTTCCTACAAGCACTTCGGTAAAGCATTATATTGCACAAAATATCTTTTTGAAGTATGTGGGTAAAGCCGCAGAAATTGTCTTGTTCCTGATTGCGACGATGACGATTGTAGAAATCCTTCATAATAACGGTTGTTTTGATTTTATTAATGCCGGTCTGCGTACTCGTAAGTGCTATAAGTTTTTATGGGTAATAGCTACTATTACCTTTATTTTATCAGCTAATCTTGACAATCTCACCACGACAGTGATGATGTTGACGATTATGCGTAGTATTGTCCCCAATAGAGGATTACGGTTGAAATATGGAAGTGCAATTGTGATTGCAGCCAATTGCGGAGGAGTCTTGACTGTTATCGGAGATCCCGAGGGACTGGTGCTTTGGAATATGGGGGCTGTCACGGCTACGAGTTATTCAGCTTCATTGGCTTTGCCGTGTCTGATTGCGTGGATTCTGCCCACGTGGTGGATTGGGCGGAGTTTGCCTGAACGGATGGAAGTAGACAGTGTCGTAATGCCGTATCGTGGTGACGATACGAATTTGAATGTTTGGCAGCGTCTATTGATGCTTGTTGTGGGCATCGGAGGGTTATGGTTTATTCCGACATTTCATAATATCACGAAGTTGAGTCCATTTTTAGGTGCATTGTGTGTGCTGTCTATTTTGTGGGTTGTCAATGAGATTTTCAATCGCAAGTTGATGAATGTAGATGTGATGATTCAGCGTCGTATTCCGCGTGTTTTACAGTATGGTGTTATCCAGATGATTCTGTTTGTGATGGGAATGATGCTTGCCATTGGTGTAGTAAAAGAGACCGGTGTTATCAGTGCATTTGCATCGTATATTGATCGGAATGTACACGATGTTTGGTTAATGGGTATCGGAACTGGCGTTATCAGTACCTTGCTTGACAATTTTGCTACGGCGATGAGTTCATTCTCTTTATATTCTGTCGCAGATGTTGCGAAACAGTCGGGTGATGTGGGGGGAGAGTATCTCCGGAATTTCGTTCAGAACGGGGCTTATTGGAAGATAATGGCTTATACATCAGTAATCGGTGGAAATATTTTAGTAGCAGGCTCGATGAGCGGATTAGCATTAATAAAAGCCGAACGGATTCATCTCGGTTGGTATTTTAAGAATGTTGGTTGGATGGCTATGGTCGGCGGATTCATCGGGTTAGGTGTGATGTGGCTGACAAGGATTGGGATATAGGATAAAAGGAATTATGAATATGACAAAGATTAAGACAATTGGTGTGTTGACTTCGGGTGGAGATGCTCCTGGAATGAATGCAGCGATACGTGCAGTGACCCGTGCGGGCATTTGCAATGGATTTAATATTAAAGGAATATATCGTGGTTATGACGGATTGATCAATGGAGAAATTGAAGATTTTACCACAGAGAATGTGAGCGGAATTATTATGTCGGGCGGCACGATTCTGAAAACGGCCCGTTCCGGGGAGTTTATGACACCTGAGGGAAGGGAAGAGGCGTATCGACAGATGATAGCCCACGGTATCGATGCTTTGGTAATCATTGGCGGAAACGGCTCTTTGTCGGGTGCGATGGAGTTTGCCAAAGAGCACGATATTTGTTGCATCGGTCTACCAGGAACGATTGATAATGACCTTTATGGCACAGATTCTACGATTGGGTATGATACAACGATGAACACGATTGTTGAGTGTGTCGACCGAATTCGAGATACGGCGCAAAGCACGAACGTATTTTCTTTATAGAGGTGATGGGGCGCGATGCTGGATTTCTTGCACAAAACAGTGCCATTGCGAGTGGGGCCGAAGCCGCAATCATCCCCGAAGATTCTACTGATGTTGACCAGTTGGCTCGCTTTATGGAACGAGGTATTCGTAAGTCCAAAAAGAGTTGTATCGTAATTGTTTCAGAAAGTCCCAAGTGCGGTGCCCTTTATTATGCCGATCGTGTGCGTAAGGAGTTTCCGCAATATGATGTTCGGGTTTCGATTTTGGGTCACTTACAACGTGGCGGGCGCCCATCAGCCCACGATCGCATTCTTGCCAGTCGGACAGGTGTCGGTGCGATTGAGGCGATTATGCAAGGACAGCGCAACGTTATGATTGGTGTGAGAAACAACGAGATTGCTTATGTACCGCTCAGTGAGGCTATTCGGAGTGATAAACCATTTGATCGAAAATTGATTAAGGTACTCGATGAACTGAGTATATAACTAATATCTGTAAATATTGTAATAATTTCTGTTAATAAAAAGGATGAATCTCGCGACTATAAAGAGGTTTTCACTATATTTGCAGATGTGAAATCAGATCATAAAATTAAAATATAATTAGCTTATGTCACAAATAAATGGGCATATTTCTCAAATTATCGGTCCTGTGATCGATGTCTATTTCGACACAAAAGGGCAGGACCCTGAGAAGGTGCTTCCAAAAATTTATGAAGCTTTGACTGTTAAACGTCCTAATGGCAATGAACTGGTCATTGAGGTTCAGCAACATATTGGTGAAGATACCGTACGTTGTGTGGCGATGGATAATACTGACGGATTACAGCGAGGTTTGGAAGTTATTCCGACGGGAAGCCCTATTGTGATGCCGGCAGGCGAACAAATCAAGGGGCGAATGATGAATGTTATTGGTCAGCCTATTGATGGAATGGATCCTCTGAATATGCAAGGTGCCTACCCGATTCATAGAGAAGCTCCGAAATTTGAAGACCTTTCGACTCATAAGGAAATGCTGGCTACCGGAATTAAAGTCATCGATCTATTGGAACCTTATATGAAAGGTGGTAAGATTGGGTTGTTCGGTGGTGCCGGAGTGGGAAAGACCGTACTCATTATGGAGCTAATCAACAATATCGCTAAAGGGCATAACGGCTATTCTGTCTTTGCCGGTGTGGGTGAGCGCACGCGTGAAGGTAACGACTTGATTCGCGATATGCTCGAGTCTGGTGTTATCCGTTACGGTGAAAAATTCCGTCAAGCAATGGATGAGGGCAAGTGGGATCTCTCGCTGGTTGATCCCGAAGAATTGCAGAAATCGCAAGCAACGCTTGTTTACGGACAGATGAACGAACCGCCGGGTGCACGTGCTTCGGTAGCTTTGTCTGGGTTGACTGTGGCAGAAGAGTTTCGAGATCACGGAGGCAAAGATGGTGAAGCTGCTGATATTATGTTCTTTATCGACAATATCTTCCGCTTTACCCAAGCCGGGTCTGAGGTCTCTGCACTCTTAGGACGTATGCCTTCGGCCGTGGGATATCAGCCCACTTTGGCTTCTGAAATGGGGACAATGCAAGAGCGGATTACTTCTACTAAGAAGGGATCTATCACCTCGGTACAGGCTGTTTATGTACCGGCCGATGACCTAACCGACCCAGCACCTGCCACGACGTTTACTCACTTGGATGCTACAACGGAGTTAAGTCGCAAGATAACAGAGTTGGGTATCTATCCGGCCGTAGATCCGTTAGGTTCTACTTCGCGTATTCTCGACCCGCTGATTGTGGGTAAAGAACATTACGAGTGCGCTCAACGGGTGAAGCAGATACTCCAACACTACAAGGAGTTACAGGACATTATCGCTATTTTAGGTATGGATGAACTGTCAGACGAAGATAAACTGATTGTGAACCGAGCACGTCGTGTGCAGCGATTCCTCTCTCAACCGTTTGCCGTTGCAGAGCAGTTCACCGGTTTAAAAGGTGTGATGGTGCCCATCGAAGATACGATCAAGGGCTTCAATGCAATTCTCGACGGTGAGGTAGACGATCTACCCGAGCAGGCATTCCTCAATGTCGGAACCATTGAAGATGCTAAAGAGAAAGCTAAACAGCTTTTGGAGGCTGCTAAGAGATAATAGATTAATGCAGAATTTTACTGTATGTTGAGATTGAAAATTGTGTCTCCTGAAAGAGTGGAGTTTGATGGTGAGGTAGAGAGTGTGCTCGTTCCGGGAACACTTGGCAGCTTTGAGATCTTACAGGATCACGCACCTATCATCTCGTCTCTTGACAATGGCAAGGTGGAATACGCTGTGCAGGGGGTGAAACGACAACAGATGATTAAGGGAGGCTTTGTTGAAGTCAAGAAAAACATAGTTTCTCTGTGTGTAGAATTATAGGATGTGATGGAACGACAACAGGTGAAAGCAATCGGCAATAAATATTATAAATACAGCCTTTGGATTATCGCAGGCCTCTCGGTCTTGCTTTTTTTTCTTACTTGTGTTTGTGACTGGTCTATGGAGATGGTTAATGGTATCGTTGTCAGTGTGTTGTTCAGTCTGCTTTCGAGCATTGTTTATATCTCTGTTTGGAAAGCATTGGCTGTTTCGTCTACAAAGAATCTCACTAAGTTTTACTTAGGGGCACCGATTGTTCGAATGTTGGCTGCAATGTTATTGATTATCAGTTATTTACTGATAGCCGTTAAACGATTTGCAATTGACGGCTTTTCATCATCCCATTTACTGTATTTCATCGCCCCATTTACCGCTTATTATTTTGCACTCTTGATATTTGACAGTATATTTTTCGTTTTCATAGAAAAGAACAAGAAATAAAATGAGTATAAACCAAGTCAAACGAATAAGCTATATCCTTGTAATGCTTTTTGTGCTGATGCCTGTTCGTTCAGCGGGCGAGACTCAGAAAGAGGGGCTTGATTTGCAAGGTATCTTGTTTGGGCATATTCAAGACTCGTATGATTGGCATATCACGACGATAAATGGGCATCCCATTTCGATACCATTGCCTGTGATTGTCAAGAGTTCTACGGGTTGGCATCTCTTTTTAAGCAATCGATTTGCTCATGAGGTTGATGCCACTGGCAGTCGTCCCGGCCCTTACAACCTCTACATTTCAGGAAGTGGAACTAATATAAATAAGGTATGTGAAAGAATTAACGGTCAGGAGGTACGACCTGTTGACATTTCTTTCACGAAGACAGTGGCCGTGCTTTTCATCAATTCGATTATTCTCATCTTGTGTATTTTAATACCGGCACGTTGGTGTAAGCAACACAAACCCGACGATCCGGCACCCAAAGGATTTACCGGCTTGGTGCATATGTTCGTGATGAATATTTATGATGAAGTAATCAAACCGGCTCTCGGAGATGAAGCTGATAAGTACGCACCTTATCTGTTGACGTGCTTTTTCTTTATCTTTGTAGCTAATATAATGGGCGTTGTTCCTTTCCCACCAGGTGGAGGAAATTTGACCGGAAACATCACCTGCACACTGTTCTTGGCTCTGTGTACATTCATCGTAACGAATGTGACAGGAACCAAGGCCTATTGGAAAGAGATTTTTTGGCCCGAAGTACCAACGTGGTTGAAATGTCCGGTACCTTTGATGCCGGTTATTGAGTTCATCAGCATCTTTACAAAACCGTTTGCTTTGATGGTGCGATTATTTGCCAATATGATGGCAGGACACGCCATAGCCTTAGCTTTTGCGTGCATCATTTTTATAATGTTTGCCATTAATCCAGTGGCAGGAGGTTTGATGTCCATTATCAGTGTATTGATGAGCGTGTTTATGATGCTTCTTGAAGTTTTGGTTTGTTACATCCAGGCCTTGGTTTTCACGATGTTAAGTGCCGTGTTCATCTCATTGGCACACGTCCGTGAGCACGAACCGGAGGTCGTCAGTAAATAAAAAGATTATTAATAATTAAAATTTAAACACTATGTTATCATTATTATTGGCAGCAGATGCTGTTGCAAAGTTAGGCGCTGCTATCGGCGGAGGAATTGCAGCCGTAGGAGCAGGTATCGGAATTGGGCGTATTGGTGGCAATGCAATGGATGCAATGGCTCGCCAACCGGAGAAAATCGGCGATCTGAGATCGTCTATGATCATCGCAGCTGCATTGGTTGAGGGTGTCGCTTTCTTTGCTGCAATCATTGCATTGTTGGCTTTGTTCGTATAGATTCAACGTGTGTTATACTTGAAACAGAAGTAACTAACAGCTTATGTCATTAATAACACCGGATTTTGGACTATTGTTTTGGATGGCGATTGTCTTTATTGTCGTTCTCGGAATCTTGTGGAAGTGGGGTTTCCCCGCTATCATCAAGATGGTGAACGACCGCAAGGCATTCATAGACGATAGTCTCCGTAAGGCCCACGAGGCTAATGAGAGGCTTGTCAATATCCAAAAGGAGGGCGAGGTAATCTTGCAAGAAGCTCGCGAAAAACAAGCCCAAATACTGAAAGAAGCTGCAGACAGTCGCATAGCCATTGTGGAACAGGCACAAGCAAAGGCACGCGATGAGGGGGAGCGACTGCTTTCCGAGGCTAAGACAGCTATCGAAGCAGAGAAGCAGAACGCTATTCGTGATATTCGTTCACAAGTGGCAGAGCTGTCCGTACAGATTGCCGAGAAAGTTCTCCGTGAGAAACTTTCTGGCGATGATAGGCAGATGGCTATGATTAATAAACTGTTGGATGAGGTTTCTGTTGACCAAAAGATGAATTGAAGCGTATGGATATAGGTGTAATATCAGTCAGATATGCCCGTGCTTTGCTGAAAGGTGCCATCGCAGAACGGATCGAAAGCAAGGTATATCAAGAGATGCAGATACTTCTGAACAGTTTTCTCACGATCTCCGAACTAAGATTTACGATAGGTAATCCTATGCTCTCAAAGGACAAAAAACGAGATTTACTTGTGGCAGCGTGTGGTGAATCTATCTCGCCTATCACCCGTAAATTCTTGGATTTGGTTCTTCGAGAGGGTAGAGAGAAAGTTCTGCAATTCATTGCTGTATCCTACATTACGCTTTATAGAAGGCAGAAGAATATCACTATCGGTAAACTTATTACCGCCACTGTTGTTACTCCAGCTATTGAGCAGAAGTTGCAACAGATGGTGAAGCATAGGACTCAGGGAGTTGTAGAGTTCAAAACAGAGGTTGATCCTGACCTAATCGGTGGGTTTGTCCTTGAATATGACACCTATCGAATGGATGCCAGCGTAAAGTCTAAGCTGAATACCATCCTCACTCAACTAAGAAAATAGATTTAAGAAAATAAAGAATAACGATCAATGTCAGATAAAATCAAACCAAGCGAAGTATCTGAAATTCTCTTGCAACAGCTACAAGACATCAGTGCAAGCGAGAAGTTCGATGAGGTGGGTACTGTTCTCACTATCGGTGATGGCGTTGCACGCATTTACGGTCTCCGTAATGCTGAGGCCAATGAGTTGTTAGAGTTCGAGAACGGAACGATGGCCATCGTGATGAATCTTGAAGAAGATAATGTCGGTTGTATTCTTCTCGGTCCGACTGCCGGTATCAAAGAAGGACAGACTGTCAAACGCACGCACCGCATCGCATCTATTCTTGTGAATGACAATATGTTGGGACGCGTTATCAATCCCCTTGGCGAAGCTATTGATGGTAATGGAGACATCGATTTGACCGGGGCATTTGAGATGCCACTTGACCGTAAAGCGCCAGGCGTTATCTATCGTCAACCGGTGAAAGAACCATTACAGACAGGCCTGAAAGCTGTCGATTCAATGATTCCTATCGGTAGAGGACAGCGCGAATTGATTATCGGCGATAGGCAAACGGGTAAAACAGCTATTGCCGTTGATGCCATCATTAATCAAAAAAGTTTCTATGAAGCCGGTCAACCGGTATATTGTATCTATGTAGCTATTGGTCAGAAAGCTTCTACTGTGGCCGCTTTGGTACAGACACTTAAAGAATATGGTGCGCTGCCTTACACGATAATCATCAGTGCTACGGCCGCAGATCCGGCTGCGATGCAATATTATGCACCATTTGCAGGCGCTGCTATCGGTGAGTATTTTCGTGATCGAGGCTACTCTGCACTTGTTGTTTATGACGATTTATCCAAACAAGCCGTTGCATATCGCGAGGTTTCGCTAATTCTTAGGCGGCCTTCGGGACGCGAAGCTTATCCAGGTGATGTCTTCTATCTACACAGTCGACTACTCGAACGGGCTGCAAAGATCAACGAACAGCAGGAAGTTGCCGAGCAGATGAACGATCTGCCAGAGTGTATGAAAGGACATGTCAGGGGCGGAGGGTCGCTCACTGCACTTCCGATTATTGAGACCCAAGCCGGCGATGTATCTGCATATATCCCCACGAATGTGATTTCCATTACCGACGGGCAGATCTATTTGGAGAGCGATTTGTTCAATCAGGGATTTCGTCCGGCTATTAATGTGGGAATTTCCGTGTCTCGTGTGGGCGGTAGTGCACAGATTAAGAGTATGAAAAAGGTGGCCGGAACCTTGAAGATCGACCAGGCACAATATCGCGAATTAGAGTCGTTCTCAAAGTTTTCAAGTGATATGGATGCCGTAACAGCAATGACGCTCGACCGTGGAAGAAAGAATAACCAGCTGCTGATTCAGCCTCAATACAGTCCGATGCCTGTTGGAGAGCAAATCGCTATTTTGTATTGCGGTATGCATGGCCTGTTTCGCGATGTCCCCATTGACAATGTACGCCAATGTCAAGACTCATTTCTCGACAAGATACGAACGGTCCATCCCGATGTCATAGACACTTTGGCAGCTGGTCAACTCACAGACGATGCAACGCAAACGATTGAACGTGTAATGGCCGATATTACCGGACAGTATAAATCTTAACTGCTTATGCCGTCACTGAAAGAAATCAAGACGCGTATTGCCAGTGTCAACAGCACCCGTAAAATAACGAGTGCGATGAAAATGGTGGCGTCGAGTAAACTGCACAAGGCACAGCAAATGATCGAGAATATGTTGCCATATGAAGATTTGTTAGAGCATATTCTCAAATCATTTCTTGTGTCTACACCCGACACAGGAACGCCGTTCGAGACGGAGCGAAAGACGATTCGGCGTTTGGCTCTCGTCGTTTACGCCTCTAATAGCAGTCTGTGCGGCGGCTTCAATGCCAATATTCTGCGACTGATGCAACAGACAATTGACGACTATCGGCAGCAAGGCGTAGAGGAAATTGTCGTCTATCCCATCGGACGTAAGGTGGAAGAGCGGGTTACGAAGTTAGGATTGCCTATGGCAGGTAGCTTTATCGAATTAGCAGATAAGCCTAATGTGAGCCAATGTCAGGATATTGCGCACGATATTGCGTTGAAATTCTTAGACGGAGAATTTGATAAAGTGGAGATGATTTACCATCATTTCAAGAGTGCCGGGGCGCAGATTCTTACCCGTAAAACGTTTTTGCCCATTGATCTTTCCACTGAGTTGGAGTATGATGATGAGCGAGATCTCTCCTCGAATATCACTACCGCTCGTGCCCAGGAGTATTTGCGCAAGAAGCAGCGGAATGAAGAGCGTAAAGTGATAGAAGCCAATCCACTCAATGATGATTTCATTGTCGAGCCCGATCTCACAACAGTGCTTAATACACTTATCCCTAAACAGCTTCATCTGATGTTCTACACAGCTCTGCTCGACAGTAATGCGAGTGAACACGCGGCTCGGATGGTGGCAATGCAAACGGCTACCGACAATGCTGACGAGCTTCTGCGTGAACTCAATTTGCAGTTTAACAAAAGTCGTCAGCAGGCTATTACTAACGAATTGCTTGATATTGTGGGCGGAACTGTCAATAATTAATCCTATCCGATCTATCAAATGGGGTAAAAATAAATTGAATTCATAACGGATCGTTTTGTGAAATGAAGTCTCGATTCTCCTTAATTACAAGTAGAATTGAGACATTTTTTATATGCTCTACGGTCAATAGGCGATGAGAGAAATGATAATTTAACGAAAAAAGCAAATTATCTGTTTGTCAATTGGGGATTATTGTGTAATTTTGCACATTAAAGTACTGAATATGAAGAAAGCAATTGTTCCTGTCGTAGCTGCTCTGCTGCTCTTTTCTGGTTGTGCAAATGAGTTTAATCGAGTGTATAAGACGGATAATTACCAATATAAATACGAATATGCTAAGGAGTGTTTTGTTGCCGGTAAATACACACGTGCCATTACTTTACTGCAAGAACTCGTGACAATTGAAAAAGGAACAGAGAATGCGCAGGAAAGTCTCTATATGCTGGCAATGGCTGAATATTGCAGCAAAGACTATGAGGGAGCGGCAGAAACATTCAAGAAATATTATCAAAGTTATCCGAAAGGCTACTATGCAGAGAATGCCCAGTTCTATGTCGGGCAGAGCCTGTTTATGAGTACGCCAGAAGCCCGATTGGATCAGTCATTAACCGTATCGGCGATTTCAGCTTTTCAAGAGTATTTAGACTTGTTTCCCGATGCCGAATTGAAGCCCTTGGCGCAGAAGCGACTCTTTAAATTACAAGACAAACTTGTTCGCAAAGAGTTATATTCAGCACAACTTTACTATAATTTAGGTTCTTATTTTGGCAATTGTTCGCGTGGAGAAAACAACTATACAGCGTGCATCGTTACGGCACAGAATGCTTTAAAAGATTATCCTTATAGCAATTTACGTGAAGATTTTTCCGTACTCGTAATGAAAAGCAAATTTGAACTGGCTCAGCAAAGCGTTGAAGAGAAACGAATCGAGCGCTATCAGGATGCTGAAGACGAATGTTATGGTTTTCTGAATGAGTTTCCCGACTCAAAAGAGAAAGGTACAGCTGAGCGATATATAGCCAGATGTAAAAAAGTGACTAAGAATTAACAGTAGAAAGAATAAAATCAATATAGGTATTTATGGATTATAGAAAATCGAAAGCCCCGGTCAATACGACCACTCGGAACATTATGGATCTGTGTGAAGAGACGGGTAACATCTATGAGAGCGTGGCCATTATCTCTAAGCGTGCAAACCAAATTGCCGCTGAGATTAAGCAGGATTTGAATAAGAAATTGGCAGAATTTGCTTCATATAACGACTCTTTGGAAGAGGTCTTTGAGAATAGAGAGCAGATCGAAATCTCACGTTATTACGAGAAACTGCCTAAACCAGCACTGTTGGCAACACAGGAATTTATTGACGGAAATGTTTATTGGCGTGATCCGTCTAAGGAAAATCAGGCATAATGATACAGCGTAAGCAGACCGTTTTTCTGCTGATTGCATTGATACTCACCATCGTATGTTTATGTCTCCCATTGGGAGTCATCGAGTTGAAAGGAATGGGTGTCAGTCCGGTTGTTTATAACTTGGGAATGAAAGACGGCAATGGAACATTCAGTTTTAATAATTGGCCGCAGTTCACATTGTTGTTGTTATCGTGTCCGTTAGCTGTCGCAGCTATCTTTTTTTATAAAAATCGACCGCTCCAGGCTCAAATCTGTGTATGGTGTATTATCCTTAATGTAGCGTGGTATATCTATTCTGCTTATCGTTGGTTGAATCCATCGATTGATCTGGGTACATTCAAACCATCGCTCACAGTTTGTCTCCCATTGATTTCCGTCATTTTATATTGGATGGCACGTAGGGGGATACTGAATGATGAGCGGCTTGTCAGAGCAGCAGACAGAATTCGATAAGAAAAAGAACTCGTTTCAAGATTTGTTTGAAGCGAGTTTTTTTGTATCGATAGGTGATATTATACCTCAAAGTGTGTATGATCTTGACCCTAAAATAGGTAAAAAGCTAAGAGAAAATAAGATGATAAAAAACATCTAAAATGTGAATGAAAAGTGAAAAGCATTTTCCTAAGAACAGAAAGACGACCTTTCGCTTTGCGATTAATAGTCTTTCATCTCATAATTAACTGTTAATTATCTTCTGACTAACCATTAATCATCTTCTGATTGACAATTAATTGCGCACCGTTTACTGGCTTTTCAGCCAGTGTTTTACTATTAGTTGTACAGTATTTAACCGTAAATTGAAAAGGGATTTGTATATAGCTAAAAATCAAGCACATACAAATCCCATTTTAATTATGTTCTTTTGGATTTACGCTTTATTCCTTATTACGGAGCGATGTATTGATCACCCCCTATAAGTAAAATCCTTTGCTTTTCTACCTGTGTCTCTTTATCCATTCGTCTGAATCCTATTTCCAAAATGATTAATTGTCTGCCGTCCGCTTACAATCAGAAAAGTTACTTGTTCAAAAGCTCTGTTTTTCCTTCATCTATCAGTTTGAGGATGAGTTCTCCGAATAAAGTATTCTGCCAAGCAAACCACGGACGAGTGTAAATAGACGCGTTATCTTTGTTGAAAGATTCGTGAATGACACCCGTACGAGCATCTGTTGACGTCAGCATTCGGATGCAATAGCGGATCTCATCATCGTCTTTTGCAGTGAAAGCTTTCATCATAATACTCATCGGCCACGGCATATCGTGTCCGATATGCGGACCGCCGATACCCTCGCCGGCCTTACCTCGGAAGAACCAGGGATTGTCTTCGCTCCACACGAAACGGCGAGTATTCTGATAAATTGGATCATTAGGGTCGACATCTCCGAGATAACCAAGACTTAAAAGACTGGGAACGTTGGCATCGTCCATCAACAGTTGATTACCGAACCCATCCACCTCATAGGCGTAAATACGGCCATATTTGGGGTGATTGTATACGGCATATTTGTGAAGAGCTGTTTCTACTTCGTCTGCTAATGCTTGGCAACTATTGGCCGAAGCTTGGTCGCCGTTTACTTGGCTGAGAATTGCAGCCGCTTTACGCATTGCTGAGACAGCCATAAAGTTGGACGGAATGAGAAACGGTAATGTTGTTGCGTCGTCGGAAGGGCGAAATGCAGAAGCAATCAGTCCTACCGGTTTGGCAGGAGCACCCCAGCCACCCCACGGAAGCGTGTCGAGTGCACGATCGGTTACACGCAGAAACTTGTAAGAACCGTGCCCACTTTTGCGTTGTTGTTCGCGGAATACGCGTAGGATATGCGTTATTGCCTCTTTCCATTCGGCTCCGAAGATAGATGCATCGCCCGTTATCTGCCAATATTCATAAGCCAGTCTGATGGGATAACACAGCGAGTCGATTTCGTATTTACGCTCGAAAACATCTTTACACATCTTCGTTTCGTCAGTCTGTGCACCTTCGCCGGTGGGCCCGTCATTGAAAGCATTGGCGTAAGGATCAATATTGATGAGTTTGAATTGGCGCAGAATGACACCGCGAAGCATACGTTTCAGCTTGGCATCTTGATTGGCAAACCGCACATAAGGCCACACTTGGGCCCCCGAATCGCGCAGCCACATTGCGTGAATGTCGCCTGTATAGACAAAGGTATCATCTTCGCCGTTCACCTGTCGATAGTGAACGGTGGTTTCGAGCGTGTTCGGAAAGCAGTTTTCAAACATCCAAGCAAGATATGGATTGCTCTTCAACAGTCGTTTCACTTCGGCTATCTTCTTGTCAATTATGGCTGATCGGAAGAGCCGGTCTTGCGGTTTCGGGCGCTTGGAGACATAAATATGTGTGTTGTCTGCAATCTCTTCGATATACGCCTTTCCGTATTCCTTCTGGGTTTGAGCTGTCATCGGTAGGCTCAGTAATAACAAAACCGAGCTTGCCAGAATTTGTTTATTGATTTGGATCATCGTGATTTGTGAGTTTTAAGGACGATCTTTGACTGCCGTTCCGAACTTAGACGGGTGTGGACCCATTACGAACTCCAACGTGCCTCCGCGTTTCAGGTCTTGGAAGTAGATATAAGACTTGGTATAAGTCTTGCCGTTCAGCTTGGCGTTTTGGATGTAGATGTTTTGCTCGTTATTGTTCCTGGCAATGATTCTGAACGTTTTTCCATTACCAACATTAACCGCTGCCTCTTTGAACAACGGCGAACCAAATACGTATTTACCACCGGCGGGCTCCACTTGATATAAGCCCAAAGCGGAAAGAATATACCAAGCCGACATCTGTCCGACATCTTCGTTGCCGCAAAGACCGTCGATGGAGTCGCGATAAAGATTGTTCATCACATAACGTAGCTTGGAAGCAGCTTTCCAAGGCTGGCCAATGTAATCGTACATATATATGATATGGTGGCTCGGTTCGTTGCCGTGAGCGTACTGTCCGATAAGTCCTGAAATATCGGGAGAAGCTTCTTCTCCTGCATCTCCGTCTACAATAAACAACGAGTCGAGTTTGGCAGCAAAGCGTTTTTCGCTGCCGAAACATTTCACCAAGCCGTGAACGTCGTGCGGAACGAGCCAAGCGTATTGCCAGGCATTGCCTTCTGTATAGTCATCTTGTCTGTGGATGGATTTGAAAGCATCGAAAGGCTCGCGGAATCGGCCCTTAGATGTAACGCCTCGCATAAATCCCGTGCGTTTGTCGAAGTAATGGTCGCGATAAGACAGACTGCGTTTGAGGAAGTATTTGTAATCTCCTGTCTTGCCCAATTGTTTGGCTAAGCGAGCCACGCAGGCATCGGCCAACGCGTATTCTAATCCTTTGGCTACGGTCTCGTAAGTAGAATCGAGGTCGGTCGGGATGTAGCCGTATTTTTTCAAGAGGTTCAAACCGCGGTCGTCGCACATTGCCGACTGTCTTAAAGCCTTGTAAACAGCTTCTTTGTCTACGTTATAGCCTTTGAGAGCTATGTCTGCCAACACGGGGATTCCGGGGTTCCCGACCATACAGTCGGTCTCATTCCCCATCAAGTGCCACACTGGTAGTTTACCCTGTTGAGCACAAATGTTGAGCATCGTAGCTGCAATGTCGTGTTGTCTGGTGGGATGAATGAGTGTGGAAAGCGGATGAGCAGCCCGATAAGTGTCCCAAAGAGAGAAAGTAGTATAGTTTACGAAGTCGCCGTGATGTACCGTCCCGTCTGCTCCTCGATAGTCACCGTTCACGTCATTGAATATGGATGGGGCGAACATTGTATGATAGAGACAAGTATAAAAGATACGACGTGCGCGCTCATTGTCGGTTTGTATATCGATCTTTCCGAGTTCGTCGTTCCACGCTTTGTTGGCTGCGGCTACCGCTCCGTTGAAATCCCATCCCGGAATTTCGGCTTCGACATTTTTCAAAGCATTGTCAGTACTAACGGCAGAGATACCTACTTTCACCATCACGGGCTCGTTATGATTGGTGAAGGAGAAGATTCCGACACTGTCGTTCTCTTGTTTTTCGAGTATAACAGGGCGTGAAAAGACAGCTGCAAAATATACTTGTTGGTTCTTGGCCCAGCCTGATGAGTGCCTGAAACCGGTCACGACAGTGGGGCTTTCCTGCTTAAACCCGGCGCTGGTCATTTTGTCCCAACCTATGCCTTGTTTAAGATTGAGGATGATTCTACCTGTTTTGGTGTCGGCGGGGAAGCTATATCGATGAAAGCCTACACGCTGTGTGGCGGTCAATTCTACGTGGATACCCGAACCATCGAGCATCAGCGAGTAATAACCAGGCCTTACCCGCTCGGCTAAATGCGAGAAACGGGCTGACCGTTGGCGATTATCTAATGTCGGGAGCAATGCTATGTCGCCGAGATCACCGATTCCTGTGCCGCTGAGATGCATTTGTCCGAATCCTATTAAGATTGAATCGCTGTAATGATAACCTGAACACCAGTCCCAGCCTCGTGTCATTTCGGTGGGTCCTACTTGCACAAGTCCAAAGGGAACGTTGGCTCCCAAGAACACGTGTCCGTGTCCGCCGGTACCGATATAGGGGTCGACGAACTGCGTATAGTTGCGTGCCGACATTGCCGGCGACAGCAAGACGAATGCAATAATGCTTAAAATGGTCTTTCTCATTTTGTTATTTGATTGTTATAATGGTACGTAAATAAATATTATCTGACGAACTGTTGATTTGCATCTCTTCTAAAATCATTTGTCGGAGTAGGTCACTGACATGCTCATTCACTGCGAGACATGGATTCTTACACGAAAAAAGATCTTTGGCTTGGGGCGAAAGTATACCCAAAAGCCTAAACTTGCCGCTATAAATCGATAGATTCGTATCATTGAATGTAATCTTGCAATCGCTGTTTCGGTGTGCTAAGTTACGACTTTTATCTGTCCTTGGCAAATATATCGAATAAAATTATCTGTTGGGAGTATGGAAATCAGAAATGAGACGGTATAAACAACAGGTAAAATAATATTCATTCTTATGCATTAGGATACTGGACGATAAATATATTCGTTAGTTGTTGATTGACAGCTGAGAGTAGAAATCATTTTGAATGATTGTTTTCTAAGAATTTTTAGAGGTGGATCTGTGTATCTGTTCACAAGAAGTTATATTGAGAAAAGCTCTTAACCTGGTGTATGAAATCAAAATAAACGGTGTTTCTTTTCGCTGTTTCGGGAAAACCCTTTACCTTTGCACACGACTTACAGACTGTGAGTTAAGGGGTGCCCTCATAACGTTGGGCTGAGATTAGACCCTCTGACCTGATCCGGGTAATGCCGGCGTAGGGAAAAGGAAACATAAAAAGTACCCCTTTTTGTGTATTATTCAAATTAATTATTGATGAAAAAGAGCCTTTTTCTGTTGGCAACGTTTACGATGACTGTTGCAACAGCGGCAGCCAATCCCTTGCAAGAACGGATTGACACAACTAAGAGTTATCAATTGCAAAACGTACAAGTGGTATCTACACGAGCTACTCGGAAGACACCGGTGGTGTTCTCGGATTTATCGAAGCGCCAATTGAAAACGTTGAATTACGGCAAAGATCTTCCTTCGTTGCTCAATTTTACTCCTTCTGTCACAATGTCGTCGGATGCGGGTACGGGATTCGGTTATACCGGTATACATATACGGGGTACCGATCCGACGCGCATCAACATTACGGCTAACGGTATTCCGATGAACGATGCCGAGAGTTCAGCCGTCTATTGGGTCAATATCGGCGACTTCGCTTCAAGTCTCGAATCGGTTCAGATACAGCGGGGTGTAGGTACATCGACTAACGGTGCGGGGGCATTCGGGGCTTCGATTAATCTGCAAACGGATAATATCGGACTGCATCCGTATGGAAGCATTGATTTGTCAGCAGGTAGTTACGGTACGCATAAGGAGACTTTTCGTTTTTCTACGGGCTTATTAGGCGGTCACTGGGGCTTTCAAGGACGACTGTCGAATATTGGAAGCGACGGATACATTGATCGTGCGTCGGTCAAGTTGAACTCTTATTTCCTGCAAGGGGGCTACTTTGCAGATAATACCGTGGTGAAGTTCGTCACATTTAACGGTACTGAGAAAACTTATCACGCGTGGGACTATGCGTCGAAAGCTGCTATGGAAAAATATGGCCGTACTTATAATCCTTGTGGGAAATATACGGATGCTGACGGGAATACAACTTTTTACGATAATCAAACGGATAATTATCATCAGCAGCATTATCAATTGATTTTGAATCAGACACTCGGCCGCGATTGGACTCTTAATACTGCGTTGCATTATACGCACGGCTTCGGTTATTATGAACAATATAAGGAAGGGCAGAAGTTGTATAAATATTTACTAACTTCGGCACTTGGAGCAAAGTCGGACTTAGTTCGTCAAAAGAAAATGAAGAATGACTTCTATGGTGCTGTTGCATCGGTCAACTATGATAATCACAGTGGTCTGAGTCTCAATATTGGAGGAGGATGGAATAAATATGACGGGGATCATTACGGAAATGTGATTTGGGTGCGACAATTCAGCGGCAAACTCAATCCCAATCATAAATATTACGATAACAATGCAAAAAAGACCGATGGCAACATTTATGGCAAACTCAACTATGAATTAGTAAAAGGTCTCAACGCTTACGTTGATTTGCAATATCGACACATCACTTATAAAACAATGGGAACATCACAGGAGTTTGACGACAATAAACAACAGAAACCGCTGAATGTGGACCGTCATTATAACTTTTTCAATCCCAAATTCGGCCTTACCTATCATTTTGCACCCGAACATACTATTTATGCTTCTTATGCCATTGCTCATAAGGAGCCTACCCGCAATGACTTCGAAAATATGTTGGCTGAAAAGGATCCGGTAACCCCGCAACCCGAGCGATTGAATGACCTGGAATTGGGGTATCAATATCAGTCGGCCGTCTTTAATGCGGGTGTCAACCTTTATTATATGGACTATGATAACCAATTTGTTTTGACCGGTGCGCAAGATTCAAACGGCGAAATGGTAGCCCGCAATATCAAGGATTCTTATCGAATGGGTGTCGAACTGATGGCTGGTATTAGACCTTTTGAAGGCTTCCGGTGGGATGTTAATGCTACGTGGAGTAAGAATCGGGCTAAAAATACCACGGTAACGGTGATTAATCCCGACTGGACTTTGAGTTATGCCAATGTGGGAACGACACATCTTTCTTATTCTCCCGATCTGATTGTGGGTAGTGTATTGAGTTACGAGTATAAAGGATTGCGGGCTGCTTTGATGTCGAAATATATCAGTGAACAATATATGACAAACTCTGGATATAAGGAATTCTTGAACACCGATGGCAAAACCTATACACGTGCTATGCTCGATGCAATGTTCGTTAACGATCTCGACCTATCTTATACGTTTAAATTGCGCGGTCTGAAAAGTGCTACTGTCGGTTTGACCATATACAACGTTTTTAATGAAAAATATGAAAGTAATGGCAGTAGTTCAATGAATTTTAAGAATGATAATGGTAAAATTGTGGCTTATGACGGTGGTTGGGCTTGGGCAACATTCTCTGCACAGGCCCCGACACACGTTTTAGCCCATCTTTCATTCACGTTCTGATGACGCTCGAAACCTTTCTGTCTGCCCACTGGCTCGATATGTTGAGCACAGTATTGGGTATCATTTATATTGTCCTTGAGTACAGAGCGCATATTGCTCTGTGGCTCGTGGGTATCGTGATGCCTGCCATCGATATCTGGCTCTTTTGGTCTGTGGGACTCTATGCTGATTTCGGGATGGCCATTTATTACACGTTGGCTGCTATATACGGTTATGCAGTGTGGCGCTTCGGGCATAAATACAATCAGAAAGCTGATGAAGAATTGCCTGTAACACATTTCAAACATCGTCTGGTAATGCCTGCATTACTAATATTTATCATTGCATGGGCTACTATTTATCTCATTTTGGTGCGATTTACCAATTCCGACGTACCCATCACCGATAGCTTTATCAATGCACTCAGTTTCATCGGTCTGTGGGCTTTGGCCCGAAAATATTTAGAGCAGTGGCTCATTTGGATTATAGTAGATGTGGTCAGTGCAGTTCTTTATGCCTACAAAGGCATACCGTTTAAAGCAGGACTCTATGCGCTGTATGTTATTATTGCTGTCTTGGGCTATTATAAGTGGAAAGGAATGATGCGCAATGAACTATCCATTGATTGACGAGAACAATCAGGTTGAGGCTGTGATACTGGGTGACGGTGATTTTCCCGTGCATCCGGTAGCCACGGCTCTGCTGCATAATAGTGCTTACCTGTGCTGTTGCGACGGTGCAGGCAGGCGCTGCATTGAACACGGACTGATGCCGAATGCCATTGTCGGCGACGGCGATTCGCTTTCGCCTGATTTCATCCGGAGGTATTGCAACATCATACATCTTATTCGAGAGCAAGATGATAACGATCTTACTAAGGCTACCCGGCATTGTCTTGCACGGGGAATACAACGTATTGTTTATTTGGGAACCACAGGGAAACGTGAAGACCATACATTGGGAAACATCGTACTGATGATACGTTATATGTGTGAATTCGGCTTACAGCCGACCTTAGTTACCGATTATGGTTGGTTTGTTCCGGCAAGCGGTATGAATATTTTTGACTCTTTCCTTCAGCAACAGGTGAGTATCTTCAATTTCGGTTGTACCGACTTTCGAAGCGAAGGTCTGAGATGGCCGTCATTTCCCTATCAAAGTCTGTGGCAGGGAACACTCAATGAGTCTATCGGGGATAGTTTCACGTTGTATGGTGACGGCTCCTATCTTGTTTTCCGCACATTTGAAGGAAAGCAAAATAACCCGAAAGACTTTCTAATTGAGTAATTTTTATTACCTTTGCACTCGTTTTAACAAAACGAGTAATGAAAAAAAACAGTTTTAACAAGCGCTCGATCATCCGATTCAAGCACTTTTCCCGTAAGGCTATGCGCTCTTCAACTGTTTAGGGAAAGAAGTCCTTGTGGGTACACTGAGCATCGCTACCTTGACATATGCCAAGGCCGACGGTGTGAGTGTGAAGCCACTGGTGGCTACAGACTCCCTGAGCAGACAAGAGTTGAAGCTCGATGAGGTGGTGGTGACCGGATCGCGAGCGCCGCTGACTGCCTTGCAGTCGGCTAAAGTGGTGGCTGTCATTACGCGCGAGGATATTCATCGTGCGGCGGCAGCGAGTATCAACGATGTGTTAAAGTTAGCCACGGGCGTGGATGTCCGTCAGCGCGGTGGCTTTGGTGTACAGACGGATATCTCGATCAACGGTGGAACGCACGATCAGGTTACGATTCTTCTGAACGGTGTTAACATCAGCAATCCTCAAACAGGCCATAATGCGGCCGATTTCCCCGTAGCTTTAGATGATATCGAGCGTATCGAAGTACTTGAAGGTGCATCAGCCCGAATTTTCGGGTCGTCGGCTTTTAGCGGTGCGATCAATATCGTTACGCGCAGCAATGTCGATGGTCAAAGGCTTCGGGGTAGCGGTGAAGGCGGTTCGTTCGGTACATTTGGCGGGGGGATAGGCTATGAAATGGGCAATCCTCTTGCGTATCATCTCTTGGCCAGTGGCGGTTATGTGCGCTCCGATGGGGGTACTCCGCACAGCGATTTTAAAAAAGGACGTTTTTATACCAACTTCCAGTTCGGAAAGACGGAGTTGCTTAGGCTTAATCTTCAAGTAGGATTGAATATGCAGAGATATGGTGCCAATACGTTTTATAGTCCACGATTTGATAATCAGTTCGAGAAAACGGCCCATCTGATCACTTCTGCTTCGCTGACTCTTCACGACCTTGTCAAAGGATTAGACATAACGGCAGGGGGCAGTAATAATTATTTTGAGGACCATTTCCAGTTGATTCGCGGTAAAGAGGGAGCTGCCAATGGCGAGAATTACCATCACCTGAATGTTTATGGACTCACGCTGGGTGCCACTATGGCGTGGTCGATGGGGAAGACGGCAGTCGGAATCGATTACAGCAATGAGCAACTGCTTAGTACGGCTTATGGTGAAGAACTCTCGTCCGATAAGTATCGAGACATTCGCGGCAGCGACCGTCAATACACGCGGAAAGGTAGACGGCACAATACGAATCTCTTTTTAGAGCACAATGTTGTGCTGGATCGTTGGACATTCTCTGCCGGACTCTTAGCTAATCGCAATACCGGGCTTGACCATCGCTTCCGATTTTCGCCCGGTATCGATATCGCTTATCGACCCAATGACCACTGGAAACTCTTTGCTTCGTGGAATAGGGCGATGCGCATACCCACTTACACCGATCTTTATACGGATAATAAAGCGCAAAAGGGAGATAAAAGCTTGAAGCCCGAGCGCAATTCTACCTTTAAACTCGGTGCCCGCTATCGTACCACTGGACTTGAAGCGATGGTCAATTCTTTTTATAGCCGAGGAAAGGATATGATAGACTGGGTGTTTGAGGCACCGACATCTACACGCTATCACGCCCTGAATATCGGTCAATTAGATAATATGGGGACATCGCTCGATGCTATGTTGTACGTTGCCGAGCTCTTTCCCCGCTCATTTCTTACCCGTATCAAGGCCGGATATGCCTATATTCATCAGACACACAAGACGGAGCAGCCTATTTTTAAGTCGCTCTATGCGCTGGAATATTTGCGTCACAAGATTACAATGACTGTGGATCACCGCATTTGGTCGCATCTGTCGGCAAGTTGGGCACTGCGTTGGCAACAGCGGATGAACGGTTATCACCCTTATACGAAAATCGATTGTAAGGTGCAGTGGGACGTACCTACGTATAATCTTTATGTAAAAGTCGATAATCTTACGGCTCATCGATATTATGATATTGGCGGTGTCAAACAGCCGGGGCTATGGCTAATGGCGGGTGGAACAATCAAGTTTGATTTGTAATGTTTTATAGAATATTATATCTTTATGGTTAAAGTATTGTAAAGGTTCAATGTAAAAGGAGGTATATTCGTCGAAATCAATACCTATATTTGATGATGACGCCTCCCATAGTTCTTTTCTACAACTCCGGGACTTCTGCCCAAGAAGTCCCGGAGTTCTTATTTGATATAAATATAGGAATGAAATGAATAAAATATTTGTTTTAAGTTAAGATGTGTGTAAACTTGATGTTTATTGGTGGATTTTTCTATTAGTTTTTGACCTCTTTTGAACAATCAATTCTCTTTCCAGTGAAAATTCGGATAGGGGGGTAACCTTTTTATTAGATGTTATTAACACTCTGTATATTCGAAGATCAAATTTCTCACTTGGTCTTTTATTTATGTTTCTTGTGATTTTTCAATAAATACTTGCGTATTTAAAATTTATTAGTTACCTTTGCCGCGAGTTATAATAGCAAGATGTTTTACACTCAAAAACAGGAGGAATATCAACATCTCTCTTCTTATATAGATAGAGATGTATGTGGGATACAAAGAAAGCAAAGTATTTTTGTGTCTTTTAACTTATTTATTTTGGTTTATTCAGGGATTTTGCTAACACACACACACACACACACAAGCGCATCGTCGCTAATTTCTCTTTAAGTTTTCTTTTTTACGCGCGCGCGAAGTGTGCTGTAATTCTTAATAAACAAAGGGCTCTCATGAGTTCCCCTTGTTCGTTTGTTATGTCTTTTTGTCAAAGTCTGACAAGAGGAAATAAAAATAAATATTCACCATATAAATTCAATAATGATGAAAGAAAATCAAGTTAAAAAAGGGTTTTATTGTAAACCCAAAATCAAAGTTTTCAATGTTGATACAGAGAATCTGTTGCAAGAAACCTCTTATCCGGGCCAGCATAATCCCGGACATAAGGGTGGTTCTCCCGAAGAGGATACTGATGATCAAAACGGAGCAAAAAGAGGATTCTTCGATAATGAATCATCCTTTTGGGAAGATTAAGTAAATGAAATGAAACAGAAAAACAATGATAATGAAAAAGAATATTTTAGCATTTATCGCAGCTTCGGCTCTATTGGCGTTTACGGCAAGCTGCTCAAATAATGATATAACTTCAAACACAGGAGATTCCGAGAAAACAATAACTGGTGGTAATAAGGAAAATACCGACTCAACAACTTTCGTATTGGCATCTCGCCCGAATGAAACCGGTACTCGTACGTCAATGGATTACAACACCGGACATTTCTTTTGGGAAAGGAATGATCGTATCTATGTAAAAGACGATGACGATATGTTCCAAATGAGCAGTAATGCTGTAGTAGAAAGTAAGCAGGCTGCTTTTAAGTTTATGTTGCCCGGTACTTATAAAGCCAAAAACAAATATATGGTTTACTATCCAGGTGAAGAAGGTATAAATGACCAAGTGACCATCAAGAATGGTCAGTTCCAAAAAGCACCTAATGACAACAGCCATTTTGGTTCTTCTGGTGATTGTGGTATGGGCTACGGTGTGAAGAACGCCAAAGGTCAGTTCGACTTCCGGCTTGACCACAAAGCTGCTTATCTTTGTTTTCAGCCTCGCATAAGTCACGATCTTGTGAGTACCTATATTACAAGAATTGAAGTCGTTTCTGACAATAATATTGCAGGAAAATATCTCCTCAATCCTGTTACCCAAAAACTTGAGGGCTCTGGCAACTACAATACTATCATACTGAAATTGGGTGGCAATAATGGTTATATCCATGGCTTTCAATTGAAAAAGAACACTCCGGTGCCTGCTTTTATGGTAATATATCCTGGGACACATAAGCTCACGGTGAAATATTATGTGAAAGATATACAGACTAAGGTGGATGGTGTGATTATCAAGAAATTCAAGTCGAGCGACTATAAGGAAAACAATTATTATGACATCGGTTCTGATCTCGATGTGCAGGCTTATGACAGTAAATTGTATATGTGGGATGCTAAGTCTGATTATTGGCATGGTTATGAGAGCGAGCAACCTGCGCTTCCCGATGACAAGGGCTATCATACTCCCAAAGACTTTCGGGATAATCGTTGGCATAGTATGGACAATACGTCAGGTATTACTGGCGGTTCTCAGGCTGTGAATACGCCGACTTCAAATTGCCCCAACGTAAATGAAATGCTGTGGTACTGTATAAATGGCGATCCTCATTGGGATGCTGACAAATTATGGATTACACTCAAGCATTTGTATAAGGGTGGTGTCTGGATATTGAAACGGGAACATATTCCTGGTTTCTCTCCAAAATCATTTACAGGGTTAAAAGACAAAGATCATCCGGAATATGGTACGGAAACATATGACTATTGTAAGCATGATGCCTCACACCAGGCACAATTCCTAACTGGATGGTCAAAAAATTACTATTCAAAGCAAAATCCTCCTTCTAAAATTAACGGTGAAATTCCCACATATTATTTCTTCCTACCTGCTTTTGAGGGCAATGATTTTAGTGGTAGTGGTAAGATTAGAGGAGGTGACGGATATGGTATGGGTTTAGAAGGTATGTATTGGAGCTCTACCTCGTACTCTTTATCAGATGGCACCTATGGTGCATTCCAGTTTGGTATTAAGGCACGTCGACTTGGCGTATACAGAAGTGATCGTAGATGGGGATTAAGATGCGTAGAATTCCAGTAGTCTTTCAGTACTCCGTAATTGTTTAATACATAAAATAATAAGGCAGTGTAAATAGAACTTCTACATTCTATTTACACTGCCTTTGTGTCAGAGAAACACTATCCTTTATTGAATTGTTATTTTTAATATTTTATTAACGGGGGAACAAGGAAAGTATTCCTACTTTGCCAGTAAGTTTATTCTCTGCTTTGCGGTGTTCCACCAAAAAGTGCTTGTCTGTTCAAAGCAGAATCCTCCTTCTAAAATTAATGGTGAAATTCCTATACATTATTTCTTTCCTACCTGCTTTTGAGGGCAATGATTTCAATGGCAGTGGTAAGATTAGAAGAGGTGACGGATATGGTATGGGCTTAGAAGGTATGTATTGGAGCTCTACTCCTTACTATTTATCAGATGGAACCTATGGTGCATTCCAGTTTGGTATTAAGGCACGTCGACTTGGTATATACAGAAGTACTCGTAAATGGGGATTGAGATGCGTAGAATTCCAGTAGTCTTTCAGTACTTCGTAATTGTTTAATACAGTCAGCTGTAAAACACAATAATAAGGCAGTGTAAATAGAACTTTCTAATTCTATTTACACTGCCTGTTGTGTCAGAGAAACACTATCCTTTATTGAATTGTTATTTTTAATACTTTATTAACAGGAGGAACGGGGAAAGTAGTTCCTACTTTGCTAATAGGTTTATTCTCTGCTTGCGGTGTTCCACCGAAAAGGGCTTGTCTATTGCCTGCTCCGGGATATTGATCTACTCCAGTTCCTGAATCAAAGAGTGCAGTCTTATTGGTGATATCTCCGCTTAATTTAGCTGAAAGAGCTTGTTCGTTGGCATAGAACCAATCATTAGAGAAACCGAACATTGTGACGAAAGCAAGTTTATCTCCGTCTCCTGCCTTGTATTGTGTCATTACCTTTTGACCAGGGCCGACAGGAGCCGTACCAGCGATGTAGATTCCTTTCACGCCTTTCATCTTTTTCAGACTTTCCTGCAATTTGCTTGCATTGCCTTTCTGTGCCAAATCCTTCAATCCCATGCCTGGGTCATTCTTTCCAAGTTCATAAATGGGATTTTTCTCACCTTGATATACAACCACAAGCACGGGAGAGATACCAGTAATGATGCCGGTATTAGCTTCTACTTTCATTTTCAGCTTGTCGATTTTTCCCATCTGGGCAATATCCGTCATTTCAGGATTAGATTTCTCACCGGGAGTGAAGAATGGTTTCTCGGCAAGCAGTTTATTGCCGTCAAAAGTTGATACAGCCCATATACCCGGAGAGAAAGGCGTTTCATTTCCTGTACCAGCAGAAGTATTTTTGATGGTAAGTGTAAATTCGGAAGTAGGTTCTTCATATGACAACATCACATTCAGTAGTTTTGAAGCGTCCACTCCCTTAACTTCCATAATGGGATTCGATTCGCTGGCTCCCGTCTTATTATTTTTTGTTCCGTTATCCCACAACTTCACCTGTGAGGATACATCTCCTGTTATTGCTTTCCCTTGAGCATTGAACAATTTGATACCCGGCTGTTGAGAAGCAAAGAACCAGTCTTTTGATTTTCCATACATCGTAGTGAACATCAAGGCCTGCCCTTTTCCTGCCTTAAACTTAAAGCTAACGCTCTGTCCGGGTTGAATAATGGGAGATTCTCCCATATTTTTGAAAGATCCGCTTTCTACGAAAAGCTTTGGTGTAACGATGTTCTCGACTGTCAGGGTACGCATACTGCCCGTAGAAGGCTTCATATCGTCATCCTTGCTACAAGAAGTAAACACTAATCCTGCTAACACTACTGCCGACAATGCGGCTCTAAATCGATTCTTTTTCATTGTTTTTTAGTTGTATTACACAATTGTTTATTAAATTAATAAGAAGAGAGTATCTTCGTATCTTTTTCTTTTTTATCACTTGTCATTGCTTGGCTGAGCAATATAAATCCGAATCCGAGATAAGCTAAATCTTTGAGGATGAAATAGTCTGTTATGGGTATACCATCTTTTATTCTCCACATTCCTGGTGTGAAGAACAAGAAACTGAGTGTAATGAGAAATGTAAAAATGATTCCTAAACCTGCATATCGTTTCAGAAAATGAAACTTAATAGACAGTAGCAGTATAATTGCAAGCGATATTTCTATTATACCGATAAAATTAGAAACAGTTTGCTTACTGAATACATCATATACCCAAAAAGTAAAGGGGTGATATTCGATTAATGGTTTGATGGACGCTGCTTCTGTCGGTGTAAATTTAAATATACCTATCCACAGAAGAATGGTAGCGGTGCCGAACTGAGTAATGTCGTACCCTATTTTATATATTTTGTTACCTGAAAATAAATTCTTTCCTATATTCATATTGTCAGTTTCTGAGGTTGTTTGCTATCAGAGAGAAAACCCTTAGGGATACTTTCCGCTCTTATAGTCGACAATCCCTCTTAATCCTGACAAAAAGATAAGATTAAGATAATATTTTTTTTCTTATCTTATCCTTAAACTGCTGTATTTCAATATCTTCAAAGTGTATCTTTTTTTTGTCTTCCAGTATTTTCTTTGTAAGAAGACGGTCTATTTGTTCTACTTTTTTTGCATAAGCAGCACACCATTTGCACATAGCTAAATGTGCGTGAAGCCTAATTCTTCCCACGAATGAGAGTTTACCAGCCTTTTGCTGTTCTATCCGCATCGGTACCTGATTGCACGGCATAATAATGATGTGGATGAATTTACTAAGCAATGCTTTCATAATTTGTCAAACCAGTTTAATTCTATACATTTCCTCAATTGCATACGACTACGTTGAAGGATCTTCCAAAGATTGGTCGTGGTAATATCCAACTCCTGACACACTTCTTTGGCTTTTTTCTCCTCTAAATAATAGAGCTTTACTGTGACTTGCCATTGGGAGGGAAGATGATTAAGGCATTTATCCAATGTATTCATTAATGCTTTTTGTTCATCCGGTTCATCGAAGTTCTGTGACCACTCGTGAAGAATAGAGTCGTCTTTCCACGAGCCTGTATGGTCGAAGAACTCTGGCATATTGACAGTTTCTGGTTTGCGATATTTGTGTCGATAGAAATCCGCGATTTTATTTTTCAGGATATTCAGCAACCACGTCAACGGTGTACTCTTTCTTTCAAAAGTACGATAAGCGGCAGTTGCAGAAATGAATACTTCCTGAACTAAGTCCATTGCATCTTCCTTGTCCCTCACCATTGAGAGAGCTCTATTCAGAAGAGATTCGGAATAGAGTTCAATCCATTTGTTTATTTCTTCGTGCTCTTGTTTCATCTATATAAATAAATATGTAGGGTTATCGGAGCATCCTCACCTAAATTTTCTTATATGATAACGCTAAACATATCCAATTATTATAAATAAGGATAACGAATTATGAATTTAGAAAAGCACTTCTCTCTGAATTTATTTGTAATTTTGTAGATTGGTAATAGAAACGATAAATAAAATCAAATATATCGGTTATGAGAAAAAAAATATTCGTTTGTCTTTGGTTTTTGGGGATAATGCTGGCAGTACAGGGGCGGAATATCATTCCGCGACCCAATTGCCTGTTGTGGGCCGATGGCGAGTTTGTATTCGACGACCAAACGGGTCTCTATACCAATCTTAAAGGGCGTGACCGTAAGTTTATTCGTTCTTATGTAGCTGCTACGTTGCCTGTGGGGCGACTGAAAGCCAAGGCCGTAGAAATGCAGAATGTAGTGCAACTTGTGTTGGCCGACAGCTCTGCCGATATGGGAACCGAGGGTTATCGGCTTATGGTTACACCCCAATTGATAACTGTTCGAGCATCTTCTGCCACAGGACTATTTTATGGTCTGCAAACCTTGCGACAGCTTTGTGATGGTAAGCGTATCCGTAGCGTATCCGTTACAGATTCTCCACGATTTCCTTATCGTGGTGTGATGCTCGATTGCTCACGCCATTTCTGGTCCAAAGACTTCATTTTAAAGCAGATCGATGCGTTGGCTTACTTTAAACTGAATCGGTTACACCTGCACCTGACCGATGCCGGCGGTTGGCGAATGGAGATTAAGAAATATCCTAAGTTGATATCCGAGAGTGCTTATCGCACGCAAAGTGACTGGCAAAAATGGTGGAATGAGAATGACCGTCGCTATTGTCATAAAGGAGATTCGGGTGCTTATGGCGGATTTTATACACAGAAAGAGCTCCGCGAAATTGTGCGTTATGCTGCACAGAGACGCATCACTGTCATTCCCGAAATCGAAATGCCGGGTCATAGCAATGAAGTCAATCACGCTTATCCCGCACTCTCTTGTACCGGCGAACCACTTTCCGATCTCTGTGTGGGTAATGAAGAAACGTTCCGATTCTTGGAGAATGTGCTCACCGAAGTGATGCGGATATTCCCTTCGGAATATATACATATCGGGGGCGACGAAGCTGCGCGTGAGGCGTGGGCTACCTGCCCGAGATGCAGACAGCGGATGCGCGATGAGCATCTTGTTACTACTGCCGAACTCCAAAGTTATCTCACGGCTCGTATCGAGCGATTCCTCAATGCCCACGGGCGTAAATTATTAGGCTGGGATGAGATTCTCGAAGGAAAGATTGCACCTCGTGCGGCCGTGATGTCGTGGCGGGGCGAGCAGGGAGGAATAGATGCTTCCGATGCTGGGCATCACGTCATTATGTCGCCCGGGGGATATTGCTATCTTGATAAGGCACAGGATGCACCCGGTACACAGCCCAAATCGTTTGGTGGCTATCTGCCATTAGAGAAAGTGTATGGCTACGAGCCTGTACCTGAAAAGTTTAAAGGAACCAATATCGAGCATTTTGTCGACGGTGTACAGGGTAATCTCTGGACCGAATATGTAGATACTGAAGCACACGTCGAATATATGCTTTATCCTCGTCTGCTGGCCATTGCCGAACGAGGATGGACTTGGCAACCAGCTCCCTATGACGATTTCCGTCGTCGGGCACTTGCAGCCGTGGCTTGGATGCAACATAATGGTTACCATCCCTTTGATTTGAGTAAGGAAATCGGGCGACGCCCAGAGTCGCGGCAGGCTATAGTTCATTTGGCCCGCGGCAAAACGGTGTTCTATAAGGCCCCTTATGCAGAGAAGTATAAAGCCGCAGGCGACAGTGCGCTGACTGACGGACAGCGTGGTAATTGGGATTTCGGCGATGGTGTTTGGCAAGGCTTTATCGGTGCAGGTGGTTTGGATGCAGTCATCGATATGGGTACACCGACATCCGTTCATTGTATTTCAGTCGAATTTTTACAGTCAGTCGGTCCTGATATTTTTGCTCCTGCCGATGTCGCTATCTCGGTTTCGGATGATGGAAAGAATTTTACATCTATATATCATAAGCATACCGACCGCGACACCCGTCGCGAGTTCTTTGTTGCCGATCATCGATGGACCGGTGATATCACTGCGCGTTATATCCGTTGTCAGGCCCAAGCCGACAAACAGGGTGGATGGATTTTTACCGATGAGATTGTCGTGAAGTAGCAACTTCCACACTATCTTTGTAATAAGAGGTATACGAGGAGATGAGCAGTAGTCCTATACTTCTCATCGTCTACTCCTATACCTCTTATTTGTTACTAAAATACCTATAAAACGGATAATATAATTTATTTGAAGCAAGGTTTTATGATTATCGTCGAGGAAACACTCTGTTTCCTTATGATTTTCAGCAATTTTCAAAACAAAGAAATAAGCAGTGCATATATGTATAATTTTATTATTATGGAATTAATTTAGAATGTGTATTTAAGTTTTGGTCAAAGATTAATAGAGAAAATGTATCTTATGTGTTAATAAATGCAAAAAAAAAGGTTATATTAGATAAATTGCATACTTTTGCAACAATTATTAAATAATGGTCTGATACATAAAAGGTAGCGTATAAGCGATAAGTGAAACGATGCCGTGAGATATTGATACCTACCTAATCAGAGTAAATATTGTGGAGATTTCTTTAATTAACACGTAAATATAATAGCAATGGAAAAAAACGAGAAGCATTTTCGATTGAGAATCTTTCTGACTGGGCTATTGATGATGCTGTGCGCAACAGTTTCAGCACAGGACATCAAGGTGACCGGTGTGATCAAAGACACAAGTGGTGAACCGGCAATTGGTGCTACGATCCGAGTTAAGGGATCTAAAAGTGGAACCGTTACCGATATTGACGGTAATTATTCGATTATGTGTGCCCCGAATGCCACCTTAGAAGTAAATTATATCGGCTATGAGCCGCAGGTGATTTCGGTCAATGGCAGGAGAACCATTAACGTCACGTTGAAATCTTTAACAACAGACTTGACAGAAGTGGTGGTTGTCGGTTATGGAACGCAGAAAAAGGTGAATGTGACCGGTGCTGTCAGTATGGTGGGCGGCGAGGCTTTGGAAAATCGTCCTGTGGCCAATGTCACACAGGCATTGCAAGGAACGGTGCCTGGTTTGAACTTCTCTGCGAATAACAGTGGTGGAGAGTTGAATAACTCAATGGGTATTCGTATTCGCGGAATAGGTTCTATCAGTGAAGGATCTTCGGACAGTCCGTTAGTCTTGATCGATGGAATAGAAGGTAATCTCAATTCTATCAATCCCAATGATATTGAAAATATATCGGTCTTGAAAGATGCCGCTTCTGCTTCTATTTATGGTACGCGTGCCGCTTTCGGTGTGATTTTGGTAACTACCAAGAGTGGCAAGTCGGGTAAGGTAAGAATCAATTATTCAGGTGATATTCGTTTCAGCACGGCAACCCAGTTGCCTGAAATGGCCAATTCGTTGGAGTGGGCCGACTATTTTAATGTGGCAAGTCGGAATGCTGGTGGTAGTAATCCATTCAACGATGAGACGATGGAGAAAATGCGGAAGTATTTCAACGGTGAGTTTACAGACCCGAAGAAGCCCGAATACTATGGAACTACAGCCGGAAGTGATGGCAGGTGGAATAATTATACAGGTTCGTTTGCCAATACAGATTGGTTTAAGGAGCATTATAAGAAAAATGTTCCTTCTACTCAACATAATCTGAGTATGAGCGGCGGTACTGAGAAATTTAACTGGCTCGTCAGCGGTAGCTATTTCCTGCATAACGGTTTAATCCGTCACGGTCACGATGAACTGGATCGTTATACGATGAATGGTAAGATCAATGCTTGGCTTACTGATTGGGCGCGGATGGAATATATTACGAAGTGGACACGTGAAGATTATGAACGGCCTCAATATATGAGTGGTCTTTTCTACCATAACATTGCTCGTCGTTGGCCTACTTGTCCCGTGATCGATCCTAATGGGCGTTATATGGCTGAAATGGAGATTTATGAATTGGAGGACGGAGGTATCCGTCGTAATAATGACGATTTGTTTACACAGCAATTGAAGTTTATCTTCACGCCTGTTACAGGGTGGAATATTTATACAGAAGGTGCTTTAAAAGTAGATAACTTTAAGCAGACGACCAGTTTGATACCTATCTATAATTATAATGTAAAGAACGAACCGATATTGCGCGACAGTGGTTATGGTACAGTGTCTAAGTATAGGGATTATCGTTGGCGTCAGAATTATTATTCGATAAATGTGTATACGGATTATACGAAAACTCTTGGTTTGCATTATCTCAAGGGCTTACTTGGTCTGAACTATGAACGTTACAATCGGGATTCTGCTACCGGGGAAGGTACGCATTTGACAACGACCGAAAAACCGTATCTCAGTCAGACACAGAAAAATCCCAAAGTCGGTGACTCTTATTGGAATCGGGCAACAGCCGGTTACTTCGGGCGTATCAATTACAACTATGACGAAAAATATATCTTAGAGTTCAATCTCCGTTATGACGGTTCTTCAAGATTTACCAATGACAACCGGTGGGCTTGGTTCCCGTCAGTCTCTGCCGGTTGGAATATCGCCCGTGAAAATTTTTCCATAAGTTGACCGATAAGATCAGTACGTTAAAACTTCGTGCTTCGTGGGGACAGCTTGGAAATACCAGTTCAAAGTATGATTCTTTCTGGGATTGGTATCCTTTTTATCAGCAACAGTCTATTGCTTCTGAGAATAGCAATTGGTTGATTAATGGTAAACAACAAAATACCGCTAATCTTCCGGGTATCGTTAATAGCACATTGACGTGGGAAACGATCGAGACTTGGGATTTCGGTTTCGATTGGTCTGCATTCAACGGTCGTCTGACAGGTGCATTTGACTGGTATAGTCGTACGACAAAGAATATGATTGGTCCGGCTCCGATTTTAGGTTCCGTTTTAGGTACAAACGCACCTAAGACCAATAACTGTGATATGCGATCGACAGGTTGGGAGGTTGAGATTGGTTGGAGAGACCATATCGGTGATGTGAAATACGGCGTTAAGCTTAATCTTGCAGATGCTACGGCCAAAATATTGCGCTATCCTTATGAAGGTAAGTTCGAAAATCAAAAGGTTACTGGGTATTACAATGGCAAGCGACTCAATGAAATTTGGGGGTATGAGAGTGCCGGTTTGGCAAAGTCTGATGCTGAAATGACAGAATGGTTGAAGAACAATAAGCCTAACTGGGGCAGCAACTGGGGAGCAGGTGACGTGAAATACAAGAATCTGGTAGACCGGGTTGATGAGAATGGAAAGAAGATAGACGAAGGAGTCGTGAACAACGGAAGCGGAACAATCGGTGATCACGGTGACTGGAAAGTAATCGGTAATTCGACGCCTCGTTACAATTTCGGAGTTAATCTCAACGCAGAATGGAAAGGCTTCGACTTCTCCATCTTTTTCCAGGGTGTGATGAAGCGTGACTGGATGTTTGGAGAATCTGACTCTTACTTCTGGGGTGCAGTAGGGGATATGTGGCAGTCGACGGTATTCAAGAAACATCTTGATTATTGGTCGGAAAGTAATAAAGGCGCATATTATCCCAAACCCTATCTGGATCGTGGAATTACGAAAAATAACAAATCACAGACTCGTTACTTGCAGAACGCTGCGTATATGCGTTGCAAGAATATTCAGTTCGGCTACAGCCTGCCTTCCGCACTTATCAATCGTGTCGGTATGACCAATTGCCGTGTTTATTTCTCTTGTGACAACCTGTTTACCGTGACGAGCCTATCCCGTGTCTTTGATCCTGAATCGCTCGGTGGTGAATGGGGAAGCGGAAAATTGTATCCCTTGCAGAGAACGTTCTCATTTGGAGTGAATGTTAGTTTCTAATCATCATTAAACAATTCATCATTATGAAAATCAAAATAAAGAATATCGGTGTATGTGCAATAATGGCTGTTGCCGGGTTGTCGGCAACGTCCTGTAATGATTTGCTTGACCTGAAACCTATCAGTCAGATTACACCGTCAGACTATTATAAATCCGCAGACCAGTTGGCTGCCTATCTGAATAGCTATTATGCCAATTATCTGTCGAATCCATATACCGGAATGTTTCATACAGCAACTTATAACGACGGTATGGCCCAGTCTGATGTCAATACGGACATCTTCGTACAGGGAGGCGGCAGCACTACATTATTTGCCGATAATCACTGGGAAGTGAGTTCGGGAAAAGTATTGCAAGATTACTTCGGTGGTGTGCGCGTGTATAATTTTTTGATCAATAAGATCAATAAAAGTGTGGAAAATAAGACACTGGCTAATGATGCTGCTGTAAAGAATTATCTGGGTGAAGCTTATTTCTTCCGTGCTCTTTGCTATTTCCGTTTATTGGTACGATTTGGAGATATGCCTATCGTAAAGGAAGTTTTGCCCGATGAAAACAATACCATTGTGGCTAATAGCATTCGTTCTCCGCGCAATGAAGTAGCTCGTTTCATTCTCTCTGATTTGGATCTGGCCATTCAGAATCTCTACGACCGCAGCACGTTCAATGGACAGCGTGTGAACAAGCAAGTAGCTCAGTTGTTCAAATCCCGTGTTGCTTTGTTTGAGGCCACATTCGAGAAGTATCATAAAGGATCCGGTCGTGTGCCGGGAGATGCTAATTGGCCCGGAGCCAAAATGTCTTATAACCAAGGTAAGACATTCAATATCGATGCAGAAGTAAAGTTCTTCCTGCAAGAGGCAATGGCTTCTGCAAAAGCCGTAGGCGATAAGGCTGAGCTGACAACCAATAACCATACTATTCAGCCGAAGGTAGGAACGATCACCGGATGGAATCCCTATTTCGAGCTGTTCAGCCAACCTTCTTTAGCGAATGTACCCGAAGTGTTGCTTTGGAGACAGTACAGCAGTGCGTTGAGTATCAGCCACGATGCAACTTACCGTACGAAAACGGGATGTAATGACGGTTTTACCCGTGTGTTTACAGAGTCGTTCTTGATGAAGAACGGTCTTCCAATCTATGCTGCCGGTAGTGCTTATGCCGGAGACAAGACCATCGATGCCGTAAAGAAAGACCGTGACGAGCGGCTCCAACTCTTTGTCTGGGGCGAGAGCACCCTGCTTGAGTCCGCCCCCAATGCTCTGCGGCGGGGAGCCGTGTATAGCGAGCCGGATTCGGTTCAGAACCATATCACGAACTCGGAGGCGCAACTTCGCTGTATCTCTGGGTACCAGCCGCGCAAGTATTACACTTATGATTACAACCAGACGATGAACGATGAGCTGAAAGGAACCAATGCCTGCCCGATTTTCCGCACAGCCGAAGCACTGCTCAATTATATAGAGGCTTGCTATGAACTGAACGGTTCTTTGGATGCCACGGCACAGGGTTACTGGCAATCTCTGCGCGAGCGTGCTGGTGTAAGTACTAACTATCAGGCAACGATTGACGCTACCGACCTCTCCAAAGAGGGTGATTTCGGAGTCTATTCAGGTACGACAGCTGTTTCCAAGATATTGTACAACATCCGTCGTGAGCGTATGAACGAGCTGTTCAGTGAGGGATTGCGTTTCCAAGACTTGATCCGCTGGCGTTCATTCGACCGAATGATAACCACCAAGTGGATTCCCGAAGGTGTAAACTTCTGGGAGGCAATGTACAAGACTTACATCGACAAGAAAGGAAACGAGCCTAAGTCCGACGGGTCGGCTGAAGCTCTGGTTTCTTCAAGAACTTTGGGCAAGTACCTCAGACCGTACAGCCGATCAATGCAGGCCAGCAATGAACTGAAAGACGGATATAAATGGCACGAAGCCTATTATCTCAATCCGATTGGAATTGGCGACTTGCAAACGGCATCTCCTGACCGAAGCACCGCTAACAGCAATTTGTATCAAAATCCGTATTGGCCTGTTGTGGCTGGCGGTCACGCAGAAAAATAAATGAAGAAATCATCTGCTGATTCTTATCATTATTTGGTTTGAATGAGCATATCATAATCGTGGAGCCTTGCTTTATAAAAAGCAAGGCTCCACGATTATCGTTCATTGCATTACGATCGATCATATCTGATGCGTGTTGTTGAGATTCCTGTAACCAATGGTTAAGACGTACGCCGTTTAATAGTCTCTCATCGGGAGATTAACGCCTGTTTAAAACGCAATAGAGCCTGATAAAAAATGGTGGAGTCTTCTTGGTAAACTTCATACCCTTTTTATCGAATCTTTATACCTTGTTCACTGAAACCCTCTACCTTTTTCATTGAAACCTTATATCTTTGAGGAGAAAGCGATAGTACTTTTCAGCCAAAAAGTCCTATCGTTTTAGTGGAAAAGTACTATTGTTTTCCTAAAAAGGTCCTATCGTTTTATAGAAAAAGTACTATCGTTTTTTAATACAGTTCCTATCTTTTTATAAGTCTCTCATTTACAGAATGTTACAAGATTGCTTTTTTAGGTCATTTTTCTTGTCGTTGATTCCTTTTTTTTCTGTCGTGTTTCCCTTGCCGTATCTCGCCTCTATTTTTATTTTGGCACATAGTTTCAATATAGGAATTGGGTTAAAACCGATATCTTCCGGGGGTGTTTTATGAATCGAATAACTGTGTATAAACGAGAGAAGAGGAGTTCGGTACTGAACTCCTCTTCTTTTGTAGTGGTGATTCCGTTGGGGTTCGAACCCAAGACCCACAGCTTAGAAGGCTGTTGCTCTAATCCAACTGAGCTACGGAACCATCATTTGTTGACTGCAAAAGTAGTACTTTTCATTGGGATATGCAAATTTCCGACGGCTTATTTATATTTCTTCAACAATGCATCTGCACGTTCGTCGCCCAAATCTTTGGCCTTTTGCAGGGCTTGAAGGCCTGCTGTCTTGTCTTTGCTCTGCATAAGTGCCACACCGAGAACGATGTAGGCATCGGCATACTTGGGGGCTAACTCGATGCAATGGCGGGCGCTTCGCACGGCGTCTTCAAACTGATTAACGCGCAAATGCAGCGAGGCTTTTTCGGCCCAATATGTAGGCTCGTCCGGAGTCATCAAGATGGCGCGGGCAATATCATTCAAAGCCTGTTGGAAATGGCGTATTTTCACCTCGCATTGTTCTCTTGTGTAGTAGAACTGGCTGCTTATCGGCCGTCCCAACATCAGTGAGTCGTACAGGTTGTAATCCATAATGGCCTTGCGATAGTCGCCTGCCGCCTCCCATTCTGCACCTCGGGCCAGGACGTAAGGGGCTGCCACGCTGTTCAACGGCTGCGGACACGCGGCTACGGCACTGTCTAACAAAGCCATAATCTCGCTTTTCGGCGCTTTGAGATGACTCTTGCATTGGGCCGCTTCATAGTATAATTCACCATTGCGAATGGGTGTCTTCGTCAGCGATAAAAACAAGTCGTATGCTTTCTGATAGTCACCCTGTGCATAAATAATCTGTGCCTGTTGGTGCAAATACAGCGGTTGTGGATTGATTTCATAGGCTTTATGGGCTTCATCGAGTGCTTTGTCGAGACTCCAAGCGGCAAAAGGTTTGTCGTTTTTGTATATTTCCTTTTGATAGATGACCTTAGCATAGCTCGAATGAGCTTCATCTTTCCGAGTTACTTGCCGGATAGCGGTCTCCATTTCGGATGCAGCTGCACTGAATTGGTTGGCATCTGCAAAGATCTGCGCACGTGTTGTATAGCCGTCTGCGAGCATAGGGAACTTGCGGATAAAGGCGTTTACGTAACTCATTCGCTGCAAAGAGTCGCGCCGGTCATTCGCAAGCATCAGCGTAAGCAGCGCATCTTCCTGCTTATCGGGTATTCCGGTTCTGATTCCGCAACGGTTCAACACGGGATCGTTGACGGACAGTCCTGTCAGTGTAAAGCTATTGATAAATCGCGCATCGGTTGCATACACGTCCGAATTGGTTGTGGAATGTTGCAGCAAACCGAGTACTTGACCGTTTTGATTGACATAAGGTGACCCTGTGGCATTATCCGGGGCCGGTGTTGAGAGGATGTAATAAGTGTATATCTGCATAAAAGTTTCCTTGCTCTTGATGATTGCCGACCGAATCTCAGGGGCTTTGAGCGAGTAACCGACGAGCCAAATCTTGCTCTCGGGAGCGGCCGACGACGTGGCCAATGGTGCTCCGACAGAATTTCCTTTCACGCGAAACTTGCACACATCATATAGTTCATTGGCACCGATAAGCTCTTCAACGTCCTGCTTATTGCCCTTAGCATCGACGACCACGGCCTTTGCCGCACCCACAAAAGGTGTCCACGTGCTGATGGCCGTGCCCCGGTTATCGACGAAAATACCTCTGCTCGAAGCCAAGATAGAACCGTCTTGCTTGAAAGTTGTCAGCGTAAAGACTGATTTTGCAACGTTTTTCACTGCACTGCTCTGTGCTTTTGCGCCTGTAAAAGTGATAAACAGGCAAAGCCATAAGGTAATTATCTTTTTCATATTCATATTTTTAATAATGCCTTGGCATTTGTAATCGCAGCTTCGGTAACGTCGCTCCCGCTCAACATCTGCGCTATTTCGCGAACGCGTTGGTCATTATCCAACTCGTGCATACGACTGATGGTACCCTCGGCAGTTTCTTCTTTCGATACTTTATAATGTGTAACGCCCTGCGCAGCGATTTGAGGCAGATGCGTAATACTGATCACTTGGCGATGTTGTCCGCCCATTTCGCACATCATCCGAGCCATTTGTTCGGCCACACGACCGCTTACTCCTGTGTCTATTTCATCGAAAATGATGGTCGGGAGTTTAACGGTGCCGCTGATCATAGCCTTCAATGAGAGCATCACGCGTGCTATTTCGCCGCCCGAAGCTACATCGCTCACGGGTTGCATCGGTGTGCTTCGGTTGGCACTGAACAAGAAAGCCACTTGGTCTGCACCATCATCGGCAAGTAGTTTCTCCGTCATTTGTATCTCGAACCGCACATTAGGTATGCCTAACGGCATCAATCTTTCTCGCATTTCTTTCTCGATTCGCCGGGCCGCAGCTATCCGCCGAGTCGTCAAATCCCTTGCAAGCTCTCTGCATTCGGCTTCATATTGCGCCACTTGTGCTTCTTGTTCTTTCAATTCTTCATCGCTGTTATCAATGCTATTGATTTGCGTTTGTAGTCGGTCAGCTATCTGAATGAGTTCCGAAACCGATTCAACGTGGAACTTGTGTTGCAACGAATAGAGCGTATCGAGTCGTTCGTTGACGGTTGCCAAACGTCGAGGATCGAAGTCAATTGTTTCTAATTGTGTTTCGATTTCACGCGAAATGTCTTTCAGATCGATATAACAACTGTCTAAGCGAGTTGCTAAATCGGCCACATCAGGATACATCTGCTCAATGTTTTGCAGCTGATCGGCTGCCGCATTAAGACTTTCCACGATGCCGTCGTCGTCTCCTGCCAAAATCTGATTAGCCGAATAGAGGGTACTTTTGATCTCTTCGGCGTGATTCAAAAGACTTGACTCCCGTTCAAGCGACGTCTGTTCGTCTGCATCTAACTGTGCTTCCGTCAGTTCTTTCAGTTGAAAGCGTAGAAAGTCTTCATTATCCCTGCTCTCATTAATGCTTTTCGCATTGCGTTTAACCGTTTTTCAGCGTCCCGGTAACCGTTAAACGCCGTGCGATATGCCGTTAGTTGCACGTCGTCTTGCGCCAGAGTGTCAATCACTTTCAGTTGAAAGTCTTCCTTATTGAGCATCAGATTCTGATGCTGACTGTGTATATCGACCAATTGTTCACCTAAATCTTTCATCGCAGAGAGTGCTACCGGCGTATCGTTGATGAACGAACGACTCTTGCCGCCAGCATTAATCTCACGCCGAAGAATACAGTCTTCGGGTTCGTAATCGATGTCGTTTTCGATGAAAAACTGTCGGCGGTCATAGCCAGAAAGGTCGAAATGCGCCTCAATTACACATTTAGTTTGTCCCGACTTGATGACTTTCGTGTCGGCACGATTGCCTAAGAGTAGGCCGATTGCACCCAAAATAATACTTTTTCCGGCACCGGTTTCGCCTGTAATGACTGAGAAACCGGGTCGAAAAGCAATTTGTAACTCATCGATTAGCGTGAAATTTCTGATATATAACTGCTTGAGCATCTTTTAATTTTTGATTTTCTCCCACGCGTTTTGCTGACTGGCGTTGATCGAGAAAAGGATGTTGTAAATGCGTTCTTTTTCTTTCGGTGTACCCTTTCCTTTGTAAATATGGGCCAACTCATCGCGTTTGAAGTCGGTCCAGATTTGTGGAAGCGCACTCAGAGGCTTGTCTTCGTGACATTTTTTCAGGTCATTCTCGATCGCAGTCGAGATATTCGTGCGTCCTCTTTCAGCGTTATTGGCCATTTCGTCTAAGCCTTTGCGGTAATAATCGTATTGCAATTGGCGGAAAGGTTGCATCGCTCCATCTATGTAATCATTGATAACGGCAAAGCGATTACGCCTATCTTCAAAGGCTTTCCATCCTGTAAAATTCAACTGTTGGGCGTTGTTCACAACGTTCATACATCGCTGCAAAACAGTCTCTCCACCCATCGGAGCAAAGCTGTCAAGGTTAATTCCAATGATGAGATAGGCATAATAGGCTATCAACGCCGTGAGTTGGTTGTCTATATTGTCGTCGTTGAAGTTGAGTTGATCAAACGGTGCAAATTCAAAATCGAAATGATTGTCTGTATTATTATATAAGGTAGAGGTGTAAGTAGCATTATAAACAGGTCGGTTTGCTTGTATCAGCGCCTTGCAAGAGAATGCATTCGTGGTCGTATTATAGCTTGTCACTGTAATGTTCAAGCTACAAACAATACGCTCGTTGGGTTGAAATTGCAGATCAGTCCATTGTCGTTCGTTGACAAACTGCTCTAATGTACGTTGCAGATTATCGAAAATCGTAACATCAGTACGCTCAATTTGGTTGTGATTGATCGTTACCCGCATTCGTAACTCTTGTGAGTCTGCGGGCAGCCCCAAACTCAACATAAGCAGAAAGGTTGCAATCAATCGGTTGATGAGAGGGCATTCATTCATCGCTGATACATCAAAAGGTCCGGCATAGCTCATCGATAATATCACGGGCAACGGCTGTTTTGGGCTTCTTTTCAAATGATTTGCACGCCGATTTCGTAATAATCGTAATTTGATTGTCATCACTTTGGAATGTGGTTCTGGCGTTTCGGGTACTGTTGAGTACAATAAAGTCGAGGTGTTTGGTCTCAAGTTTGCGACGAGCATTGACTTCTTCATTGTCTGTTTCAAGTGCAAAGCCCACCAATCGTTGGGCTTTTGTCTTCCGTTCACCCAAAGTTGCAGCAATGTCGGGCGTCGGTTGCAGGTGAATAGACCATTCATTGCTTTCCCGCTTGATTTTCGTCGTGGCCGATTGAACCGGTTTGAAGTCGGCAACTGCAGCACACAGAATGGCCACATCGGCCTTTTCGAAATGCGAAAGGGCTGCATTGTACATTTCTTTACTGCTTTCTACGTTGATACGATGAATCTTTTTCGCGCACGATAGGGCCACTGGTCCGGAGATAAGGGTTACTTTTGCACCTCGTGCCAAACATTCCTCAGCCAGTGCAAAGCCCATTTTCCCACTCGAATAGTTACCAATAAAGCGCACAGGATCAATCTTTTCATAGGTTGGTCCGGCCGTAATCAGCACGTGCTTCCCCGTTAATAGAGACGATTCTGCGGGTTGTTGAATATCCGAAAAATAATCGTCTAAGATTCGGACAATCGTTTCCGGATCTGCCATCCGGCCTTTTCCTTCAAGTCCACTGGCCAAAAAACCACTTTCGGGAGCAATAATTCGATTGCCCAAAATGTTGAGTTGATCTATATTCTGCTGTGTTGTAGGATGCGAAAACATATCCAAATCCATCGCAGGAGCGATGAAAACAGGGGCTTTCATCGACAAATAAGTAGTAACAAGCATATTGTCTGCAATGCCGTTGGCCATCTTTCCCAATGTGCTTGCCGTGCAGGGAGCAATCAACATTGCATCGGCCCAAAGCCCAAGATCCACGTGCGAGTGCCACGTTCCGTCTCTTTGGGCAAAGAAGTCGCTGATAACGGGGTGCTGACTCAGCGTTGCCAGGGTGACGGGCGTAATAAATTCCTTACCTGAAGGCGTAATAACGACCTGCACTTCGGCACCTCGTTTGACGAGTTCGCGGATTATCAAACACGCTTTATACGCTGCAATAGACCCCGTTATGCCTAAAACGATTTTCTTTCCTGCTAACATATCGACTGCGTTTTAATTATTTGGAATTGAATTCTCTCAATCGGATGCGGGTGAGTACTTGTTTCGTATTATTCGTGAAGTCGCCGGCCAACATCCAACTGTAATATCCCGGGTCTCTATGCAGCACGTCGGCAACAGCCCACCCCTTGTATTTCCCAAAATTGAACACTTCTTGTTTACGGGTGTTTCCGGCCTCATCGAGCAGTGGCTGACCATCTTTCCCCTTTTGGTTTTGCCAAACAATACGCCCGGCAAAATCTACATTGTCATTAATCTTTGAGAAATCAGCCAGGAAATCCATATCATTCGGCAGTGCACGATCGGCTTCTTCAGCCTGACTTGGATCATATTTCGAGAGCTCTCCTTGTAAAACGCGATATGTTACTTCTGCATCCTGGTCGGCTCTATGTGCTTCAAAATCTTCTTCCATCTTTCTTCCACAATAGAATTTGTAGGCAGCAGCCAGATTACGACGCTCCATTTTATGGAAAATTGTTTGTGCATCAATAAGCCGGCAACGTGAGAAATCGAAGTCAATACCTGCTCGCAAGAACTCTTCTGCAAGCATCGGAATGTCGAAATGATTTGAGTTGAAGCCAGCAAAATCGCATCCTTTAAACTTCTCTGACAGCGAAGCGGCCAGCGATTTGAATGTTGGTGCATCGGCAATGTCGGTATCCGTGATGCCCGTCAGCATAGAAACTTCTTTCGGAATAGTCTTTCCCGGATTCACAAAGATATTTTCACGCTCTTCTTTTCCATCCGGATACACCTTTATATAAGAGATTTGAATAACCCGATCGTTCACAAGATCAAGCCCCGTCGTCTCCAAGTCGAAGACGATTAGGGGCTTTGTCAAATTTAATTTCATATTTTTTCGTTATTCGTTCAGCAGCATCGGCATAATCAGCATCAGCACATCCTCGTTCTCGGGTTGTGTCACCGGAATGATAACTCCAGCCCGACTGGGATCTGCTAACTTAATGATCACTTCGTCACTCTCTAAGTTACTCAGAATCTCCGACAGTGAACTACCCTTAAATCCGATGTTCATTGCCTGACCGTTGTAGTCGCAAACGAGACTCTCCTTGGCACTGGTTGCGAAGTCAATATCTTCTGAAGACAATTCAAGTTTACCCGACTCCAAATGGAAACGTATCAATTGGCTACTCTCACTGGCGAATGGAAGTACACGGCGCAAGGCTCCGAGAAGAGCTTTGCGATCAATAGTGAGCTGATTGGGATTATCTTGTGGGATGACGGAATTATAGTTAGGATAACGTCCTTCGATTAATCTGCATGAGAGAGTACCGTCTGCAAAGCGGATCTCTGCATTGCGAGCATCGAATTTAATGACGACATCGCCGCCGTCTTTGCTTAATATGTTCTTCAAAAGTGTGGCCGGTTTCTTCGGTAAAATAAATGCAGCGGGAACATCACTCTTGATTGAAAAGTTCTTGTCTCGTACCAACTTATGTCCGTCACTGGCAACAATGGCCAAACTCTCTGCGGTAAGATCGAAATAGATTCCGTTCATTACGGGACGTAACTCATCTTGAGCTGTTGCGAAAAGCGTACGTGTAATGTTATCGCTCAGTACTGACGAACTGAGAGTAATAGCTGTTGCACCATCGGGAATAGGCTGAACGCGTGGATATTCGTCGGCATTTTGCGCTGTGAAGTTATATCGTCCATTCTGATACATCACATTGATTGTCAGTGCATTGAGGTCGATCTCAAATGAAAGAGGCTGTTCCGGCAGTTCTTTTAGTGCATCGAGAATCGTCCGATTGGGCACGGCAAAGTTTCCGTCGCCGTCGCATTGGTCAAGCGTGAGCACAGATTGCATAACATTCTCGCTGTCTGAGGCTGTAATATGCAGCTGATTATTACTTACATTGAATAAGAAACTGTCAAGAATAGGCAGTGAATTTCTACTGTTTATCACCTTTGCCAATGTCTGCAAACGGTTGCTGAGAGCCGTACTGGATAATGTAAATCGCATTAGTATTTATCTTTTAGTTATTACTCGATAATTATTAATTAGGTACAAAAATACAAAAAAGCGGTGTGCCAAGCAAAAAAAGGCGGGAAAAGTTTCGCATTTTAGAACTATTTTATTAATTTCGCATCTCGAAGACAGGCCTGAACAGCCATAAACTATAAACAAACAAGAAGATGGAATTACAAGGAAAAGTAATCGCAGCATTACCGGAGAGAAGTGGAGTCTCGGCTCGTGGAGAATGGAAAGCGCAGGATTTCGTCATTGAAACACACGAAGCTTATCCACATAAGATGGTGTTCACCGTATTCGGTGCAGACCGCTTAGCCCGGTTCAATATACAGATCGGACAGGAAGTGATGGTCTCTTTTGACATCGATGCACGTGAATACAACGGCAGATGGTTCAACAGCATCCGCGCTTTTGATGTTCGGATGGTCGATCCGGCTTCTATCGGAATGCAAGTTCCGCCCCAAGCACCGATGGATTCTGCACAACCCGCAGCTCCGCAAAGTGATGCCCAGGCTCCGTTCCCACCTCAAATGCCGGAGAATAGTGCCGATGATCTGCCATTTTAAGTGGCATTAAGAAATTGATTTTATCTCGCCCTGTCATTAGAGAAAATAGAATTAATGTTCGCTTGTATATAGCTGAGAATCAGATAAGTATAGATTGCATTGCGTTTAGCTGTTATTTGTCTTACGTTTAACGGTTAAACGAACGATGATTAACAGTTAATTGCAGTGTGATTAACGATTAATTAGAAACGAAAAGACGAAAGGGTGGAAAGTAAGAGATATTTTCCACTCTTTCGTCTTTTCGCTTCCCTATTTGTAATCGGTTATTATTTCAGCTTCGTAATCAGCTTTCTCAATCTGTCGGTTACCTTGTCATCAACGGCTTCTATGGGCATAAAGCCTTCCGTCAAACCGAGAATATCTTTCATAACGAATAATAATCGAGAAGCAAATTTCTTGATCCTGAGATGACGAAGCATTTTTGTCAGTCCGTCTTCATTGTAATTCTCAAAACGAATCAGTTCGAACAGATCGATGAGATGTCGCATCGAGACATTACGATGACTGATTTCATATTTAAGATTGAGCATCATCGTGCAGATCATCCGTTCCGTTTCGCCGTCTTCTTCGGTGAAATCATCTAAACAGTTACGGGTAAACAGACTGCCGGTAAACACCTGTTCACGTTCCAAATGTCCCGTAGGGATAGATAGACTTGTGGGGAAGCGGTCAATGTGTTCAATGGAAATATCGGGTAAAGGGTGTTGAAGTCGGATGAGACCCAGCTTAATTATGTCGAGCACTCCTTCATCATTAGTATAGATAAAGATGCGTCTCCATTCCTCATCAGACAATTTCGACAGACAGGCTGCAGCTTCTTTACGCAGTCGATCGTTACTTGCGACCATCTCGTCAATCCCGAATTGTAGGAGAAAACAGATGGCATCTTCAGTCTGTTCGCCGATCATAGCATAGCAATTGGAGTCGAGTACTTTCTGATAAAGCGCCATCATTTGTTGTGCCATATCGTTATCCGACAGTTCATTGGTAAGTAGTGAATTTCTGATTACTTGTGTTTTGTCATTCCATCAAGTGTTTAAAAGTCTCATTCTCCATCGAATTGCAGAGATGTACAGCCGAAACAGTCTCTGCCATAATGCGTTGATAAGCAATAATTTGTATCGATTTGTTTCGATGTTTCTTGTGAATGATCCACGGTTGAAGCCCTCCCATCGGCGAGAACACGGTTGGGATACTTTGTTGTTTGGCTTTCGCAGCTAATCGAGCTGATGCATATACCCACGCACCTATAATGTGAATGAGATCGTAGTCGACAATGGATTTCGGCTGTTTGGCTGTCACCTCAATCTCTGCCGATGGTTGCAGATAGTGGCTGAGAATAGAAACAAACTTGTGATTCGTCTCTATCCGGTCTATTGTCCGGGGTATATAAATCAATATTCTCATCGTTTTGGGGTATAAACGTTTATAGTTTATGACTTGTAAAGTCATTTTTGTCGGCCGAAGAATATCGCATTCGGTTGGCAAAGCTATGCCAAATCATACTTAACTCATAGGGAATAATCTTCCAAAGAGCGATATTCTCCTTGAATTGCATCGTCACTTGATGTGCGAAAAATATCCTAACAATCACCGTTATGAGTAAAGCCACACCAGCGGCGATATTAATTATCCAGTCGTTAACGATAATCCCATAAGTAAAACCTGAACAAATGGCAATGAAATTGATGTATATCAGCCATATATCGAGATTATAAAGCAGACGATGAATCGCAGTTCGTTGTAAGAATTTGCGTGTTTCGAGATAAAAAAGATGATTATTGCGCCATGTTTTTGGGGTTGGCGACTCTTCACGTAGCCACGCTTCTTCAGCCGTTTCGACAACAGTCGTACCCCTTCGGGCATACTTATTCACAATGAAATCGTATTCACCGCGTAACAAGTGCAGGTTTCCGCTGTAACCATTGGCCTCCATAAAGTCGCTCTTTCGGAATGAAACGCTGTGTCCGCAACCACGATACGCCGTACTCTTAATAGCCTCTTGCGCCGTATAACAGAACAATCGCAGCCTCTCAAACTTATAGTAATCAGGCGTTTCTGTCTCAAATCCATTGTAACCGATGACTAAATGTTTGTCGTCTCGGAAGTTTCGGGCCAACGTTTCCAACCATTTCGAAGACACAGGAACACAAAATGGTTCTATCAATACAATCCATTCGTAACGCGCTGCTTTAACTCCCAGGGTCACGGCGAGCTTCTTTCGACTCATATATCGCGATGAATCGGGTATGAAAGTAGTATAAAGGTGCTTGTTATCAGCATATCTTTTGAGGATATCTTCGGTTTCATTATCTCCCTTTTCTATGACAACAATTACCTGAAAGTCCGTCGAATATTCTTGATTGATGATCGATAAGAGGTTACGAGCAAGTTCCTCGGGCTGATCATGCGCAGTGATGACAATGCTGACAGGCTGCAATGGCGTAGCTATTGCAGCGTTATCATTTTCTGTCCGATATTTCCGCGCACTACGTTTCCATCTAAAAAACGGATTGAAAAGCGGTGTAACGAGCGCCGATAAGAGGATAGATATGCTGATAATAAGTGTAAGAGGATGGATGCTCATTGGTCTATTTCTTCTTTGATAAAACTTGCCGGCAGGCTCCGACAGTTGTATTGATTAGCCATTATTTCGCCATACGCACCGGCGGAACGTATGGCCAACAAGTCGCCTCGATGACAATGAGGCAACGATATGGTCTTGGCAAAGATGTCACTCGACTCGCATATCGGTCCGACTACATCGTAAATGGCCTGCGGTTCACTGCTTGTTAGATTCTCAATCTTATGCGAAGCCTGGTAAAGTGCAGGTCGGATGAGGTCTGTCATACCCGCATCGACGATGACAAATTGTGTTGTTGAGCCTTGTTTTACATACAAAACGCGAGTAATCAGGCTGCCACATTGGGCCACAACAGCTCTTCCCAATTCGAAATGCAACTGCTGGTGGGGACGCAGTTGTAAGTTTTCTGCATAGGTATTGAAATAAGAACGGAAGTCAGGAATAGGCTGTTCGTCTGGCGTTTGATAATCGACGCCGAGCCCGCCGCCCACATTAATGACCTCAATTTGAATACCTCGGCGCTCTAATTCGTGTTGAATCATATTGATGCGGGCGCATAGTGAGACAAAATCTTGCATTTGCACAATCTGGGATCCAATGTGAAAATGCAGGCCGATGAGTTGGATGTGTGCTGTCTGTTCAGCCATTTCGAGAACCGACTGTACGTCTTTCATCGCAATACCGAACTTGTTTTCAGCACTGCCTGTTGTGATATGGGCATGTGTATGGGCATCGATGTCGGGGTTGATACGCAGACATATGCGTGCCATTTGTCCCTTTTCGGCAGCCAGCTCATTGATAATCGCGAGCTCAGGTGCACTTTCCACGTTGAAACAAAAGATGTTCTTATCGAGTGCAAGACGAATTTCCCAATCGTTTTTACCTACTCCTGCAAAGACGATTTGATCTGTCTGAAACCCCGACTCGGTAACTCTCTCGATCTCGCCGCCGCTTACACAGTCGACACTTAACCCCGCTTCACGAATGATTTGCAGCACTTTTGGGTTGGCATTTGCTTTCACCGCATAATGAATAACATAGTTTTCGTGTCGTGCTACTTCATTATTAATAGCCTGCAAGGTGGCCCGAAGCAAGTCGGTGTCATAATAATAAAAGGGTGTTTGCAAGTTGTCGAACTTATCAATAGGGAACATTTGTGTCATCGTTTACGTCTGCTCCTTATTTGAAAAGCACATTGTTAAGACTCTGCAAAGCCTGTTTCTTATCCGACTCTTTGATGAGAAACGAGATATTGTAATTGCTTCCGCCATACGAAATCATCCGCACGGGAATATCTTTCAGCGCTTCCGTGGCCCGCGTTTCAAATCCTTTGTTACTCCAATGTAAGTCTCCGACAACGCAAATGATGCACATCCCGCTGTCAACAGTCACTGTTCCATACTTCTTTAACTCGTCTACAATCTCGACTAACCGTGAATTATTGTCTATACTCATTGAAACGGCAACTTCACTGGTAGCTATCATATCGATGGGAGTTTGATAACTCTCGAAGATTTCAAATACTTTGCGAAGAAATCCAGCTGCAAGCAGCATATGACTCGACCTGATCTGGATGGCGGTTATATTGTCTTTGGCTGCCACGGCTTTGAATTTGCCGTGCGAAAGATGATTATCAACCAGCGTACCTTCTGCTTCCGGATCCATAGTATTCTTCAAACGGACAGGTATTCCGGCGTATTTGGCAGGCTGAACACACGTCGGATGCAGAATCTTTGCACCGAAATAAGCTAGCTCTGCGGCCTCTTCAAAGTTCAATTGATGCACAGCCTCAGTGTGATCGACGATTCGCGGATCATTATTGTGCATCCCATCGATGTCCGTCCAGATCTGAATCTCTTCGGCATCAAGTGCAACTCCCACTAATGAAGCCGTATAATCGGAACCTCCGCGCAGCAAGTTATCCACCTCACCATAGGCATTTCGACAGATAAAACCTTGTGTGAGATAGATCTGATAACCCGTATTTTCAGCCATTAGAGCCGTAAGATGTTCTTTTATATAAGGTAAATCAGGTTCCGAATTTTTATCTGTGCGCATAAAATCGAGTGCATTCAACAAGACAACTCGAATGCCCTGTTCTTGCAGATAGCTCGCAACCATATTCGTACTGATAATTTCTCCCTGCGCGACAATATGCTTTTCTTCAAACGAAGTAAACAGATCCTTTGTGAAAAAACGAAGATATTCGAACTCATTTCGTATAAATTCACACATCTTCTGTTTGTATTCGTCAGTGGAATATAAATCTTCGATATGCTGAAAATACTTTCTTTCCAATGTATTGATTACCTCATTGGCCCCTTCGGGATTCTTTTTGTAAAGATAATCAGCGGCTTCTATCAGTGCATTTGTCGTTCCCGACATTGCTGACAAGACAACAAACGTACTCTCACCGGAGGCTGTGACCAAAGCGGCTACATTCTTCATACGGTCTGCCGAACCGACAGACGTGCCGCCGAATTTCATTACTTTCATACGCATTTGATTAAAAAACCTATGTAAATAGGTTCAGTCTTCTTCGCCGTCTTCCGTCAAATCCAACTTGTTATATGCTTCTGTTACCTCTTCAAGGATGTTGTTCTTGCACTGATAGACGATTCCCGGTATTCGGTCAAGCATCTGAATATTATGCGTTGTCATAATAACGGCCGTACCTGACTGTGTGATTTGTTTCAGCAAAGCAACGATATGGGCAGCCGTTTCTGCATCTAAGTTACCCGTCGGTTCATCAGCAATGATGATTTTAGGCCTATTGAGAATCGCTCTTGCAATGGCAATACGTTGCTGTTCACCGCCCGACAGCTCGTGCGGCATTTTGTTTCGCTTGTCTTTCATTCCCACGCTGTCGAGCACTTCATTGATACGCTCATCGATTTCGGCCTTATTTTTCCACCCCGTTGCCTTCAAAACGAAATGCAGATTCTTGTAGATGTTGATGTCACGAAGCAATTGGAAATCTTGAAAGATGATTCCCATCTCTTTACGCAGGGCCGGAATCTCCTTTCGTTTCAATGTTTTCAAATCACGACCGATCGCTTCTGCTTTCTCAGCTTCGTCCTGATTGATGTCAAGCTCACAGTAGATCGTTTTGAGCAATGACGTCTTTCCCGATCCCACTTTCCCGATGATGTAGATAAATTCACCCTCATCGGCTTTGAAATTTGCCTCTTTCAGGATGAGCTCATCATCCTGATATATATTTACTTTTTGGTAATCTATTAACATTCCGCTTGATATTTAGACAATAATATGACTTTCGTCCGTGTTATTTTGTGGCAAAGTTACGAATTTTCTATTGAATAATGTGTCTTCATTTCAATATTTTGGTGTTGAATGTGAAATAATATGGCAGGTCAGGAAAACAGAAACGGAACTGGTTTTCAGATGAGTTTATAATACCGATAGGGTAGGAAGGGGAAGCCGTTGCACACGGTTCAACTCTTAATAATATTACAATAGAAAAGCATTCATTTTGTAAAAGATTCACAGTTGAGTATTTAGTAAAATAAATTGATTACCCTTTGTGAGAATTAAATATTTTCAAACGGATGGAGAATCGGCTGAAAATACGCGACAAATAAACGCCTATAAACAGGTGGTTCGACTCAAAATTCTTTGTAACTCACCGTTAGTTATAAGGTGAAAAGATCCTTTTAGGATTCCTATTAACACTCTTTTAGCACACGAATAAGTGTTAATGAGAAGATAAAAAACTGTATTTGAAAAGAAAATAGACGGATTTTCGATATACGATTAATAATCAAACAATTTTTAATGGATTATTTTTCCGTTCCCATTTGCTATTTCGAAAAGATGAAAAAGTAAATAAAATTTATATCTAATAATGAAAATGTAAAGATAACAGATGCATTTTCAATTATTCGCCTTGGTTCTCGGCAGCCCGTAACACAATGCTGGTGGCACCGATGGTAAACAGTGTTCCGTCTGTGATGATACGTCGTTCGCGATCGCCCAAGATATCGTTGCCTACAAAAGTGCCCGTATAACTTGGTCCGTCTCGCAATATATATATCAACGCTCCACGCTTGTCGCGGCTCACATTGATAGTGCAATGTGTCATATCTATGCTGGGATCACGAGTCTCGATGGGGCAATTGATACCGCTGTTTTTCATATATCGGCCGATAATATTATCACCCATACAGAGCGGAATGACTTGTTTGTAATGAAAAACATTCTCTATCACCACGATAGAACCGTATTTCTGAGCATTTGTCTGTTCGTCTAACACCTCGTCCTTTTGCGTGTTTCGGAGCTTAGAAACGCCGATTCGAATACCGAATTCCTTGCCACACGCCGAACATTGAAATACCAATGATTTGCCGGGTGCATATTGCGTTTCATTGAAAGTGATGTAATTGTCGCACTTGGGACAGCGTACTCGTTTCATAGTTGATGACGATTAAAAAGATATTACTTGATGAACATTACCCATGCCTCAGCAAATTCGCTGTGCCGATGCAGTTTTTTTAACACGGTATAAGCTTCATTTTTCGTCTCGAATTGACCGAAAATTACTTTCGCTCCTTTGTTTCTGTACAAGACAGCAGCTTCTTTATAACCGTCGCGATGTAGCTGATCAACGTAGATTCGAGCGTTTTTGCGGGTAACACGACTGGCCAAAATGATGCTGTAATAAGGATTCTCCCTTTCTGTTTCAACCGATTCTTCCGTAAGTTTCTGAGTCTTTCGTGCAGCCATTTCGGTTTGAAGAGTTTGTGATTCAGGCTTGGTCAGTCGGATAGGAACTTGTCCTGTGGTGATGTCCTTGGGCATAATACGATAGAGTAAGCCTGTATCGATTTTGCTCGTCTGCATAATCTGATTCGCATCATTGCTCAAACGGGTAGGGAAAAGCAAAAAAGCCAGGACAACACAAACTGCAATGGCAAGATCGCGTAAAACACTTATGCGGATGCTGACAGTCTTTTCTGTCTCGTTGTCTGTTGCTTGCGATTCGGATGTAGATGTCTTTTTCGTCTGCGATCGCAACTCAACGACTTGTGCAGATACCGTTATCGGACGTTCAATTTCGGTGCTTTCAGATGTTGTTTCGATGTCTTTCGTCTCTTCAGTAACGGCTTTCGGCGAAACAATTGACAACGAACTGGTGAGTATGGGGAACTCAAACGAACTGAGTCCATATAAATCCGGCGTGAGAATTCCGGCCTCACTGGGTTCAAACTCATAGTGACCTTCTTCGTTCAAACAAATCGTTCCGATATAGTTCAACTCATAATGTCCCTCTTCATTAAGCCTTTGCTTCATTTCACACACATCGTTCTCGATACGCCGAAGCGCTTCGGGATAACTGATGTCATATGCTTCTACATAGGAAAGGGCCAAGAGCGAGTCGTTCATTGTAAGTTGGGGATTGAATCCGAGTGTACGTAGCGGGGGAAGAAAAAGCTGTTCCGTTTCGGCATATCGGGCCTCTACGTGGTGTGCCGTAAAGCCTCCGAAGCCCGGTACAATCACACAATCGTTGCTCAAAAGCAGTATTTCGATATGTCTTTCTAATTCAATCACGTTTGCAAAATTACGTCTTTTCCTTGAAAGCGACAAGTTATTTTCTTGAAAAAATCGGTTTTCGTCATAACGGAAAGATAAATCTTATCGGAAGATTGTCAGTATCAAATATATTGTTTACCTTTGTCGGTAAATTTAAAGACACGTTAAGATTTATGAAATATATCAAGACCGAGATCGAGGGAGTATTTATCCTTGAACCCAAAGTGTTTAACGACAGTCGGGGTTACTTTTTTGAAACTTGGAAAAAAGCGGAGTTTGAATCGTATGTAGGGGCTGTCAATTTCATTCAAGACAATGAATCGAAATCGAGTTTTGGCGTTTTACGCGGCCTTCACTATCAAAAAGGAGCACACTCTCAGGCTAAACTCGTGCGGGTCATTAAAGGACGTGTTATGGATGTTGCCGTAGATCTTCGTAAAAAATCGTCAACTTTCGGACGCTATGTAATGGTTGAGTTGAGCGATGAAAATAAACGGCAGTTCTTTATACCTCGAGGATTCGCTCATGGATTCCTTGTTTTGAGCGACGAAGCTATCTTTACGTACAAAGTAGACAATGCTTACGCACCGCAGGCTGAAGCGAGCATCCGCTGGGATGATGCTGAAATCGGCATTGATTGGCCCATAGATGCGAAAGATGTGGTGGTGAGTGAGAAAGACCTTAACGCCAAACGCTTGTGCGAAGCTGAAATTTTCGAGTAATGAATATTGCCATTGTCGGAACCGGATATGTAGGACTTGTGTCGGGAGCGTGCTTTGCCGACACCGGTGCTTTGGTGACTTGTGTGGATGTTGATACGCAGAAGATTGAACGATTGCAGCGTGGCGACATTCCCATTTATGAGCCCGGATTGGATGAACTCGTGTTGAAGAATATTCGTGCAGGCCGACTTCGGTTTACCACTTCCTTGACCGAAGTACTGAACGAACAGCAAATCGTATTCTCGGCAGTAGGTACGCCGCCTGATGAAGACGGCAGTGCCGATCTGAGTTACGTGCTGCAAGTGGCCCGAACGATAGGGGAGAATCTTCAAAAATATATTGTCGTGGTCACGAAAAGTACGGTTCCGGTGGGTACGGCACGTCAAGTGAGGGAGACAATACAGGGCGAACTCAATCGTCGTGGCGTCGAAATAGATTTCGATGTGGCCAGTAACCCAGAGTTTTTAAAGGAAGGTAACGCTATCAAAGACTTTATGAGTCCCGACAGAGTAGTTGTAGGTGTAGAGAGCGAAAAGGCCCGTTCGTTGCTCACTCGGCTTTACAAACCGTTCTTGCTCAATAATTTTCGCGTGATATTTATGGATATTCCCAGCGCCGAAATGACCAAATATGCGGCCAACTCGATGTTGGCACGCGTATCTCATTTATGAACGACATCGCCAATCTCTGTGAGTTGGTGGGCGCCGACGTGAATATGGTTCGTGCCGGAATTGGCAGCGATACGCGTATCGGCCGTAAATTCCTGTACGCCGGATGCGGTTACGGCGGCAGTTGTTTCCCAAAAGACGTAAAGGCACTCATCAAAACGGCTGATGATGCAGGCTATTCAATGGAGGTATTGAAGGCTGTCGAACGGGTCAACCGGCAGCAAAAAAGCATTTTGTTTAAGAAATTGCAAGCCGCGTTCCAGGGTGAGTCATTGGCTGGAAAGACAGTTGCCGTGTGGGGATTATCATTCAAACCTGAAACCGATGATATGCGTGAGTCGACGGCTTTGGTGATGATTGACCACCTGATCAAGGCTAGTTGCCGCGTGAAGGTTTACGATCCCGTGGCAATGGATGAATGTCGGCGTCGCCTGGGCAATGCCATCGCATACGGACGAGATATGTACGATGTTGTGCTTGATGCCGATGCACTGCTCTTAATTACGGAATGGAAAGAGTTTAGGTTGCCTAATTGGGATGTCATCGGCAAGGCAATGCGTCGTCGATTAATTATCGACGGGCGGAATATTTTCGATTCAGGCGAACTGAAAGAGGCTGGATTTGAGTATTATTGTATCGGTCGTTGACCCTATATAAAAAGAAATAATGAAACAAACAAACTATCTTGTCATCGCATTTGCTTGCTTGTTGCTGTTTGGCTCGTGTAAGAGTCGAGACGCAAAGTTGGATTCTGCCCTCGCAGAAGACCTCAAAGCAAAACAGATGTTACAAGGAATCTGGGTGAACGAAGACGAAGAAGACGTGGCCTTTCGTGCCAAAGGCGATTCTATTTTCTATCCCGACACCACCAGTCAGCCCGTTTCTTTTCAGGTGTTTGGCGATACGTTGGTACTTCACGGAGCCAACAACGTGAAATATTTAATTGTGAAGCTCAAACCGCATCTATTCATTTTTAAGAATCAAAACGGTGAAACTGTCAGACTGACATTGAGTAATGACAAAGCCGATTTAATGGCTTTTGACACCCGGAGACCGCAAGCTTTGAATCAAAATCGGCTGATCAAGCGCGATACTGTGGTCACTTTTGAGAGTCAACGATATCATAGCTATGTACAAGTAAACCCGACCACATTCAAGGTTGTTAAAACTTCGTATAACGATGAGGGCGTAGAGGTGGACAATGTTTATCACGATAATATCATACACATCAGTATTTTTAAGGCCGCACAAAAACTTTTCTCACGCGACTTCCATAAGAATGATTTCCAAAATAAAGTCCCTGCCGACTTCTTGAACCAAAGCATATTGAGCGATATGCAATTAACGTACGTCGATGTAGTTGGTCTTCATTACAATACTTCTATCTGTATGCCCGATAATCCCAGTAGTTATTTGATTGAAGTTATCATTTCTTACACAGGAAAAATGACGATGCAAATAACTAATCATTAAGAAAACAAATTGTTATTTCTTGTTCAAGAAGTCTGGAAGTTAAAGAATAAAGGAGTTAAACCATTGATTTAGTATTTGGTTTAACTCCTTTATTCTCTAATTTCTGAATTTCAGAACATCATCCACAACAAAAAAGCACGATCAATTGGGCTGTAAAGATTCTCAGGAACATACTGAGTGGATAGACCGTTGAGTAACCGATGGCCGGTGCTTCTTTGGAACAAGCCTGATTGGCATAGGCTAATGCAGGTGGATCGGTACACGTTCCGGCCAGCATTCCCATAATAGTGAAATAGTTGAATTTGTATTTCAGGCGGGCAATCGTGCCGATAATCAGAATCGGAATGATTGTGATCAACACACCGGTGTAAACGTATTTCAGTCCATCTCCTTCGATAACGGTTTGCCAGAAATTGGCTCCAGCCTTGATTCCGACACTTGCTAAGAAGAGCACAAGGCCGATTTCACGCAGCATCATATTGGCAGAGGTCGTGGTATAAGTAACGAGTTTCATCCTGTAACCGAATCTACCGACAAGAATAGCGATAATTAACGGACCACCAGCAATACCGAGTTTCAAAGGTGCGGGCATTCCGGGAATAGCAATGGGAATACTCCCGAATAGGATTCCGATGATAATGCCGATAAAGATAGTAGCAATATTGGGGGCATCAAGTCGCTTTACAGAGTTACCCATCATATCAGCTACACGGTTGACATTATCTTCGGGACCAACAACCATCACGCGATCGCCCACGTTGAAACGGTGATCACGACTGGCAAAAAGGTCGATTCCTTGGCGTGTGATACGTGTGATGTTAACACCATAGACGCTGTTGAAATGGATTTTACCCAATGTTTTTCCGTTCATTGATGATTTGGTAACAACAATTCGACGTGAAACCATCGGTTGTGCCTTGTCTTCGGCGGTCCATTCGGCATCAATTAGCGGACCGATAAAGGCCTGGATGGCTTCGGCATCGGCCGTAGCACAGACAATGAGCACCTCATCACCGAGTTCGAGTACAGTCTCTTGCAGTGGAATTGAAACTTCACCATCATGCAAAAGGCGTGTACACACGAAGTCGCGATTTAAGAATTCGGAAATCTGTTCCAATGTACGGCCTGCCATATAGGCATTGCTCACTTTGAGATGCATAATATGCGGCTTGGCGTGCGGGTTATCAGCTTCCTGCACGTCGAGTTCTTTCTCTTCATCACTGAGATTTACACGACAGACATAACGCACAGCAATGGTGGCACCAATGATACCCAACACACCTAAAGGATAAGCGCAAGCGTATCCGGAAGCGATTTCCGGTACAGATCCTTGTGCAAAAACACTGGTAAGAGCTTCCTTGGCAGCACCAAGACCCGGTGTGTTTGTCACAGCACCATAAAGTGTTCCGACCATCATCGGGAGGTTATTCTTATCGTTGGTATCGAAGAACAAATAATAACATCCGAACATAACGCCGATGTTGAGCACGATGAGTGCTGTGGAAAGAAGATTGAGCGTAATTCCGCCTTTACGAAAACTCTCGAAGAATCCGGGGCCGACTTGAAGTCCGATACAGAAGACAAAGAGGATGAGTCCGAAGTCTTGAATGAACGTCAGAATGTTGGTGGGAGCTGTAAAGCCCACATGTCCTGCCACGATTCCGGCAAAAAGGACGAATGTTACACCGAGAGAAATTCCTCCGATTTTAATTTTTCCCAGGTAGACTCCACATGCAATAACGATAGAGTAGAGCAGCGCGATATGCGCCACAGAGTCAGTTGTTGTAAAGAGGTTAATTAACCATTCCATAATAATAGTAGTGTTATTCGACTGCAAAAGTACAGATTTATTTACAGATACCAAGTAAAGTGCGTGGAAAAATCGCCAAATATCCTTGTCTTTGCCTGTTTTCTTCAAGTTTTTGTACTACCTTTGCAGCTGAAAAAGACTTACAGAGATTTTGATAAGATAAAAATGGAGAAAATTAAAGGTTATTCCGAATGTCTCCTACGCAGAAAACTCGACTTGCTTCTGCGTACAGGAAAGATCTTGGTGGAGAGTTCGGCCGACACAAGTCGCATTATGCGCAATATGAAACGCACTGCAGCGTATCTCGGTTTGCCCGAAGACGTTCTGCATATACACATTAATTATAATATGTTGATGGTGAATTTGAGCGATGAAGAACATTCATTCTCGAAGTTTCAACGTTGTGACAAGCACGGTATCAATATGGAAGCGATCTCTGCTGTCAGTCGACTGTCTTGGCGAGCCATCAGTGAAGATTATTCACTTGAGCAATACGAAGTTGCTTTGGAAGAAATAGGCTCACGCAAACGGAACTATACTCCTTGGCAGGTAGCTATTGGAGCAGGGTTTGCCTGTGGTGGATTCTGCATTCAATTTGGTTGTGATTGGCCAGCATTTCTCTATGCTTCTGTTGCTGCTATTCTTGGATTCAGACTTCGCACAAAGCTCAATGAAATCGGCTCCAATGGCTATGCCAATATTGCTTTTGCTGCATTTCTCTCCACATTATTGGCTTTTTTAACGGCCTTTATTTCGATGCCCGTCATCGAGTCTTTATTACCCACTTGGCTGATACCTTTCACCCATTCTGCCACACCGTGGCATCCATTAATGGCCTGTGCGCTGTTTATCGTGCCCGGTGTACCGTTGATTAATTTTGTCAGTGATATGTTGGACAACAATATCGAAGTGGGAATTGTACGGGCGGTGAACACACTACTGATGGTTGCAGCAATGGCGTTCGGTATCGCACTTGCTATTAAGATCTGCGGAATCGACAATTTCGTGAAAGATTTGCCGATGATACCTCATCATTCTTATATAGAGTATGCTATTGCTGCGGCTATTTCGGCAATGGGATTCTCTATGATATTCAACCTTCCGAAGCGTTTATTGTGGGTGGTAGCCATCGGTGGTATTATTGCTGTGTGTTCGCGGAACTTTGTCAACTTAGGGCCCAGCAATAATAATATAGGACTTGATTGGGGACCTGTGCTCGGTTCGCTCATCGGGTCATCGCTCATTAGTATTATTACCATTAAATTGGTGCACGTATTTCATACTCCACACCATTGTATCTCCATTCCGAGCGTTATCCCAATGGTGCCAGGGGTGCTGATGTATCGTGCTCTTTTTGCCATTATCGAGATGCACGGTGTGGTGGGCGAAGTTACCATTGCCACGCACAATGCTATTCGTGCGTCACTGCTGATATTGTGTATTGCTATCGGTGTAGCCATTCCCAATATTTTCGCTCGTCGTTGGATCGCTCCCGATCGTAGGTACAAATTGGAACGACTGATTGCAGAGCGTAAGAAACGCGGTGGATTTGTAGATCTCCATTGCATAGAATAAAGAATGACATATATGTCAGTGCTATCGTGCCAAAACTGTCACTGAGTAGTCTTTGGCACGATTTTGGCAGAGCAAGAAGTAATTCTCAATGAGATAACATTTAAACAATTAAAATATAACAGGATTATGAACATTAAACCATTAGCAGATAGAGTACTTGTACAACCTGCTGCTGCGGAAGAGAAAGTTGGTGGAATCATTATTCCCGACACGGCAAAGGAAAAACCATTACACGGCAAGATCATTGCCGTAGGTAACGGAACGAAAGATGAAGAAATGGTATTGAAAGCTGGCGACGACGTACTTTACGGCAAATATTCAGGTACCGAGCTTGAGTTTGAAGGTGAGAAATATTTGATTATGCGTCAAAGCGACGTGCTGGCAGTATTAGATAAGTAATTGTTTAATTTCAATCATTCAAATAAATTATTATGGCAAAAGAAATTAAATTTAACATAGAAGCCCGCGATTTGATGAAGCAGGGCGTGGATCAGTTGGCCAATGCTGTTAAGGTTACATTAGGACCAAAAGGGCGTAACGTTGTTATTGAAAAGAAATTCGGTGCTCCACAGATCACTAAAGATGGTGTAACTGTTGCTAAGGAGATCGAGTTGGAAGATCGTTTTGAAAATACTGGTGCACAACTTGTTAAAAGTGTAGCCAGCAAAACTGGAGATGATGCTGGCGACGGAACAACAACGGCTACTATATTAGCGCAGGCTATCGTGACAGAAGGTTTGAAAAACGTTACTGCGGGAGCTAATCCGATGGATTTGAAACGTGGTATCGACAAAGCTGTCAATGCTATTGTCGAGTTCATTAAGAGCAAAGCTGAGAAGGTAGACGATAATTACGAGAAAATAGAACAGGTTGCTACGGTGAGTGCTAATAACGATCCTGAAATAGGTAAATTGTTGGCTGACGCGCTGCGCAAAGTTTCTAAGGATGGCGTTATTACGATTGAAGAAAGCAAGAGCCGTGAAACAAACATTGGTGTTGTAGAAGGAATGCAGTTTGATCGCGGTTACTTGTCCGGCTATTTCGTTACGGATGCCGACAAGATGGAGTGTGTGATGGAGAATCCCTATATTCTCATCTATGACAAGAAGATCAGCAATCTTAAAGATTTCTTGCCGATTCTTCAGCCGGCAGCTGAGAGTGGGCGTCCGTTGCTTGTTATCGCTGAGGATGTCGATTCTGAAGCACTGACCACGTTGGTTGTCAATCGCTTGCGTGGCGGCTTGAAGATCTGTGCTGTTAAGGCACCAGGCTTCGGCGATCGACGTAAAGCTATGCTCGAAGATATTGCCGTACTGACCGGTGGTGTTGTCATCAGTGAAGAGAAAGGGTTGAAACTCGAACAAGCAACTCTCGAAATGATGGGTACGGCTGATAAAGTTACGGTTTCCAAGGATAATACTACTATTGTTAACGGAGCTGGTGACAAGAAGAACATTACCGATCGTGTGGCTCAGATTAAAAACGAGATTGCTAACACTACAAGCTCTTACGACAAAGAGAAACTGCAAGAGCGTCTTGCCAAATTGGCTGGCGGTGTAGCTGTTCTCTACGTAGGTGCTAACAGTGAGGTCGAAATGAAAGAAAAGAAAGACCGTGTTGACGATGCACTCTGTGCTACTCGTGCAGCCATTGAAGAAGGTGTTGTTGCTGGAGGCGGTACTACGTATATCCGCGCATTGGATGCATTGAAGGACTTGAAAGGCGATAACGCCGACGAGCAGACCGGTATCAATATCGTAGAACGTGCCATTGAGGAGCCCCTCCGTCAGATTGTGGTCAACGCAGGAGGTGAAGGCGCTGTCGTTGTACAGAAAGTTCGCGAGGGAAAGGGTGATTACGGTTATAATGCCCGCACTGATGTGTATGAGGATATGCACAAAGCTGGTGTTATCGATCCGGCCAAAGTAGCACGCGTTGCACTTGAAAATGCAGCTTCTATTGCAGGTATGTTCCTCACAACGGAAGGTGTCATTGTAGACAAACCCGAAGAGAAGCCGACAATGCCGATGGCTCAACCGGGTATGGGTGGAATGATGTAAAAGAATAAAATAATTATGAATGGAAGAAGGGGGCAGTCTTTACAGATTGTCCCCTCTTTTGTAGGTCCTAACAATACATAGTTGACATTACCTCTTCTTATGTATAGTTATTAGTAATAGTGTAGTAGGCCTGGTATAGGGTTTTAGAAAAAAGGATATAGAAATTCTGTGAAAAAGGGATAGATTTTTGAGAAAATGGTTGTGGTTAATGGCCGAACGCCTTGCAATAAACAGTTCATTGCAAGGCGTTCGGCTGTTTTTTTAGTAATGTTCGAGAGTATTTTAAACGATGTTTGGCGAGCTTTCTACCACAATTCTTCCTTCCTATGACTCGCTTCCTTCTTTTCTTACTTGCTAAAAAGAGGTTATATTCTGCTGATTTGTTTGACCCCTTTGACCACACGGAGTTTCTTCAACAGAGTCTCTAACTTGCTTACATCGTCAAGCCGGACGACTAAATTTCCGCGGAATAGACCGTCGTGAGAATCGATGTTGATGCTCCGCAACACGGTTTTTTCTTCTTTGGCGATGATGCTTGTGATGTTGTTGACAATGCCGATATCGTCGTTCCCGATGACGTTGAGCGTGATGCTGTATTGCGATGACCCCTTGCCGCTCCAGCGTGCTTTTACGATTCGGTAACCGAAACGCCGCCGCAGTTCGGGTGCATTGGGGCAATCGGTTCGGTGAATCTTGATGCCTCCGTTGACGGTTACGAATCCGAATACTTGGTCGCCGTATATCGGGTGGCAGCATTTGGCCAGCGAGTAGTCTAAGCCTTTCAGATTTCGGTCGATAACCAGCACGTCATCCGTGCCGTTAGTGGAACCTTCGCCGAGGCTTTCAAAGCTGAACGTTTCTGCGCTTTGGGCTGTCTTGGGTGCGTTGATATTCAGCTCATGGTTGCGCACTTCGACGTATTTGTCGATGATTTCATTGAGATTCAGTTTCTCCTCGGCCACCTGTCGGTAGAAGTCGGACACTTCTTTGAATCCCATCTTCTTGATGGTATGGTAGAGGAGGGCCTCTTCAAGTTCGATCTTTCGGTTCTTGAAACGTCGCTCGAGCAGCTCTTTTGCGTAGAGGCCATCTTTGGCCTGCGTTTCTTTCAGCGCCAAACGTATCTTTGCCTTGGCTCTGCTTGTCTTGGCAATATTCAGCCAGTTGGGATTGGGTTTCTGGTTGTTCTGCGTAAGGATTTCTACGGTGTCGCCCGAGTGTAGCGGATGGCGGATAGGTACATTTCTGCCGTTGATTTTGCCGCCGACGCAACAACTGCCTACGCCCGAGTGGATATGGTAGGCGAAATCGAGGATGGTCGCGCCCTTGGGAAACTTGAACAGGTCACCTTTCGGTGTGAAAACATACACCTCGTCTTCGTAAAGATCCATTTTGAATTGGTCCATTAGCTGCAAGTCATCGTTGCTTTCGAGGGCTGACCGAATGTTGGCCAGCCACTCGTCGATATTTCCTTCGCTCTTGATTCCTTTGTAACGCCAATGTGCGGCAAGGCCGTGTTCAGCCACTTCGTCCATCCGTTTGGTTCGGATTTGCACTTCTACCCACTTGTTGTCGGGGCCTAACACGGTGATGTGCAGACTCTCATAGCCGTTCGATTTGGGCACAGACAGCCAGTCGCGAAGACGTTTCGGATTGGGCTGATACATATCCGTAACGATCGAGTAGGTCTGCCAGCATTGCATTTTTTCCTTTTCCAAGGATGAGTCTAAGATGATTCGGATGGCGAAAAGGTCGTAAATCCCTTCGAAACCGCATTTTTGTTTCTTCATCTTCTGCCATATCGAGTGGATACTTTTGGTACGACCCTTCATTTGAAAGTGTAGTCCTGCGGCCTCTAACCGCTTTTGAATTGGGCCAATAAAACGCTCGATATAAGCATCGCGTGAACGCTTTGTGGCGTTGAGTTTGTCTTTGATGAGATAGTAGGCGTCGTGTTCGAGATACTTTAAACTGAGGTCTTCCAATTCACTTTTCAGCTTGTATAGGCCCAGTTTGTGAGCTAACGGTGCGTAAAGATAAGACGATTCCTCGCTCACTTCGCGCCGAGCATCGTGGTTGTCGGTGTCTCTGATCTGCCGCATCAGCACTACACGGTCGGCAATCATAATGAGAATAACGCGCATATCTTCTGCAAACGAAATGAGTAGGTTGCGGAAATTCTCGCTCTCTATGATGGGATTCTTCTTGTACAGACCGTGAATCTTGACAAGACCGTGAATGATTTGTCCTACGCTTGCGCCGAACAGGTTCGTGATTTCGCTCTCGTCGGCAAATCCGTTAACCACGTTTTCATAGAGCAAAATGGCTAAAACACCGTCGCGTTTCAGCCCGATCTCATTGACGGCCACTTCTGCCGTCTGTAAGGAAAGTATGATGGGATTAAGTCCGAAAACATCTCTCTGAATCTGATGGTTGTGAACAGCCTTCCCGATATGCCTGCACAGGATTTGCTCGTCGCCTGTTTTCAATGTGTTGCCGATGGTCTCCCGCAATTTCTTCCATATTCTGACGGTTTCTTCTCGTTCAGTGTTCGTAAATTCAAATCTATCTCCCATAACACGTCTTTTTAGTTGACCGACTTTTCGGAAAAGCCAGATAGCTGATGCAAAAGTACAAAAAAAGGCTATAATTCTTTGCTTTTTTAAGAAAACTAAGTACTTTTGTGTCATTAACTCATTTTATTATGCTGACAGAAAAAGATCTTAAACAAATTGCCGCTCACGGTATGTCGGAAGCACAGGTGAATCACCAGATCGCGCAAATCAAAGCCGGTTTCCCGTTTTTGAAGATCGAATCGGTTGCTGCTGTGGGCAATGGCATTCTGGCGCCGAGTACCGATGACTGTGAGAAATATATCGATGCGTGGAATCGATATAAGTCGGGTACGCACCGAATCGTCAAGTTTGTGCCGGCTTCGGGTGCTGCCAGCCGAATGTTCAAAGACTTATTCGCTTTCCTGAATGCTGATTACAATGTGCCGACAACGGATTTTGAGAAGCAGTTTTTTTTGCATATCCGCGAGTTTGCATTCCGTAAAGAGTTGTGCGGCCAATGTAAACAGAATGTCAAGAAGAATGTCTGTACGCTGTTGGAAGAGGGCAATTACAAAGAGATTGTAGCCGAGTTGCTCGAAGCGAAAGGCCTTGATTATGGCAATCTGCCCAAAGGATTGCTCCTTTTTCACAACTACGAAGACGGTCCGCGTACACCGATGGAAGAGCATTTGGTAGAAGCAGCACTCTATGCAACGTCCGGCGGCGAGGCTAATGTACATTTTACGGTAAGTCACGACCACCTGAAACTATTTGAACAGAAAGTGATCGAGAAAGTGGATACTTATTCTCGGCGTTTCGGCGTGCGTTATCACATCAGTTTCTCAGAGCAAAAGCCAAGCACTGATACCATTGCCGTCAATCTTGATGACACGCCTTTCCGTGATAATGACGGATCACTCGTATTCCGTCCGGGCGGACACGGCGCGCTGATTGAGAATCTGAATGAAATCGATGCAGATGTAATCTTCATCAAAAACATCGACAATGTGGTGCCTGATCGGCTCAAAGATGAAACCGTAAGATACAAACAGGTCATTGCGGGTATACTGATCGAGTGTCAAAAGCAGACTTTTGCTTATCTGAATCAGCTTGAGAGCGGTACTGTTACACGTCGGCAACTTGAAGAAATATTGCTTTTTACGGAGCAAACACTATGTTGTCGCAAAGCCGATGCGCGTACTTTGACCGACGAACAGTTGGCCGACTATCTGCGTGCAAAGCTCAATCGCCCGATGCGTGTATGCGGCGTGGTCAAGAATGTGGGTGAACCGGGTGGTGGTCCATTCTTAACTTACAACCAAGACGGCTCTGTCAGTCCGCAGATTCTCGAAAGCAGCCAAATTGATAAGACTAATTCGGCGTATGTCAAGATGTTTGCTGAGAGCACGCATTTCAACCCTGTCGATTTGGTTTGTGCCGTCAAAGACTATCACGGAGTGCCTTTCCGATTGCCTGACTACGTAGATCGGCAAACGGGATTTATCAGTCAGAAGAGTAAAAACGGCCGCGACTTGAAGGCTTTAGAGCTTCCTGGCCTTTGGAACGGTGCGATGAGTAACTGGAATACGATTTTTGTTGAGGTTCCTCTGTCTACTTTCAATCCCGTGAAAACAGTCAATGACCTCCTGCGCGAGCAGCATCAATAAAGTTGAATGAAATATAGATAAAAGACTGATAACCTGCTTCTTGCAAGTTATCAGTCTTTTGTCTTTTCTCAGTAAGATATAAAGAATCCTGCAATTAGATGCTTTTCACTTTGCGATTAACGGTTAACTACCCGCCGTTTAACCGTTAGTTACACGGTGAAAAGCCGTTAATCATAATGCGAAAAGCATCTAATCGTTTCCAATCTTTCTAATGTTTGAATTTTACCCGAAAATAAAATTGATGATAAACAATACAGAGAGGATGAGAAGGGTGGGATTGAGCTGCTTGAATTGGAGGGTACAGAGCTTGACAATGACATAGCTGAGAATACCGAGACAGATACCGTCGGCAATGCTGTAACATAGTACCATCGTAATCATTGTGATGAAAGCAGGGAATGCTTCGCTCACATCGCTGAGATCAATCTTCTTGACCGAGTCGATCATCAACACACCTACTAATACCAAAGCACCACTGGTGGCAGCACTGGGGATGAGCAGGAAGATAGGAGAGAGGAATAAAGCGATGATGAAAAGTAGTCCGACGAAAAATGAAGTAACACCCGACCGACCGCCTTCTGCTATTCCTGATGCACTTTCTACGTAGGTCGTAATGGTCGACGAACCGAGCATTGCACCGCAGGTCGTACCGATGGCATCGCTCATCATCGCTTCTTTCACGTGTGGTATACTACCGTCAGCCCGCACAATACCGGTTTTATAAGCGAGGCCTACGATGGTTCCGATCGTATCAAACACGTTAACGATGAGCAGACTGAATATTACGAGTAACGTCTGTAAGGTGAAAAAGTCTTTGAAATCGAACATACAGAAAATGGGTGACAAGCTTTGCGGAGCTGAAACGGGTATCCAACCATTTGGAATTTGCGTCACTCCGAGCGGAATTCCGACCAAAGTAGCCACGATAATGCCGTAAAACAATGAGCCTTTGACATTTTTAGCCATTAAAATTCCACTCATCAGAATGGCCACAATACCGAGAATGCAGGTGGGAGTAAATTTACCTAATCCTACGAATGTGGCTTCTTTGGCTACGATAATATCAGCATTTTTCAGTCCGATAAAGGCGATGAACATACCGATTCCAGCTGAAATAGAAAACCGCATATTCTTAGGAATACTCTCCAAAATGAGTTCACGGATATTGAAAAAGGTGATCAGAATGAAGATTACACCCTCGGCCAGCATTATGGCCAATGCTTGTTGCCACGTGTAACCCATCGCTAAACAGAGTGTGTAAGCAAAAAACGCATTAAGCCCCATACTCGGTGCTTGTGCAAATGGTAGTTTGGCCATAAACGCCAACAGTAAAGTGGCGATGGCGGAGGCTAATGCCGTAGCTGTGAACAGTGCCCCTTTATCCATTCCGGTACTTGATAAAATGGTAGGATTGACAGCTAAAATGTAGCTCATTGTGAGAAAAGTGGTGGCGCCCGCAATGAGTTCGGTACGCAGTTTCATTGACTTGGCATCAAAGCCGAGTACTTTTTCTAAAAGATTTTTCATTATTTTTCTGTATTAAAATGGTCGAGCCAATGATCGATCAGCTTACGGGCGATGCTCAATTTTTCCGGAATCTGCGGTAGATGGTCCTTCTTATACCATCCGCCCGCAGCCAATTCAGAACGTTGCAGACGGATGTCGCCACTGTCGTATTCGGCAAAGAATCCTACCATCAGCGCGCTGGGATAGGGCCAGGGTTGGCTTCCGAAATAGTGAAGATGCTTGATTGCGAGACCGGTTTCTTCTTTTACTTCTCGTCTTACGGCTTCTTCTAAGGTCTCGCCGGTCTCTACAAAGCCTGCAACAAGTCCGTAGAAGTTGCCTCGAAAATTCTTGGCGTGCACGAGTAAAATTTCATCTCCGCGGCTCACTAACACGATAACGGCCGTTGCTAAGTGTGGCCAAACTTCTTTACCGCATACGGTACAACGTTTGGAAATATCGGTATGGAGTTTCATCGGACCGCCACATACACCGCAAAAGCGTGTATTTTGATCCCAATAAAGAATTTCTTGGCACTTCCCGGCTTTATTGTATAGATTGATGTTGAGCTTGTAATAAGATGCGCGAAGCCCGCACATCTCATATTGCGGATCGTCGGTTATGGGTTGGTCGATACGCACAGCCCGCACTTCTGTGCCGTCGCTGAATGGTGTGATGGTATGAACAGTTGCAGAAGATTTTACAAAGGCGGGCGCGTCTTCGCTGAAAGGGATGGTATAAGTGCCGTCGGTTACCTTTTCAAGAATAAGATCTGATTGGCAAAACGCAAACCAATATCGTTTCATTTATTTACTGTCTTTTGGGTCGATAGGTTTTCCGAAAATCAAGTTTTTATCTCGTTCGATAGCTGTTTTTGCCCAATCGTCGGGTACAAAACGCCAGTTTCCGTGTGCTTTCGGATCCATTACGCCGATTTTCTCAATCTCTTTCATCAGGTAATAACGCAGATCTCGCTCGCTCTCAAAGATGATACGGCGCTTCAACTCGTTGTGAGGTATGCCTGCTCCTTTGGTCAACAGCTCGCCACCTCCATTGCCTCGATAACTGTTCATGGCTACTTTATACCAGCGATTTTCATCGAATGGCTGTCCGTTGCTCATCCGCAGAATGCGTACTTTATGGCCATTGGACTTGGTAACATCAACTTCATAGTCAATGCCTGCAGCACTGTCGAAGTTGAAAGCAAGATTTTTGAATCCGAATCTTTGTTGATCTTCTTTGGCATTATTATTCATCAGCACGATGTGGTCATCAGGACTTGTCATCGTATTACACCAAAGATCGTAGCTCATCTCTAAGTGTTTACGAATCTCTTTACCTGTCATCTGGAGCACATAGATTTGATTTTCGTATTTGTAGAGGTTGAACATATCGCTCACGTGGACATTGCCTGCCTGGATACTCGTATCGAACAACAAGGGTGCATTGAATGAAATATCGGCTCCGGTGATACTTAATTGCAAGTCGTGAATAAAATCTGTGAACGGAGCACTGCCGAAATAGCAGTCGCGTGTGTATATCGAGCGTTTGAAATGACCGATTTTGCGATTCACAAAGGCATTTACACTGTCAATCTCAGGCTTGAAATGGGCCATATAGTCAGCATCTATGGCTTGCTTGCTGATGTCGACAAGGTCGCCTGTTACATCTTTCCTGACTATTTTCCTGCCGTCTTTCTTGATCGTGATCATCGCATCGCTCACGAGATAAGCATTGCAGGAAGGGTCTAAACACAGTACTTTCTCCCCCCGTATGTTCTCTACTACGTCACGATGCCGTGTGTGATCGTGTCCGTAAAGAATCAAGTCGAAGCCTGGTACCTGCTTAGCTACTTCAAGCGAAGCATCTTCGGCATAATTGGCTGTTTTGATTCCGCCGTCTTTCCCTGAGTGAAACAAACCGATGATGACGTCGGGATGCTCGTTTTTCTGTAAATAATCTACCCAATATCGGGCTGTTTTCACCATCTCATCAAATCTTAATCCATTCCACAGACTCTCATTGAGCCAATTGGGAATAGCCGGAGTGAGCATCCCGATAACAGCTATCTTCACGCCATCTCGGTCGAGAATGGTGTACGGATGTACGTAAGGCTGCCCTGTCTTCGTGTCGATGATGTTAGCACCCAGCATCGGACATTTCACTTCACTAATCCATTTGTCATACACCTGGTGTCCTGTTTCGATGTCGTGATTGCCTATTGTCTCTGCATCATACCGCATATAGTTGATCACTGAGGCCGCTATATTGGGTATTTGGGGCTTAACGAAGTTGCAATAATAACACGTGGGTTGGCCTTGTAAGATGTCGCCGTTGTCTAAAAGAATCAAGTTGCGACCGTAGGTCTTGCGCAATGAATCTACATATGTGATGACCCGAGCCAGCGAACCACCGCGTTCTTTGCGACCGATAAAGTCGTACGGGAAGAAACTTCCGTGCACATCGCTGGTCTGAATGACGCGCAACCGCACCGTTTTAGTCTTTGCCATTGTTGTAGATGAAGGTAAAACACCGAACGCCAAGATAGACGCCAAGATCAGATTTTTCATATCTTTCACTCCTATTTGCCTGCAAAGATACGAAAAACTCACGTCTTTTCCGCACAAAATGCGGCACAGTTTTTGCCCGATTATTAGTAAAATAAAGAGATAAAACAATGGCATTCATAGACTATTACAAAATTTTGGGCGTGCAAAGGGATATTCCCCAGAAAGAGGTTCGTAAGGCTTACCTTAAACGGGCGAAGTTATTCCACCCCGATTTACATCCGGACGATCCCAAGGCTAAGGCTAAATTCCAGGCCTTGAACGAAGCTTTTGATGTGATTAACGATCCTGAAAAACGTCGAAAATACGATCAATATGGTGAGCAATGGCGCAATGCTGAAGTCTACGAGCGAGCCGGAGGTGGGGCGGGCAGCGCTTACCATTGGAGCGGAGGTAGTGGAGATTCGCCCTTTGAGGGGTTCGATTTTAGCGGATTCAGTCGTGGCGGAGGTGGTTTCTCAGACTTCTTCCGTGATCTGTTTGGTGCTTCCGGTCGTGGCGGAACATCTCAACGAGGGAGCCGAATGCGTTCGGGTGAGATGAATGCGACGGTCAACATTGATCTTTATACTGCCCTTTTAGGTGGTGAAATGATTATTCAGCTCAGCAATGGAACAAAGATCAAACTGCGGGTAAAGGAGAACACGCAGAATGGTACAAAAGTTCGGGTACGCGGAAAAGGCTATGACCGTGGCGACGGAACATTCGGCGATCTGATCATCACCTACAATGTGCAACTCCCCACATCCCTGAATGAACGGCAAAAAGCTCTTCTGCGCGAGATGAAAGGAGTAGAATGAACGTGAGTTCGATGAATTATCAATGCATGGAGCATTGCACTTCAAGTGTCTGAAAATCGGTATTCACGGAATCAAGGTTATAGTATTTATCGCTGTTCTGTGATATTATTTGTCGTTCACAATATTAAATGGTACGTCTTGTATGGATAAATAGTGGATCGGCGGCTTAGATTCAAAATCTAAGTCGCCGATAGTGGGGATGTATTGTGTTGTTATTAATTACTCCAATATCTTCACCATATTGAACTCAGAGATCTTTCCGTCGGGGCCGACTTTGGCTTTGATACGGTATTTGGCATCCTTTTCCTTAGTCGGATCAGTGCGTTCGATCTGTTGATTAGCAGAAAACTGTACTGTATATTCATATTGGTTATTGCCTACTTCTTTCTTGCTGATCTTGTAATCGTTGTTGATGTGCCAGTTCATATTTACAATATCGTCCTTGTAGAGCTTTTGAAGGAATGTGGCAACATCATTCTTAGTGGCATCGGCTTTACCTAAGAAAGATGTAAGTAATGTGCCGACGGTAGAAGTCAAACTCTCTTCATCTTTGGTATTGATACTTTGAAAGAAACGTCGGAATATCGTATTGATAGCTGATTGTTCTTCGGGCTGTACTGTCTTAGCCTTCAATGCTTTCAATGCATCATTGGCTTCGTCCACGTGATCGCCGTCAGCGTGTTCTTGTAAATAGCTATTGTAAGAAGTTTGAGTATTCTCGGCTTTAGCTTGCAGCCAGTCGATAGAGTCGATTTTATGTATGGCCTCGGTTTTATGGGGACTATCCGGGTGTTTTGCAAGATAGTCTTCGAGATCACTTTTAGATCCGCTCACGATGGCATTGGTCCAGTTTTGATCAAGCTGTTGAATTCTTTGCAGATGGGCTTGGATAGAGTCCCGATGTGCGTCGGGCGCATCTTTATAAGTATCAAGATAACTTTGCAACACCACAGGGTCATTGCTGACAATTGCATAGTCGTAAGCTTCGCGCTCCTTGCCGCTTTTTGCATCACTGTAAAAATAGAAACAAACAGCACATACAATTAAAGCTAAAATGAAAGAAACGATAAGGGTTGCGTGTCCTTTTTTTCGTGGCTGATCCATTAACGGCTTTTCGTGAAGTGATTGACTGTTAATCGGTGGCTCATTAGCGGTCTTTTGCGATGCGTTTAACGGCCTTTCATCGGGCTGTTCCCTAATGTCTTGCTGCTCAGGAACATAAGAGATCTCCTCAGCACGTGGTGTAACGCTGGGGCCGAACGTAGCGTGGTGACAGTTGGGGCATATTTCCAAATCTTTGAAATACGCCTCGCCGCATTGTGGACATTTGATTATCTTACCGGCTATCTCCACTCCGCACGAAAGGCATACGGGTGCTTTATCACTCACTTGGTGCCCACATTCAGGCATTTAATAATTGCCATATTCTTAATGATTCGTTAGTTCTGATTCTTTCTCTCGTTTTCGGTCATCGATGTCGAAACCGGATTTCTCTTAATTTGTGGTTGCCCATAAAGCGGCTTTTATCTACATAGCCGTTAATGCCATTGATTTGACCCTTTCCTGTGTATTGCCACATTTCGAAATCGCGTCCGTCTCTCAATACGGGTTCTCGTTGCGTATATTGTGCAATCATCAGTTTATAATCGTTGATCTTACCTATTAAATAGCGGTTATAGAAATTAGTGAAAGTATAAAGTAAGGGTTTCTGTTTGTAAGCTTTCTCTACCAGATCGATGAATTTGAATAAAGAGTCACAAAACTCGTCGGTTCTGAGCCCACTTGTAGTCTCAATATCGATCATTGGAATAAGATCCTGGTCACCAGGCAGACATTGTGTCATAAAGTTTTCTAACTGTTTCTGTTGCTCGATTTTAGGTCGATAAAAATGATAGGAACCCACTTTGAGTCCGTATTGATGGGCGAGTTCGATATTGCGTACATATTTATCATCGCGGTTATCACCTCCTTCGGTTGCTTTGAGATAAACATAGGCCATTTTGGTATTGTCTCCGATAATTTCCCAAAAAACGTTGCCTTGATAATGGCTGAGGTCGATACCGTGGATATGTGAGCAAGTATCTTCGCATTGAACATTGCTGTTTTGTGCGTTTGCCGATATAAAAGAAAGCAAACTTAATATGATGACTATGAATCGATTCATAGTCGCAAAGGTAGTAAAAAGCTGAGATATGCTGGAGTTCCGTATGGGGTTTTTCATAAATATTAAACTTTTACTCCTCTATCTCTGATAGAGAGTGGGTGAAATTGCTTATAAAACTACTTACGGTTTCTATCGGAGCATAGCGGATGCAGCGGATACTGCGGCGCAGATTACGTTTGAGTGTGACGGGATTATTCTGCACAAAGCCACTGCGACTTTGTTTGAAATGCCATTCATCGGTTATTATTTCCACAGAGGTTTCAAGTGATCGAAGTGCTAATTGAGTTGCTCCTGCTTCGAGTCTTTCCACAAACGGGATTTCTGCTTGTTCAAACTGGAAAAGTGAAATGAGCAAACTGCCTTCCAAGCGGGCCATTCGGCGTAGATGTAGCTGTAATAACCAACGATCTAATTTGACGAAATCTACTTTGTTACCACGAGTTCGCAGAAAGACACCTAACTCTAAAACAGCACATAGTGCGATGTCTCGATTAAGGAGTGCATAGGTATTGCGGACGATCATATTGAGTAGTTCGATCGTTTCAACAGATGCATCGATTTCATGACGTTCATTTTCTTGAATGTTTCTCAGACGTTTATTAAGTACGGGATTACTCATCACGGTGGGCAAGCGAAGTGTGGGATGTGTGTCAGTTGCTTGTGTCAGGTCGGCTAAAAGGATTGGGGGGACATTCATTCCCTCGTCATACTGATGATTCTTGATACCTTTTTGGACAATTGACAGTACATTTTGGGCCTTGACATATTGCATCAGTTGATTCCACTTGAATGCTGACATTGGCTCCAAAGACTCAAATTCGTTGAGTGCCCCTGACCGGATGAGTCGAAAGAAGTTGCGTTTAATGACGTCTGTTTTCATTGCTTTGCATTTAAGAATAGTGTTTGGGATGATGCAAAAGAATGGAAAGCAGAGCTGCGATGCCGATAGCCATTGGGTAATAAAGATAAGGCAACATCTTAATAGAATTGATTTTCGCCAATTCTGTAGTTAACACCGACATCACATTTATCACGCATAGTGCCGTGATGAACACCATAATATCAGGTTGGATTTTGATATATTCCACCTTTGGGATTTGTATCTGAGCCTGAATCTGAGCGTTGGCGATGCGATAAATCACTAAGATGGAGATGGTTGCGAGAGCTATAATGAAAGTATTTATCTTAAATTTGTCGCTCATTGTTGTTTATAATTGGGTGCGTCGATAAAAGTCCACGTTTTCTTTGAGAAGCAACTCTATCGGCATATAATTCACTGGCTCGACTTCTTTTTTGAGCACGATGGCCCGAAACAAAGTATCCACGCACGAATAGCCTTGCATATAAGCATGCTGAGCAATCAGGAAAGAGATACTACCTTGTTTGAGGCACTCCACATTCTTACCCACCATATCATAACCCATTATTTGTACATCGCGTCGATTGGTATGCAGAAGAAACGAGCCCACAATATGGGCCTTGGAGTTAAGCGTAATGCAGTGATGCAACTGCGGATGAGCTGTGAAGAAATCTTCTAATATCTCATCATAATTCTTGCGTTCGTATTCCAAAGGCAAATTAAGTTCGGTAATTTTTATATGCGGGAAGTGGTCATGCATATAATGTCTGAATCCTACTTCGCGGTTTTCCTGTTGCTTGCTGACTACTTTTCCGTCTTTCATTTGCTTCATCAGCATAATCTCCTGTTCGTTGGATGCAACGAGCATCAGAACTTTTGCTGCAAATGAACCGCTACTGAAAGAGTCTTGTCCATAAAAAGAGAGAGGCCGCAAATCGGGCATATTCGAGTCAAGCAATACAAAAGGGATATTGTGTTGGTGCAGTTTATCAGTGAATTGGCGTGTTGTTTCAAGTTCGGCAGGTACGATAATTACGCCATCGGGGGCGGAGTCGAGACATTCAGTATATTTCTTAATAAACGAAGGAGTGTCGAATCGTTTGTAGTACATAATCTTCACGTTGATTTGGAAATCGCGCATCAGTTCACAAGCCTTCATTGCTCCCTCCTCAATTTCTTCCCAATAGGCTTCGGATTCGTGCTTCGGCATCAACAGATAGAATGTATAAGCCTTGTTATAAGCCAGTGCACTGGCATACATATTGGCTGATAATCCATCTCTGCCAAGGCTTTCTCTACCTTTTCACGTGCTTTTTGCGACACATTCGGTCGTTTATGCAGTACACGGTCTACGGTTCCGACAGAGACACCGGCCCTTTCTGCAATGTCTTTGATTCGAATTTTTTCGTCCATATCATAATGATTTTCATTGGCAAAAGTAGTGATAAAATTTGAGATATGAAAGAAAAGATTGTAATAAATATACCCTATCTGGTCAGGCTGTTATCTCAAATTCTTGACAGTCGTAATGTGAGACAAATCCATTCATCTTCTTTATGCCTTCTGGTTTCAATAAGTCCGAGTTCTGAAGCTCGTTTTAATATGACAACGGCATCGGTCTCATAAAAGCCGCTTAATATCAATATGCCGTCTTTTTCCATTACTTGTACGAAAGCAGACATATCATTGAGAAGAATGTTGCGATTGATATTAGCCATTATAATACCAAAACTCTTATTTATATTTGTCAATATGCGTACATCTCCTGCCTGTATGTTGATATTGTCGATGCTGTTAAGAACGGTGTTATGTTGGGTGTTTTTAATACACCATTCATCAATATCATAAGCCCATATCTCATCGGCACCCAGTTTAGAGGCTGCGATACTCAGTATCCCGCTTCCGCATCCACAATCCAAAACTCGTTTACCGGAGATATTATTGTCTAAAAGAGCTGAGATGACTAACCGTGTTGTTTGATGAGTTCCGGTGCCAAATGCTTGTCGCACATCGATTCCGATAGCGATGTCCGTGTGTGCAACATCAGAGGAATAGTGTGCAGCATCATAGATAGTCACTTTATTTGCGATATCGATAGGAGTGAAACCTGTGGATTCCCATCGCTCATTCCAATTACGGTCTTCTATTTCTTGAATGGTATAACTGATTTGGACATTGGGAATTGGGAATGTTTTCAGTTTCGTATCTAAAGCTTTGTAATCATACATATTTTGTTGGATATACCCTTTCAATCCGTCGGTTATCTCTTCAAATGATTCAAATCCTGCTTCCCCTGCTGCATCTGCGAGTAAGTCTTGCGCTATCTGCATTAGTTCTTCTGTACAGGTGATCTTAAAATTTGCTACTGAATATTTCATCTGTCTATTGTTTGTGTCTTATCGGTGATATTTTGTCACAAATTGGGTTGATACGTTAAAAAAACGATGCAAATATATAAAAAATAGGAGAAAACCTATCCTCGTTTAGGGTTTTTCCTTATTTTTGCATAGGAAATAGATTCTATTTTTGCTGTAAATATTAAAAACAGATAGAAAGGAGTATATAAATGAATAAGTTATTTTTAACCTTAGTCCTGTTGTCAATGCCGTCTTTCACAATGATGGCACAGGATGACGACCTCTATTTTGTACCGAAAAAGGTGGTTGAGACAAATCATTCGATTGCTGATCGAACAGGAAAACCTACTTATTATATCGGAAGTAATCGGAATATTGATGAATATAATCATCGTGGTAAATTCAGAAATCGTTATGGGAGGATAGAGTCTGATTCTCTCTCTGACGATATAATTGATTATGATAGTGGTCGTGTTATTTATTCGGATGCGATTTATAATTATGAGGATGATTATGCGTATTGCCGTAGAATGAGCCGTTTTGATGATTATTATGGTTGGTATGATCCCTGGTTCTACGGTCATTGGGGCTATGGAGCTTATTGGTCGGCACGTTGGGATGGTATAATCCTTGGTATTATCATTATTACGGTTATGCAGGATGGGCTGATCCTTGGTTTGATCCTTGGTATTATGGCTATTACGGATATAGATGGAGATATCCCTATCACTATGATTGGGGATGGAGTTATCCTTATTATTATGGTGGCTATACGGTTTATCGTGGCATAACCGGTACGCGTAATCACTCTGGGGGCGTAAGTCCGCGCATTGAGGGAAGACGTGACTTCACGTTCGGAAATGGTAATCGATCTCGTTCATTTGGTTCGCGTAATGATAATACACGCTGGAATAGACAGGAAGACAATAATTTCGGACGTTATGTCGGTTCGCGTAGCTATGACAATAATACGCCTATCCGTAGTTATACACCGATGAACGGTGGTAGAAGTTTTGGTGGAGGCGGCCGGAGTTTCGGTGGAGGTGGTAATGCTGGTGGCAGCGGTGGTCACTTTGGAAATGGAAGAAGATAAAATACCAGTCCGTGTATTCAAAAACAATTTATATTTTGATGAATATGAGATATTTATTTTTAGCGATTGCAGTTCTGTTTACAATGTCTGCTGTCGCACAGGAAACATATGAGAATACCAAACTCATTGACAACGATCTTAATGGTACTGCCCGTTATGTGGGTATGGGAGGAGCGATGGATGCACTTGGATCTGATATATCGACGATTAGTACTAATCCTGCGGGTATCGGTCTTTTTCGTCGATCAATGGCTAATCTTTCATTTGGTTTAATATCACAACAAGGAGTAAAAAACTTTACTTCGGGACATAAAAATAATGCAAGCTTTGATCAGATCGGCTTTGTTTATGCCTTACGTAATGGTCGAAATTCATTTCTTAACTTTGCATTCAACTATCACAAGAGTCGTAACTTCGATCAGATTTTATCAGCTTCTGGCGTTTTGTCGAATGCTTCACAGAATAAGTTGACTACAACGAAAGCTCGACTCGGCATATTTAAGAGTAATAAGGATGCCACTTATAATCAGTTAGACCATCTTTATATGAACAATTTGGTACAGCAAACCAATGCTGCCGGTGGTAAAACTTTTGGATATTATCCTGCTACGGGATACACTTTTGATCAAGCGGTGAAGGGATATATTGGTGAATATGACTTCAATGTGAGTGGTAATATTCAGGATCGTATCTATTTAGGTATGACTGTTGGGATTCACGATGTACATTATAAGCATTATGGAGAATATCAGGAAGTATTCGTGCCTAATAAAGAGAATATTCAGGGTGTTCGTATTGCTGATAATCGTGAGATTACAGGAACGGGAGTTGATCTTAAGTTAGGTGCCATTTTCCGACCAATCGAAGGATCGCCATTCCGCGTCGGTCTTTCTATTACTACTCCGACTTGGTATGATCTCACTACAAGTAATAGCACAACTGTTGATACTGGTAAGAAAAGTCAGCGTATAGGAGAATCTTATGATTTCAAGATTTTTACTCCGTGGCGTTTTGGGGTGAGTGCCGGTCACACTGTGGTAATTGGCTTGCTCTCGGCGCAAGTTATGAGTATGCCGATTACGGTACCACTGATACTCGTATTAATGATGGTGGCTATTATGATTCTTGGTATGGACAGTATTATGAGTCAAGTAGCAGCGACAAGGCAATGAATGATCACACCAAGCGGGTTTTGAAAGGAGTCTCTATTTTGAAGCTTGGTTTAGAATATAAGCCTTTATCTGACTTTGCCGTTCGTATGGGATATAATTATGTCTCACCGATGTTCGATCGTGATGGATTTAAAGATGGTTCTATCTCGTCGGCAGGTACTTTCTATGCTTCACAGACCGCTTATACCAATTGGCAATCGACGAATCGCTTCACCTGTGGTTTCGGTTATATGATCGGCAAGTACAATTTTGATTTCGCTTATCAATTCAGTGCAACCAAGGGAGACTTCTATCCGTTTATGAGTTATTATGATACTTCTAATCCAAAAGAGAATAATATTGTAGATGCTGTGCGTGTGAATAATAAACGTCATCAACTGTTGTTTACCTTGGGTTATAAGTTTTGATTGAATTTTATTGATAATTGAGAACTTATCTAATGTAAGTTCTCAATTATTTTTATATAAATCAGAGATTTCTTACCCTTTCCCTGCCTTCATAAATCGAATGATTAATTGTTTTTTTGATGAAGGCGTGATACGGAATTCATTGCTTGGACGCTGGTTGACTAACCATAATATCTTACCTTCGTCATTCGTTACGACGAGTTGTCGACGTTTTTCAAAGAGCGGCATCTTACAATCTGTCAGATAGTCACTGACGAGTTTGGATCCAGTCATTCCGAAAGGAACAAATCTGTCACCTGCTTTTATCTTGCGGATAATTAATGGATAATGAATATTTCGTGCATCCAAGCATACGCAATTGGGCTTTTTAAACACCTCGTTATTGCTATTTATCTGTTTGGATAAGAAGTAAAACTTCATCTCTCTCCCATAAATGTAAGTGCCGTCTTCATATATTTTTAGTGGTAGTATATCTTTATCATCTATCAATTCGATCAGTAAGTGGCCTCGGTCTATCAGTGTGGTATGAGTTTTAGAATGCCACTCTTTTCCTGTTTCTACATTGAGACTTTCTGCTATTTGTTTGATTTGAGATGAATTGAAACCATAAGTTTTGAGGATTTCATATAATGTATATTTCACAGAGATCGTTTTTTTTAATTCATCCAGTGAAATGTAACATCCTCGATCCGTGGGTTTACAAATTTGATTGACTGCTGCTTTCACACCGCTCTCTACGTATTTAGTAGCCTCACGCACGTGATCGGCTGTCTTGGCAATGCTCTCACTAACTGAGGGGTTGATGTCTGCTAAAAGTGGGAGAATACGGAGACGGATTTTATTTCGTACTACATTATCTGTAAGATTGGTGCTATCAGTCACAAAATCTTGCTTAATCGAATCAAGATAATCTATGATTTCTTGCCTGTTAACACTCAATAGAGGACGGATGATATATCCACGTCGTGGAGCAATCCCTGCAAGTCCTGTGATACCCGTTCCTCGAATGAGGTTGAGAAGCACTGTTTCTGCATTGTCATCACGGTGATGAGCTACACAAATAGCAGTGGCATCTATATCTTGACATAACCGTTCGAAATAGCGATAGCGGAGCTCGCGTGCTGCCATCTCAATACTTACCTTGTGCTGTCGAGCGTAGGTTATTGTGTCGAAATGCACAGAATGAAAAGTGACTCCCAATTTATTGCACAGAGTTTTGCAGAAAAATTCATCACGATCTGATTCTTCCCCGCGGAGATGGAAATTGCAATGTATTGCTTCAACAGCATATCCTAATGTTAGAAGTACGCGTAACAAGGCAACACTGTCAGCTCCGCCTGAAAGTGCCACCAAATATTTCCCATTGACTTTAAGCAGTTTATAATGGGAAATATAGTCAGAAATTGTTTTTAGGAATTTGCCTTTCATTATGTACTATTATACGAAATACATCTTTCACATTTATCGTTCACTCGACATATAATACTAACCCTTTTAAATATTCGCTTTCGGGATGGTAAATATTGATAGGATGGTCGGCTGATTGGTGAAGCTGATGCAGGATGCGTATTTTACGCCCGGTTTGCGTTGCTGCTGTGAATACTGCATTACGGAAATGATCTTTGGTTACTACTTGACTGCAACTGAATGTAAATAAGATACCACCAGATTTGATTCGTTCAAGTCCTTTTGCATTCAGACGTGTGTAGCCCTTCAACGCATTTCGTAAAGCTGTCAGTCTTTTAGCAAAAGCAGGAGGGTCAAGAATTAGTAAATCATATTTTCCCTCACTGGCATCCAAAAATTTGAAAGCATCCTCACAGAACGCTTCGTGACAAAAGTTGCCAGGAAAATTCATTTCTACATTTTTGTTAGTGAGTTCGATTGCTTTCGCACTACTGTCCACAGAGTGAACAAGTTTTGCTCCACCTCGTATCGCATAGACAGAGAAACCACCTGTATAACAGAATATATTCAAGACTCGTCGTCCACGGGCATATCGTTCTAATAGCGCGCGATTTTCTCGTTGATCGACAAAGAATCCTGTTTTCTGTCCTTTTAGCCAGTCGATATGGAATTTCAAGCCATTCTCAACTGCTATATTCTCTCCGCTACCTCCTACAAGAAATTCGTTCTTCTGCTCAAGTTCAGCCTTAAAAGGCAATGTTGTATCACTTTTATAGTAAATATTCTTGATTCGTTCACCCATTACCGCAACAAGTGCTTTACAAATTTCATTCCGGCAATAATGCATTCCTACACTATGGGCTTGCATTACGGCTGTGCGGCCATAACAGTCAATGACAAGTCCAGGGAGACAATCTCCTTCGCCGTGCACCAATCGATAAGTATCATTTTCATAAACGGTGTTGGCAATACCGATAGCAATGCGCATCTGGAAAGCCGCTAATAGTCGATCTTGCCAGAAAACAGCATCGATTTTCACATCTCGAAACGAAAGTACACGCACAGCAATAGATCCGATTTGATAATGTCCAATGGCAATAAAATCACCCTCAGAGGTAAGAACACGAACGATTTCTCCTTCCGTGATACCATTATCCATTCTTGTTATGGCACCAGAAAATATCCAAGGATGGAAGCGTTTAAGACTCTCATCCTTACCGTGCTTTAAAAAAATCTTTTTATAATTCATACTTGTATTTTAGTCTATTTGTTTTTGAGTTCAAGTTTATGAGTCTATAAGCTTTCGTATTAAATAAAGAATTATCGTAGAACTTAAAGACTAACTTGTTATCAATTCATATTCTCCTGTGGCTTTTAGTCGACAGATTTCCTCGTAAAGATTAATGCATGCCCACGCATCTGTGGCAGCATAAGTTTTCTGTTTTTCAGTTAACACAGGCGCATCCCAATTCGTTAAGCGTTGACGTTTACTGATTTTTCTGCTGAAAAGGTTAGCGTAGAGCTTCTGTAAACTCTGATCTTGAATACCAAGATCACCTACTACATCCTGTAAATCGATAAAGTGTCCTGGCTTGAAATCAATACTTTTATGCAGAGATAAAATATCATCGTGCAGCGAAAGCCCGATCATCGGTATCTCCTTATTTTCGAGGAGCCGCAGAATAGCAGATGTTATTCCCGTATATTTCAGTCGAAAAAGGAAACATGTGTCGTGTGTGGAAACTTGGAGAAGTGCAACCTTGTGTTGTTCTCCTTTTTTAAAGGCCGGTCGTGTCTCTGTGTCGACACCCAAGATATCACTCTCGAGCAGATAATTCACAGCTTTCCCAGTTTCTTCGGGAGAAACAATCGTAATGATTCGCCCGGGAAAGGTGATTGTCGGCAGGTTTGTTATAGCGTGTTTATCAAATTTATCATAGATATTTTTTTTCATTTTTAATGCAATAGTACAACGTGATTTAGGGTGCAAAAGTAAGGATTTATATTGGGAAAACAAAGAAAAAAGAGAAGGAAAGTCATATGAATATCTATATCGGAAAAAGATAAAATTTAAAAGAATCTTTTGTCGTTTGCCCAACTTCGCGTACTTTTGCAGTATGATTTATCCAAGCAATTTTGAGCAAAAGATAGGCTTCAATGATATTCGTGTGATGCTGAAAGAGCATTGTTTGTCTGCGTTGGGAAGGGAGAAAGTGGACCGAATTACATTTTCTACTGATGTCGAAACTATCAACGAGTGGTTGGAACAGGTACGGGAGTTTAGACGATTGCAGGAAGAGGCCGATGATTTCCCATTGCAATACTTCTTCGATGTGCGACAATCGGTAGCGCGAATAAGACTCGATGGGACTTATTTGGAGACAAATGAGCTTTTCGATTTACGCCGTTCGCTCGAAACGATACATCTTATCGTTCGTTATCTTAATCGTACGGATGAGCCGACAGACAGCGAGCCTGTACGTTATCCTTATCCTGCACTTCACCGATTGACACAAGATGTACTCACCTTTCCGCAACTAATACAACGTATCGATCAGCTGATAGACAAGTTCGGAAATATTCGCGATAGCGCGTCTGTCGATCTTGCACGTATTCGGAGCGAGTTAGCCAAGACCGAGGGGAGTGTTTCGCGTACATTATATAGCATTCTTCGGTTGGCTCAGAGTGAGGGGCTTGTAGAAAAAGACGTCAACCCCACGCTCAGAGACGGGCGTTTGGTGATTCCCGTTGCGCCTGGTTTGAAGCGCCGAATCAAAGGAATCGTCCACGATGAGTCTGCTACCGGTCGGACGGTTTACATCGAACCGGCCGAGGTTGTCGAGGCAAACAATCGTATCCGAGAATTAGAAGCTGAAGAAAAGCGCGAAATAATTCGTATTTTGAAAGAATTCTCAGTCGTGCTCCGACCACGGATCGACGATATACTCTATTCGTATGATTTCCTGGCTGTTATCGACTTAGTTCGCGCAAAGGCGTTACTTGCTGCGCGTTTAACGGCTTTCGAGCCTGTGATTAACGCTTTCCCGCATATCGATTGGATACAAGCTGTTCACCCCTTATTGCAAAGCTCTTTGCAGAAGCAAGAAAAATCGGTTGTCCCCCTTGATATTATGCTGACTCGTGAACACCGAATCCTGATCATTTCAGGTCCTAATGCCGGTGGAAAATCTGTGTGTTTGAAGACTGTCGGCCTGTTACAGTATATGCTTCAATGCGGTCTTTCCATTCCTATCGGCGAACGTTCGACTGTTGGAATCTTTCAAAACATTATGATTGATATCGGCGATGAGCAAAGCATTGAAAATGATTTGAGCACTTATTCGTCACACTTGATGAATATGAAGCAAATGATGCGGCAGGCCGACGACTGCACGCTGTTGTTGATTGATGAATTCGGGTCGGGAACCGAACCGCAAATCGGCGGTGCGATAGCCGAGTCGGTGCTGCGACAATACTGCAAGAAAGGTGTTTATGGGGTAATAACGACGCATTATCAAAATCTGAAACATTTTGCCGAAGACCACAATGGCGTAGTCAATGGCGCAATGTTGTATGACCGGCAAGAAATGCGTGCGCTCTTTCAGTTGCAAATCGGGCAGCCCGGTAGCAGTTTTGCCATTGAAATTGCGCGTAAGACGGGTTTGCCCGAAGAGGTGATTTGTGATGCATCTGAGATGGTTGGGACTGCTTATATACAGAGCGAAAAATATCTGCAAGACATCATTCGCGACAAGCGTTATTGGGAAAACAAACGCCGAACCGTTCATCAGCGTGAGAAAGAGATGGAGAAAACCATCGCGAAATACGAGAACGCCATCAGCGAAATAGAGCAAAACCGAAAGGAAATTCTACGTAAAGCTCGAGAAGAAGCAGAAGAGTTGTTGCGCGAAAGCAATCGAAAGATCGAGCAAACGATTCGTGAGATTCGTGAGAGTCAGGCCGAAAAAGAGGAAACCAAGCGTATTCGTGAGGAGTTGAATGCTTTCAAAGAGGAGGTTAAAGAGTTCGATGCGAAAGATAATGATGAAAAGATTGCTCGTAAAATGGTGCAGATTCAGCAGCGCAAAGAGCGTCACGAGAAACGCAAACGCGAGAAAGCCGAAGAGCGACGACGCGATGCCGACGCCGTCAAAGTGGCTGTGCAGGACAAACGATCGGCGTCTTCAGCCGGCTTTCAGATGGGCGATGCTGTGCGCATCAAAGGTCTGTCGTCGGTGGGGAAAGTTAAGTCTGTGGATGGGAAAATCGCTACTGTCATTTTCGGAGATATGCGAACGAAGATGCGCACAGATCGTTTAGAATATGTGAAGACGGTTGAACAGGCGAAGACGGAGCCTTCGTTGCAGTCTTATTCTGTCAGTCGGTCTACACGTGAGACCATCGACAATCGTAAGTTGAATTTCAAACAAGACCTTGATATACGCGGTATGCGAGGTGATGAAGCACTCAATGCTGTGACATATTTTATCGACGATGCCATTCTTGTGGGTATGCCGCGGGTGCGAATCTTGCACGGAAAGGGTAACGGAATTCTCCGCCAGTTGATCCGCCAGTATCTTTCTACGGTGCCGAATGTCGCGGATTATCACGACGAACATGTGCAATTCGGCGGCGCAGGTATTACTGTCGTCGACTTTTAACTCACTGTGAATACAATGAAAATATACCACCGCGAAGCGGCTATACGGCGAATCGATGAGTTGGCAGCAGCTGGTTGCACGTTTATTTTTGCCATCAGTTATGACACAGAGACTGCCGTCGTCGAAGAAGCGGCAGCCGTCAACAGTTGCGAATGTCTTTTCGCCTTTCCCGGTTTGAATAATATCCCTGCCAACGCAGCCATTGATGCGCACTCGGTGATGTGGAAGGCTTATGTGCCCACGCAGCAAACTTACGCCCGTCAATTGCAAATCGTCAAAGATCATTTGCAAAAGGGGAATAGTTATTTAGTTAATCTCACGTGCCGAATCCCCGTGGAGACCAATATTTCGCTGCGCGACATTTTTCTTCGAGCCCACGCTCCGTATCGATTTTGGCTCAAAAATCGCCTTGTCTGTTTTTCGCCCGAAACGTTCGTACGCGTCGATGGCCGTACTATCAGTTCGTTCCCGATGAAAGGAACCATTGACGCCACCATTCCCGATGCGACTGACGTGCTATATAATAACGAGAAAGAGGCTGCCGAACATGCAACAATAGTCGACCTGATTAGAAACGATCTCAGTATCGTTGCTGATCACGTGCATGTGTCTCGCTATCGATATGTGGAGCGGTTGACGACCAATCGAGGTGCCATTCTGCAAACCAGTTCTGAGATTAACGGTCAGCTCACCGACTATTACTTGCACCATATTGGCCAAATGCTTTACAGCCAGTTACCGGCTGGCTCTATTACCGGTGCACCCAAGCCCAAAACGATGGCTATTATTGCCGAAGCAGAAGACTATCAGCGCGGTTTCTATTCGGGCGTTATGGGCTATTGTGCACCAGGAAGGTTAGAGAGCGCTGTAATGATTCGTTTGATTGATGCCGAAGATGGGCAACTTTATTACAAAGCAGGCGGTGGAATCACAGCAGGAGTGTCTGCCGAGACGAATATCAAGAAGTGATTCAGAAAGTATATGTGCCCATTTATTGAAACTCTTGCCGTTGTTGCTGGTCGGGTACGCCATTTATCTTACCACGAGCAGCGGCTCAATGCTACCCGCCGACATTTTTGGCCCGAGGCGAAAGATATTTCTTTAGCTTCTGTACTTTCCGATGCGCCGTCAGCAGACGGTCTCTTTAAAGCGCGATTGATTTATAATGAGCACGGTGTGATAACTAAAACGTATCTACCTTACACGATGCGACAGATCAGCAGCCTGCGTCTCGTTTGTGCAGACGATGTAGATTATTCTTTCAAAAGTACCGACCGCACGTATCTTAACCAGCTCTTTGCGCAGCGAGGCACTTGCGATGACATTCTGATCATCAAGACCGGTCTCGTTACTGACACCTCTTTCACCAATATTGCCTTGTTCGACGGATATCATTGGTTTACTCCCGACACCCCTCTTTTACCCGGAACAATGCGCGCTTGGCTGTTGGATCGTGGCTTTGTCACGACCCGGCGCATTGCTGCGAACGATCTCTCACACTTTCATTCCGTTGCGCTCGTCAACGCACTCATCGGCTTAGGTCAGTGCGTCGTACCCGTTGCGCAAATAAGGGAGTGATGAATTCTGTCTGTTCTTAATAAAGGAAAGATAACCGATCTACGTCCGTGGAAAAAACTCCGATGAATATCGGAGAGCTTCCATAGATGTGGATCGGTTGAAAATAATTATTATTTCATATCTTCTTCTTTGCACGCAGGATAACTGCTAATGAAGTAAGGGATAAGCTTTTGACGTAGGTTTTCTTCGGCATTGATCTTGTCAAAGAGTTGCTTGAAAGCGTAAAACTGTTTCAAAGAGGGTTTTCGCATCAGCCTCGAAACGCTTATCCGCAAACAATCTTCGTGACTATGGAGCACGATGGCGGCTCCGGTAATTCCGTCGTGAATGTCTTTTTCACGGACCAAATACACGGTTTACAGGATGTTGTGAATCTCGTTGAACGATCACCCTGCGGCAATACCTTCGCAGAGTTGCAGTATCGACTTAGCGTCCATACCGTAAAATAAGATCGGCACCGGCATCGTAAAGGATGTATCGGCGCAATTTGTCTTGCCAATAATCGTAATGTGTGAGGTGTCACATCGAGGCTTTGATGCCAGCAAACACTACGGGGACGTCGGGAAACAGTTGTTTCAGAATATGGTTATGCACAATTGTGGGATATTCCGGTTTGCAATCGGGTTGCGAAACAATAGCCACACAATAGCCGGCAGCTTCTAAACAACGCCCGATAACAGTTGTTCCGAACGATGGATGATTTACGTAGGAGTCGCTCAAGAACAAGAAACGTATAGCTGTTGCCTGCCCCGCAGCTCGTATTCTTTCTTGGTTGTCGGCAAGAAGTCGGTAAGCTGGGTCGTGCTTAGCTTATTCTCCAACGGTTTTTTGTTTGGATTTCCAATCAAGATAGAGCAAAACGAGTTGGTGAAGACCGAATGCTTTCATATTGCTGTTGTATATCACGTCAAGACAAAGGTCAAGAAGTGCCTTGTCTCTGCCCTCATCCGACTCTAACAGCGATCGCAGATTAAACTTCAATTTGTCTAAAACGGCTTCGTCGATAATACCGTTACTGTCGATGAGATTACGCAATAAGGCATATTTCTCGATACTTTCCAAATGTTCATCAGTCACTTCTATATTCCTTGTTCCGGATGTGTTGGCTTGAATTTTATAAATCATAATCGTATGAAATGTTATTTTAGTAAATAAGTCAAGATACCTCTCATTATGTCGTTTCGCACTTTCGGCGATCGGATACACTCGAACGGGAAGGCCATTGTAAAGCATTTATAGTCTGAACCGTCGTAAGCGACACCTGCACTCTGCTCGTTCTGGTAGCGCAAAGCGCAATAGGCGGGTGTCAATGGCTCTAAAATATCGGGTGCAATGGCAGCATAATGCTTGTCATTGAGTGCCTGATAGATTTCAAACTCTTGTTCCATACCTTTTATATAAGGTAGTGTGTCGAGCCGATTCGTACCCGAAAACTTTACTTTCAACACTTCTGCAAGAAAGCGTTCACCGTTCGTATTTGTCTGATCAGAGCCCAGATAAGCTCCACTCACCATCAGTCGGCCGTGCTTCTGCGTGTAGGCACGCAGTATTTTTTGCATTTTGGGTGTGAAAGTTTTATAGAACCGCAATGCGCTTGGTGTGAATTTCTCTAATCCCAAGATCAGATCTACACAGGGATAGGTGCCAATCTGCACTTTACCTGATTCGATGGCTCGGCTCGAACAACTTACGACATTGTAGCGGGCAACACTCGCAATGGCCTCCGTATGTGTAGCAACGTAATCGAAAGTATTGCCCATCACGAATCGGCCGGCCATTTCGTCGCCACCGAATCCTAATCCGCCAGGCCCCTCAATACCCATACACGACTTGTCAAAGCATTGCTGTGCACCGGCCCAACCGGCTGTAAGACCCTCTGAAACGCCTGCATCTCGGTTAAGATCGAAACCTTGTTCGAACTCCGTATTGATAACGGTGGGACCTGAAAGACGATGAAATCCATTGACGACAAGGATTGTTTTTGCCGTATTCGACCGATAAACGGCAGACAAAACCTCTGTCGGGAAACTCTCGCCGCCGTGATTGACGGCCGTAACTTTAAATCGATAGTGTACACCGGGCTCCAATTCGAGTGTCAGCGACGGCCTTTTCGTTCGCCGACCGTTGTTAAAACCACCTGTTCCAGTGGCCATATAAACATTATAGGAAGTGGGGCTGGCTGTCGGTTCTAACGAGTCTTGTACGGCTGTCCAGCTCAATTTGATTTTGTTTTTGCCGACAAACGCGATGGCGAAGTCGGTCGGTGCCAGCGGTTCAACGGTGTAAGATTGACCGTGTTGGGTCGTGATAAACCGTAGAATGGTTTTATATATGGAGCGGGCCAACGTGAAACGGAAGTTCGGATCTTGCCCACGCAGCATATCAGGAAAGTTCTGGTGCGACATTGTTTCTAATATGGCGGAAGGTATTTCGGGGTTGCGTGTCTCCGAATAGTTGCGGTCGAGCAAATCTCTTCGGGCCCAATCATGATAAGTTTGACGAATATCGCGGGTAACATCAGATAAGAGTGCATCAGCGAAATCGCGTGAAATCATGCGCGAGATATTTGTATTCAGGCGCCCGTCGTTATAGTCGGTCGTGCAGATTGCCAACGATCCGACGAGTGAAGTGCCATTTTCGGCAAAGCCGGCATCGCTATGTACGGCCAGAGATAGCTCTAACGGTACGCCTTTTCCCTCTAATGATGGCACGAAAACAGATCCGCCGGCCAACCAGTTCACCATATTCGATCGCGCGTTGATGTCGTCTCCATAGTCGTCTTCACCGCCTTTGGTATTATAGACGTTGTAAGGTGCGCCGGCCCATTGGGCGTAATAGCGGGCGCCTTCTAACGAACGGGGCAGATTGCTGACGTCTCCGCCCCGTTGGATGTTGCCCATTCCGCCGCCAAATCTCACGGCATCAGCTGTTACTACGCCATGTTGAGACGATTTGTTGCTCAAAACCACTTGGTTATAAGGATTGCAGCCACGGTCGAAATCGAATGTTCCGAGATACACCCATGTGCCTCCGCCCATCTGTTGATTGACTTTGAAGACCGTCTTTTGGCCTTTGTGGAATATTGTGTATTGTGCGTCCGAAATACTTCCGGCAACCGTTTGGTAGCTCACATACACGGCATAGCGGCCAGCTTCGGGTATCTGTGGGCGGTAAACGATTTCACTGGTGTTGCGTTCCTTGGTTGTCGTTTTCGTCATTCGTGCTGTTCCAGCCTCAAAAGGATTCTCTCCGTTGGCGTAAGCACCGTGTGTTGGGCAAAACCTCGTGTGTTTGTAGATCGCCAAATATCTTTTGCGGTTGTCTCGGTATAGACAGAAGCGTCTGTATTTCCATCATTATCGACGATGATTTCATTTTTCTGCCAGTCTCGTTCACGTGGTGTGAAAACCACGGCACCGGCATTTTGTAGCATTGGAATCAGATAAGGAACGACGATGGTTTGTGTAAACAGATCTTCATTGGTGCCGAACAAGTTAGGGCGTTGCCATTCCCATGCTCCGGTTTTGGCGTTGTAAAATCGGCCGTGACTGGCCCATAAAGCAATGTGTCGATTGTAGAGACCGTGCGTAATGGTGTTGGGACGGGAGACGTTTCGCACCCACGGATCGCCCTTGTATTCTATGTCTCCCCACATCCTATATATACCCTGATTATCAGAAGCATCTTTTTGGCTTCTGATTAACGGCTTTTCACCTTGCGAAAAGCCGTTAATCGCAGGGTGAAAAGCCGTTAATCGAAAGCCCTCTGCATAAGAGCTGAGAATCAGGAAGTTACAAAGTAGTATGAAGCTCCATCTTTTTGTTTGCATTACTCATCCTCCTGACCGATTTCGCCGATGGTGAAACGTTCCGGTCTTTTGCCTCGAAAGTCTTTGAAGTAAAGTTTAATCTCTCGCATTTCGCTATCAATATCACCTGTCGGAATCAGTGTTCGGGTGCATTGAATGTGTTTTTTGCTGTAATCGACACCATATAGCAAAATGGGGATTCGGGCTTTCTGTGCAATGTAATAGAAGCCTTTCTTCCAATCGGGATTCAATGAACGGGTACCCTCGGGCGTGACACAAAGATGAAAACGAGTACTCTTTGCGGCCTCGTCGGCCAGGTTGTCGGTCATACTTGTGTGTTTGCTGCGCCACACAGGGATGCCTCCCAAATGGCGGAAAATGGGCCCGAGTGGCCAGAAAAACCACTCTCTTTTCATCAGAAAGTTGCTTTCCAATCCTTCAGCCTGCGCATATAGTAGTCCGATTACAAAATCCCAGTTGCTCGTATGTGGTGCAAGGCAGATGATATACTTGTCGGGATGGGGCTGGTTGACGGTTTTTGACCATCCCATATACTTGTATAACAGCCAGCTACATATCTTTTTCCACATACATTATCAATTCAAGTTGCCGATCTGATCAATGATTTCAGACACTTGTTCGTTGAATTCTACGATCAGATTTTTATAGTATTGCCGTTGCGGTAGTCCCGGTTCGGGATGCGAAATGCGGCGGATGAAGTCTGCGTGCGTAGTGATAATAGAGGTGAGCAAACTCTCTACGTTATCCTTTTCGGGTGTCCCGTTGTATAGAGAAGCCCCTACGCACTCTGCAAATAAGTCGCTGCAAATGTAATTAATTGTGCGTTTTAAATCTCGTTTATTCGTCATAATTATATCGGTTTAGTTGCTAAATTCTGTCCAAAGATAGAAAAAAAAATGATAAGTGGTATCGTTTTGCCCGAAAAAATATTCTTAATTGTTGGTTTTCTGATGGAAACACTTCCTCATATCGCAGATTTATCGTACTTTTGTAGGGCGTTAAGCAGATGCTGGCTCGATAACAATAAAATAATTCTCTATAATAAACAAAAAGGTAAAATGAAAAAAAGTCTTTTGCAAAAAGAACGTTCTTCTTATCAGCCTAAGCTGCCTAAGGGACTTCAGGGTGCAGTAAAGGTGAAAGAAGGAGCGCCGACACAGAGTGTCTCCGACCGCGAAGAGATTCAGAAATTATTCCCGAACACATACGGAATGCCGTTGGTTGAGTTTGTTCCCGGTAATGAGGCAAACCACGAGGCAATGAATGTGGGTGTTATTTTGAGTGGAGGTCAGGCTCCCGGTGGGCACAATGTGATTTGCGGAATATTCGATGAGGTGAAGAAACTCAACCCGAACAATCGTCTGTATGGCTTTTTGATGGGGCCTGGTGGACTGGTAGAGCATAACTATATAGAGCTGACTGCCGAAATCATTGACGATTATCGTAACACCGGCGGATTTGATATGATCGGTAGCGGACGTACCAAATTGGAGGAAGAAGACCAGTTTGAGAAGGGGTTAGAGATTATTCGCAAGCTTGATATACAGGCCATCGTTATTATCGGTGGTGATGACTCGAATACCAACGCCTGTGTTTTGGCCGAATATTATGCTGCCAAGAAGTGTGGTGTGCAAGTAATCGGCTGCCCGAAAACCATTGACGGCGATCTGAAAAACGATCAGATCGAAACCTCTTTCGGATTTGACACAGCTACGAAGACTTACGCAGAGTTGATCGGTAATATCGAACGCGACTGTAATTCGGCTCGTAAGTATTGGCATTTCATCAAGTTGATGGGACGATCTGCATCTCACATCGCTTTGGAGTGTGCGCTGCAATGTCAGCCGAATGTCTGCATTGTCTCTGAGGAAGTGCAGCAGAAAGATATGACACTCAACCAAATCGTTGAGCAAATTGCTGCGGCCGTGGCCGACAGAGCAAGTCAGGGAATGAACTTCGGCGTGGTTTTGATTCCCGAAGGATTGATAGAGTTTATCCCCTCTATTGGTAGACTGATTGGCGAACTCAATGATTTGCTGGCCGCTCACGGGGCCGATTACAAAGACCTTGACAAAGAAGCACAGCGCGCTTACATTCTTGCACATCTGAGTAAAGAGAATGCCGAGACTTTTGCAACACTTCCCGAAGGTGTGGCTCGTCAGCTTTCGCTTGATCGCGATCCACACGGCAACGTTCAGGTGTCGTTGATTGAAACCGAACGACTGCTCTCTGATATGGTGGAAGCAAAACTTGTAGCCTGGAAAAAAGATGGAAAGTTCGACGGGAAGTTTGCTCCGTTGTACCACTTCTTCGGTTATGAGGGACGCTGCGCAGCACCATCTAACTTCGATGCAGACTATTGTTATGCCTTAGGTGTAAGTGCCGCGCAACTCATTGCCAATGGAAAGACCGGCTATATGGCCATTGTTAAGAATACGACGGCGCCCACCGATGAGTGGAAAGCAGGCGGTGTACCTATTACGATGATGATGAATATGGAACGCCGAAGTGGCGAGATGAAACCCGTTATACGTAAGGCGCTTGTCGAATTAGACGGTGCACCTTTCCGTGAGTTTGCTCGTCTGCGCGACGAATGGGCTAAAGAGACCTGTTTTATTTATCCCGGTCCGATACAGTATTGGGGTCCTGCGGCAGTGTGCGACCGTACAACGCGCACGCTCGAACTCGAACAACAATAATGATTGCATTGTTTTGCCAAAGGTTCTGAGTGTTGAACCTTTGCAAAACGCATTTATCAGGATGTCTTCTGCACGTCGAACGACCCGGCGAACCTATCGCCGACACAAGCGATCAGTACGTCATCGCTCCTCGTTTCTGCCTGCTTTCCTGCACCGTTATCCCCGTTGGGCTTGGTGGGTAGGCGGTATCGGCATTGTCGTCATTTATATATGGGCTTTTTATTCGTTCTTTGTCGGACCCACAGGGTTTCGTTGGCGCGCGCTATATGGCGATGCTCGCTATCCCGAAGGCTATGAAATTCATGGTATAGATATCTCTCATTATCAAGGTACCATTGATTGGGATGCTCTTCAAAACGCACAAATCGAGGGTAATCCGCTACGTTTTATTATCGTGAAATCAACCGAAGGGGCCGGTCAGTTGGATGAAAACTTCAACGATAACTTCTATCAAGCACGCGAGTATGGCTTCATTCGAGGAGCCTATCATTTTTGGAGTAACAGGTCATCGGCACGTTCACAGGCTTATTATTTCCTCAAACAGGTGCACTTGGAAGATGGGGATTTACCGCCGGTATTGGATATCGAACACAAGCCTAAGGCAGATCGGTTGAAGATTTTCAGCGAGATGTGCTCACGTGGCTGCACATTGTGGAAGACAAATATCACGCAAAGCCTATTATCTATACCTATTACAAGTTTAAGGAGAGTTATCTCAGTGCTCCCGTTTTTGATGATTACCCTTATTGGATAGCCCATTATTACGTCGATAAAGTGGAATATAAGGGGAAGTGGAAGTTTTGGCAACATACCGATGCTGGTCGCCTCCCGGGCATCAAAGGCTATGTTGATTTCAATATTTATAACGGTTCGTATTACGATTTGCGCAAACTCACCATCGGTTCACACGAAAACGAGGCTCCGAGTATATTCGATGAGGATTAGAATACTGTAATCCAAGCTTTCAAAAGTGGGCTTTCACTTTTTCATTTATTTATCCTTTCCTTTTAGGTTGTAACTTAGCGGTGAGTTCGAAATTTCCTTTCCAAACAACTGTCAAAGTCGTAACTGAATTATGGCAAGTGTAGTAACGGGGGTACGGTAATAGGAGTAACCGAGTTACGACAATCGTCGCAACTGAGTTACGGCACAAAGAGTAACGGAGCAGCAATAGAGATCGCTGTCTTGGTGCTGTGAGCATTGATATTTTTGATACTTGAAGCACGATGCCCTACGCATTCATAAATTCGTTGGACTTACTTTATCTAACGCGAGTTGGATCAAGCATTTTCTTATACGGTACATCGTTCATCTGCCTCCCACTCGTGGAGTATAGAGATACCTCACAAGTGAGGCGTAGAGAGCCCTCTCTCGTGGGGTAAATACTGTCTGAACTTACTTGTTACGCTCCTTCCTCACTCGCAGAATACAAATTTATCCCGAACTTGTATTAATTTACACAACATTCGTCGCCCTAATTTACTTGCCGAGAGACGTCTGAACCAATTGTACTTCCGGGTGTAATTACGGTCGGGTAGGGGAAAAAGTCCTTTTCGATATAGTCTTTCCACACATTGTTCTAAATGGTGGAAAGAGCCGGTTTGGATGATAATATTGTACAAATAATCCATTGTCAGCTGCGCCACACGTCGTTGTAACGCTTCACGGTCAGCCTCCGGTCCGGTAAAGGCTAAATTCCGGAGATTCAGAATTACGCTTTCCGTATCGCTGAGACGTTTGACTACGTGTCGGATATCTTGATTGTGAGTGATCGAGTTAGCACGTCGACGATAGAAATAGGCCTTGGCATCGGTCGTAAACAAGCGTTCGGCACGTAGCAACAGCTGTGGAGTGAATTCTTCATCTTCGTGGAAGATTCCCTCGCGAAATCGCAAATTGGCTAACGTTTTTCGGCGAATGATGTAACTCCAAGCGGCTGCTTTAATATTGTTTCGGCGCATATAGGAGTTACCTTCCATCGGTCCTTCGAAAGTGTAAGGTATTTCTGTCGGAATCCGATCAGCTGAATTGAAAAGCACAATATCCGGATTGTGATAACGTACGATGTCGAGACAGTGTTCATAGGGTGCTTGGATAAGGTAGTCGTCAGCATCGATGAATTGGATATATTCGCCTGTGGATACGCGGATACCAATGTTTCGGGCAGCGCTTAAGCCTATATTTCGCTGACGGATATAAATAATATCGTCTGAGTAAGGAGCCAATTCATTGATCGGGCATTCATCTGAACCGTCATCGACGATGATGATCTCTCGCTCTCCTGCGCGTAAGGTTAAGGTCAAGATACTCTCGATACACGTGTGAAGCATCTCTACCGGGAGGTTGTAATAGGTGATGATGAAGCTTATTTTCTTTGTGAGTAGAGTTTGCATAATGCGTTTTCTCCTATCGTTTTGATGATAAATGCTTTTAGTTTAGTAGTTAAAGAGAGAGTCCTATCAATCAAAATACTGGCAGGAATAGGTATCCGAGGCAACGAAACATCTGTTTTACCGCCACGTATGAGATCTAATTGAATATTGACCAAATGCAAATAGTAGATGGCCAAATCTTTTTGAGGAATCCCGTCAGTACAAAAGTATTGACGTATGGCATCAAGATGGGCAGACAGTAATTGTGAAAGTTCTTTGACACCGGCACAAGCTGTGATACCATTTGGATTTGCAACGTAGTAATAAAGGCCTTTGTCAGTCGTCGCAATATTCTGAGAAATACTGAGCAAACGGGCCGTTGTTGTGACATCTTCAAACACTTGTCCCACAGGAAAACGGGTATTTCGGAAGAGTTCGACCCTGAAAATCTTGTTGCAAACATAACTATGAAGATAAGCTCTATAAGTAATCCAATAGCTATTGACATCGTGGTACTCTTTGTTTTCAAAAGTCAGCAACCGTTGTCGGGTACTTCCGTAATGCACATACACAGGATATTCGAGGATGTTGCACGTAGGATGATTCTTGAATTCATTCATCACTTCTTGTAAAGTGCCTGTTCCGATATAATCGTCTGCATCGAGGAATGTAACGAATGTTCCCTTAACGACGGATAATCCTGAATTTCGAGCTGCACACAGACTGCCATTTGCTTGATGAATTACACGGATTCGGTTGTTTATCAGTGACAGTTCATTGCAAATCACAGGACTGTTATCTGTCGAACCATCGTCGATAAGTATAAGTTCGTAATCTGTATACGTCTGTCCGAGCACACTTTCCACACATCTGCGCAATGTTTTCTCAGCGTTATAAATAGGTATGATAATGCTTAATTCCATCGTTCCGTGAGCAAAGATACGCCAAAAAAGCAATAAAGCAAGCGAATCTTCGTTTTTTATTCCGATGAAACGGACAGAGGAAAACAACGGATACGGACATATTTTGAAATACACCGGAGTGTTCGGTGGAGCACAGGGATTGTGTATTTTAATTGGAATTGTTCGGAATAAGTTGGTTGCACTGCTCCTCGGACCGGGAGGAATGGGACTTATTGCACTGTTCAACACAACGATAACCTTTGTTTCCAATACTACGAATCTTGGTTTGTCGATGAGTGCAGTAAAAGAAATCTCTGAGTCTTATGCTTCTGGTGATAAAGATAGACTGGCTCATTCTATCAGCATACTGCGCGCTTGGGGATTTCTAACAGCAGTTTTAGGTACCTTGATTTGCTTTTTATTGAGTCCGTTTTTAAGCAAATTCACGTTCGGTTGGGGTAATCATACTATCCATTTTATGTTTTTAGCACCGGCAGTAGGGCTTATGGCCGTTACGACTTGTGAATTGGCAGTACTCAAAGGCGTGAGACAATTGCGTCATTTGGCGTTATTGTCCGTCTATAATGTAATAGGGGTGTTGTTGACAACAGTACCTTTATATTACTTTTGGGGCGAGTCGGCCATTGTTCCGTCATTGTGTGTGATGATATTGATACAAATGGGAGTGACCGTTGCAGTCTCTTATCGCCTTTATCCTTTATGTCTTTCGGGTATGAAACAGCTTTTGAATGAAGGTTTAGGGATGATTCGGTTGGGTATTGCATTTGTGATTGCCGGTATTTTGAGTAGCGGAGCCGACTTCCTGATACGTTCTTATCTGAATAATTACGGTTCGTTAGAGGTTGTTGGACTTTACAATACAGGTATGATGATGATGATGACGTATGTAGGTATTGCATTTACGGCAATGGAAACGGATTATTTTCCGCGACTGTCTGCCATAACGAATCTTGGTAAAGAGCTCAATCTGGCGGTGAATCAACAAATAGAAGTTTCTTTATTGATTGTTTCGCCGATGTTGATGGGGCTTCTCGTCTTGTTGCCTGTCTTGCTTCCGTTGCTGTATAGCAGTAAATTTATACCCGTTTTGGGGATGATACAAGCAATGGCAATCGCTTTTTTTCTTCGAGCTGTAAAACTTCCGATAGCCTATTTGACTTTGGCAAGAGGCGAGTCAAAGTCTTATCTTTTATTAGAGAGCTTTTATTATATTCTACTCGTGCCTCTTGTTGCTGTCGGTTATGAGGTTGGCGGACTGACCGGAATAGGCGTTTCCATTGCCGTTCTGGGATTGATAGATTTCGGAGTCATCGCTTTTTATGCAAAATATCGGTATCGTTTCTGCCTGTCTCGTAATGTTTGGAAATGTATCTTGCTGCAGCTTCCTTTGCTGATAAGTGTTTATGTTGTAATTTTATGTGTTGAAGGATGGAAGTATTGGAGCTTCGGAGCATTGCTGACAGCAGCCGATTTGCTCTTCTCCGTATCTATTTTCTATAAGAGAAGAGGCCTGTCTGTCAATCCTTGATTAATGTATTTAAGGATGATAGAAGGCCATCTTATTTCTGATAATTGGTTATTTATACAATCGAATATCTCATTTGCAGATACCGGTAGTTAAGTCGCAAGACATTCCTTGTGAGGGAAGCTTTACAAAATAACTGTAAGTGGCAGACTGTTTTATGAGTTCACCTCTATCGAGCAATGGTCTAATAGCTTGTTCCATCTCATCAATCGAAGTGAAATCAAAAGCCTCTTTCACCTCTTCGGCAGCCATTTTAGGATGCTTCTCCATTAATGTGAACAGCGATTCAGGCGAAAAGGTAACGGGGATCGGTGTCACCGCACCGCCACTTACCGTCTTGATGAAGGCTACGAGGGTCTTGTAATCGCGGAAGTTAGCTAATTTCATCTGCTTGTTTTCATATTCAATGATGAATGTCGGGAACACTTCGATATTTTCTTTTTCGGTGAATTGCAAGTCAGATTGAAAGGCTTCACGGGTTGACTCATCGTTCATCGCTTCCAAAAAATCGGCTAAATCGATGCCGGTTGCATCGGCAATGTCAATCAATTCGTCTTCTTTGATGGCTGGTCTTGCTTCTGCCATCGCTGCTGCCCGTAAATTATAGAGGAATAATTCAGCTTTTCCTGCATTTGCTTTCTCTGCTGCTTTAAAAGCGATATTTGTGGGATAAGACGAACTTTCAGTCTCTGAATACAGTTGAAAATCAGTCGTTCCGATGGGCATTTTATGTTTCTGGGCCGTTTCTAAAAGGTGACGAGCTGTGCTGATATTGATTTTTTGATAATAGGATTCGGGCGTTTCATCGGTTGGTTTCTTCTTGTTTAAATCCTCGATAAGTCCTCCCATCACATAGCGAAACTCGATTTGCCCCGGGAAATGGGTTTCGATTTTGCGCAGATACGGCTCTTCTCCCCAACACCAAGGGCACAAGGGATCTGTGAAATTGGTAATAATTACTTTGCTCATAACAATAAATCTTGTCCCGCAAAGATACGGAAAACCATCGAGTAAAACAATTTAACTCCTCAAAAACTGTTCAACTTACAAACTGTTAGATTCTTTTAACTATTAAAAGTCACATTTGTGACCTGTCGATTGCGTGTGATGCGCTACCTTTGTCACTATAAAATTAAAACGGAAAGACGATGGAAAATAAGATGAAAGACTATCTTCCGAAGATGGAACCAGCCAAGATGCAGGCACTTTTTGAGATTAGAAATGCTTATAAAGCAGGCGAGTTGTCTGTTGAGGAGGCCCGAGACCGAATCCGGCAGCACGTTGGCACAGTAAGTGCTTACCACATTGCTTATCTCGAACAGACGATGACCGAGGAAACGGAAGATGAATGTCTGCGGGAGGATATTCACTCGTTGATTCACCTTTTAGATGGTTTTATGGATTATTCAAGACCTAATCTGCCCGCCAATCATCCCATTACGCACTATCTGAACGAAAATGACGAGATGCGGAAGCTGTTGCTGGCAGTCGAAGACCTTGTTCAATATCCAATGATCAAGAACCAGTGGTTGGAACTTTACGACCGAATCAGTCAATATCCGTTGCATTATAAGCGTAAGCAAAACCAACTTTACCCTATTTTGGAGCGTAAAGGCTTCTCGCGACCGACGACTACAATGTGGACATTCGACGACATTGTGCGCGACGAAATACGCGAGTCGGCACGCCTATTAGAAGCTGGCGACGAAGAAAAGTTTATCTCCTTACAGACTACGTTGATAGCCCACTGTCGCGATTTGATGGAAAAAGAGGAAGTGATTCTTTATCCTACGTCGCTTGTTTTGATTGATAATGCAGAGTTTGAAGATATGAAATCAGGCGACCAAGAGATCGGATTCGCGTTCTTCTCAGTGTCGGCCGAACCGCAAAAGACGTCCAGCAGGCTTGTGCCGGCAGTGGATGAATTTGCCAAAGACCTGCAAGTGTTACTCAACAAGTACGGTTACAGCGCGGGAGCAACCGATCAGCTTGACGTAACAACGGGCAAATTGACGCTCGAACAGATTAATCTCATCTACAAACACCTGCCGATCGACATTTCATTTGTGGACGAACGTGAACTTGTTTGTTTCTATTCAGACACTGATCACCGCATTTTCCCGCGCAGCAAGAATGTAATTGGCCGCGAAGTGATGAACTGCCATCCGCGAAAGAGTGCCCATATCGTGCGTGAAGTTATCGACAAGTTGCGCAGTGGAGAGCAAAACAAGGCCGAATTTTGGATTAACAAGCCTGGGATGTTTATCTATATTGTCTACGTTGCAGTGCGAGACTCGGAAGGAAAGTTTCGTGGTGTGCTCGAGATGATGCAAGACTGTACGCACATTCGGGCTTTGGAAGGGTCGCAGACATTACTCACTTGGTCGGGCGAGAAGGAGCAACAAGAGTCCCCTAAACCTGTAAATAATGTGGAAGAAGATGCCGGCAAGACAGTGCCTATTACCGAGATAACACCAGAAACACGGTTGCACGATTTGCTGAAACAATATCCCGACCTTCGGAAACGTCTTCCCGAGTTAGCTCCGGAGTTTAAGATGCTCAACTCACCATTAGGTAAACTCATTGCACGTAAGGCTGATGTGCGGATGATGAGTGAGCGTTCGGGTATTCCTCTCGATAAACTTATTGACGGGATTTGTGGTTTGATTCGCTGAATGATAAATGTGAATGGAATGAGTAATAAGGAGAAACACCTGACTAAAACGTATTCGTTCATCTGGATGAATCAGTATTTTTATTTGCAAAAGATAATATACTGATTATCAATTATATAAAGCCGTATTGCAATTAATGGTTACTTGCCTTGCGATTAACCGTTAATTATATGCCGTTTAATGGCTTTTCTCAGTGTGTTTAACGGCAAATGAGAAATGAAGAGATAATGAAGTGAAAGCGGGAAGTAAGCTCTTTACTTTTAATCGTTGTCGAGTACACGTTTGATTTCGGCTTTCTGACGTTGCTTTCGGGGGTTAGCCAATCGTTGATTCTTACTTTGATATACATTCCGTAGCTGTTAGTCGTGGCGAAAGGCACCACAGGACCGGATGGTTTATCTTAGTGAAATGTGGGGCGGGGGAGTATTCGTTTCAGGGGATTTGGTAATCCGATATTGGGTTTGAGCGTGCAAATATACGAGAATTATTAACAGTCAGTTTGCTTTTTAATGGAGAAATAGAAATCATCCCACGCGTCGCACCACGCTGGCATACTGTCAAACACCAAGTTGGCACCCTCTTTTTTCAATGCACTTTGGGATAAAGGACCTGTGTTTACAGCCACTGTGAAGATGCCGGCAGCTACACCTGCCCGTACACCTAATGGTGCATTCTCTACCACAATACCTTCATTGGGACGAAAATTACCCGCTTTTTGCAGTCCCATCAAGTATGGGTCTGGAGCGGGTTTTCCACACTTTACATCGTAAGCCGTGACGATATGGCGACGGTTGACAAAATGCCGAAAGTCGGTCAATACTCGCTCGATGAGCGGGCGTTGACCACTTCCGGTCACAATACCGATTTGTAAACCGTCGCGTTTCATCTTCTGCATCAGCGAAACGACGCCATCCATAATGGGAGCGACGGGTAACAAACCGAACTCTCGCGTCTTTTCGTCATACATTTCTTGTGCTTCGGCCTCAGAAATAACTCTTCCCTGTTGCTCTTTCACCATAATTCGGATAGTATCTACGCCTCGCATCCCTTCTGTCTGATACGCATCTAAGGCTGACATACGAATTCCGAACTTCTGCATAGCCCTTTGCCACGCAATAGCGTGATTGGGCATCGAGTCGTAAAGCACACCGTCCATATCGAAAAGAACGACTTTCAGGGAGAGTATCATTATTTCCTTTTATTTCAATCGATCCTGAATAGCTTTGCTTTCAACCTCGTAACCCGGTTTGTTGAGCAGTGCAAACATATTCTTCTTATAGGCTTCTACCCCCGGTTGATTGAACGGATTTACGCCGAGAACATTGCCGCTGATGCCACAAGCGATCTCAAAGAAGTAGATTAATTGACCGATATAATATTCATTTAACGCCGGAACGCTGATGCGAATGTTGGGAACGCCACCGTCGACGTGTGCCAGACGTGTACCTAATTCGGCCATTTTGTTCACCTCGTCTACGTGTTTTCCAGCGAGAAAGTTCAATCCGTCAAGGTTTTCCTCATCGTTGGGGAACAGTAAATTACGGTTAGACTGTTCAATACTGATGACGGTTTCAAAGATCGAACGCTCTCCTTCTTGAATCCATTGACCCATAGAGTGGAGATCGGTTGTAAAGTCGCAGGATGCAGGGAATATGCCTTTGTGCTCCTTTCCTTCGCTTTCGCCGAAGAGTTGCTTCCACCATTCGCTTACGAAATGAAGTTTCGGCTGATAGTTTACCATTATTTCAATCTTCTTTCCGGTCTCATTGTAAAGAGCATTACGCACAGCAGCATACTGGGCAGCGATGTTTTGCTCGAAAGGAACTTCCTTTCCGGTTGCTTTTTCCATATCGGCAGCACCGCCGACAAGTGCTTTGATGTCGAAGCCTGCACACGCAATGGGCAGCAAACCCACGGGAGTAAGTACCGAGAAACGGCCACCCACGTTGTCGGGAATGATGAAACTCTTGTAGCCCTCTTTGTCTGCGCAGGTGCGGGCAGCCCCTTTCTTCGCATCGGTAATGGCTACAATGACATCTTTTGCTTGTTGCTTGCCGCGTTGCAGTTCGCATTGCTTTTTAAGAAGACGGAATGTAAGTGCGGTCTCTGTTGTCGTTCCTGACTTCGAAATATTGATAACACCGAAACGTTTGTCCCGCAAATATTCGGTGAGCTCAGACAGATAATCTTCGCCGATATTGTTTCCAGCAAAGAGGATCGTGGGATTTTGCTTGTCGTTTACAAGCAAAGCGAAAGCGTTTCCCAATGCTTCGATGACTGCACGGGCACCTAAATAACTGCCGCCGATGCCTGCAACGACGATTACTTCGCATTTCTCACGCAGCGTGTCGGCTACACACTGCACTTCATTGAGAAACTCTGGCGTAATGGATGACGGCAAATGGAGCCATCCTAAGAAGTCATTGCCCGGGCAAGTACCGTTTTCTAAGGCCTCTTGTGCGGCTTTCACCTTGGATTCATACGCTTGAATGGCGCCCGATTGCAAGAATTGGGCGGCCTTTGTAATGTCTAAACTAATACTTTTCATTATCGTTTTATTGAATGATCTCTGTCGATTGACCGACTTATCGGAATGAGTCGGTGAGGAGTTTTATCTCAATTTGGGGTGCGATTTTTTCGTAGAGGATGTTGTAAACGGCATCAAGAATGGGCATATTGACGTGTAAGTGGCGATTGATTTCTTTCATACACTTCGTTCCGAAGTAGCCTTCTGCAATCATTTCCATTTCGATTTGTGCACTCTTCACACTGTAACCTTTACCGATCATTGTGCCGAACGTACGGTTGCGAGAGAAGTTCGAGTAGCCCGTTACAAGCAAATCGCCTAAGTAAACGCTGTCAAACACACTGCGTTCCAACGGTCGGACAGCTTGCATAAAACGTGACATCTCCTGCACGGCATTGGCCATCAACACAGCTTGAAAGTTATCGCCGTATTTCAATCCACTGCAAATTCCGGCGGCAATGGCGTAAACATTCTTTAAAACGGACGAATATTCGATACCGACAACATCACTGCCCGTTTTGGTTTTAATGAAATTGCTCTGAATAATTTGTGTAAAAGCACGGGCTTTTTCTTCATCGCAACAGCCCACGGTAAGGTAAGAAAGCCGTTCGAGTGCCACCTCTTCGGCGTGAGATGGACCGCCAATACACGCCAAATTGTTGTAAGGAACGTCGTAAATCTGATGAAAATACTCTGAGCAAACTAAGTTTTCGTCGGGCACGATACCTTTGATTGCGGTTACGATAAACTTATCGTGGATACGTGTTTTCAGTTTTTTGAGATGGTTTTTAAGGTAAGGCGAGGGTGTAACAAACACCAACGTATCGTAGGCTTGTACGATTTTGTTAATGTCACTACTAAAAAATAGCTCATCAGTATTGAAATGTACGCTCATCAGATACGCCGGATTGTGCCCCAGTCGTCGAAAATCGTCGATCCGGTCATCTCTACGCATATACCAACCAATGTGATGCGTGTGACTCACCACAATCTTAGCAATGGCCGTTGCCCAGCTACCGCCGCCGATGATCGCTATTTTTCCGCAGTTGAACATAACTTTATCTTTTCACCCTTCACCTTTCCATCGCTTCACTTCTTTACCTTTTCGTTGGCTCGATCAATCCACGTCTGGAAATCATTCACGCTCGGATTATCATAGCCTAACTTATATTTCTTGTTGATTCCACACACATCCATCTGGAGTTTTTGTGCTTGTGCGGATCGGATATCACTGATTAGATTGTATCCGGCTTTGTTAAATAAGGGTACCCAAGCCTCGGGAACGCCGATGGCTGACCATTCTTCAACCGAACTCTTGGGCATTTTCTTTTCGGGACGCATCTGTGGGAAGAACAAGACTTCTTGTATATAGGTCTTGCCAGTCATTAACATTACGAGCCGATCTATACCAATTCCAATACCCGAAGTGGTGGCATACCATATTGCAAGGCGCGAAGGAAATCTTGATCGATAATCATTGCCTCGTCATCTCCCTTATCGGCGAGTCGCATTTGCTCCTTAAATCGTTCCTCTTGATCAATCGGATCGTTGAGTTCTGAGTAAGCATTGGCCAACTCTTTACCATTCACCATCAACTCGAAACGCTCGGTAAGACCCGGTTTAGAGCGGTGCATCTTTGTGAGCGGCGACATCTCGACAGGGTAGTCGGTGATAAACGTAGGCTGAATGAATGTTCCTTCGCAAAATTCGCCGAATATCTCGTCGATCAACTTACCTTTGCCCATTGTCTCGTCGACCTCTATTTTGAGCTGTTTGCAAATTTCGCGGATTTCATTTTCATCTTTTCCGTTCAGGTCGTAACCCGTTTTCTCTTTGATGGCATCTAATATCGACAACCGGCGATATGGTGCTTTAAAACTTATGATATGACCGTCGATTTCGCGTTCGGACTTTCCGTTCACGGCAATGCAAATCGTTTCGAGCAGTTTCTCGGTGAAATCCATCATCCAGTTGTAGTCCTTATACTGCACATACAGTTCCATACACGTGAACTCCGGATTATGATTGCGGTCCATTCCCTCGTTGCGGAAGTTCTTACCAATCTCATACACGCCTTCGAAACCACCTACAATGAGGCGTTTTAAATACAATTCGGTGGCGATGCGCATATACATATCAACATCGAGTGCATTGAAATGGGTTATGAATGGACGTGCACTCGCACCGCCGGCAATAGCTTGCAGCGTGGGTGTTTCTACCTCAGTGTATCCCGCATTGTCCAAAACCTGCCGCATTGTTCGTATCACCGTGGCCCGTTGAAGAAATGTTTCCTTCACGCCATCATTGACAACTAAGTCGACATAACGTTGCCGATAACGCAACTCAGGATCATCAAACTTGTCGTAAGCAACCCCGTCTTTGTATTTGACAATGGGCAACGGCTTGAGCGATTTGCTCAAAAGTGTAAGTGTCTGAGCGTGAACCGAAATCTCACCTGTTTGTGTTCGGAAAACGAAACCGATCACCCCGATAAAGTCGCCGATGTCAAGCAGTCTCTTGAATACCGTATTATAAAGCTCTTTATCTTCGCCCGGGCAAACGTCGTCGCGCGAGACATAAACCTGAATACGTCCTTTCGAGTCTTGAATCTCGGCAAACGAGGCCTTACCCATTACCCGCCGACTCATCAGTCGACCCGCAATGCATACTTCTCGCTTATCATTCTCATTAAAATCAGCCTTTATATCGGTAGAGAAAGCATTTGTCGGATACTCTGCGGCAGGGTAGGGGTCGATGCCCATAGCCCGCAGTTGTTGCAGACTCTGCCGTCTGACAATCTCCTGCTCACTTAATTCTAAAACGTTCATAACTATTTACTGTCATCTTGATTATGGTTGCAAAAGTACGAAATTAATCTGAAAGGTCTCCTCTATTTCGTGTTTTTTCACCTCGACACATTCGTTTTCGCTATCTTTTGTCTATTTTACATAGTCGAATTGTGATAAGTCGATATTAGAATAATGAGAGAATTTGAAACATTCTTTAAAGAAAACTATGCCCGAGCCTATTTTCTTGTCCTCAGAATCACGCACGATGCTGAGGTGAATAAGGACATTGCGGGCATCCGCTCATAATAAATTACAATATGGTCATATGCTACTGATAATCAATAAGATATGACGTATGTTTCAATTAACGGCTAAACATAAGGCGATTAACAATTAAACGAGTGACAATTAACCGTTAGTTACACGATGATTAATTGTTACTTGCAAGCTGAGAAACAGCTTTTTGCAGATGGGATGAATTTAAATGGAGAAATCTCTGATTATCAACAGATTATAAAATGACTGTTTTGTGTGCTTCATCGTTCGGAAAAATATTATAGAATTGACAGCTGACAAACTTGTCAATAGTCGGCATTAAACGAATGTAAAAAGTTGACAAGTACTCCATTAAGAGCCGTTAAGATGTTAAATTCGAGTGTTAAAATGGAATAAAGAAATAAGACAGATTGGCAGAAATCCGTTTTTTGCTCTTATATTTGCAAGTGTTGCGAACAAGGGAGTGTCCCTACTCATCGCTTCAATGCAGATAGAGAAGATATTTAAACAAAATAACAAGACAATGAAAAAGTATTCAAAGTATTTGCTTTCGGCAATGTGCGTCATTGCCGTTGCATTTTCGGCGGGGGCTTTTGTCAAAGCCAACGCGGCGGCAGCAACTGTTCCGGCAGGGCAGCCTGTTGATTTAACTTATGCTGCAGAGAAAGCTTTGCCAAGCGTAGTGCATATATTGAACACTCGCAATAGCAAGGTGCAAACAGTCGATGTACAAACAGATCCATTCAGCGACTTCTTTGGTGATCCGTTCGGTTTTTTTGGGAGTCCGAATCAAGGCAATGGAGGTACGCAGAAAAGGCAAGTTCGTACGCCTAAGCAACAAGGCTCCGGGTCGGGCGTCATAATTTCTTCCGACGGATATATCGTTACAAATAATCACGTGGTTGAGGGTGCCGACGAACTTACTGTGACGACAAACGATAATAAAGAATATTCTGCTCGAATTATCGGAACAGATAAAACCACAGATTTGGCATTGATTAAGATTGAGGGAAAAAACTTTCCTGCCGTATCAATAGGTAACAGCGACGATCTGAAAGTGGGCGAATGGGTACTTGCCATAGGTAACCCTTTCAACCTGACTAATACTGTTACGGCGGGTATTGTCAGTGCGAAAGCTCGTACTCTGTATGCAAATGGCGTGGAATCATTCATTCAGACCGATGCCGCTATTAATCGAGGCAATTCCGGCGGGGCATTGGTCAACACACGCGGTGAACTTATCGGAATCAATGCAATGCTTTATTCGGAGACAGGTTCGTACAGCGGCTACGGCTTTGCAATCCCTACTGCTATTATGAATAAAGTGGTTTCCGATCTTAAAACTTACGGAACTGTTCAGCGTGCATTTATCGGAATTCAAGGCGGCGATGTAAAGAACTATATCGATGAACAGAAAAACAAGGGTAAAGAAATCGATCTCGGTACAATGGAAGGTGTTTATGTGGCTAAAGTTTCGGAAGAGAGCGGTGCACAAGCAGCCGGAATCAAGGAGGGAGATGTCATAGTTTCTGTTGATGGAAAGAATATTACCAAGTTCGGCGAGCTGTCTGCTATTCTCGCGAACAAACGTCCGGGTGATAAATTGACACTCACTTACCTGCACAACAAGATAAAGAAGACGACTACTATTACCTTAAAAAATGAGCAAGGTAATACGAATATTGTCAAGAAAGCAGATTTAGATGTTCTCGGAGGTAACTTCCGTGAGGTGCCGGAAACTTTGAAAAAACAGCTGAATATCAGTTTCGGATTGGAAGTTATCAAAGTAAATAACGGGAAATTGAAGACTGCTGGTATCAACAAAGGATTCATTATCCAGAAAGTCAATGATACGCCGGTGAAGTCGATAGATGCTATGCAACAGTTGGTGAAAGACGCATCGACAAGCAAAGATCCGGTATTATATATTCAAGGAATTTATCCTACGGGCAAGAAAGGCTACTTCGCTGTTCCGCTTGAATAAATAATGACCGTATAAAGCCATCAGGAGTTCGGTATGACTCATTTGCTTACAGTAGCAGAGAGGGCCTATCGAACTCCTTATTCCACTGAAACGCTTGTACAATATGGATATTTCGGAGTCATTTTCTCAAATAAACTATAAAATATTTGCAGAAGTGCAGGAAAACCATTAAATTTGCATCAGGCATAAATAAGTAGAACTTAATGAGACAACTGAAAATCACGAAATCAATCACTAATCGAGAAAGTGCGTCACTCGACAAGTATCTTCAAGAGATAGGACACGAAGAACTCATCTCGATTGAAGAAGAAGTGGAATTGGCTCAACGTATTAAGAAAGGAGATAAGGAGGCTCTTGAACGATTGACCAAAGCTAATTTACGATTCGTGGTGTCTGTTGCAAAGCAGTATCAAAATCAAGGACTGAGTTTACCCGACCTCATCAATGAAGGCAATCTGGGACTTATCAAAGCCGCGGAAAAGTTTGATGAAACGCGGGGATTTAAATTTATATCCTATGCCGTATGGTGGATCAGACAGAGTATTCTGCAAGCCATTGCCGAGCAGAGCCGTATAGTACGGCTTCCTTTGAATCAAGTAGGGTCGGTCAATAGAATCAACCGCATTCTGAATAAGTTTGAACAGGAAAACGAACGGCGGCCAAGTGTTGATGAAATTGCCGATAAAGTGGATTTGCCGGAAGACAAAATCGTGGATGCGATGAAAGCACCCAGTAAACACATTTCCGTAGATGCTCCTTTTATTGAAGGTGAAGATAACAGTCTTTTGGATGTCTTGCCCAATGCGGATTCGCCGATGGCTGACAATGAATTGGTGATGGAGTCGCTCCGTGCTGAAATTTCGAGTGCCTTGAATGTGCTGAACGAACGCGAACGAAACATCATTGAAGCCTTTTTCGGTATCAATCAGCCGGAAATGACACTTGAAGAAATCGGTGATAAGTATGGACTTACCCGTGAAAGGGTACGACAAATCAAAGAAAAAGCTATCCGACGGCTCAGGCATAACACCAAAAATAAGATGCTGAAATCTTATCTCGGACAATAGAATCATACATAATATAAAGATACAATTAAGGTAAAATGAGATTGAACAAACATTTTCTGATAGCATTTTTCGTTTGCACGCTGTTGACATTTTCAAATATGTCGGCCAAGAATAAACAAGCAATAATATATGCTTATGGGGTTTCGATGTCTTTTAATGACTCAACCGTTTACTTCACCGATATTCAATCTATTAAGACAGCATACGTAAGTGATAAGTCGCACTTTCTTTATGGCAGAGAAAGTTATGCAAATCAATTGCGTGATTATTTGTCTGATAAAGGGTTGCAACATCGTACTTGTATTATCGTGTACAAGGAAAAGCGTAGAGATATCGAAAAGAAGTTTCTCGCAATGCGTAAAAAATATACGGATAAAGGCCGTTTTGATGTCAAATATATCAATGTTTCCGATTTCCGATTTCAAGCCGTAAGCCCTACGGATGATGAAATCCAGGATGCCGTTTTGGGCAAATAAGATGGGAACGATAGGTTACAGACCATCAGCACTATATTTGCAACAGAAATCGATTGAGGCAGATTTGATCTTTATTTGTTTGTAGGAAGCAAAACGAAAATGGCAAATAACAGTACCAATTACTATTGTATAGCGGATTTATATATCCGCATTATTTTTCAGGATACCGCAATTGATAATGTGGATTTACTCCCTTCTTTCAAGCCTTTCAGGGTCTTAAATGAACCGAAAGATTTGTTTTTTCAGCTTGTTGTTAATGATACGTTGACTGAAGTTTCCGAAGAGCATTGTAAAAGAATTCGTGCTTTCGATACAGGTAATGGCGATACGATTGTTGACCGACTCAATAATGGCGGTTATCAATATATCATCAAAGATCTTGAAGGGAAGATTTGCTGTTTATTACAGACCAATAAGGACTTTTCAGACTGTACTTGCAAACTTTGGGGCAATTATAATATGCGTTGCTTCGGCTTACAGAATGCACTGATGATGATATTTTCCTTTGGCGGAAGTTTTCATCAGACGCTGCTCATCCACGCTTCTCTTGTTAGACAAAACGGATATGGCTATGCTTTTAATGCCAAGAGCGGGACAGGAAAAAGCACACACGTCAGTCTCTGGCTCCGTTATATTCCAGGTTGCGATTTGATGAATGACGACAACCCGATCATACGTATTGTTGATGGCGAACCATATATTTATGGAAGCCCGTGGAGCGGAAAAACTCCCTGTTATCGTAATGTAAAAGCGCGATTAGGCGCTATCACACGAATTGATCGGGCTCCGGAGAATCGTATAGACAGGCTTTCTCCCATCGAGGCATTTACTTCATTGCTTCCTTCCTGTTCATCAATGAAATGGGATTCGGACATTTTCAACAGAGCGTGTGATACCATTACCCGAATCGTCGAGACCACAGCTATCTACACATTACACTGTTTACCCAATAAAGAGGCTGCCATCTTATGCAACAAGACCATAGCGAAGTAAAAAAGATACATTTCTCTAACACCGAAATCTTGCCCGAGGTTGTTCGATTGATGGATGAAGGTCATACGGTTACTATCAACCTCAGAGGATTCAGTATGCGGCCGTTTTTGGAGAACGATCGAGATAAGGCTTTGCTCACTAAGGCCAAAGACATTCGAAAAGGTGATGTCGTATTAGCTGAAATAACTCCCGGACATTATGTCCTTCACAGAATTATTAAGGTAGAAGACAATAATGTTATCTTGCGAGGTGACGGAAATATCCTTGAAGAGCACTGTCGAAAAGAGGATATCAAAGGTTTTGCTATTGGTTTCTACCGTAAAGGTCGGAAGAAAATTGACAAGACCAACAGTTTCAAATGGTTGCTTTATTCGTGGCTGTGGACTTTCCTCTATCCAATCCGGCGTTATCTTTTGGCAGTTTACCGACGGATTTGGCTTAGATTTTTCAAACCCATTTAGAATATGAAAGCAAAAAAAGGATTCAATCTCCGCACCATTTGCGGTAGACAAATTATTGTAGCCGAAGGCGAAGAAAACATTGATTTCAGTAACATTATCACAATGAATGATACTTCGGCATTCCTTTGGGAACAGATTAGTGATAAGGATTTTACCATTGAAGATCTTGTTTGTCTCCTCACGACACATTATGATGTCAGCGAAGCAGAGGCCCGCAAAGATGTAGAAGAACTTGTCAAAAAGTTTCTCGAAATTGGAATCATAGAAGAATAAAGAACAGAACGACAATCACCCAAATACGATCTTCATTCAAATAAGTGTTAAAAGGCGGAAGTTTCATTTGATTCATTTTCCTGTCTGAACTTTTTTGACTACCTTTGCGGTCGCAATACGGGTGAGTCTTGCACGGCCAGCTCCCTTCGAATCCTCCAGGACGGGAACGTAGCAAAGGTAGTTGGTTGTAGCGGCGCGATGCAAGTAGCTCACCCACCCCGCCTCTTTAGCTCAGTTGGCCAGAGCACGTGATTTGTAATCTCGGGGTCGTTGGTTCGAATCCGACAAGAGGCTCGCAAAACAGGGAGACATCTTCGGAGATGTCTCCCTGTTTCGATGAATAAAGGTCGGCAATAAATTTATTTTAATGCAAAGTTATGCAGATATTACTGGCATGTGCAAAGGATATGACAACAGAGTGCGAAATTGCTCCGAGGTATCGTACCCTTCCGAGATTTCAACGTGAGGCAGAGGCGAATGCCGTACAGTTGATGGATTATTCAAGTGAAGAACTGCAACAAATGTTGAGATGCAATATGCAAATTGCAACACTCAATAAGTTGAGATATACCGAATTTCTCAATCCGAATCAGCGACTCGCCGCGGTATTGTCATATACCGGCATTGCGTATAAGTATTTAAAGCCTGATGAATTCAGCAATACCGATGCAGAATTTGCCCAACAACACCTTTGGATTACTTCCTTTTTATATGGTCTGCTCAGGCCATTCGATGGAATCAAAACTTATCGTTTGGAGGGAAACGTCGTGTTACCGGAGAATGATTGTAGTATGTTCGACTATTGGAAACCGCTTCTCACCGATGTTCTCATCGAATCTGTGCAAGCCGATGACGGTATTTTAATCAATTTAGCCAGCGCAGAAATGAAGCGATTATTCGATTGGCGTAAAGTAGAGAAAGCCATTCGGGTAATTCATCCAGAGTTTGTGGTGCGTCGGGGAGGGAGATTGAAAACCGTGGTAGTATATGCCAAGATGTGTCGCGGAGCAATGGCTCGACATCTGATAACCAATCGATGTGTACAGCCTGATGACTTATTCGATTTTAATTTTGAGGGATTCGCATATAGTCCTGCCGATGAATGTTGGGTACTTGACGAATGAGTTGCTTTGCACAGATGTCGAGACAGACGCAGACTTTTAGGTGTTTTGATGATGCTGGCGGTAAGAGCGTGTCTCGGGGGCTCTCTTTCTCGTTTCCTTAGGGAAGCCTAATACCATCCCTAAGGGTTGGCAGGTGTGTATCCTTAGGGTAGACTGAAGTGTACCCCTGGGGTAGACCAATGCCTACCCCAGGGGTTGATTTCGTATCATTCTCTTTCGAAGACCATATCTTGTCGAAGATAGTTTTGAGAGAATGTCTGTCGCTCCTTTTAGAGTAACAGGAAACTATGGTTCTTACAAAAGACAAGGACTATTGGGCGGTCCATACTTTGAACGCCTTGAAACGGTCTTCACTGCTCACCCCTACACTGTTTTCATCTAATGCTAAGTAATATGAAAAGCGTTGGTGCTTAGATTCCTTATGGCTGGGTGTTTTCGACCAATATTCTCCATATACTCCTACATAAAGAAGAGCACCTTGGCTTGAGTAACAACCCAAAGTTGGAAGATAAAAATAATTGCTCGAGACTGTCGGTTTACCTTTCTTGACAGAATTATTATTTATCTCGGCTTCCTCTGAATTTGTGGTGTAATCTTTATTGTCGGGAGCTTGAGTGGAGCTGAATCCGGCTATCTCGCTCTTTTTCTTAAACCATACACCACCTTGGTATAGGTGTCCCATTGTTTCCCATATTGTCGTGCCATCCCAATGAGGGTCTCCGTTCTTAACATACCAGTGCATCTCGTTCACGTTGGGACAATCTTTGCAACTGCGAGAAGCTGACTCCGGATAACCAACATTGTCATTAAACCAACGATCGATATCTGCAGATTTGGGGTATTCAGCTTTATTGCTTTCGTTGTTAAATTTGGGTTGCCCGGTTTCGTGGCCTTTCCAACAATGGTTAATGGCGTCCCATAGGTAATACTCTTGTCCGTAATGTGGAACGGCCAAATCGTAGGCTACTTTCTTGTTCTTTCCGACATTGAAAGTGCGCGTGCCGTAATTCTTAGTAACAGTCCCTTTTACGTGAGTCTTTTGGTCGTAGAGCGTGTATTCCACCGTGAAATCATTGTACGTGCCGGGAGATAATACCATAATGGCAGCATTCTTGTAGACGGTTTCGCTTTTCGGTATTTCAAAACCATCGTCATTGCCATTTTTGAGTATAAGCGTAATGCGCTTGGAAATGTTTGTCGCAGTAGAGGTCTGAAGTCCTGTATCGTCGAAATTGTAAGTACCTGCTATGGCCTTATCGGCAGTTACTTTGATTTGGGTTACTTTTACATCTTCTGCAAATCCGTGGCTGTAGTAAGGCACAAAGGTGATGTATGACGCTTTGTGACTGAGCCGGAATTTATACCGTCCTCCGCTCTTTGTGGCCGTACCTGTTCCACAGTCGCCATCTTTGCCGATATGCGATCCGTCGTTAGGTTGTTCTTGCTTTTGTATAGCTTTGATCGTCACCTTGTCGCCGGCATTACCGCCCGTGTAACGAACAGGGTAGCTATTGGCAGTATAAGTGCCTGTAAAATAAAACTTAGCTGTTTCCGTCTTTCCGGTGATATCGCTCTTGATACTTTTAGTCAATCCACCGTCGGCTATCCAGAGTTCATCGCCCTCTGTCCAATAGAATTTTATGCCTGTTCCCGTATATTCACCCGAAGTTCGGGTGGCATTGTTATCACCAACGGCAAATTCAGTCAATCCTTTTATATCAAAATCCTGTTCTTTATCATTTTGCATCGTGTCATAATTGGAACAGGCTGTAGATAGTATGGTAGCTATGGTTAATACAGAAAAAATGCTTGTCTTCATTTTCTTCATTTCTTTTTGATTCTCTATTCTCTTTGTAACTTTCTATTTCTACTCTTCCCAAAGATCCTTCGAGGTTTCCTCTTCGAAGGAATCATAAGGCTTAGCATTCAACACTTCATCATCATCGGCCGGATTGTGATCGCCTTGCAAGGAGCTTTCCAACAGATGGGTGTCAGGTTCAATGTTAATAACTTTGAATTCAGGTTTACTATAAGCCTGCTTCATTAAGTGTTTTTTGTTCATCTTATAACTAATTTTACGGGTTTATCTTTATCTTATTTTCCTTCTTATAGATTTTTGAAGAGGCACAAAAAAAGCCAGCAAAGAGAACTCTCGGGCTCCCTTTGTTTATGGATATGCACGGCGCTTCACGCACACGCGCGTAAAAACGTTTTGGAAAGAGGTTAGCGGCGATGCACCTGTGTGTGTGTGTGTGTGTGTGTGTTAGCAAAATATTTGGAACTACCAAATAATCAGCCGAGAAGTTTACGGAAAAATCACTGTTTTCCTGTATCGGCATCATACCTTTATTATTTTGCACACAGTATGTCGTCATAATTGGTTGCAAAGTTAATCAAATATCTTTAAATGCGCAAGTATATGGGTCAGAATGTTTAAGATTCGCCGCGAATCCTCGTATGAAACCAAATATCATATACCTATCCGCTTCTTTTCACCGTCTCGTAGTAGCCCAACTACTTGGCCACTACATTTCAGGCAGCTACGGGTGATTCTTACTTCAGTTCGCCCGTTTGATAGAATTTCAGTAAGTCGATATTCAATATCGTGAGATATTTGCTTTGCAGCTTGTTTTGTTGCGCCGTGAGCAGATTGTTTTTTCCGGTCATCAACTCGACAATATTCTTCAATCCCAAACGGAATTGCTCGCTCAACAGCTCATAACTTTCTTGCGCACTGGCTACACTCGCCTGTGAAGCTCGGAACTTATTCTGATTAGTCGTAGCTTCGAGCCAATAGTTCTCGATGTTAGAATAGAGTTGTGTCTGCTTGTCGCGCAGGTCAAGCAGACTGTTCTGCTGCCGGATTACCGCCTTGTTGATAGCCGTTTTCTTCGAGCGGTTGTCGAAAATCGGAACACTCACCGTCACGCCTCCCATCACATCGAAGTTGGTCTTGAGCTGCGTGCCCCATACCGTGTTGCTCATTGATGTGGTGTTGGTGCCCACACCTGCATTCATACTAATGGTAGGTAGCCCTTGAGCTTTAGCTATCTTGATATCAAGACCACTGCTCTCAATGGCCAATCGACTATTCTTGATTTCTGGTCGCTGGGCCAAAGCTGTCATATAACGTTGTTCAATGCAGGGACCTCCTGCAAGGCCATCTCATCGGTAGCTGTCGGAATGACCACTTCGAAGTCTTCATCATCGGTGATTTGCAAAAGTTGCTTCAGCTGGCGTTTGTAGTTTCGCAGACTGCTTTCGGCGGCCACAATATTATATTCGTCTTGTGCGCGCTGCGAGGTGAGTTGTGCCAAATCAGCCCGACTCATTTTTCCCACAGCCAGCATTTCTTGTCCGCGTTCTTCGTTCTTCTTGCTTGTCTCCAAACTCTGTCGGTTTACCGCGATGGCATCCGTGGAATAGAGAATCTGCACATAGAACTGGGCGATTTGCTCCTGAATCGAATTGGCTGTTATGGCCGAGTCGAGCTCAGCCTGGTCAGCTAAGAGCTTATTTCTCTTGACCGTATTCCGGTTTTGATTCCCGTTCCATACCGTCCAATTGGCGTTGACACCATAACTGCCGTTATAGTAAACCTTGTCGATGCTCGACTGCACATAGCCTCCTGCAACGGTCGAACTGCCTGTCTTGGGCCACGGTCGATAAGTAACCGATTGCGAAGTGGTGGCGTTCAACGAAGGCAACAGTGCAGCTCGCGATTGCCGTACGTCTTCCTCGGCACTTCGTTTGGAAAGTCGGTTTTTCTGAATGGTAATGTTGTTACGCATCGCGTAGTCGATACAATCTCTCAAAGTCCATTGTTTAGCTTGGCTTGCTGTCGGGAGGAAAGCAAACAACAGCGTGGCAATTGTAATGATTCGAGATTTCTTCATAAATTGTTTCGTTTAGTGATTGACAAACTCCGGCACACCGAAGATCAGTTTATTGCTTAGACTTGAAATCGTTGTGAAAAGTTTATCAAGCCCGCTGTTTCTTAACAAATGTTTGTATTCCAGTGAGGTCTATAATGATATAGAACAAGGATGATTCCGAACCCTCGAAATCATCCTTGTTTGTTGTCTTAGTTGTTGAAACTTTGCAGACGGGCGATATATTTTCCCAAAATATCAAACTCTAAATTAACCACCGAACCTATCTGCATATCACAAAAGTTGGTGTTCTCTCGTGTGTAAGGAATAATGGCTACTGTAACGGTATTTTCCGTGGGATTACAGACCGTGAGAGATACACCGTTAATCGTGACCGAACCCTTGTCAACAGTGAAATATCCGCGTTGTGCCATTTCCTTATCAAAGGGATATTCAAACGTGAAATAGGTTGAGCCATCGGCATCTTCCATTTTTGTGCAGACGGCTGTCTCGTCCACGTGTCCTTGCACGATATGTCCGTCTAAGCGTCCGTTCATTGGCATCGAACGCTCAATATTTACTCGATCGCCAATTCGGAGCAACCCAAGATTCGAGCGATCGAGTGTTTCTTTCATTGCGGTGACTGTGTAGACATCATCCTTTATTCTTACCACGGTCAGGCAAACACCGTTATGACTTACGCTTTGATCGATTTTCAGTTGGTCGGTGAACGTACACCTCAAACTGAAATCAATATTCTCTTTTTCTTTATGGATAGCCACGATAGTGGCCATTTCTTCGATAATACCAGAAAACATAGTTATTGAAAATGAATGTTTGAAAGCTGAAAACGGCAGAACTTGTCTGCCGTTTTGTAAAAAGGGTCATACCGATGATGTGATGAAACTCCGAGTAATTAAGATTTGAGAGCTCTCCGCCTTTGTAATCCACCGGCTTTACAGCTTGTCCCCGAAGGTTGTTTGTGGCCCGCCATTAGCAAAAGAAGCATTCTCGGTTTTTCGATTTTATTTGATGAGTATCCCGATCGAATCGATACAACCCTATGTGATCTCCTTATTTCTTATGCAAAGATAGAGCATTTCTGCCAATATACCAAATATTCGGAAGGGAAAAATCCATTATCACAGGTAATAACGTGAAATATTATTAAATTTCATTTCACCAATCCCAATAGTTCAATACAAAGTGCTAACTTTGAAAAAAATAATTTTTAAACTATATAACATATCGTATGAAGTGTTTATTTAATTTGTTTTCGGCATTCGTGGGCACAATGTTCTTTATGCCGGTGAATGCCGCGGAGAGTGCGGCAGATTATAATGTCGTACCACAGCCTCGTTCGATTGCGATGCAGAAGGGAGAAGCGTTTGTACTTTCCGCTGGCACGAAAATTATTTATCCCGACGGAAATGCCGAGATGAAGCGAAATGCCGAGTTTCTGGCAGAATATGTCAAAGAGTCTACGGGACTCTCGTTAAGCTTGTCGACAAAAGGGCGCAGCAAATGTGCAGACATTATTCTGGCATTGGACAAAAAGGTATCAGGAAACGAATCCTACAAATTGATTGTCAGCAAGAAAGCCGTCAACCTTTCCGGAGCTACCTCTCGTGGTGTATTTTACGGCATTCAGACCCTCAGAAAGTCGTTACCCCTTATTCAGAATGCGGCAAATGTTTCGTTGCCTGCCGTCATAATTACTGATACGCCGCGTTTTTCTTACCGCGGAATGATGTTAGACTGTGCGCGCCATTATTTCCCCGTGGATGTTGTGAAAGAGTATATAGACTTGCTCGCGCTGCACAATATGAATGTATTCCATTGGCATCTCACCGAGGACCAAGGTTGGCGTATAGAGATAAAGAAGTATCCCGAATTGACGAAAATAGGTTCGGTGCGTAAGAAAACTGTGCTGGGGCGCAATTCAACCGTATTCGACAATACGCCTTATGGCGGATATTATACACAAGATGAAGCCCGCGAAATCGTTCGTTACGCCAAGGAGCGCTACATCACTGTCATCCCCGAAATCGATATGCCGGGCCATATGCTGGGTGCGTTGGCTGCTTATCCCCGATTAGGATGTACCGGAGGTCCGTATGAAGTGAGTCCGTTATGGGGCGTGTTCGACGACATTCTTTGTGCCGGCAACGATCAAACATTCGACTTCGTAAACAACGTGCTCGACGAGTTATTAGACATCTTCCCCTCGGAATACATCCATCTTGGGGGAGACGAAGCCCCGAAGACCCGCTGGAAGACCTGTCCCAGATGTCAACAGCGCATCAAAGACGAGCATATTACGGCCGACGGAAAGATGTCGGCAGAGGATAAATTGCAAGGCTATTTTATGACACGAGTAGAGAAATACCTCAACAGCAAGGGACGTAAAATGATTGGTTGGGATGAGATTCTCGAAGGGAATGTAGACAAAAGCGCCACGATTATGTCGTGGAGAGGAATGGACGGCGGTCTAAAAGCATCAGAAATGGGGCACGACGTGATTATGTCGCCCACAACTTATGCCTATTTCGACTACTATCAAGCGAAAGAACAGAGGAACGAGCCACTGTTGATCGGCGGTTATCTGCCCTTGAGCAAAGTATATTCGTTCGAGCCCGTGCCCGACAATCTCAGTGATGCAGCTAAGAAACACATCTTCGGCGTACAGGCCAACCTGTGGACAGAGTATGTAACCTGCAAAGAATTGATAGAATACCAGGTGCTCCCGCGTATGGCAGCCATCTCGGAAATACAATGGATTCCGTCAGACAAGAAGAATTATGACGCCTTCAAGCAGCGCCTCAGTCGCCTGACGGACATTTACCGGATGTACGGACTCACCTTCGGAAAAGCCGAATAAAAGTCTGCAAGACAAGTCCTGAGATATATCTGTTCGCAAATAAAAAACGCCGATTCGTCGGAACAGAACGGATTACGATTCAGCCTTGAGCGAACTGCCAACAATGGTGCAGACTTCCGCTTCAACCTTAAAACGCTTGTTATTCGCCGCAAAGTATGACCTTTGCAGACAGAATAACAAGCGTTTTCAATACACTCTTTCTCGAATTCAGCCTTACGCTTTGAGACCCGACCGCAAGCCGCGCCGTGCTTTCTCTCGGCCGCGCGCCGTTCAATCGGTTTCCCTCACTGCGTTTTCAAGGCTTCGGTTTGGGTTTCTTCTTCCCCTGCTTTGCTACGCGGAAGAATTCAACATTCTTCAACTGGCGGAATTCCTGCGTAGGCGTGAAGAGAATCTGTGTCTTCGAGATGCAATCCACCGGCTTGAAGTCTTCCTCTTTCTCCACAGATTTCGAGGTGAACGTGGGGCGAAATGTGCCCAGCGGACCGGCATCGACGATGAAGCCTTGCGAACAAAGCTGGCTCAGCACCTTGCGAAACTTGTAAAACACGGCAGCCACGTCGGCATCGCCCACGGTGCTGTCTTCTGCCATCCGTTCGCAGAGTTTCTCGAACGATACACGCTGTTTCTGGCAAACAGGGCTTGCCACAAACACTTCCTTGCCTTTCAACGGGCCTACACTCATTTTCCGTTTATTCAACGAATAGTCCATAATGATAAAAATTTAGTTTGTTTACAGACCACGGGGCAACGTTATCTGTACTCTTCGCAGAACCTTCCCCCCAAGTGTCTGCCACAAAGATAACGAAAAGTTTTTGCTTTTCCAAACAAATGGGAGTACTTTTATTCTGTATGTATAGTACTTTTATTTTAACCCGATACTATCTTTCATAAAAAACGATACTATCTTTCATAAAAAAACGATACTATCTTTCATAAAAAACGATACTATCTTTCATAAAAAACAATACTATCTTTCCTCAAAAACGATAGTACTTTTTCGTAAAAACGATAGTACTTTTTTAATGGAACGATAGTACTTTTCTACAAGACGTTGGGATGACTTTTCCTGGATTGTCCGATAATTTTTGTAAATTACTTATTTACAAGGTGTTAGAAGTTTCCTTTTAATGTCGTTTTTTTGCCGGAAATTCGTCCTTTTTCTATCGCATATTTGTATACTTAATATCGGACTCAAATGATGAAAAGTCTGACCGATAGGCAGTGTTGTTTGCTCTTGCAGATGGCCGGACAGGTAAAAATAAACTGAAAGATAGGGGGTAGATTGTGTGGTGCTCCACTCTTGCTCATGGGCAGATGGGCGGGTCAGCAGCGGGGGCGCTTTCGTATATCTGTTCGAATCTCTCCCGCAGCAGTGTTTTGTCGTTAATGATTTCACGAATCTTTTTGAGGTTCGCCTCATTCGGAGAATTCGGAATCCATAACCGGACGTATCCGTGGGTGGAATACTTGTTTTCCAGATGGCTGACAAAACGCTTCCATTGCGCCTCTTTATTCTTTTCGGGATAGCGGTCTAAACCGTATTCTACCGTGCGACGAAACACGACGTCGGGCTCTAAGTCGCGGTTGGCTTCGGCAATGATCTTTCCGTAGATGTTTCTCGGAGCGTGCGAGGCCGATGCCCGATGGTCTTCTACGGCTTCTTTCATTATCTTGATTTGCTGAGACGTGAACCACCTGCGCAGTCGGGCATCGGCTCCGAGAATCTTACCACTTGTGAGGTGATGTACGGCTCGTGGCCCGGCGAGCCCCAGATCGTGGTAGGCGGCGGCAACATAGGTCATATTGCAGTCGGCTCCGATCTTCTTCGCCAATTCCAGTGCACGCCGAATTATACGCGTAATGTGGGGTAGTCGGTGTGCCTTGTCAAAGGCTGCGTAGCGGGGAAGTATGTTTTGTTCGACAAACTCCATTAAATCGAGTGTGACATCGGGGGTAGGCATCATTGCGTTTCGTTTTGTTTGCAAAAATAATGTTTTATCCGTAACTTTGCAAGAAAATAGAACGGAGATATGAATGATAATGTTGTCGAGACGAACTCGGTAAAGGCTTGGGTGCTGGCCTCACGCCCCAAAACACTTACGGGAGCAGCTGTTCCGGTGATGATTGCTACGGCACTGGCTCTGCGAGATTCGGTATGGCAAATCAATACGATGCCGGTTGTTTTGTGTTTTTTATTCGCTTTCATTATGCAGATCGATGCTAACTTCATCAATGATTATTTTGATTTCGTCCGACATAATGATGATGAAACTCGTTTGGGCCCGAAACGGGCTTGCTCGCAAGGTTGGATTACCGTCGGGGCAATGCGTCGAGGTATTACCGTTGCCACTGTTTCGGCTTGTCTGGTGGGAGCTCCGCTCATTGCGTGGGGGGGTGTTTGGATGGTTGTTTTTGGTCTGCTATGCGTTGTGTTCTGTTTCCTTTATACCACACATTTGTCTTATATTGCGATGGGCGATGTCCTTGTTCTGCTGTTTTTCGGTATTGTGCCGGTCACATTAACTTACTATCTCGAAATGCCGACAGGTTCTCAACCGGTTACTTGGGAGGTTTTTATCGCGGCACTGGCTTGCGGAATCGTTATAGACGCCCTCTTGGTGGTCAATAACTACCGTGATCTTGCCGGCGATCGGCGGGCCGGTAAACGAACTTTGGCCGTTGTACTCGGTCCTGCTCTTACACGGCGGCTTTATTCTTACTTGGGTGTCGCCGCTTATCTGATGAGTTTTGTGTTTATGGCAGTCGATAGTTTGTGGGGCGCATTGCTTCCGCTGATCTACCTTTTATTGCATCTAAAAACGTATCAAAAGATGGTTCGAATCAATGAGGGGTATGCCTTGAACGGAATTCTCGGCGAAACTGCCCGCAATATTTTTATCTACGGACTTCTCGTATCCATCGGCCTTCTGCTGTAAATGGGATGTCTGTCAATGAGAAGTCTTTTTTCGAAGAGAAATTTGTTGTCAAACTTACGTTAATTGAAGAAATTCCAGCTCAGACCGAAACGAAATACACGGTCGTTAAGAGGGTAGTAGGGGGTGAGAAAATAGTTCTGATTGCCCAATCCCGCATTAATATGACTCATCATCACAAAGAATCGAGTACGCTTTAAATGGAAATTGGCGTAAACATTCACGATTGGGTAATTGCCCACTTCAGTCTTATTGTTGCCTGTCTGAATAACGAACTGTCCCAAAGCTGGACTGTAATCGGGAGCATAGTACTTGGTGAAGAAACGCATATCAGCACCGAAGTCGCAGTGCAAAACTTTCGCTATCTTGAATCGCAGATAGAGATTGGTGTAGATGTTGATGCGCGGAACTGGGAGAACATCTTCTTTGGTCGACTTCTGATAGGTGATAAGGTTTTCCCAATTGAAAGGACCGAGAGTGATATCTTGACCGAGCGAGGCTGTGATAAGACTGATCATATCGTTGTTTTGCATCGGACTGACAGTGTTTCCGGTACGCTCGAAAGTAGAGGTGATGGTGTAAGCTCCACTGAAATACGTGTAGTTTTTGATTCCGTCTACGGCTACACGCAATGTGGTGCGCGTTTTGCGATAGCTGAAAAGTCCCTCGATGCGGGAATGGATAATTTTATTCAGATTGCCGTCGTCCCACCAATAATGGCGTGCGTGGTAGTGTCGATAGTAGAAAGTGGGATTCAGTCGGTGGAGGAATGCTCCTGCCGCCAGTGTTACCGTATCGCCGAAGAGGGGAAAATTGACATCGGCCGTAGCATCGATTTTCATTTGTCCGGCATCTTCGCCCGTCAACCAAGTCTCGGCCAATAAATTATAGTGAAGTGTTCGGCCTCTGTCTTACTTAACTGACCACCGATACTTAAATTATGCTCATTATATGCCGTGGTGGCTTGGGTAGAATCGGGGAGTGTGAAATGGCGGAAATCACTCGTGATAAAGGCCTTCAGTCCCGCCTTTGCCCATTTATTGAAACCTTCGAGCAGGGAGATAGCAAAAGTGTTTTGTATGCGATAATGATTGGTCTTATCGTAGAGGGAATCTCCGGAGAACTTTCCAATACTACGATAAGTATTCGCATAGAATTTGCTTGGTGTGGCATAGGCTGTGTAAATTCGGCGATAATTGTCTAACTTCAAAGTATGGATGAAGCTGGTGACGGGTACATATTCGTCTTTCAGCCACAATGTGTCTTCACGTTGTTTCTTTTCCACGGTCAGAAGACTGTCTGCCGCAGCCTTGCTTCTTACTGCAATGCGGTTACTTTTTTGTACAGTCGAGTCCATAGGTTCGGCTCCTGCAATAGTGGCTCCGTCCGGTCGACCACTGAAAGTCTTCTTTTCTGTGAAGCTTTTTTCGTCGAATTTCTTACCGCTTCGTTTTGCTTCTTTCTCCGCCTTCTCTTTACTTTTACGCTTTTCTTGGTCTCTTTGCGCTTCCATCGCAAATTTCTTGGCCTTGATTTCTTCGTCGGTCATTTTCACCTTTCTGTTAAAACCGAAACTATAGCGTTGTGTGAAAAACGCGTGCTGGTTATCGTTCCGATTCCAGTTCTGACTCAATACTGTCGGGATTTCAGATGTTTGGAAGTCTTCGTTGAAACTTTCGGGATGTGTAATATAATTGTCATTAGTGATGCCTCCGTTCTCCGCAACTTTTTGGTGATTGGTAGAGATCAGAAGATGTGCCTGATAGCGGTCGCCGAGATAATAACCATACATAGAGTAATTGAAGTGAGCCGTACTCTGATTTTGGTAATATCCGCGGCCGTAAAGATAGTCAAACTTGAATCCGGCACCAATTCTCTTACCGGCATTCACACCGAATTTGGCTGTAAGATGGTCTTCGCCGTTTGTGCGGTCGCCACAGTTGTCGTATGATATATTGGTAAATGGCGATAGTGTATTGGTGAATTGAAACTTGTCTGTCGGTGTAATGAAAAAGCTATAAGGATGTGTGAATATGAATTGTCCGCTTTCACGTCGGTCGATGAATATGCGATTGATACGTGGCGAACCGAGATTGCCTGTTGTATTATATTCTCCTCTGAGTCCGGAAGTGAATATTGTATTCATAAACATATGTGAGAGCGTGTCTACTTGGGCAGGTCTTCGGTCGCCGAAACGCGTATCCACAGTCCAGACTTTGATACCGATAGGTATTTCTTTATCACTACCCAGCGAGTCGGTTGTATTGCGGCGTTGATCGGATGTCGTTATTCGGCCACCGTTATCAATTTGGTTGAAATCCGTTTGCGCTTTCATCACAGGATGAAAAGCTACGAACGAGAAAAGTGCCGATATGAAGGTCTTATTCATTAATGGAAAAATCGTAAAATACTTTCAATCATCTTGAACACCATTGCAGCAAGAATGGTAATTGTGCCGGCTGTCTGATCAGTATAGAAATAGAGTAAAATGCCCACGATGGCACCTGCCATAAAGATGATATTCAGGACATTTCGTATTTTCAGAAACTTATCTTGATTGCCCGATAATTGAAGATTATTCTTTGCCATAAGTATTGTTTTATTTTAAAGCGTTGGTGATTGCCGAAAAGATTTCGTCTTTACGGTCAATCGTTTTACGACGAAACTTGGCTGAACCTTTGGATAGTCGAGTCTTACGTTTATTGAGTGCGACAGCATCCGTAATCCACTTCTCGGCTGTGGTGTCAAATCCTGTATTCCGATTCTTTTCGTATGAGTAGCTGATCCGGCTCAATGTGAGGTGCAGATGATTGTCTGCACATTTGGCAATAATCGTGTAACTCAATTCTGTTCGGTCAAGAGAGATGAAGTTATTGGTAAAGATGAGCCACTCCTTATAATGTGCAGCAATGATATGATCGCGTTTATTGATGAGTGTAATCCCGCTTCCCTTAAATTGGTTCTCCTCTTTCGCCATTCTGTCAAGCAGTGTATAAACCCGTTCATAGATATCTTGTGCACTCCGTCCGGGAAGATTTAGGTCAAGTGTAAAAACAACTTTACCGTCTATCTCGGGAACAGTGCCAGCAAGATATTTGGCATCATCCTGATTGAATTCATTCTGTTTCGGTTTCTTTACTTCTTGCTTAGTATCTTGTGGTCTTTCCCATACATCTTGTGCGAAAGTTGACAAGGGTAAGAGCGTCAACAAGAAGATAATTATTTTCTTCATAAATCGATACTTTGTAAATGTTTATGTAGGCAAAATTACGAAATAAAGTCTTATCAGTGTGTGATTATTCAATATTTAACGTTATTTCAAATCGAGTTGTGCTTGCAAACGGATGATTTCATCGCGGTATTGAGCAGCCTGTAAGAAATCGAGATTCTTGGCTGCCTGTTTCATCAGAGCAGTCGTATCGGCAATACTCTTTTCTAATTGTGATCTTGTCATTCGTTGGACAATGGGATCTGCGGCGAATGCGGCTGTATCAGTATCCATATATATGGATGATGGATAAGCAGTCGGTTCCTGTCCGACTTTCCGATTAATCGTCAGAGTGCCTTTGATTTCTTTTACAATCTGTCGGGGAGTAATATGATGGTCTTCGTTGTATTTCAGTTGGATCGATCGCCTTCTTTCGGTTTCATCAATTGTTTTCCGCATACTCTCTGTAATGTTATCAGCATACATAATGACTTTCCCGTTTACGTTACGGGCCGCTCGCCCTACTGTCTGTGTAAGTGAACGATGACTGCGTAGAAAGCCCTCCTTATCTGCATCGAGTATGGCTACAAGTGATACTTCGGGCAAATCGAGTCCTTCTCTGAGTAAATTGACACCTACAAGTACGTCAAACACACCGGCTCGGAGGTCGGCCATTATTTGCACTCGGTCAAGTGTGGCTACATCACTGTGGATATAGTTGGCTCGTACATCGTGTTCGAGTAAGTATTCGGTTAGTTCTTCGGCCATTCTTTTGGTCAATGTCGTGACCAAAACGCGTTCTTTCTTTTGACATCGCTCAACAATCTCATTCATCAAATCATCGATCTGATTGTCGCTTGGACGCACTTCTATCTTTGGGTCGAGCAGTCCTGTGGGACGAATGATCTGTTCAACGACAATGCCACCAGCTTCTTGCAATTCATAGTCTGCGGGAGTCGCCGATACATAAATCACTTGATTGACCATCTGATCGAACTCTTCAAAACGCAGCGGACGATTATCAAATGCAGCAGGAAGACGAAATCCGTATTCTACAAGATTCTGTTTCCGAGCTCTATCGCCGCCATACATCGCACTGATCTGAGGAATACTGACGTGGCTTTCATCTACAACAAGGAGATAATCCTTAGGAAAAAAATCGAGCAAACAGTAGGGGCGTTGTCCGACTTCGCGCCCATCGAAATAACGAGAATAATTCTCAATTCCTGCACAGTGTCCCAATTCTTTGACCATTTCCATATCATACTCCACACGCTCTTTGATTCTCTGTGCCTTGACAGCATCTCCCAAATCGTTAAAATATGCCACTTGCTTTACCAAGTCATCTTGAATCAGTCGAATAGCACATTCTGTTTGCTCCTTGGATGTGACGAAAAGGTTGGCCGGATATATCTGATATTCTTCGAACGCGGTTACTCGGTGATAAGTTATATTGTCTACCTCTTCGATAGAATCGATTTCATCATCCCACCAAGTCACACGGAGAATATTGTCACTGTATGCCATTGCGATATCTACGGTGTCGCCTTTCACTCGAAAGTTACCGCGTTGCAGATCCACATCGTTACGCATATAAAGGGCATCGACGAGCTTTCGTAGAAACTCATTACGATCTAATCTCAAGCCTTTTTTGATAAAAATGATACTATTCTGCATCGCAATAGGGCCACCCATACCGTAAATGCACGAGACGGACGAGACAACGATGATGTCTTTCCGACCTGAAAGCAGAGCAGAAACGGCGCCTAACCTCAATTTATCTATATCATCGTTGATAGCCAAATCCTTTTCAATATATGTGTCGGTCGTGGGTAGATAAGCTTCGGGCTGGTAATAATCATAATAAGAAACATAATATTCCACTGCATTCTCAGGAAAGAAACTTTTCATTTCTTCATAAAGTTGAGCAGCCAATGTCTTGTTATGACTGAGGATGAGCGTTGGTTTGTTAATATTATTGATCACGTTTGCCACAGTGAAAGTTTTTCCTGAGCCAGTCACTCCAAGTAACACTTGTGCTCGATCACCGTTTTTAATACCATTTGTCAATTGTCGTATGGCTTCGGGTTGATCGCCTGTGGGAGAATATTGTGATGTTAACTTGAAATCCATCTTTTTCTTTTCTGTCGTTATCTTAAATCTGCAAATTTAGCAAAAAACAATATAATAAGAATGGTTAGTAATGATCTTTTTATATTTTATGTTCTTAAATGTCTTATAATATCAGATCATAATAGGGATTCTTTTAAATGCTGTTATCAGAAAAAAACAAGAAAATGTTTGGCTGTTTGCTGAAAAACACCTACCTTTGCACTCGCAAATTTAAGGAGTAGTCCTTGTTTGTAATGAATTGAGCGCCCTTAGCTCAGCTGGTAGAGCAACTGACTCTTAATCAGTGGGTCTAGGGTTCGAGTCCCTAAGGGCGCACCAATTCGTTTTGAAGAGCGCCCTTAGCTCAGCTGGTAGAGCAACTGACTCTTAATCAGTGGGTCTAGGGTTCGAGTCCCTAAGGGCGCACCAATGAGGCTAACCAAATATCGGTTAGCCTTTTTTCTTCATTAGACTGTGGCACAGAGTTTGCTTTTTGTCTCGGGAAGAGTTACAAAGTAGATAATAACGAACAATTAAAGAAAGGTAAGAGGATAAATATATGACGAGTCAGTTTTCACCTAAGGTGTCAGAAATACTTGCTTTCAGCAGGGAAGAAGCTGCGCGGCTGGCCAGCCGTTCGGTTGGTCCCGAGCATCTTTTGCTCGGTATTATCCGCGAAAAAGACAGTCCGATAACTGAACTTTTCATTCGGATGGATATTGATCTCAAATCTGTCAAGACTGAACTTGAAAATAAGGTGAGAGAAGATGAGGTCAGTGAGGTTATCAATACCTCTGAACTCGTATTGAATGAGAAAGCAAGTAACATTCTGAAACTTGCTGTTTTGGAGGCACGGATACAGCATACCCAATTGGTGGATGTGCAACATTTGTTGCTTGCTATCCTTCACGATCAAGTTAATAATGGTGCAAAAGAAGTCTTGGAGTTCAATAATATGACATACGAAAACGCTTTAGCAGTTCTCCAAAAAGAAGTAAGTCCGACGCAAGATGGCATCGGACTACCTGACGAAGACGAAGAAGAGTTTGAAGAAAGCAGGACGACAGGCAGTGGGAATCAGTCTACCGGGAGTCACTCTACAACTCAAACGCATAAGTCTAATGCCAAGACACCGGTACTTGACAATTTTTCGACGGATTTGACACAAGCTGCCGTAGAAGGAAAACTTGATCCTGTGGTAGGCCGCGAGAAAGAAATACAACGCGTAACAGAGATATTGTGTCGCCGAAAGAAGAATAACCCGATATTGATTGGTGAACCCGGCGTGGGTAAAAGTGCTATTGTTGAAGGTTTGGCACAGCTCATTGCCAAGCATCATACATCTCCGGTGCTCTATAACAAACGATTGGTAAGTTTAGATATGACGGGTATTGTGGCCGGAACAAAATACCGCGGACAGTTCGAAGAGCGTATTCGGGCATTAATTAAAGAGATTGAACAGAACCCTGATATCATTGTTTTTATTGACGAAATCCACACATTGATCGGTGCAGGAAGTACACCTGGCAGTATGGATGCAGCCAATATTATGAAGCCGGCATTAGCGCGCGGTACGATTCAGTGTATCGGTGCCACTACGCTTGATGAATATCGCAACAGTATTGAGAAAGATGGCGCCTTGGAAAGACGTTTTCAGAAGGTACTCATTGAGCCTACAACAGCCGATGAGACATTGCAAATCCTTGTGAATATTAAAGACAGATATGAGTATCACCACCACGTAAGCTACACTGATGAGGCGTTGAAAGCGTGTGTCAAGTTGACAGAACGCTATATTACTGACCGTTCTTTTCCCGACAAAGCGATAGATGCGATGGACGAAGTTGGTGCACGCATCCATCTACAACACGCAGAAGTACCGCAGACGATTGTCGATAAAGAGAAAGAAATAGAGCATATCAAGCAGAAGAAACAGGCTGCTGTCAAGAATCAAAACTTCGAATTGGCTGCCGGTTATAGGGATACGCAGACGCAATTAGAACAGGAACTGGAAGAGTTAAACCGTCAATGGACCAGCGGAGAAAGTGAGACTCGTGAGACTGTAACGGATAAAGATGTTGCGGATGTGGTCTCAATGATGACTGGTGTGCCTGTCCAACGAATGGCAGAAGCCGAGGGTGTGCGTCTGAAAGGAATGGCTACAGAGCTTAAACGGTCGGTAATTGCACAGGATACGGCTATTGACAAGATGGTGAAAGCCATTCAACGTAATCGCGTCGGACTTAAAGATCCCAACCACCCGATAGGTGTTTTTATGTTCTTGGGTCCCACCGGCGTGGGCAAAACTTATTTAGCCAAAAAGTTGGCAGAGTTTATGTTCGGAAGTACTGATGCCTTAATACGTATTGATATGAGCGAATACACAGAGAGTTTCAATGTTTCTCGGCTTGTGGGAGCACCTCCGGGGTATGTCGGATATGAAGAAGGAGGACAGTTGACAGAGAAAGTTCGTCGGCATCCTTACTCCATCGTGTTGCTTGATGAGATTGAGAAAGCTCACGGCAATGTATTCAATCTCTTGCTGCAAGTGCTGGATGAGGGCCGTTTGACGGATGGGAACGGTCGCTTCGTAGACTTTCGTAACACTGTGATTATTATGACTTCTAATGCGGGAACGCGCCAGTTGAAGGATTTCGGACGTGGAGTCGGTTTCAATGCAAGCGGTAAATTAGGTTTGAGTATTGATGAGAAAGACAAAGAGTATGCCCGTTCCATCATTCAAAAAAGCCTTAGCAAGCAGTTTGCACCTGAGTTTTTGAATCGACTTGACGAGATAATAACTTTCGATCAGCTTGATCTCGATGCTATTAAACAAATTATTGACATTGAGCTAAAAGGTTTGTTCAAACGCGTTGGGGATATGGGCTATCAGCTGAAAATAACGAATGAGGCCAAAGAATTTGTCGCAACAAAAGGTTATGATGTGCAATTCGGTGCGCGTCCGTTGAAGCGGGCTATTCAGAATTACATCGAAGACGGACTCTGCGAGATTATTCTTTCGGATGAAGAAAAGTCAGGTGAGACGATTACTATCAGTAAAAAGAAAGGTAAAGACGAACTGATTTTCAAATAAATTGTATTGAATTGTGGAAATAATGATACCGGATGAGCTTGTCACGGAATGAGACATCCGGTATTTTTTATGATTATAAATCTTACAGAATGACATTCCGTGATATAAAAATAGATTGTTTAGACATTTTTATAAAAGAATAATTGTGTTGTCGAGAAAAAAGATTTAATATTGCAATTCTATTTAGAATTTAGACGAATTCTCATCTTTTCTTGTCGGTTAAGATATTATTTGTCTGTTCAATATGATCAGAAGATGAAGAAGTTTTATTTGATACTATTGATTGTTGTAGCTTGTTTGCAATTGCAGGCTAAGTCAATGAGAGAAATGTGGCTGACAATGCCCGATTCCATTGTGCCGTATTTGAATAAGAATCTGCGACTCGAGCTTGTAGATTATATGGGTATGAAGGTTAAGTCTGAGGTAAAGAATCTTTTGAGAGGGATAACCGTTATGGATACATTGACTGCTAATTATGCTTCACTTACAATAAATGAAACTTTGAAAATGCAGTTGCGTTTATTGCCGATAACAAACGGAGATACTATTCTCTGTATGGTCAGGACTTTCAATGGACCTTTGCCGGAAAGTGAGATTGCATTTTTTACTTCTCGTTGGTACCGGCTTGAATACCCCTCTATTGATTTGCAATCTTTTGTTTCATCATTAGTTGTAAAACCGGATACAATGTCCCAACATCGGTTCAATGAGCTCAAGAATAAGATAGAGGCTGTAATGGTAGAAGCATCACTCTCGGATAAAGACGATGAATTGACGATTCGGCCTACTGTTCCGTTATTGGCACGTGGTGAAAAAAAGACTGTTGACACAATACTTATGCAAAGAAAACTTAAATGGGGTGATCGGACTTATAACTAATGTTATATGTTTGCACATTTCTTATATATACTCTTGCAAGTACAAATAAAATAATTAACTTTGTAACGTGTTTTTCATGGTATTAGATTATTAAGGTTAAGAAAGATTGGTTGTCGTGAGACAATCAATTTTTTTATGCTCTTTTCCGAACAGTTATATTCCTCTTGATATACAGATTCAATATAGACGTCTTTGAATGAAGCTGGGCTGCTATTTTCATTACATTTCGGTTGCTATACGAAAAACATCTATTCATCGTACGATTAATTATTAATGACACGACGTTTAACTGCTTTTCGGAACGTGAAAAGCCACAAATTGCAAGATACCTCATAACTCTCTGATAATCAAAAAGCCCAAGACTGAATGTGATTCGAATCTCGGGCTTTTTCTGTCTGTCAATTTATGACACGTGGTAAATATTGAAGTGATTTATTTGGAAGCTTCTTTCATTACACCTTCTATATATAGGCGAGTCATTTCGGGTACACCATTGGTGCGCACCGTAATGCTCTTTTTGAAATGTCCGGGGAACTTCCCTTTACCGTTATAGGTCACTTTGATCTGTCCTTTTTGTCCCGGTTTGATGGGTTCTTTAGTATAAGAGGGGACTGCACACCCGCAACTGGCTACGGCTTGATTGATAATCAACGGCGCCTGTCCTACATTCGTGAATGTGAACACTGCTTCTTGTACGGGATTGCTTTCACTGAATGTACCGAGATCAATGCTCACTTTATCAAACTTAATCTCTGCTTGCTGTTGTGCTGCAGCGTATGTCAGGCACGCGAACAGCATCAATGTTATACTTAATACCTTTTTCATCTCTTCTTGAATTTATATGAACTCAATGGCAAAGTTACGAAAAAGCCAATAGGACGATATTAAAATAAGGTGGAAATTGATACAAAAGTAATATTTATTAGCTGATTTTTAAATCTATTAATAATATGTGTGAGTGGTTGGATTCACTTAGTTTATGAGGATGATATGTGATAAATCAAAGTTTTGTTATAAAATATCAAAGTTTTGTTGTACTTTTGCACGACAGATGAAATAAAGTAAAAGAAGATGTATAGAACGAATACTTGCGGCGATTTGCGCTTGGCCAATGCCGGTAAAAAGGTAACATTGGCAGGATGGGTGCAGCGTGTGAGGAAGATGGGTGGGATGACTTTCGTCGATCTTCGCGACCGATACGGTATCACTCAGTTGGTTTTCAATGAGGCAGATAATAAAGAACTCTGCGATAAAGCCAATCGGCTGGGGCGTGAATATTGTATTCAAGTGAAAGGCGAAGTAGGTGAACGGCAGAGTAAAAATAAGAATATCCCGACGGGAGAAATCGAGATACTGGTTTGCGAACTGATCCTTTTAAGTAACAGTTTAACACCTCCTTTTACAATAGAAGACAATACAGACGGTGGCGATGACATCCGGATGAAGTTCCGTTACTTAGACCTGCGCCGTCCTTCTGTGCGTAAAAATCTTGAATTACGCCATCGAATGACCATTCTGATACGCAATTTCTTGGATGCACAGAACTTTATTGAGGTAGAGACTCCGATACTAATAGGCAGCACTCCGGAAGGTGCGCGTGACTTCGTAGTGCCTTCTCGTATGAATCCTGGCCAGTTTTATGCGCTTCCACAGAGCCCTCAGACCTTGAAACAGTTGCTGATGGTAGCGGGATTCGACCGCTATTTCCAGATAGCCAAGTGTTTCCGCGATGAGGATTTACGGGCCGATCGTCAGCCGGAATTTACTCAGATCGACTGTGAAATGTCGTTTGTTGATCAAGATGATGTGATTGAGCTTTTCGAGGCTATGGCTCGCCATCTCTTCAAAGAGGTGCGCGGTGTGGAACTTCCGGCTAAACTTCAGCAGATGACTTGGCATGAGGCGATGCGCCGTTTCGGTAGTGATAAACCCGATTTACGCTTTGGAATGGAGTTCATTGAGCTGATGGATGAGTTGAAAGAGACCGGAGATTTCGGTGTATTTAATACTGCCGAGTATATCGGAGGTATTTGTGTGCCGGGATGTGCAGATTATTCGAGAAAGCAACTTGATGAACTGGCCGAGTTTGTTAAGCGTCCGCAGATAGGTGCCAAGGGGTTGGTTTATATCAAGTATAACGCGGATGGAATGGTAAAAAGCAGTGTCGATAAGTTTTATTCACCCGAAATAATGGCACGGATTAAGGCAAAGATGGGAGCTAAAGATGGCGATCTTGTCTTGATTTTGAGCGGAGACAGGATTAATAAAACGCGTACTCAGCTTTGTGCTCTTCGTTTGGAAATGGGCGATCGGTTAGGTTTGCGTGATAAAAACAAGTTTGAATGCCTTTGGATCGTCGATTTCCCGCTCTTTGAATGGAGCGATGAAGAGCAGCGTTTGATGGCCACCCATCATCCGTTCACAATGCCGAATCCCGAAGATATACCGTTGCTTGACGAACATCCCGAGCAGGTTCGTGCCAAGGCTTACGACTTTGTATGCAATGGGATAGAAGTAGGCGGCGGCAGTTTGCGTATTCACGACGGGCAGCTGCAAGAGAAAATGTTCCGTATTTTGGGCTTTACCGAAGAACGCGCAATGGCACAATTCGGTTTTCTCATCAACGCTTTCAAGTACGGAGCACCGCCTCACGCTGGCGTGGCATTTGGTCTTGACAGATTTGTTTCGATTATGGCTGGTCTCGATTCTATTCGAGATTGCATTGCATTTCCTAAAAATAACAGCGGACGTGATGTGATGTTAGATGCTCCCTCGCTGATAGACAAGAAACAATTAGATGAGTTGAAGATCCGTGTTGATTTAAGTCAAGAAAACTAAATATAGCTATCTGAAAAATTGTTTGATGCTGTTTTTCTTTGATAAAGAAGAGGTTAAGCAGAAAGAAAGTCGTAATTTTGCAACAGAATATAAAGAACCGTGATCCAATCAAAGTGAAAGCGGATAATTTTAGTTTATATTATTATGGCAGAAAAGAAAGCAACGACGAAGAAAGCCGTAGCAACCAAGACAGAGACAACTAAGAAAACTGTGACGAAGAAAGCTTCGGAGAAAAAAGTAGAAGTGCTGATCAATGCAGAGAGTGTCGGTTTCAGAGCTGGTGACGTGTATCAAGCACTGGCAACAGCAGCCAAAGCATTGACGGTAGCTGAAATTGCAAAGGCTGCAAAAATCACAGCAGAGGAAGTTCTTCTTGGTATGGGATGGCTCTTCAAAGAGGGAAAAATTAAAAATGAGGCCAGTAAGATCGTCCTTGCTTAAATAGGAATTCTGAAAAGAGCCGCAGACATTGAGCCTGCGGCTTTTTTATTTATGCAATACAAAAGAGAAATTATTCGTGTGCTTACCGAAGCTGGTGAGGATGGACTTTCTGTTCAGAAGATTGCCTATCACGTGTTCAATTCTTGTAATTCTCTGTTTCGTACCGTGAGTTATAACGAGATTTATCGTTTGGTAGCAACTTATTTAGTCAATAATTCCAAGAATCGGGAGTCAGTGATAGCGCGGACTGATAGGCGGGGAGTCTATCGTTTGAATCTTGAATCAAGAGAAACACGGCAGTTAATGCTTCAATTCGTAGATGAATCAACGGCTAACGAAGATGGAGATAATGTTTTCGAGGATGATCTGTCATTACCTTTGTTTTGAACAAAACTTACTTTTTGTTTTGTCATTTGCTTTATTTAAATTATCTTTGCAATACAAACATTTGAAACACAAGGTTTATGGCGCAGAGCAACAATCATTTGGTTATTATGGCAGGAGGTGTGGGAAGTCGCTTCTGGCCGATGAGTACCGTTGAGAATCCGAAGCAGTTTATCGATGTTTTAGGGGTAGGCCGGACTTTACTTCAACTTACTTTCGACCGGTTTTCGGGAGTTTGTGTTCCCGAAAACGTGTGGGTGGTTACGAACAAGATGTATTTTGACATCGTTAAAAAGCAATTGCCCGAGATTCCTGTGGATCATATCTTGACCGAACCGTGTCGGCGGAATACGGCTCCGTGTATTGCCTACGTCAGTTGGCGTATCAAGGCACAAGATCCCAAGGCGAATGTCGTGGTTAGTCCGAGTGATCACATTATTACGGACTGTTGGGTTTCGACGTGTGGTGACGATGTGTCTGCAATTTGCAGGTGAAACCGACGCTATTCTTACGTTGGGAATGAAACCGACACGTCCGGAGACGGGTTATGGATATATTCAGGCAGATATGACAACGACCTCTGCTCGTAACAAAGAGATTTATCGCGTAGATTCATTCCGCGAAAAGCCCGACTTGCAGACTGCTCAGGCGTATATCAGCAACAGTAATTACTTTTGGAATGCGGGCATTTTCATTTGGAGTGTCAGTACGATAGTTAACGCGTTTCGGGTGTATCAGCCCGCCATCAGTAAGATTTTTGAGAGTATGCTTGACGCTTATGCTACCGATAAAGAGCAGGCTTTGATTGACGAACGTTATCCGGAGTGTGAGAACATTTCGGTGGATTATGCCATAATGGAGAAAGCCGAGGAGATCTTTGTGTGTCCGGCTGATTTTGGGTGGAGCGATCTCGGTACGTGGGGGAGTCTGTTAGCACAAACCAAACACGATCTTTATGGCAATAGTTGTATCGGGAGTAACATTACGATGTTCGATTCGCATAATTGCATTGTGCATACGACTCAAGAAAAGCGAGTTGTTATTCAGGGTTTGGATGATTGTATTGTGGCAGAGTACGATGATGCTTTACTGATTTGTAAATTATCGGAAGAACAGCGTATCAAACAATTTACAGAAGAGAAATAAATTATTTTGAGAGTTTATGAAGATAGCATTGATTACAGGAATAACGGGCCAGGACGGTTCTTACCTGGCCGAGTTTTTAATTGAAAAAGGTTACGAGGTGCATGGACTTTTGCGTCGTTCGTCGTCGTTTAATACAGGGCGCATCGAACACTTGTATTTGGACGAGTGGGTGCGGGATATGAAGAAACAGCGTCTGGTTAATCTGCATTGGGCCGATATGACAGACTCTTCTTCGCTCATTCGGATTATTCGTGAAGTAAAACCCACTGAAATTTATAACTTGGCAGCACAGAGCCACGTGAAAGTGTCGTTTGATGTGCCCGAATATACAGCTGAGACAGATGCTGTGGGCGCCTTGCGATTATTGGAAGCCGTACGTATTTGCGGACTCGATAAAACCTGTCGAATTTACCAGGCATCGACATCCGAGCTCTACGGAAAAGTGCAGGAAGTGCCGCAGCGTGAGACAACACCTTTCTATCCACGGTCGCCTTATTCTGTAGCAAAGCTGTATGGATTTTGGATTGTGAAGAATTATCGTGAGAGCTATAATATGTATTGTTGCAACGGAATTTTGTTTAACCACGAAAGCGAGCGGCGTGGAGAGAATTTTGTTACGCGTAAGATCACTTTGGCAGCCTGCCGAATTGCATTGGGATATCAAGATAAGTTGTATCTTGGGAATATGGATGCGCGGCGTGACTGGGGATATGCCAAAGATTACGTAGAATGTATGTGGTTGATTCTGCAACAGCCTAAGCCCGATGACTTTGTCATTGCAACGGGCGAGATGCATACTGTGCGTGAATTTTGTACGTTGGCTTTCCGTGAAGCCGGTATTGAACTGCGTTGGGAAGGTCGGGGTGTAGAAGAAAAAGGAATTGATATAGCCACGGGTAAAGTGCTTGTAGAAGTAGATCCGAAATATTTCCGGCCGTGCGAAGTAGAGCAATTGCTTGGCGATCCTACCAAAGCGCGCAAACAATTGGGTTGGAATCCCACCAAAACTTCTTTTACAGACTGGTACGTCTGATGGTTGCACACGATATGAAATTTGTTGAGAAGTTGTATCTCAAAACTCAATTGCCGGAGTAACGTGTTATGTTGAATAAAGATTCGAAAATATATGTCGCTGGTCATTGCGGATTAGTGGGGACAGCGATTTGGAATAATCTTCTTGACCGCGGTTACCAAAATCTGATAGGGCGCACGCACAGCGAACTGGATTTAACCGATCAACAGGCTGTGCGCCATTTTTTTGATGAGCAGCGGCCTGATGCTGTAGTTCTGGCTGCAGCTTTTGTCGGTGGAATTATGGCTAATTCGCTTTATCGTGCCGACTTCATTATGCAGAATATGAAGATGCAGTGCAATGTTATCAGCGAGAGTTTCACCCACAATGTGCAGAAACTGCTCTTCCTGGGTTCTACCTGCATCTATCCGAAAACAGCTCCCCAACCAATGCGCGAAGACGCATTGCTTACTTCGCCACTTGAATACACCAACGAAGAATATGCCATTGCCAAAATAGCTGGGTTGAAAATGTGTGAGAGCTATAATCTTCAATATGGTACCAACTATGTAGCAGTGATGCCGACCAATCTTTACGGTCCCAATGACAATTTTCATCTGGAAAACAGTCATGTCATGCCAGCGATGATGCGTAAAATATATCTGGCTCATCTCATAGGTAAGGGCGACTGGCAGTCGGTTTCAGCAGATCTGAACAAGCGTCCCGTAGGGGGTATTACGGGACAGCATTCACGACAGCAGATACTCAATGTGTTAGCCCGTTACGGCATCTACGACAACAAGGTAATACTTTGGGGAACGGGCAATCCTCTGCGCGAGTTTCTGTGGAGCGAGGATATGGCAGACGCCAGTGTCCATATTCTGCTTAATGTCGATTTTAAAGACATCGTCGGTATTGAGAAATATTCTTCTGTGTTTTACGGCCAGAAGACCGATGGGGTAGTAGACCGTAACTCTTCGGTAGGCCGTGGTGGTGCAATTCCTTCGTTAGGTGAGATTCGCAATTGCCACATCAATGTCGGTACTGGTGTAGAGGTCACCATTCGTGAGCTGGCCGATTTGGTAGCTCAGACCATAGGTTTCAGCGGAAATATCGAATTTGATGCCAGTAAGCCCGATGGTACACCACGTAAGCTCATTGATGTAAACAAGCTTCATCGGTTGGGGTGGCGTCATCGTGTAGAGATCAAAGACGGTGTACACCGCCTGTTTGATTGGTATCGTGCAAGTCTATGATATGGAACGGAATAAGAATGCTTTTCGTATTTACTCTTATTCCGATAACTTAGGAATTAAATTCTTGTTTTAAAAAGCGTGGGGTAAAGCCATCTTTGCTATGTGCCACTTTGGTAGGCGTACCAGTAGAGAGAACTTTACCACCACCTCGACCACCTTCTGGTCCCATATCGATAATATAATCAGCTAATTTGATGACATCCAGATTATGTTCGATGATAATGACAGTATTGCCTTTATCCACCAACTTTTGCAGAACGTCCATCAACACGCGAATATCTTCAAAGTGAAGTCCTGTCGTCGGTTCATCCAGAATATAAAGAGTTTTGCCTGTATCGCGCTTACTCAGTTCAGTAGCCAATTTTACGCGCTGGCTCTCTCCACCTGAAAGTGTAGTCGAGGGCTGCCCTAATTTAATGTAACCGAGGCCGACATCTTGTATTGTTTTAATCTTTTGGAGGATGTTGGGCACGTTTTCGAAAAACTCAACGGCTTGATTAATGGTCATATCAAGTACGTCGGCGATACTCTTTCCCTTATAGCGCACCTCCAAGGTTTCTCGGTTATAGCGCTTGCCGTGGCATACTTCACAGGGCACCATTACATCGGGTAGAAAGTTCATTTCGATAACTTTATATCCATTTCCACCGCAGGCTTCGCATCGCCCGCCTTTAACATTGAATGAAAAACGTCCCGGTTTATAGCCACGAATCTTTGCTTCGGGAAGATTGACGAACAAAGAACGGATATCGCTGAATACACCCGTGTATGTTGCGGGATTGCTGCGAGGAGTACGCCCAATCGGACTCTGATCAACATTTACCACCTTATCGATATAATCTACACCTTCAATAGACGTATAAGGCATTGGGCGTTTCAGTGATCGATAGAAATGCTGAGACAGAATGGGTTGTAACGTCTCATTGATCAATGTCGATTTTCCCGACCCGCTGACACCAGTCACCACAATAAGTTTACCCAACGGAAACTCAACATCAATATTTTTCAAATTATTGCCGCGTGCACCGCGAATCCAAATACTTTTTCCGTTGCCGGCGCGATATATCTTCGGGGCCTCTATTTTACGCTTGCCCGTGAGATAATCGGCCGTTATCGTGCGGATGTTTAGCATCGCCTGTGGCGAGCCTTGGAAAACAACCTCTCCACCGCGGCGCCCTGCTTTCGGTCCGATATCGATAATATAGTCGGCATTGAGCATCATATCTTTGTCGTGTTCTACAACGATAACAGTATTTCCGAGATCGCGAAGTTCTTTCAATGAATGAATCAGTCGCTCGTTATCGCGCTGATGCAGTCCGATGCTTGGTTCGTCCAGAATATAGAGAACATTGACAAGTTGTGAGCCGATCTGTGTGGCTAATCGAATGCGCTGACTTTCTCCGCCCGAGAGAGAAGACGACTGCCGATTGAGCGAAAGATAATCCAAGCCCACTTCTAAGAGAAAACCAACACGCGTCTTGATTTCTTTGACAATCTCTGTGGCAATTTTACGCTGTGTGGTATCAAGATGGTCCTCTACATTGTCGAGCCATTCACGCAGTTCAATGATGTCCATATTGGCTACCTCAGAAATATTTCGATCCCAAATGCGATAGGAGAGTGATTCGCGCTTCAGCCGTTGACCTTTGCATTCTGGACATTTGCAGGTGGCCAGAAACTGGTCAGCCCATTTCTGTCCGGCTGCCGTCTCGTCGTTTTCCATTACGTTACGAAGATATTTAATGACACCATCGAAAGCAATGAAATAATCAGTCGAGGTATGAACCAGTTCTTTCGAGATGCGCACATTCTCTAAACTGCCATAAAGTATCTCGTCAAGTGCCTCAGCAGGAATCTTCTCAACAGGCGTCTTCACATTGCAATTGTATTTCTGCAAGATAGCGTCAATCTGCCAAAAAATCATTTGATTCTTATATTTCCCAAGTGGGATAATAGCGCCATCGTGAATGCTTGCCGACTTATCCGGAATTACTTTGCCAAGATCGATCTCATTTACATATCCCAGTCCTTTGCATTTGGAGCAGGCACCTTCGGGCGAATTAAACGAGAAAATATTCGGAGCAGGCTCGCCATACGATATGCCCGTAACCGGATCCATCAGTCGTTTGGAGAAATTATGAATCTCGCCGCTGTCCTTGTCCATAATCATCAGCACGCCGTCGCCCTGTCTCATTGCGACTTGAATGGTTCTCCGCAATCGTTCATCGTCTTTTTCCTGTACTTGAAGTTTGTCGATCACCACTTCGATATTATGATTTTTATATCGATCTACTTTCATCCCTCGTACAATTTCTTTCAGTTCGCCGTCTATGCGAACATAAAGATATCCCTTGCGACGCATACTCTCAAACAGCTCACGATAATGTCCTTTGCGCTGGCGTACCAATGGAGCAAGAACGAAAATACGCTTATCCGCATAATCACGGAGAATCATTGTGATAATTTTCTCTTCGGTATATTTCACCATCTTCTCGCCCGACGCATAACTATAAGCCGTTCCGGCACGGGCATAGAGCAGACGAAGATAGTCGTATATCTCGGTAGTTGTGCCCACGGTCGAACGTGGATTCTTGTTAGTTGTTTTCTGCTCGATGCTAATCACCGGGCTCAATCCCGTGATTTTGTCTACATCTGGGCGTTCCATTCCACCTAAGAAATTGCGTGCATAGGCCGAGAAGGTTTCGATATACCGGCGCTGTCCCTCGGCGAAGATCGTGTCGAATGCCAGCGATGATTTGCCCGAACCCGACAGACCGGTAATTACCGTCAACGAATTACGCGGAATTTCAACATCTATATTTTTGAGATTGTGCACGCGTGCGCCCCACACATTAATCTTCTCATCTTCTCTTTCCATGATCTTCCTGCTATTTTGTTGTCGATCCCGAATGTTCTGTAATACTTCTGATCAAGTTTACATCTTGCCGGATCTCAAAATTCTTTCCATCGGCCCCACGTGCTCTCACCACAACGAAATACACGCCTTCACTGACATCCCGACCGTGAAATCTGCCATCCCAACCGCCTGTAAGCTCTTTCCATTGATAGAGTTTCTGTCCCCAGCGGTTGAAAATCGTAGCTTCAAATGTCACGATTGCTCGATAATTACTTTTGGCTTTATAAACATCATTGATACCATCTCCGTTCGGCGAGAAAGCATTGGGCATTTCCAATCGACTTTCCTCTGTTTTACTTCCGTCGAGTCCATCGTCTGTCGACGTATCGCAAGCTATGAGCCCGACGAACATCCATATCCCGAATACACTGATCAATATACGTTTCAAATCCATATCTCTGTTAAGTAAAAACGTTGCAAAGTTAGTAAAAACAATCTGCTTTTTAATACCTTTGCATCAATATTTTATGTTTCAAGACTGCAATATGATGAGAGAGAATATGACGCAATCAACAGTTTGCAGAGCAGGCTACACACTTTCAAATTTCAATACACAAAAAACAATCCCCCTGTCGGTATTGAATGAGACCGTCGGGGGGATTGTATTCTCAGGAAAACCGGTTTACGGCTTGGGTGTGGGTGTTGTTCCACCGCCCTTGTGCTGTTTCGCCTTGGGGTTGTTCACCGAAAAGCGGAGGCTTTTCATCGACTCGTGCAGATAGGCGTTGAGATAGAAGCGTATTTTAGGCGTCTTGATGGTAGCGGCAGTCACGTCTTCCTCCTTTTCCATCTGTTTGCCCGCAGCCTGCACGCTGAATGTGCCGATCTGTCCCAACTGGACAGTGTTGCCCTCGGCCAACTCGCGATGTAGGTAGTAGGCCAGTCGGTCGATAGCGTTTCGTACATCGCCTGTGGTGAGCGAGCTCATCTCGGCGATATCCTTAATCACTTCCTCGAACGTGATGATTCGGGGTTTGTCGGCCTTGGCAAAATACATTGTCTTGCCCTTTTTCGGGCCGATTTTCATCAATACTTTACTGACGATGTAGTTCAACATAATTGTAAGTTTTTATAGGTTTGAAATTAGGAGTTATTATGAGTGCTGTGCCTTTCGACGAACAGTCTTTTCGGTTGCGGCGAAGCTCTGTTACGGGGTTATAGCCAGTGCTCTCTTAGGATAGACCAACGCGTACCCCAAGGGTAGGCAGATGTGTTCCCTTAGGGTAGACTGATATGTACCCCTGGGGTAGACTAATGCCTACCCCAGGGGTTGATTTTGTATTGTTCTCTTTCAGATGCTTCATCTTATCAAAGATTGCTTGAAAAGAAAAGTTGTGGCAGTAGCCATTTACTTACGACGCTTACTGCGCTTTCCAGGGTCTGAAACCCATTCTACGATCATTACCGGCAACGCGTACGTGACTATCCGAAATACCTAAATAGTATGAAGTCATCTTTTCTTTCGGACGGGGAGTACTTGACCAGTAAGCACCGATAGCACCTACACTCGAATATGTACCGCCAAAATAAAGCCCTTGGGCCGGAAGGTAGAAATAATTGGTAATATCGGCAGGTCTCCCCCAAGTAATGGATGGATAACTCTGGTCGGCAACTGTCACAGTTTTTCTGTAATCAACACCGTCTGGGGCAACATCAACCTGATATCCAATTATGTAATCTTTCTTCTTAAACCACATTCCACCTTCATATAAATGTCCCAGAGTAGTCCAAAGTGTAGTATCCCAATGTGGATCACCTTTATCTGCATACCAAAGAAGTTCATTTACATTAGGACAAGCAGCACAAGAACGAGACGCAAAAGGCAAGGAACTATTACTGGGGTTATAACCTATTATTTCATTATACCAACGTGGATCATCATTATCCTTAGGATAGTTCTTGTTATTATCATCGTCAACCTTAGGCTGATAATTTTCATAACCATTCCAATAATGTTGGCCAACTTTTGCATCCCACATATAATATACATTGCTCGGATAATCCGTGGGGTTGATTTTAGCCGTCATCGGATAGACCGTATTCGCTGAATAAGTGGCTGAACTGATTTTTTTAGTAAATATTCCTTTTACATTAGTTTTGCTATCGTAAAGCGTATATTCGATAGTTAAAGCGTGAGTACCCGGAGCGATAACCACATAGGCAGCATTCGTGCTTTGACTTGTTTCGGGATTATTAAGCGGGAAGCCATAGAAAAATTTACTACTTTGGGTGTTGGTTTTAGTGGTGAGCGTAATTGTCTTGGATGAACCGTTTCCTTCCAGGCCTGATTTCGTCAATGTGTAGGTGCCGGCGATATTGTTGTCGGAAATGACCTTAATCTGCTGAACATAAGTAGATACAAGGCCATTGGGCGTACGAGGAAGCAGACAGAGATAAGCAACCTTATGGTCGAGATTGAATTTGTAAGTACCATCAGATTGCTTATGGGCTGTTGCCGTGCCGCAGTCGCCGCATTTTCCGAGGTGAGCAGAATTATTGGGTGCACTCTGCATCTGTGCCGTGGCAATGGTTACTTGGTTATAAGTCGTGGCATTCTGCCCGGGATAATATACGTCTACTGTGGAAGAAGAATATCCCTTTGTCAATTTGAAGTGGGCAGTGGGCGATTTAGTCGTAATTTGCGCCTCGCCGCTCGCACCGTCAGCTGTCCAAATTTTATCGCCCTTTTCCCAAAAATACTTTACGGAAAAACCTCCCGGATAGGTTATATCAAGAGAAGTGCGGGTGGCAGATTTGGCCTTTGTGTCAATATCGATACCGCCTATAAACGTAGCGTCTGGTGTCGTTTCTTTATTATTCTCTTTCGGATTATTATTTACACCTTCTTCATTGGTGCAAGCTACGGTGAATATCATAAGGATGACAACAATGAGCTTGGATAAAAATGATATTACGTTCATCTTCTTTTTTCAATTTTTTATATTACTTTTTCTAATCTCTAATTATTCAATCTCCCCAAGGGTTATTGCCCTGCGTAAATTCCTCCTCCTCTTCTTCTTCAAAGGAATTTCGCTTGGCATCGCCGTGATTATCACCGATGCGGCCCGGATTATGTCCTCCATCCAATTGGGAACCTGCCAACAGCGAATATTCTGTCGGCATCTTAACAACACTGATTTCAGGGGTGCTGTAAGCCTGTTTCATCACTTGATTCTTATTCATATTCATATCTAATTTGAAAGTTAATACTTATTTTATTTTCCTTTTGAGCACTTTCCTAAAAAGGCACATAAAAGCGAACAAAGAGAACTTGTGGGAGCTCTTTGTTTATGGGATGTACACAGTATTTCGCGCGCGCGTACGTAAAGTTTTGGAAAATGGTTAGGACTGGTGTGTGTGTGTGTGTGTGTGTGTGTGTGTGTTAGCAAATTATTTGGAACAGCCAAATAATCTACATTAAAAGATGTAAATACACGACTATTTCTCTGTATCGACATCGTATCCCCATCACTTATATGCACACTGTATATCGTCATAATCATCGACAAAGGTAACTAAATATTCTTAAACACACAAAAAAAGGCGATAAAATTTGAAAATGTGCTGCGAGTTCATCATAATTCATTACAGAATATTAATCCCTGTCTTTATCTTTAATAGAACAGAATATTTGGATTTCTGGTAAAAGGCATCACATACTATAACTAATCGTTGAAGTCTTAATTATACAATAAAAACAGGGACCTATTATCTGTTATCAATAAAATTGACTATCTTTGCATATTGAAAGCAGTGTTTCGGCGCTGCCACCGGTACCGTTTTACGGTGCGGGAGGAAAGTCCGGGCAGCATAGGGCGCTCCACTTCCGAAAATAGAAGCTATTGGTAACAATAGGTTAAGGCAGAAGAAAACAACCGCCATTCCTATGAATGGCAAGGGTGAGAAGGCGGTGTAAGAGACCACCAACAGATGGGTGATTATCTGGTTGTGCCCGCTGGAGGCTGCAAGTTCGCGTAAACCATCGTATACGGGTTGCCCGCTCGTTCCGATAAGGGCGATGGAGGGTAGAACGCTTGAGCTGTGGGGTGACTCACAGATTAGATAAATGGCAGGCACTCTGATGCCTGAAAAGACATCGGGGAACAGAACCCGGCTTACAGAAACACTGCTTTCGTTTTTTCGATTCGCCTGTCATATGGACACAGGGAATACTGTAATCCTTTGCAAACAGAACCGATGAGCAAGAAAATTCAAGACATCATACAGTTTATCAAGGTAGATATCTGGCGGCTGAAACCGACCGAAGTGTCTCCGCCTTATAGCTTTGCAGTGAGTGCTTTGAAGAAGTTGCTGCTGGCAGTGAGATTCTTTACGACAAAAGGTGTATTCGAGTCAGCTGCAGCACTCACATATTCTACAATCTTGGCGATCGTTCCCATTTCAGCAGTTGTCTTCGCAATTGCTCGAGGTTTCGGTTTTTCCAAATATATTGAAGATTGGTTTCGCAATGCATTTTCCAGTCAGCCGCAAGCTGCCGATACAATTATCCGTTTCGTGAATTCTTATTTGGTGCATACGCACAGTGGTGTTATTTTAGGTATCGGACTTGTCTTTATGTTGTGGACTGTACTGATGCTCACCCGAAATATTGAGCAGACATTCAATAATATTTGGCAAGTGGAACGCGAACGGAGCTTAGTTCGTACGGTAACCGACTACCTGGCAATGTTTTTTATGCTACCCATCATCATTATTTTGATTTCCGGTGTATCAGTGTTTCTTACTACGGTGGTTAAGCAGACGCACGAATATCTGCTTTTGGGACCGATGATGCGTCTCGCCATAGATATAATGCCGTATATTATAATGTCTGCGGTCTTCATCGCACTCTATGTCTTTATGCCTAATACTAAGGTTAAGATAGGGTACACGATCATACCAGGCATACTGGCAGGCGTGGCTATGCAACTGCTACAACTGTTCTACGTGCACTGTCAGATATTTCTCTCGAGCTATAATGCGGTATATGGTTCGTTTGCAGCATTGCCTCTCTTTATGCTGTGGGTACAGATTTCGTGGACGATTTGTTTGTTCGGTGCCGAGTTGAGTTATACCAATCAAAATTTAGAGGCTTTTGCTTTTTTGGCTAAAACAGATGATATAAGCCATCGTTATCGTCTGATGATGAGCGCCCTGTTGCTTAGTAAGATTTGCAAACGTTTTGCTGAGGGGCGCAAACCTTATTCAGCACTTGAACTGAAATTAGAGACGGGCATTCCAATCCGTGTTACGACCGATTTACTTTACGATATGGTAAAAGTCCATCTGCTGAGCGAGAGTATTGGCGGAAAGCGTTCTGATGACACGATTCTATTTCAACCGGCCGAGGCTTTAGAGCATATCACCGTAGGAACATTAACAGATCGTCTTGAAGCTATTGGAAGCTGGCGACTCGATTTGGATTTACATCTGCACATAGATAGCCCTGCTTGGCGACAGGTAATGCAATCTCGCGATCGATATCTCAGCCATTTGAGAATGATCAAAGTGCAAGACTTATGACAATAAAGAGATGAATATGGAAACGATAATTATTGATTATGAGCACGTAGTGACTGACAAGATTGCTGCCCACACAGGAGATCCCGGTTTTCCGAACATCACTGATTATGGGATTACACGTAAACAATTGGATGATTATCTCTTTGACAAACAGGTAATCCTTGATAGTCGAGGTACGGAAAAATCCCAATACACAGTTCTGGGTATCTGCATCATTATCCCAGTGTTGATTCTTTCTGCTATTCCTGATCAACTCGTACCCGGCGGCGGATGGTCTCTTCTTTGGGGAGTAGGTGTCGGTTTAGTGATTGCTCTGATCGTCCGATTACTCACGGCCTTATTTATCAAGAGACGTCTCTGCAAGATTCGTGATGAGAAAATCGAGTGTTATATAGCAGAAGTGTTGAAATATTAACAGAATAAGTTGATGAAATAACGAGTGAACAAGTTGATGAAGGAATGCAAATTTCTAGCAGCTGATTTGCTTACTCGTCAGCTTGTCGACTCATTTACTGATCATTTAAAAGACGATTAAAATGGATTTGACACAACTTCCCGACTTTATGAAATATAAAGATAAGTTCACACAAAATGGATTTGTTGAAAAAATATCTCGTATTGCTAAGCGTGCGGGTGTTAAATTAGTATATGCTGCCCTTATTCTCTATTATACTTTGGAGAGTGATCGGGTGTCCATTAAAGACAAAGCTATCATTATCGGTGCTTTGGGTTATCTGATTAGTCCTTTGGATGTTATCCCTGATGCTATCCCCATAGCCGGTCTTGGAGACGACTTAGCAGTCTTGATATATGTCCTTCGCAAAGTTTGGGATGAGGTTTCTGATGATGTAAAAGCCAAGGCTAAAACTAAATTGTCTCAATGGTTTGATGGTGACGAACTATCAAAAGTCGATAATCTTTTTGTTGATACTCCCGACGACCAACCGGTTTGATGACTATCGGTAAGTCGATTATGATTTATTCTTTCTCAATTTCTTGATCCTTCGTTTAGCTTCTGATACTTCGGGACATAGTTCGAGGGCCTTTTCGTAATTGCGGATAGCAGCTTTAGCCATATGCTCCCGCTCGCAATCGCGGCCCATTATTGTGTATTCTATAGCCAAACGTTTTAAGAATTCTTCCTTTGAACGAATGATTTCACGTAGGCGGAAAAGCTCTTCTTGCTGTCGGTTGATGATGTTCAGTTTGCGACGGATGAGTCGTTTAGCGGCAGGTTGTTCTATATCGTAACGGCTGTGAATGGCCAGAAAGAAACAGTCAAGAGCTGTTTGCATATCCCCTTTATCGAAGGCAGCTGCAGCTTCATAGTATGCTCTGTCGGCTTTACTTTGTTGTAGGGCTGTATAAATAGTGTTTGTGTTATTGAAATTGCGTGAGAAATGGATTACTTCGGGACGAACGAAGATGTTGCTACGCTGAATCGGCTCGCTGAGACTGAGACCTTCGAGCGACGTGCAGCGTGAGAGCGCCACATAAGTCTGACCGCCTGCAAAGATGCCTCCGGTGAAATCGATTTTCACGTGATCGAAAGTGAGCCCCTGACTTTTGTGTACTGTGATGGCCCAAGCCAGTCGGAGAGGGAATTGCTTGTATGTTCCGATCTCCTTTTCTTCTATTTTTTGCTCTTTCTTATTGAAAGAATAACATACGTTTCTCCATATTTCGCGCTCTACTTCGAGGTCACGCCCATCCTCGGTACGTACATAAATGCGGGCGCTTTGCGGCTCGTCGCTGATACCGATGATGATCCCAAGAGTTCCGTTAACCCACCGTTTGTCTTTGTCATTTTTGATAAAGAGAACCTGTGAACCTATTTTCAGCTCTAAATCGATTGGTGTAGGAAGCGTATTTTCAGGAAATTCGCCGGTGATGGAGCCGTGGAAGTGGATAGATTCACCCGGAAGTAATTCCAATTGACGGGTGTTAATGTAATCGACTGTATCTCTTCTGCCCGATAAAGTAATAGCGAGCTTACCGGTATTAGCATCTACCGAGGCTCCCACCCGGTGGTTAAGCGAAATCAGATCAGCATCACTCACTTGTGCCGTACGTATATGGTCGAGGATGTGGATAAACTGCGGGTCGCGTTGTCGGTATGTTTTTATAAGTTCAATAGAAACCAGTTGCATCTCGCGAAATACTTGAGCTTCGAAAAAATAGCCGAATTTGTAAAAAACTTGTAGCAATTCGCGGTCACTCTCTGTCACTACAGGCTGCAATTGATAGACGTCGCCGACTAGCAATAATTGCTTACCTCCAAAAGGTTCGCGCATATTTCGACTATAAATTCGCAGCACTTTGTCGATGAAATCGATAATATCAGCCCGAACCATACTGATTTCGTCGATGATGATCAGCTCTACTTCACGAAGAATTTTGAGCTTTTCACCGTTGTATTTCAGTGTATTGCGGATATTACGAACATTATATTGCGAGTCGTTTGGCAATAAGGGATGGAATGGCAGTTTAAAGAAACTATGCAGGGTTGCACCTCCTGCGTTGATGGCTGCAATGCCTGTGGGAGCCAGAATGATGTGTTTTTTCTTGGTGGTAGCGGCAATATAACGCAAGAAAGTAGATTTACCCGTCCCCGCTTTACCGGTGAGGAAAAGCGAACGACGGGTAAACTGTATGATTTGAAGTGCATTCTGTAACTCAGAATTGTCTAAATCGATGTCTTCAAAATAGGTCTCGGCCACGGTCGTTTGGACTCACAAGTCATCTAAATTCACCTCACGCTCGGTGGGGCGAGTACGTTTTCCCTCCTTTTTCTCAGTCTTATCGCTTTCTCCCTCATTCGGAATTGCAGGCTGGACGATGGGATTGCCATTCTCGTCGAGCATCACTTCGCCCTCAGAAACAATCGTACTGTCACTATGGGTGGTGTCTCGACGCACTGGTGTATAATAGCTTGCGCAGTTGTACATATTGCGCGTGATATCGTCATCTTTGGCCGGTGGAAACTTGCTGTGATAATGTTTGAATGCCGGATCTTTGAAAACGGCCTGCAAAAAATAACCACATATCGGCAGGGCCGTACGACTGCCCTGCCCCAAAGCTCCTGTGCGGAAATGGATCGACCTGTATTCACCGCCCACCCAAGCACCAACAACGAGCTTAGGACTTACGCCCATAAACCACGCATCAGAATGATTATTCGATGTTCCGGTTTTACCGCCGAAGTCGGTATCGCGATAATTGCCCACATACCCCCATAAAGCCATTGATGTTCCACCGGGTTCACGCATCCCGCTTTCTAACAATTGCTGAACGAGAAATGCACTTTTATACGGTATTGCCTGCTCTTCGCCTGTGGGGACAGCATAAACTTCATTGCCGTCTTTATCTAAGATGCGAGTCACTAAGACTGGTTCGTGATGCTTCCCATCGTTGGCCACCGTTGCATAAGCATTTACTATCTCGAGCAAATTAACATCGCTCGAACCCAAGGCAAGCGATGGTGCGTCGTCTAATGGACTCTTTATACCCATCTTATGAGCTGTCTCGATAATACGCGAGATTCCCATTTCTTGTCCCAAACGCACAGCCACAGAATTGATACTGCGTGCAAACGCTGACTTCAAGGCCATCGAATCGCCTGAAAAAGAGCCGTTGGCATTGGAAGGCGTCCATGTTGTCATTTCGTGTTTACGTTTGTCATACACTTGCATCGAGATATATTCATCGCGCCGTTTATCACAAGGCGTCAGCCCCTGATTCATTGCTTCCGTATAGACAAAGAGTTTAAACGTAGATCCGGGTTGGCGCATTGCTGTTACTTTATCATATTTCCACGAGTTGAAATCGATGTCGCCTACCCATGCTTTCACTGCTCCTGTCTGCGGTTCCATCGCTAAAAAGGCGCAATGCATAAAGTGAACCATATACCGAATGGAGTCCATTGTAGACAGTTCTTTCTCGATTGTACCCTTTTCATAATCAAACAACTTGACGGTATGTGGTTTATTGAGATAATATTTAATGGAATCAGGATTGTTGGGAAACCTTGCCACTAATGATTTATACACGGGTTGGCGTTGGGCTATTCCCTCAATGAAATTAGGAATCACCTTTCCATTCTCATCGATCCACGGGTCGCGGTTGCCCCAATGATTGTTGAAGTTGCGCTGTATCTGTTTCATCTGCTTGATAGCTGCATCTTCGGCATATTTCTGTAAACGTGTGTCGATGGTGGTGTATATTTTCAATCCGCTACTGTAAAGATCGTAACCGTTGTCGCGACACCAGTCTTTGAGATAGTCAGCAACAGCTTCGCGGAAGTATTTTGCTTGCCCGTCATAATTGGTTTCAACACTATAATTAAGCTTGATCGGTTCTACCGAGAGCGAGTCAAACACTTGTTTGGACAAATCTCCATGTGCAACCATATTGTTCAAAACCACATTCCGACGCCGAAGACTGTTTTGCGGATTGGTAATAGGGTTGTAGTGCGTAGTGGCTTTGAGCATACCTACAAGTACGGCGGCCTGTTCTGTGGTAATATTTTTAGGTGTTGTGTTGAAGTAAGTCTTACAAGCCGTTTTGATTCCAAAGGCATTCGAGCCGAAGTCTACGGTATTGGCGTACATCGTAATGATGTCTTTCTTATCGTAAAGCATTTCGAGTTTCAAGGCAATAATCCATTCCTTGCTTTTCATTACAAGTATGCGAATACCCGGAATCTTACCAATGAGCCCTGTGGAATATTGTGTTCGCACACGAAACATATTCTTAGCCAACTGCTGGGTGATAGTAGATGCACCGCGCGCATCGTGGTGAATGAGTGCGTCTTTCATTGCTGCAAACATTCCTTGGAAGTCAATGCCGAAGTGATGATAGAACCTTTCATCCTCAGTATCTACCAAAGCGTGCCAAAATTGTGGGTTTACCTCATCGTATTTGACAGGAGTTCGGTTTTCATTGAAGTATTTTCCGATGAGCTTGTTGTCTGCACTGTAAATTTCGGAAGCCTCTGATGTGTTGGGATGCATAATCTGGGCGAACCCCGGAGACTTACCGAACAACCAAAGAAAGTTGATGTCTACCATCCCGAGATACAAGAAAAGGGCAAGGGTACTTGATACAAATGCAACGCAAGTCTTGGTATACCACGCTCTGCCTTTATACAAACCTTTGTACCAAAGCCAAAAAACACGAGGCCTTCTAATGATCCAAGAGAATGCTTTCTGAATCTTATTCATAATCGTTTCACTGTTTTCTGCTGATCGGGCAGAGAGTTTTTAGAATCACAAAAATACAAAAATAAGTTTGTATTCAGCATTTTTCATCTATATAATTTATGATTTCTTCAATGTTATCAGGTGCAAACCATCGGATATCTACATCTCGTTTGAACCACGTAAGCTGTTTACGACAATACTGTCGAGTATTCGACTGAATACGCCTAACAGCCTCTTCTAATGGAATTTGACCTGAAAAATAATCGAAGAGCTCACGATAGCCTACAGTGTTGAGGGCGTTCAGTTCGCGATAAGGATACACACGCCGTGCTTCTTCAAGCAATCCGTTGGTTATCATCTGCTCAACGCGTTTGTTGATACGATCATATAGTTCTTCACGAGGGCGGTTCAACCCCACCTTTATGATATGAAATGGTCGCTTTTTGACAGTATTCCGGCGAAAAGATGAATAGGTTTGGCCCGTCATATGGCATATTTCTAAGGCGTGAACAATTCTTCGCGGATTATTCCGATCAACGATTTTGTAGTGTACCGGATCAAGTGTCCGAAGCTCTTCTACCAATGCAGGTAATCCCTCGTCAGCCAAACGTCGTTTCATCCATTGACGAGTATTGTCGTCAACGGTGGGTATATCGTCAATACCTTTACATACAGCGTCTATATACATCATACTACCGCCTGACAGAATAACTCGTTTTTGTCCTGTAAGAAATAGTTGATTGAGCAATGAAAGAACATCTTTCTCAAAACAAGCAGCACTATAATAATCTTGGATACTGTGATTCCCGACAAAAAAGTGTTGCACACATCGTTGCTGTTCTGCCGTGGGCGCGGCCGTACCGATAGGCAATTCTCTGAATATCTGGCGTGAGTCGGCATTGATAATTGGACTTATTTCGTGTTTGGCAAGCTGTAAACACGTTTCCGTTTTACCGACACCAGTGGGACCAACAACGACGATCAGCGTATTCATCGGATTGAAAATGCAAACCGCACGACACGATTTAGCCTACTTGATAATACCTCGTCCGGATGATTCTACAAAGTCGATGATGTACTGAATTTCCGGAGTTATGCGCAGATTCTTTTTGATTTCGAGGATACCTTCGGCTCGGACACCTTTTGAATAGAGCAGACGATAAGCCTCGTGAATAAGTTCTATCAGTTCGTTACTGAATCCGCGGCGACGTAATCCCACAATGTTAATACCCGCATAACGTATCGGTTCTTTCCCTGCAATCACGTAAGGCGGCACGTCCTGACTTGTACGACTACCGCCTTGCACCATCACATAGCCACCGATATGGCAGAACTGGTGACACAAAACCTCTGCACTGACAATCGCATTATCATCTACTACGACCTCGCCTCCAAATTTTGTGGAATTCCCGATGATGAGATTTGATCCGAAAATACAGTCATGTGCAATGTGCATATTCTCCATCAAAAGGTTATTATTACCCACAATCGTGGTACCTTTCGAGGCTGTTCCGCGCGAGATAGTTACATTTTCGCGAATACTATTGTTGTCGCCGATCTCGCAAGTCGAGTCTTCCCCTTTAAACTTCAAGTCCTGAGCTTGGTAGAAACACTTGCGCCGGGAAAGATTTCATTGCCGTTTCCCAGTCTGGCTCCATAGTTAATGGTAACGCTGTTTTGAAAAATATTATTGTCACCGATGACCGTATTGCGATCGATAAAACAGAAAGGGCCGATGACATTACCGTTGCCGAGCTTGGCTTCCGGGTGTACGTAGGCTAATGGACTGATCTTATTCATAACCGTTCATCATTTATTCTTAACAATCTGTGCCGTAAATGTGGCTTCCGAAACAACGTGATCGCCAACGAACATATAGCCTTTCATCGAGCTGACACCGTGTCTTACTGGGTGTAAAAGTTCTACTCTGAATAGCAAAGTATCGCCTGGAACCACTTTTTGACGGAACTTTACCTCGTCGATTTTCATAAAGTAAGTAGACCATCGTTCAGGTTCTTCAAGCTGATTGAGTACCAACAGACCACCGCATTGCGCCATTGCCTCGATTTGCAAGACACCGGGCATTACTGGTTCTTGGGGGAAATGACCTACAAAAAACGGTTCGTTGCTCGTTACATTCTTGACTCCGACGATACTATTAGGCCCCATTGAAATGATTTTGTCTACCAATTGCATCGGATAACGATGTGGAAGCAACTCGCGAATGCGACTGTTATCCATTACGGGTGGGTCGTTTGGATCATAAATAGGTGCTTGAATTTCGTGTTTTCGGATTTCTTTGCGAATCAAACGGGCAAATTTGTTATTAATGGTATGTCCCGGACGTGTTGCGACAATACGCCCTTTGATAGGCTTTCCGATTAAAGCCATGTCGCCGATGACATCGAGCAGTTTATGACGAGTGCATTCATTCTCCCAAACTAACGGTTTGTGCTGGATATATCCCAGCTTAGTGGCATCCATATGAGACACTTTTAACTGGTCGGCTAATTGGTCCAAGAGCGCTTGGTTGGTCTGACGCTCATAGATAACAATGGCATTATCCAAGTCGCCGCCTTTGATCAAGTTAGCCTTTAACAGCGGTTCGATATCACGAACAAAGACGAATGTTCGTGCAGGAGCAATCTCTTCGGCAAAGTCATCGATATTATCAAGCGTTGCAAACTGGCTATTGATAAATTTGGAATCGAAAGAACACATCGCCGTAATGCTGAACTGGTCATCCGGGAGAATGGTAACACACGATCCGGTAGTCTCGTCCTTTACTTCGATTTTATGCCGGATGATGTAGTAGTCCTTAGGTGCACTCTGTTCTTCGAGGCCGATTTGATGGATTTTCTCAACATACATAGTAGCCGATCCGTCAAGAATCGGAAACTCAGGACCATTGACTTGAATGAGGCAATTGTCCACCCCGAGGGCGTAAAGAGCTGCAAGTCCGTGTTCAACAGTAGATACACGCACATCACCTCTGGCCAAAATGGTGCCTCGTTGTGTGTCGACAACATTCTCGGCAATGGCATCTATGATAGGCTGACTCTCCAGGTCGATGCGTTGAATCTTATACCCCGTGTTCTCAGGAGCCGGATTAAAGGTAACGGTAAGGCTCAATCCCGTGTGCAAACCTTTGCCACAAAGAGAGAAACTACCTTTCAGTGTATTCTGTTTCAGCATAATTCTTCTCGTATTTATTTCTTTTCTAATTCTTCAATTCTCTTTTGTAGGGCATCGATCTGCTTATACATCTCCGGTAATTTGCGGAAGATGGCTTGCGACCTGAAATAATTCTTGGGCTTCATTGGAGGTGTCCCAATGAGCGCTTGGTTACTTTCCAGATTTCCGGGAACACCCGATTGAGCACCTAAGAATACTTTATCGCCAATAGTTATATGTCCGGCAACACCTACCTGACCGCCTAACATACACCAATTTCCAACCTTCGTGCTTCCGGCGATGCCCACTTGTGCTGACATCACCGTGTTTTCGCCAATGTCTGTATTGTGAGCGATTTGCACCAAATTATCCAACTTTACACCTTTACGGATATGAGTGCTGCCCATTGTCGATCGATCGATACATGTGTTGGCGCCGATCTCTACATCATCTTCAATGGTCACGATGCCGATTTGCGGTATTTTATCATAGCCCTCAGATGTAGGAGCGAAACCAAATCCATCTGATCCGATCACGCTTCCTGCGTGAAGGATAACACGATGACCCAGTTTGCAACCGTGATAAACCGTGACATTAGGATAGATCACACAGTCTTCGCCCACCTTCACATTGTCACAGAGTACAGCGTGCGGATAAATTTGACTTCCGTTACCAACCTCTACACCGTCGCCGATATAGGCAAAGGCACCTACATAGCTGTTTTCACCGATTTTCGCTGTCGGCGAAACGAAAGCCAACGAATCGATACCGCACTTCTTGGATTTAGTCGATTCGTACATCTGTAACAGTTTGGCAACACACTCATAAGCATTTTTTACGCGTATCAGCGTTGTTGTGACGGGCTGAGTAAGCTCAATACTTTCATCGATCAGCACTACACTCGACTGTGTATTATATATATAATGTGTATATTTTGGATTTGATAAGAACGAGATTGCACCCGGAACGCCTTCCTCAATCTTGGCAAAAGTATTGACGATAGCACTTTCATCGCCATCGACTTTACCTTGAATAAACTGGGCAATCTGCCCTGCTGTAAACTCCATTTCTGTCAGTTACTTGATTTAATTCTGCAAATATAGCAATTTTTGGGCAGAAATGGGACCAAGAAATCTAATATTTGTCGTTTTTTTTGAAAGTTGACAGTTCATTGAAAAATAATAAGTGCCAAAACAATTTTACACAAATAGATTTTGGATTGAATATAAATCGTATGATACTAATATTTTTCGCTATATTGAAAGCGACCGAAACTAAGAGAAAATAATTACAGAATGTTCATTTCCCAATTGAAAAATAAAATGGCTGAAGTCTCAATAAAGTAGATGTTTAGATATAAGTGTTATCTTGCTGATTATCAGTTGTTTTTATTGTTTATTTTTGTTGTCTGATAATTAACGGCTTTTCGCATTGCAACTAATGATTAGTTGTGTTGTATTTAATGGCTTTTTACCTTACAATTAACCGTTAATCGAATACCGATTAACGGTTAATTATAACATAAAGAAAATGAGGGTGTTATCTAATATTCATTAATTCTATTTCCATCTGTTGTTGAAGCTCTTGTGATTTCTGTGCAGCAACTTCGGCAAAGTCTGTACCTTGACTGGCATAAATGATGCCGCGACTGCTGTTGATAAGTAGTCCACAGTCTTCGATCATCCCATATCGGCACACCTCTTGCAGGCTCCCACCTTGTGCACCGACACCCGGAACTAAAAGAAAATGCGTGGGAGCGAGTCGCCGAATATCTTCAAACATCTGTCCTTGTGTAGCTCCAACAACATACATTATATGTTCGTTGTCGCCCCACATTTGTGATTTGCACAATACTTTTTCAAAAAGTCGCTCGCCACTGGCATCTTCTGTTAGTTGAAAATCACGCGAACCTTTATTGCTAGTCAATGTAAGCAGGATGACCCATTTATCAGGATAGGAGAGGAAAGGTGTTACACTATCTTCGCCCATATAAGGAGCAACAGTGAGTGCATCTATATTGTACTCCTCAAAAAAGGTACGAGCATACATTGCCGACGTATTACCGATATCGCCGCGTTTGGCATCAGCGATGATGAAATGCTGCGGATAAACGTCTTTCAGATAACATATAGTACGTTCGAAAGCCTGCATTCCTTTCACGCCCAAGCACTCGTAAAAGGCTAAATTGCTTATAAGCTACGCAGAAAGGAGCTGTCGCGTCGATGATCGCTTTGTTGAAGTCGAAGATCGGATCGTTGCTCGTTCGCAGAGGAGCAGGAATTTTGCGGACATCTGTATCTAAGCCTACGCACAAAAAGGTGCGTTTGGCAAAGATTTGTTCAATGAGTTGCTGTCTGTTCATAGATTAATGATTTTATAATTCACTTTCTTTCATTCGCTCGGCATTTTCTGCCACAGTGAGCGCATCAATCATATCTTGGATGTTTCCACCCAAAAAGCCTTGCAGATCGTGCGTCGTATAGCCGATACGATGGTCGGTAACGCGACCTTGGGGGAAGTTATACGTACGGATTTTAGCCGAGCGATCGCCCGTAGAAACAAGACTTTTTCGGCGGTTTGCAATGTCATCGACATACTTCTGATGCTCTCTATCATAGATGAATGTACGCAGACGCGAAAGCGCTCGCTCTTTGTTCTTGGGCTGATCGCGCGTTTCAGTACACTCGATGAGTATTTCTTCCGTCTCGCCTGTGTTGGGATTCTTCCACGGATAACGTAGACGTACACCAGATTCTACCTTATTCACATTCTGTCCGCCGGCTCCCGAGCTACGAAACGTATCCCATTTAATGTCACCTTCGCTGATGTTGACTTCGAATTTATCGGCTTCGGGCAGCACGGCTACCGTTGCAGCCGAGGTGTGCATACGGCCCTGCGTCTCGGTGGCAGGCACTCGTTGAACACGGTGTACGCCTGATTCATATTTCAATATGCCGTAAACCCCGTTGCCGCTCACGGCAAAATCGATTTCCTTGAAGCCGCCCACTGCTCCTTCACTTGCACTGGTTACAGAGAGAGACCAACTCTTTGAGTCGCAGAATTTCTTATACATTTGAAATAGATCGCCTGCAAACAGGGCAGCCTCATCACCTCCTGCACCAGCGCGAATCTCCATCTGGACGTTCTTGGCATCTTCGGGATCTTTGGGAATAAGCGCCAGTTTGATCTCTTCTTCTATCCGGGGTTGCAGCGATTCATTGGTTTGCAGTTCCTCACGAGCCATTTCCCGCATATCGGGATCACTCTCATTAGTCAGCAAATCTTTGGCCTCACGGATAGCATTTAGACAATCGATGTAACGCTTGCGGGCGTCCATAATATCACCAAGTTCCTTATATTCGCGTGTAAGTTTGACGTAACGGTCTTGTTCTGCGATAACATTTGGATCAGTAATCAGCGTCGAAACTTCTTCATAACGGCTCTCCAAACCGTCTAATTTCTCTAATATTGTATTTTGTTCTGCCATATTTAATAGTTGAATGTTCCGTATTCGGAGTAGATGGTCAGCGCTCGTGGGCCTTCTTCTATATGTCCTATAACCTGCGCATCAATGCCGAATGACTGACTGATAGCCATAATCGCGTCGGCAATTTCGGGCTGAACGTATAACTCCATACGGTGACCCATATTGAAGACTTGGTACATCTCTTGCCACGGAGTGCCGCTTTCAGCTTGGATCATACGGAAAAGTGGGGGAGTGGGGAACAGATGATCTTTTACTACGCGACAGTTATCGCCCACGAAATGCAGCACTTTTGTCTGTGCGCCTCCGGTGCAATGCACCATTCCATGAATGTCAGCACGATGCTTATCCAGTACGCGTTTGATAACGGGTGCATACGTTCGCGTAGGCGAAAGCACCAATTGTCCGGCATCAAGAGATAGTCCTTCTATGGCATCTGTCAGTTTTTTGTGTCCACTGTAAACCAATTTCTCGGGCATATTGTGATCGAAACTCTCGGGATAAAGCGCCGCGAGATATTTTGAAAAGACATCGTGGCGGGCGCTGGTGAGTCCGTTGCTGCCCATACCTCCATTATAACGGTCTTCATAAACTGCCTTACCCGTAGACGAAAGTCCCACAATTACGTCACCAGGTCGTATGTTGGCGTTATCGATTATATCAGCTCTTTTCATCCGACACATTACGGTTGAATCGACGATAATCGTGCGAACAAGGTCGCCGACATCAGCCGTTTCGCCGCCAGTGGGGTATATTCCGATGCCCATTCGGCGCATTTCGGCCAGCAGCTCGTCTGTTCCATTGATGATAGCAGCGATTACTTCGCCTGGCACCAATAGTTTATTGCGTCCAATTGTGCTTGAAACCAAGATGTTGTCTACGGCTCCCACACACAGCAAATCGTCTGTATTCATCACTACGGCATCCTGTGCAATGCCTTTCCAAACACGCAAGTCGCCCGTCTCTTTCCAGTACATATAAGCCAAAGCCGACTTTGTTCCCGCCCCGTCTGCATGCATAATGTTGCAATATTCGGGGTCGCCACCCAGCACATCAGGTATTATTTTACAGAAGGCTTGTGGATAAAGGCCTTTGTCAATATGCTTAATCGCATTGTGAACATCCTCTTTGGCGGCACTTACACCGCGCATCATATATCTGTTTTCCATATTGAAATGTGTCTGTTTTATCGTTCGTGCCAGAAGTCCCAACTTGCGAACGCTTGCAAAAGCAGCATTTCGAGACCGTTTTTAACGGTCGCTCCCTGCGCTTTTCCACGTTTCATAAAGAGCGTTTCGTCTGGATTGTAAATCAAATCGTATAAAAGCGTATGACTATTCATCGCTTCATAGGGTAGGTTAGGGCATTCGTCAGCGTGCGGATACATACCAACGGGCGTGCAATTAACGATTACATTATACTCGCGAATGTCTTCCGGCGTAAGCCTTTCATATTGAATTGTATTGGGATGGGTGTCACTGCGACTCACAAAAAGAGTTTTCAACCCGAGTGAACGCAGTCCATAATCGATCGCTTTGGATGCTCCGCCGGTGCCTAAAATAAGCGCTTTCTTATGGCAAGGCTCAAACAGAGGCTCAATACTCTTGCTGAAACCGATTACATCACTATTGTATCCTTTAAGCAAAGTCTTCTTTCCATTGTGTGTTACACGTATCACGTTCACTGCTCCGATGGCTTCGGCTTCAGGCGTAATGGCATCCAGGTAGTCGATTACCTGTTCTTTGTACGGCAGGGTAACATTAAGCCCACATAAATTAGGCGTTGAATCAAGAATCTCTCGCAGGTTTTCAATAGACGGAATTTCATAGTTGATGTACTGCGCATCAATTCCTTCGTTCTCGAACTTCTCATTAAAGAAGCCCACCGAGAATGAATGCCCCAGTGGATAGCCGATTAATCCATATTTATCCATCGCTCTTGGTTGTTATGTTCATAATGTGTAGCAGACTAAAAACTATTTGGTTGCGAAATACATTGTGCAAACGCCGAATGTGAGTCGCCTGTAACTGGCCTTAGAAAAGCCTGCTTTACGCAGAATATCCACCATTCGGTCGCCTTGTGGAAAGGCTTCAATGGTGGCCGTGAGATAGCGATAAGCTTCCTTATCTTTGGAAATCAGTCGGCCGTACAGGGGCAGAAACGTGTGCGAATAAACCTTGAACAGCCAGCGCATCGGGGCAGAAATGGGAGCGGTTAACTCGACAATGCTTAGGTGTCCGCCCTTTCTCAGCACTCGACACATTTCTGTCAATCCGCGGTCTAAATCTTGAAAGTTGCGTATTCCGAATGCTGCGGTTACGGCATCAAATGTCTCGTCGGCAAAGGAAAGCGACAAACAGTCTTCTTTCTCGAACGAGATTATTCCCTGTAATTCCGCTTCTGCCACTTTTTTCTGGCCGATATCCATCATTCGTTGGGATATATCCACGCCCACAAGTCGACTTGGTTGCAACATCTGTGCAGCCAAAATAGCAAAATCGCCGGTGCCGGTCGCGATATCAAGTACCGTTTTCGGGGCAAAGGGTAATAACTGCTTAATAGCCTGTTTACGCCAACCTTTATCAATATTCAACGACAAACGATGGTTCAGTGTATCATAAGTGGGCGCGATACTATCGAACATCCGTTCCACTAATCGTCCCTTTTCGCCTAGGCCGTTGTAAGGCTTTATCTTCTCTTGTTCGTACATCGGGCATTTATCTCGAAGCCAAATAGGCTTTTACGTTGCGTTCGATACGAGCGGAAATATCGCCATTCTCAATGGCTTTATCAAACTTCTGGCCTGTGATATGCTCGTAAAGCTCAATGTAGCGGTCGCTCACACTCTCGGCATAAGTATCTGTTATTTCGGGCATTGACTGTCCAGGCTCGTTCATAAAATCGTGTTCAATAAGCCATTGGCGCACAAACTCCTTAGAGAGTTGGCGTTGAGGCTCTCCCTTTTCAAACTTCTCTTCGTAGCCATCTGCATAAAAATAGCGACTGCTATCAGGTGTATGAATCTCATCGATAAGGTAAATCTTACCGTCACGTTTACCGAATTCGTATTTCGTGTCAACGAGAATGAGTCCCTGTTTAGCGGCTATTTCTTGTCCGCGACGAAACAGTTTGCGTGTGTAGTCTTCGATAATCGTGTAGTCTTCGGCCGTTACCACGCCTTGACTGATAATCTCTTCACGCGAGATATTAAGGTCGTGCCCCTCATCGGCTTTAGTTGTCGGTGTAACGATAGGTTCGGGGAAACGTTGGTTTTCGCGCATACCTTCGGGCAATTTAACACCACACAACTCGCGCTCTCCGTCTTTATACGCACGCCAAGCACTACCCGTGAGGATGGAACGAATTATCATCTCCACCCTGAACCCTTCGCATTTAAGTCCCACGGTAACCATCGGGTCGGGCGTAGCGAGTTTCCAATTGGGGCAGATGTCGCGTGTAGCATCCAAAAACAGGGCTGCAATCTGATTGAGAACTTGCCCTTTAAAGGGAATGCCTTTGGGTAGAACGACATCGAAAGCAGATATTCTGTCGGTGGCAACCATCACCAGTAAGTCGTCGTCGATATTGTAAACGTCGCGTACCTTACCGTGATAAACACTCTTTTGTTTATCAAATCGGAAATCGGTTTTAGTCAGTGCTTGCATCATTTCTATCTTGTTTTAAGTCTGTTTCACTGTTCTTTGCCTTTGTCGTAAGTATCATAAGCATTTACGATCTTTGTTACCAGCTTGTGGCGCACAATGTCTTTCTGGCCTAACGTGATGACAGCAATATCGTCGATATTGCCCAATACCCGCAAGGCTTCACGCAAGCCGCTACGTTGTTCACGCGGAAGATCAATCTGGGTCATATCTCCCGTGATGATCATTTTGGTATTCCAGCCCATCCGAGTGAGGAACATCCGTATCTGTGCAGGCGTTGTATTCTGCGCTTCATCAAGTATAACTACTGCGTCACTCAATGTTCTGCCACGCATAAACGCCAATGGTGCAATCTGAATGACGTGCTTCTCCATCATATCTTGCAGTTTGACAGCTGGCAGCATATCTTCGAGCGCATCGTAAAGCGGCTGTAGATAAGGATCGATTTTATCTTTCATATCACCTGGAAGAAAGCCTAACTTTTCACCAGCTTCTACTGCCGGGCGACTGAGAATAATCTTTTTGGCCGTCTTCTCTTTCAAAGCCTTTACCGCTAAAGCAATACTGAGATAGGTTTTACCTGTTCCAGCTGGCCCTACGGCAAACAACATATCGTGTGTTTCGTATGCTTCGATGAGCTTCTGTTGGTTTTCGCTACGCCCTTTGATGGGTCTTCCTGAGATGCTATATATGAGAACGCCTTTCACACTCTCTGCTTTGGTCTTACGATGCTTGATGATATCGAGGATGTCTTCTTCCGAAAGAGAGTTAAAACGTAGTAAATGCAGGCGTAGGTTCTCGATGTTTTCTTCAAATTTACACATCTCTTCCTCATCGCCCAACACGCGAATGACATTATCTCTGGCTACGATGCGCAACTTCGGAAATAGCGACTTGATGACCTGCAAATTACCGTTGTTGACGCCATAAAACATCATCGGATCAATGTCTTCTAATAGGATATGCTTCTCTATCAATGTTGATAACCTTAAAAATCTTGATATTTCTGTTGCAAAAGTACATTAAAAATATGAAAGTTGCAAATAAATCGAATTGCGAATTTCAAGTTCTGAATTAATTTGTTACCTTTGCATACCAATTCGAGAGCATTCTGAATGAAACTTTCTAAAAACAGATATCTAAGCGGATTTGCTGCGATTGTGTTGTTATTAGCACTTGTTCGGCTGGTCTTTCCATCCGTAGCGAAACCGCTTTCACATACATCGAATTCCGACTCAATTACAAGCGAAAAATCAGATACCGTTAAATACACGACGATTAACGGCTTTTCGCACGATGATTTGCCGTTAAACGCAAGCCAATTAACGGCAAATCGCAAGGGGGCTCGATTCTTCCGTGCAGACGGGACAATTGCGAAGCATCGGATCAAGAGTGTTCCTCATTTCGGAAACGCATTTCCCGACCAAAACGATGTGCAATTGATCGCGGCTAACAAACACGGTGTTCAGCCTGTTATTGACCGTCAAGAGGCCGAGCGGCGCAAGTCGGAACTGGTGTATGTGGGTAGCAATCCTTTTTTCAGTGTAGATCGGTTGCACAGCAGTATTCCTTACTTAGTACCGCGGGCGGCCGTTCTGCTGCAAGATATCGGGCGTAATTTCTTCGATAGTTTGCAGTTGAAGGGTGTTCCGTTGCATAAAATCATTGTTACGAGTGTGATGCGGAGTAAGGCCGATGTAACCAAACTTCGTGGTCATAATGGCAATGCTACACAGAACAGTTGCCATCTTTACGGTACTACTTTCGATGTTTGCTATAACCGGTATAAAACTGTCGAGGCGCCCAACGGACCCCATCGGCGATCTGTTCGAAATGATACGCTGAAGTGGATATTAAGCGAAGTGCTTAACGACATACGCAAGTCGGGTAGGTGCTATATTAAATATGAGGTTCATCAGGGGTGTTTCCATATAACAGTGAGATGATATTTATATGCAAATACACAGTGTATCAATGTTATATCCGATGTGGAATAAAAGAAAAAGTAAATTAATGAAACTCTTCTTGAAGCTGATTATCGTCTTTATTTTATTTCTTTTTCCTTTTCTGATACAAGCTCAAACACCCATAGCGAATCGGGTGAAAGCTATGGCCAAGCATTTACCCGAAGGGGCGAATGTGATTGCAAAATACACGGATAATAAGCGTCACTGTTTGTATTATGGCTTACACAACCGCCTTTTCAGATACGATGTTATTAAAAATAAGAGTGAAAATGTCGAGTTCTCATCATCGGGATATGCCCGTATGCTCAATACTTTTGTCAGTCCCAAAGGTGATTTTATCTTTGTTGTAGTAGCAAAAATACAAGACGAAACAACTAAACCTTATGACAATGAGGAGCTATGGCGTTATGACTCTCATTCAAAGAAATCTTCGAAAATAGGTTCCGGCTTCAAAGTCGAGAAAAGAAAAGGTTATTTTGTTATCAAGAAAGTGTCTAAAAAGAAAGATTCTATTCATCTGATGACTCGTCAACGATGGACGGCAAAGGATTACTATTTTGATTTAGATGGTCATATCATTTGGGGTAAGGACGAATATCAAATTGATTTACGTAAATTACGGTAATTGAAAAACGGGTATCGAATAATGTTGTATCATCCAATACCCATTCTTCTTTTTAATTTGTTAATAATTTAGTAGGCAAAAAGTGGATAGTCTCTCATTTTCTCATTGACCTTGGTACGAACTTTCGTGATGACAGCTTCGTCTTCGGGAGCGTTGAGCACTTCTTCAATGAGTTCGGCGATCAGCCCATCAGATCTTCCTTGGCGCCGCGCGTGGTGATAGCTGCCGTACCGAGACGGATGCCACTTGTTTGGAAAGCGCTACGCGTATCGAATGGAACCATATTCTTGTTCACTGTAATATCAGCTGCAACTAAGGCCTTTTCTGCTACCTTACCGGTGAGTTCAGGATATTTGGTACGTAGGTCTACAAGCATCGAATGATTATCTGTACCGCCGCTCACAATACTGAATCCACGCTTGACGAGCTCTTCTGCCAGTACTTTTGCGTTTTTCTGTACTTGCTTTGCCCAGTCTTTAAACTCTGGTTGCAATGCCTCTTGGAATGCAACGGCTTTGGCTGCGATAACGTGTTCGAGTGGACCGCCTTGTTGACCGGGGAACACGGCGCTGTTGATCAGCTGGCTCATCATCTTCACTTCGCCCTTTGGAGTTTTGAGTCCCCACGGGTTTTCAAAGTCTTTACCCATCAAAATGATGCCACCGCGTGGGCCACGGAGGGTTTTGTGTGTGGTAGATGTCACGATATGTGCATATTTTACGGGATTCTCGAGCAATCCGGCTGCAATCAGTCCGGCAGGATGTGCCATATCTACCATCAGCAATGCGCCCACTTTGTCGGCAATCTCGCGCATACGTCTATAGTCCCATTCCCGACTGTAAGCGGATCCGCCACCGATGATCAGTTTGGGTTTGTGCTCGAGAGCGAGTTGCTCCATCTCGTCATAATCGACGCGTCCGGTTTCCTTTTTCAGGTTGTAACCGATGGGATTATACAAGATTCCAGAGGTGTTGACTAAACTTCCGTGAGAGAGGTGACCTCCGTGGGCAAGATTCAACCCCATAAATGTATCACCGGGTTTGAGACAAGCGAGCAATACGGCAGCATTGGCTTGCGCTCCGGAGTGGGGTTGCACGTTAGCAAACTCAGCTCCGAAGAGCTTCTTTACACGCTCACGCGCTAAGTCTTCAACAACGTCTACAACCTCACATCCACCATAATAACGCTTGCCAGGAAGACCCTCTGCGTATTTGTTTGTGAGGTAAGACCCCATTGCTTCCATCACTTCGTCGCTGACAAAGTTTTCAGACGCAATCAGTTCAATTCCTTTCAGCTGACGCTGGTGTTCTTTTTCGATTAAATCGAAAATCTCTTGATCTCTTTTCATAATTTAAGATTGTTGTTAGTTTAGGTTTGGTTATTATGAATTTAACAAAGTTCTACCTTATTAATGTCTTGTTCTTTGTCGCAGTAATGGCATTTCAAAATGCCCGAATCCTTATCAACAACATTAAAGATGGTTTGCATCGGCTCATTATTGGTGATGCATTTCGGGTTGTTACATTTAACAATATTGCGCAACTCATCAGGCGTATCTACTGTTTTTTTCTCTACCACCTCGTAATCTCGTATGATATTGAGAACGATCTTGGGAGCAACCACTGACAAACGAGAAATTTCCTCATCTGTAAAAAACTTATCCGATACTTTGATAATGCCCTTCTTACCGATTTTTTTTGACAGATAATTGTTTCCGATTGTCACAGGAGTCGTAAGATTGAAAAGCCCTAAAAGCAATGCTACTTGGTAGGTCTTCTCTGCGGGAATATGGTCGATCACCGTGCCGTTTTCGATAGCTGCGACTAATCTTTCTTTCTTGTTCATCTTCCTTCTGTTTTTACTTGTTTTGCGAATAATCTATACGATGATGGTTGTATCAGTCAAAACATCGTCCAGAGTGATTCCTAACACATAGCTGAATATTGCTTCGCGAGCATAGAGTCCATTCTGCGCCTGTTGGATATAATATGCGTGCGGATTATCGTCCACGTCATAAGAGATCTCATTTACACGCGGAAGCGGATGAAGAATCTTCATATTGGGCTTAGCGAGATGTAACATCTCACGCTTTAATATATAGGTATTCTTCACACGCTCATATTCCATTAAATCCGAGAATCGCTCCTTTTGCACACGAGTCATATAAAGAATATCAGCATCTGCGATCACTTTGTCATTGAAAGCAGTATGCTCTTGGAAGCGAATGCCATTCTCCTTGCAATAAAGTTTGTATTCATTCGGCATTGACAATTCTTTCGGTGCAACGAAATGAAATGTCGGATTAAAATGTCGCATCGCTGTAATCAGCGAGTGAACAGTGCGTCCGTATTTTAAGTCTCCCACCAAATAGATGTTCAGATTGTCGAGCGTTCCCTGCGTTTTATAAATAGAATATAGATCGAGCAGGCACTGAGATGGGTGCATATGAGCACCGTCACCGGCATTAACAATGGGTACCGGAGCCACTTCACAGGCATATTGTGCCGCTCCCTCGATGTAATGTCGCATCACGATGACATCCGCATAGTTAGCCACCATCAGAATTGTGTCTTTCAGCGTCTCGCCTTTGCTTACGCTTGAAGCCTTTGCATCAGTAAAGCCAATCACCTTGGCACCTAACCGATTGGCAGCTGTCTCAAAACTCAATCTCGTTCGTGTAGACGGTTCAAAGAACAGTGTGGCCACAATCTTACCTTTCATAAGCTCCCGATTGGGATACTTTTCAAATGCCTGTGCCATCTGGATCAGGTATAGAATCTGTTCTTTTGATAAGTCTGCGATCGTCACAAAATTATGTTTTTCCATCTGCTTGATGAATTATTTTGGGTCAGTGGAGTTGTTTATTTCGGGTGCTAAGATACATATAATTTTTGAATCAGATAGTGATTTAGGAAGAAAAGTTGTACTTTTGCACACAAATTTATTATTACGTAACAGAAATGAGGAAAGCTTTCATACATTTTCTGTGGGGCACACTCAGCATGGTAGTATTGCTAACCGTAGCTGCTTTCACAGCTATTTGGTTTGGCTGGATAGGTTATATGCCGCCAGTTGAGGACTTGCAGAATCCGATAGATCGTTTTGCCACACAGGTTTATTCGGCCGACGGAGCTGTGATGGGTACGTGGAATTTCAATCGTGAGAATCGCATCTGCATCCCTTATTCTCAACTGTCTCCTCATCTTGTTCACGCGTTAGTGGCCACAGAAGATGCCCGTTTCTATGAACATTCGGGCGTGGATTTCATTGCCATTGGCCGAGCTATTGTCAAGCGCGGACTGATGGGACAGGCAAGTGCCGGTGGGGGCAGTACCATTACCCAACAATTAGCAAAACAATTGTATTCGGCAGCTGTGCATTCTACTACCGAGCGCCTCTTTCAGAAACCTATCGAATGGGTAATTGCTGTAAAATTGGAGCGTAACTACACGAAAGAGGAGATCATTGCGCTTTATCTCAATTACTTTGACTTTTTGCATAATGCCGTCGGTATCAAGACGGCAGCTAATACTTACTTTAATAAAGAACCCAAAGATTTGTCTGTAACAGAGTCGGCTACATTGATTGGTCTGTGCAAAAACCCCTCGCTTTTCAATCCCGTGCGTTATCCCGCAAGGTGTGTTGAGCGTCGAAATGTTGTTCTGGCACAGATGGTAAAAGCAGGATATCTTACCGATACTGAATATCGCCAATACAGTGCACAACCTTTGGCTTTGGACTTTCATCGTACTGATCATAAGGATGGTATTGCCACGTTCTTTCGCGAATTTCTGCGCCGCTATATGATGATGAAGCGCCCCAATCGATCTGATTATCCTGTCTGGAACAAACGACAATACGTTATCGATTCTATTGCTTGGACCACAGACCCGTTGTGTGGCTGGTGCAATAAAAATTTCAAGAAAAACGGCGATCCGTATAATCTTTACACCGACGGACTGAAAGTTTATACCACCATCGACTCGCGAATGCAGCGCTATGCCGAAGAAGCTGTCTATCGCCACGTAGCTAAATTTTTGCAACCCGAATTTACGAAAGAAAACCGGAGAAAGCCCAATGCGCCTTTCACTGATCAATTGACTCGACAGCAGGTACGTGCAATTATGGACCGATCGATGCGGCAGAGTGAGCGTTATCGCGTACTGAAAGAGGCAGGAACATCTGAGGCCGAGATCCGCCAGTCGTTCCGCACACCCACTGAGATGTCTGTCTTTACCTATCACGGAGACATCGACACCATAATGACGCCGATGGATAGCATCCGTTATTACAAGTCGTTCCTGCGTTCGGGCTTTATGAGTATGGAACCCGTTACGGGGCAAGTGAAAGCCTATGTCGGCGGCATCGACTTTTCACATTTTCAGTACGATATGGTGATGGAAGGCCGACGACAGATCGGCTCGACTATCAAACCGTTTCTCTATTCGTTAGCGATGGAAAACGGATTCTCACCTTGCGACAAGGCGCCTAACGTGCAGCAGTCTTACTTGGTAGCAGGTAAGAGTTGGACGCCGCGCAATTCCAGCCATAGTCGTTATGGGCAGATGGTTACCCTGAAATGGGGACTGGCGCAGTCGAACAACTGGATATCGGCCTATCTGATGAGCAAGCTAAATCCCAGCCAGTTTGTTCAGATGTTGCACGACTTCGGTATCAGCACCCCCGACATTCATCCTTCGATGGCGCTTTGTCTTGGCCCTTGCGAAGTGTCTGTGGCTGAGATGGTGAGTGCTTACACCACGTTTGCTAATCACGGTATCCGTTGCGCCCCGATGTTCGTCTCGCGAATCGAAGATAACGAGGGTAATGTCATCACTTCTTTTCAGCCCCGTATGAACGAGGTTATCAGCGAGGCAAGTGCTAATAAAATGCTCATCGAACTGATGGCTGTTGTCGATGAGGGAACGGCTAAGCGCCTTCGCTTTAAATATCATATTGAAGGTGAAATCGGCGGGAAAACCGGAACGACGAATCGGAATGCCGATGCATGGTTTGTCGGATTCACACCTCAGTTAGTTAGCGGCTGTTGGGTGGGCGGCGAAGACCGCGACATTCATTTCGACTCGATGCGGATGGGACAAGGTGCAACAATGGCCTTACCTATTTGGGCATATTATATGAAACTGGTTTATGCCGACAAACGATTGCCATATACTTCTAATACATTGTTTGGAATTCCCCAAGGATTTAATCCTTGTGAAAAAGAAGATAGTGAAATAAATGGATTTGAGATAGATGAGATTTATGAATAAACTGTTGTCTTTAAGAGTCAGGATCATTTATAGGAACATCCCAGGAAAAACGCATTAAATAAATACGCTGATTCAATATCGCAGGACAAAATAAAGAAAATGACGTCATATCTGTTTGAATATGACGTCATTTTTGTTTGAATATGACATCATATTTGTTTGAATATGACGTCACTTTTGCTTGAATATGACATCATTTTTATCAGGGTATCTAGAAAAGATTGAACCAGACAGTTTCATAATGCGTTTTTCCTGGGGAACATCCTATTTTGAAAATGTAATACTGCATATCTTAATTTGAGTGTGAGGTAGACGAAACCTCTTTTCAGAACAAGTGCCAAAATCGCAACGGAGTTACGAAAAATGTTACTGCCCTTACGCCATAAATACCGGTTTCTGATACTTAGAAATACGGTGACTGGAGTGTCGATTGTTTGTCGAACTCACGTTAATTGAGAAGTACGAGTAAAGTGATGATTTCTTGGTTTGGATTATCTTTTAATAAAATCTTCGGCTCGTTGCAAATCGGCAGGTGTATCAATACCGATTGTTTCGACATCAGTCAGCCCCACCTTAATCTTATATCCGTTCTGAAGCCAACGCAATTGTTCAAGACTCTCGGCTAATTCTAAGGATGATTGGGGTAAGTTGGTGATCTCGGCAAGCACAGATACCCGATAAGCATAAATGCCGATGTGTTTTAAGAATGGATATCGGGCAAGCCAATCGGCCGATTCTGCGCCGCGAATAAACGGGATTACAGAACGTGAGAAATACATAGCATAGCCCCGATTGTCGAGAATAATTTTCGGAGAATTCGTATTCTGTAGGGCTTCGAGTGAAGTAAACGGCTTGCCGAGCGTTGCAATCTGTGTACCGGAATCCTCAAAGCATTCGCAAAGCGTTTCTATCTGCGATGATTGTATAAAGGGCTCATCTCCCTGAATATTGATGATAACATCGTAGTTACCGTTTATCTTTCTGACTGCTTCCGCTATTCGGTCTGTCCCGCTTTTATGGTCGGGAGAAGTCATTACGGCCTGTCCGCCGAACGCAATCGCGGTGTTGTAAATCCGTTCGTCGTCAGTGGCAACGTAAACCGTATTCAAAATAGCTGCCACTTGCTCGTAAACTCTTTGTATAACAGGCTTTCCTCCGAGCACGGCCAAGGGTTTCCCGGGAAAGCGAGATGAAGCATAGCGGGCGGGAATGATTCCTATAAATTCCATATTTTACGCAATTATATGGGCAAAGATACTAAATTTTACTAATACTTCTTGGTCTGTCGCAGATTTTTTACTACTTTTGGGGGTGAACAAAAAACAACTCTGAACAGTGAAAAATAAGATATTCGTTTTATTGATGCTATTGATTCCGGTCGCCGTTTGTGCCCAAAAGATTACGTTAGGTTCGTGTATAACAAAAGACGGAGGCCAGTATAAAGGTGAAATGGTAAGCGGAAAACCGGAAGGAAAGGGTAGTGTGCTCTATAAAAACGGTGATACTTACGAGGGTGAATATGTAAAAGGACGTAGGCAAGGCTATGGAATCTATACCTTTTCTGATGGTGAAAAGTATGAAGGACAGTGGTTCCAAGATCAGCAACACGGCCGGGGCACATTTTATTTTTCAAACAATAATAAATATGTCGGTCTCTGGTTCCGCGATTATCAACAAGGACACGGCATTATGTATTATTATAATGGCGACAGATACGAAGGTAGTTGGTATCAAGATAAACGTCAGGGAAAGGGAAAATATATTTATTCCAACGGCGCTTATTATAATGGAGAGTGGAAAGATGATCTGAAATCGGGCCGAGGATTCTTTGATTGGGGAGACGGAACAACGTACGATGGAATGTGGGCCAATAACCAACGATCGGGAAAAGGAACCAATCATTATGCTGACGGCGATGTATATATAGGCGAATGGCAATCGGATATCCAGAATGGAAGAGGTATCTATAAGTTTCAGAACGGTGATGTATATGAGGGCGATTACATCCAAGGCGAACGAACGGGTGAAGGAATCTTTAAATATGCTAATGGTGATCGTTATACAGGCCATTTCAAGGATGGTGATAAGAATGGACAGGGAACCCTGGTTTTGAAAAACGGCGATGTGTATCGAGGTCAGTGGAAAAACGATATGCAATGGGGAACTGGTCGATGGACACTGAAAAAAGGCGACGTTATTGAAGGAACCTTTGTCAAAGGATCAATTGACGGCGAAGTGATTATCCGCTATTCCGACGGTTCAAAATTCAAGGGACAATATAAAAAGGGTAAGCGTAACGGGCCGGCTATTGAAGAGGACAAAAACGGAAACCGTTTCGAGGGTACTTATATCAATGACCGCCGCGACGGAAAGTTTATTGAGAAAGACCGTAACGGAAAGATTACAGCCCGCGGACATTATGATTCCGGCAGACGATTTACAGACTAAAAACAATCATATTATGATTATTGACACGTTAGACAATTTTGAAAGATACGTTTCTTTGAATCCTTTGTTCAGAGATGTCATTACATTTATCCGATCGAATGATATCAGACAGATGTCATTAGGAAAACATCCCATCCAAGGTGATGATCTGTTTGTCAACATTGCGAAATTCAATGGAAAAGCAAAAACAGCGGCTGTGCTTGAGTCTCATCGTCGGATGATTGACATTGCCCTCTGCTTCAATGCCGATGAAACGTTCGGTTATACGCCTGCTGATGCACTTCCGGAAGCTGTATATCACGCCGAAGACGACTATTCTGTATATCCCGGTGTTTCTGCACACACTTATTTGACAACCCATCCAGGAATGTTCACTATCTTTTTCCCACAAGAGGGGCACGCACCTTGTATATCGCAGGAAAACGAACTTCATAAGGCAATCTTCAAAGTAAAGGCATAATTATGGCAACAAAGCAGAAACATATAGGGTTAGTAAGGAATGATGCTTATCTCGAGCCTTATGAAGAGGCCATCCGTGGACGTCACGATCACGCACTGTGGAAACTGAATCAACTTACGAAAAACGGTAAAAAAATGCTGAGTGACTTTGCCAATGGACACGAGTATTATGGACTTCATAAGACAACTCGGGGATGGGTATTCCGTGAGTGGGCACCAAACGCCACAGAACTCTATCTGGTGGGTGACTTCAATGATTGGAGTGAAACGGTGAAATATCGTGCGAAACGCATTGAGGGAACGGGAAATTGGGAATTGAAATTGTCTGAGAAGGCTATAAAGCACGGCGATCTGTACAAAATGCGAGTGCATTGGAATGGTGGAGAAGGTGAACGAATCCCTGCATGGTGTCGTCGAGTAGTTCAGGATGAGGAGACAAAAATCTTCTCAGCACAGGTTTGGAATCCTGAGCCTTACAAATGGAAAAAACAGCATTTTAATCCTACCACATCTCCGTTACTTATTTACGAGTGCCACATCGGGATGGGGCAGGATGCTGAAAAAGTAGGATCCTACACCGAATTTAAAGACAATGTGTTACCGCGTATCGTGAGAGACGGCTATAATTGCATTCAGATTATGGCCGTTCAGGAGCATCCTTATTATGGTAGCTTCGGTTATCACGTTAGCTCTTTCTTTGCTGCCTCGTCTCGATTCGGAACTCCCGAAGAGTTGAAAGCACTCATTGATGCAGCTCATCAACAGGGTATTGCCGTCATAATGGATATTGTCCACTCGCACGCTGTAAAAAATGAAGTAGAAGGTTTGGGCAATCTTGCCGGCGATCCCCATCAATACTTCTATTCCGGCGATCGCCGTGTGCATCCTGCTTGGGATAGTCTTTGTTTCGATTATGGCAAAGATGATGTCGTTCATTTCCTCTTATCCAATTGTAAATACTGGCTCACGGAGTTTCATTTCGATGGTTTCCGCTTCGACGGCGTCACCTCGATGCTTTATTACAGTCACGGACTCGGCGAGGCATTCTGCAACTACGGCGACTATTTCAATGGTCACGAAGACGATAATGCCATTTGTTATCTCACGTTGGCCAACCTTTTGATTCACGAGGTTAATAAACATTCGATCACTATTGCCGAAGAAGTGAGCGGTATACCGGGCCTTGCCGCCAAGTTTACCGATGGCGGAATGGGGTTCGATTATCGTATGGCGATGAACATTCCCGATTTCTGGATTAAGACGATTAAAGAACTTCCCGATGAGGATTGGAAGCCGAGCGCAATCTTTTGGGAAATGAAGAATCGGCGTGTTGACGAAAGAACGATTTCTTATTGCGAGAGTCACGACCAGGCACTTGTCGGTGATAAGACCATCATTTTCCGTCTGATCGATGCCGATATGTATTGGCATTTCAAAACCGGCGATGAAAACGAGCTTGTACATCGGGGCATTGCTCTTCACAAAATGATACGTCTTGTCACGGCGGCAGCCATTAACGGTGGTTATCTCAACTTTATGGGAAACGAGTTCGGCCATCCGGAATGGATCGACTTTCCGCGTGAAGGCAACGGATGGAGTTATAAATATGCGCGAAGACAATGGAATTTGGTAGATAATCTCGAATTAGACTATCATTATCTCGGTGATTTCGATCGAGCAATGCTCGGCGTAATCAAGAGTGAAAAAGGCTTTAACAAAACGCCCGTACAAGAAATCTGGCATAACGACGACGACCAAATCCTCGCCTTTATGCGTGGCGACTTAATTTTCGTCTTCAATTTCAGTCCTACACATTCATATACCGACTATGGCTTTTTAGTTCCGGTCGGTGCTTATGATGTAGTGCTGAATACTGATGCTAAGGCTTTCGGCGGAAACGGATTGGCTGATGACACAGTCACACATATCACCAACTACGACCCGCTTTATGCCGATGCGCGTAAAGAGTGGCTAAAACTCTATATTCCGGCAAGATCAGCTGTGGTCGTAAAGAAGAACTGATGATGGAAAACTTTCACGGCAGAAATAGCACAAATGTACTGCGTGTGACGTGTGCTATCCTCTTTTTGACTTTCTCATTAGCTTATCTTTATTGTTATCAGGCAAATGAGTTGATTTTCGCACAACACGTGTTATCGGGCGGTCGAACCTGCTATAATCCCATAGTCGGTGCTGTGCTAATTACGCTTGTGCTCTTTTTGTTGCACAAGGTTATAGCAGCATCGATACGTATTCCGTGTCTACTGTATGCCCAGACTTATTTTCTGCCACTACTTTTGCTACTGATCTTGACAGATATCAGTCCTGATCTTGACCGTCATTCTACTTTTGGCATCTGGTTGTGGCTCTTTCCATTACTACTGATTATTCACGGCGGAGCCTTGTGGATGATACATCGGGAAACGGCATCCCAAAAGAATCGCCCCCCAATAGATTTCTTTTCACAAGCGATGTGGGGCAATATAATTCAGTTAGTTATAATGTTTTTTTTAGTTGGACAAGTTGGTTCGGGCAATGATACATTTCATTATCGGATGGCAGCAGAGAAAGCATTGGTGAAAGGTGATTATACAGCAGCACTCAGACCAGGAGCAAACGCACTACAGACAGATACGAATCTCACAATGATTCGTATCTATGCGTTGTCCCGAAAGAAGCAACTCGGCGAACGACTCTTTGAGTATCCGCTCGTCGGTGGCTCGTCTGCACTTCTCCCGAACGGAAATAACGTCCGGCTGTCGATATATCCTGAGAGCAAGATTTACCATTATCTCGGTGTACGAATCAAACAGACAATGACGCCATTAAATTACCTGCAATTCCTTGATCGTCGTCATTTGGCCAAGCGTCCGGCCGCCGATTATCTGTTGTGTGGTTATTTGCTCGACTGCAATCTCGATGCTTTCGTTCGCACACTTCCGCATTATTACGACATAAAAGGACCTCTACCCAAGCATTATCGTGAGGCTTTAACACTCTATACACACCTGCATTCTACTCCCACTATCATCTATCATGACAGCGTGATGGATGCAGATTTCCAAGATTTCCAAGATATGGAACACAGCGAAAGAAATAAAACCATACGCCAAACTAAGCTCCGTGATACGTACGGCAATACCTATTGGTTTTATTACCAATATGGCAAGATTGGGAAAAAGATTCGAACCTAATGGTTTTTCTGATTAACTAAAACATAATATAAAACACATTCTTTTTTTTTGTAATATAAAGTATTGACAATCAGTCTTTTACAAATATCTTTTCAATTTACACCTAATCTCCTGGTGATTGATGGTTGATCATCCTGCGATTAACCGTTAGTTGTCTTTCGATTAACGATTAATTACACGCTGAAAAATTATTAATGAGAAATGATGGATATTCAAGTTGAGAATGACTCTTTGATTAGGATGTTTTCATAGACTCATAATAGAGAGTTACGTTTTCTTTTAAGATTAGAAAAATAAGAAGTTCACAAGATTATGAATCGTAATTTTGTGAACTTCTTATATCTTTATTTGTATCGAATTACTTGTGTGTAGCTTTCCACCAGGCCGTTTTCTTCATTCCGGTAGTGGCTAATGAATTGGTGGATAGATCAGAAATGGTAATTCCCGAATAGGTATTGATCTTATGTTTGCCCGGTCTATACAGTGAGGAATAATAGTATTCTGTATTGGATTTGTAAGGAACCGTGCGACTGAGTTGCGCTTGGAATTTGTTACGTAATGTCTCATCGGTACAGAGATTTCGTACATAGTCACCGAAGTCATAAAAAATCGGTGGAGCATAACCATCGAGATCCTGTATGGAATTGATTAACGATGTGTTAAAAGTGTATTGTTTGTTGATTTCTTTCATTATTTTTGCGATACTGTCCACTTGTGAACAGTCAGTTATGCCGATAGTTCCGCAGTGATAAGCAGTACCTCCTATCTCATAATTATTATAGAAGTTATAGAACTCGTCACATATAGCTTGATAATCGGGGGTGATATTTGCCAAATGCTTCCATATCTTTGCGTAAGGCATTCCGAATGCCATAATCTCTGTGGGACAGCCGATTAAATATCCGGTAACTTCTTTCAGCTGATAAGCCGTTTCTATATTCGACATATTACAGTCATCAAACATTAGGTATTGCAGCTTTTTGATACCCGAGGCAGAGATGCCCGAAACCAGCGCCGAGATGTCCGTCTTTGCCTCACTGCCGCCGAACCACCGAGTACTTCGGGTAATCGGACCATCGTATTCGGATATTTTGGCATTCAGATGAATACTTCGTGAAGCAGCTGTAAAATCTTTTGCCTCAAGCCATCCGTAGCCATGGCTGCCGATAATCATAGCATAAGTGTCAGCAGGTGCATAGGATTTGACTTGATTCAAAATATAAGTGATCCAATGTGAAGAGTTCAATGCCAACTTGTTTGCAGCTGTATTCTGATAGCGACGGAGCGTATCATCTACACACTTGCCTTCTTCGTACTTCACTTTAATCAGCACTCCCGAAGTAGAACTTTCTGAAATAAAAATCATCAAGTTCTTATCGCCGAGTCCATTCTGATTTTTTATCGCTGTCTTTATATCCAAGATATTTTGTTGGAAAAAGTCATAAAGATTACGACTGTTTCCTGTCCAAGGCATATATACGAATACGGTCTTGGCTGCATTACGGTCCGGCAATGGTGACTCAATAGGATCTTCGTGACAAGATGAGAGTAGACAGAGTGCACTCAGTAATATAAACAGATATTTCTTCATTGTTATTTCTTTTTAAGTTCGGCTATTGATTCTTTCAGTGCGGCAATCTTTTCTTCTGAGTCGCTTTGTTTCTTACGCTCCAAAGCGACAACGGTCTCGGGGGCGTGAGCTACGAATTTCTCATTGGAAAGTTTCTTTTTAATGCCTGCAAGGAATCCTTCCAAATGAGCGAGCTGGGCTTCCTGCTTGTTGAGCTCGGCCTCAATATCAATCAGATTGCCTATGGGTACAGCATATTCATCCGTTCCGACCATAAATTGAGCTGCATCGACAACTTTCTCTTTGACTATTTCGATAGCTTGCAAATTAGCCATTTTAAGGATGACCTCATTGTAGTCGGTATAGCGGTTTTGATTGACAACATTCAATGTGAGTTGTTTTTTGGGCGAGATGTTTTTCTGGTTGCGCACGGTGCGTACGCCGCCGACAATTTGTTTGACGGCTTCAATGTCTTCGACAAGTTTTCTTTCTGTCTCTGTCGGAGCCGGTAATTCTAAGCGTTCGCGCATAATCGAGTTGCCCTCTTTACGATTATAGAGATGCTGCCAAAGTTCTTCGGTGATGAAAGGCATAAACGGATGGAGCATTTTCAGCAATGCATCGAAGAAGCGAAGAGTTGCATCGAAAGTCTCACAGTCTATCGGCGAACCATAGGCGGGCTTCACCATTTCGAGGAACCAGCTTGAAAACTCATCCCAAAAGAGCCGATAAACGAGCATTAAGGCCTCTGAAATACGATATTTCGAGAACTGATCGTTGAGTTCCTCATTTACTATTTGCAATTTGGCATCAAACCATTTTACAGCTATTTTATTGGCTTTCGGTTGCACTTCATCAGTCACTTGCCAGCCTTTGACAAGTCGGAAAGCATTCCAAATCTTGTTATTGAAGTTGCGTCCTTGTTCGCAAAGACTTTCGTCAAACAGTATATCATTGCCTGCCGGAGCAGAAAGCATCATTCCCATACGCACTCCGTCGGCGCCATATTTGTCGATAAGCATCAGCGGGTCGGGTGAGTTGCCTAATGATTTAGACATCTTCCTACCGAGTTTGTCACGCACAATACCTGTGAAATACACATGTTTGAATGGCATCTTGCCCCGATATTCATAACCGGCCATAATCATTCGAGCTACCCAGAAGAAAATAATATCCGGTCCGGTGACTAAATCTGATGTGGGATAATAATAATTGATTTCTTCATTATCAGGTTTATTGATTCCATCGAAGACAGAGATGGGCCATAGCAAGATGAAAACCAAGTATCGAGACAGTCTTCATCCTGTTGTAAGTCGGCGGAAGTCAATGTACTGTCTTGCTGTTTTGCTTTCGTCAAAGCTTCTTCAACAGAGGATGCGACCACACATTCGCGCTTGCCGCCAACCGTAAAGTAGTAAGCCGGAATACGATGCCCCCACCAAAGTTGGCGCGAAATACACCAATCTTTAATGTTTTCGAGCCAGTGGCGATAAGTATTTTTGTATTTAGATGGATAGAATCGGATTTCATTTTCCATAACGGGCGGTAAAGCCATATCGGCAAAGTGCTGCATATTCAAAAACCATTGCGTGCTCAATTTGGGTTCAATAGGCACGTTGGTACGCTCAGAAAAGCCCACTTTGTTATTATAATCCTCTACCTTTTCCATTAGTCCGGCTTGTTGTAAATCGATAGTGATCTGCTTGCGCACCTCCATTCGATCCACACCTACATACAATCCGGCAGCCTCAGAAATTGTTCCATTGTCGTTGAAAATATCAATAGTTTCTAAATTATGCTTCAAACCGAGTGCATGGTCATTGATGTCGTGGGCTGGCGTAACTTTCAAACACCCCGTACCGAACTCGATATCAACATACTCGTCTTCTATAATGGGAATCTCTCTGCCCACCAATGGCACAATGACGTGCTTGCCTTTGAGCCACGTATTCTTCGGATCGTTGGGATTGATACACATAGCAGTGTCGCCCATAATGGTTTCCGGGCGTGTCGTTGCTACAATAGCATAGTGTTTCGGATCTTCAACCACCCGATATTTCAAATAATAGAGCTTAGAGTGTTCGTCTTTATAAACCACCTCTTCATCAGAAAGTGCCGTTTGAGCTTGCGGATCCCAGTTTACCATTCGCACGCCGCGATAAATCAATCCTTTGTCGTAGAGATCGCAAAAAACCTTAATCACACTCTCGGAGCGCGTTTTGTCCATTGTGAAAGCCGTACGATCCCAGTCGCAAGAAGCTCCAAGCTTATGGAGTTGTTGCAGTATGATGCCGCCGTGTTCGTGTGTCCAATTCCACGCGTGACGCAAAAACTCGTCGCGCACAAGGTCGGTCTTCTTAATACCTTGCTGTGCGAGCTTGTTTACGACTTTTGCTTCTGTGGCTATCGAAGCGTGATCTGTACCCGGAACCCAACACGCATTCTTTCCTTCCATTCGTGCACGACGTACTAAGATATCCTGAATCGTGTTGTTAAGCATATGTCCCATATGCAGCACGCCGGTGACATTGGGTGGTGGAATTACTACGGTGTAAGGCTCTCTACCATCAGGTTTGCTGCTGAAAAGATGATTGTCAAGCCAATATTGATACCATTTCGACTCTACTTCTTTGGGTTCGTATTTACTTGCTAATTCCATTTTATCTGTTTCCGTATTTACTCCTTTAATTATAAAAGGCGGTGCAAATATACGAAGAATCTATGTAAAATCAGCAGGATTTAATAGAATCGTATAAGTTTCCGTGAACAAAGAATTTCCTTTTCACAATATTTGATTATTCGAGATGCTGCTCGCGCACCGTCCGTGATGATTACTCTTTAGAAATGAACAGCGTATAGCATGTAGGCGGAGGAAAACTTGTGGTCATTAATTTTCCGCCCCTTGTAGTCAATCCAAGGCCTAAAGATTTCGGCAAGACTGAAAAACATTTGCGGGGCGGAGGTCAATATCCCCGCCCCGCTTTTCTTGACGGTATCCGTCTTAGTTCTCTTATAGTTTTCTTGCAATTCTTCTTGATTCTCTTGCAATCCTTCCTTAAAACTCTTACAGGCGAAATGAATAAACGAAACAATTCTTGAAGATATCTCTTAGGCCGATGGGTGCTTCTCCTTGAAAAATTCCGAAAAAAGCACTTCCACTTCCGCTCATTTGTGCATACACGGCTCCTGAACGGTACAGCGCTTCTTTGACAGTCCTTAGTTCAGGATGCACGGCGAAAACGGGGACCTCGAAATCATTGGTCAATCCGTCTTTCCACGTCTCGACGGGCTGTCTGACAATGTCTCGGCAACATCGGACGGGCTTTTGGGGCGCGATGGCAGCATAGGCCTCGCGAGTGGAAACGGAAATCTCGGGCTTGACAATGACGAGCGAATGGCCACACAGCTGTTCTGCCGGTCCCTCTGCCGGCGAAAGGATATTGCCGATTCCTATTGCATAAGCGGGCTCAGCAGTGATGAAGAAAGCACAGTCGGCTCCCAACATCGCAGCATAGTGCTCCATTTCAGCTTTGCCGATATTCAGTCGAAAACGCTCGTTAAGGAGACGGATCATAAAGGCGGCATCGCTCGAGCCACCTCCTAAGCCTGCCTGCGAAGGAATTCGTTTGTACAAGTGCACGTGCACACGATCGAGCTGATGGTCACGGGCCAGTAATCGGTAGGCTCTGACCACCAGATTGTCTTGTTCGTTTCCGTCGACGACGTTGCCCGTTATTTTCAGATCGCACGACGTATCCGACGGAAAGGCTCCATCCATTCGTTTTACTTCAAGGACATCGTACAGTGGAATGGGATAAAACACCGTTTCAAGATCGTGATAACCGTCAGGTCGGCGGGCCACGATATTTAACCCTAAATTAATCTTAGCACAGGGAAATGTAATCATCGTCGCTTCTTTTTTATTATGCAAAAGTAATCAATAAAGTGGAAAGATCGGGATATTTTTTGTATTTTTGCACTCAGTTCTCGACAGAACCGGGTCTGTTATCCGTTCTGTACGATAATCAGAATTACAATACGAAATATGCCGGAAAATAAAGGAAAAGGTAGGAAGAAATCATCGGCTCCGATCGATTCTCAATACGGGCATCTGCAACCGCAGGCCTTGGAAATCGAAGACGTAGTGTTGGGTGCGTTGATGATCGACAAAGATGCTTTCTCGATTGTCAGTGAGATCATTCGTCCCGAAACTTTCTATGAGCCTCGGAATCAGAAAATTTTCACTGCAATTCGCCATCTCAATATGAATGAGCGCCCAGTGGATATTCTCACGGTTACGGAGGAACTGAAACGCGAAGGAACGTTGGAAGATGTCGGAGGAGGTGCACGTATTGTCGAGTTGAGTTCTCGCGTGGCTTCGTCGGCCCATATCGAGTATCACGCCAATATCTTGGCGCAGAAATTCCTGGCTCGTCAGCTCATTACGTTTGCCGGCCAGATCGAGAGTGAGGCTTTTGACGAGACTTCCGATATAGCCGAACTGATGCAGCACGCCGAGGGTAGGTTGTTCGAGATCTCTCAGAAGAATATGCGACAGGATTATACGCAAGTAGAACCTGTGGTACGTCAAGCAGTAGAGATTCTTCAAAAGGCTTCTGCTAGCAGCGGTGGGTTGACTGGCGTGGCGTCGGGCTTTACCAAATTGGATGATATTACGTCAGGTTGGCAACCTTCCGATTTGGTTATCATTGCAGGGCGTCCGGCAATGGGTAAGACTTCATTTGCATTGAGTATTGCTAAGAATGTAGCTGTCAATTATGATGAACCGATTGCATTTTTTTCGCTCGAAATGAATAACGTGCAGCTGGTCAACCGTCTTATATCCAATACTTGCGAAATCGCAGGTAACAAAATGTTAAGCGGTCAACTCACGCCCGATGAATGGGAACGGTTGGACAAGAACTTGCAGAAGTTGAAAGAAGCTCCTCTTTATATCGATGATACGCCTGGATTGTCAGTCTTTGAACTGCGTACGAAAGCACGCCGATTGGTTCGGGAGAAAGGTGTGAAGGTGATTATGATCGACTATTTGCAGCTGATGAATGCCAACGGGATGAAGTTTAATAGTCGTCAAGAGGAGGTTTCGACAATCTCACGATCGCTAAAAGGTTTAGCTAAAGAGTTGGATATCCCGATATTGGCACTCTCACAGCTGAACCGAACCGTAGAAAACCGTGAAGGACTCGAAGGCAAGCGTCCGCAGTTGAGTGATCTCCGTGAGTCAGGAGCCATTGAACAAGATGCCGATATGGTGCTTTTTGTGCATCGTCCGGAGTATTACCATATCTTTCAAGACGAAAAAGGAAATGATCTCCACGGTATGGCACAAATTATTATAGCCAAGCATCGTAAAGGCGCTACGGGTGATGTACTTCTCACTTTCCGAGGAGAATATACCCGATTTGAGAATCCTGAGGACGGATTCAGTCATTCTTCTACACCTGATTCAGGCGGAGAAATTATCGGAAGTAAAATGAATGGAAACAATATTCCATCTGACTCTCTGCCAATGCCTGATAATGATATGCCTTTCTGATTCGATAATATTGTTTATAACAAATTGTTAGGGCGAGTTCCACCTTTCAACAGCGTTGTGCTCCCCCTATGGAAAAATTAGTCAAGTTTATGATAAGAGAAAATAGAATAAAAACTTCGTTCTCCTTGTGGAAAAAGATTATAGGTGAGTCCTTACTCTTCCTTTTATTTTTCTCGCTCCCTCTTTCAGCCCAAACAAACAGAGTTTTGAGGGATAGCTTAGCCACAGCCTCAGAACGAGTGGCTTACCATCCGGACAGCATTGATCTGCGATTACGCAAAGCTTCGTGGAATATAATGTTAGAACAATGGAGTTTTGCTCGCGATGAATACGACTATATACTTCTTCGAGAACCTGATAATATTGCAGCACTTTATTATCGTGCCTTTGTCAATGAGAAATTAGGGAGATTGAATTTTGCTCGCTTGGATTATGAGAATCTTTTGAAGCGTGTACCCGGAAATTTTGAAGCACAGTTGGGGTTAGCATTACTTAATGAAAAAGATCATCATTACACAGAGGCCTTCAATCAAATTAATCAGCTTATTGACCAATTTCCCAATAACCCCATAGCATATGCGGCGCGAGCTGGTATCGAGAAAGAACGGAAGATGTATGAATTGGCGGAATATGATTATGGAGAGGCTATCAAACGCGATATTACTAATATCGATTACATTTTAAACCGTTCAGATGTACGCTATTTGTTAAGTGACTATGTAGGAGCACGGGAAGATCTCGATAGAGTAGTTAATCTCGGTATTTCTCGTGCTAACCTCCGAAAGTATTACAACCGATTAAAAATTAAAAGGAAAAATTAAGGAATATGTTTTCACAATAGAATATGATTTACCGTAATTTATCATAATATTTATTATATATCTTAAAGTAGTTGGAGTGAGCGGAAATGGAAAGACCTCACTCATAAAACTTCTTTTGGGATTGAATATAGAATGTATCCGCATTACCACCTCTTACCGAGCATAGTGCGCCAGACCTATACCTTTATAATAAGAAGAACAACGAGACGCCTATTACAGAAACAATAGCGCCGATAACTCCCTTGACGGTGAGGCGCTGATGAAATAGGTAGTAAGACAGAGGCAGGATGATAATAGGACTCATTGACATCAGTGTACTGGCAATTCCGGCCGCAGTATACTGCACAGCAACCAACGAGAAACCCACACCCACAAGCGGTCCGCTGATAACAGCGATGATCATCGCCAACATCCCCTTTCGATCTTGTACGCTGTGAACAAACAATCGACTCTCGCCCTTGAGCAACAACCACGCCGTAAAACATATCAGACCCGTGATGCAACGGATTGCGTTGGCACTGAACGGTAGCAGCGGCCCTATCTTAGGAAGCAATTCAGCCGGCACTTCGGCAATGTAGGTTTTGATGCCCATCATTCCGAGAACTAATCCTAAGCCCTGTCCTACCCCAGATCCAATACCGTAAAGCACACCTTTAAGCGGCAGTTGAAGCACCAGTCGCTTGCCCTCTCCGCGTCCGAGCACTGACACGGCGATACCACCGATCGTCACAGTCATTGCCACTAAGCTCTGCCAACCCAGCTTCTCGTCCATCAAAAGCCACGCTGAAACGGCCGCATACATCGGAGACAGGGTGACAAGAAGCTGTCCGTAACGCGAACCAATGGTGAGGTAACTGTTCAGGAGACACCAATCGCCGAAGAAATAGCCAACAAAGCCCGACAAGGCAAGCCACATCCACGTATCTACCCGCGCATAAACAGGAAATGGATAGCCTGCCAGCACCCACGTCAAAATACAAGACAACGCACATCCCAGCAACATTCGCCACACATTCAGCACCAGTCCACCCCACTGTCTGCCAGCAACTTCGCAGGAAAGCGCTGCCACCGTAAACGAGAATGCTACGCCCAAAGAGATGATTTCTCCAATATATACCATTTTTCTATGGTTAGGATAAAAACAGATTTTGCGGCTGCAAAGATAGTAAAAAATCTAAGATTACGAAAGAAAACACCTTATTGCACATAGAAAGTGTATAAATAAAATGTAGGGACAGATACAATCGCCCTGTCCCTACCAACCTACCACTACAAATTATTCTTGCGGCAGCATAACAACTGAAATGCAATTGCCACTTTGAAGAATCTGTTTCATTAAATTGCACAAATCTTGTGGAGTTTGTGCCTTGATAATCTCTTTGTAACGAGCGTGCAGATCGATACCATACCTACGATACATATTGATAACACCACTCCAATAGGCGTTGGTCTTCACTGCATTGTCTACATTCTTGAGCATATACTCTTTAACTTTGGCTAACATCGACGCGTCGCAGGTGCGGGTCATCTCTTTGGCCTCTTGACGGATGATTTGCAGAGCCGTATCCTTTTTCTCCGGCTTCATCGGACAGGTTACAAGAACAGTATAATCGTGATATCCATCTTCAAGGGTAGCATTGCCTTCTGCACCGCACGAATAAGCAGCCCCAGCATCTTCACGAATTTTTTTGAGATAGACCATACTGAGAACCTGACCGATCATATTCACTCGGACTGCATTCTCAATTGTATAAGGCAAATCTGTATTGTGCCAGAACAGATAAGCCATCGCTTTCGGTGTTTCCATCTTGCGACGGAAAGTGTTGTCGATTACTCCCTTTTGGAAAGCATTGGTAATATGTCCTTTCTCTATCTTTCCTTTGGCGGGAAGCGATGCCAGATAACGGCAGATCAACTTACGTAGCTGCGGCTCGTCGAAGTCGCCGATGAAACTGAATGTCCATCCGCGGGCATTGGCTGTGCGCTCGCGGGCAATCTTCAAGATACGAGCATAATCGATCTGGGGCAGATCATCCATCAAAACGGGTTTGAGTCGCGGATTATGTCCATAAATCGTAGCTGCCAAAGAATCGCTAAAAATGACATCGTGCGAAAGATTGCGGTTTTTAAGAACAATCTTCCACGAATCTATCAGTTTATTGAATGCCTTATCGTCGCGTGTGATATCAGTGAAATAAAGGTATACCAATTGGAGCATAGTTTCCACATCACGTTTCGACGAAGAACCTCCGACACCTGTATAGATATCGCCGATGGAGAGATGAGCATTGGCTATCTTTCCAGCTAAGATCTTAGGAAGTTCCATACTGGGGAAGCCGCCTAAACCACTGATACCGATTATATCATCAAATACCGCGAGATTAACATAGTCTTTCGGACCGTAAAGCGACTTGCCGCCATAACCCGTAGCGGAAAGATTGACCTGATCTTTCTTGAAGTCTGTCTTTTTCAAGATCACTGTAACACCATTAGAAAGCGTGAGCTCCTTATAATCGAATTTATCATTCTTCTTTTCTTTGACAATTCGCCCTGATTTCGGCAAATTAGTCATCAGAGGTTTGTTCTTGACATTGTCCACATAGGGAGTGAGCTTCGCATTTCGGGCTGCGTGAACAGCTTCGAGCAGCGCTTCACAAGTAGGATAAACATTACCTGGTTTCTCGTTATTGAAATTGACAATAACGAGATTACGATCTGTCTTAGGCAGCAACTGCGGGAGGATTCCGTTAATATCACTCAGTGGTATCATCGGAATGAGTTCTTTCATTATCTGATAATAATCCTCGAAAGCCGGGATCGGTTCGTTGGATAAGAAATTGCCTTTATAATCATCGGCAAATGATGCGCTACTACGCTTATCACGACTGTTGAATGCTTTATCCAGACTGCTGAGAATATTAGCCTTGGCACGATCGTATTCCGTCTGTGTAAAACCAAACTCAGAAGCACGATAAGCCTCTACCAATGCTGCTTGAATAGCAATGGATGCCTTTTCTATATCTTTCGGTGCAGCACTGATGGTAAAAGCATTTTTGGTTTTGGCAAAGATAAAGGAACCGTCGCCAGCACTGGCACCGATAAAAGGACAGTCCGGTTTTTGTGCAACTTCAACAAACCTGTCATTAAGCATTCCGAGAGCTAAGTTTTTGACATAATTGGCAACGATATAATCCATCTTTCCTTTCAACGAGTCCGGCCACGCATCGTGCTTGAACATTACTTCGACAACACTGTTAGACTGCTCTTTATCTTTATCGATAATAATAATAGGCTGTTCATTATCAGGTACAGGCTCATCTAACACGGGTGCCATATTATTGGGATTTTTAATGGAACCAAAAAGTTTCTTGATCATCGCCTCCGTATGGTCAACATCTACATCTCCTACGACAATGATACCTTGATTAGATGGATGATACCACTTCTCATAATAGTCGCGCAATTCTTTTGGTTTAAAATTGTCGACAACGCTCATTAGTCCGATCGGGAAACGTGCACCATACTTAGACCCCGAGTACAATGTCGGAAGATTACGCTCTAACATACGTGAATTTGCACTGGTCCGTTCACGCCATTCTTCGTGAATGACACCACGTTCTTTGTCTATTTCAACAGGATCAAGCGTAAGTGCATTAGCCCAGTCGTGTAGAATCAACAAACAAGAATCTAAAGCACTTTGACGGGTAGTGGGCACATTAGAAATGTTATAAACGGTCTGATCGATTGATGTGTAAGCATTCAGGTCGCCTCCGAACTTTACACCCAAACTTTCACAATACCGAATCAGTTCATTTCCTTTGAAATGATCAGTACCATTGAAACACATATGTTCAAGAAAATGGGCCAATCCACGCTGGCTCTCTTCCTCCTGAATAGATCCTACTTTTTGTGCAATATAAAAGTCGGCACGATGCTCGGGCCAATTATTGTAACGAATATAATATTTCAATCCGTTAGGCAATGTACCGATACGTACTGCCGTATCGACAGGAATTTGAGGAATCTGTGTTTGTGCAACCACCTGAAAAGAGGCTAGCACAAATATCCCTAATAAAAACTTTCTTAGGTTTTTCATCGTTTGTCAACAATTATTTTTTAGCCGGTGTGGTAAACTTCACTTTCTGTAAACTACCCCACTTACCATCTACATTCTTAGCAAGCGAGCAAGCGATATAAGTGGTATTTGGCATCGCATTCCATTGTGCCCTATCAACACGGTATTGATTCCAATAGGGATCATTGGGAATTTCCTTCTGCAACATCTTGATAACGCCGTTATCTCCCATATCCGGTTTATTAAACGCCTCTTCGGTGATGATGAGATCACGGTGAAGCGAAGCCTGATCATTGGGAGTATAAACTACCATTTGGAAATAACCGGTAGACTCACTGCCACCGAACTCACCGATTTTAATGGAAACAGAAGCCTCGCCCTTACCACCGAGTTTCTTGGTTGTAACGGGAACCTTGGTAATCTCTTGGAAGATACCGTTCTTATCCCACGGTAATACGCACAGTTCATAGGGAGTATTGGGAATCATCCCACGCCACGTATAAACTTTTTCAGCCGTATAATCTTTTCCACTAAACTGCTTGATCATATCATAGGCATTCGAGAATCCCATCATATGCCCGTGCTGTTCTATGGTCTTTTCAATCGTTCCGGCTTCAAACTCGCAAAGGGCGAATCCTGCAACCTCTGCATTGGGAGTAAACTTGATGGTTACACTATCCGGACCAAGTGCAATAACCTGACCAACTACTTCTGGAGAAACAAACCCTTGACGTCTTGGAGCAATGAAAGAAGCACGCTCTACTTTACCCACTTTACCGTCTTTGTCATAGCCTAAACTTATCAATGTATATTCCTTCTCGGGTACAACGATAAGTCCGAAATCCACAAGTTTTTTATCTTTAATATCGTCTGTATATTTCTGTTTTTTTTGATTACTGAAATAGTCTGCCATATTATCATCTCCAATCATCGAAGCAATGTCCGAGGTAAAGAGAGCGAGACAATAAGTTCGACACTCTGGAGACTTTTTAAGCGAAAGTGTCGGGGCACCCGACTTTGACACGCTGACGCTGAGTTTTACCGTCACTTTTTCATTCTTTTCTGCCGCATTAAGGGCAAATACGGACATAAACAACAGTATAATGCTGCTGATACATTTTCTTGAAATCATATTTTTATATTTATCTGTGAATAATCAAAGATGGCAAGGGGCACACAATGTGCTGCCCCTTGCAACCCATTTTAATTAATACATATCATAGTATGCACTTATAACTCCCAACTGCTTAATGGAAACGACTTTTCCACCGACATTATATTTCTTGAGAAAACGAGGTGCAGGTAAATCCACTACATTGTAAATCAGAATATCACCGTTTTCACATCCGACAATCAGATGAGGATAATCCATTACATCCACATAAGCAGTCTCCCTATCATAAGTTATAAAAGTAATTTTAGAAGTAATACCTTCAAGTGGCAATTTTTCTATCCGCACAGTTGAAGATGCCCAAGTAGAACCTCGGACAATCGCATAAACCTCTTTATCCTCAGAGAATAAATCATAATAGGCTTTTAACCTGTTCGTAATACGTTCTCCTGCAGCTACAAGAAATTTCGTATCCTTATTAAGATGATGTCCCGCAACTTCATAAGGGAAATAGTAAGTGTACGCCATCGGAATATTCAAACGTCGTCCACGATTGTCTATCGTAAATGTACCTACCATCGATTTACCTCCTGTGTTATAATAAATCTGGAACCAACTATTATTATGGTCAAAATATTGTGCTCCATTGATATTGGTCAGGAACAAAACTTCCGCATCTTCCGGCATCTCCATAATCGGAGCACCTTGCCAATTAGGATAACTCAATGTAGTCATCCAGCTACGATAGCTACCGTAAGTTCCTTCTAAGGAGGTGGCAATAACCACTCTTCTGTTTTTCTCATCATAACAAGGGATATTGGTAATTCCCCAGCAAGTATGTCCAAATGAAGTGATCTTATAGCCTTTCTCATCAAGATAGTAAGGTTCTGTAAGAAATTTACCACCCAAATAGTTCTTTGACATCTGGCGGCTAAAAACCCTTCCGTCCTGTGTTGCTACCCAAGTAAATGCCGGTGATTCTGATCCGCCGACTTCCTGATCGCGCCGTGCACTGACCTTAAAATCAGTAGGTGTTCCGTCAGCAAATCTTGAACTTAAATCCCATACCTTTTTTAGGGTAGAAGCATCAAATACCGACGCATCTCCTTCTTGTGTAGTAACCGTAATTGAACCTGTTTTACTTACATTTTTTGCAAAAGCTACATCCAATTGCTTCGGCGTTCCTGGAATGTCTCCCGCCTGATTCGGTTTAAGTTTGAAGTCAGGAACAGTAAACTTTCCACTTGCATCTCGCCCATATCGCAAACTCATCACAGATAGTGCACCAACATTAGGTGTGTCCGGCGATTTTACTGAATAGACTATAAAATCCCCATCTGCAATCGGCGGATAAAGAAAAATTGTCGTTTTTGCTTTAAACGAAACACCGGTAGATTTTTCAATGATAGCAAAATCTCCATTCAGGTAACTTTCCGTAGGATAATCTTCTAATCCAAGCCGTTTCAGAAACTCTTCAGTCGGAATAATCTCTGTCAACTTATCAGAAAAAACTTTTCCATTATACCGCCATTCATAGCGTACTTCCTGACTGCGTTGTAACGAATCCAGACTACCCCAATTGAATACTTTCGAGGCGTCTATTTTTGTATTAGATCCACCACGTCCAACAATTTGGATTGGCTTAGAAGATACATCAATCAACCACGTAGGCGGTTTCAATGATTCATATTTATAATTGCCATCATCACTGAAACACGAGCCCAGTAATATCGGCATAAGTATCCATACAATGGCATATTTTATCTTTCTCATAATGCTTGATATAATAGATATAGGTTATACATTTACCGTCATAATACTTCCATCCTCTTCCTTTGCTTGATCGGGATGGTCTGTCAACCATTTCTTGAATTTCATCACAAGTTCTATCGCCTTATAAGGAGCTGTTTTCAGCATTTCCTCATTCAGAGTTGCTCCCGGGTCAATATAAAGCAGGAACAATTTATATTTACGGCTAGAATATGCGCCGAAGAGATTGTCAGTTACCTCCTTATCCCACCATTTAGGTTTCACGGCATCGCGTATCAAAGTAATAATACCTCGTATACGTTCTGTTTGCCCCAATCGTAGATCCCCCATAGGCACAAGTTCTACTGTAAGCCGTATCCCGTGCGGCATATCTTTGAGTCGTGCCGATCTGTACATCTTAATCCCGATGGTGTCACTTCGATTCGTTGCTCCTTTTGCAGCCGGACGTGCTCTGAAAGTATAATGATCTGCCAGCTTATATTCATCAGAGGTTGCTGTCGTCATCTCAGGCACGACCTTTAATCGGAATATTTCATCCTTTTCCAGATCTCTTCCTGCCATATTGACAACAACCTGAGCCTCCAATTCATTAACATTATCGGTATAGAAAAAGAAAGATGCAAGTGTAGAATCTGCCTTTTCTTTTCCTGGTGACACCGCGTCTTTATAGAATTTCTCAAAATAGATATAATGTTCGTCTCCAAAGGTTTTCAGACTTTCTTCCTGACAGGAGGAAAGTAGTAAAAGTACTGTCAATGATAGAAAATACAAATGCTGTTTCATAATCGAATACTGTTTTAAGATTATCTTGTCTCGTCAATAGGTATCGGAAGTACGCTTTCGGCGTTGGTAAAGGGAACAACGGTTCCGTTATCCCGTTTTACACCTGCATTTAACCGCTTATAAAGATAAAATAGCTGTCCTTCGCTAATCCATTCACGCTGTCCTTCACGTACCAAGTCTTTTACAAAGCCGTCAAACGAGTTTTGCACCGGCAATTTATACTCGCGCAATCCTCTTTTCTCACGCATTGTATTCAGAATTTCGTATGCACCGGCAAAGTTGTTCTTTCTCGCCTCGCATTCAGCAATAATATATCTCATCTCAGAAGTACGCAACAGAGGGAAGATATTAATGGTACGATCACGTTCTTTTGTGTCTTTTTCTTTAATATACCACTTGGTAGAAAGAGGATTTCCATAAGAACCTGACGGTTCGTAGATAAGGCGCTTAGCCCGAATATCCGTTTCAGACTCGTCTACACCACCAGTCGTCTTGAATATACCCTGTCCATTTTTATTGATGACACACAGATTATACTGTGCCGGACTCTGTTTCACACGTGGGAATTGGACTTCCAAAGTAGACAATTTGTTCTCCATTTCATTATCTCGATACAGCCCCATTATTAAATTACCAACCATTCTTATATCACGCATTTGCTCAGGCTGCTCATCCCAAGAAAAAGCGAAATTCTCATCTTTAAATGGGCTGTATGTAGTAGACTGTGCTCCAGAAAAGGTAGCATTAAGTATCTCTTCGGCATAAGCCTTAGCCTTGTCCAAAGAGGTAGGGTCGTAAGTACCGTTATATTGATAAACTCTTGCTAGCAATGCAGTAACAGCCCAATAAGAGAATCGATAGCCTCGACCAAGGAAAAACTCGTCAACCTTACTTTTATCGGCTGCCCCTTCCATTCCATAACTCAATTCATTATAGAATCGAGCATTTCCCGATACACTTGCGCTCAGTCCTAATGGTGTTTCATCAAAGGTCTTTACTAAAGCCCGTGCTTCTTCTAAATCGGCAATAATTTTACCCATTGTTTCCTTAACCGTAATATGCGGTGCCTGCGTATTTGGGAAATCGGTTATATACGGAATATACACTCTGCTATCATCGTTAACGGGAGCAGGAGCAAAGAGACGTAACATATCGAAATGCAGGAAAGCTCTTACAGCCTTGGCCTCACCGAGAATAGTATTCTTCTCTATCTCTCCTTGACTGAACTTATCGTTACTCTCTCCCTCAATATTCTGAATGAGGTTGTTAGCAGAAGCAATGACATTGAATGCTTTCAGCCAGAGTTGATCGAGCTGTGGGCGCAAATCCTTATTATTATATTCGCGTTTGCCGGCAGCAATCAAGACCGTACTATTCAAATCCGCAGTAGGAACATTCAGACTATACTGATTAGAGAAAAAATCGACAAGTCCGAATTGTAAATTTGCTCCATAAAGGTCGTCGGTGACCATATTTTTGTATAGTCCATGCAGAGCCGATCGATAGCCGTCGCCTGTTTCAAATAGTTCCCCGGATGTAGAACGTCCTTCCACCGGGACATCCAACCAGTCACTACAGCTGACGAATATTATCGACAACAAACCTGCTATTAATATTGAATATTTTATCTGTTTCATATTCTTGAGCATTAATAAAAGTATTAGTAACTTGCACGCAGACTTATACTGTAAGTATGTGCATAAGGATAAGAAAGACCACGCTCGACCTTAACCGTACTCCACTTGGCTAAATCAGAGGCATTAAACGCTACGGACAACGCACTTAGTTTAAGTTTCGATGCAAACTTCTTACCAAAATCATAGCCTATGGCCAAACTATTGAAATAAATATAGTTATCATTCTGTACAAAGCGAGATGTGGCATTTGTGTAGCCATTTTCACGCAACCCATAATAAGGAGACACATCGCCCACCTTACGCCATCGCTCCGTAATGATACGACGGTCTACATTCGAGTTCTTTATATCGGCATTTTCCACCTTCGAAACTAATGTATGATTATAGTACTGCCCACCAAAAGCATAAAGGAATGAGGCATTAACAAAAAAGCCTTTATAAGCGACATTGAAACCGAATGAACCTTGAGCATCCGGTCTCGTATCACCGCAAACCACCATATCAGCCGAATTCCATTCTTTGGTTATTGTTCCATCTTTTTTCAAGAATAATTCTTTTCCGGTTGCCGGATCGATGCCCAATGAACGAACAGCATAAATGGCAGAGGTAGAAGCACCGACATAGTAAAGAATAGGAGGAACAGAGCCACCGCCTCCCGAATGTTCAGAACTGTAATTATCGCGTATTTTCTTATTATATTCTTCTATTGACTCATTTAATTTAGTTATTTTGTTTGTGTTGGCTCCCATAGTGGCATTTAACACCGCTGACCAGTCGCGATTACGGAAAACCGTAATATTCGTTTTAAGTTCAAAACCTTTATTGACAACTGCACCGACATTACCTTGGTAAGACGTAAAACCTGATGACGGGCGAATGCGTATTTGGTCAATCATACGGTCTGTCATCTTTCTATAATACGTCGCCTCTATGTAGAATCGTCCCTTAAAAAGTTCAGCGGTAAGACCGAAATCCAACGTCTTCGTCAGCTCCCACGACAAATTCGGGTTACCTATTGAAGAAAGATTAACAGCAGGACCAGTATAATACCACGACGAAGTATCTACCTCATAGCTGGTGACGACATCAAAGCGTGAGAAACTAACCTTACCGGTGGTTCCATAAGTTCCTCTCAATCGCAGAGAGCTGATCCAGGGAATAGATTTGATGAATTTATAATTGTGCGCATTCAGACCTAAACCGATAGAAGCGAAAGGAGCAAAGCGTTTATCCGGTGAGAAATTTGACGAACCATCAAGGCGGAACGATGCATCCAGCAGATATACCTCATTAAAAGTATAGTTGAGTGCTGCTAACCAACCAAATGTACGTGTGGTGGATTCTGTCTCTTTCGTCTTCTGAGGCTGCTGTGCCGCATAAATCGGTTTGTTAAGACTGCCGATATTAAATCCTTCTAATTGATAATACGTTAATTTACCGATCTGTTCTTGTACATCGAGGCCACCTGACAGATTGATAAAGTGATTGGCAAATCGCTTGTTATAATAGAGCATAACATTGGTTTTCCATTGTAACGACGTACTGTTACTGGTGTCGAGTGTTCCTTTCTTATTATTACTGAGCGACTTAAACACAGGGTCTTTCGGATCCTTAAAATTCCTTGTTTCTTCCTTTATCTGGCTCACACTGAATGTACCACGCACATAGAAATTCTGGGCAAAGTAAATGTTCACACCCAAATTATTGGTTATATCGGTCGTGTTACCCCGCCCTGAGTAACTATGCAGATACTGTTCCTGCCACAGCGGGTTTGTTATCTTCGACATTGGCAATGTGCGCAGATATTTACCATCTTCACCATAGATGGCATCATAAGGTTCCAGCTTTGCATAACTACCGAAATTACCAAAGGGAGAATTCTCATAAGTCGAATGGTTCAATGTTACCTGATTCTGTATCTGTAACCATTCTCTCAGACGATAGTCTATCATCATTCCTGCCCCGTAACGATCACGAAAAGAACCTTTCATCACACCCGCATCCTTATTGTAGTTCATATTGAGCATATAACGCATAGAATTCACACCTCCCGAGAGCGAGACATCGTTACGCCAGTTGTATGAATTACGCAGCGGGCGTGACAACCAGTCAGTATTGACACCACGGCGTACCTCATTCAACTTGTTATTGAATTCTATTTCCTTGTCAATAGTAGACGATATATCATACCCCTCATAGAGACCGGCATCTTTCTCTACCTGCAACTTCTCGGCAGCACTGGTTAAATTGTAATCTGAAAGATCCGGGAAAGTAAGTTCGGCTGTCGAATTATAGTCGATGCGTATCTCTCCTACCTTCGGCGGAACGGTTGTAATGACAACGACTCCGTTTGCAGCACGTGAACCGTAAAGAGCCGTTGCAGCAGCATCTTTGAGGATGGTGATACTCTGGATACGGTTAATATCCATATCATAGATTTTTTGTACGCTCACCTCAAATCCATCAAGCATAAAGATAGGCATATTGGGATTATCGCGTAAATTCGTACGACGGGTAAGCGCTTGTCCGTTAGCATCAAACTCTTGGCGTGTAATGTTAGATGCGCCGCGGATATTAATCTCATTTATATGATTAGGATCGGAACCGAACCCTGCATTATCGAGAATACGAAACGAAGGGTCGAACACCTGCAAGGCTTTCACGGCATCCTTGACATTCACCTTTTTCAATTCGTCGCTCGTCACGACAGTTGCCGTACCCGTAAAACTGTTCTTTTTCAGTTTTTGAAAACCCGTTACTACCACTTGGTCTATCTGTGCAGCATTCTCTTCCAGATAAATAGTAAAGTTCCGTTTCTTACCAACGGTGAACTGGCGTGATTTAAAACCAATGTAAGTAACTTGGAAAACATCCGTAGGACAACATCCGTAAATGACAAAACGGCCGTTAGCATTAGTCGCCGTCCCTCTGCTTCCATTCTTCATCCGCACAGTTGCTCCGACAATCGGATCATTGGTGGTATTGTCAATCACAACACCCTCGATCGTCACCTTACCCGACGTGTCGGTTGCCTGCGCACAGGCCCGATCACTGAATAAGAATAATGCGATCAACCCAATAATCACATTCAAAAGTTTTGATAAGTTTTTTCGCATAGGTATTACAAGTTTAAGTTTTTATTATTCACAACACTTAGGGAGTGAGTTTGAATTTTTAGTTGTCGCAAATATAGATATTTTAGCGATAACTTCCAAATCCCGCATTCGTCCTTTTCAAGAGGTGTTGCAGTGCAACATCCCAATAAACAAAGGGGATTTGAATATTTAATAAATTAAAATAATCTCCATATTTGCAACATATTTTTTATGGATTTTTCGTACATACCTTAGGATTTTGCCTTAAAAAACGTAAGTTTTAATACATCAAAATGAAATAGGCCATTATCATTCATTCCTTCGCATACCGAATATACGATTTTACGAAAACCAATATTACTTATAAACCGTTTTAATATATAGATATAAAAATAAGATACCCATTTACAAAAAGATTCTCACTTTCAAAAACTTGCAACCGACTTAGATTATTATTATCTTTGCAGATGAAAACCTGAAAATTCTGACCGAACAGAGTTTAAAGCACGACTACTGTAAAGATTAAACAAAACTTACTCCCACAGCCGACTCCCCTGAGAAATGTAGAAAAAGCCTCTGGTGTATCAGCGTCCAGTTCTCGTCACAGTAACGGAACGAGAGGGTGCAATGACGGGTCGTATACCTGTGGGGAACTCCTATACGAGTAGTGGGAAAGTAGTCATATACTTCTCCGGAGAGTCTCGCAACGCAGATTTTAAACACAAATACCCCAATATGGCAATTCTTATCCAGATTTTAGACACAAAGCTAATGCAAAATAATATTTTTTATGTATCTTTGTCATCAAAGTGTAATAGAGAGCCATCGAAATGAGATTTAACAGAAGACGAGGCACAACCGTAGTATAGCAATACCTACTGTACAGATTAGAATATTAACGATTAATGAAACAGACTAAAATGATAGATATAAAAAGAGCACTGTTATTGCTCGGATTTATAGCTGCATTATGCGGATGTCAAGACCGGGTACAGAGCAAACTTGAAAAAATCGACTCGCTACTGACACAAGACAATGTAGATGCTGCTTATATGTATCTGCATACCTTACCGCCTATCCTCCCCGAAAATAAGCGGGATATAGCTTATTACACACTATTGAAAACGGAGATTCTCTATCGGAAGCAACTTCCTATTACCAACGATTCCATTGATTACCCGATGTTCTATTATGAACAGAAAGGACCGAAAGATAAATTAGCACGCGCCTATTATTATAAAGGTGTAATACAGTTCTTTTACCGAAATAATACTCTGAATGCCATCACGCTCTTGAAAAAGGCAGAAAATGCTGCTCGAGGACAGCATGATCCAGTGCTCTTACATAAGATTTATTCAACAATCTGTTATGTAAACCTGATCAGTAAGAATTATGCCACTGCTCTCGTCTATGCCAAACAAGCCCGTAACTTAGGATATAAGGCAAGAAACAAAATGTGGATTGCATACAGTCTCACCTATACAGCCAATGCTTACAGCGGTTTAGAAGAGCCTGACAGCAACTTGAAATACCTGTTGAAAAGTTTGGAATATTATCAGTATTTAAGCCGTGAGAACCAATCGGTTTTATTAGCTAATATCGGAGACGCTTATAATCAAAAGAAAGACTCGGTAAAAGCTACTGCCTATATTCTCAAAGCGCTGAAAGAACGCCCTGACAATTACACTTATGCCATTCTGACCGATCTCTACATTCAACGGGGCGAAAATGATAAAGCCTATGAGCTACTGCTCAAAGCACTTGATAGTCCTGATATTTATACACGAGAAAAAGCCCTTTATAATCTATTTCAATTAAAACAAAAAACGGGAGATTATAAAGAGGCTGTAAAAATAGCCGATACATTACTGACATTTAAGGATAAGCAACAAAAAGAATGGCAACAGAACAACATTTATGAAATCCAAAACCGATATGATAAAGAAGAAGGTGAAAAACGAATCCGTACTTATAAACTTTATACGGGAAGTCTCATCATCATCTTTATTCTCATAATTGTTACATTCGTGCTCTATCATAAATATAAGGTTACGAAAGCCAGACGTAATTTACTGCAAAAACACCTGCTCCTTAACGAATACAGTGGCAGACTCGACGAAATGCAACATTCACAATCTGTAACCCATAAAGAACTGACTGCCTTGCGGCAAAGGGTGAACAACCTGAAAGACAAAGAGGTTCAGGTGCTCAGTAATGGCAAATTACTCTATGAAAGTATTACACAAAATCGAAACACCGTACATTGGAGTAACCAAGACTTTTTGGATTTCTTAGAATACTTCAAGTTCATAGATTCTCCTTACATTACCCAACTTGATGAGATTTATAATAATCTCTCTCCACGCCAATATCTATTCCTTATAGCCATCGGACGTATGAACAAAAGCGAGACTGAGGTAGGAACGATTCTTGCCATCAGTCCGAGTAGTGTACGTTCTATCAAGAGTCGCATCAAAAACAAGCGAATAAAAAAAGAAGGAAGATGATAAGTTTTGCATTCTACACAAGAAAGACTCTTATATCATCTTTTCAAAAGATACAGAAACAATCAAATCATTTAAAGTGTAAAAGAGAAAATTATCCTTCTAACATTCTCAACTAAATATTTTGTATTGTGTCCGATTTACAGTACATTTGCACTCGGATTTCATAAAACAACAATCAATGGCAAGAAAAAAAGCTGAACGCAAGCCGAAAAGCCTCGGAGAAGCGGTCGGACTCAAAAATATCTTCAATAATGAGAAGTCTGATTTCCTTTTGGGTATCATCCTCTTGTTCGTTGCTGTCTATTTGATCATTGCGATGGTATCATACCTTAAAACCGGACAAGCAGACCAAAGTATTTTGGAAAATATGCGACCGGGCGAATGGCTTAACCAAGACCGGCAATTCATCAATTATTGTGGTTCGGTTGGGGCGATACTATCTTATGAACTGATCACCATCAATTTCGGTCTTCCCTCATTTCTTATTCCTGCTTTTATCATCTTGGTGAGTCTCCGCCTGATGAATGCTTACCAAGTAAATCTATGGAAATGGTTTTTCGGAATGGCGCTCGTAATGATTTGGAGTTCTGTTACTTTAGCCAAGTTTCTATCGCCATTGATGGGTGACCAAGTGTTTAATCCAGGCGGAAATCACGGCCTTTTCTGCGTGCAACAATTAGAAAACATCGTCGGACCACCAGGATTGACAGCTTTGCTCCTTTTTGTCGCATTGGCATTCCTTACGTACCTCAGTGCCGAAACAATCACGGTGATTCGTAAGGCACTTAATCCGGTGAAGTATATGACATCGAAAATCAAGATGACTGTCACCAATAATCTCACTAAGAACGAATCGAGTGAGGAAACGACTACGGTGCAAGAATCTGCCGATGAAGTGCCAATAGCACCTCAACCGGCAATAGACCTGTCGACATCTGTCAACGCCACCGAGAACATTACAGGGCAACCTATTGCCGTGCAAGTGTCTCATCCCCTACCGGCAGGTAATGATGAGGCGGGACATTTCACCGTAGAAGTACCCAAAGGTGAAGATGTTGCAGGCAGCAATACACTCACTGCCGAAGAGATATTGAGCACACCAATCAATCCACGAGAACCTTTTCTCAGCTATAAATTCCCTACACTCGACCTTCTTAAAAAGTACGACAACGATGGGAAACCCGAAGTGGATATGGAAGAGATTCGCAGTAATAACCAGCGTATTGTCGAGGTACTGAATAGTTTTGGTGTGCAGATTCGTGAAATCAAAGCCACTGTCGGACCAACCATTACCCTTTATGAGATTACCCCGGCCGAAGGCGTTCGCATCAACAAGATTCGCAATCTCGAAGATGACATAGCTTTGAGTCTTGCCGCACTTGGAATCCGAATCATTGCCCCGATTCCCGGCAAAGGAACGATCGGTATCGAAGTACCCAATAAAAAGCCGAACATCGTTTCGATGGAGAGCATTCTCAATTCGAAGAAGTTCAAGGAGACTAAAATGGACTTGCCCATCGCGCTCGGAAAAACCATTACCAATGAGGTTTATATGGCCGATCTGACTAAGATTCCGCATCTTTTAGTAGCCGGAGCCACAGGACAAGGTAAGTCGGTGGGTCTCAACGCCATCATCACTTCCTTGCTTTACAAGAAGCATCCCAATGAGATGAAGCTCGTTTTGATCGATCCGAAAAAGGTAGAATTCAGTATTTATTCGCCGATAGCAAGTCATTTTATGGCCACACTGCCTGAGAATGAAAATGAACCCATCATTACCGATGTCACCAAGGTGGTGCGTACACTCAACTCTTTGTGCAAACTGATGGACACTCGCTATGATTTGCTGAAAATGGCAAGCGCCCGCAATATCAAAGAATATAACGAAAAGTTTGTCAATCACAGGCTCGATTTGACACGCGGACACAACTATATGCCCTACATTGTGGTCGTTATCGACGAGTTCGGCGACCTAATTATGACGGCCGGAAAAGAAATCGAAATGCCGATTGCACGTATCGCCCAACTCGCACGAGCCGTAGGCATCCATATGGTTATTGCAACCCAGCGTCCTACAACTACCATTATCACGGGTAATATCAAAGCGAACTTCCCTGGACGAATGGCTTTCAAAGTGAGTGCACAAATCGATTCGCGTACTATTCTCGACCGTTCTGGTGCCAACCAGCTCATTGGTCGTGGCGATATGTTGATTCTTGTCGGCAACGAACCGGTGCGTGTGCAATGTGCTTTTGTCGACACACCTGAGGTAGAACGTATCAACGACTATATCGTTTCACAGCCGGGACCGGTTGATCCATTAGAACTTCCCGAACCTTCAATCGATGAAAGTGAAGGCGGATTCAGCGGCGGAGGTGCTGACCTGCATAGTCTCGATCCTTATTTTGAAGAAGCAGCCCACACCATTGTACTCTCTCAATCAGGCTCTACAAGTATGATTCAACGTCGATTCTCCATTGGTTATAATCGTGCCGGTCGTTTGATGGATCAGCTCGAAGCTGCCGGCATTGTCGGACAAGCACAGGGCGCAAAGCCACGTGATGTACTCATTACCGATGAAAACTCGCTCAATACATTGCTGGCACAACTGAATTGTAGATGAAAAATGAAAGGATAAGAGATGAAAGATAAGTACAAAGAGACTCATAAACTCTCCCACAAACTCAAAATTTACGAACTTATCAACTTAAAAACTTATAAACTCACAAACTCAGCAACTTAAAAATATAAGAACTCAATATGAAACGAATAATTTTATTATCAATATTCCTCTCACTTGTTGCATTTGCGAACATCAATGCACAAAATGCAGGCCAAGCTCGTGCTATATTAGACCAGACAGCAAGTGTCATCGGGCACAAAGGAGGAGCCCGCGCCACGTTTAAAATGGCTGGCTCGAAGTTTGGAAACATCTCTGGAAATATTGCCATTAAAGGTAATAAGTTTTATGCCAATACGCCGAAAGCTATCGTTTGGTATAATGGAAAGACGCAATGGACTTATATGCGCGCCACCAATGAGGTGAATATCTCTACCCCCGATGAAACCAAACAAGCAGCAATGAATCCCTACACTTTCATCAATATTTATCGAAAGGGCTATGATATGGGTGTCAAATCCGTCGGAAAGAGTTATCAGATGCATCTCGTTGCACAAAATAAGAGCCGCGGAATACAGGAATTCTACATCTCAGTCGACAAAAACACGTATGTGCCTAACCAAATCAAGATTCACCAATCAGGTGGTTGGACTACGATAGATATTAGTAATTTCCAAACGAAGAACCTGAATGACAATGTCTTTACTTTCCCTTCCAAAGACTATCCGTCGGCAGAAATCATCGATCTTAGATAACCAATGAATCGAATCGAACTCTTTAAAACTTTACGCCACCATAGACAATGGGCAGAGAAAAGAGCTATTACAGCCAGTCAAAATAAGACAGCCAAATACACATTTCTTATTCTCTCGGGGATTGTATTGATTTATTTGGTAGGTGCCGCACTGATGTTGGCTATGATAGCCAATAAAAGTCAGCAGTTCACAGCTATCGAACTGCTGATGGGAGTCAGTCCGTTCATCTTCGCCATCGACTTTCTAATGCGTTTTGTCAGCCAACAAACGCCTGCACAAATCATCAAGCCTTATGTTCTGTTACCCATTCCCAAATATGCGTGTATCAATACTTTTTTAGCAACTTCACTGCTTACGTGGGGCAATCTGACATGGTTTGCCTTATTCCTTCCCTATTGTTTGATGTCTGTTGTATTCAGTTTCGGAATCGGACAAACCCTTGCCTTTCTTTTCCTCTTATGGATATTAATTCTCGCCAATAGCCAATGGTATCTCATTATAAGGACACTTCTCACCGATACTCAACTTTGGTGGCTACTCCCTATCGGTGTTTACGCACTCATTGCGACACCTATTTTTATCGGCGAACACAGCGGATTTGAAAACTTTTGTACACTTTGGGCCAGAGTAGGAACTGCTATCCACGACGGCAATCCCTTACCTTTCCTCTTCGCCATTATTTTACTCACAGCATTGCTCGCCATCAATCAGCGACTGCAATACATCCACATTTGGCGCGAACTGTCACGAACCGAGCAGACGTATCTGCGGAGTGTAAGCGAATTTAAATTCTTAGAACGTTACGGAGAAATAGGAGAATACCTCAAACTCGAAATCAAAACCATTCTCCGTAACAAAACACCGCGTAAAAATTTCATCTCAGCAACTGGCATCGTATTGGGTTTCAGTTTGCTGATTACATTTACCAATACTTACGACGGTGCGCTTATGGAAACGTTCTGGTGTACTTACAATTTTTTGATTTACGGTGCGATGATGGTCACCCGTATTATGTGTAATGAGGGAAATTATATCGATGTGCTGATGGTGAGGCGTGAGAATATCCTTTCTCTATTGCAAGCCAAGTATATTTTCTATTGTGCGATACTCTTACTACCTTTTATTCTAATGCTCCCCACAGTCTTTTCGGGTAAGTGGTCGCTTCTGATGCTCATTTCTTACGGCGTTTTCACCGCCGGATTCCAATATTTTCTCCTCTTTCAGTTAGCCGTATATAACAAGGTGACAATACCTCTCAACACAAAGTTTATTACCCGTTCAGGCGTCGAAAACAATTATATGCAAGTGATTGCACAAGTCATTGCTTTCTCTATTCCCTTGATTTTGGTTTCACTCATTCAATCCGTTCTCAACGAAACAGCCGCTTATCTCATAATGTTCACCATTGGTATTGGCTTCATTCTTTCTCATCGCCTTTGGCTTCGCAATATTTACGGCCGACTGATGCGCCACCGTTACGATAACATCGCATCTTTTCGGGCATCGCGATAACAACGATCTCACTCCCATTCAACACCATAAGGAGTTGTCAAAAGAATTCATAAAAAAGACCCTTGAATACTGTCTTATTTTCAATTAAATGACTACTTGATCGAAATACGCGAATATTCGTAATTTTATAAAATGCGGATTATCAGATAATTAAGAATTACACGACATTTGAAATACGCTAAAGGTGCTATAAAAAAACATAATTGGGAACCCGAAAGATACTTTCAAAGGCTCCCATTTATCGTTTTCGGGATTCTTATTAACGGCTCCTCGCATTGATCAAGCCCCTAATGGATCCATCAAGACTTAAAATCCATCCTACAAATATATTTTATCATGCTAAAATGAAGTACCTCCTCAAAGCTCTTTTGTAAAAATTCTTCAAAGAAGACATCGACATCTTAACACACAAAAATACTATAATGTTTCACATTCGGCCAACCAAACAGTAGCAGAAGCATCTGAGGGCATACGCCAATCACCGCGAGGACTGAGACTTACGCTACCAACCTTGGGACCGTCGGGTAAACAAGAACGCTTGAATTGTTGATTGAAAAAGCGACGGACAAATATTTTCAACCAGTGCTTTATCATATCATCACTATATGTTTTAGCCTCGGGATGGGTACCATCGAAAGCGCGGCGTGCCAGTAAATACAGTTTGGAAGGTCGGAATCCGAATCGAAGGAAATAATAAAGGAAAAAATCGTGCAACTCGTACGGTCCTACAAGATCTTCCGTTTTCTGTCTGATCGTACCGTTTTCATCGGCCGGAAGCAACTCGGGACTGATGGGCGTATCGATGATATCCATTAATATTGCCTTAGAAGAAGCATCCAGTTCGCTCTCAGCTACAAATTTCACCAAATATCGAATCAAAGTTTTAGGCACACCACCGTTCACACCATACATACTCATATGGTCGCCGTTATATGTAGCCCAGCCCAAAGCTAACTCTGAAAGATCACCCGTTCCGATAACAAGTGCACCTAACTCATTGCTCAAATCCATCAGAATCTGTGTACGTTCGCGCGCTTGGCAATTCTCATATGTGGTGTCGCGTTTGACAGGGTCGTGCCCGATGTCCCGAAAATGTTGGTTAACACTCGCTGTAATATTGATTTCTCGAATACTTATACCAAGGCTTTTCATCAAATTCAAGGCGTTGTCGTGCGTACGTTCCGTAGTACCGAACCCTGGCATTGTAACTCCGATAATACCCTTTCGGTCCATCTTTAACTTATCAAATGTTTTCACACAAACCAGCAGAGCCAACGTACTGTCAAGTCCTCCGCTGACACCGATAACCACAGTCTTACTCTTCGTATGCACCAATCGCTTAGCAAGCCCCGCTACCTGGATATTGAATATCTCATCGCAATCGTCCGCCATATCCGCCGATGACGGGATGAAAGGATGCGGGGCGATGCTACGCTCGAGCACAAAACTATGCGGTTGAGTTGCTTTACAGTCAATAGTATGGATCGATAAGTGTGCATTCTGGATCGCAAATTTGATATTTCGTTGTGCATTGACAAATGTCGAGTTGTTACGGCGCTCACTTCTCAACCGCTCAATATCTATCTGAGCGATGCTCATTTGAGGTTCGAAAGAGAACCGTTCACCTTCGCCAATCAGTCGGCCGTTTCCATAAATCAATGCATTTCCACCGTAAACAACGTCCTGTGTACTCTCGCCGAAACCGCAACCGCTATACACATAACCTGCCATTGTGCGTGCACTCTGTTGTGCCAAAAGCGTTTTCAGATATTGATGTTTACCTGTCAATTCATTGCTTGCCGACAAATTAAAAATCAAATCAGCACCCGCGAGAACAAGCTGATTACTCGGTGGTGTCGGTGCCCACACGTCTTCGCAAATCTCAATACCAAATATGGCACCGTCGCACGTGCGGAACAGCTGCGGATCAGACGTAATCATAACCTGCGAACCGGCATAACGTATTACAGATGTACGCAGATCTTGTGAAGAAGCAAACCATCGTTTCTCGTAAAATTCGTTATAATTTGGCAAATAAGTCTTGGGTACTAAGCCCAAAAGTTGACCTTGCTGAATCACTGCTGCACAATTAAGCAGCAGATCACCCACCGCTATCGGAAGTCCGAGAATAACCACCACATCGAGCTTTCGCGTGAAATCAAGAAGCAACATCAATGCATTCTCGGCCGAATCGAGCAACATACTCTGATGGAACAGGTCTTGACAAGAATAGCCAGTGATGGAAAGCTCGGGAAAAACAACAATTTCCACATCCCGCTTTTCTGCCTGCTCGACAAGCGACATAATCTGTTCGGTATTATATTTACAGTCTCCTACCCTTACCAAAGGTATGGCCGAAGCGACCTTTATGAATCCTTGTTTCATCGCATTTTTATTTGATTGTGACTTGTGTTGCACCATAACCATATTCTTGGAAACTGGCATCCTGGTACGAATAGCTTTTATAACGATATCTTAAATCATTGACAATGGCCCGCCGTAACACGCCCTCCCCCTTACCGTGAATGAAAACGATACGCTGGCCCTTGTGCTTCGCATTGGCTGCCAACGTATCGCGGAACATCTGCAATTGGTAATTGAGAATATCTCCTGCTGTCATTCCAGCAGTAGTTTCTAAGATTTCACTGGCGTGGAGATCCACAACAATGATATCTTCGTCACCTTTCCGCTTTGTAATAAACGGATTCCCACGATGCTTACGATCGGCATACCGAGGTAGATAAGAATCCTGATGGTTCGATTGTTCGATAGAAGCCGTCGACTGATACATCTCTGCTTTCAATTTCTTTGCATCGATCACCAAGGGTCGCGAAGGCTTATCGTGCTCCACAATTGTATAGAGTAAAGCCGGTGTTTCAAAGAAATCATTCGGCTGAAAAGTGTGGAGCTTATAAAATTTAACTGGATCTAATCGAAATTGTACATCTATCGTAGGTTTCAATATGAATGCTTTTGTGCGTTTATAAGCCAAGATCTGTACGGCAATGTGTTGCATTTCATTCAGAGATTCACGACCGAACTCTTCGATATAAAGTTTCGTATTAGGTTCTACTTCACCCGTAGCACGCAGCGACCAATTGGCTCCCTCGGCAACGAGATAGGTGTAATGGAGATAGTAATTGCTGTCATTGACAAAATAAGTCTCAAACCGTGTGTCGGTCATTTCCTTGATATTGACAGGTACAAAGGCTAAATAGGCAGAAAGTTGGTTACCTCCCTTGCGTTCTTCTATGGGCTTACGGAAAGTAAATTCTCTGTCGGCAGGCTCGTCATCAAATTCTTCTTCGGGTAGTTTTTCATCCATTCCCGCTTTTAACTTGGCCTTAATCGAACGACCGTCTGTAAATTCTTGCGATGACTTTGCCAACTTATCACTGACAATTCGAGACGTACTGTAATCATCATTCTCCACGACCACCACATCCGTTATGGCAGTCGGAATCTGAAAACCGTCGTCATCTTCTACTAAAACAATGCTGTTCCCTTGGAAGCCGGCAACTTTTCCGCCACCCGTTTCGCTGAGAAATCTCACCTTATCGCCTATTTTCATCATACTGTTTCCTCGTGTTTATGGAATTAAAAGACTACTGTCCCCGTAACTTAAAAACCTAAAATCGTGTGCTAAAGCATAATCATATATTTTTCGCCAATCACCTTTGACAAAAGCGCTCACCAACAGCAGCAGCGTACTTTGCGGCTGGTGAAAATTGGTTACGAGCATCTTGACAATCTTATAATCATATCCCGGCGCAATGATAATCTGTGTACTCGTGTGCAATGCAGGCAAATGATTGCGATCCAAATAATCGAGTACCTCACGGATGGCTTCTTTCGGTAACACATTCACAGCTTGATACTCATACGGTTCCCACTGATTGACGTGTAAATCGGCCTCACTTGCATCGGAATTGTGCATCAGTTTCAGTCCGATATAATATAAACTCTCCAATGTTCGGACGCTGGTCGTCCCCACGGCAATAGCTTCTCCGTTGTGACAAAGCAGTTTTTCCAAGATCTGCCGATGTACGCAAATATACTCTGTATGCATCCGATGGCCTTCGATTTCCTCGCTTTTAACCGGCTTGAAAGTACCTGCACCGACGTGTAGTGTGAGTTCCTCACGCTCAATTCCACGCTCATCGAGGGCTGCGAGCACAGAATCCGTAAAGTGCAGACCGGCTGTCGGCGCCGCAACACTGCCCTTTATCTTTGAGTAAACTGTCTGATAAGTAGTCTTATCACTCTCTTGTGTCTCGCGATTGAGATAAGGTGGAATGGGCAACTCGCCCACTGCTTCGAGTATTTCAGCAAAAGATACCTTGTCATTATCCCATTCAAAGTCTACCCAATGATATGTATCAGCAGATTTGTGGCCTGTCATAGACAACGATTCCGACATTCGCCGTGTCGCTGTCAACACTAATTCGTGCCCGTTTATATCAAAGCTGCGTATCAGAGAGCCATCTTTCCATTTCTTCAAATTACCCACCATACACAGCCACGCACAATATTTTGTAGTCTGAAACATCAGTTCGTAATCGGTAGGTTGGGCTGGTTCAAGCAGGAAGACTTCGATAAGTGCTCCCGTTTCTTTACGAAAATGCATTCGTGCTTGAATCACTTTGGTATTGTTGAACACCATTAAAGCTCCTTGCGGGAGATATTCAGGAAGATTATAAAACACATCCTCACCCACTTCTCCGTGCTTATAAAACAGCAATTTACTGTGGTCACGCTGCGGAATAGGATACTTTGCTATCCTGTTTTCAGGCAGAGGATAGTCGTAATCACTGATTTTGATATGTTTGGTTTCTATCATCTGACCAGACTGTAAATAATAGTATAGAAGAGCGTAAATGCAAATACGCTCATCACAATGTCAATGTCAGACAGGCTGTAGCCTGTACTGGTATATTGTGTAGAAATATAATTCTGCTTCGGAGCGAGTTTTTTGTAAATCTTATAATATAAAAGGTAAGCTGCACTACCTGCAAACGCGCCCCACAAAAGGCCGAAAAAGATGTCTCCCGGATAATGAAGTCCTAAATAGACACGTGTATAACAACTTATAAGAGACCATAAAACGAGCGATACACTCAATATCTTACTACGCACTAAAAGACAAAAGAAGATGGACAAAGAACACGTATTAGAGGCGTGAGCGGAGAAAAAGCCATACTGAGTACCGCGTAAATTATCGACAATATCAATCGTATACTTGAGCAATGGGTCATTACTTGGACGCCATCGGGCTACCAATGGCTTCATTATAAAGTCGGCCATACCATCTGATAAGATAAGAGCGAAAAGACAACAACCGATGATCAACCAATTTGTGACATCGTTTCGTTATTCTTAATGATAAGATAGAGCAGTGAAATATACAGCGGAATCCACGTAAAACCCGATGTTAAGGCGGTAATAACACCGTCAAGGAAGAGCGAATCACTGCCATTGAGCCAGTAAAGTAACTCTCTGTCTAAGTCGAGTAACGCGTGAATATCCATTCTTTATATTATTTCAATCGCCTTAGAAGGTATCCATCCTTCCCGTCCGTCATCTAATCTCACACCTATCCAGTCGTGCAGCATTTTATCAATGATATCGACTCTCGTTCCTTCGTGAATGACAAACAGAGTTGTACCGCTGTAAATCGGAGTAGTTCTGACGTTTACCGAAGGTGTAATAACTATTGCCCCAGTACGATTGTTCAGCTTATCTTTCTGCTGAAAAGCGAACAAATTGCTGCATAAGAATAGCACGAAGAAAGTCAATGCGCCGAAAAATCCGACCTTACGCCATAAGACAGAGGGACCGAAAAGATATACTAAAATGAGCAAAAGAGCTGCAACGATAGAAGTAATTGCTGTGAAAGCCCACGTATCTACATCTGTCAAATTAACTAAGGCATAGTACCACGTGACGAAAAACATCTCACTTTGCGGTGCAATCTTATCAATAGTCTTACTTCGAGAGAATTGAAGATTGAAGTTGATAGCATTATCTCCAGGTGCCAATAAGTGTGCTCGCTCGTATGCCAAGATAGCTTTTGTATTCTGATCAGATCTAAAATAGGCATTACCGAGATTATAATACAAGTCTGCACTGACACCTTTCTTCAAAAGATCTTCATACGCTTTGATGGCTTGTTGGTAGTTACCTTTCCGATATTCAGCATCAGCCTCTTGCTTAGTCACGGCCGAAACAGACAAAGACGACACTAACATTATCAATAAAAATAATGTTTTCACACTAGTATTTACTGTCTTTTTCGCCTTTCTTTTCATTACATCCTCAATCTCCATTATTGCAGTCATCGCCGACTCGAATGTTTTTGCCATATTTCCGGCAATATCTCCGGGAGCATAACGCTCCATTTCACACTCATCAATCGCACCTGTAAACTTCTCAATCGTAGCACAATCAACTGTATTTTGCTGCAACTTCTCGGCTATATTTTCACGAGAGAGTTGCTCAATAGGCATATTCAGTTTGTCACCTACATATCCCCAAAGTGCCCGAAGCACTTCATCATAAAACTCATTCTGCTTTCCTTGCAGCATCAACTGGTTAGCTTTCCGTAATCGTTTAGTTGCAACCCTACTAGCTTTTCGACCTTTCACCTTGACAATATCAGCATTCTCAATGGCTCGTCTGCGGAAAACGACCAATAGAACAATAAATGCACACAAGGGCAACAGCAAACAGATCCAATAAGAAGTAGAGTCGAAGAAGAAACCATCGACACCGTATAGCCGCGTATCTCCAAGTTTCAAAGGACGGATATCGCGGTCTTTCCCATCGCTGTAATCGACCATATCACCCGACCTTCCATTACCTTTGGCTACCGAAATACGAAAAGAGCGGGTCTTGATAGTCTTATATTGATTCGTGTTCGTATCATAATACGTTAGCTCGATACCCGGGATCTCATACTCGCCTTGATTTCTCGGTACAGAAAGAAAGTCGTAAACCATATTTCCCTCCACACCATTAGCCGTGAGTTTCGTCTTATCTGTGACTTTCGCATCATATTGATCAAAATCTTTCGGAAACTGAACGACAGGCTGTTTAATGAGTTTCAGATTACCGACACCACTGATAACCACTCGTAAAGAGATGGGATTACCGGCTTGGACTTCACTTTTATCAAGTTGAGCTGATATATTCAAGTGTCCTACTCCACCTGAGAAGTTAGACGGGCGATGCGGTAACGGATCCACCTGAATAGCTAATCCGGGTGCAACGATATTTCTTTTGACTTCCGTATACCCCGAACCACCATTGAAAAAAGCCTCGAACGGATCTACTGAACGGTTTTGTTGAACAACGATACCCTTAAAAGTGATGCTCGGAATAGTCAACTTACCCGTCATCTGTGGGTACATTACATATTGACTCCACGTTACACAACGATAGGTACGACCATTCACGCGTTCCATATGGAAACTTTTTTGCTGTGGGAGCGGCACTTCCTGTGTATGAAAGCCTGTTAAATCGGGCATATCTCCTTGCAATTGGGTGAGATCAACAGTTGTATAGACTTTATAAGTAAGCAATATCGGCTCTTGTTCGTGCACTCTTCGCTTGTTAGCACTTACTTTAATAAACAAGTCGCTACCACTGATAGCCGATCTAGCAGTGCGCATTCGCGACTCATCTTCATAGTCGTCGTGCATTTTCGGAGCATTACTTCCAGCCGAACGAGATGTTCCCGACACCGTGATTTTCACTGCCCGCGAAGTAATCACGCGTCCGTTGACCGTTGCGTGAGCCGCAGGGATTGTATAAGTTCCATTCTTTCCCGCATAAAGTGTATAAGTATAAGTGATCGAAGACGACGAACTCGTATGTCCGTTCACCATCTGAAAACTCGACTGAGACGATGTATAAGGCCCCGCAATAACTTCAAGTGCAGAAGGAATGTTACCTGCCCGGAAATTTTCTACACTCTGTGTGCTCACCGTATAAGCAATCCGGAAGTTCTCACCTACCGCAACATGCGACGGAGCCGACACCGAAATACTCTGCGCCCGCACTACAGCTGCGACGAGTATCAGTATATATAACAGAATCAATTTTCTCATTTTCACTCTCTACTCACAATCAAACAAATAACCACGTACACTTACCAGTTCTTCTGTAAACGTCTTGTTCCCTGTTTCTGCATCGCCTTTTTCAGTCGCTGTTGGGTGGCTTTTTCTTCTTGGACAGCCGCATTAAGCAATTGTTCTGCATTCTCTTTGCTCATCTGTTCTTGCGATTGCTGCTGCTTTTGTTGGTCTTTGTCCTTGTTTTTATCTTTATTTTGCTGTTTCTGATTTTGTTTTTGCTTATCTTGATCATTCTTTTTCTTGTTGTCTTTACCGCCTCCTCCTTTGTTCTGTTGTTTGTTCTGGCGCTTGCAAAGAGCAAGATTATAACGTGTTTCGTTGTCATTGGGATTATTCCGCAACGCTTCTTCATAGGCTTTGACAGCCTCTCCGTACATTTGGTGAGTCTGACAGATAACACCGATATTATGATATACCTTTGCTTTACGAATCTTGTTGGTCTCTAATTTACCTGCACGCTCATACTGAACGATGGCCGCCGAGTCTTTCTGTTGCTGCATCAGGGCACAACCCAAATTATAAATTGCCTGCGAATTTTCTGCATTACGGGCAATGGCTTTTCTGTACTCCACTTCTGATTTGGCAAACTGCTGCTTGCGATAAAGCCGATTGCCTTGACGAACCAACAGTCTGTCGCCCTGTGCCCAAAGAGTATTGACACCCGAAAATACCAATACCAGCATTATCAATATAGCTTTTATCTCTACTCTCATTGTCTTATTCTACTTACGCTTGAACAGCTTGACATTCTTGAATAAAGGATTTTTACGCTCCAGCAGACACACTTCTACAATCAGAAGAAGTACGATCAAGATACCGAAAGCCTGAAACTGTTCATCATATTCACTGTAAATCACACTCTCAGTTTCACCCTTTTGCAATTTTGTTAACTCATTATTCAATTTCTCTTGTGCATCATTTGTATTGTCAACGTGTATATATGTACCGCTTCCAGCTTGTGCAATTTCCCGACACATCTGCTCATTCAGAGCTGTCATAACGGTCTGTCCGCTTGCATCTTTCATATATCCGCCATTGCCAGCGGGTATCGGTGCCCCTGCGGTTGTACCCACCCCGAGGATGAAAACATTAATCCCCTTCTTCTTGGCAGCCGACGCCGCCTCGATAGCTCCACCCTCGTGGTCTTCTCCATCAGTAATAATGATAATAGCTTTTCCCACATTTTCCTGCTGTGTGAAACTGCTGATTGAAAGATTGATAGCGTGAGCAATATCTGTACCTTGCGTGGCAATCAGAGACGGATCGATATTCTGCAAAAACATCTTAGCCGATACATAGTCGCTCGTAATCGGTAACTGAACAAATGCATCGCCTGCAAACACGATGAGACCGATCTTATCATTGGTGAACTTGTCAACCAAATTCTCAACCAAGAGTTTGCTCTTGTCCAAACGAGTGGGTGCCACATCCTGGCAAAGCATCGAATTACTGATGTCCAAAGCGATGATCGTCTCGATGCCGTTACGTTTTTCGTGCGAGATCTTACTACCCATTTGGGGACGCGCTAACATCAAAATGAGTAAAGCTAAAGCCGTTTGCAGCAACCAAAACTTAACCGTAGGGCGATAGGCAGAGACACCCATCATCATCTCCTTAATCAATTCCGGATCTCCAAACGCCTGTAATTTCTTTTTCCGTTGGCGCCAAACGCCAAACCGGATGACGGCTGACAGCGGAACGATCAGCAGTAACCAAAGATATATAGGGTCTTCAAATCTAAACATTTCTTTGTCTTTTAGGCAACTTACTTATACTGAACGACTCGCGATCACGGTATGCGACGAAACACAGTGGTGCGTAACAGAATTTCAAGCAGCAGCAGCAAGATTGCGACCAACGCAAAAGGCTGATAAGCTTCATAACGCTTGGAAAACTTCTTGACATCCATTTTCGATTTCTCTAACTTGTCGATGTCTTTGTAAATCTGCTTGAGCTGCTGATTGTTTGTAGCTCGATAGAAATTACCTTGTGTTGCTGCAGCGATGTCACTCAATGTTTTCGTATCTATTTCAACCGGAATATTGACGTATTGAACGCCTCCTGCCACCGGCATCGGGTATCGGGCAACTTTGTTTGTACCCACACCGATGGTGTAAACTCTAATTCCTAAGCTCTTAGCAATTTGTGCAGCAGTCATCGGAGAAAGGTCACCCGTATTGTTAGAACCATCTGTCAATAGGATCACTACCTTGCTTTTGGCTTTCGATTCTTTTAATCTACTAACAGCATTAGCCAATCCCATTCCGATAGCTGTGCCATCATTGATGAGTCCTCGAGCTGCAATATCGGTACGAACACTGTGCAATAGATTAAGCAATGATGCGTGATCGGTGGTCATTGGACATTGGGTGAAAGCCTCACCGGCAAAAATTGTCAATCCGATATTATCGTTCGGGCGCCCCGCGATAAATTCGGCAGCAACGTCTTTGGCTGCTTCCATCCGATTGGGACGTAGATCTTCGGCCAGCATCGACGTCGAAACATCCATTGCCAGCATAATATCGATACCCTCGACAGACTTATTTCCCCACGAGGTATGGGTTTGTGGACGAGCCAAAACGATGACAACCGCAACGAAAGTGAGACATCGCAAGACCATCGGAAGATTGATCAGGCGAATCCGCCAACTCTTAGGCGCAAAGCGATAAGCATACGTGTCGCTCAGCTTCATTGTCGGTTCGCTCTTCTTACTATACAGAAAATACCACAGAAGATAGGGTATCAACAGCAGAAGTAGCAGAAAATATTCTTTGCTTGCAAATTCCATTTCATTCTATTTTACATCAGCAGTTGCGAGACTCCGTAAACAACATAAGCCAACAACGCTACAACAATTACGGCGATAGCATAAATCAACGATTTGATCGTAATGCGAAGCTGTTTCGTTTTCAAGTCTTCGGCACTGAGTTTCGGTACGATACGTTCTGTCGTTGCTTCTCCTTCCAACTTCGTTTCGTCGATAAAGTGAACTGCATTTAACAAGTTGGCATCATTCTCATTGATAAGAGTCGAATACTTGGCAAACTTTACTAAATCGGCTGTTGCAAAGAGTTCGCGCAACTCATCAATCATTTTCTGATCACCGGTAGCTTGGAGATGCGAGATGATTTCAGCTGAAGTCATTTCCATTGCATTGAATCCGAACCGATCTTTGATATACTGCCGCAGTGTCTCCGTCAGTTTGGTATAATATGTCTTTTGATCTTCTGAAGCTGGTAAACGGTCTTCTTTTAATTTCTCTATAGCCGACATCGCCCGTTGGTGAGGCAGAATGCGCTTGACAATACGTATTCTTGTGATGATGGGTTTATTCTGTCTAAGTCGGATGCAAAGGTAAAATCCGAATCCACAAAGTATGACGACCAAAACACTCAACCAAAAGAAAGTGCTCCATTCAGCCCATTGAAAAGGATTGTCCTGCACATCTTTGGGCGGAAAAAACTGATTGGGATGCAGCGTGTCGACATCAACGGTGAGCACTTTCAGAGCCAATGGATTGCTTCGATACATCTTGCCGTTGACACGCACATTCATCCCGGGAATCGCATAGAGATGTTCGTCAAAGGAAGTGAGTGTAAATATTTTCGAAACCCGTACTAATCCATTATCCAAGTCGGTCGTATCAACAACTGAAGAGCCTAAAACCTCTACACCGGGTATAATATGCTGCGACGGTTTAAACTCCGGAAACACTACCGATATCCCCTTAGATCCTGTCACACCGACCGTCATCCGTGCCTGCTGACCAATCAAAATCGCTACGGAATCTATCTTGGCATCGACCGTAATCTGTGCAACAACGGCGTGGGTAATCAGCAATCCGATAATCAATATAACGATTTTCTTCATCTTAACCTCTCTGATCAAACAACAACATCATAGATTTCACATAGTCTTCATTGGTTGCGACAGATGTCCAATCTACGTTGCTTTTGGCAAATATTTGCTGATTTGGTCCTCACGTTCCATCCAATAACGCGTATGGGCTTGCCGGAGACGTTTGCTCGACGTATCAATAAACATCTCATGTCCCGTTTCAGCATCGCACACTTTCATCAAACCGATGTTCGGCAATGACTTAGCCCGTGGATCGTAAACCTGAATAGCCACCACATCATGTTTAGAATTGGCAATCTGCAACTCTTTCTCAAAGTCTTGTCGCGTATAGAAATCGCTCAAAACAAACGCCGTACACCGCCGTTTCATCACTCTTGTAAGATAACGAATGGCTTCTGCCAAATCTGTTTTCTTGCTTTCGGGATGAAAGTCGAGCATCTCGCGAATAATATATAAAATGTGTTTGCGCCCTTTCTTAGGCGGAATATATTTCTCAATGTGGTCTGAAAAGAAAATAACACCGATCTTATCGTTATTCTGAATGGCACTGAACGCCAACGTTGCAGCAACCTCCGTAACCATATCGCGCTTGGTTTGGCAAGTTGAGCCGAAGTCTAACGAACCGCTGACATCAATCAACAACATCACCGTCAACTCACGTTCCTCTTCAAACACCTTGACATAAGGGCGATGAAAACGGGCAGTAACATTCCAATCGATATCACGCACATCGTCTCCGAACTGATATTCGCGAACTTCTGAGAATGCCATTCCCCTGCCTTTAAAGGCAGAATGGTATTGGCCAGCAAAGATATTGCGACTCAATCCACGCGTTTTGATCTCGATCTTGCGTACCTTTTTTAAAATCTCTTGCGTATCCATTATTCCTCCGGTAGTTGACGAGTGAACGAACTCCTTATTAACTCGTCAACTCGTTAACTTGTCAACTCATCAACTTGTTAACTTTTCTCACGGTACCTCAACCTTATTAATAATCTTAGAGACAATTTCCTCACTGGTAACATTGCTGGCCTCGGCCTCGTAAGAAAGCCCAATGCGATGACGAAGCACATCGTGGGCAACGGCACGAACATCTTCCGGCACCACGAAACCGCGGTGTTTGATGAACGCATAAGCACGAGCGGCTTTCGCAAGATTGATGCTGGCACGCGGAGAGCCACCGAATGTGATCATATCTTTTAATTCAGCCAGCTGATAACGATCAGGATATCGACTCGCAAAGACGATGTCTGCGATATATTGTGCAATCTTATCATCAATATAAACCTGATTAACAATCTCACGAGCACGCAGAATTTCCTCGGCTGTCGTTACCGGATTGACCGTCGGAAGAGCTCCTTGTAAGTTCTCACGGATAATCAATTTCTCTTCATCAATCGTCGGATAATCTACCACCACTTTGAGCATAAAGCGGTCAACTTGTGCTTCGGGCAATTGATAAGTGCCTTCTTGCTCTATCGGATTCTGCGTAGCCATCACCAAGAAAGGGTTAGGCAGACCGAAAGTCTTCTCTCCGATGGTCACCTGATGCTCTTGCATTGCCTCTAAAAGGGCACTTTGCACCTTGGCCGGAGCACGATTGATCTCATCGGCCAACACGAAATTGGCAAAGACAGGACCTTTCTTAACCTGGAATTTCTCATCTTTCTGCGAGTAGATCATCGTTCCCACCACATCGGCCGGCAACAAGTCGGGCGTAAACTGAATACGACTGTAATCCGCATCAATGAGCTGTGCCAGCGTCTTAATGGCCAATGTCTTAGCCAAACCGGGCACTCCTTCTAACAGAATATGTCCATCGCTCAGCAGAGAGATGAGCAACGAGTCGACAAGATGTTTCTGACCAACAATCACCCGATCCATACCCGTCATCAGATTCGTCACAAATGTGCTCTGCTGTTGAATCTTTATGTTCAATTCTTGAATGTCAATAGCTTCTGCCATAATTATTCTCTTTTGTTCGATTTTAAATTATGGGCAAAATTACAACATTCTGGATAGAGAGGCGAAAATAGGCAACTAAATTATATTAAAAATCTATCTGGATAACAATAAATTAAGAAAGTTTTGGCAATTCAAACCAATAAGTAATGGACACGATAATCGAACATATTGCAACTGTACTGAAACGCCCATTCATATCTTTCCTACTCTTCTGCACGGAACCCATCGATTGCATGTCAAATGATATTATGAAGAATCCTGACAAACAGTATCACGAGAATCGCTCAGGATCAACCGCCTCCTCTCCCTGCCTGAAATACGCAAAAGACAGAGACCCTTTAAGACGGTATTTTAAGCTAAAAATAGGCAGAAGCATATATACTTCCACTCCGAAAAGCATCCAACCGATTCAGATTTAACTACTGATTAAGATGTGATTAAGCACAAATGATAATGTATTCGGATGCATTTATCCTTTCTTATCCGCTCTGCTATGATTTTAATACAATGAGAAAGAATGAAGAACCGCATTAAACATACAAACAGATTTCTATTTCATCACCTCTCGAAGTGTTAAAAATCGAATAATAATCTTGACAAATACAGAAAACAAAAGGTGTCCTTTCACCACCATAAAACTGATGAAAGAACACCCCATACATTGAAAGATCTATCGGAAATTAATCCAAATGAAGCGATTTTTTGATGGCTTCCACTTTCTCGGCGCCCTCTTTATCGCAGCGCTCATAGCAGCCGGGACACTTCATTGTACCCTTAACTTCGAGATAGAATTTTATTTTCGGCTCGGTACCCGACGGACGAACACTCACCTTAGTATCGTCATTGCAGAACCATTGCAACACATTGCTCGTGGCAGGCATATCAATCGGGGTAACGTTTCCCTGTTCGTCGCGCTGCTCAAGACTTTGATAGTCTTTCCAAACAACAACCTTGGAGCCTCCGAGATCGGTCGGTGGATTCTTACGGAAGTTCTCCATCATCTGTTTGATTTCATCTGCTCCGCTTTTGCCCGGGCGCACAACATTGATCGTAAACTCCTTAGAGAAACCATATTCAAGATAAATATCCATCAGCAAATCATAGAGTGTCTTACCCTGATCCTTAGAATACGCACAGATTTCAGCCAGCAATGAGCACGCACTCACAGAGTCTTTATCGCGCACAAAATCCTCAGCCAAAAAGCCGTAGCTCTCTTCACCACCACCGATGTATTTCTGTTTGCCTTCGGACAGAGCAATTTCTCGAGCAATCCATTTGAATCCGGTGTAGCAATCGCGCATTTCGATATGCTGTTTTTCAGCAATTTTGCGAATCACTTCAGTCGTAACAATAGTCTTTACAATGAAGTCGGTAGGCTTCATCTTGCCCATTTTAATACGGTTAGTGATGATGTAATAGAGGAAAATGAGACAAGTTTGGTTACCATTAATCAAAATCCATTCACCCTTGTCGTTCTTACAAGCCATTCCCACACGGTCGGCGTCGGGATCGGAAGCCATCACAATATCTGCATCGAGCACCTCAGCATCACGCAAAGCAAGCGTAAGGGTTTCACTGTTTTCTGGGTTCGGCGAAACAACCGTAGGAAAATCACCGCTTCGTTCCATTTGTTCTTTCACACAATACACGTTTTCAAAGCCCCAAAGTTGCAGCGAACGGGGGATGAGCATCATACCCGTTCCGTGGAGCGGCGTGTAAACTATCTTCAAATCTTTTTGTCTTTTGATAACTTCGGGGTCGATAGAGAGCGTGCGAATCTGTTCGAGATAAATCTTGTCTATCTCTTCACCGATAGTCTCGATGAGTTCTTTGTTTCTGTCGAACTTAACATCTTCGACTTTCACTTTGTTTACTTCGTCGATGATTCCAGTGTCGTGCGGTGTTAAGACCTGTGCGCCGTCTTCCCAATAAGCCTTGTATCCGTTGTATTCTTTGGGATTATGCGAGGCCGTAATGTTCACACCTGCCTGACAATGCAAGTGTCTGATGGCGAAAGAACACTCCGGCGTGGGGCGCATATCATCGAAAATGTAGGCTTTGATGCCATTGGCTGAAAAGATATCGGCCACAGTTTCAGCAAAAAGTCGGCTGTTATTGCGGCAATCGTGACACACAACAACACTGATGTTGGCACGGTTTGCAAAGTTCTTTTTCAGATAATTGGCAAATCCCTGCGTAGCCATTCCGACGGTATAGATATTCATTCGGTTGGAACCCGCCCCCATAATACCACGCAAGCCACCCGTTCCGAACTCTAATTCCTTATAGAATGACTCGATAAGATCGGTCTTATCACTGTTGTCAAGCATTGCCTGAACTTCCCGACGAGTCTCTGCATCGAAAGCAGGAGCAAGCCATTGCTTTGCTTTTTTCTCACACTGTGCGATGAGTTCTACGTTATTTTCCATATATAATTAAGTTTAGAAATACATTCATTCCGCGTCTGCGTTGCTACAAAGATAAGAAAAATATACCATAAGCAGCACAAAACATACGTGAAATTTACTGAAATTGGAATAGTTTCAAATATTCATTTGGATTGTCGGAGTTTTTTTCTTACATTTGCACCGCTATTTTTCAATCAACAGAATCTTATGGAACTGCATTTCACCGGTATCATCATCGCCGTCAGTACATTTCTGATCATCGGAATCTTCCATCCAATCGTCATTAAAACAGAATATTATTGGGGAACGCGTCCCTGGTGGTTGTTCTTCGTCGGCGGTATTTTGGCCGTATGTTTGGCCATAACGGTGGAGAATGTTATCGCTTCTTCCATCCTCGGAATCATCGGAGCTTCTTCCTTGTGGGCTATCGGCGAACTTTTGGAACAGAAGAAACGTGTGGAAAAAGGGTGGTTTCCGATGAATCCGAAACGCAAAGACCAATACCGGAATTTATCTGACAACAACAGAGAATGTACTATCTGCGAAAAGAAAGATAAATGAAAACAGAACTGATTTGGGTAGGAAAAACCGTCAACAAGCACTTCGATACGTGCATTGCCGACTATGTGGAGCGTATTGGTCATTATATGCCGCTCTCGATAAGCACGATTGCCGAACTGAAAAACACGAAAAACCTCAGTGCAGAGCAACAAAAGGAGCGTGAGGGCGAATTGATTTTAAAATTGATTCAACCAGCAGACATTGTTGTACTGTTAGACGAACGCGGGCACGAATACCGCAGTATCGAGTTCGCTTCGTGGCTGCAAACCAAACAACACACAGTTCGCCGACTGGTGTTTGTCATCGGCGGACCTTACGGATTCTCGCCCGCGGTCTATGCTCGAGCCAACGAGCAGCTCAGCCTTTCGCGTATGACACTCTCGCATCAGATGATTCGACTGATGTTTACAGAGCAAATTTATCGGGCTTGTACAATTATGAAAGGCGAACCTTATCATCACGAATGATATGCAAAAAACATTATTCTCTCTCTGTCTTATCGTTTGGACTTTGACCATCAATGCCCAACGTAATGAGATATTCAATTCGCGCATCGCCTCTTTACAGGTTGTCGCCGGCGACAAATGGATGCAAATGCCGATCGTAGAATTAGGAAGCCAGACGCCGATCAACATCAGCTTCGACGATCTGACACACGAGTATCACCGATACACTTATACCATTCGCCATTGCGAAGCCGATTGGACACCCTCAGACGCATTATTCACGAGCGATTACATCGAGGGGTTTGCCGAGCGAAATACGATAGACGACATCACGGAATCTATCAATACCAATACGCTCTACACCCATTACGCGCTTCAAATTCCCAACGATCGTTGTCGCATCAAGCTCAGCGGGAATTACCAACTCACGGTTTACGACGAGAATAACGGTCGAGAAAAGATGTTCACGGCCTGCTTTATGGTAACGGAACAGGCGATGAGTGTACGACTGAATGTGTCTACCAATACCGATATAGACATCAACGGAAGCCATCAGCAAGTGGCGATGGATCTCAATTACGGATCGATCAACGTGACCGATTATCAAAGTCAAATTCACACCGTCATACTTCAAAACGGCCGTTGGGACAATGCTGTCGTCAATCCTACACCTCAGTATGTAATGCCCGATGGTTTGCGATGGTTGCATAACCGGTCGCTCATCTTCGCAGCTGGGAATGAATATCGTAAGTTCGAGGTTTTAGACGTAGGCCATACCACAATGGGCTTGGAGTCGATCAGCTGGGACGCAGTCATTATAATGCTTATGTGTGGACCGATGAGCCGCGACAAAGCTATGTCTATGATCGCGATGCCAACGGCGCTTTCTACATTCGCAACAGCGATAATAGTGAGAATGATTGGACCTCAGACTATGTCACTGTCCATTTCCGTCTGAAAGGGCCACGTGTAAACGGGCAAGTCTATCTCAACGCCGTGTGGACTAACGACCGCTTCACACCCGAATATCAAATGATGTATGATGAGGCGAAACAAATCTATCGCGCCTCCGTTCGCCTGAAACAAGGCTATTACTCCTATCAATACCTCGTCTTAAAGCCCGACGGTACAACTACCCCATTTCCGACAGAAGGTTCTTTCTACCAAACAGAGAACACATATCAAGCTCTTATCTATTATAAAGGTAATGGAGAACGTACCGATCGATTGGTAGGATATAATCAGATTCAATTAAAATAATAATAAAGAGAAAAAGGCTCCTCATTTGAGAAGCCTCTTGAAAACTATGATTTCTTACGCTGACAATCCGCACAAACACCTTTATAATACAACTGCATCTCATCGACAAGATTACCGTTGATATTCCTGTTTTCGACAAGTTGCGGAGCTTTTTCATCGAACATATCAATGACCCGACCGCATTCCTTACAGTAAAAATGTACGTGCGGAGTAACATTCCCGTCGTAACACACACGATGACTATCGACAGTGATCATCTGAGCCGCATTGTGATCGGCAAAGAGTTTGAGTGTATTATAAACCGTCGTTTTGCTCAACGTCGGAATTTTAGGACAAAGAGCCTGATACACTTCATCTATCGTAGGATGCGTAAAGTGTGTCAACAAATATTCCATTATGGCAAGGCGTTGAACAGAAGGTTTTAATCCGCTTTTCTGTAAGCGCGCATAAGCTTCGTTTTCTTTTGTCTGTAACATCATTATTCAATTTATTATGCAAAGATAGTTCGGTTTTAGTACCTGTACAAAAAATATTGGATAATTTACAGAATGATACTGTAAATCATCCAATATTTAACGAATATTAGACTCATTCAACATCAATTGCAGATAAACTCCGAGCTGAAAGGATGTTGACAAGTTGTTGGGTGTCTACTACTTGTTGCTCTCCGGTTTCCATAACTTTAAGTGTGACCTTCTGCGTTCGTATTTCGTTCTCACCCGCTAATACAACAAACGGAATTTGCTTGGCATTGGCATAGCTCATCTGCTTTTTCATTTTCACGTTGTCGGGGTAAAGCTCTGCACTAATTCCGGCATCGCGTACAGCTTTGATCTTCGACATACAATAGGCCGCTTCTTGATCTCCAAAATTGATAAAGAGCACTTGTGTCGTATTAACTACAGCTTTGGGATAGAGATTCAAAGCATTGAGCACATCGTATATACGGTCTGCACCGAAACTGAAACCGACTCCGCTCAATCCCGGCATACCGAAAATTCCCGTGAGATTATCATAACGTCCGCCGCCGGTTATACTCCCCATCGGCATGTCTAAAGCCTTAACTTCGAAAATAGAACCTGTATAATAGTTCAGGCCTCGCGCCAAAGTGAGATCCAATTGAATTTCGTTTTGCAAGCCGGCAGACTTTAACGTGCTGAGAATAAACCGCGCCTCTTCTACGCCTTTAAGACCGATCTCCGACGAAGCAAGCACGCGAGAAATCGTATCGAGTTTCTCATCATTGCTCCCGCTCAATGAAATAATGGGCTGCAACAATGCAATTGCCTCATCGCTAATACCATTTTTGCGAAGCTCTTGATTAACGTTCTCAATGCCAATCTTATCTAACTTATCAATAGCTACGGTGATATTGATTATCTTGTCGGCTGCACCTATCACCTCAGCAATACCAGTCAAGATCTTACGATTATTGAGTTTGATCTGCACCCGAATCCCAAACCGGGTGAAAACGGTATCGATTATTTGTATCAGTTCAACCTCGTTGAGCAATGAATCAGAACCAACGACATCTGCATCGCACTGATAAAACTCGCGATAACGACCTTTTTGCGGACGATCTGCGCGCCAAACCGGTTGAATCTGGTAACGTTTGAAAGGCAATTGAAGCTCTTCACGGTGCATCACTACATAGCGAGCAAACGGCACGGTAAGATCATAATGCAATCCTTTTTCACATAACACCGATGCCAGATGCAAAGAATTGCGCTCAACTAAATCTTGATCTGTAACCTTACTCATAAAGTCTCCGGAGTTCAACACCTTGAAAAGGAGTTTGTCTCCTTCCTCACCGTACTTCCCCATTAATGTCTGCAAAGTCTCCATTGCAGGTGTTTCGATCTGCTGAAAACCGTAAAGAGCAAACACTTCTTTAATGGTGTCGAAGATATAATTGCGTTTCGCCATTTCAATCGGCGAAAAGTCTCTTGTTCCTTTGGGTATACTGGGTTTATTCATTATGTCTGATTGTTAGTTACGAACGATGGTTTGGGAGCGATCCGGACCAATAGAGACAATCTTGATAGGCGTCTCCAAATGTTCTTCTAAGAACGAAATATAGTTTTTAAAGGCCTTTGGGAACTCGTCTTCGCACGTCATTTGCGTCATATCCACTTGCCATCCCGGCAGCATTTCATAAACAGGTTCAATATTTTCTTCAATATCATAAGGAAAGAAATCTATCTTCTTGCCTCCTTGTTGATAGGCAACACAAGCCTTGATCGTATCGAAACCATCAAGCACATCACTCTTCATCATAATCAATTGGGTCACGCCATTGACCATAATTGCATAGCGCAAGGCTACTAAATCAATCCAACCACACCGCCGTTCACGTCCGGTCACAGCTCCGTATTCGTGACCGATGTTGCGAATTCGATCTCCGGTCTCATCGAAAAGCTCCGTGGGGAAAGGCCCCGAACCAACACGCGTGCAGTAAGCTTTCATAATTCCATAAACATTCCCAATCTTATTGGGAGCGATTCCGAGGCCAATACAAGCACCAGCACACACTGTATTCGACGAAGTCACATAAGGATAACTGCCAAAATCCACGTCAAGCATCGTACCTTGTGCTCCTTCACAGAGTATCGACTTCCCCTCATAGATCAATCGATTTACTTCGTGTTCACTGTCAACAAGAGAAAATTGACGTAGATAATCAATGCCTTCCATCCACTTCTGCTCTGTTTCTGCAAGGTCATATCCCGTATAATTCAATGCTTTGAGCATCTGTTCGTGACGAGCCTTATGTGCTTGATATTTCTCTTCAAAGTTTTCGAGGATATCGCCTACACGCAATCCATTGCGCGAAACCTTATCTGTATAAGTCGGACCAATACCTTTTCCTGTTGTGCCCACTTTGTTTTTGCCCTTCAATGCCTCCTGAGCTGCGTCGAGAAGACGATGTGTCGGCATAATGAGATGTGCTTTCTTCGAGATCAATAAGCGGTCTTTCAGCGGATGACCGGACTTTTCCAACTCTTTCGCTTCATTCATAAACAGGTCGGGAGCAAGCACCACTCCGTTTCCGATAATATTGACTTTACCACCTTGGAAAATGCCCGAGGGAATGCTTCTCAACACATATTTCTGCCCTTCGAACTCCAAAGTATGTCCCGCATTAGGGCCTCCCTGAAAACGAGCAACGACATCATAGTCAGGCGTTAACACATCTACTACTTTCCCTTTACCCTCATCGCCCCACTGTAAGCCGAGCAATACATCTACTTTACCCTTATTCATTATTTCCATTTGTTTGTTCTCCCCCCGTTTAGACTGTTATTCCGCGTGTAATTTTACCTTGACACGCACTGCAAACACCATATATATATAGCGAGAATCCATCTTTACGAAATCTTTTCAGATGTACATTCTCCACAGCTCTTGCAATATTCGGAACGTGGATTTCCGTAACTTTTCCGCACACGGTACATATTTGATGACAGTGATTGGAATTGGCATAGCAAGCCTCATACCTTGTTCCATCAAGTAAATGATGGCGCATTATCAGACGAAGTTCGATAAAAAGGCGCAGCGTATTATATAACGTAGCCCGACAAACAAAGAACTTCCGCTCGATTAAGCATGCTTCTAACTGTTCAAGCGTGAAGTGTCCGCCCATCGAATAGACTGTATCTAAGATGGCATAACGTTCAGACGTCTTACGACGATGGTTTGTTTCAAGATAGTTATCAAGTATACGCCTGACCGTATTCTTCACGTTTTCTTTCATCTATACTACTTCTGAGATTTTCACAAAAATACATTTTTTTATTGAATTAATTGTGGCGAGCTTCAAAATATATCAATATTGAGAGGTTTTAACGCTTTTCGTGCCATATTCGCATAGACATATCCTAATTGAATGAACCGTTCTACACTGGCCAATGCTGCCCGTCTGACTCCCATATTACCGCTTTGCAAAGCCACATAAACCTGATCCAGATACTCATTAATACCTCGTGCATTAGGCTCTTGCCCCTGCATAAACAAACGGGCGAGTATTTGATAGCTGCAAATCTGACGGAGATCATCATCCGAGGCCATCCATTCGTAAGCCAAGATTGGTGCATAATCTAAGTGCTGATACAGATTAAAAGCAGCTAACTCGGCTATTTCCTGCGAGGGAGTCTGCTCCATCCAGATATCAACCACTTCCGGTAACATCTGCTCCGGAGGCATTATCATCGTCGCCAGAATCTTACATTCACGGATATTTTCTTTCCATAACGCGATAGCTAGCTCATAATCCTTACCATATTCGGCTGCCATCGCTTTCAATGTGGGAATGGGAACGCCCCAGTTCAGTTTATATTCAACCCCTTTCTCACGCATTGATCGCGATGCATCGCCATTCATATAGAGCCGGAAAGACTGTTTGATCTTCCTTAGTTTCGTACTGTTCTCTTCCGTCATAACAATCCGAACTCTTCACTATAACGCAACATCTGATCCGAATATGTCTCCGTATAATCGAGCAGAACATCTACAATCTCACCTTTCTCATCAAAAACCGGCTGCATCCGCGGGTTGATGAATCCCTTATAAGGTGCAAGATTCAAACGAGCATATCTTTCCAACACTTCGTGATGCAATTCACTGTCCACCATAACAGCATACTCCTCCACCAAATCACGTGCTGCCGCAAAGTCGCCTTCGCTCTTGATGCGCTGGATTTCGGCCAAGAGTCGGGCAAAAAGATCTCGTAATGCTTGATAATCATCAATGACTACGAATGTTTTCCCATTTTGACGGGTCAGCGAAACAATGCCTTTACCCTGCTCATATACCCAATGTGCAACGAGTGCACGGTTGCGCATATGCGCCTCCTCGATACAATGCCCGGGACGAATACGCGTTAGTTGTGTCATCAAGCCATTGAGAATATAAGTATAATAATGTGCTTGATAAGCCTCTCTGTCACTCAATAATCCTAATTCTATGAGTTTATCATCAGCCATATAATACAATCCGAACAGATCAGCACGCGCTTCTTCGATCGTATTCCCATATTCTTTGAGGGCATCCAAATCCACACCGGGCAGCAGTTGACCGCTTCCGTGCCCCAAACATTCGTGCAGATCGGTGTGCAGATCATCACAAAGATCACCGTAACGGTCAATCAATGCCCGTGTCGTTTCATCGCAAACAAACTCTTCATAAAAGCCATTGCCGTGTGCAGCCTTATTATATGCTTCGGTAAGATTACCGATCGTGACACTTTTTGAACCGTATCTCGCCCGGATCCAATCGGCATTGGGTAAGTTGATTCCTATGGCTGTGGAAGGGTATTCATCACCTCCGAGCATCGCAGCGCATATCACATTAGCCGTAACACCGCGCACTTGGCTCTTGCGGAAACGCGGATCCACGGGTGAATGGTCTTCAAACCATTGTGCATTTTGGCATATTTTCTGCGTGCGACGCGTTGCTTCAAGATCTTTATATTCAACAATTCCTTCCCAAGAACCTTTTAATCCAAGGGGATCTCCATAGACTTCAATGAATCCATTAATAAAATCTACCCTACCTTCCTGTTCTTTAAGCCATTCGATAGAATATTGATCAAAGGCCTTTAAGTCACCCGTACGGTAATAGTCGATGAGCAATCGGATCACGTGTTTTTGCTGTTCATTTTCTGCTACAGTAATTGCCCGTTCCAACCAAGAGATAATTACCTGAATGGCACGACCATATCGTCCGCTTTCCGTCCATTTAAGTTCGGAAATCGAACCATCCGATTTCACCACGGTCGAATTCAATCCCCACGAGGGCGGTTCCTCATCACTGTCTGACTTCAATGCCTTGTAGTAATCTTCAACCTCTTTTTGCGTTACACCATCATAAAAATTGCACGCCGAGGTCTTAACCAAATCATCTCCAGCCGCCTTATTGACACGCTTGGGTAATACCTCAGCATCAAAGATTACCGGGAATATCTCACGGATAAAATCTGTAGCCTGCATTCCTTCTTGTTGCAAAGGCCAAGCAGATACGCCCAACTTCTCAATCTCATTTTGTAGAAAATCTTCCGAGAATTCAGGCTGAAACTTCTCACATCCATAATGATGATAGATGCCGTTAGAGAACCACAGGCGTTTAAGATAAAGTTCCAACGCCTTGAAATCAGGAAGATCTTTCGACCCATTATACCTTATATATATAGCTTCTAAAACTTTCCGAATCCATAAATTGTATTTACCGAATTGGTCGGTTGTGATATCTCGGCCCGCAAGTGTGGCTTGAGACAAGTAATAGATATATGCTTTCTGACGAGCAGATAATTCTTCAAAACCATTAAGCCGATAGCGAAGCAACTGCAAATCGGCAAATCGCTCGTCTGTATAAATAAAATTTTGTATCATTTTTAATTAACGAAAGGGTGTAAAAATATTACTTTTCAGACTCCCGTTTGCGCTTAGTCGACTTTTTATCAGTAACTCTTCGCTGCGGAAGATAACGTAATTTGTAAGCCCGTGGCGTACACCCGTTAATCTTATAAAAAGCCGCATAGAACGACTGACGATTAGAGAAGCCTACCATATAGGATATATCCTCGATATTTAAGTCCTGATAACGCTTGTCAGCCAACAGTGCCATCGCCTCTTCAATGCGATAACTATTGACTAAAGCTGCATAATTTGTGTGAAACCTAACGTTGAGAACAGCCGAAATGTAGCGCGTATTTGTACAGAGATCCATAGCTAATCGCTTAGCCGAATAACCCTTATCCTTATACATTTTCTTAATAAGGAGAGCATTGATAATTTTTTCTTTCAAGTCATCCATCAACTGTGGGCTAACCAGTGTACGATAAGCCGCCTCCTTGATCTTCTTGTCTGTAATGTTGTATTTTGCCATTTCTACACGTAACAATATGCCACCTAACTGATGCAAAAATAGTTATTATTTTGCGTATAATCAAGTTTTAGTGTGAGTTTTTTCACAAAATACCGTAACTTTGCGGTAAAGTTAAACGATGGATATATCTTTTCTCCTCAAAAAATATTATGGTTTCAGTACATTCAGACCAAATCAATGCGAAATCATCAACGACATTATAGCAGGTAACGACTGCCTCGTATTGATGCCCACAGGTGGCGGAAAGAGTATATGTTACCAGATTCCGGCCTTAGCAATGCAAGGAACGGCCATCGTAGTATCGCCACTGATCAGTTTGATGTACGACCAAGTGGAGGCGCTCAAAGCCAACGGTATCTCAGCAGAAGCACTCAACAGCGGCAACGATATGAACCAAGACCTCATCATCAAACGCCGTTGTCTTGCGGGAGACATCAAACTTCTCTATATGTCTCCCGAACGATTGATTTCCGAAATACCCTTTCTGCTCAGCGAAATCAAAATCAGTCTGATTGCTATTGACGAAGCCCACTGCATCAGTCAATGGGGACACGACTTCCGACCGGAATATTCTCAATTAGGCATTCTGCACGACAAATTTCCCCAAACGTCCATCGTGGCCCTTACGGCAACGGCCGACAAGGTAACAAGACAGGACATTATCGAACAGCTTCGCCTGCAAGTAAGCACCGAGGAACATATTTATATTTCCTCGTTCGACCGCCCTAATCTGTCGCTGAGCGTACGAAAGGAATCGGGAAAAGCCGAGAAAATGAAAGTCATTGTCAGCCATATTGAAGAGCATCCGGGCGATGCCGGCATTATATATTGTCTCAGTCGAAAGACTACCGAGAGCATAGCCGAATATCTGTGCAAACGAAACATCCGCGCCGTAGCCTATCACGCGGGGATGTCAGCAGCCGAAAGAAGTAGGATTCAGGAGCAGTTCAAAAATGATCGGACGCCCGTTGTCTGTGCCACAATTGCTTTCGGAATGGGCATTGACAAAAGTAATGTACGCTGGATATTCCATTATAATATGCCCAAAAGCATTGAAAGCTTTTATCAGGAGATAGGCCGTGCAGGCCGAGATGGGGCTCCTGCCGATACCATTCTGTTTTATTCGCTGTCCGACGTTATTCAATTGCGACGTTTTGCCAATGAAAGCGGCCAACGGGAAGTGAATCTCGAAAAGCTGCAACGGATGCAAGACTATGCCGAAAGCAGTGTTTGCCGACGCCGTATTCTGTTGAACTATTTCGGCGAACAAAGCGATCACGACTGCAGTCATTGTGACGTATGCCTGAGTCCGCCCCGAAAATTTGACGGAACACAACTCATCCAAAAGTCACTCAGCGCAATAGCACGCACGAATCAGCACATCCGATTCAGTACGACCATCGAAATTCTCCGCGGAATAGTATCGTCTGCAGTTGTGAGAAACGGTTATGACCGCATCAAGACATTCGGTGCAGGGCGCGATATCAGTACAGCAGAGTGGCAAGACTATCTATTGCAAATGCTGCAAATGGGTTTTATCGAGATCGCTTATAACGAAGACGACGCCATCAAGATAACCCTCAGCGGACAAGATGTCCTCTATGGTCGGAAGCAAGCAGAATTAGCCGTTCATCAGAAACAAGAACCCATCAAACGAAAAGAGACAAAACGTTCGCTCCGTCGGCGTGAACGGGTGGAGATAGCAACCTCTCAGATATTCCCCGAAGTCCACGTTTCACACGTAGAAGATGCTGGTCTCTTCTCCGCACTACGTCAATTGCGCTTTGCCTTGGCCCAGGAACAAGGCTTTCCGGCCTATATCGTTCTATCAGACAAAGTTCTTCACACCCTCGCTGCCGAAAAACCGACAACCAAAGAGCAGTTTGGTAATATTCCCGGAATTGGTGAATACAAGAAAGAAAAGTACAGCGAGGCTTTCATCCAGGTCATCAAGAGATTCGTCTAAACTTCCTCCTACTACATCGATCGACCTTAACTATTATGAAAAAAGCAGACAAAAGTCTGTTTACCAATCAAAGAAATATAGCTTGAAGAAAAACTCCTGACAACCCTCAAACAGATACTTATCGCTCGGCTATTGGTTTTCGAAAAGATGAAATACCGTTAACAGACGCATCAAAAACCATAAATCACAAGGTGAAAAAGAGCTTTCCATCATGTCGTTAACAGCTATTCATCCCTTAAACTGAAATCTTTTGAAAAGGGATAAATGTCAACGCACTTATTATCAACCAATTAACAAAACGGTAAAAACGGCATATTTATATCCAAGGTAACAGTCGACTGTAAATAACGCAAAGGTGAGAGCGTTTACCACTCCGATTTATTGACACTTTCACTTATCATTCTATCAAAATCACCCAATCACTTTGAATCGGGCGAATTTCAACAGAAGTTGCTTGCGACCGGTGTTTTTGAACTCTACGGTAGCCTTGGCATTCTCTCCTGTTCCTTCTATTTTAGTGACCGTCCCGATACCGAAACGCTGGTGTTCGATAACCGAACCTTCATGTAAACCGGTGTCATTGGGCATCGAAGCCCCCTTCTCCCCTACCGTTCGATTGCCGTTTAACACGGCATCTTCAAGTTTGTGGAGATTGCCGCTACCTGCGTTCAGTTGACGTTTGAACGCTGGAGAGAACGGATTTACTGGATTTTCGTGGTGATGAGGACCTGTAATTTTAGGTTTGACATCGGCCCGAAACTGGTCCGCTACGGGTCTGCTGTTCTGCATCCGACTGCCATAATCGGGCTCATCATCAGCCGATGAGCGGAAAGCTGAATAGTGATGACCAATTCGGAAGTCATCATTCTTGAAACGAGACGGGCGATTGTAGGAGCTGCGTACATAGGAGCGGGAAGCGTAATCATCGTAGTTGGCCTCGCCCTCAATGCGCAGCAAAGCGGGATCAATGTCCTGGATAAAACGGCTCGGTGTGTCGAACTCCATCTTACCAAAACGAAAACGATTCTTGGCGCATGTCAGAATGCAATGCTTCTCGGCACGCGTAATGGCGACATAAAGCAGGCGACGCTCTTCTTCGAGCTCCCGGACGCTGTTGGTCGACAACGGACTGGGGAAAATATTCTCCTCTAATCCCACGATGAAAACCGTCGGAAACTCCAATCCTTTGGCCGAATGCACCGTCATCAATGTCACGCGGCTCTGCTCATCAGTATCGCTATCGAGGTCGGTTAAGAGTGAAACCTCTTGAAGAAAATCGGTGAGATAGATTTGATTTTCTTGTCCTTCTTCGCGCCGACTTTCAACAAAGTCTTGCATTCCGGATAGAAATTCCTCCAAGTTTTCTTGCCGTGCAAGACTCTCTGGATCGGTTTCGGAAAAAAGATCGGCACTGATTCCGCTCACCTTAATCAATTCCTGACCCAGTGAATAAGCATCAGTGTCTTGCTTTTTCTCGATAAAGCTGCTGATCAAAGCCCTGAAAGCGTCTAACTTGGTGATGGTTCCTCGGTTGACATTCAGCTGATATGCGGCAGGATTGGTAATCACTTCCCAAAAGCTCACACCGCTTTGCCGGGCTGATTCAGCAATTTTGGCAACCGTAGTGTTGCCGATTCCGCGGGCAGGATAGTTGATAATACGCTTGAAAGCCTCCTCATCGTCAGGATTGGCAACCAATCGGAAGTAAGCGATAATATCCTTGATCTCCTTGCGTTGATAGAAACTCAAACCACCATAAATGCGATATGGAATACTCTGTCGGCGCATCTCTTCCTCGAACGAACGGCTCTGAGAATTGGTTCGATAGAGAATGGCGAAGTCGCTATACTCACATCGCTCCACGGCTTTGATACGTTTGATTTCCTTACAGACAATAATGGCCTCCTCCTTATCCGAATAAGCCTGTTTGAAAACGAGTTTTTCGCCCTCGTCGTTGCGGCTAAATACATCTTTGTGAATCTGTCTACCGTTATGCTTAATCAGACTGTTGGCAGCCTGAACGATGCGTTGTGTAGAACGATAATTCTGCTCAAGCTTGAAAAGTTTGGCTTCTTCGTAAATCGTTTGGAAATCGAGAATATTATCAATGTCGGCTCCTCGGAATCCGTAAATGCTCTGTGCGTCATCGCCTACAACGCAAACGCGGCGGTGTTCGCGTGTCAACTGCAAAACGATGCACTGCTGCACGTAATTGGTATCTTGGTACTCGTCAACTAAAACATAGCGAAAGTGCTCCGCATATTTACGCAACACGTCGGGATACTCGGTAAACAGCGTATGCGTCATCACCAAAAGATCGTCAAAGTCCATAGCATTGGCTTTACGACAACGCTGGCAATAATTGGCATAAACTTGCCAGAGAGCCGACATCCGGCTCTGTCGATCGCGCTCCAACAGTTCTTTATTCTGTGCGTATTGTGCCGGAAGAATCAGATGATTCTTTGCCATTGAGATCCGACTGTGCACAGATGCGGGTTTATATACCTTGTCGTCGAGCGCCATCTCTTTGATAATGGTTTTGAGCAACGACCGAGAGTCAGCTTCATCATAGATGGTAAAATCAGCATTGAAGCCCAATAGCTGGGCCTCTACACGTAGAATGCGCGAGAAGATAGAGTGAAACGTACCCATATTGAGCCGCCGTGCCGCTTCATGTCCGACAAGATGACCGATGCGTTGCTTCATTTCATTGGCTGCCTTGTTGGTAAACGTGAGTGCAAGAATATCCCACGGCGCCATACCCTGCGCCAAAAGATAAGCGATTTTATAAGTAAGTACGCGCGTCTTACCCGATCCCGCCCCGGCAATCACCAGTTGCGGACCTCCGTTATATTCAACGGCCATACGCTGACCGGCATTCAAATCTTTCAGCAATTCCATTTATTTGGATCTTTTGTACACACCACCCGACACGGTATTTGGGTTGATTTCTTCACCCTCTCGCGGGAAAGAGGGAATAAATTTCATCTCTCTCAATATTCGTTTCTGCCTCAGACGCATATAGCGCCAGGTTTCTGCGAGTTGAACTTACGCGGATTAGGCAACGTAGCGGCAATCAACGCACAGTCAGCACGCGATAAATCAGATGCCATTTTACTGAAATGCTGTTCGGCAACGGCATCTGCTCCATAGATGCCATTACCCATTTCGATAGAGTTTAAGTAAACTTCCATAATCCGTTGCTTACTCCAAAGCAGTTCGATCAGTGCCGTGAAGTACACCTCGAAGCCCTTTCTCATCCAGCTACGACCAGGCCATAGAAAGACGTTCTTGGCCGTTTGCTGCGATATTGTACTTGCTCCGTGCTTCTTTCCGCCTCCTAAATTATGGGCAACAGCCCGCTCGATGGCTTTGTAGTCAAAACCGTGATGCAGTAGAAAACGCTGATCTTCGCTCGCCATTACAGCCACAGGGAGATGCGGAGAAATCCGATCTATTGACACCCAATGATGATGAAGAGCGGGGCTTTGGTTTTCGCCGATTTGCTGAAAACAGCGAATGACCATTAGCGGTGTAATGTAAACGGGAATGAAACGATAAGCTACGACGACCAATATCGTTGAGCTGAAAAAGAGGCTGACGCCCCATCTAAAAATCTTTCTTATCATTTTCATTCCAGTAAGACTATTATTACACATACAAGGGCAGGCCCAACGTTCGTTTGCTTATGGCTGATAATCTTATATCCTGCCTACAAACAGACATCGAGTCTGCCCTTTCTGTTAATTGAAAATCATAAATTACTTCAATGTCCCGTTATTAGCGGCGTCTACCATAGCCTGACTCGCATAAAGGAACACCTCTACCCGACGATTCTGTTGACGACCACTCGCTGTACTGTTGCTTGCCACCGGGTCAGAACTTCCTTTACCTTCAATATTTTGGAACTGCCCAGCCGGAACACCGCACTGCTTTAAATAATTCACAACACTTTGTGCACGGCTGTTGCTCAAAGGCACATTGATACCGTCATTACCTGTTGAATCAGTATGGCCATAGATATCTACGTGACAGTCATTATTATTTTTGAGCACGGAAGAAAACTTTGCCAACTCGTTTTTGGAGGTCTGATTCAATACCGCTTTATTGGTAGCAAACAAGATTCCACTATCAAACGTTACCCTGACAGCCTTCAAACCATTGTTATCCGTTACCTCTTCCACCTTAGCATTTTTCACTTTCGCGGCCGTCTCGGCAGCCACTTTGTCCATATGTCTGCCTATCAGAGCCCCTGCTCCGGAACCAACCGCACCGCCGATAGCGGCACCCACGGCCATATTTCCGGCAATCTTACCGATGATCCCACCAATCAACGTACCGCCGCCGGCACCAATCAAAGCACCCGTTCCTGTCTTGGTAGAACAACTAAAAATAACTGTAAGCCCCATAAATAGGGCTACAAACTTCATCCTTCTCATAATCTTTATCCCTTTGAACTACTATTTTAACTTTTACCTATTCCCCTTAAAACAATGCTGCAAAGGTAATTCTTTTTCCGTATTCATACATACTTGCCAACATTTTTTTGTAATTTTGCCACAAAATTACAGTAAATCGTTTGTTGAATAATGGGATTTCGCCTAAAAACAGATATAGATTTCCCTAAAACGAATATCAAGACGTCTTATGGCAAAAGAATTAAAAGAATTGACCAAGCGCTCAGACAATTACAGTCAGTGGTTTAATGACTTGGTCGTAAAAGCCGAATTAGCAGAGCAATCGGCCGTTCGCGGTTGTATGGTAATCAAACCTTACGGTTACGCAATATGGGAAAAGATGCAGCAACAGCTTGACAAGATGTTTAAAGAAACGGGTGCACAGAATGCGTATTTCCCGCTGTTGATTCCTAAATCATTTCTATCACGCGAGGCAGAACACGTTAAAGGCTTTGCCAAAGAGTGTGCTGTAGTGACCCATTATCGATTAAAAGCAAGCGAAGACGGCAATAGCGTAGAGGTAGATCCTGCTGCACGCCTTGAAGAAGAACTCATTATCCGTCCCACTTCGGAGACAATCATCTGGAATACGTATAAGAATTGGATCCACTCTTGGCGTGATCTGCCGCTGATGTGCAATCAATGGTGCAACGTAATGCGGTGGGAAATGCGCACAAGGCCTTTCCTTCGCACTTCGGAATTCCTCTGGCAGGAAGGCCATACGGCACACGCCACGCGCGAAGAAGCCGAAGAAGAGGCCAAGAAAATGCTGCATGTATATGCCGATTTTGCTGAACAATGGATGGCAGTACCCGTAGTTCGGGGTGTCAAAAGCGAAACCGAGCGATTTGCCGGAGCCTTAGACACTTATACGATCGAAGCTATGATGCAAGACGGAAAGGCTTTACAGAGCGGTACTTCACACTTCTTAGGACAGAATTTCGCTAAATCTTTTGATGTAACTTACCTCAACAAGGAGAACAAACCCGAATATGTGTGGGCTACTTCGTGGGGAGTCAGTACCCGATTGATCGGTGCGCTCCTTATGACTCACAGCGACGACAATGGTCTTGTGTTGCCTCCGAAGCTGGCTCCAATACAAGTCGTCATCATCCCTATTACCAAAGGAGCAGACCAACTGCAAGCAATTACCGAGAAAGTAATCCCAATTATCAACGAACTTCGTGCGCTCGGTATTTCCGTAAAATATGACGATGCCGACAACAAAAGACCCGGATTCAAGTTTGCCGATTATGAGTTGAAAGGCGTTCCCGTACGTTTAGTAATAGGAGGACGTGATATTGAGAACGGAACAGTAGAGATAATGCGCCGCGATACGCTCGAAAAAGAGACGAAACCTATTGACGGAATCGTTGAATTTGTCAAGAATTTGCTGGATGAAATGCAGCAAAACATTTTCCAAAAAGCACTCAAATTTCGCGACGAGCACATCTACGCCTGCGACAACTACGATGAGTTCAAAGAGCGAATCAAAGACGGCGGCTTTTTCCTTTGCCATTGGGACGGTACCGAAGAGACCGAAGCTAAGATCAAAGAAGATACACAAGCTACTATTCGTTGCGTGCCCTTCAATGCCGAACAGACACCGGGCGTGGATATGGTAAGCGGTAAACCCGCTAAATATCGCGTCATTATCGCACGCAGTTACTAATTCATCCAAAAGGAAATGCCATCATACGGAGATCTGTATGATGGCATTTCCTTTTTTATCAATCATCTATCGCATATTCGCATCTACGAAAGACAATGGCAACAAGTCTTTAACACTATTCACGGCATATACCGCCCGAGCACCGAAAAGCAAAATTCTGATGGGTCGTTTATACCGATCTTCCATCTCTAAAATCACTTGTCGGCACGCACCGCAAGGCGTAATCGGATCTTTTAAGAGCCCCTCGTCATTGCTGGCAGCGATAGCCAAAGTCGTAATCGGCTGTTCGGGCTGTTGCGACTGGGCTGCAAAGATAGCCGAACGCTCGGCACATAAGCCCGATGGGAATGCCGCATTCTCCTGATTAGCACCGATAACAATCTGTCCATTAGCCAATCGCAAGGCCGCTCCTACATAGAAACGGCTATAATTGGCATACGCATTATGCGTGGCTTAATAGCTGAACGCACCAATTCTTGTTCCGAATCGGACAGCTCTTCCATTGCATACTGCTCGATTTTAATATCCAAATGTATTTCTTCCATTACTGATTTGATAAATTATTGCTCATCACTTCCCCCTTTATTACTTATCTCCTTACTCCTTAATTACTTCCTACTCTCGACTCTACTACCGAATCCTCATCTCCTATTCTGCCTATATTCAAAAGCCCCGATATCCGGTTTCTCATCACGTTTTTCTCCTCTACGATCATCGATTGGGGCCGTTCGAGAATCTGCCTTCCCCACAGCTATGCTTGAACGACGCAAATTAAAATCAAATTTCATTGTTCGCGTATCTATCTTAACGAAGTTTTTGTCCCCAGTTCGAGCCGTATCAACAACATCTTCATAAATGACTTGCGTAAAATGTACACTGTCTTCTGTTGTCACTTTGGGCATACGGATCACGCAATGATTAAACAGATAGCTGCCCTCCGCGGGTCGGTCGCCGAACGCTCTTACACAAACATTATCGGCAAAACCTGTTATCAGCGTGTTCCGACACTGTAAGTTCAACGTCGAATGACCTCCATTCATCAAACGAAAAGCCGCCCCTCGCTCGGCATCAAAGGGGTAAAACTGCGCGAAAGTACATCCATTGATCTCGATCTTTCCGCCTTTTAGCAAGAAGCAATCATTCAAGGCATTGGTTATCTGACAATTAATCAATTTCACATAGGCTGTATTTACGGCCAGCCCATAACCTTTATGATTATGAATAGTAACCGCATTCATCGTCAGTTTCAGTCGGTTTACATCGGCAGAATCGACCCAGACACCATCCATAGCACTGTGAATATCCGCATAAGTAAGTACATTTCCGTAAGAAGAGGAATGAAACCGAACACCGCCCCATTGCCCGCTTACACGATCGTAAGGCAAGTAATCGAACATCCGATCGATGCGATCGCCACGCAAAACAACATTATGTGCAGCCGTTCCCTCAGCCAACAACCTACCGAAAACATCCATCCGGGCATTCGCGTGAAAATAAAGTGTTGTTCCGGCAGTAACCGTCAGCGTGGCGGCACTGTCCACTTTGATTCCTCCATAAACAATGATGGGCTTCTTACTCGCCATCACCGAATCTCTCTTAATGTGCACATTCCGTAACAAAAGAGCATCCCACGAATAGGCTTTGAGGCTCACTCGCTGCTGCACTCCATTTTCCAACGTGAACACCAAATGGTCTTCCACCTTCTTGGGAACAGCCTGACCTGTGGCATTGGCAGTCATTTCGACAAACACTCGTATGCTATCTTTACGGCGGATTTCCACTTCTCCCGTCTGATATCCGGTCGTTTCACCTAAGTAAATACCGTCTACATTTACACGAAATCCTGTCTGATTGCCCCGCTCCAACCGAACATTGGCACAGCGCAGTCCACTTCTCGACCGGTTATAGACCCAAAATGTCTTGGTCGCCGCAGGTACTTTGGCAAACACGGTGTCCATAGACAACGTATCGACGGAGAACGACAGGCGAGCATCCGACGAGGAATGAAAAGAATCCTCATTTGCACACGAAGACAGGAATGCAGCCCATAACACTACAAAGAAGAATATTCGTCCTTTTTTCATCAATTGAATAACGAGACTTATACCTTATTATTATATATAGGATAACAAATAAACGAAAAAAGAAAAAAGTATAATGATTATTTGGTTCATAAGAAAAAAACACGTAACTTTGCATTCGCAATTAGGCAGGGATACCTTTCTTCAATGAGAAAGAACGCCGATATGGCTCAGTTGGTAGAGCAATTCATTCGTAATGAATAGGTCCCCGGTTCGAGTCCGGGTATCGGCTCAAAGTCTTAAATACACTTACCGCGGTAATAGCTCAGTTGGTAGAGCACTAGCTTCCCAAGCTGGGGGTCGCGAGTTCGAGCCTCGTTTACCGCTCTAAATCTTTCCTAAAACACAACGCTTCACTTTTAAGTCTTTTCTTATATTCAACCGTTTCTCTAACTATCTGTATGTCTTAGAGTTACAATATATTATTTTTCTGTTTCCAATTAACGGCTTTTTACCCGTCGTCTAACCGTTAATTACCGTTCGTTTAACCGTTAATCACACGCTGTTTAACAATTAATTGCACGCTGAAAAGCCGTTAATCGCACATTATTTAAAGGTATCTCGCAAAATCAGAGCTAATTTACCCCAAATCGACTCTTATGGATTCAAAAACAAACTTACCATCGACACCCTACTCCCCTTTACCTATTCATTATTCCAATTTATGTATTTTTAACTACAAATAATCAAAGAAAAACCACCGACTTATCATTATTTTTAGTAAATTTGCGGGGTTTTAGGAAAGGATTTAACTATTTAACTGATTATCAAACGGTTATATAGAGTAAGAGGTTTAAGATGAGGCAATTAAAGATTCAGAAGAGTATAACTAACCGTTCAAGTGAAGCGTTAGACAAGTATCTTGTAGAGATCGGACGGGCACCGCTTATTTCCATTGAGGAAGAAATCGACTTGGCACAGAAAATCAAAAAAGGAGGCCCCGAAGCACAACGAGCTGAGGAGAAACTCGTCACAGCCAATCTGCGCTTTGTTGTTTCCGTGGCCAAGCAATACCAACATCAGGGACTTTCACTGACCGATCTCATCGACGAAGGAAACATCGGTCTGATCAAGGCTGCTAAGAAATTCGATGAAACTCGCGGGTTCAAGTTCATCTCATATGCAGTGTGGTGGATTCGACAAAGCATTCTGCAAGCCATCGCCGAGCAAAGTCGCATCGTGCGATTGCCGTTGAATCAAGTTGGCTCATTGAGCAAAATCAACCACGAAATCAATAAATTCGAACAGGAAAACCAGCGCCATCCCTCTGTATCCGAGCTTTCGGAAGCCACCAAATTGGACGAAGAGAAAATCGGGCAGAGCCTAATGGCCGACGGACATCACGTAAGTATCGATGCTCCTTTCCAAGACGGAGAGGAGAACTGTATGTTAGATGTAATGGCGTCGGGCGATGACAGCCGCACAGATAAACAAGTTGACCACGAAAGTATGGCTCTTGAACTGAACACAGTACTCAATAAAGTGCTCAAAGAACGTGAAATCACTATCATCAGAGAGTGCTTCGGTATCGGATGTCACGAAAAAGGATTGGAAGAAATAGGTGATCGGCTGGGGCTGACACGTGAACGCGTACGCCAGATTCGTGAAAAGAGTATAGCCAAACTGCGCGACAGCGGCAATGTTAAGATTCTGATGAAGTATCTCGGATAAGATTTTGACATCCACTTTCAATTATATCGCCCTGCCTTTTTGCAAAGGTGGGGATTTTTTATTACCTTTGTCGTCAAACAATTCTGATGAACATATTATGCAAACGCATATTCAGAATCACACTAATAGCCCTGATATGGACAACAGGTGTGGCTGCAAAGGTTCGCCCAGACACCTTGATGATCCGCCGTATTTACAACTATCCCCTAACAGTCGATACCACCGGACTGCACAATTCGTACACATATTCTTATCGACGGCATACAATCAATGTGGAGAAAAGAAACTTTACGCTTTTAGCTGTACCGTCGATGTATTTCATTGCACACGGCAATAATCGCAAATATATCAGTGAGGCGTATGACAAAATAACGTTCAGTGATCTGAGACAATTCAACACCCAACGGATAATTGCATTGACAACCATCCCTCATCATCATAAAACGATGCCTACACTGTTGAAGTATCTCACGCCACAAATCTATAATGAGACCATCATTGAGAATCATCTGCTCTCACCGTTCAATCGACAGAACCACGTATTTTATCGTTATAAAGTAACTTTCTTACTGAATGGAACGGCAAGAGTCTCCTTTAATCCCCGACAAGATAATACGCAGTTGATTTGCGGCACGGCGTTAGTCGATTACGCAACAGGCCGTGTTATTGAGATGACATTCAGCGGAGAATATGACATGATCAACTTTACGCTCCACTTGATAATGGGTAAAAAGGAACAGAAATCACTGCTTCCGGAAAAGTGTGAACTTGATTGTAAGTTTAAATTCATCGGTAATCTAACCCGAGCTAAATATCTTGCATATTACGGTTTGCCTAAAATTTTACCCGACTCCATCGTCGATTCAGACGATATTGCATTGATAAAACAGGTTCGTCCTGACACTCTGAGCAGCGAAGAACAAGCTATTTATGATCGAGATAACGAGATTGCAGCTCGCAAAAGCACAGAAACCGTAAAGAAAAAAAAGAAGAGCAAGCTTAAAACCATCCTCTGGGACATCATCGGAGACCATCTTGTCAATCGCATTAAGTCCAGTTTCGGCGATAAGAACCAGGGCTATATTCGTATCAATCCCATTGCAAACCCATTGTATATGGGTTACAGCCATCGGCGAGGATTTACTTATAAGTTCAACATTCGGGGCAGCTATAACTTCTCAGACAACTCAGAACTCTGGGCGAGAGTGAAAGCAGGCTATTCGTTTAAGCAGCATCAGTTTTATATGCGCGTGCCGATCATCTATTATTATAATAAACATCACAATGGATTTCTTCAAATAGAGTTTAACAACGGAGACCGAATTACCAATACATCTGTGTCTGATCATATCGAAGATAACGACACGACAAAAGATTATAAACCGCATCTCAATACCTTTAAAGATATGAGTCTGCGAGTAGTCAACAACTATGATATCTCCGATAAATTTGGTTTTCAAGTCGGTTTCATCCTCCATCGGCGCACAGCTTTAAACAAAGTAGCCTTTGAAAGAGCCGGACTGACCTACAATTATCGCTCTTTCGCCCCCGTAATAGAGCTTGAGTACCGCCCTCTCGGATGGAAAGGTCCAATCCTAACAATGGATTATGAACGAAGTATTCGCGGTGGACGGCGAGACAATACGGCCTATGAACGATGGGAAATAGACGGCCAATACATTCGGAATATGGGTAGATTACAGCGTCTTTCACTGCGTTTAGGTACAGGATTTTACACCTGGAAAGACCACAATTCATACTTTCTTGACTTCGCAAACTTCCGTGAGAACAACATTCCCGGCGGTTGGAATGACGAATGGAGCGGTGAGTTCGAACTCCTGAACAGCAAATGGTACAATGAGTCTGAATATTATGTGCGGGCCAATGTCACATACGAGAGTCCTTTGTTAATTACAAGTCGCCTACCGTGGGTAGGCCGTTTCATCGAGACTGAACGTATTTACGCCAGTGCACTGTCGGTCAAACGTCTTCATCCTTACTTCGAATTGGGATATGGATTCACCACACGCTTGTTCTCAGTAGGACTCTTTGCCGCTAATAAAAACGGTAAATTCAGTGGCTTCGGATGTAAATTCGGATTGGAATTGTTCCGCCATTGGTAACTCATTCACCTCCTTTCATTCATCAAATCATCTTGAAATGCTCTCTTTACAACAGCAATTGACAGTCTATAAAGCAAGTGCCGGTAGCGGAAAAACCTTTACGTTAGCCACGGAATACATCAAATTGCTCATCGCTAATCCGCAATCTTATCGATCAATATTGGCTGTTACATTCACGAATAAGGCCACAGAAGAGATGAAAATGCGCATTTTGAGTCAACTATATGGCATTTGGAAGCAGCTACCCGACTCTCAAAGCTATATGGAAAAGATAACGAATGAGCTCAAAATTACTGATTCCATCGCCGCCAAAAGAGCCGGGACAGCTCTCAGTTATCTGATACACAATTACAGTTATTTCAGAGTTGAAACCATCGATACATTCTTTCAGAGTGTGCTTCGCAACTTAGCAAGAGAGCTGGATCTTACTGCTAACCTACGGCTTGAACTCAATGACGACCAAGTAGAACAGCAAGCCGTTGACGAACTGATTGAGAGTTTGGAGCCGAATAGTGAGATATTACGCTGGATTATGAGCTACATCCGCGACAATATAGAGGATGATAAGAGTTGGAATGTTATCGGAAAGATTAAGGATTTCGGTCGAAACATCTTCAAAGACGTCTACAAATCCAATAGCAAAAGTCTTAATACGGCGCTCAATCGCAAGGATTTCTTTACGGAATATACGGCAAAACTGCATAAGATCAAAAACGAATCAATGGAACATTTGCAGCAATATGTCGCAAGTTTCTTTGATGTTTTGGACGAGAATGGCTTGTCCATTGACAACTTTTCCTATGGAACAAGCGGTGTTTGCGGCTATTTTCAGAAGTTGAAAGATAGTATCTTAGACGACGACAAACTGCTTACCAAACGCGTTTTAGACGCGATGGAGGGTGCAGAAACGTGGGTAAAGAAACAAGAAAGACGGCCCGACAACCCCATTTTTGCACTTGTTCAAAGTACATTATGGCCGATGTTACAAGACATTGAACGTATTCGGCCACAGCAAGTTAAACTGTATAAGTCGGCTGTTCTCACGTTGCAACACCTCAACCAGTTACGACTTCTTAGCTGCATCGATACAAAAGTGCGTGAGATTAACAAAGATGCCAATCGCTTTTTACTTAATGACACGCAGTCATTACTGAACGCTCTCATTGTGAATAATGATTCCCCGTTTATATTTGAGAAGATCGGAGCCCAGCTCGAACATATAATGATCGACGAATTTCAAGACACTGGTACCGTGCAATGGTGTAATTTCAAAGTTCTTTTACTTGAATGTATGAGCCGACAAGGTACCGGAAATATGCTTGTCGGCGATGTCAAGCAGAGCATTTACAGGTGGAGATCGGGCGATTGGAGGCTTCTCAACAACATTGAAAATGAATTCGGCGACCGCAAAAATACCGTCAGCATTCGCCATCTTGATACTAATTATCGATCAAATCGGCATATTATAGAGTTCAACAACACATTTTTCAAGGCGGCGGCATCCATTGAATACGCACAACAAAATGAAAATTACCCGACAGGAGCAGAAGAATTGAAGCGTGCCTATGCAGATGTCGAGCAGCAAATACCGACGAATCGCCCCGCCGAAGGTCTTGTTCACATCGAACTTTTACCCCAAGAAGACTATCAAAGTAAAATGATGGAACGGCTGAAAGACACTGTCCAAGAGCTAATTGACAGCGGAATTCCTCCCGAAAAGATGGCAATCCTCGTTCGATTCAATAAAACCATCCGACAAATAGCCGACTATTTCGCACAGGAAATGTCCGAAATAAAACTCATTTCAGATGAAGCCTTCCGCTTGGACACCTCTCTTGCTGTAAACATTATTATTGATGCGCTCCACGTTTTGACGCATCCGGAAGATCAGATAGCCACGGGAAATCTAATTAAAGCATATCAAAAGCATATCATTAATAGCAAATTGGAAGACAGCGAGTTATTAATACATAAGCGAACAGCCATTCATTATCTTCCGACAGTATATCTTTCGGAACGTGAAAGACTATTGGCAATGCCTCTATTTGACCTCATCGAAAAACTCTACAACATTTTCCAGCTCAACCGATTGAATGAACAGAGTGCATATGTCTGCGCTTTTTACGACCAAGTAAACGATTATCTTGCCAACAATACGGGTGATATTGATGACTTTGTCACAGAATGGAACGAAAATATTCACCGTAAGACGATTCAGAGCAACGAAATAAATGGTATCCGACTGATCACGATTCACAAGAGTAAAGGTTTGGAGTTCGACAACGTGTTAATGCCATTCTGCGACTGGAAACTCGAAAAATACGGTTCGACAATCTGGTGTTCGCCCAACGAAGCGCCGTTCAACGAACTACCGATCGTACCGATTGACTTCTCATCTAAACAGATGAAAGGTACGATTTACGAACAAGACTACCATCACGAACACTTGCAAAACAGTGTGGATAATCTCAATCTGCTTTACGTTGCATTCACTCGGGCCAGCAAAAACCTATTTGTCTTCGGCAAAAGAAATGCTAAAAACAGTCGGTCTTACATCATCGAACAGTGTCTCGACAACTTAAATTCAAGTTTAAATAGCACTATAAACACCGATTTTAGCGATGAAATGGGCGAAAATCTCACTTTCGACTATGGTCATTTATCCGTAGACGACACGAGAAGAAAAGCAAAACAGACTGCCAACGTATTCAATCCGCCCATCACGGTCAGACCATTAAATATCGAAAACTACGAAAGCTGTGTGCAATTCAAGCAAAGTAACCAAAGTCGCGATTTCACCAAACAAGACGAAAGCAATGAAAAAGCCTCGTCATATATTCAAATCGGCAGTGTGCTTCACAATCTCTTTTCCACTATTCACACTGCAGCCGACATCGAACCAGCCCTCAACCAATTAGAAAGCAACGGCATCTTATATAATGAAGACATTACCCAAGACCGACTGATCGATATGCTTCGCAAACGGCTTGACGACAAGCGCGTAGCCGATTGGTTCTCAGATAAATGGCAACTGTTCAATGAATGCACGATGCTATCCATCGACCCGGATACGAATGAGGTACAGGAGCACCGTCCCGACCGCGTAATGACTGACGGGAAAAAGATGATTGTCGTAGACTTTAAGTTCGGAAAGCCTCGCCCCGAGTATCAAAATCAAGTGCGAGGATATATGAATCTGCTCCGAACAATGGGATATCCGAATGTCAAAGGATATCTATGGTTTGTATATAGCAATGTTATTGAAGAAGTGAAATGAAAACATTCTTAGAGTTTGTAGCCCAAGATCTTATCGAAAAATACGGTACAGATCTTTCCCGAATAGCCGTTGTCTTTCCGAATAAACGTGCTTCTCTGTTTTTGAACGAGCACTTGGCACGTATCGCCAACAAACCGATTTGGAGCCCATCATACATTACTATCAGTGAGTTATACCGTCAACACAGCTCGTTGATGATCGGAGATCCCATCAAACTCATTTGCGATCTCTACAAGACATTTATCCAATGCACAGGTTCGGACGAGTCTCTCGACCACTTCTATGGCTGGGGACAACTTTTACTCAACGACTTCGATGACATCGATAAGAATTTAGCCGATGCGGAAAAGATATTCGCCAACCTCCGTGACATCCACGAGTTTGACGATATTTCTTACCTATCAGATGAACAAAAAGAAATTCTCAAAAAGTTTTTCAGTAATTTCTCAGACAATCACAACAGCGAGTTGAAAAAACGATTTCTCAATTTATGGAGTCATTTCGACAATATTTACAATAGTTTCAACAAGCGATTAGAGGAACAAGGACTGACTTATGAAGGTGCACTTTACCGCAAAGTGGTTACCGATGAAACCATCAAATTTCGCTATGAAACATATATTTTTATTGGTTTCAACGCTCTTCAACGCGTAGATCAATCACTGTTCACCCGACTGAAAAAGGCCGGGAAAGCTAAGTTTTACTGGGATTTCGACAACTATTATATGTCAGACTCTGCACTGAATGAAGCCGGACATTTCGTCAGGCAATATCTTTCCACTTTCCCGAACGAACTGGACCGAACCGATAAAAATATCTACGCCAACCTACAAAAGCCTAAAAACATTACTTATATATCGGCAACTACCGAGAACATTCAAGCCCGATATATCAGCGACTGGTTGCGACAGAACGGCAGAATTACAGCTGATCGACGAACGGCCATCGTGCTTTGCGATGAGAGTCTGCTACAAACGGTGATTCACTGTTTGCCCCTCGATGTAACGAAAGTAAATATAACAATAGGATATCCACTGTCGCAATCGCCCATTTCATCGCTCATCAGCCAGCTGATTGCTTTGCAAACAGCCGGCCATCCCGATAGATCCGACCGCTATCGACTGCATTATGTGAACGCTGTTTTACGTCATCCTTATGCCCGCTATATATCACCCAAATATGCAAAAGTGCTAAGTGAGTTGAACAGTCACAAGCGCTACTATCTCAATCGTAGTGAATTGGCTGTTGACGAAGGTCTCTCTACACTATTTGGAGAACTCGAAAGTTGCTCTGTTTCAGAGCAAAACCTGAGATTATCTCAATGGATACTTAATCTCTTAAAACGTATCGGACAAAATGCAAAAGATGAAGTCGACCCGCTATTTCAGGAGTCTCTCTTCCGAATGTACACACTGATGAATCGCCTTTCCGACCTAATTGAGGCAGGAGATCTTGTCGTCGACCTGATCACTTATCAGCGATTGATCAACCAACTCATCAAAAGCACAAGCATTCCGTTCCACGGCGAGCCCGCCGTCGGAATTCAAATAATGGGCGTTTTAGAAACTCGCAACCTCGATTTCGAACATATCTTAGTGCTCTCTTGCAATGAAGGAAATATGCCGAAGGGTGTAAATGACTCCTCATTCATCCCCTATTCCATCCGCAAAGCATTCGATCTGACCACGATCGATCATAAAGTGGCCATTTACGCTTATTATTTTCACGGCCTTTTGCAACGAGCTACGGACGTAACGCTGCTCTACAACAGTGCAACGGAAGATGGACACAGCGGTGAAATGAGCCGTTTTATGCTCCAACTGATGGTGGAAAGCGGACAAGATATCCACCGAGAAGCCTTGCAGGCAGGACAAATTCCGCTCGTTTTACAATCGAAAGTCATCGCAAAAGACGATAATGTGATGGCCATTTTACGTTCTTTCGACAAAATTTCTCCCACAGCCATCAACAGATATATCCGTTGTCAACTACTATTTTACTACAATATGATCGCGGGAATCAAGGAGCCTGATGACACCGAAAACGACGATCTGATCGACAATCGGATATTCGGCAACATCTTTCATCGGGCTTCCGAACTGATTTACAGCCGTTTTATGAACCGCAATTACAGTATACACACAGCAGATATCGACGCCATTCTCAAACACAGCGAACTGTTGGATAGTATCGTCGACCAGGCTTTCAGAGAAGAACTCTTCAAAGTAGACCGTCAAGGATTCCGCCCCGAATACAATGGTTTGCAGCTCATTAATCGCGAAGTCATCATCAGTTACCTGCACCAACTGCTTGAAATAGACCGTCGTCTCACGCCTTTCGCCATCAAAGCACTTGAACAAGAGGTATACACAACGGTTAAATTCGACAGCGGAAACGAACAATTATCCCTCAAAGTGGGCGGTTTCATCGACAGAATGGACTATATCGACCAACAGCCCGATGGCGAACGAATCCGCGTTATAGACTATAAGACAGGTAATTTACCATCGAAAGCCACGACCACAATCGAAGAAATCTTCGAAGGAAAAGAATTACGCGCTAAACATACAGACTATTTTTTGCAAACGATTCTTTATTCATTGATTGTTAAAAAATCATCAGAATGGAATCCGGAAGGTCTCCCCGTAAGTCCCGCTCTCCTCTTTATCCAGCACGCCAAAGGCGAGAACTACGATCCGACACTGCTGCTCGGTAAAGAAAAAATCATCGATGCCGACCGTTATCGCAATGAATTTGAAGCGCAATTGCAAACATTGCTCGGCGAAATATATAATCAAGACGTTCCTTTTTCACCGACGGAAGATAAATCGAAATGCGAAACCTGTCCTTATAAACGACTGTGCCGAAGTTGATTCTGGCAAAAAAAACAAAAGAACATAAAATGAAAGTAGGTCATCTGTTCATCATCTTCTAAACAGAGCATAACAATCTAATTATCAAGTATATACCAAACAATCTTCAATTAACCATCAATCGCAGTACGTTTAACGGTTAAACGCACACCAATTAACCGTTAAACACACGATGATTAACAGCTTTTCGCAATACGAAATACAACACCTCTTTTTCCAGTCGCTATTTTCTGTTTTTCCACATACGATTTTCCGTCTTGGCAGTATACATAAAAAGCGATAAAAATAGGTCTTCTTTCGACCATTATCAGTTTTTCTTCGTATCTTTGCACATATTTTGTGACAAAGAAACCAATAATTAATTTATGAGTAAGCAAACAGAGAAAATCAAAGAACTTGTCGCCAAACGCGAGCAAGCTCGTCTCGGTGGTGGCGAGAAAGCCATCCAAAAACAACACGAACGGGGCAAATACACAGCTCGTGAACGTATTGATATGCTTGTCGACAAAGGAAGTTTTGAAGAATATGATATGTTTAAACTCCACCGTTGTCACAACTTCGGGATGGAGAAAAAGCAGTATCTCGGCGACGGAGTCGTGGCCGGCTCTGCTACGATCGACGGCCGGTTGGTCTATGTTTACGCCCAAGACTTTACGGTAAACGGCGGTTCTCTGTCGGAAACGATGTCTCAGAAGATCTGCAAAATTATGGATATGGCGATGACGATGGGAGCTCCTGTGATCTGTATGAACGATTCGGGCGGTGCCCGTATACAGGAAGGCATCTGCGCATTGGCCGGTTATGGCGAGATATTCGAGCGTAATATCCTGGCTTCGGGCGTTGTTCCGCAGATCTCGGCGATACTCGGTCCGTGTGCAGGCGGTGCCGTTTACTCTCCTGCCCTCACCGACTTTACGCTGATGATGGAGAATACCAGCTATATGTTTCTTACCGGTCCGAAAGTCGTTAAAACAGTTACGGGCGAAGACATCGACTCGGAACATTTGGGAGGAGCATCTGTTCACTCCACGAAGAGCGGTGTAACACACTTCACGGCGAAAAGTGAAGAAGACGCAATGCAACAAATCAAGACATTGTTGAGCTATATTCCGTCGAACAATACAGAAGAGGCACCGCGCATCGAATGCAAAGACCCGATTGATCGGATGGAAGACAGCCTTAACGAACTGTTACCCGACGATCCGAACAAGGCTTATGATATGTACAAAGTGATTTCCGCAATCACGGATAACGGTGAGTTCTTCGAGGTTCAACCGAAATTTGCAAAGAATATCATCACCGGTTTTGCTCGTTTCAATGGTCAGAGCGTAGGTATTGTGGCTAATCAGCCAGCCAGTTATGCAGGCGTTCTCGATGTGAATGCGTCACGCAAAGGCGCCCGCTTCGTTCGTTTCTGCGACGCTTTCAATATCCCCATCGTCAGTTTAGTCGATGTTCCGGGCTTCCTTCCAGGTACAGGACAGGAGTATAACGCCGTAATTTTGCACGGTGCTCAGCTGCTCTACGCTTATGGCGAAGCCACAGTGCCCAAGATAACCATCAATATCCGCAAGAGTTATGGCGGTAGTCACATTGTGATGGGATGTAAACAGCTTCGCTCTGACCTTAATTTCGCTTGGCCGACAGCCGAAATTGCCGTGATGGGAGCATCCGGTGCCGTAGCCGTTCTCTGTGCGAAAGAGGCCAAACAGAAAAAAGATGCCGGCGAAGATGTAGCTACGTTCCTGGCCGAAAAAGAAGAGGAATACACCGAAATGTTTGCCAATCCTTATCAGGCAGCTCAATATGGCTATATCGACGATGTGATAGAACCGCGCAATACACGCTTCCGCATCTGTCGAGGTCTGGCACAACTGGCAACGAAACGGCAGAATCTGCCAGCTAAAAAGCACGGATGCATGCCGATGTAATTCATAATTCACAACTCATAATGCATAATTCATAATTCGGAATACATATATTATGTTGAAGAAAGACAAGCATATTTATGCGGCAATAGCACTGGCTCTGCACGAGTTCAAGGGCAATAACGTGCACGACAAAGAGCCGGGCATCATTACGATAGCGCCCCATGCGACAATGTGGAATGCCAAATTCATTTCAATGACAGCTAAACCCTAAGAGCAAATGAAGGAATATAAATATACAATTGATGGCAAAGAATACAAGGTTGCCATAGGTGACATCGAGGAAAATGTTGCTAATGTAACAGTCAATGGTGAGGAATTCAAGGTTGAAATGGAGCCGGAACCCGAACAGGAAAAGAAAAAAGTAGTTGTCCAAGCAACTGCCCAACCGGCTGCTTCGGAAGAGAATACAGCGTCGGCAGCACCTGTCAATACGGCTAATGCAGTGAAAGCACCGCTTCCGGGCGTAATTACTGAAATCAAAGTTGCCGTTGGCGATGAAGTGGCTGTGGGCGATACGGTCGTTGTTCTTGAAGCAATGAAGATGGCTAACAATATCGAAGCCGAGAAATCAGGTAAGGTTACGGCTGTCTGTGTGAAGCAGGGTGAGAGCGTGATGGAGGATACTCCGCTTGTGGTTATCGAATAATCAGTTTCTCAAAAATATACCAATAAAAATGCTGCGACAACAAATCGCAGCATTTTTATTTTACATTCAACAAATGAGTAACCGTTATTCAGGCAATCGATTATTCTCGGGGAAAATAACAGTAGGTTTGAAAGTTTTGGCTTCTTCAAACTCCATTAAAGCGTAAGAGATTATTATCACGGTGTCACCAACCTGCACCTTACGCGCAGCTGCACCGTTCAAACAAATACAACCACTGCCGCGCTCGCCCTTGATAATGTAAGTTTCTAAACGTTCACCATTGTTATTATCCACGATCTGCACTTTCTCGCCGGCGATTAAATGGGCTGCGTCCATCAAATCCTCATCAATCGTGATACTGCCCATATAATTCAGATTCGCTTCCGTAACCTGAACACAGTGTAACTTAGATTTCAATACTTCTATCATCATCGTTTAATGCTCTCCTATTTTCGGCTCTTTATACTTGATGTGGTCGATAAGACGGATGGGAGTGGTACCGCAATAGACGGTAATGCAGCCCACTATGTTAGGCGAATCGTCCCAAGAGTCGATCTCTTGCAAAGTATCTCCGTCAACGATTGAGAAGTATTCCACCTCTAACCCATCAACGGAATTAATGTCACTCGTCACCTTTTCCAACGTCTCTTGCACCGAATGTGCCTTTGCATAATCAACACTCGCCAACATTGTTTGATATATCGTGGGAGCGATTACACGCTCACCAGGCGTGAGCAAAGCATTCCGACTACTCTTGGCAAGTCCGTCCGAATCTCTAATGATATCACATTCAACGATCTGAATGCCTAACCCAAGGAATCGAACTAATTGCTTGATGACTGCAATCTGCTGCCAATCCTTTTCTCCGAAATAAGCTCTTGTAGGACGAGTAATATAGAACAAGCGGCTGACAACCTGACAAACACCATTGAAATGCCCCGGACGCTTGGCTCCTTCCATTACAGTGGTAACGGGTGGAAACTCAAAACGACGCGTGTCGGGCACCGGATACATCTCACTAACAGATGGAGCAAAGACATAATCAGCACCTACTTGCTCTAAAAGTCGACAGTCGGCATCCAGTGTCCGTGGATATCTCTCTAAATCATTTGGATCATTAAACTGTGTGGGATTCAAGAAAACAGAAACTACAGTGATGTCATTCTCGGCGACACTCCGCCTTACTAATGATGCATGACCTTCGTGCAAGGCTCCCATTGTGGGCACAAGCCCAATCACCCTACCCTCTTTCCGAAATGCGAACAGTTCGTTTTGGAGGTCTACAATCTTGTTAAATACTTTCATTATACCTATTTCTTATTGCGTTGCAAAAATACTATCATTTTCCTTAAAGAAGAAAGAATAATTATAAAAATATCCCAATAAACACGCGCTTCGCCGTAAAATCTGCACAGATTCAGCCTTTTGTGAAGTTTTTTTATTACCTTTGCATTATCAAGAAAACAAATTAGAGTATGGCTAAGAAAATCCTATTCATCAACCAAGAGATAGCTCCGTATGTCCCGGAAACGGAATTATCCATTATGGGTCGCGAACTTCCACACAAGATTCAAGATGAAGGGCTTGAAATTCGGACGTTTATGCCTAAGTGGGGAAACATCAATGAGCGTCGCGGACAGCTGCACGAAGTTATCCGTTTGTCCGGAATGAATCTCATTATTAATGATACCGACCACCCATTGATCATCAAAGTAGCCTCCATACCATCGTCACATATTCAGATATATTTCATTGACAACGATGATTATTTCACCAAACGACAGATGATCGTAGATGAATCGGGCGTAGAATATTCCGATAACGGAGAACGTGCCATCTTCTTTGCGCGTGGCGTTTTAGAGACTGTCAAGAAACTTCGCTGGGCTCCTGACGTCATTCAATGCCAAGGATGGATGGCTTCTGTCATACCTCTTTACATCAAAACAGCTTATAAAGACGAGCCGTCTTTTGCTAATACAAAAGTCATCACATCCTTGTTTCACGAGCAATTGAAGACAAATCCAGGTAACAATTTCAAGCATTGTGTCGAGTTCAGAGAGGCAAAAGCTGAACTATTGAAGCCTTATGCCGACAAATTTGACTTCTTTGAATTGGGTAAACTCGCTATAGACTACTCAGACGGAGTGGTTGAAGCCAGCCAAAAAGCAAATGGAAATTTACTCAAATATGCCCAAGAGAAAGGACTTCCTATACTAAATTATCCCGGCGAAGATTTCGGCAAAGCTTATAAAGACTTTTATAATCAGATCTTTCCGGATAAAGATTAATCACCCGTCATTTATCTTTTCACAATGAAACTCCAATTATTAGGAAGCTTAGTTGTTGCTGCACTGGCTTTCAGTTCGTGCGATGACACGACGAATGACATCGGTTCCGGTCTCACGAACAATGTTGATAAGTTAGAGATCACTACTGATACATTTACTGTTTCCACGCGTTCCATCGTGGCAGACTCCGTTCTTGCCCGCAATAGTACAGCCTATTTAGGAAAAATTCGAGACCCAGAGACAGGTGTATATATCACCAACGACTGTATGATTCAGTTCCACGCATTAGAAGATTACACACAAAATTTCCCCATACGAGACAGCGTTGCCAGTAAGCTCAATGGTGAAATCATAGCCGACTCGTGCGATATCCGTCTATTTTATACGAAATTCTACGGAGATTCTTTGGCTGCAATGAAGCTCACGGCATACGAAATGGGTAAGCCGATGGAAGAAGGTGTGAAATATTACTCTAATTTCGACCCATTGAAAGAAGGTTATGTGCGCACCGACGGACTGCAAGCAGACCAAACCTATACATTGACAGATTTAAGCGTAAGCGAGAAAGAAAGACGGTCTAAGAATTATACACCGAGCATTCGCATCCGACTCGATAAGGAATACATCGACAAAGACGGAACAGTTTATAATAACTACGGAACTTATGTGATGCGCAATTACTATAAAAATCCGGCTAATTTCAAAAACTCTTATAGATTCATACACAACGTTGTACCTGGTTTCTTCCTGAAAAGTCAAAGTGGTTTAGGTTCGATGGCATACGTTACTAACAGCCAATTAAATATATATTTAAGGTATAAGACAAAAATCAAATCGTCGAAAGGTAAGGTAGACAGTCTCGTTACAGTACCGGGAGCCGCATCATTTGTCGGCACAGAGGAAGTATTGCAGAAGACCACAGTGACGAACGACCGCAACACGATTACGAAGTTAGCTGCAGACAATACATGCACATATCTGAAAACCCCGTCGGGAATATTCACTGAGATAACCATTCCGGTAGAAGAGATAATGGCAAAGCATCAGAATGACACCATCAATTCGGCTAAAATCGTGTTGACACGCATCAATAACACCGTGCAAAGTGATTATGCATTGAAAGCACCGGAAACTCTATTGATAATTCCCAAAGACAGTCTCTACTCATTCTTTGAAAACAATCGGATCGCAAATAACAAGAATTCATTCCTCGCGACCTATGACAAAGCAACGAGTTATAATTATAATACTTATACTTTCAACAATATTTCAGGCATGGTTTCGGCAATGTATAAGTCCGGGAAAAAGTCATCCAACTGGAATAAAGCAGTCATTATCCCTGTTTCTACAACCTATGTAACAAGCAAAGATGCATCAGGAAACGATATCAAGATATTGACCCGCGTTGTTCACGATATGTCGATGACAAGCACCAAGTTAGTAGGCGGAAGCCAAAATACCAATTCCCCTGTAACAATCAAGGTCATATATAGCAGGTTTAAATGATGGCAGACAACTTTTTAGAACGTCATCAGCTCGACTACGAGCGTCGGAAAGCAGAATGGCTACGTAAGAAAAAACATCAGCCTGTATTGAAACACCGCTTAATTTCATCGCAAAGCGATTAATGACAATTGCAATATAATCACAAAATGCACTGACAAATCCCGTTCAGTGCATTTTATTTTATCAAAACTCTATCCCTCCCATTATCCATCAAAAATAACCAATGATACTGCAAAAAGCCGTTAATCGGTGGATAACTAACCATTAATTGTACGCCGTTTAACGGTTAGTTACAAACCGATCAACCTCTAAACGGCGAGCAATTAACCGTCAAACAGCATACGATTGACAGTCCATTGAAATTCCATCCATATCCTCCTGAAAATCAACCATATATAAATACAAAATAATAGGAATGCAAAAGATGCCTATTTTACCGGTTTCCACAACAGATATAACATCTTTCATTTCTTTGATTATAAATGGGTAATACCGGTATCGAGCTCCAGTCCCGGATATTTTCGTGCTAACGCTTCGGCTTTCTCCTGCATTCGGGCAATAAAGTTGCAGTATTCGGTCGACTCGGGATTAAAAGGTCGGTGGGCAAATGCTTCCTTAACAGGGCGCCATTCTTCAAGAAACTGTTTGGTGGTGGAACTGAAAAACATCTCGGCAAATCGTTGCCAAATGTATTCTACTGCCTGATCCGTAGGATGAAGCATATCTTCACGATAGAAACGATAGTCTCGGAGCTCGTCATTAATGAGCTCATAAGCAGGGAAGTAGGTCACTGTTTCGGGATAAATCTGCACTAAGCGATCAGCTGCCAACAACAAAGTTGCTTTGGAAAGTTGACTTCCGTGATAACCGTATTTTGCATAACGAATAGGACTCACGGTAACGATGATCCGCACATTCGGGTTTCGTCGGCGTAAGATCTTTACGGATTCGGATAGACTTTCAGCGCATTCCTCAACAGCAAGTTGTCTCTCACAGAACAAATTTGGGGGCCTTCTCTGACAATTGTCGACCACTTTACCCGTCTCTTTCAACACATATACACGATTGGTTCCTAACGTAAAGACGGCCACGCGAGGCACAAACGATGTACGAACAACAGTATGCAGAATACTGACGGGATTGTACATTACACCGAAAGGATTGACTTCGACACGGAATTTATCTGCAATAAACCGGCGCCCGATACTGTCGGCAAAACACGATCCAACAAAAAGCATCTGCTCGCAAGGCATAATCTCGAACGCCGGTTTCTCGATATCGACTATCGTTCTGAATTTCATCGCTGTTTAATTTACAGATTTCTTCTCGACATATCGATTACAAGCTTAATACCACACCTAATCCTAAACTCAGATGATGCATAGAAGTACGACGCTTGAAAGTATCGGTAACATAACGTCCAATGCCTTGTGTATCAGTCTCCCACCGATTATTGAGTTCATAAACGTATTTCGGATTGGCATAATCATAGTCCATACTCAGCATAAGAGCCATTCCTCCTTTATAAGCCCACGTAAGAGATAATCCCGTTTCGTAAACTATCGCCCGATTGGCTTTAATGGAGAGAAAGTTATTATTGTGCATATTCCTCCCATCTCCCCAACTTTTCATCGTATTGAGAAATTCCTCCTTATCCTCGGGAGAAGCAAAATAACGTTTATCTGACGGATCCAAACTTTGAATAAAGCTTCTCATCGCCGGTACATCAACATCTAAAAGTGCATCGACATTATAGGCTGTGGTCAGCCGTCGACCAATAAGCAATTTGGTTCCGAATCGTAATCTGTTGTTAAACGGATACGAAAAATAAGCTCCCCCGCTGTAATCAAACATGCCGATATGATTGGATTCAACACCGACAAAGCGGGCAAACCTTTGATCACCGATACTTCCGGGATTGTTTTTATTCAAATTATAGCGGAAGCCTTTCGTCAAATCTACTGTAGCTGTGAGGGGAATGACCGTGGCACGCAGGCTTCCGCCGATACCGAAATAGCGATTCAGGAAATAAGCTCCTTCTGCTTTCACCGACGAACTGGTACCCAAACGGAGTCGCAATCCCAACGGATGGCTCACGCCCCGGGAATCATCTGTCTCGTAAGGATGCATATTCTCGTCATAGTTATCATATACTTCGGCCATATTCAGATGACGCGGACCTGTGCCGATCTGCACCCCAAGACTCAGAAAAGAATGATGTTTCGACAAATCAGGATTCATATTCGTACGCCAAGTACGTTGTATTCCCTTATCTTTAAAAAGTAAATCACCGAGAAAATACCCCACATTGGTCGAAACGATACCCACACCTGCACCTACAAGCACATCGTTAGCCCAATGGCGATTATTCAAAATACGGCATACCCCCGTAACAGTTGCTACCGAATAACCGGCAATACTGTACCAAGGGCTACGGGTCAAACCATATTCACGATGTAAAATGGTGGCACAGACAAATGAAGTGGCCGTATGTCCAGACGGAAAAGAGTTGCGTGAAGTACCGTCAGGACGCAACTCACGAGTTGAATGCTTGATGCTATTCACCAACAGAGCCATCGTCCCGAACGATAGAACATTACTCACAGCCATCCGTTTCCACGAGCTACGGCCCTCGACACCGCACGCCTTCAATGCCCAAGCCGCAAGAAAAGGTGTGTATTGAGTATAATTATCCCACGTTGTATGGAAGTTAGGTTTGAAATAATGGCGCAATTCTCTGAAATCTTCTTTCTGAGATCTGACAGCAAACCCGGAAGCAACAAGACCAAGACCAACATACGGAATATTGTCCGAGAATGCCTTTTTCAACAGCGACTGTCTCACAATCGGCGTATCTACTGACAGAGCTGATGCTAAGGAATCCGCACGCCAAGCACAGCAGAGACAAGGAGACAGAAGAAAAATAAGAAATAAAACCAATAAATTTCTCGCCATATTATATCGAATTATATTGCTAAATGATTTACTAAAAAACGACACGAATCTGAATTTATTGTCGAAACATTATTCCTTTAAGGATTATTCGACACCTTTGTCGCCATTATACAGAATCAAATAACATATAACTGCATAAAATACTTGCAAAGAGACTTCAAAATCCCCACACCTTTTAACGCTTTATAAAAGTATCTCTAATCATCAATTAACATAGGCTTACGACTTACTGTAAGGCAAGTTTAGGATAAACATTTTCTTAGCTAAGACATCGCCCAACTTACCCCACGAGTGATATACAAAGACACTCCACTCGTGGTATACAGAGATACCCCACTCGTGGGGTGAAAGGCATTGTCGATAATATCTGTTACACCCTTTCGGAATTCACTCTCAGAATACAAACTTATCCCGAACTCGCGTTATAGTAGATAGATTTGCATCATTATTAATGACAATCTTTCAAACGGGAACAAAGAAATCGGTTACTCATAAAATAATACATATTGATCATATTGAGCTACTCA